>NZ_JBIQVZ010000002.1:0-788472 GCF_044335535.1 Mariniflexile sp. HMF6888 | reverse complement strand
TTCACCTAAAATAAATTCGTGTTTATTGGCCATCAATTCATCAATATTAGCTTTTGACAGCAATCCAGAATCAGCAACCACAACCAGTTTCTCAAGGTTATATTTCTCTCTAAAGTCATTGATAATGGGCAACATC
Source organism: Mariniflexile sp. HMF6888 (assembly GCF_044335535.1). NCBI lineage: Bacteria > Pseudomonadati > Bacteroidota > Flavobacteriia > Flavobacteriales > Flavobacteriaceae > Mariniflexile > Mariniflexile sp. HMF6888. Next base: position 788,336 of record NZ_JBIQVZ010000002.1, on the reverse strand, counting down.
GTATGCCCTTCGTATTGTTTGCCCTCAAAAATGTCATACGCCAATGGATAGCCGCCCTAACTCACCAACAGGCCAAGTACTATTTGGGGGTTTTGATGTTTTCCTTCTTTTGAAAAACCTGTTTTTCGCAAATCGTCTTCATAATCCGTTTCAAAACAAATCGTTGTGACATCATAAAAAACAACTTGAATGCCTTGCGGCAAAACCTTTAATGTATGCTCATAACTAATTTGCTGTACAAGCTCTTTCTGTGTATTGTAAAGCTTGTCCATATAGCGATAGATTTCGTCTTCAGAATAACTTTTCCGTGCAAATCGGTACAAATATTCCGTGGTCTTTAACTTGCTTTTTGGATACACTAGCCGATACAGAACAAAGTCTTTGAACAGCCCATCTTCAATGTGGTTAAAACCAATCTCATCAAAAATTTTTCCTAGAACCAAGTCTATGCCCACCAATTTGTGGGACGTAACTGAAGTTAGCACCTGTGCATAAATTGCATCAAAATTATTGAAATCAAACTCTTTTAGACCCGCGGTTTCTTTGATGAATTCTTCCCCTTTTGAAACTAATCGTTCAATCTCAAAAGGATCGCTACTACTGCCAATGGTTTTTACTAGTTTGTACTTTCCGGAACTTTTATCAATAATTTGTATGCTAATAACTCCAGATTTATTTCGCTTTTTTCTAACGAACATTGGGCAAAAATAGTGAAAAATTGTTTCTGGGACACCCGAATTTAAATTACAAAAAATATAAGCAACTTAAAATCAATAGATTATTGAAATTGCAAAATTTAAGTGCGGAAGTCAGGAAAAAATACACTTACTAATTGGATTGGTATAAAAAAAGCTTACAAAAAGTAAGCTTTTGAGTTTATATAGCAAAAAGTGTTCTCAAATAAACCCTTTTTCTTTTGCAGCAATAATCATATCTCTATCGTTATCTAAAGAAACTTTAAAAGAAGATTTAATTAATCTTTTTCGCTTTTCAATTCCAGATTTAGTTAAAGGCACTAATTGAAGCAATTCTTTCATTTTGGATCCATTAGATATTTCGTTTAATATTAAAGTATCTATATGGTCTAAAACAATATCATGTTTAACCTTATTTTTAAAATATTGAAGCACTGTTTGACTGTAATATGTCTTGTTACCAAGAACATCTTTAATTGCGTAAATAATATCGTCAAAACCTACATCACTTTTTATTATAAGACCAGATGGATTAATTGATTTAATTATATAATGTAACATGTTATTGTTAGAAAATTTAGTACTTACAATAACTTTCGTATTTGGTAAAAATTTATTTATTTTAACACCTAAACATTCTCTTTTAATTACTTTATTATAATCCGAATGAGATAATGGAATTTCTAAAAAAATCATTTCTGGATTATTGTTCTTCGAAGCTTTTTTAATTTTATTAAGTGCCATTTCATCATGGCTTCTAACAAGATCTAAAACAAATAATATGTTTCCAAATTCCTTTTCAATACAAGAAAAGGCATGCTTATAAGCATCTATCATTAAATTATCATTCTCTATTATCAACACCCTATATATCTTTTTCATACATTTTAATTATCACTAACGTTTATAATTTTCAATATGCATCTCGAGCTTTTTAAAAGGTATATTTTATTTAATCTATTATTTAAAATAACTACTAAAAATAATTTCTCCATTTTCTACAAAAAAAGGAATTTCATGTGTACCACCAGCCATGTTTTTTAGCAACAAAACAGTGTTTTTAGGTATATTATAAAATAAATAATTTTGTTCAGCTATTTTTTTTCCCAAGGATTTCCACTTATCATCCCAATAAAAAAGTTCATACTCAGCACCAGGTTCTACCGAGTTAAAAGAGTTTCGAAATAGATACTTAACAAATTGAATCTGTTTAGGCTCCCCGAAATCTAAACCAATCCAAGAATCTAAATATGAATTCTTATATTCTTCATTAATATAATTATGTGCATTATTATGTATATTTAATATTAAACCTTTATCATTATTACAATTGGTTCTAATATCTAGGTCGAATGCATTTATAGCATCCTGTTTATTTATGTTATTGCTATGTAATACTTTTCCTTTAAACAAGCTTTCGTCTTTTCCCAAAAATGAAATTTCCGCAACCCCCATTAAAGTATCTGATATATATCTCACATACCTAAATTTATTCTTCAGAGAAACTTTTAACTCCTCTATAATCTGAGGAGTCCTTTCTATTTTAGCAAGCAAAGTACTATTATAAAAGTCAGGGTTATCAGCTCCTTCAAATCGAGTTCCAACCATAAGATTACTATATTTTCTTTCAGGAATATTTAAAGGATATTTTCTTGTTAGTTTTACTCTTTCAATAATTGTAGATTCATTTTCAAATAATTTCATTGTACCATCATTTCTAAGATAAAAAGGCTTAGCAGCGGGATAATAAACACCTCCAATATAATAACTGGGAAAATAAATATTATTAATTCCCATTTGTTTAAATATTGCTGTATTCCTATTTATTTCTCCCCAATCTGCTACATACCATTTTTTCATATATAAAATTCTTAAAAAAACATGTTTTGTTTCTTTTGGAGGATCAATAGTGATACTAACCGAAACCGTTGATGAAGGAATATGTTTACTTGTTACATCTCTTTTATTAATATTCCTGAAAAAAGGAGGCACATCCTCAATAGGAGTATCTTTAAACGGGTAAGGGTTATTACTATAAGTATCCATAAAAACTTTTGGCCAATATCTTTTCCTCTCTTCTTGATAATATTTCCCAATAACCGGCGCAAAATGGCTACCATAATCTAAAGTTTTTCCTTCTTCATTTAATATAGAAACCCAACTAGTCCCTGTTAAAGCCGACACATTGGCTGCTGGAATACCTAAACTTCTTAGAGCAGATATTTTCAAACTAGAATGTTGCCTACAAACTCCACCTCCAATTTTATAAACATCTGAAATTTTTGTCCCAGAAATATGTGTCATTCTTTGCAAATATTTAAACCAACTTGTACTATCATTAATTTGTTTTACAATTTCAACAATACTTTTTTTTGAATTTTTTTCTAACGCCCAATTATATTTTTGGTTAATTTCTTTTCTCCACATAGTCGGATATTCATCTGAACTTCTATATGGTAGAACATATTCGCAAAATTGTTCAAAAGTAAAACTAGATGCCCAAGGCACTTTTTCCCAAACCAAAAAAGCCTCATCAATATTATCTATTAAGAGCTCTGAGTTTATTGTTAGAAGGTCATACTTTTGCTCAAACAATTCGCTACTTCCCCTACGCTTACATCTACCCCATATTTTATTCAAATCATCATTATCAATACCTTTATTCAAATTATGTACTTCTAAATAATTATTAATATTATCCACTCGATGCATAAACTCATCTAAAAAAGGACTATAGGTTCTATAGGTTTTTTTTGGCATATTTTCTATTAAAAAAACAGCAGCTTTATATTTAAGCTTATCTTCTTCCCTTTCAGAGTAATGATTTAATACTTTTTGTAATTCTTGTTTGTTGTTACCAGATAATTCTAAGGCATGATTTAATTTTTTTGAACTCTTCCCACAAGATGTCAAAAGTAATAATGCAATAATAAGGTGTCCTTTTTTCATTATATAAATTTTCATTTTCTCTAAATAAGACGAATAAAAAAGTCGTCAATTGAAGAAATAAGATATACCAATAGGTAATTAAAGTAAAAAAATTAAATTATAATTAGTTTTAGTTTTTTTTTAAATCTCTTTCTAAAAGAAAATATTTATTTACAAATAAAATACAATTAAAAGGATTAACTTACCTGTACTGTCATGGTTTTACTTCAATATTAAAAAAAACAACTAATTCATATTAATTTCGACAAAGAATTAACGAGATAAAAAATAAATGATTTGTATATCCGTTTAATGTCCATTAGCTGTAATGCTAGCAATAACGAGCCTATCGAAGATTCGTTCACCAAAGTATCTATCTTCTATTAAGTTTGTAAACAAACTCATTTAGATATAACTGCAAGTACTTTTTCTTGATTCTGTGATAGGTCCTTACAAAGTTTCTTTTAGCATTACTTATTGCTATATGCACCCATTTTAGTGTTTCTTTGGTTGTTTGTGCACTTGATTTCTCTGTCATATGAATTTCCACATAATCAGCAATATTAATGTACGAAGTGCTTTTGTCCGTAAAGACAATGGTTTGCTCATCATCAATAGGGCCAACAAAAGTTTGGTCCGTACCCTGAGCTTTATGATCGTCCAATACCTTAGCTTTAAAATATCTGTATTGCCTGTCAACCTTCCCTGTGCATACGGTTACGGTTTTTCAGGATAAGCTTAATGAAAAAGACAAAATAAAATTAAGTTTATACGATTCGAAAATCACAAGTCTGTCCGCCTCTTTATTAAGCTTTGGAATACAAAATGGTCAAAAAAACAAAAAAGGAGAACAAGGGAAAAACAGTATAAAGTTCACAGTTGGTTTTAATGGATTGCCATTTAATGTTAAGTTTTACAAAGACCAAAAAATGATCAGTAAAGATTTGGCTTTGGGAGACATTCTGGAAGAATATATGGACAATAAGAAAGATATAGCGGTTTTCGATAGAAGAATGAAAGATCGAAAAAAAATGGTTGAACTCTGTGATGGCCATAAATATTTTGTGACCCGGATTTATAAATCATCAAAATATGAAATAGAAAAAGGAAGTGAAGTAACTCCTTTGGAATTTGAAAATAACATTCTAAAATTGACAAAGCACAGTAGGGTCCATCTTTGCTGCAAAGAAAAAAAGACTAAAATAGTTTTTAGATTGGTTGAAGGGATTTTGAAATCCGATGGAGAAAAAATATTGTTTTTAAGCAATCTGACAGAAGATGGTTTTACGGCAAATCAAATAGCGGAAATTTACAAAAGCCGTTGGGATATTAAACGTTTTTTAGGTTCATAAAACAAGAATTGAACTTTAAGCACTATTTATCATGACAATGGAATAGAATTCAAGTGATGATTTATATAATTTTAATTGCATCAATATTGCTATTGAGCTATATAAAGCTCAATAAGTTAAAAGGATACAAGATACCCAAAATGTTATTTTGCAATCAATTACAAAATGAAATAATAAAAGAAGTAGTTCTACATTGTGGTGGAGTCCCTAGTAAATTACAAACGTTTAATATATGAAATCAAGTACCTTACAGTCTTGGTATGCGCCTTTGAAAAATGAATTTACTAAACTCAAACAAGTTGCCTCTGATGAAGGAAAGAATTTTAAAGAATTACATATTCATATAATGAATATCAAAGGTTGGTTAAGAGGAATTCATCATCATTGTAGCAAAGAACATATGCAAGATTACCTGAATGAATGTCATTTTAGATACAATAAGAGGGCAAATATGGGGACAATCTTCGATATGTTAATGAAAAAGATGGTATTTTTCGAATAAATATTAATAAAACCAATAGCTAACGTGGGAGGTCTAAACGCCTATAAAAATAAGTAAGATCTTTTAACTAATTTGGTTAAGACTTTTTGTTTTAGCAATCGAAGTTATTATTTTTTGCATACATTAGAGTATTAGTTTTTAGAACTTGAAATAAAATTTTGATCTTTTATGAAATACCATTCATTTTTATTAGTTGTTTTAATTTTCAGTTGCAACAATTCGCAAAAGCAATCCACAATCACAGAAATCAAACAAGAAACAATCCCTATTCTAAATTTAGAACAAGCCAATAAGTTGGCGCAATTACCTTTGCATTGTATAAATATCGAATATCCAAACCGATTATCACAAACCTTGGGAAGTGCTGCCGATTTAAAATCGCCTAACACCTTGCATCCGGCGTTTTACGGCTGTTTTGATTGGCATTCATCGGTACATGGGCATTGGAGCCTGGTAAGTTTGTTAAAACAGTTTCCAGAGCTAGAAAACGCTAAAGCCATTGAGCAACGCTTACTTCAAAACATATCCAAGGAAAACATCCTAACCGAAGTGGCTTATTTTTTAGGAAATCATAACAAATCGTTTGAGCGTACCTATGGATGGGCGTGGTTATTAAAATTAGCTGAAGCATTGCATACTTGGGATAGTGAAACAGCAAGACAATTAGAAAGTAATTTGCAACCCTTAACCGATCTGGTTATAGGTAAATACATGGAGTTTTTACCCAAATTAAATTACCCCATTCGGGTAGGCGAACACCCAAACACAGCATTCGGGTTGAGTTTTGCATGGGATTATGCTAATACGGTAAATAATACCGCTTTAAAATTGATTATTGAACAACGTGCAAAGGATTTTTATTTATCAGATGCAGACTGCCCAATTATTTGGGAACCCGGTGGTACCGATTTTTTATCGCCATGTTTAGAAGAAGCGGCGTTAATGAAACGTATATTGACTAAAGAAACGTTTAAACCCTGGTTAGATGAATTTTTACCACAATTGAAAAATAAAAGCTTTATATTAGAAACGGGAAAGGTTTCCGATAGAAAAGACGGTAGTTTGGTGCACCTAGATGGCGTCAATTTTTCTCGAGCTTGGTGTTTAAATACCATTGCAGAAAACTTGCCAGAATATAAACACTTAAAAAATATGGCGAATCAGCTTATTAATTATTCATTGCCTAGTATTTTTGAAGATAGCTACGAAGGTGGGCATTGGTTAGGTAGCTTTGCTATTTATGCGTTGAACACTGTTTCTAAATAATGAACTCATCTTGACTTTTGTTTTTAGCCGAAAATGAGATAAAATTTGCACAGATGAGGTACTTTTTGAAAGGCATAGCAGAGTTAAGCATAAAAAAAAGCGAAATATGAGCGGATTCTAGCCATTCCTGCCTGCCGGCAGGCAGGTTTTAGGAAATAGAAAAAGTCAAGATGAGTTCAATATAAAACACAACTAGTGCAAACCCAAAGTGTTGATATAAATGTAGATGTAGGAGAAGGCATTGGCAACGAATCGCTATTAATGCCTTATGTATCGTCATGCAATATTGCTTGTGGCGGACACGCAGGCAATAGTAAAACCATGCGTAAAGTGGTTAAATTAGCGAAGCAGCACCGCATTAAAATTGGAGCGCATCCTTCCTTTCCTGATTTGAAAAATTTTGGCAGAAACCCTATGGATATGCCTTGTGTAGCTTTGTTTGCCTCGTTAAAAGAACAAATAAGTAATTTAATGACCATTGTGCAAGAAGAAAACACCCAATTGCACCATGTAAAGCCTCACGGTGCATTGTATAATATGGCGGTCACAGATACTAAAATTGCTACTACTATTATTGAAGTAATGAAAAGTATAGCGCTACCAGTAAAACTTTATGTGCCTTATAAGTCGGTTATTGAAACCTTAGCACTTCAAAATAATATACCAATTACATACGAAGTATTTGCCGATAGGAATTATAATGATGATTTAACCTTAGTATCCCGTAGTGAAGGTAATGCGCTTATTCATGATTCAGATACGATGTTTGAACATGTGTTTCATATGATTGATAAACGAAAAGTAAGAACAGTTACCGGTACAGAAGTGGCTATAAAAGCAGAAACTTTTTGTGTGCATGGCGATCATTTGCATGCGGCAGAATTACTTAAAAAATTACGTATGAATTTGGAAACGGTAGGTATTAAAATCTTGTAAATTTAATGGCTTCCAATCTTACATATAAACCGTTTGGTGAGCGTTCTATTTTGGTGGAATGGCCAGCGGTTATTGATGAAACAATCCTAAAAGATATTATTGCGTTTAAAACAGAAATAGAAAAAAATAGTATTAAACCTATTGTTGAATTAAAACTCACATATAACTCGTTATTAATCATTTATGATTCTGTTTGTAGGAATTTAAAAAATGAGGTAAATTATCTTGAAAACTTATATAAATCGTTAAAATCACACAATGACAGTGTGTCAGTTTTATGGAAAATCCCTGTGTGTTATGATGTCGTTTTTGCGATTGATTTAGAGGCGATTTCTTTGGAAAAAAAGCTGTCAAAAGAAACCATTATCAAGCAACATTCCGAAGCTGTTTATACTGTTTATTTTATTGGTTTTTTACCCGGATTTTTATATTTAGGAGGTTTGGATGAGTCGCTTTACATTCCCAGAAAATCAACCCCAAGATTGCAAATTGAAAAAGGTGCAGTAGCTATTGGAGGTAACCAAACCGGCGTTTACCCAACTGTGAGTCCTGGAGGTTGGAATGTTATTGGTAATTCGCCTCTCGATTTTTTTAATCCGAAATTAAAGCAACCCTGTTTTGCAAAAGCAGGCGACAAGATTGTTTTTGAACCCATTTCTTTAAATGAATACAAAGCTATTAAGGCTTTAGTAGAAGATGGTGTGTACCAATTGGAAAGTGAGGTATGGTATGATTAAAGTGTTAAGCCCAGGGCTGTATTCGAGCATTCAAGACTTAGGACGGATGGGGTTTCAACAGTATGGTGTGCCATATTCGGGGGTTATGGATGCGTATTCGGCAGCATTAGCCAATCATGTTTTAGGTAACGAGGAAAGTGCAGCGGTTATTGAAATGAGCATGGCGGGTGCTACACTTCAATTTAACAATGAGACATGTATTTGTATTTCGGGCGCAGATATGTCGCCTAAACTGAACGATAGCCCTATCCATCTTAATAAAATTATAAAAGTAAATGCAGGAGACGTGTTGTCTTTTGGTAAATTGAATAGAGGATTTCGTAGCTATTTAGCTGTTTTGGGTGGTTTTAAAACCGAAAAAATAATGGACAGCAGAAGTATGTATGAAGGTATTACCGAGCGATTTAAACTTTCTAAAAATGATGAACTTGAAATTTTTATAAGTAATTTGTTTACAAGCTCTAAAAACGCATTAATTAAAGTAAAAAATGAACATTTTACAACTAAAAATATAGCTGTTTATAAAGGTCCTGAATTTGATTTTTTATCTAACAATCAGCAGGCATTTTTGCTTCAAAATGAATTTACCATTTCAAAAGATAATAACCGTATGGCGTATCAGCTTTCAGAACCTTTAGAAAATAATCTAGAGCCCATTATAACATCTGCGGTACTGCCTGGAACGGTTCAATTAACACCTTCTGGGAAACTGATTATTTTAATGCGTGATTGTCAAACAACAGGCGGTTATCCCAGGGTGCTTCAGCTTAAAGAATCGGCTATTAATGTTTTGGCTCAAAAGTTTACTGGAAGCGTCATACATTTTAAATGGGTCTAGGCAAGCTCCAGAGCTATTTCAATCATGTCCTTAAAAGAGGTTTCCCGTTCTTTGGAAGTAATTCGTTCACCAGTTACCAAAGAATCTGAAATTGTTAAAATACTCAAAGCATTGACATGATGTTTTGCTGCTACCGTATATAGGCCAGCGGTCTCCATTTCAACACAAAGTACTCCAAACTTGGACCATTTTTTATAGGATTCAAAATCATCTGCATAAAATTCGTCTGATGTAAAAACATTGCCAGCTTTAATAGCAATGTTTTTAGATTTTGCAACTTCAACAGTTTTTTGAAAGAGTTCAAAATTGGCAGTAGGGGCGTAGTCTGCACCACTAAATCGAATTTCATTCACACCCGAGTTTGATGATGCCGCCATAGCCAATACAATATCTCTAATCTTTATATGGCTTTGGTACGAACCTGCGCTACCCACACGAATTAAGTTTTTTACATCATATTCGGTTATAAGTTCGTGAGCATAAATTGAGATAGAAGGTATGCCCATACCCGTTCCCATAACCGATATGCGTTTGTTGTTGTAAGTTCCTGTGTATCCTAACATGCCTCGTATTTGGTTGAAGCAAATAGGGTTTTCAAAAAACGTTTCCGCAATCCATTTAGCTCGTAATGGATCTCCTGGCAATAAGATGGTTTCTGCAATATCGCCTTTTTTAGCTTCTATATGTATGCTCATTAGTTTAAGTTAAAAAGTTAAAAAGTTGGAAATGTACTTAATTTGAGATCATTGTTTAATAGTTGTTTTCTGTTGAAGTTTCTCCTGTAACTATGGCAATTCCAGATGAGGTTCCTATGCGTTCAACACCTAAATTAATATATTTTAATGCTGTTTGATAATCTTTTATGCCTCCGGAGGCTTTAATTTTTGCTTTTCCATTGGCGACACTTTTCATAAGGTTTACGCTATGAAAAGTGGCGCCTCCAGTTCCAAAACCAGTTGAGGTTTTTAAAAAATCGGCACCACTTTGTATAGCCAATTCGCTAGCTTTAATTATTTCGAGGTCTTCAAGGTAGCATGTTTCTAAAATGACTTTTAAAATCTGATGTGGCAGGCATTTTTTTACTGCTTCGATATCTTTCCAAACGGCATCAAAATCTTTACTTTTTAGTAAACCAATGTTCAGGACCATATCAATTTCATCTGCACCATCCTTTAAAGCTTGTTTTGTTTCGGCCACTTTGGCTTGGGTACTCATAGCGCCTAAAGGAAATCCAATAACACAACACACACTTACTTCGCTGTTTTTTAGTTGGTCTTTTGCCAATGTTACATAACAGGAATTGACACAGACAGCATGGAATTGATATTGCTTTGCTTCGTTACAAAGTTGTATAATAGCGCTTTTTGTGGCTGTTGCTTTTAAAAGAGTGTGATCTATATAACTACTTAAGTGTTTCATAATGTAGTTCAAATTTAAGGCATATCGACCTATCCAAATATGTTAAATGTCATGTTTTAAACTTATTGGTATAGTTGTATGCCAAAGGTATTAACAATTCTTTGGATTAACTCGATAATCGAGATTTGAATGCTCCGAAGTTTGCCTCGAATTTTAATGTTCTTCCTATGAATGTCTCGTGGGCTTACCCCGAGGTGGTTGACCATTGGGGATTATATAAATAGACAGTTTGATTGTTTTGAATTTACAATCAAACTGCCTATATCAAGTTTATGCGAAGGGCTGTCTTATGTGAAGGACTGTTGTGTGTATTTTGGGCTTTTAACAATTACCCATTGTAGCTTATTGCATTGGTCTCCAGAATACTTTCTTTTTGGGCAGCTTCTAAATATTTTCTATAGACTTTTACGTTTCTATTTTGAAGCGAGTTGTTGGGTGTTTTTATATTGTTGATATTGATTGAGGTTTCAATTCTATCGGCACCAGCTTCTAGGTATTTAATAGCTGTATCAAAGTCATCTATGCCACCAGAAACCATTATTTGGGCTCGATCCTTTATGGTCTTTTTGATAATTTTTGTAGCGGTTAACGTAGCGCCACCTTTTGAAAAGCCACTGGAGGTTTTAATAACATCTACCTTAGCGTCTAAGCAAATATTGCAAGCTTTGATAATTTCGTTTTTGTTTAATTCGGAAATCTCTAAAATCAACTTTAAAGGCGTGTTTTTTATGGCTATTTTTACATCGACAATATCTTTTAAAACTGACACGTAATTTTTGCTTTTAAGATATCCTAAATTCATAACCATTTCAATTTCATCGGCACCATCTTCAATCGCTTTTTTTGCTTCAAAAACCTTAGCGGCAGTAGACATGGCTCCCAGAGGAAAACCGACAACAGCAGATACTTTTATATCTGTGTTTTCTAGAAGTTGTTTTGCTAATGCCACGTAAGTGGTGTTGATGCAAATTGCGTAAAAATTATTCAGTTTAGCTTCGTGGCAAAGGTTTATAACATCACGTTCGGAGGATGTTGCTTTTAATAATGAATAGTCGATATATTGAGGTATATCCATGGCTATAAGTAGGTTTTAGGGTTTAATTTTTGTAATGTTTTGGGACTTACAATATCGCTAAATTACGTAATTTCACCGACATTAAGTTACTGTTTATCGATTTCAAAACTGTTTTTTATTAACTAACTTATTAACTGGTTTAAAATCAAAATATTATAAAACCGATATGTTAAAGTTTGTTAAATGAAGATGAAAAACGAAAAGCAACAATCATCCCACAAAAAGAATCATGTTGCTTTTGCTAACCAACCAATTATAAGACTGTTTTTAAATTGTTTTGTTACAGTAATTTCAAAGCTTAAATGATATTATTTGTTTTGATTTTTTTCGGTTACCAAATCACTTTGGTTTCTAAATACTAATTTATCATTAAAAGCATCTAATAATATAATACTGTCTGTTGTTACTTTACCTGCTAAAATCTCTTTGCTTAAAGCGTTTAAAACGTCTTTTTGGATTACGCGTTTTACAGGACGTGCGCCATATTCTGGATTGTACCCCTTATCGGCTAAATATTCAATAGCTTCTTGGGTGGCATCAAACGTGATGCCTTGTTGTCCAATCATTTTTGTAATGCTTTTTAATTGTAGTTTAACGATAGCTGTTATGTTGTCTTTGGTTAAAGGAGTAAACATAATTATATCATCAATTCTGTTTAAAAATTCAGGGCGTACACTTTGTTTTAACAATCCTAAAACCTCAATTTTAGCGGCTTCAATAGCGGAATCAATATCTCTTGTCGCTTCAAAACGTTCTTGTATGATTTGGCTTCCTAAGTTGGAAGTCATAATGATGATGGTGTTTTTAAAATCTGCAACACGTCCTTTGTTATCTGTTAAATGGCCCTCATCCAGTACTTGCAATAGAATATTGAAGGTGTCGGGATGTGCTTTTTCAATTTCATCTAAGAGCACCACGGAATACGGTTTACGTCTTACGGCTTCTGTTAATTGTCCACCTTCATCGTAACCTACATATCCTGGAGGCGCGCCAACCAGTCTGCTTACGGCATGTCGTTCTTGGTATTCACTCATATCTATACGGGTCATGGCGTTTTCATCATCAAATAGGTATTCTGCCAATGCTTTAGCTAATTCGGTTTTACCAACTCCTGTGGTCCCTAAAAACAGAAATGTTCCTATGGGTTTTTTAGGATTTTGTAATCCGGCGCGACTTCTGCGAACCGCATCACTCACTGCCTGAATAGCTTCTTCTTGACCAATCACACGTTTGTGTAGTTCGTCTTCTAATTTCAATAACTTTTCACGTTCGCTTTGCAGCATTTTGGTAACGGGAATACCAGTCCATTTTGCAACTACTTCAGCAATATCATCATAAGTTACTTCTTCTTTTATTAGGGAATGTTCTGATTGTGCCTGTAATTCCGTTTGAAGTATTTCCAGTTGTTCTTGGGCTTCTTTTATTTTTCCATAACGCAATTCCGCTACTTTACCATAATCACCTTCACGTTCGGCCTTTTCTGCTTCTAGTTTGAAATTTTCAATGGCTTGCTTGGTGTTTTGAACGTTTTCGACCGCCTCTTTTTCACTTTTCCACTTGGCGTTTATTTCGTTGCGTTGTTCTTTAATATTTGCTAAATCTGAACGCAGTATTTTTAATTTGTTTTCGTCTTTTTCCCTTTTAATGGCTTCAATTTCAATTTCCAGTTGCATCACTTTTCTGTCTAAAACATCCAATTCTTCAGGTTTGGAATTGATTTCCATACGCAATTTAGAAGCGGCCTCATCCATTAAATCGATGGCTTTATCTGGTAAGAAACGATTGGTAATGTAGCGTTGTGATAGTTCTACCGCACCAATGATGGCCTCATCTTTAATACGTACTTTGTGGTGGGTTTCATATTTTTCTTTAATACCACGAAGTATCGAAATAGCGCTTTCGGTATCTGGTTCATCTACCATGACTCTTTGAAAACGACGCTCCAGGGCTTTGTCTTTCTCAAAATGTTTTTGATACTCATCTAATGTGGTTGCTCCAATAGCACGTAATTCGCCTCTTGCTAAAGCGGGTTTTAAAATATTGGCGGCATCCATGGCCCCTTGTCCGCCACCAGCACCAACAAGGGTGTGTATTTCGTCAATGAAAAGCACGATGTCACCATTGCTACTGGTAACTTCTTTGATAACGGCTTTTAAGCGTTCTTCAAACTCACCTTTGTACTTAGCACCAGCAATTAAGGCGCCCATATCTAAGGCGAAAATTTGTTTGTCTTTTAGATTTTCGGGGATATCGCCATCAATAATTCGGTGCGCCAACCCTTCGGCAATGGCGGTTTTACCGGTGCCGGGTTCGCCTACTAAAATGGGGTTGTTTTTGGTTCTACGTGATAAGATTTGAAGTATTCTTCTAATCTCTTCATCGCGACCAATTACAGGATCTAACTTGCCATCTTTAGCAAATTGATTTAAATTTTTGGCATATTTATTTAGGGAGTTGTATGTTTCTTCCTGACTTTGGGATGTTACACGTTCACCTTGTCTTAGTTCGTCAATACTGGCGGTTAGGGCTTTTTCGGTAACACCTTGGTCTTTTAGCATTTGGGCTATTTTGCTGTTCGATTTAAAAATAGCGATGATTAAATGTTCTACGGAAACATAGTCATCTTTCATTTTTTTAGCAATAATAGCGGCTTCATTAAGTGTTTTTCCTGCTTCGCGAGAAAGCATGAGCTCACTACCAGTTACTTTAGAAAAACTTTCTAATTGTTTGTCTAAAGCCTGTTCAAGAATGTTGATGTTTACATTCAATTTTTTTAAAATGAATGGTAGCACGTTTTCATCAACTTCAAAAATACCCTTAAAAAGGTGTTCATTTTCGATTTGTTGATGTCCAAAACCTTGGGCAATTTGTTGTGCTTGCTGTATGGCTTCTTGCGATTTTATTGTATAATTATTTAAGTTCATATTTGTGTTTTTTCATTCCCTCGAAGAAGGAATCTGTTTTTATTATTCTACTTTTACAATCTGAATAAGTCAATTATCTTACCAGTGCGATTTTAAAGACAAAATGTCGGTTAGAAACTGAGTTTTACCGACATTTAGTCAGTTTGTAAGATTTTAAAATGATTACGACTTATTGTTCTTAAAGTACAAAATATGGGGTTATTTAACAAATTATTTAGTAGTTCACCTGAAGAAAAAGAAACAGACGTATTACCGTGGATTCCTTTAACGGAATTAGGGCAATTACAAGATATTGAAAACAAATCGGTAACCAAAACACAAGTTATTTTTAAACATTCAACCCGTTGTGGTATTAGCAGAATGGTAATAAAACAGTTTGAAGCCGATTACAATGAAACTGAAAATGACCTCGATTTATACTATTTGGATATATTGAGCTACCGTGAGATTTCAAACAACATAGCTAGTGCATTTCAGGTTATGCATGAATCGCCTCAACTTTTGGTTATTAAAAACGGTGTAGTGATGGCACACGATAGTCATGGCGGTATTAATAGTTTAGATTTAAGCACATTTATTTAAATAATTTTATCTCATTTTCGGTTAAAAACAAAAAGTCAAGATGAGTTCATTCATGGAATCGGAGTATTTATTTGTTTACGGCACACTGTTAAAAGACTTTGAGAGCGACATGTCTAAATTTTTAGAACAGCATTCCGAGTTTGTGGGTTCTGGTTATTTTAATGGGAACCTTTATGAAATTTTATGGTATCCGGGTGCTGTTTTGAGTGATAACCCAAACGATAAAGTTTACGGACATATTTTTAAAATTTTGAATGCCGAAAAAACCTTTAAAGTTTTAGATGATTATGAAGGTATTGGCGATACGGATGAGCATGGCAATGAATACAAACGGATATTGATTGATGCCTATCTTGATTCAAGCCAACCTGTAAAAACATGGGTTTATATCTATAATAATTCTACAGAAAACTTAAAGCAAATTACTTCAGGGAATTATTTTGACAGGTGAACAAAGAACAGGGGCTAAAAATGTTTTTTTGACATTTTAAAAGCAAATAATTAACTTCGTTAAAGCTAAATTTTAAAGCGAAGTTTATTATGAAGAATAAAATCACTGTAGAAATTGTTGTAAATACAGATTTACAGAAAGTTTGGAATTTTTGGACAAAACCTGAGCATATTGTTAATTGGAATTTTGCTTCAGATGATTGGCATTGCCCAAAAGCAACGAATGATTTGAGGGTAGGTGGGAAATTCTCTGCTACCATGGCGTCGAAAGATGGGGCTATGAGTTTTGATTTTGAAGGCGTTTATGATGAAGTTATTGAACTAAAAAGAATAGCATACGCTATGGTAGATGGCAGACAAGTGTTAGTGACTTTTGAAAAACATGGAAATGCAACTACGGTGACTGAAGTTTTTGATCCCGAAAACCAAAATCCTTTGGAAATGCAAGAAAATGGTTGGCAAGCTATTCTGAATAATTTTAAGGTCTATGTTGAGAAAAATTAATGATTGTTATTTTTCAGATAATAAGTATCATTTAAAGATTCGTAAAATATGTTTATAGGTCATTACGCATTAGCTTTTGGGGCAAAAAAAATAGACAAATTACCATCACTTGCAATTATGTTTGTAGCCGTTCAGTTTTTGGATTTGTTATGGCCTATACTTGTAATAGCGGGAATTGAAACCTTTGAAATAGAACCAGGCAACACGGCTTTAACGCCGCTAAATTTTACATCCTATCCGTATTCACATAGTTTGTTAATGTCGGTAGTTTGGGCATTAATATTTGCCTGTTTATATTATGCTTTCACAAAAAACAAAAAAGGTTCAGTATTGTTAGGGGGTCTGGTTTTAAGTCATTGGATTTTAGATTTTATTACACATAAACCCGATTTACAACTTTCGCCTTTTAGTGATGTTAAGATAGGATTGGGGTTATGGAACTCACCGGTAATAGAGGTTATTTTGGAAACTGGACTTTTTTTATTTGGAGGGTATTTATATTTAAAAACTATTAAACCTGAACGTAAAATAGCATTTTGGTCATTAATTGGCTTTTTTTTATTAATTCATTTTATGAATATTCTTGGTCCACCGCCACCATCTATTAACGCGGTAGCTTGGTCTGCAAATTTAATGTGGCTATTTGTTATATGGGCATGGTGGATTGAAAAGAAATAGAATCATCTAACTTATTATAATTTCGTTTCTTTGCAGCCATTTTAACTAAGTTATGTCTCATTTCGATACGTCATTTTTTCATCCTTTAGAAAATAATTTGGGCATTAGCTTACCTAATAAATTCACCTTTCCATTTTATTACGAGCCACATCCGTTAAGTGTCTTGGCAGCAAGACAACTTCAAAACTATTTAGAAACCCAAACCGATTTCACACACAATTTTGGGTTAGATCCCAACCAAAGCGGACTCATAATTGGCAAAATGTTTGGAGTTATGGTGGTGAAAAATGCGGAGGGTATATTGGGGTATTTGGCAGCGTTTTCTGGGAAGTTAGCAGATAGCAACCATCTTAAAGGTTTTGTGCCTACGGTTTACAACACCTTAAACGAAGCGGGTTTTTATAAAAAGGGCGAAGCACAATTAAATGCCATCAATGCACAGATTGAGATTTTAGAACAAGCACCAGCATTTAAAATGGCACAAACAAACGTTTTAAATAGTAGAATCGCTTTTGCGGAAGCATTAAAAGTGTTTAAAGCAGAAATTAAAGCTGAAAAGCAAAACAGAAATCAACAACGTGAAGCGGGGAAGCAAAGCATGCCTCCCGAAGTGTATGAGGAATTTGTAGAAACTTTAAACCAACAAAGTATTGGTTATCAAATACGGTTAAAGCATGTAAAAAAGGATGGTGAACAGCGCATACAGAAAGCAGAGTCACATTTAAATAGCTTAAAGCAACCCATTAAAGAGTTGAAAGCCAAACGGGCTACCTTATCGGCATCGTTGCAAAAACGTATCCACAAGCAGTATCAATTTTTAAATGCCAACGGCGATACTAAAGATTTACTCGACATTTTTAAAGACACCAATTCATCCATACCACCTGCAGGTTCGGGAGAATGTGCCGCACCCAAACTGTTTCAATATGCTTATGAAAACAAATTGCAACCTATTGCCATGGCAGAGTTTTGGTGGGGTGCCTCGCCAAAGTCCGAAGTACGGAAACACCAACAGTTTTATCCCTCGTGCCGTAGTAAATGCGAACCCATTTTGGGCCACATGATGCAAGGTTTGGCGGTTGATGATAACCCCATTGAAGACCAGATTATTTTTAATCAAGCCTTGGATATTGTTTACGAAGACGCCCATTTGCTACTGGTAAACAAACCTCATGAGTTTTTATCGGTACCCGGAAAAAATATTAGTGAGTCGGTATTAAGCAGAATGCAACAGTACCTGCCTCATGCCACGGGTCCTTTGTTGGTGCACCGGTTGGATATGTCAACTTCGGGGTTGTTGTTGGTAGCCAAAAGTCAACGGGTTTACAAGCATTTGCAAAAACAGTTTATTGAGCGCAGCGTAAAAAAGCGTTATGTGGCTTTGTTAGATGGCGTTTTGCCCAATACCGAAGGCACTATAAACCTACCGCTCCGAGTAGATTTGGATAACCGTCCACAACAATTGGTATGCTACGCCCACGGCAAACCTGCTACCACCAACTATCAAGTTATAGCTACCGAAAACGGTAAAACCCGTATTTATTTTTACCCCATTACGGGGCGTACCCATCAGTTACGCGTCCATGCCGCCCATAGCGAAGGATTAAAAATGCCTATTGTGGGCGACGATTTATATGGTGTTAAAGCCAACCGACTTCATTTACATGCCGAACGTATTACATTTACGCACCCTATTACTAAAGAGGTTTTTACTATTACATGTAAGACGCCTTTTTAGTAACGGTTCAATTTTGTCATTTCGAGTGAACTTGTGAAACATGCGATGTGAATTTTATTGAGAAGCACTAAAATCAATAATTTTCTTATATATGTTTAAAATATTTGTATAAATTTTTTTATTATGTTGTAAGAAAATTTGCTTTTGCCAGCAAAACGATTAAGAACTACAAGAAATCCTCATATTTGGAGAATAGACATAATCAAATACCCATGTTAGTGTATGTAGCGATGTTGTTTTATTTAAACTCCTAATTTAATATCAACAAATTAAAATAATAATGAAAAACAATTTTTATTTCTTTTAATAGCTTCAAGTCTTAATTGCTATGCTCAAATTTCTTATGAAAAGGGCTATTGCATTAATAATGTTAATCAAAAAATTGATTGTCTAATCAAGAATGTTGATTGGAAAAATAATCCAATTGAATTTGAGTATAAATTATCAGAAAATAGTGAACCTAAAAAAGCGACAATAAATTACGTTAAAGAGTTTTGCATAGACAATATTTCAAAATACATAAGAAGTTCTGTAAATATTGATAGGTCTAGTGAACATTTAAATAGAATAAGTTTTGACAGAACCTCAATCTTCAAAGAAGAGTTGTTGTTTTTAAGAGTTTTAGTTGAGGGTAAAGCAAATTTATATCTATATGAAGCTGGAAATTTAGTAAGATACTTTTACAATTTAAGTGACGGTAATATTAATCAGGTAATACATAAATATTATTAAACCGAGAATAATAAAATTGGAGAAAATAATGAATTTAAAAGTCAATTGTGGAATGATTTAAAATGCCCAGTTTTTAAAATGAACGAAATTAAATACTTAGATTATAAAAAAAGTAAGTTGGTTAATTTCTTTGTTGAATATAACAAATATGTTGGTGATGAATATATCAATTATGAAAAAAAGCAAAAAAGGGATTTATTTAATTTGAGTTTTAGATTTGACTTCAATAGTTCAACTCTTTCAATAGAGAACAAGATTAATGATTATAAAAATAAAGATTTTAGCAATGAATCAGTATTTAGATTTGGTATTTAAGCAGAATTCATCTTGCCAATTAACAAGAATAAATGGGCTGTAATGTTCGAACCTACATATCAATATTTTAAGGCAGAAGATAGGGTCAATAACAGAAAATGCTAAAGTCGATTACAAATCAATTGAATTACCTTTTGGGATAAGACATTATTTTTTCTTAAACGAGAATTCTAAAATTTTCATAAATGCTTTAAATATTTTTGATGCGCCAAATAGAAATTCGAACATTGATTACGATAATGCCGCCGATTTAAAAATTAAAACAAGTACTAATTTTGCATTTGGTTTAGGGTATAAATATGATGATAGATATAGTTTGGAATTAGGATATCAAACAAGTAGAGATGTTTTAAAGGATTATGTTTATTAGAATTCTAATTATCAAACATTGTCAGTGATATTAGGGTATTCAATATTTTAATTTAACATACACGGTAAAATATCAACACTTTTTTGAAATAACAATAAAAGGCTGCTAATTAACAGCCTTTTATTGTTATTAAAACAATCCAATTATTTCTTAACGATTTGCCTAGTTAGTTTTTCTCCATTCAAAGAGGTTTCTAAAAAGTAGATGCCTCTATTCAAATGCGACACATCGATCGTAACTTGATAGGTGCCTTCACTAAATATTTGCGGCTGTATGGTGCTTACTACTTTACCATCCACACTAATTACCCTAGCACTAAAATTGCTTTTTTCATTTAAAGTAAGTCCAACTGTAAATGATGTAGTTGCAGGGTTCGGATATACTACAAAAGCCATTTTATTGTTTTGTGAATTTTTTAATTTTGTTGACCGGGTGATTTTTCCAGAAGATCCAGTACAGGTAATCACATTTAGGGAGCTATTGTACACCAATGTAGAATGTGTCACATCATCTACGCATAAAACTACAGATACCCCACCTTTGGTGGTTGCAGAAGTAATTAAATCAACAGTTCCATTACTTCCCGTAGAGCCTGTTACTGTTTCATTAAAAGTACCTGAAAATGTACCTGTAACTGTAGCATTAGCTACAGGAACTCCATTATTGTCTAATATTGTAACCGTGGCCAACCCATGCTTTTTGCCTTGGCCAGCATTTTGTGTGCCTGTTACAATGCTGGAAACATATAGATCGGTACCCACACCATTGCCTGTTACGGTTACAGTAGATGACGTGGTTGATGCAGATTCATTGTCTGTGGCTACTGCGGTGATATTAAATGAACCCACTCCAATGGTCCAGTTAGTTGAATAAGGGCTTGAGGAGTCAACACCAATGCTGTTGCCGTTCACAAAAAACTCAACCTGACTGATAGAACCATCGCTATCTGAGGCACTGGCAGAAATGGTAACATTCTCTCCATCATTGAAACTTACGCCATTAGAAGGCGATGTGATGCTTACAGAGGGAGAATTGTTCCCCGAAGGAGTGCCAGTATAAAGTTCATCAAAATAAGCTGTAGCTTCTCCATTATCTTGCAAATACACCCCCGCTTTCCAATAGCTTGGGTAAGACCAATACGAAACATCCATATTGGCTTTTTCAACTCCATTGAAATTGATTATCATGTTACCGCTTACAAGTTTGATTTCACAATCAAAATATCCTCCAGGATCAATTCCAAGATCAACATGAGTAGTATTCTGTCCGCCCGCGTCAGTCTTGATAGCTGCCCAAATATGGTTTATTGGCGATTTTGTTTGATGCTTATAAATGCGTAAAAGAGGCTTGTTTGGGCCATTACCAGCATTGGCATCATCATGAATTTGCATCAACGTAACTTGGTCGCATGTCTGCTGAACAACATCTATTCTTCCAAAAAGAGACTGATCTCCCTGAGTAAGATCCCAATTTCTTTCGTCGCGAAGTTCGGTTCGGTTGCTCGATCCAGACTGATTAAATGCTACTTTATCGCCATCGGCTACATAAAACCAGCTCGATGTATAACCAGCTATAAGCTCTGCTTGAGTTGCAGCAGTTGAACTTGTAGGCGCTTGTAATTTACATTCGCCTATAAAATCTTGAAATCTGGGTATTTCATAAGGTGCATTGTAGGTCTGGCCAAATACAATTGAAATGTTTTGTATCAAACAGATAGTTAAAACTAATTTGAGGCTTAATCTAAGTCCAAGAATGGTACTATAACTTCCGGACAATTTTGATGGTGTTAAATTCATTTTCATCTTTTTTAGTTTAGTTAATTAAGTATCTTGTACAGTTGGTTTACCAAACTGGTTTACCAAACTGGTTGACAAATATAGCAAAAAAGATTAAATAGTTTAAAAAAAATATTGATTAAGCAAAAAAAGAGATTTTTTTTTTGTAAAGACACAAAAAACAACATATATGGTTATTAGAATTTAATTCTAAGTAAATAGTTGTTAAAAGCGATTAAGCCTTGTGTATAATAGGTAATGTTTCATAGGATATTGAACTAAAAAAGTAAAAGAGATGAGAATCTATTGTTCAAGATGTTTGGTTTGTATATTTAAAATAAAGAGTTTCTTTTTATAGTATTTATAAAAATTAAGATTTTGAAATTAGGAATTTTTTGAAGATGGAGCTTTTGAATTGATTTGGAGCATAAAAAAACTCCCAAAAATATTTGGGAGTTTTTTTATTATCTCGGATTATAAGAATTTATAATCTGTTTGAGTTGAGCTTTTAAATCTTCTCCGGTATCATAAATCATTTGTTCTTCACTAGGGAAGGGCACACGGTGGTTATTTAAAAAAGGCAACAATGTGGTTTCTAAAGCACGTCTGTCTCCTCGAGAGGTTGCAAAGATATGTTGAAACACAAATTCGCTGCTAATAGGAAATGCATCGACCAATTGCTTATTTTTTACATCAATATATTCCACGTTTCCAGTTACTTGTGCCGATTTAAACTGGGTACTTTCGTAGTATTCACATTGGACGGTTATCATTTTATCAACCTGTATGGTTTTACCAAGACTGTCTTTTACTTTATTACCATTGCTATCCAATAAATCTTTTTTGCCATCGACAACTTGCTTTTCTTTAATAATTTGGCGTTCCTTAATTTGCTCGGGCGATAAGTTAATATCTCTTAAATTAACACGCATGTTATAATCGTAATGTACTTTATCAACGGGGTTGTTGTGGTAAACGGTCCATAAATTGTTAAGTCCGTAGGTGCTAAAGTTTAATAAATCGTCTTCCAGTCGTGTTGGTATAGTTTTTCGGGTGTCGTTAACCATATCGACCAATACAAAATCAATGCCTTTATTATGCGACACTTCCAATAGGTTACGCACGTCTTTGTAATTCGGGTTCATGTCTTCTATATCTTGAAACATGCCGAATGCTTGTCTTGCATCCAATTTGTTATTGGATTTTAAAAGTGCCGACGCATTGTTATAGATTTGTAAAGATGCCTCGTTTTTAAACTTGATAATGTCGCTGGAATAATCTGTTAAATTAAATTTAACTGTTTTACCATTAATAGCAAGTGGTAATAGCGGTTTTATAAGTTCCTGACGTTTGTTTAAACCCACATACATATCATAAATACGTAGGTAGTTCTCAGGATTGTTATCCTTTTTCAGAAAGTTAATGGTAGTTAAATCACGTTCGTTGGCTTTACTATAAGCCTCTTGAAGCATGGCAATAAAATCGGCTTTTCCTTTTTTGTCCTTATTGGTACGTAATTTGCCAATGGCATCGTAAATAGCTTGGTCGTAGTTTCCAGTACTTAAGGATTTTTCAATTTGTTTACTGGTGCTGCATGATAGGATGCAAGCGATTAGTAATGTAGAAAGTAATGTTCTAATCATGGTCTCTATATTTGGTTTGTTTGGGAGGTCATCCAATAAAAGTGCCAAAATACTAAAATAACAGATAAAACGCTAATAAATCCGTTAAAATGATTTATAATTATAGTTTTATAAGAAATATACTATAAAAATAATAAAAACTTAAATCCTCAAATGTTGAGAACGCGTTTATTTTCTTTTGAAAACAGGCAGTAATTTGGTAGACATTTCACCAAAACCAATACGAGTTCCATCTTTTTCACAAAAACCACGCATGATTACGGTATCATTATCATTAATAAAACTACGCTCGCTACCATCCTTCATTTTAAGTGGTTTTTCACCTTTCCAAGATAGTTCTAGCATCGACCCATAAGAATCGGGCGTAGGACCAGAAATGGTACCACTTCCCATCATATCACCAGAATTTACAGGGCATCCGTTTACAGTATGGTGAGCTAGTTGTTGTGCCATATTCCAATACATATATTTGAAATTAGTTTTGCTAACAACTGTTTCTTTAGCGCCATTTGGGCGAATAGCCACTTCTAAATTAATATCAAAACTCTTTTTGCCTTTGTATTGCAGGTATTCCAGCTGTGGTTTAATAGGCTTGGGACCTTCAACACGATAAGGCTCTAGAGCATCGAGTGTTACAATCCAAGGTGAAATAGATGATGCGAAGTTTTTTGCTAAAAAGGGTCCTAGCGGTACGTATTCCCATTTTTGAATATCGCGGGCACTCCAATCGTTAAGTAACACCAAACCAAAAATGTATTCTTCGGCTTCTTCTATAGGAATTGGTTCGCCTAAATCGTTGGCAACGGTGGTAATAAACGCCATTTCAAGCTCAAAATCCACCAATTTACTTGGTCCGAATACAGGCTGATCGGTACCGTTAGGAAGCGTTTGCCCCTGTGGTCTGTGAACTGGAATTCCCGAAGGAATGATAGATGAACTTCGGCCGTGGTACGCAATTGGGATATGCAACCAGTTTGGCAATAGGGCATTTTCAGGATCTCTAAACATAGAACCTACATTGGTAGCATGTTCTAAGCTGGAGTAAAAATCGGTATAGTCGCCAATTTGTACAGGCAATTGCATTTCAATTTCATCCAACCTAAAAAGGACAATCTCTTTATGACGTTTGTTATCTTTTAATGTTTTGTTGTTGCTATCAAAAATTTCGGCAATGCGATTTCTAACGGCACGCCATGTTTTACGACCGTCGGCAATAAAATCATTCAACGTATCCTGAAGAAAAATATCATCGGTTAAAGGAATGCCTTCAAAATACCCTAATTGGTGCAGCGCCCCCAAATCGATGGCGGTGTCTCCAATTCGGGTTCCTATAGTAATGATGTCATCACGGGTTAAAAACACGCCAAACGGAATGTTCTGAATGGGAAAATCGGAATTTTTATCGACGTGTAACCACGATTTTCTATCTGGATTGTTAGCTGATAATGGCATAACTTTAAAGTTTAATATTTATGGAATTAAATTCAAACCTACACATTTTTTTCATTTTAATAGAATAAAACGCATAAAAATTGGATTTCTTTTAACCGTTAATAAAACCGTTAAAAACTTAGAAGTAAATATATGTTTTTTGATGTATTTAACTAATCTATTTGTTACTTTTGCCGAATATTTAACAAGAAATTAATTTTATGCAACGCGACGAACAAATTTTTGAACTTATTGAAGCTGAAAAAGAACGCCAACTACACGGTATTGAACTTATTGCGTCAGAGAATTTTGTTAGCGACCAAGTTATGGAAGCTGCAGGCTCTGTTTTAACCAATAAATATGCTGAAGGCTATCCAGGAAAACGCTACTATGGCGGCTGTGAGGTGGTTGATGAAGTAGAGCAAATAGCTATTGATAGAGCAAAAGCTTTGTTTAATGCAGCATACGTTAACGTGCAACCACACTCTGGAAGTCAAGCA
This sequence comes from Mariniflexile sp. HMF6888, assembly GCF_044335535.1. Lineage (NCBI taxonomy): Bacteria > Pseudomonadati > Bacteroidota > Flavobacteriia > Flavobacteriales > Flavobacteriaceae > Mariniflexile > Mariniflexile sp. HMF6888. Next base: position 762,946 of record NZ_JBIQVZ010000002.1, on the reverse strand, counting down.
AACACTGCAGTTTACCATGCATGTTTAACGCCGGGAGACAAAATTTTAGGATTCGATTTGTCACATGGAGGTCATTTAACACACGGTTCTCCAGTGAACTTTTCCGGTAAATTATATAACCCTGTATTTTATGGTGTAGAGCAGGAGACAGGTGTTTTAAACTATGATAAAATTCAGGAAATAGCAACTAAAGAGCAACCAAAATTAATCATTGCTGGTGCGTCTGCATATTCTCGTGACATCGATTTTAAACGTTTTAGAGTCATTGCCGATAGTGTTGGAGCTATTTTAATGGCCGATATTTCACATCCTGCGGGTTTGATCGCCAAAGGTATTTTAAACGATCCGATGCCACATTGCCATATTGTAACGACTACGACCCATAAAACCTTAAGAGGTCCAAGAGGCGGGATGATTATGATGGGGCAAGATTTTGATAACCCATTTGGTATCACATTAAAAGACGGTAGTTTACGTAAAATGTCGTCATTATTGGATTCTGCGGTATTCCCAGGAAATCAAGGTGGCCCATTAGAGCATATTATTGCCGCTAAAGCCATTGCTTTTGGTGAGGCTTTAACGGATGATTTTTTACATTACCAATTACAAGTAAAAGCGAATGCTGCTACTATGGCAAAAGCATTGGTTGAAAAAGGATACAACATTATTTCTGGAGGTACCGATAACCACTGCATGCTTATAGACTTACGTAACAAAAACGTATCTGGTAAAGAAGCAGAACAAGCCTTGGTAAAAGCCGATATTACCGTAAACAAAAACATGGTGCCTTTTGATACCCGTTCGCCATTTGTAACATCGGGCATTCGTGTTGGTACCGCAGCGGTTACCACTAGAGGTTTAAAAGAAGCCGATATGCTGGAAATAGTAGAACTTATTGATGAAGTTATTGCGAACCACGAAAACGAAGCCGTTATAGAAGCTGTTAAAGTGAAAGCAAATGCTATGATGGCTGGCAGACCTTTGTTTGTGTAAGCACATAATAAATAAGACCTCACAGGTTTTAAAAACCTGTGAGGTCTCTCTATAAAGATTAAAAATCCTGCTACATGCGGGATTTTTTGTTTTTTGGTGTTTACATATATCTTGAAAAGCTGTGTTATGTGAGAGGATTTTTCAAAAGGTACGAGCGAAGCGAACTAACACAAGTAAAATCGGAAGCTAGGCTTTTGATATTGTTTTTTATGTTTTTCATTACTTTAATGACACAAATTCCGATCTATATATGTTTTATTTCTATTTAAGTTTATATAATAACAACCTCCTCTTGGGCTTCTATATCCCATCTAACAAAAATGCAGCCGAACAAAACTCAAACAAAACCCCCTACTTTTTTGGGCACTTGTGTCAATTTGTGTCAATGTGTGTCAAGAATGGCAAAAAAAGCCCTAATTATTTTATAACTTGGCCTGATTTGAGTTAGGTTCTCGATACCATCCCAATAAAAAAATCGGCATCGCTCGAACTGACAAATAGTGTTTTAAATATAAATGGTCTTAGTATTTTTCTAAAGCCGTTAATTCAGCAATTTTACAAATAACTTCGGTCGCTTTTACCATACTTTCAACAGGTACGTATTCGTAGCGTCCATGAAAGTTATGTCCGCCAGCAAATATATTAGGGCAGGGTAGGCCTTTATAACTTAATTGTGAGCCGTCGGTACCGCCACGAATGGGTTTAATTATAGGTTCAATATGGAGTTGTTTCATGGCTTCTTCGGCAATGCTTACAATATGCATGACAGGTTCTATCTTTTCTCTCATATTGTAGTATTGGTCTTTTATTTCAACACGAATAACTTCCCTTCCGTATTGCTCATTTAGCTCGTTGGTTAATTTGTCCATGACGGCTTTACGCGCTTCAAAATGTCCAAAATCGTGGTCGCGAATAATGTATTCCAAAACAGTTTCTTCTACGTCGCCTTTTATAGCGTATAAATGAAAAAAACCTTGATACCCATCGGTATGCTCGGGTGTTTCAAGACGTGGTAACGAGTTGATAAACTCTTGGGCAATGTACATGGAATTTACCATTTTACCTTTGGCATAGCCAGGGTGTACAATTTTACCTTTCACTTTTACTACAGCACTGGCAGCATTAAAATTTTCGTATTCCAGTTCGCCTATTTGACTCCCATCCATAGTATATGCCCAATCAGCTCCGAATTTTTCAACATCAAATTTATGGGCACCTCTGCCTATTTCTTCATCGGGAGTGAACCCCACTTTAATAGTGCCGTGTTTAATTTCAGGGTGGTGGATTAAATATTCCATAGCCGATACAATTTCGGTAATGCCCGCTTTATCATCGGCACCTAATAGGGTTGTGCCATCGGTAGTGATTAAGGTTTGCCCTTTGTATTGGAGTAAATCTTCAAAATAATCGGGAGAAAGTATAATATCTTCCGCTTCATTTAAAACAATATCCTTCCCATTATAATCCTCAATAATTTGGGGGTTTACGTTAGCACCCGTAAAATCGGGCGACGTATCAAAATGTGAAATAAATCCAATAGTAGGTACAGCATGCGATACATTGCTAGGTAATGTAGCCATAATATAGGCGTTTTCATCAATGCTAACATCTTGCATGCCAATCGTTTTTAGTTCTTCGGCAAGTTTGTTGGCTAAATCCCATTGTTTGGCAGTGCTGGGCGTGGTGTTTGATGTAGGATCCGATTCGGTATCGATAGTAACGTAACTTATAAAGCGCTTAATGATGTGTTCTTTTGAAATCATTTGAAATGAATTTTAAAGTGTTAAGGTAAGACATTTTAGAATTAGAAATTGAGTGTGAAAATCAAATAGCCTTTTGAGATTCAAAAGTACAATTATTAATTTTTTTGCTTTTGGATTGACCGATTTTTTATTTACAATATTTAGAAGTACTTTTGCATAAATAATACAGATGTACAAATTACTACTTCGCCCGTTATTTTTCTTGTTCGACCCTGAAAAGATTCACCATTTTACGTTTTCATTAATAAAATTCAGTTCTAAAATTCCAGGTTTTGCTGCAGTTTTTAGAAGTTTATATGTTGTGAATGATAAACGGTTGGAACGAAACGTATTCGGACTTACTTTTAAAAACCCAGTGGGGTTAGCAGCAGGATTTGATAAAAATGCAGTGTTGTATAACGAACTGGCAAATTTTGGATTTGGTTTTATTGAAATAGGCACCGTTACACCCAAAGCACAAGCTGGAAACCCCAAAAAGCGTTTGTTCCGATTGAAAGACGACCAAGGCATTATTAACCGAATGGGGTTTAATAACGAAGGTCTTGAAGCGGCTATAGCCCAATTAAAAACCAACAAGGGCAAACTGATTATTGGTGGGAATATTGGAAAAAACACGCATACCAAACCAGAAGATTATACCAAAGATTATCTAGAATGTTTTAAGGCACTGCACCCGTATGTAGATTATTTTGTACTCAATGTAAGTTGCCCAAATGTGGGAAGTCATGCCAAACTAAACGACAAAGAATATTTGGAAGAATTGATTGGAGCTGTACAAAAAGCAAATAAAAGTTTTGATAAGCAAAAGCCCATTCTTTTAAAAATTGCTCCCGACTTAAACAACATTCAATTGGATGAAATTATAGATTTGGTTGCTACCACCAATTTAGACGGTGTTATTGCTAGTAACACATCCACTGACAGAACGGGGTTAAAAGCCTCAAATGAGCAACTGGAAGCCATTGGAAACGGTGGATTAAGTGGACGGCCCATTAAAAATAAAAGCACGCAGGTGATTAAATATCTAGCCGATAAAAGCAACAAAGCTTTCCCAATCATTGGGGTTGGAGGAATCCATTCAGCCAAAGACGCTTTAGAAAAAATAGCAGCGGGTGCCGATTTAGTGCAAATTTACACGGGGTTTATTTACGAAGGCCCTAGTTTGGTAAAAGCGATAAATAAAGCGATTCTAAAGGGCTAAAACTTAAACAGTCTCTTATTATTTAATACTGTTTACAGTGTCAGACTGAGCCTGTCGAAGTCCTAATCACCAACATTATTGATTATCTGTTATTGTTTATTCGTTTAATTGTTGAATCGTTTAATTGTTGAATCGTTAACCAAAAATCATCAATCATTGACTAATGGCTACTGGCTATTTTTAATCGTTAATCACTAATCATTAATTGATCATATCAGACTGAGACCTTTGTTAAAGTTTTTAACTAGCGAATGCGATGACGTAGTTTTTTTAAATTTAATTAGCTGTAAAACAGATGCTTATAAAACACATCAATGGAAGCTTGTCGAAGTCCATTGTTGGCACTTCTTTCGATAGCTTCGACAGGCTCAGCTTGACAGGCTACTAAATCTTATTTTATAATCTTTTTAGTAACTGTAGCCCCTTTGCTTCTAATGGTTAATAAATACATACCCGAACTAAGATTACCCACATGTATTTGATTATTGATTAAATTCCCGGTTAATACCACGTTTCCAGTTAAATTGGTAAGATTATAACTGAGGGTTTCTCCCATATTTGAAGCGTTAACATACAGTATGTCACCCGAAGCAGGGTTTGGATATACTTTAACAACAGCATCGGACATGGGCACGTCAATGGTTTTAATAAATACATTGTCAATTGCAATATCACCATCCCAATTTGTGCCTCTAACAGCTCTAAAGCGCACATTAATAGTTTGGTTTGTATAAGCTGATAAATCAATATCCTTCATTAAAAAAGCATCATCTTGATATTTTTGTTGGCTTCCAATAAGTGCGGGAATGACATCGTTTATGTAACCATCTTCCGTTTTAATATCTATATGTAATTCGCCAATACCTTTTCCAAACATATGGTATGAAAATTCCAGCTCCGAATTTGGATTTGTGACAGTCATACACGGTGAAAGTAATTCGGCAATGTCATCAGGTTGTGCACCCGAAGCTTCGGCATACATATAAGTATTGGATGGATTTTTTGCTGTTTTGACCGAAGTAGGTCCTGTGCCGCTTGAAGTTGTTTCCCCTTTATTTAAAAGCCAGTTGTAACCATGCTCAGTACGGTCTTTTACGGTCCAATTAACATCGCTTTGTAAACTGTAAGATTCAAAATCTTCATTAAAAAGTGATTCAGCGTTACCGACTTTTATAAACTTCGAATAGGTTTTTTTTATAGTTCTGGATTTGTTTGAAACGGTTAGCGTGACATCATAAACCCCACTTGTAAAAGTGTGCGATGGGTTTGGAATGGTATAATCAATCACGCCATCACTGTCCATATCCCATGCCCATGTGGTCATGTTTTCGCAATCGCTTTCAAAATTCACAGTTAACGATTCGTCACAAGTTTGATTAACATCTGCTGTAAAATTGGCATTAAACGACGGGCAAGCCAAATAGTTTTTAGCCGTAAGATAAAAGGCATACATACGTGCTAGCTGTTGTTGCGAAAAGTGGGAACGACATCCTTTCATGGCATAAGACATGATATTGCCTGTGTCTGGAGTATATATGCTACCGTTAGCATCGGTTTCGGTTCCAATATACTGGCAAAAATTATTAACATTTTTACTAGTTAATTTAGGGTCGGCAGGGGTGTCGCAAATACCATCGCCATCGGTATCGCAATTGCTGCCATCTACCAATTCGGTGGTTTGTGTGTCATCCGTTCCATGTGTGTGCATTAATGAGAAAAAATGTCCCATTTCGTGTGCCAATGTAGAATCGTTGGTGACACAACTATTTTTCATAACAATCACATCGTTTCTGCCTTCGTTATCAGCATAACCGCAGATGCTTTCATCCAATTCGTTTTCTATATAATCTACAAAGTATATATTTATTAACCCCGTAACATTATTGGTCTCTATTAAGCTTTTTTCATCACCTTTCTTTAAATGGCAAAGGCTGTCTTCGTTAATGTAGTTAATACCATCACATAAAAAGAATTCCATAAATGCGCCGGCATATAGGGTATTTAAATTGGAAATAGCCGTGTTAAGATCTGCCTCACTAATACCTCCCGTTCCGTTGGAATTGCGAATCACATGCGCTTTAACAGGAATGGAATTCATGAGTTTTGTATGTGATACGCTTTTGGACAACCGCTTTTGCATAAAAGCCTGCTCATGGTTTTTAAGTTGCGGTTTTATGCTGTTATAAAATGCTGTGGATTCTTTTGTGGTAATGGTTCCGCATGAAACTGTTTCATTTTGGGCAAAGGTATTAATGCCAAATGATAACAGTATAAACAATAAAAAAGTAGGTAATTTAGGTTTTAAAACATGCATTTGGGGAAAACATTTTTTCAAATGTATTCCTATTCGCTATTTCAGAACAATAAAAACGTTGAACTGTGAGATTTATCGACTATTTGACAATAAGTTTGCTGGTTTTGGTTTTTCCATCCATAGAATTCAGTTTTAACAGATAAAGCCCTTTGCTTAAGTTCGTTAGATTTAGATCTATTTTTGAAAGGCTATTACCTGTTGGAATGTCTTTTACCAAACATCCTAATACATTATAAAGATGAATGGATTTTAAGTGGATATTTTGAATATTGGAAACCGTAATACGTCCTTTTGTAGGGTTCGGGAATATTTTAATGTTTTCAATAGGATGATTGCTAACAGTACTTAATGCTGAAGCATTATAAGTAAATATCACAGTGCCCATTTTATTACCGTTTATGGGAGCGTCTGTAATTTTAAAAACACCTACACGTGGGTTGCTCACAGCGTTTGCCGAAGTATAATCGGTACCATCATCGGTACCCGCATCGTAGGCAAAAACATCCAAAGTAAAACTGTCTTTCCAACCATTGTTGACACTATTGTTTCCAGACCTTAAGTCAATGCTATTAACGGCAATAAACCAATCGGGACTTGGAGCGACCATGGAAACCAAAGTTATTAAAGGGAAGCTTTCGCTTACTTGTAAATTGTCAATAGTAAATGTGCCAATAGCACCAGCCAAATCACCGGCATTTATCCATTGGTCAGCTTTGTTTGATGAAATGGCGGTATTAACTTCACTCATAAAGTTGGTGTTATTGCCTAATTCGGCCATATCTTTAATACCATCGGTGTTGGGTGAGACAACCACTAATTCAAAAAACGCGTTAGCAGTATTATGGGTGGCACCAACAAGCTCCGACCAATGCGCATCTTCAGGAACCGAAGTATGGTCGGTCGCATTCCAAATAGTCGTTAGTGATATGCTGTAATCTGCAGTGCTTTGGCTAAAGCCACTTATCGAAAATATCAGTCCAAAAAATAAAGTTAAAGTATAGTTTTTCATCTGCTTATTTTTAATTTTAAGTCGACTAGTTTTGTGAATGCTTACAAAAAGTCACTAATCACTAATGAGACTCTGTGCAACAAAGAATACATAGAGAAATAAAATGTTCACATAAGTTTTTATAGAATTTATATTGACTTTTTCACTTCAATCAAAAAAAGCCAAGTTGAGTTCATAAAATAATAGTATTTTTAGCACCGCATTTTAATTAACACAATGTCAAGCCAAATAAAGATAATAGAGTGCCCACGAGATGCTATGCAAGGCATCAAACAGTTTATTCCAACAGAGAAAAAGGCGCAATACATTCAGTCTTTATTACGTGTTGGTTTTGACACGATTGATTTTGGAAGCTTTGTTTCTCCAAAGGCGATTCCGCAAATGGTGGATACCGCCGAGGTACTATCCATGCTGGATTTAAGCAGTACGACAAGTAAATTACTTGCTATTATAGCAAATACTAGAGGCGCAGAAGACGCTTGTAAACATGCTGAAATAAATTATTTAGGCTATCCGTTTTCAATTTCAGAGAATTTTCAAATGCGAAATACGCACAAAACCATTGCGCAGTCGGTTGTAACGCTTTCCGAGATTTTGGAAATTGCTAACAAAGCCAATAAAGAAGTGGTTGTTTACATTTCTATGGGATTTGGTAATCCGTATGGAGATCCCTGGAATGTAGGTATAGTAGGTGAGTGGACCGAACGTTTAAGCAGCATGGGGGTGAAAATTTTATCGTTGAGTGATACCATTGGTAGCTCAAACCCAGAAAGCATTCAGTATTTGTTTTCAAATTTAATACCACAATACACTAATATCGAGTTTGGTGCTCATCTACACACCACACCATCTACCTGGTTCGAAAAAGTAGATGCCGCTTATAAAGCAGGATGTAAACGTTTTGATGGCGCTATTCAAGGTTATGGTGGTTGCCCCATGGCAAAGGATGAATTAACAGGTAATATGCCCACTGAAAAGTTGTTGTCGTACTTTACTTCCCAAAAAAATAACAGTTTAAATGCATTGAGTTTTGAAAGTGCCCATAATGAGGCTACTAAGATTTTTACTGTTTATCATTAAACTTAAGTTTTTAATAATCATGTAGTTATAAAGTTAATTTAAATTTAATCTAAATAAACTTTGTGATTCTCATTTTGTATTTTATTTTTGCACGAGAATTAATTTATTATTTATATCAAGTCTAAATAAAAAACAAAACCAAACAACAAAATGAAAAGAGTACCTTTACTATTAGCAGTTTTTGCAACTGCTTTTACATTTGCACAAACAGTTCCAGATTCAATATCTACTAATCCACAAAACCAAGTAAATGCGGCACAACGTATTTTATCTGGAAACATTAATAATGGTGTTACAGTTGGTGGTTACGGCGAAGTTTCCTATAACCAACCAGAAGGCAGTAACGGTACTTTAGATATACAGCGATTAGTAATGCTTTTAGGTTATAAATTTAATGACAGAGTACAATTTGTAACAGAGATCGAGTTTGAACACGTAAAAGAGGTTTATGTAGAACAAGCTTTTTTGCAGTACAGTCTAAACGATAACGTAAATTTACGAGGGGGGTTGATGCTGGTACCAATGGGTATTGTAAATGAATACCACGAACCGACTACTTTCAATGGTGTAAATAGACCAAGTATTGATAAAAGTATTGTTCCAACTACTTGGAGAGAAATAGGCATAGGTGTTTCCGGTCGCATTGACAATGTGTCTTTACGTTACCAAGCTTATCTTTTTAATGGATTTAAATCTGTAAACGAAGGCAAAGTTTTGGGCGGTTCAAATGGGTTGCGTAATGGTCGTCAAAAAGGTGCGGAATCAACCATAAACACACCAAATTTAGCTGGTAAATTAGATTATTATGGATTACCTGGACTACGTTTAGGCCTATCTGGATATTTTGGTCGTACACAAGCTGAAGATGACGTAGACATGCTAGATGGTGCCGATGTTGGCATTTCAATGGTTGGTGTCGATGCACGTTATGCATACCAACGTTTTACGGCTCGTGGTCAATTTATTCGCGCAAGTATTTCAGATACAGAAGATTATAATACGCTTAACAGTGCCTATTTAGGTAGTGCTTTACAAGGGTGGTATTTAGAAGGTGCTTACAATCTATTACCACAAACAAAACAACAACAATTATTCGCTTTTGCTCGCTATGAAGATTATGATACCCATGCATCAGTTGAGGGAGGGCTAATAAGAAACGATAGTTACAACAGAGACGAATGGACTTTTGGTTTAAGCTATAAAGTAGCACCAGGGGCAGTAGTTAAGGCAGATTATCAAATTAAAGACAATGCTGCAGCCACAAGCGCAAAAAATCAATTAAATTTTGGTATCGGCGTTTGGTTCTAAACTAATTTGGGCGTTACCACAAGGGTCGGGCTATACGTTGCAATCTTTTTGATCGTGCCTCACAAAAAGGATTTCCACTGCTATCCCTAACGCAAAACAAAAACCAAAAAGCTAAGTAAATACATTTACTTAGCTTTTTGGTATATTATTTGTTTAATCGAGCAATAAATCAATATTTTTGCCACATGAATATAAAACAATTTTCTCTTTTACTAATTACTTTGGTATTACTGTCTTTTACAACACAAAAAGATCTTAGTAAAAAAGTAGATAAAGAAATTAAGGATACTTTCAAGGTAGCAAGCTATACATACGAAACCATCACCTTTTCTTCAGAAATAAATAAAGAACTTCCATCTAAATTTGAATCCAATAATTTTATAGCTATAAAAGCCAACAACAAATTTATTGGTTACGCTTACATGGGTAAAGCACCCAGTAAAACAGATCAGTTCGATTATTTAGTATTGCTAGATAAAGACCAAATAGTTTTAAAAACCAAGATAATCGCCTATCGAGAAGATTATGGTGGCGAAATTGGAAGTAAACGTTGGTTACAGCAATTTACTGGTAAAAAATCATCAGATAATTTAAGATATGGTGATGATATAGTAGCCATTTCCGGAGCTACTATTTCGGTGCGCTCTATGACTAATGCCATGAACAACCTATTACAATCTTTAAGAATTCTTCAATCAAAAAAAGTACTGTAAATGCAATTAAACGGATTAATATTAACCCTTCCTAAAGAATTAAAATTATTAATCGGTGCATTTATTATCGTATTAAGTATTGGTTTTTATACCGGATTATTATTTGTTGGCGAAACGTCTTCTGCAAATCCAAATGGTATTGAAGAGCAATATTTAGGAAATGAAGCTGATGAAAATGCTACAGTCATGTATTTCAAAAAAAGCAAAAAAGAAATGTTGACGTTGGTTCACAATCATATTCTTTCTATGTCAATTATTTTCTTTTTGGTAGGAGGATTAGTTGCAATTACCAAACTTAATAAAAAACTGAAGCTCTTTTTAATTATAGAGCCTTTTATATCAGTGATTCTTACTTTTGGAGGTTTATATTTACTTTGGCACGAGGTGCTTTGGATGAAGTATATCGTTATGTTTTCGGGTATTTTAATGACGCTTATCTTCACGGTTTCAGTAATTATTATTCTTAAACAATTGCTTCAAAAGAGTAATTAGATTTTTCTTTATTTACCTGTTTTATAATAGTATTTTGGTTTCTTAATTATTTTGCATAGAAAATTTAGTAGTTATTTAACATTTCTACATTAAACTTTCTAATGATAGTTAGGTCTAATGCATGAACCTAACTAAAAAACCACATTGAAAAAATTAGTAGTAGTACTGTCGTTATTTATTTCAACAACATTATTTGCACAAAAATTCACTTTAGAAGGTATTGTTAAAGACCAAAACGCTCATGTTTTAGAAGGCGCTACGGTATATCTCCAAAGTATCAAAGACAGTATTCCCATATCTTATGGTATTACAAATAAAAATGGCGAGTTTTCATTACAGGTAAATACCGAGAACGATTCCAAGGCTATTTTCAATATTGCCTATATGGGTTATAAGCCATTTAAAAAAGACATCGATGTGCCTACGGGCAAGCAATTAAACTTAGGAAGTCTGACGTTAGAAGATCAGGTTGAAGAATTAAGTGTGGTGTCCATCATCGGGAAAGCGCCTCCTATTTTAATCAAAAAAGACACTATAGAATATCATGCCGATAGTTTTAAAACCATGCCAAATGATAAGGTGGAAGATTTATTAAAAAAATTACCAGGTGTTGAAGTAGATTTAGATGGCATCATTACGGTCAATGGGGTTGAAGTAGAGGCTATTAATGTCGATGGGATGCGGTTTTTTGGAGAAAAGAATGGTGCTATTGCTCTAAAGAATATCCCTAGTAATGCTGTTAGTAAAGTTCAGGTAACCGATTATAAAACCGATATGCAAAAATTTACAGGAGAAGAATCTGATTCAGGTACTAAAGAAATAAACCTGAAAATAAAGAAAGGACAGAATAAAGCCTATTTTGGCGATGTCAATTTGGGCTATGGCACCGATAAAAAATACCAAGCCAATGCCAATCTATTTCAGCTTATTGATGGCAAGCAATTAGGCATTATTATGGGGACAAACAACATAAATATGTCCAAAGGTTTTAATTCGTTGCCCGATGCCGATTCCAGTAATGGCTATATAGAATCCGATTTTTTAGGTGCTAATTTTTCTAAAGGAAAATGGAACGAAACCCGTGTAAATGCCGATTATAGATACAGTAACCAAAGCACCGATAGGGCACAAAAAAGTTATACAGAGAATTTCCTGCCCGATTTAAATTATATAACCAATGCGACTAGTAGAGGTTTTAACAATTCCGATAGGCATGATGTGGGGTCAGATTTAAAATTTCTTATTAAACCCAAAAACAAAAGCTCTAGAAACCATGTGCAATTATCTAATGTCACCAATTTTAATACCTCAAATAATGACTCTTTTTCAACGGTAAACCGAATTTCTGAATATGCCAATGGTGATTTAGTAGGTACTTATTTTTCTGAAAGTAATTCGAGCAGCTCAAGTTATAATTTTAATAACGATTTTAGTGTCACCTCAAGAGTTGGTAAAAAAAGAGATTACTTTAATATAGGGTTTAGTACCGCATTCGATAAGCAAGATGCTGAGGGTTCAAACTATTCTGGAAATGATTTTGAAAGCAGCAGTACCAATGTCGTGCAAGACCAAATCTCAAATACCAATAATTCGGGAGCAAGAATAAATTTAAATGCCAGATGGAGCAAAGAGTTATTAACCAATTTTAGAATCATACCAAGGTACAGTGCCACGGTAAACAGTCAAAAGGACGAAAAATTTATTTATGATTTTGATGAAAATGATGCCGACTATACGAGTTTTAACAATCAAATAAGCGTAGATAGTCGATACATCGCTACCACCATTAGACCAACATTAGGACTGCGATACGATTATAAGGAATTTCGTTTTGAAGTGAATGGTTCTTATACCAATACATTTAGAAATTATAAAGACCATATTATTAACGCACGTAATTTTAAAAATGAGTTTGAATATGTAACCTATTCTGGTAGAATACGCTATCGTGATGAAAAAGGCTATAAAAATATCACTTTGGATTACGACCAAAATGTTAACCTACCATCCATTAGCCAATTACAGCCCATTGCCGATGTTAGTAATATAACCAATATAAGAACCGGAAACCCTTTTTTAGAGCCAGCCGTGAGCCATGAGGTTGGTCTAAGATACCAAAACAACATAGCATTTAATAATATTAATGTTACAGCAAATGCCAATGCTGAATTTGTACAAGACAAAATTATTAATTCGACCATAACAGATTCAGATTTAATACGCTATACAACCTACGAAAATATAAATGGTGATTATCGTGTTTCGGGAAATACGGCTATTTCAAAATCATATTTCAGCAAAAAAAATAATTTCAATATCAATTTAAGGTTTCATGGCGATTATAGAAACATTAAATCCATTCAAAATACTGTAAGATTCACAACAAAAACGAATACGCTTAGACCATCGCTGTCATTAAGTTATTCACATAACAAGAAAATAGATATAAGTACATCTTACAGTTATGAGATGACTCATACTAAATACGATACCAATACATATAACGATAACGATTATTTTGTACAGAATTTAAGGTTGGAATCTTCTGTGTTTTTTCTAAAAGATGCCTTTTTTACTAATAAAGTATCGTACCGATATAACAGTAGGGTGGGTGATGATTTTGATGGAGCTGCTGTTTTTTGGAATGCAGGCTTAGGAGTGCAGCTATGGGACAATAAAGCAACTTTAACAGCAGTTGGCTATGATATTTTAGGGAAAAATAATGGCTATAATAGGTCCGTTTCTGAAACGGCTATTCAAGATGTAGAGAATAAAATATTAGAACAATACTTTATGCTAACCTTTGTTTATAAATTTGGACGATTTGCAGGTCAAAATATGAATATGGGTGATAGATACCAAAACAGATCCGGCGGCGGTTTTAGAAGACCTTAAGATTCTAGGAAAAAAATTAAATGATGAGATATTTGAATAGTATTTTCTTGTAGTTTTATACAATTATGAGAGAACTCATCTTGATTTTTTGTTTTTAACCGAAAATGAGATGAAATTTGTACAGATGAGGCACTTTTTGCAAGGCAGCATCGCTACACATAAAAAAGAGTAACTAAATATGAATAAATTTTACCATTCCTGCCTGCCGGCAGGCAGGTTTTCAGGAAATGGATAAAGTCAAGATGAATTTTAAAATATATTATTTTTTATTTCTGCTTGTTTCAAGCCTATCTGTCAATGCAAAGGAATGGAAAAGTTTAAGAGTCTACCATAAAACCACCCATAAGGAAACCCTGTTGCCTTCCGATTGGTTAAAATCTGATAGAATAAACAACACAGCTGTTTGGAGACTTGCCAATGCTTTTAATTTAGAGAACAATCTACCCCAAGAGTACACCACCATTGCAGAGCGCAAAGATTTTTACAAATGGGCAAATGCTGAAGTTGAAAAACAAGGACACCAAGTTGTTTGGTTTAAAATGGTGCATTTTGTTTCCAGCAAATTATGCACTATGGAAACGTTTCCAAATGTCATTTTTGTGAATAAAAAGATGATGACCTATGCCAATAGTTGCAGCGAGTCTGTTTTTGAAAATTCATTTCCCGAAATAAACACCCTATTTAAATCAACAGATGTTTTAAATGGAGAAGCTGGTTTACAATGGGATAAAGATATTTTGTACAAAGAGCAGTATGTTTGGGTTGATGCTATTATTGATAACATCGATTCCCATAGTTTAAAAAAGATGGAAAATATTTTAAAAGGCAAGTGTTTGTATGGCATATTTGTCCCAAAAGCGATTCGATTTACAGGCGATTTGACCAATAAAGACATCCGGTATGAGTACGCTTTAAACACACTTAGGAGGTATTTTGAAGATACCAACCGATAATTTGTTGTTGTTATGAACTCATCTTGACTTTTTGTTTTTAACCGAACCTGCCTGCCGGCAGGCAGGAATGAGATAAAATTTGTACAGATGAAGCGCTTCTTGCAAGGCATAGCATCGCTACACATAAAAAAAGTAACGAAATATGGATAAGTTTTAGCCATTCATGCCTGCCGGCAGGCAGGTTTTAGGAAATAGAAAAAATCAAGATGAGTTCACTTATTCTTTTGGTTTTACGCAATTCAAACAGAAAAAAATGTGTATATTTGCACGCAATTATAATCATAATTGCATCATGACTGCACATCAAAATAAAATTCTAGGAGAAGGGTTAACCTATGATGACGTTCTACTAGTTCCAGCATATTCAGAAGTACTTCCACGCGAAGTTAATATTCAAACAAAATTTACACGTAACATTACCATAAACGTGCCTATTATTTCGGCAGCTATGGATACCGTTACCGAAAGCAAAATGGCTATTGCCATGGCGCAAGAAGGTGGTATTGGTGTATTGCACAAAAACATGACTATTGAAGCTCAGGCTTTAAAAGTTAGAAAAGTAAAACGTGCTGAAAGTGGGATGATTATAGACCCAGTAACTTTGCCACTTACGGCCATAGTAAACGACGCCAAAAAAGCGATGGCTGAATACGGTATTGGTGGGATTCCTATTGTAGATGAAAATGGAACGCTAAAAGGTATTGTAACCAACCGTGATTTACGTTTTGAGCACGATAAAAAGCGTCCCATAGTTGAGGTGATGACTAGTGAAAACTTAGTAACTGCTGCCGTTGGAACCTCTTTAAAAGATGCCGAAAAAATACTTCAACAACATAAAATCGAAAAGCTACTTATTGTTGACGACCATTACAAACTATCGGGTTTAATTACGTTTAGAGATATCACAAAATTGAGTCAAAAACCTATGGCCAATAAAGACCAATATGGGCGTTTGCGTGTAGCTGCGGCTATTGGCGTTACGGGCGATGCGATTGATAGAGCCGAAGCTTTGGTAAATGCCGGTGTTGATGCGGTGGTGATTGATACCGCACATGGACATACCAAAGGTGTGGTTGGTGTATTAAAAGACATTAAAGCGAAGTTTCCTAATTTAGATGTTATTGTTGGTAACATTGCTACAGGAGCAGCAGCGAAGTATTTAGTAGAAGCAGGAGCCGATGCCGTAAAAGTAGGTATTGGTCCAGGATCTATTTGTACAACACGTGTGGTTGCAGGCGTTGGTTTTCCTCAGTTTTCAGCAGTTTTAGAAGTAGCTGCGGCTATAAAAGGGACGGGAGTTCCGGTAATTGCCGACGGTGGAATTCGTTATACAGGTGATATTCCTAAGGCCATTGCTGCAGGAGCAGATACTGTGATGTTAGGGTCGCTATTAGCAGGAACTAAAGAATCGCCAGGAGAGACGATTATTTATGAAGGCAGAAAGTTTAAATCATATCGTGGGATGGGGTCTGTGGAAGCGATGAAAGAAGGGAGTAAAGACCGTTATTTCCAAGATGTTGAAGACGATATTAAGAAATTAGTGCCAGAAGGTATTGTAGGTCGCGTACCTTACAAAGGCGATTTATACGAAAGCATCCATCAGTTTATTGGTGGTTTGCGTGCAGGCATGGGCTATTGTGGTGCTAAAGATATTGCGACTTTAAAAGAAACAGGTCGGTTTATAAAAATTACAGCGAGTGGTATTAACGAAAGCCACCCACACGATGTAACCATTACCAAAGAATCACCTAATTATTCCAGATAGGTTTATTGATAAAAATTAAAAGAGGCTGTCTAAAAAGTCCTTTAAATTTAATTTGTCAGGTTGAGCTTGTCGAAACCGATATTGATTATCGGTAGTTAAAATATTTCGACAAGCTCAATATGACATAGAACTAGACTTTTTAGATAGCTTTTTTTTTGAATAGTTTCGCCTTGAAATTGTTGTTTGTATATTAAATTAAACCAAGTTAAATATTAAATTCGATTAACTTTTAGAAGGTGAAATTTGCCTTTCGAACCTTGCTGCGATTATACTGATTATGAATATCTGTATAAAATGAAATAGCATAAGCGGAAGCAATATGATACCTACCGATGCCGTATTTTGAAATAGTATTTTAGAAAAAACGGTACCATGTACTAACGATTTTTTGGTACCGCAAAATTGTGCTGTGATGCGATCTTCCAAAGTAAAACCTAAATATTTCGCAATCCGTTTAATAATCAAAAAAACGACTAAAAACAACCCGATAACAGCAGTCAGGATGAGTAATAAATCCGAAAAGTTAACTGAGTTAAAAACATGTTCTGTAAACGATTCAGCAAAACTTTTATAAATGATAAGTAAGATGATGGCCTTATCAAATAAGGTTAGATATCGTAGATGTTTCCTAACAAATTCGCCTAAATAACGTTGTAAAGACATCCCAATAATTACTGGTAATAAAATTTCGGTAAGTAGTTTTAAGTAAATGCTTCCTAGGTTGAAATTAGTGGTGGTTTCCTGTAAAAATAGCCCCATCCATAGAGGTGTGATAATAATTCCAATAAGTCCAGAAATACTAGCGTTAAATATAGCAGCCGGAATATTTCCCTTTGCAATAGACACCATAACTACAGATGATGACACTGTTGAAGGAAGTGCTGCCAAAAACATAAACGCCAACCAGATTGTATGGTCGTTTTCGTTAGATATAAGCGGATAAAATCCCATAACAAGTATTGGAAATAAAATAAAGCTTGATGTTTGCACCAAGAGATGCAATCTCCAGTTTTTTAAACCTATTCTTATCTTTTCCGGACTTATCTTTAATCCATAAAAAAAGAAAATTAATGACACCCCAATACTTCCAATAAGGTTTAAAGGTATTGGGCTATTTTTACTGCCCCAATTAGGAAAAAAATAAGCCGTAATAACAATGGCTATTATAGCCAAGACAAATCCGTCTAGTTTTATTTTCAAAAGCTCTTGATGTTTTTAATGATAAGTTTAGGTGAAAAAAATTTCAAGACAGCAAAGCTACAGGTATTGGTTATTCTTTTAAGTGAGAATAGATGGTTCAATTTGATTTTAATTTAGAACTCGTCTTGATTTTTTGATTGAATACAGGTATCATTGAGATATCGAAAGCTTTATTTTTAGACATAAACCTGTCCTCTATGTGGTTTTAGAGCATCTCGAATGGGTTTCATGTTTACTTCATCTACAACCAAATAAGCGAGGGCATGTATTTCACTTATATTTTCAAAGCCAGTAATAGTGATGTCCAATTTTTCTAGTAGGATGTATTCTTTTAAATGAATTTCATGATGTTGTGCAATTTTAGTGGCATCTGGTCCATGAAAATCCCATATTAGCTTTAATTTCCGCATAGTATTTAATAAAAAAACATTCTTGTTTGATTAAACTTTTACAGTTCACTGCAAACTTAAAGAGATTACTGATTTGTGACCTTGCTTTTTGTAATAATTAGTTACTTACGATTACAAAAAACAGACATGCAAACATACATTTGAATATCAATTTGCTGTCATTATGTCTACGTACATTCTTCTATTGTCTCTTGTCTATATTCTATTTTCTTTCAGCGAAGCGGTCTTGAATCTTGAATCGGACACTAATTAATAATTGAAAGGTAAAAAAATATACGAGTCCACTGCTTCAAAAATGAAAATATTTTATGTTTTTAATCGTTTTTAAAAGCAACTTGCATTATAGCTTTATATTGCTATTTTTGTGCTATTATATAAATTTTATTCAAATGAACTTTAAGTATTTACTTATTTTAATTTTTTCAGTATTTATTACAAATGTTAAGGGTCAATCTGTTGATAAAGAAATATTGTTCAGTATTGATGATGAGCCCGTTTATGTTTCAGAATTCTTAAGGGTTTATAATAAAAATTTAGATTTAGTTCAAGATGAATCCCAAAAAGATGTGGATGAGTATCTGTCGCTTTTTACCAACTACAAACTAAAGTTAAAAGAGGCAAAAACTTTAGAGCTTCAAGAAAAACCAACATACATACGCGAGTTAGACAGTTACAAAAAGCAGTTGGCAAAAAGTTTTATTACAGATGCCAAAGTAACCGATGCCTTGGTGGAAGAAGCATACGAGCGTATTTCTAATGATGTAAAAGCATCACATATTTTAATAAAAATTCCAGAAAATGCAAATCCTAACGATACTTTGACAGCTTATAATTCTATTTTAAACTTGCGTAATAGAGCTTTAAAAGAAGGTTTTGATAAAGTAAGACAAGAAGTGCATAACGGACAAACGGTTTATGGTGAAGATTTAGGTTATTTTTCAGGTTTTAGAATGGTTTATCCGTTTGAAAATGCTACGTTCAATACCAAAGTTGGCGATATTTCACAACCGTTTAGAACTCGGTTTGGGTATCATATTGTATATGTGCAAGACAAAAGAAAATCTAGAGGCGAACGTACGGTGGCACACATTATGGTTGTAGAAAAGCCAGGCGATTCCTTAGCTGAAAAACCAGAAGATAGAATCCAGGATATTTATAAAAAACTAAAACAAGGTGAAGATTTTGAAGCTTTGGCAAAACAGTTTTCAGATGATACAAATTCAGCACTAAATGGTGGTATGTTAGCGCCATTTTCTAGCGGACAAATAAACTCCAATGAGTTTGAGGGTGCTGCTTTTGGTTTAAATGAAATAGGCGAGGTCTCCGAACCTTTTAAAACGCAATACGGGTGGCATATTGTAAAATTGTATGGCAAAAAAAACATAGCCTCTTTTGAAGATATGAAACAGGAATTGGAGCAAAAAGTAAAGCGTGATGAGCGTTCTAAATTAATAGATGAAGCTTTATATACTAAGCTTAAAACAAAATACAATATTCCAGAAAAACAACCTGCGTTAGCGTATTTTGCATCTATTTTGAATGCCGATTATTTTAAAAGTACTTGGCAACTTCCTAAAGATTTTACCGCCGATAAACCACTGATTAAAATAGGAAACAAGCAATTAATATATAAAGATTTTGGCGATTATTTAGTTTCAGTACAACGTAATACTGCTGCAAAAACCGATTTTAAAACCTTGGCTTTAAAACATTATAACGCGTTTTTAAATACGAGTTTAGTAACATATCAAGAAGATAATCTTGAAAACGAAAACGAAGAATATGCCCATGTGGTTGCCGAATATAGAGACGGATTATTATTGTTCGATTTGATGGAAACCACCATTTGGAATACGGCTAAAACCGATTCTTTAGAAATTCAAGATTACTACAACTCACATAAGAACAAGTATCTAACACCAAAACGTGTAGATGCCGTAGTAGCTTCTTCAAAAGACCAAAAAACGTTAAAAAAAGTAGCGAAACTGTTAAAAAAGGGGATGGCATTACAAGAAATTAAAACACTTGTAAATAGTAATGATAAAATAGACGTTATCTTTACGGTAGATACCATGGATGTCAATCATCAAGCATTGCCAAAAGGTTTTGAGTTTAAAAAAGGAATATCTAAAATATACAATCATAATAATGCTTTTGTTTTAGTTCAAGTAAAAGAAGTGTTGCCAGAAACCCAAAAAACATTAGAAGAAGCTAAAGGTTTGGTGATAAGCGATTATCAAGCATATAAAGAGGAAAAATGGCTAAAAGAACTCGCAGAAAAATATAAAATAGTAATAAACCAAGAGGCTTTAAAAAATGTAAAGTCCCAAATAAAAAACCAATAGGTGAAAGATAAAATCATCATATTTTTTCTCTTAATATTAGTAACCTCGTGTGACTTTTTTAAAAAAACAGACGATAGGGTTGCTGTTGCAAGGGTTAACGATACCTATTTGTATTATGATGATATTAAAGATTTAGTTTCTGAAGGTACTTCCAAAGAAGATAGTATGCTGTTGGTTCAAAACTTTATTAAGCGTTGGGCTACCCAGCAGTTGTTTGTAGATGGCGCTAAAGTTAATTTAAGCGAATCAAAGCAGGCAGAGTTTAATAAGCTGGTGGATCAGTATAAAACCGATTTATACACTAAAGCATATATTGAGGCTTTAGTAAAAAGGGATATGAATACGGTGGTTACTAAACAAGAAGCCGAAGCTTATTACAATGAAAATAAAGATATATTTAAATTAAATGAAGAATTGCTAAAGTTTAGGTATATTCATTTGGACGAGAACATTATCAACTACAAGGCGATTGTAGAAAAATTTAAACGCTTCAATTCCAAAGACAAAAAAGACTTAAATGCTATTTCCATACAGTTTAAATCGTACTCGTTAAACGATACCATTTGGATTAAGGCGAACCAAGTAGTTAGTAAAATTCCAGCTATTACTCTTGAAAATAAAGATCAACTGTTAAAAAAATCTAATTTTGTACAACTCAAAGATTCATTAGGAGTATATTTGATGCAAATTAATGACGTTTTGTTTCGAAATGATACGGCGCCTTTAGAGTACGTAAGGCCAACTATAGATCAGATTGTCGTTAATAAAAGAAAGCTTGAACTTATTAGAGAATTAGAAAAAGACATTACTAAAGATGCTATTAAAAATAAACAATTTGAAATTTACAAATAATTTGAAACAACTCGTTCTTTTATTCATAACCTTACTAATAGTAAATAATATATCTGCACAAGAAGTAATAAACGACGAGAAAGTACAGGAAACGCCTAAAAAAGCAGATTCAATCAGTACCCAAAATGCTAAAAAGGTTGATGGTGTTGCAGCCGTTGTAGGTGACTATATTATTTTAGATTCAGATATAGATAAAGCCTATTTGCAATTACAGGCACAGGGTGTTAATACGACCGATATAAAACCATGTGAATTATTTGGGAAATTATTAGAAGACAAATTGTATGCACATCAAGCGATACAAGATAGTATTCAAGTTTCTGATTCCGAAATAAGACAGAATGTAGATTACCAAATCGAACAATTCTTGGCACAAACGAATGGATCTATGGAAAAGCTTTTAGAGTTTTATAAAAAGGACGATGAAAAAGCGTTTAGAGACGAGATGTTCGAAATTAATAAAAGCAATCAATTAGCAGCTAAAATGCAGGCTAAAATTGTTGAGGAAATTGAAATAACGCCTGAAGAGGTACGTGCATTTTTTGAAAAAATCCCTAAAGACGAGCGTCCAACATTTGGAACCGAGTTAAAAGTAGCCCAGATTGTTGCTGAGCCTAAAATATCGGAAGAAGAAAAACAACGTGTTATTAATAGATTAAAGGAGTTTAAAGCCGATATTATTGAAAACGGCGCTAGTTTCCGTTCTAAAGCCGTATTGTATTCCGAAGACCCAGGTTCGGCAAGTAAAGGTGGAAAATATACCTTGAACAGAAAACAACCACGAATGGTTAAAGAGTTTAGGCAAGTAGCTTTTTCACTTCAAGAAGGTGAAATATCAGAACCTTTTGAAACCGATTTTGGCTATCATATCATTCAATGTGAAAAAATTAGAGGGCAAGAATATGATGTAGCCCATATATTATTATCACCAAAAGTTTCAATCGAAGCTGTAAAAGAAGCAAAAGAACGTTTGGAAAAAGTAAGACAGCGTATTGTTGAGGGTAAAATATCGTTTGCCGATGCTGCCAGAGAAGCCAGTGATGAAAAAGAAACACGTGGTGATGGTGGGCAATTGATAAACCCAATCACCCAAGATTATAATTTTGAGTTAACCAGAATGGAACCGGAGTTATATTCACAAATCCAAAACTTAAAAGACGGTGAGGTTAGTTTGGTATTAAAAGAAGAAGACAGAACCGGTAAAACCAAGTTTAAAATTTTAATGGTTACCGATAGAATAGACGAGCACGAAGCAGATTATGCACGCGATTATTTAAAAATTAAGCAACTGGCTTTAGATGAAAAAAAGATAAAAGCAATTGCAAAATGGCAGGAAGAAAAGATTTTAGATACTTATATAAAAATTAGTGGAACGTATAGAGATTGTAAATTTTCCAGCAACTGGTTAAAAAAGTAATAATATGTCTGATGTAGCTGCTATCGAACAATTTGTAAAACGATATAAAGATTTAAAAACAGAAATAGCCAAAGTCATTGTTGGTCAAGATGAGGTTGTAAATCAAATATTAATTTCTATTTTTTCTGGCGGACATTCATTACTTATTGGTGTGCCGGGTTTAGCAAAAACCTTGATGGTAAATACCATTGCACAAGCTTTGGGACTCGAATTTAAGCGTATCCAATTCACGCCCGATTTAATGCCTAGTGATATTCTGGGCAGTGAAATTTTAGACGAAGACCGCCATTTTAAATTCATAAAAGGCCCCATCTTTTCTAATATTATCTTAGCCGATGAGATTAACAGAACACCTCCAAAAACGCAAGCAGCTTTATTAGAAGCCATGCAAGAACGTGCGGTAACGGTAGCTGGTCATCACTATAAATTGGAGCTCCCCTATTTTGTATTAGCCACACAAAATCCTATCGAGCAAGAAGGAACGTATCCGTTGCCAGAAGCACAATTAGACCGTTTTATGTTTGCTATTAATTTGGATTATCCATCTTTTAAAGAAGAAGTAGAGGTTGTAAAAGCAACCACTTCAGACAATCAAGCAAAAGTAAACGCACTGTTTTCAGCAAAAGAAATAACAGACTTTCAGCATTTAATAAGACGCATACCAGTGGCCGATAATGTTATTGAATATGCGGTTACCATGGTAGGTAAAACCAGACCAAATGGCGAAACAACTAGCGAATTAGTTAAAAATTATATCGATTGGGGTGCTGGTCCAAGAGCTTCACAAAACTTAATATTGGCAGCTAAAACACATGCGGCCATACAAGGTAAATTTTCTCCCGATATAGAAAATGTCCAAGCCGTAGCTTTTGGTATTTTAAGACATAGGATTATTAAAAACTATAAAGCCGAAGCTGAAGGTATTACCGAAACACAAATTATTAAGAGCTTATTTTAAAATAATAGGTACGGAAAAAACTCTGTATCCTTGTTGTCCAATAAAACTTTTACAATTCACTACAAACACAGTGCTAATGGCTTTTTTAAGAGATTACCTATTTGTGGGCTTGCTTTTGTAATAATTAGTTACTTAGCGATTATTAAAACAGATATGTAAATATGTATTTGAATATCAATATGTTATTGTTTTGTCTGTTTTCTTTTAGGGAAGGTCTTAAATCTTTAATTGGAGATTAATGTCGATCATATAAGTCCAGAAAAAACATCTTTATTTGATAAATTATTCTATTGTGTCAATATTTTATAGATGTATCACAGGCATCATTCATCATTAAAATAGTAATTCTGTTTATTTATTGGCTATTATCATAGCAACTTAGTTACTTGCTGTTCGTATATTTTGAAAGACCAACAACGAATCTAAGAGATAAAAATTTTTTTAAAATAAGAATCGATTAAATAATCATCATTATTAATCTGAAAATATTGAAAAAAATATAATCAGATTAATTTATAATGTGACTATAATAAATCGCAATATAGAACAATTGTATTGCAGCGTTTGTTTTTACTTCTAAAGATTAATTTAGTAATTTGCGAAACTTTTAAAAAAACAAAAAATTAAACAGAAGACATGGCATTTGGCACTGATTTATTAATAGGGTTATATGCTAGAAGACAAAGTTTTATTCATGCCGTACAAGAAGTTGTTGAACAACTGACAACACTTTCACTTTCTTTAAAAATGGTTTACAATTTCCTTTGGGATAGTATACTAGTAGAAATCTTTGAAAGAGGTTTGGATAATGTAAATTTTGCTTTAAACAAAAAATCAAGTCAGCATGCTTCCGCGCAAGTGCCATTATCACAATTCATGAAAATCAATTTGATTTAATTGAATTTAACATTGAAAACATTTTTCTTATGAACATTTATGAAGATTACATCAAGGAGATCGAAGAACGAAAAGGTCAGGGGCTTAATCCAAAGCCAATTGATGATGCCGAATTGTTAAGCGCAATTATTGAGCAAATTAAAGATTTAGAAAATAAGTATAGAGCGGATTCTCTTAACTTTTTCATATACAATGTTGTGCCTGGTACCACGAGTGCTGCTGGCGTGAAAGCTAAATTTTTAAAAGAGATCATTCTTGGTGAATCAGTAGTGGAAGAAATCACGCCTGCTTTTGCATTAGAGTTACTGTCGCATATGAAAGGAGGCCCTTCTATTGAAGTATTGTTGGATTTAGCTTTAGGGGATAATGCCACTATAGCTAAAGAAGCTGCGGAAGTCTTAAAAACACAAGTTTACCTCTATGAAGCGGACACGGCACGTTTAAAAGATGCCTATGAAAAAGGAAGCGAGATTGCTAAAGATATTCTTGAGAGTTACGCCCAAGCTGAGTTTTTTACAAAACTTCCAGAGATTGAAGAAGAAATAAAGATAGTTACTTTCATTGCTGGTATTGGTGATATTTCTACAGATTTACTTTCACCTGGAGGTGATGCGCATTCAAGATCAGATCGTGAGTTACATGGTCAGTGTATCTTCGAACATAATAAAGAGATGCAAAAGAATCTTTTAGCGTTAAAAGAACAGCATCCAGACAAACGTGTGATGTTAATTGCTGAAAAAGGCACTATGGGAGTTGGTTCTTCAAGAATGTCAGGAGTAAACAATGTGGCGTTATGGACAGGTGTTCAAGCTAGTCCGTATGTACCATTTATCAATATAGCTCCGATTATTGCTGGTACAAATGGTATTTCTCCAATTTTCCTAACAACCGTTGGAGTAACAGGAGGTATTGGAATTGACTTAAAAAACTGGGTAAAGCAAAAAGATGCTGATGGGAATACAATATTGGATGCTGATGGAGAACCAGTATTAGAGCAAAAATATTCTGTAGAAACCGGTACGGTTTTAACGATAAATACCAAAGAGAAAAAGTTATACAACGGCGACCAAGAATTAATGGACATTTCAGCCTCATTAACACCACAAAAAGTGGAGTTTATCAAAGCAGGAGGTTCTTATGCTATTGTATTTGGTAAAAAATTACAAACATTTGCAGCTAAAACTTTAGGTGTTGATATCCCTCAAGTGTATGCACCATCAAAAGAAATTTCTATTGAAGGTCAAGGTCTTACTGCAGTTGAAAAAATATTCAATAAAAACGCTGTTGGTAATACACAAGGAAAAATATTGCACGCAGGATCGGATGTTCGAGTTGAAGTAAATATTGTTGGTTCACAAGATACAACAGGTTTAATGACCGCCCAGGAGTTAGAATCTATGGCAGCTAAGGTTATTTCACCAATTGTTGATGGCGCTTACCAATCAGGATGTCATACAGCTTCAGTTTGGGACAATAAGTCTAAAGCCAACATTCCAAAGCTAATGAAGTTTATGAATGACTTTGGTTTAATTACGGCACGTGATCCTAAAGGGGTTTATCATTCCATGACGGATGTTATCCATAAAGTATTAAATGATATTACCATTGATGATTGGGCTATCATTATAGGTGGTGACTCGCACACACGTATGTCAAAAGGTGTTGCTTTTGGAGCAGATTCAGGAACGGTTGCTTTAGCCTTAGCTACAGGAGAGGCAACCATGCCAATTCCACAGTCTGTAAAAGTGACTTTCAAGGGGAATATGAAGAGTTATATGGACTTCCGTGATGTAGTTCATGCAACACAACAGCAAATGTTAAAACAGTTTGGAGGTGAAAATGTATTCCAAGGACGCGTTATAGAAGTCCATATTGGAACATTAACCGCAGACCAAGCCTTTACATTTACTGATTGGACTGCTGAAATGAAAGCGAAAGCTTCTGTATGTATTTCGGAAGATGAAACTTTAATCGAATCTTTAGAAATCGCTAAATCTAGAATCCAAATCATGATTGGGAAGGGTATGGATAATGATAAACAAGTGCTTCAAGGATTAATTGATAAAGCTAATAAACGAATTGCAGAGATTAAATCTGGTGAAAAACCTGCCTTAACTCCTGATGCCAATGCTAAGTATTTTGCAGAAGTTGTTGTCGATTTGGATGCTATTATAGAACCAATGATTGCAGACCCTGATGTTTATAATGAGGATGTTTCCAAGCGTTATACACATGACACTATCAGACCGCTTTCATTTTATGGAGGAAATAAAAAAGTAGATTTAGGATTTATTGGATCTTGTATGGTTCATAAAGGAGACATGAAAATTCTTGCTCAAATGCTTAAGAATATTGAATCTAAACAAGGAAAGGTTGAATTTAATGCGCCGCTTGTTGTAGCACCTCCAACATATAATATTGTTGATGAATTGAAATCTGAAGGTGATTGGGAAGTATTACAAAAGTACTCTGGTTTTGAATTTGATGACAATGAGCCTAAAGGATTGGCTCGTACTAAATATGAAAACATGTTGTATTTAGAGCGTCCAGGTTGTAACCTATGTATGGGGAACCAGGAAAAAGCAGAGCCAGGTGATACGGTGATGGCTACGTCAACACGTTTATTCCAAGGAAGAGTTGTTAAAGACTCCGGTGAGAAAAAAGGAGAATCATTACTATCTTCCACTCCAGTAGTAGTTCTTTCTACAATATTGGGTAGAACTCCAAATTTATCGGAGTATGAAGCTGCGGTAGATGGCATTAATTTAACAAAGTTTAAACCATCCCATAAGTTGTTGGTTAATTAATCAACCAATTTATTCTAATATATAAGAGCTCAAGTTTTAGACTTGGGCTTTTTTTATTATAAAGGACAGGCTCTTACTTTTCAATCTTAATAATTAATATGCTTTATTGCCTCTCTATAATTTTGTATATTGTACTACTAAAAAAATGAATATTAAATTAATTATATATAGATTTTATGGCTTTTGATATTGAAATGATTAAAGATGTTTATTCTCGCACGAAAGAACGCGTAGACATTGCTAGAGAAGTGGTTGGAAGACCATTAACCCTTTCTGAAAAAATATTATACAATCACCTTTGGGATGGAAATCCTACCAAAGCATTTGAAAGAGGAAAAGATTATGTAGATTTTGCACCAGATAGAATAGCGTGTCAAGACGCTACAGCTCAAATGGCTTTATTGCAATTTATGCAAGCAGGTAAAAGTAAAGTAGCTGTACCTACGACCGTACATTGCGATCATTTAATTCAAGCTAAAGAAGGTGCTGTTGCCGATTTAAAACACGCTAATAGTGTCAGTAGTGAGGTATTTAATTTCTTGGAGTCTGTTTCAAATAAATATGGTATTGGGTTTTGGAAACCAGGAGCCGGCATTATTCATCAAGTAGTTTTAGAAAATTATGCATTCCCAGGCGGGATGATGATTGGTACCGATTCACATACTGTAAATGCAGGTGGATTAGGAATGGTTGCTATTGGTGTTGGAGGTGCCGATGCAGTTGATGTTATGGCAGGTATGGCTTGGGAACTTAAATTCCCGAAATTGATAGGCGTTAAATTAACAGGTAAATTATCTGGTTGGACAGCACCAAAAGATGTCATTTTAAAAGTAGCTGAAATTTTAACTGTAAAAGGAGGAACAGGTGCTATTGTTGAGTATTTTGGTCCAGGTGCCATTGCCATGTCATGTACTGGTAAAGGGACTATCTGTAATATGGGGGCTGAAATTGGAGCAACGACTTCTACTTTTGGTTATGATGAATCCATGGAGCGTTATTTGCGTTCTACCGATAGAGCAGATGTGGCCGATGCTGCAAATGCTGTAAAAGAATATTTAACGGCAGATGCTGAAGTATATGCAAACCCAGAACATTATTTCGATCAAGTAATTGAAATCAATTTAACTGAATTAGGACCATTATTAAATGGCCCTTTTACGCCGGATTTATCTACATCTGTTGGTAAAGATATGAAGGAGAAAGCAACAGCCAACGATTGGCCAATTGCTGTAGAATGGGGATTAATTGGGTCGTGTACCAATTCATCATACGAAGATTTATCGCGTGCTTCTTCAATTGCACAACAAGCTATTGATAAAGGTATTAAAATGAAATCAGAACTAGGTATCAATCCTGGTTCTGAACAAGTGAGATATACTGCCGAAAGAGATGGTATTCTTCAAGTATTTGAACGATTGGACGCTAAAATATTCACCAATGCTTGTGGACCATGTATTGGGCAATGGGCGCGTTATAGCGACCCAAAAAATGCACCAAAAAACAGCATTGTTCACTCATTCAATAGGAACTTTGCTAAACGTGCTGATGGTAACCCAAATACACATGCATTTGTGGCTTCACCAGAAATTACGGCAGCTATTGCTATTGCAGGACGTTTGGATTTCAATCCGATGACAGATACCTTAATCAATGAGGATGGACAAGAAGTGATGTTTGATGAACCAACAGGGTGGGAGTTACCACCAAAAGGCTTCGCGGTTCAAGATAATGGGTATTTAGCCCCTGAAGCTGATGGAAGCCATGTACAGGTGAATGTGTCTCCAACTTCAGAGCGATTGCAATTATTAGAGCCTTTCGAACCTTTAGGAAATACCATAAACGGTGCTAAATTATTAATTAAAGCATTTGGAAAATGTACTACAGACCACATTAGTATGGCTGGACCATGGTTACGTTTCCGTGGACATTTAGATAATATTTCAAACAACTGTTTAATTGGTGCTGTAAATGCCTATAACCAACAAACAAACTTTGTTAAAAATCAATTAACAGGAGAATACGGAGGTGTTCCAGATGTACAAAGAGCCTATAAAAAAGCAGGGATTAAAACAATAGTTGTGGGCGACCATAACTATGGTGAAGGATCTTCGCGTGAGCATGCCGCTATGGAACCTAGATTTTTAGGCGTTGCTGCAGTTATTGTAAAATCGTTTGCTCGTATTCATGAAACAAACCTTAAAAAACAAGGGATGTTAGGTTTGACCTTTGCAAATGAAGCCGATTACGATTTAATACAGGAAGATGATACATTCAACTTTTTGAATTTAAATGAATTTGCTCCCGATAAGCAATTGACCCTTGAGGCAGTACATGCAGATGGTAGTAAAGATATTATCAAATTAAACCACACTTATAATGATGCTCAAATAGCATGGTATAATGAAGGTTCTGCCTTAAACTTAATTAAAAAGCAAAATGCATCCTAAGTAGTGTTTGATATATTGAAAAATCCAGCTTTTTTAGGCTGGATTTTTTGTTTAAGGTATTAATTTAAAATCATTTATAATTGTATTTTTACAAAAACACATCACATGAATTCCAGAGACAATCAACTGAAAGCTTTTGATAGATTATTGACCATTATGGACGAGTTGCGTGAGCAATGCCCATGGGATAAAAAACAAACCATGGAAACCTTACGACATTTGACTATTGAGGAAACCTATGAATTGGGGGATGCCATTTTAGACAATGATTTAGAAGAAGTTAAAAAAGAATTAGGTGACGTATTGCTGCATATTGTGTTTTATTCCAAAATAGGAAGTGAAACCAATGATTTTGATATTGCCGATGTTTGTAATGGCATTTGCGAAAAATTAATTAGCAGACACCCGCATATTTATGGCGATGTAAAGGTTGAAAATGAAGAAGATGTAAAACGAAACTGGGAAAATTTAAAACTAAAAGAAGGTAAAAAAAGTGTTTTGGAAGGTGTGCCAAATAGTTTGCCAGCATTAGTAAAAGCGAATAGAATACAAGAAAAAGTGGCAGGTGTAGGGTTTGATTGGGAAAAACCAGAACAAGTTTGGGAAAAGGTGCAGGAAGAACTTAATGAATTAAAAGCTGAGATTCAATTAGGTGATCAAAATGCTATGGAAAGTGAATTTGGAGATGTTTTGTTTTCTATGGTAAATTATGCAAGGTTCTTAAAGATAAACCCGGAAAACGCTTTAGAGCGTACCAATAAAAAATTTTCTAAAAGGTTTAAATATCTTGAAGAAAAAGCAAAATCCATTAATAAGCCATTAAAAGATATGACTTTGGCTGAAATGGATGTGTTTTGGGAAGAAGCGAAAAGTCTTTAATCGTATAATAATGTTTTTTACCTTAAACATTAAGAATCTATTAAATAATTGATAAATATTTATTTTATTTAGGGTAAAATTTAATCATTGTTAATGTATATAAAAACAAATCATACGGTAATTTGCATTGTTTTTCTATTGTTTTTTAAAAATTTTGGTTTTTCTCAAAATGTTGCTCCAACACTAACAGCTACAGGAAATCAATATTATTGTCCAAAAAGTCAAATAAATATTGTAACCAATTTTAATGTTACAGATCCTGATGATACTGGAATTGAAGCATTTTATGTCCAAATTTCTACAGGATATAAGCAAGGTGAAGACACACTGACACTCATGGGTAACCACCCAACAATAACCACTACATGGAGCAATGGAGAGGGCAAACTGACCTTGAAGGGAGCTATGTCTGGCAATGTAAGTTATACAGATTTCATTGCAGCAATAAAAGACATTGTTTTTCAAAGTACTAGTGATTCACCAATAGATAAAAGTTTTTCAATAACGGTAGGAGACGCCAATTATTTGCCATTAACGGGACATTATTATGAATATGTACCAGATTTGGGTATAACTTGGTCTGATGCAAAGGTTGCAGCAGAAACTATGACTTATTATGGGTTACATGGTTATTTGGCCACAATATTATATCCTGAAGAAGCTCAATTAGCAGGTGAGCAGGCCGCAGGTGCTGGTTGGATAGGAGGAAGTGATGCTGAAACCGAAGGTGTTTGGAAATGGGTGACGGGCCCAGAGGCTGGAACCATTTTCTGGAATGGTTTATCTAATGGTTCAACACCTAATTATGCAAACTGGAATACAGGTGAACCTAATAATTTGGGTAATGAAGATTATGCGCACGTGACTTACAATGTTGGAAGAAAAGGTTCTTGGAATGATTTGTCTAATACAGGAGATCTTAATCCAAGTGATTATCAACCAAAAGGTTACATTGTAGAATATGGATACCCAACGGATCCGCCTTTAAATATCTCTGCTAGTACCCATATCAGCGTTCTAAAAATCATTGATACACAATCTGATACCCGCTGTGGCAGTGGTATCGTAACGTTACAGGCTACAGCTTCTGAGGTAACTGCCAATGTATTGTGGTTTGAGTCTTCAACCGGAGGTGCTTCGGTTTTTACAGGCAATGTTTTTACACCATTTTTAAATGCTTCAACAACTTATTATGTGTTGGCTTCAACCAATGGTTGTACAGAAGGCGAAAGAACGCCTGTTGTGGCCACAGTTTATGATGTGCCTGTGTATCAATCAAGTATCGTGTTTAAAAACTGCGATGAAGATGGAACACCTGATGGATATACCGATTTTAATTTAGAGGAAGCTAATGATATTATTACTTATAATAATTCTACGGGTTTAACAATTACTTATCATAAACTACTTGATGATGCCAATACCGGGGACAATGTCATTGATCCTATTTATAACAATTCCGAAGGCAATACGGTTTATGCTCGTGTGGAAACAGCAGATGGGTGTTATGTGATTTCAACCGTAAATTTGCAAGTTTCAACAACATCATTTCCTTCAAACTATTTTGAAGAGTTAGACCTTTGCGATGATGATGATAGTATTGATGGATTTCATAGTTTTGATTTAACCCAAGTTTCTGATTTGTTTAAGGATCAATTTCCTTTGGGGCAAAATTTAAGTGTGCATTATTTCAGAAACTTAAATGATGCGGAATTAGAGCAAAATGAAATTTTAAATCAAACAGCCTATGTGAATGAAGAACCTTTTTCCCAAAGGTTATTTGTTAGGGTAGAAAGTGATGATAATGGTGATTGTTACGGGATTGGGCCATATTTGCTTCTGACAGTATATCCCAGACCGGAGTTTGAAATTGACCAAACTGAAATATACTGTTTTGAAGAGAAGTCTATTACATTATTTACCTATAACCCAAGCGGTGATTTTTCCTATGAATGGAAAGATGAACATGGGCAAATAGTTGGTCATTCTTCTTCTATTTCTGTGTCTATAGGAGGTACTTATACCGTAATAGCAACATCAAAAGATTTTGGTTGCGAGTCGTTTCCTGTTTCTTTTAATGTTGTAGAATCTGTTATTGCCAACATAGACATTGATGATATTTCAATAGTTGAATTAACAGATAATAACAGCATAACTATTAACAATTCTAATAATAATTTGGGGATTGGTGATTATGAGTTTTCTCTTGATGAGATAAATGGCCCTTATCAAGATGAACCATATTTTGATAGGGTAGGTGCGGGTTCTCACATTATATACGTAAAAGATAAAAATGGTTGTGGTATCAGTCCTTTAGAGGTTTTTATACTCGGGTTTCCAAAATTTTTCACGCCCAACAACGATGGACAAAATGACACTTGGCAAATTATAGGTTTAGGCACCGATTTTACCAATGCTTCAAAAGTAAACGTGTTTAACCGTTATGGAAAATTAATAAAGCAGCTAAATGCTAAAAATGGTTCTTGGGATGGAACATTTAATGGGCAGTTATTAGCAGGTTCAGATTACTGGTTTGTGGCTGAATTGGTTGATTTTTCTGGAAATATTAGAACTTATCGAGGGCATTTTAGCTTGGTTAGGTAACAAAAGCAAAAAAACTTAGGCATTGCCTAAGTTTTTTTTTATAAGTTTTAATAAAGCTCTTTTATTTTGCTAAGCTTACTCTTCCACAATTTTAAGGCTTCTTTATGGGTTTTTATATTGTTGTGAACTTCTTTT
This sequence comes from Mariniflexile sp. HMF6888, assembly GCF_044335535.1. Classification (NCBI taxonomy): domain Bacteria; kingdom Pseudomonadati; phylum Bacteroidota; class Flavobacteriia; order Flavobacteriales; family Flavobacteriaceae; genus Mariniflexile; species Mariniflexile sp. HMF6888. The sequence goes on along the minus strand of NZ_JBIQVZ010000002.1, from coordinate 729,509 downwards.
ACAAGTGGGTTGTCGTCTTCAACATTTGTAAAAAATTGTAGATTGTTTTCCAATTGATTGATTTGACTTTTTACCTCATCTATCTTTTTCCTTATAAAGTAACGTTCGTTATCTAAATCTTTATTGTCGTCTGAAGTATTAATAGTGTCAAGTTTATTTTCAAACTTAATCATTTCTACTTCGTTTCTATTCATTTTTAGGCTAGTAAGAAAATCTTCAATAGCTTTATTAAACTTGCCTTCTATGTAACGTTTGTCATTAGGAACCCGTCCTAAATCTTTCCATTTGTTTATGTATTCTTTTATGCTTTCAACATTTTTTTCTTTATCAGCAACCGGCTTTAAGCTTTTTAGTGTTTCTAAAAGGGTTACTTTGTTGTTAAAAGCATCTAAACTTTCTTTATTTGCGGCATTTCGTGTCGCATGTAGTTTGTCAAAATAAAAATTACAAGCAGCCTTAAATCGTTTCCAAATTTTATCGCTGTCTTTACGGGGTACGTGACCTATTTTTTTCCAATCGCTTTGAATTTTTTTCATCAACGCAGTGGTTACCTCAAAATCATCACTGTCTTTATTGTCTTCGGCAATTTTAATTAAGTCTAATTTTTTTTGAAGATTGGTGTATTGGTCTTTTTTTAGGTCTTTATAAAACGCATTTTTTTGTCTGTTAAAAGTTCTTACAGATTCCTTAAATTTGGCCCAAGTGTTTTCGTTTTCTTCTCTGGGGACTTTACCAATGTTAAAAAACTGTTCTCTTAAATCTTCAATCTCTTTAATTTTCTTTTGCCAGCCATTGTGCGAATTAGCGCCTTGTGCCGTTACCGCATTTATACTTTCAATAATTTCAAGCTTTTTTTCTAGGTTTTTTTCATAAACCTTATCTATCTGTTGATAATAAATTTGACGTTTGTCGTTTATTTTTTTGGTAGCTGCTTTAAATTTTTCCCAGATAACTTCCCTGTGTTCTTTGTCTACGGGCCCGAGTTCTTCTTTCCACATTTTATGAAGCTCTTGCAATTCTCTAAAAGCACGCATCACGTTATCATCTGCAGCTAATTCTTCGGCACGTTCAATTATTAATAATTTACGTTCTAAATTATGCTTAAAGTCTAAATCGCGGAGGTCTCTGTTTAAATGTAAAAAGTCGTAAAACATTTCTACATGATGGTGGTAACTATTCCAGGCGTTGTTGTACTTATCTCGAGGTATAGGTCCTGTAGTCCTCCAACGTTCTTGTAATTCCTTAAAGTGTTTATAGGTGGTATTTATGTTTTCTTCAACATTTATCAAACCTTTTAACTCTTCAATAATTTCAAGTTTATCGGCTAAATTTTGTTTTAAGTTCTTTTCTAAATTTTGGTAATGATCATTTAGCTTTTTTCTGTAATTGTTATACGCTTCTTTGTATCGTTTTTGTATTGGCGACACATAATAAAAATCTATTTCGTTACCACCATCATTTAAAAACTCTTCTTTCTTTTCGTCTAATAACGCTTGAAATTTGTCTTTAAATTCACTATTAATTCCATCAACATGTGATTTTATGGCCTGAACTTTTTCGTTTTTTACAAGCCTTTCCAATTCAATGGTAAGAGCTTCCAACGACATGGTATCGTAAGCTTTTATTTCAATGGTATGACGTTCTTTATTGCCTTCATCTTCGGCATCTTCGGCATTAGAATCTTCAATTTCATTGAAAACTTCGTCGCTTTGTTTGTCTGAATTTTCAATATCGTCACTAGCACTTTTATTTTTGTCAATAGTTTTTTCCTCTGAAACAGATGGTGTATCTTTTGTTTCAGAATTATTTGTCTCTACCGACTTGTTTTCTTCCAAGACGTTATCTGAATGACTGGCATCCTTTTTAATTTCTTCTTTTCCTTCTGCTTTTGGCAGGTTATTTATATCAGACATTTTTAAAAATGTTAGGGTTCCTTAAATTACTTTTGAGTTTAAAGATACTAACAAGTCTATTATTTACAAAGTACTATATAGGGTTTTAATGATTTGGAAGCTGTTTTTAATGTAAATTCCAGATAGACCATGCCTTTTCTGCCTGTAATTTTAACATATTTAGTCCGTTAATGGTTACTGCTTGTCGTTCTTTACCTAATTTTAAAAATTTGGTTTCTTCAGGATTATAAATTAAATCGAACAAAATGTGGTTGTTGGTAATGGCATTATAAGGAATGTTAGGGCAGTTTTCTATATTAGGAAATGTGCCTAACGGTGTGCTATTTACAATAATCTGATGGTTTTTAATGATATCTTCGGTAAGTGAATCATAAGTAAAACTAACACCTTCTGATTGCTTTCTGGAAACATAGTGGTAGGTTATGCCTAATTTTTTAAACGTATAAGCAATGGCTTTACTGGCACCGCCTGTGCCTAGAATTAATGCGTTTCTATGATGTGGTTGTAAATAGGGTTTTAGGGATTTTTTAAACCCATAACAATCGGTATTATAGCCAACTAGTTTGCCTTTTTTTGTGATTTTTATAGTGTTTACAGCACCAATGGCTTTGGCCTTTTTGTTGATTTTATCAAGAAATGGCATAACTTCTTGTTTATAGGGTATGGTAACATTCAACCCTTTTAAACCTTCAGTGTTCTTTATTATTGATGGAAATAAATCGATGCTTTCTATATCGAAATTTTCGTAAGTAGTATTGGTTATTTGTTCTTTTTCAAACTTTTCCTTAAAGTATGCTCTTGAAAATGAGTAGGAGATATTTCTACCTAAAAGCCCTAATTTATTCATTGATTTTTCTGGTTTTTTGTCCGTAATATTCAAGTGCCAAAACTATAGCAATTCCAAGGAAAATAAAAGCGATAGCGTAATAAGTATCGGCATTAAGTTGAGGCATGTACCTTTTATAATTTAAAACAACTTTAGCACCAGTAGAATCTAATACATGTGTGCCATCTTCGGCTAATTTATACTGAGTTGTTTTCCAAGGCCATACCACGCCCAAAGACCCAATTATAAAACCAATAATAGCCGAAAGTGTAATGCTTTTAAAATGTTTTAAAATGTAACTTAAAATATTCGAAAAAGTCACCAAACCAGTCACTGAGCCCAGTGTAAAAACAACGAGTACTTTTAGCATTCTAATGCGTTCTGTATTATTAATAAACCCAAAATCCCCACCTAAAACTTCATAAAAAGTATCAAATAAAGCATTTACAGAATTTACCAAAAGCAACACATAATTCCCTAGAAGGATGAGTATGAAAGAACCTGAAAATCCTGGAAGTGTCATGCCCGAAACACTTATGATACCACAAAAAAACACAAACCAAAGATTGTCGTTTTCTTTTGCAGGATTTAAAAAACTAATGCTTAAACCAACTAAAATTCCTAATGCTAAAGACGCATAGGTTTTATAATTCCAATCTTTAAAATCCTTGTTTATATAATAAATAGAGCCGATGATCATTCCGAAGAAAACACTCCAAACATACAATTCATAGTGTTCAATAAAGTAATCCAATACTTTTGAAACGCTAAAATAGCTCACAACCATTCCGAAAAGCAGTAAGCTTAAAAACCGACCGTTTATATAATTGTAAAAACTTTTAAACCGACCATTGATAAGCAGTTTAAAGGCTTTTCTATTTACTTTTTTAAGAGAATAAATAAATTCTTCGTAAAAACCAGCTACAAAAGCAACAACACCGCCTGATACACCGGGTACTTTATTAGCAGCACCCATACCTAACCCTTTAAGAATTAAGAAAATTTTATCTTTTAGTGTTCTGGTACTTTCCATTACTGTTTTTTAGAATCTATTTTCTCAAGAATAAAAATAGTTAAAAATCCAAGAATCATTAATATTAATGCTAATACAAGCATGCTATCTCCTTGAAACGAAAAAGGAGAAACACTTTCTTGAAGTACGGGGCTTTTTATTCCCTTGGAATCAGTATGCCAAGTTAAAGTTTCTTTCCATGGCCATACCTTATTTAACGATCCCAAAATAAACCCAGTAAGTAATGCTAAAGTGATATTGTAATAATGTTTAAAAAGCCATTTTAAAACATGGCTAAAACTTAGTAAACCAATAATGGCACCAGCAACGAAAAGTATTATTTTTTTTATATCGATATCATGGATGGCATCACTTAAAGTTTTATAAGCTCCAAGAATTATTAAAATAAAAGACCCAGAAATTCCCGGCAAAATCATGGCGCAAATAGCAATGGCACCAGCAATAAAAAGAAAATAAGGACTATTGTTGGTAGAAAGTGCAGGAAGCATTGTAATATAAAAGGCGATACCTGCACCAATAATAAAAGCAATAATAACAGGCAAATTCCATTTTGTGATCTGCTTGCCAACAAAATAAATACTAGCTATAATTAGTCCAAAAAAAAATGACCAAATTAATACAGGGTGGTTTTCCAATAAATATTTAGCAAGTTTCATAAATGAAACATAACTAATTATAATACCGCTTAACAGTGCTAAAACAAAATTTCCATTAGCTTGATTCCAAAACGCTATAAGACCTTTATTATAAAGGGTTTTAAAAAGTGATGTATTCACATTACTTATGGTAGAAACCAATTCTTCATAAATACCAGAAATAAAAGCAATAGTACCACCCGAAACACCAGGAACGGCATCGGCAGCACCCATGGCTAAACCTTTAAGAGAAATGATGGCATAGTCTTTAATACGTCTTTGCATAGTTTGATTTTTAAGCTAAATCAAAGGTATGGATTTTAGCTTGACGTTAGACTATTGATTCGTTTTTAGTAAATTTTTAACAAGTATTTTATTGGCGACTTCAGGGAATAGTTCGTCAATTATAAAAGTATATTCCTCGTTATAACTTAAGCCGTTTTTTAAATGAAATATTCCTTTATCGTTTTCGTTTAAAGAAAAATACAAACCAGCCAAACGATATTCTAATTCGGCATTTTCTGGATAAAACTCAGTAGCTTGTTCAAAATTAAAAATTGCCGCTTCGGGTTCGCCCAATTTAATTAATAAATCACCACGAGACAACCACGTGCTTAGTTCATAATTACCTAACTCTAATGTTTTTTTAAATCCGCGTTCGGCTTCTTCAAAAAGGTTTAGACGTTGGCTAATTTGAGAATATAATTTCCAGTAGGTTACATTTTCAGAATCAATATTAATGGCTTTATTAATATAGTATAACGCTTTTTGGTAGTTTCGCTTTCTGTTGTAATAACGTGTTATGGCAATCCAACCTTTGTCTAATAAAGGGTCTTCGTGTACTGTTTTATAGTAATATTGGACTGCTAAATCATCATTCCTTAATTTTTCGTAGCAGAAACCAATTCGTAATAGTGCAAACGATGTTGGTTCATCTAGTTTTAAGGTAATGCTATAGTTTTCTATGGCTTCTTCAAAGCATTTTAGTTTTTCTAGCACTTTACCTCGTTCTATATAGGCACCCACAAAAGTATCGTCTGAAATGATAGCAAAATCAAATGCTGCTAATGCTTTTTTGTAATTTTTAAGAGTATAATATTGTTTTCCTAACTGATGCCATGCCACTTCACAATAGGGGTTTTTATCTAAGAATACGTTCAGGTATTCGATAGCGTCCTCCGTTTGGTTTAAAAATTCAAAACAATAGATGATATTATATAGAGCCGAATAGTCTTCTATATCTTCTTCTAAACATTTCATGAAGTATTCTTTGGCTTCTTCAAATTGATCCAAAAACAAGTATTCCATTCCAATAAGTGAGTATAAATCGACTACATCATCAGTAAGTTCCAGTGCTTTCTTTAATACTTGAATAGCCTGTTCGTGGTCATCCTTTTTGGAAAAAATATTAGCCTTTTGAATATAGATTTCTTCATTCATCGGGTCTAAATTATAAAGTTCACTCAATAACGTGTCTGCTTCAATAAGTTTATCCTCAAACACATAAATCTCAACTTTAAAAAGTCTTAAATTAATTGAGGTTGGGTGTTGGTCTAAACCTAATTTTATGGCCTTTTTGGCCAAAGCAATTTTACCTTGATTAAGGTAGTGGTGAATGATGTTTTCAAATTCTTCGGAATCGAAGAATAAAACATGGTTTGTTTTTAGCATCGATTCAAACTTGGTTAATGGTAAATCGTTATTGTCATCATGACTAAACTCCATAAGCACATTTGTAAAGTTCTACTTGATTAAATTTAATGTTCTATTTCTTTTTATTAGTCGTAATAATCAAATGTTTTTAACAAAGTAATGAACAGTTGTAGGTTATGTGCTAATAAAATATTGTTATTTATTGATTATCAATTAGTTGTGATTAATTATTTGTTGTTAAATTTTGTTTAAAATATCGATAATAATAGAACAACCTTCAATAATTTCATGATTTGAGATGGTTAGCGGTGGTGTAATTCTGATAGCTTTAGGTTCGAAAAGTAACCAAAAGAGTATCAAACCTTTGTCTTGACACTGCAAAATTACGGTGTTTGTTATCTCGGCTGAAGGGGTTATAATGGCAAGCATGAGACCTTTTCCTCGAACATCTTTAATTAATGGATGTACTAAAAGCTTACGGAATAATTGTTCTTTTTCTAAGGCTTGTGCCATTAAATTGCTTTCTGTTATTTCTTTTAAGGTAGCAAGGGCAGATGCAGCAATAACAGGATGCCCACCAAAGGTTGTAATATGGCCTAGTTTTGGGTTGTCTTGAAGCAAATTCATTAACTTACGGGAAGCTGTGAAAGCACCAATGGGCATACCACCACCTAAGCCTTTGCCCAAAACTAAAATGTCTGGAACACAGTTGTAGTTTTCAAATCCAAAAAGTTTTCCTGTTCTGCCAATACCTGGTTGGATTTCATCTAAAATTAAAAGAGCACCAACTTCGTCGCAGCGTTTCCTAACTTTTTCTAGATACCCATTTTCGGGTTCAATAAAGCCAGCACCACCTTGAATGGTTTCTAAAATAACCCCAGCGGTTTTTGTGGTAATATGATTTAAATCCTCTTCATTATTGAAAGCGATAAAACGAACATCTGGCAACAATGGTCTAAAAGCTTGTTTGCGTTCTTCGTAACCCATAACGCTCATCGAGCCCATCGTATTACCATGGTAAGCATTTTTTGCCGAGATAATTTCACTTCTGCCCGTAGCGCGTTTTGCTAATTTTAAAGCTCCTTCAATGGCTTCGGTACCGGAATTAACCAAATAGGTATTTTCTAAAGGGTAGGGCAGGTTTTTAGCCAACAATTTAGCGAGTTCTACAGCAGGTTTTTGAATATACTCCCCATAAACCATCACGTGTAGATACTTATCAAGTTGCTCTTTAATGGCGCTGATTATTTTTGGGTGGTTATGACCTAGAGGAGTTGCCGAAACACCAGCAACAAAATCTAAATAGGCTTTGTTATTTGTGTCATAAATATAGCTCCCATTGGCATGGGAAACCTCCATAGCTAATGGGTGTGGTGAGGTTTGTGCTTGATATTTGAGGAAATCTGAAGGCATAGCTGAGAAATTTAAGCAATATTAATAAGGATGTATGCTTAATATTTTCATTTTTTTAGTTTTTTTAGTAATGTAATTAAATCCTCAGTGCAAGTAAAAAAAGGATCGTAATTTTTATTTATAGTATGTAAATTATAAGTATAATTGTTTAAATCAATATAATCGTTATACTTAAAATATTTTTGAATTAAATGTTCTGGAATAAAAATTTCATAACCCCCATATCTAAGTAGGATTGAATCAATTTTAAGCTGGTTTTGATCTTTGTTGGAACCTACGTCAATTCTTAAGTTGGTTGGGTATTCTTTATTTGGTATTTGAAATTCTATATTTTGAAATTCTTCTTGACCTATAACTATTTTTATTAATGATTGAGTTTCAGAAAAATTTTTTGAAATATCATTGGTATAAAACAATTGGAAGTTGTCATTTTTTTTCACTTTAGCATTAATTATTACTTGAAAATAATTTTTAGGATCTTCTTTAGTTATTATTTCTCTTAATAAGGCTTCTGTTAAAATCCTCTGATGATTTTGCCCAGCCAATTTAATGCGTTCTAAAAGTTCTTCATCAAAAAAAGTATCTTGTGGAATGTAATCATCTAGACCTTTTATAGTGGGTAAAACCAAAGGTTCGTCATCTTTAAACAAATCTTCAACGCTTAGTGGACGTTCATCTTCGCGCCAATCAAAACCTTTAAGGCGTTTTTCTTTTTCTGGGTATTTGGATTCTGGGTATAAATTGCCATCAACTTGGTTGTATCGGGTGTATTCTTCAATATCGCCATCGGCAAAAACAATGGATATACTTCCAGATTTGGCTTTGTCTATGCCTATAAGTTCTTGTTTGTCGTTTCTGGTATAAAAAACAGATTCGGCATTTTTTACAATATCTACTTTGCGTAATTGGTTTTCGTCGTTAAATAGCCCCGTTAATTTTATGCCGAAAATTTGATTAAATCCCGTTTTACTTATAGTGTCCTTACTAATTATAAACGCATTGTTGAACACAAGCAGCGAGTCTAATTTTTCGGTTTTTGGATTTGAAATTAAATGAATGGTATCACCTGTCATTTGGTTTTCAACATTCCAAAGAATGGGACGTCGTTTGGTTGAAAACACATCGGTTGACGATAAACGACTTAAATTTATGAGCTGTGTGAGACCTGTTTTTTGGTTTGAATGTATGGAATCTGCTTTTCCACTTAAATCGGATTTATAAATTTTGGCATTGTAATACGCTCTAACAATACGGTTTTCTGGCTTGCCGGTTACCATTATTTTGTCGGCATGCATGTAGATGGAATCGTTTTCTTGCTTGGTTGCAACTAAGGCACGTTTTGTAATGAACAACGAATCTTGGGCTTTGAAGACCTCAGCGTAATGCCCTTTTGCAATACTATGGTTTATAGTATCGGTTATTTTTATATTATTGGTTGCCGATGCAAATTTTATGGTATCGTCAAAATACAAACTATCACCTTCTATAATACGGTCGTTGTAATGAATTTTAGAATTTTTTACGGCATAGCCATTTTTGTTTTTGGTGTCGTAAAATCCTTTTTCGGTATAAGTATTACTTTTGGCTGTAACTATGGTTGAAGGCCCAAATATATAAGCATGACCTGTATCAGAATAAAAATCGAAATAATTAGAATTGATGGTGGCATCTTTATTAACCAATACCACATCATCTACAAATTGGTATTTTTTTTGTTGCATGTAATTCCGACCAATTTTACTGGTAATAGTTCCCGATGTGTCTATTACTACAGTACCACCATTCTTATAAAAGGCTTGTTGTTTTACACGGTCGTAATACAATGTGTCGGATGTAATGGTTGAATTTGGATCTTTAAAAACCACATCACCGCTGGCAAAAGCTAATTGAGTGATCCCACTGTATTCAACATATTTTGAAGTCATGTGAATGGTGTCAGCTTGAATTAGTTTCACATTTCCGTAGGCTTCAATAAAATTTTCACCGCTGTAATAAATGGCTTTATCGCTCCACATATTTATGCTTCCCTGCATAATATGCACTTGTTGCGATTCGTCTCGGGTTAAAACTTTCGCACCGGGGTAGTTTTCTTCATCAATAGTTAACCTGCCAGCATATTCAATTTCAATTTTCTTCTTTTCTTGGGAATGAATAATCTCTGTTGAAAATAAGCAAAGAAGCAGTATGATATATAAAGTTTGTTTATTCAAGTTCTAAAAGTTTGTCACAAAAATAACGATAATTATAACTTATAATTGTTTTGGTACAAAAAACGCTCCAAATTATTTTTTGGAGCGTTTAAGCTGTATAATTTTGTGTAGAAATTATTTTAATTGCTTTATGGTTAAATATAATTGTTCTATCACGGCACTCATTTTATTAATATTTAAGGTTTCTATGGTGTCGTTTTTAGTATGATAGTTTTTATTTCTGTAAAAAGCTGTATTTGTTATCATAACGGCAGGGTAATTAAAAAACCAATAGTTTAAATGATCAGAAAAATCTACACCAGTTACCAAACTGGAGCCTTCAAAAGATATAGTCTTTATAGTGTTTTGTTTTTTCATTAGTAATTCAATTTGCTTGCCGAATTCTCCACTTTTTTCACTTTGAACAACCGTGATAAAATCAGCAATGTCACCATACTTTAAGTGCATTTCTGGTAAAGGGTATCTTTGAGAGTCTTTTTGATTACTATAGAAGCCTATCATTTCTAGACAAATCATCCCCCTAACAGAAATGTTATTTTTGTGTAAATAACTAGCATGAACGTAGCTACCCATTTGTTTGGTTCTAAAAAAAGGAGGCTCTTCTAGAGTATATGCAACAAAATCTATCCTATAATTTAATTTTTCTTTTGAAAGCAGGCGAGCTAGTTCAAGTAGTCCAACTATGCCACTAGCATTATCATCTGCCCCTTGTTGATTACCACATACATCATAATGAGCCCCAATAATAATACGTTCTTTGTGTTCTACACCAATAGAACCAATAACATTTTTATATGTTTTTCCATTTACCAAATAGGGTTGAAAAGTTACAGAATCACAGGCCTTTGTTAGTTCTGATTTAATATAATCTGCTACGGCATTGAGTGTCTTTATATTTTGATAGTTCCTACTCTCTTGTGTTTGAGTGATTTTTACTAAATCTTCTTTAATCCTATTTTGATTTATGAATTTAAGCGAATCTATGGGTTTCGTTTGTGAATTAGCATAGATTGATACTATTAAAAACAAGGTGTGAAATAGGTTTTTCATGGGCATAATAAAGGTTATAATTATACAATTATTGAAAAGAAGTCATTTTATACTTGTTATTTAGCCTAATCAGACACTCTTTTTGTTTTTTGAACTGAAATGATTTTTTTTGCGTTATAAATCCCTTGATTGAAAATACCATCAGGGTCTGAAATATTGTTATGTGCTTCATCCAAGTTGTGGACTTGTTCCAACGATACGAAGTAAATTAAAACAACCTCGTGATGCCATTTCAATTCCAAAACCACTACGATTTTCTCTAGAGTTTTCAACAGCTTGCTCAATATAGATAGTTAATTTAGCGAGGTTAGTTTTTGTCAAAACATTTTGGAGCGTTTTTGAAATAAATAATTTGTTGACGGAGTTTTTCTCTATTCAAATTCATTGGGGTTTTTCTCGTATTTTTTAATTTCTCTTTTTGTGAATTCTTTAAATAGGATGGTTTTATTGAAATCTACAATGTAATTAGTACCGTTTTTTAATTGCATAACGCCATCTGTAGTATTGAAATAAGGTGTTAGATATTCAACATAACTCATTTGTTCTTTTAGTGTTTCTTTTTGTTTTGAGTTAATGTTTTTGTCAATTAGATAGTAAACGTCAAAGTATAACCTATAAGTATCTTTGTTAAGTATATCTAAAATCCCTAGTTGGTGCTGTGGATATACTGTTTGGCCTAATTTAACTAAAAAGGTGTTCTTTTTAAAACCTTTATATGAAGCAAAAGTGCCATCTTCATGTTCTATTAGAATACTGTTCATTTTGCTTTTATAATCATATGGCACTAAAGTGTCAGTTTGATATTCATTGATAATATCAACAACCACCCCTTTTCTCATGTTGTATACAGTATCTGTATAAGATCGATTAATAACATAAGACTTCCATTTAGAAGGGGCTTTACTTCCAAAATAAGTTTCTCCTAAAAAAGTAGTTTCAAGTACGGTTACTGCTTTTTCTTTTTTAAAGGGCAAGCTATAAGTAAATAAACTGTCTACTTTTGGGTTAGGAGTTCCTCGTATATAGGAAAATTTATAAGAAAAAATTATGGGTTGTTGATTGTTTATAGGTTTTAATTTAAAAAGGCTTCCAGAATTATTTTTTAAAACACCTTTATAACTAAAGCGATTACAATTTTGTAGATTGCTAAACTTTAAATTTAAATAAAAACTACCGGGGAGTTTTTTGTCATAATAGAAATCTATAGTGTTATCTGGGTTTCTTTTAAAATTAATTGTAATATTTTCGTTTTGTGATAAAAGAATATAATTAATTCCTAAGGCGATAAAAATAGTCATGCATAAGGTTTTCTTCATTTGGGTACTTTTAAGTTATGTTTTTTTGTTATCCAAAATTACTTTATAGGATGTATAGATTGATGTTAAAACGTATATTAGAAGAGAAATACTTACAGGTAAACTGTTTCTAAGATTTATATAATCTATTTTGTAAAAAAGCCATAAATAAGTTAGAAGAAATCCAATAACTATAAAATAGTTTTTTTTAAAATAAAACAAGTAGATCCCAGCAAAACAAGATATTAAAAAAATATAATCTAAAAGTGTTAACGAGTTTATTTTGAAAAAATAAAATAAATTTACAATGATAACAAAACCATTTAACATCTCTAATTTCCCATAAGGAATAATCATAACTATAAATACAATTAATGATATATTTTTTAATTTTTTTATTGAAGCCATTTTATAAGTTAGTTTTAAATATGTAATTAATTACAATTATTGCTTGGTGAATTACCTCCATTTGTGTTTCGAGTTACACCTGATGGAGGTGAGCTTAAATTTCTTATATATTCGCCCAATCTACCAGGAGTAGAGCCATAAAAATATATAGGGTTTGCATTACATTCGGGTATTGGCAAACCTGCTAAATTACCTAAATCAATTCCCATGTCGGTACAGTTTTGTTGTTCTAAACTATAATCTGAAATTGAATAGCTAATAGCACGATTAATTATTTTCTGTAGGTTACTTGGAGAGACATTGTTAATAGTTAAACTGACATCATATTCTGTATTACTGTTATCACCCATAACGCCGTCAACAGGAGTAATTAGACTAGGAATGCCATAAACTGGGTAGAAACCAAAAGAAGCAATATTATTGCCTTGTTGAATTGAGACAAAAGTATGTCCTACACCATCTGGACCTAAGAGATTGGTGGAATTATTATCTGGCTCATTAACATAAATTGTTAACGTTGCACTCTGTGTAGGATCTAAACATTTTAAATAATCTGCCATATTGGTAATTGGTTTATCAGGTCCTTCAACAATAACTTCTTCATCTAAAATCACCTCATGATCATGATTATTTGTTCCACCACCCGAACTGCCAAATTGAGGACTTGTATGGCTATGCAAACTTGTTGTATAACTACTTGTGCTACTAGGAACATAAACATACTCGTAAGTAGTGTAATTATGAACAGAGTGCGTATAATATAATGTAGTGCCTCCTTGATTATTGGCGTACCAATCGGTATAATGAATTGTAGTTACCAGAATATAGATGCCCCCAGTTCCATCAGGGTCAGCGTCCACATTAGAAAGATTTTTTATGTCGTACTTTGACTGCGCACTATTAATGTTTGGCTTGTTAGGGTCTAATTCATGTATTAATTCGCCATCTTCATATGCTTTTAATTTTACTGTCTCTCCTTTTAAGTTATAATGATACAATGTGCCAGAGAATGTACTAGGATAAAAATAGGATGTATTATTTAAAGACCTGTCATTGTTGGCCAAAAATTTAATCAGTTCAAAAGACCAATTCTCTAAGCTGTCTTTAACAGCTAGTATTTTATATTTAACTTTGAATAATTGATTGTCGTTTTCTAAAGTTCTTTTTACTTTAAAAGACGTGTTATATTCATAAATAGTAATACTGTCCTCAGGGTTTGTATTGAAATCATTCCAATCTACAATTAAATTTTCTTTTATATAAGGGTCGTTAAAGTTTTCTAAAGTGAATCCACCTTGAATTTGTTGGATATCATTTAATGATGTTTGACGGACTTCTTCTTTATTGCAATTAATTAAAGAAATTGAAATAATAAGTAAAAGCACAAGTTTTAATAATTGTTGTTTCATGATTTTTTTGGTATGGTTATTTATTTATGAAACAATATTAATGTAGTTTTAATCGTATGAAGTCCTGATTTCTTGTAAAGTTAAAGATTTCGGATATCTTTTTTGTATTCAAGAGGTGTTTTGCCTGTAAACTTTTTAAATGCTGTATAAAAACTGGATTTAGAGTTAAAACCAGCTTCTAAACCAATAGATATAATTGTGTAATTATCGTATTGGTTATCTACCAACATCTCTTTAGCATCATTAACACGCAATGAATTTATATAGTCATTAAAATTTAAATTCGAATTTTTGTTTATAAGTTGTGATATGTAGCCTTCACTTAAATTAAGTTCTTGAGAAAGTGTTTGTAATGATAACGCAGGATTTAAATGCAATTTTGAATCGTTAATTAAGGTGTCAATTTTATTATATGTTGTTTTGTTCGTTTTAACTTTTAGTATGTTTTCTTTTTTAGCTCTTATTTCTTTTCTATCAATAAAAATTTGTTTTTGGATAATAGCAGTATAACCTATCCAGTAAATTATAAGAGTTATACTTATCCATAGTGGATAGAAAATATAAAAACCTCTACTTGTTGTGGTTTCTAAAAAGCTAATAGAAACAAACCAAATTAAAATAATAACCAACCCTAAATACAAAAGATTTTTTAACCATTTGGTTTTAATTTTTATATTAGAAAGTACAGGTTTGGAATGTGACTTTTCATATTTGTTTAAAACTTTAAAAATTAGCAAAACAATGATAGTTGATAGAAGAATTGAAGCATATTCAATAATTAAATTTATAGTTTTTGCAAGTTTTATATCTATTTGTAGTACGTCTTTAATACCCAAGTAAAGCATGCATAAAATAAAAGGGCTATACAAGAGTATTTTTTCATTTAGCCTAACTGGGTTATCGAGATAGCTTTTAACAAAAAAGTAGAAGAAAGGAAGTATTAAAAATTCAAAAGGGATAAAAAGCAGATGGTGTCTATCGTAAACAGACCTGTTTATTAACCCTGTATCCATAACCCAGTATTGTAAATTACTAAAGGCAAGTGCTAAAATTGTAAGCACTAAAAAGTAATTTGCTTTAGAGTGTAATTTTTTATTAAAAGCTATTACTAGACTAAAAATAAACCCATGGATAATACCTACAAGTATTACAATATTAAAAATGTTTAAATTTAAGTAATTCATAAAACAAATATAAAGAAAAAGACTACTTAAAACAGTAGTCTTTTGTTATATTTGAAGTAAATTAAAACTTAATTAGTTTTTCCTAAAAATAGTCTGTTTCCTATCAGGACCAACAGAAACTATGGTAATAGGAATTTCAAGTTCTTTTTCTAAAAACTCAATATATTCGTTTAATGCTTTTGGAATTTGTGTAGCATCAGACATTTCAGTTAAGTCTTCTGCCCAACCATCAACCTCTGTATAAATAGGTTCTACATTTTCTGGTTCAATGTTGTAAGGGAAATGTGAGATAACCTCACCTTTATATTTGTAAGCGGTACAAACTTTTAAGGTTTTAAACCCAGAAAGCACATCACCTTTCATCATCATTAATTGGGTCACACCATTAACTTGACAAGCGTATTTTAAGGCTACTAAATCTAACCAGCCACAACGTCTTGGGCGGCCTGTGGTTGCTCCAAATTCGTTACCGACACGACTCATGGTTGCACCATCTTCATCAAATAATTCGGTAGGGAATGGTCCAGAACCAACACGTGTGGTATACGCTTTAAAAATGCCAAAAACCTCACCAATTTGGTTTGGTGCCACGCCTAAACCAGTACAAGCACCAGCGGCAGTGGTGTTGCTGGATGTTACAAATGGATAGGTTCCAAAATCGATATCCAATAACGAGCCTTGGGCACCTTCAGCTAAAATAGTTTTTCCAGATTTTTGTGCTTGGTAAATGTATTCTTCTGAATCTATAAACTTTAATGATTTTAAAACTTCAATAGCTTTAAAGAATTCTGTTTCAAGCTCCGCTAAATTATATTCAATATCTACGTTGTAAAAAGCAATCATAGATTCGTGCTTATCGGCCAATGCTCTATAACGCTCTTTCCAGTCGCTTAATTCCAAATCGCCCACACGAAGCCCGTTTCTGCCGGTTTTATCCATGTATGTGGGGCCAATCCCTTTTAAAGTTGAGCCGATTTTAGCTTTTCCTTTAGAGGCTTCACTGGCAGCATCCAATAAGCGATGTGTTGGTAAAATAATGTGTGCTTTTCTAGAAATAACTAAAGACTTTCTGTAATCTACATTTTGAGCTTCAAGTTTGGCTAATTCCCCTTTAAAAATCACAGGATCTATTACGACACCGTTACCTACTAAATTGGTAGTGCCATCGTGAAAAATTCCAGATGGAATGGTATGTAAAACGTGTTTTTGTCCATTAAAAACCAGTGTATGTCCTGCATTTGGACCGCCTTGAAAACGTGCAATAATATTGTAGTTAGAGGTAAGTACGTCAACGATTTTTCCTTTGCCTTCGTCTCCCCATTGTAGTCCTAGTAGTAAATCTACTGCCATTGTAAAAATTAGTTATTTAGTTGATTTTCTATTCCCGTAGAAATAAAGTGAATGATTATTAATTTCAATATCGAAAACTTCTTCGATGGTTTTTTTGATGGATTGTATTCGTGGGTCGCAAAACTCTATAACTTCACCAGTATCGGTTAGTATCACATGGTCATGTTGTCTATCAAAATAAGATTTTTCGTAATGTGCTTGATTTTGACCAAATTGGTGCTTTCTAACCAGTTTACATTCAAGAAGCAATTCTATGGTATTGTATAGTGTTGCGCGAGATACACGATACTTTTTGTTTTTCATGCTAAGATATAGTGATTCTATATCGAAGTGTTCTTTGTTATTATAAACTTCTTGCAGTATAGCGTATCGTTCGGGCGTTTTTCGGTGTCCGTTGTTTTCTAAAAAGTTAGTAAAAACACTTTTTACTATCTCTTGATTTTTTGTTTCTACGTTTTCATCCATAATTTCGTCGCAAATTTACACATTTTTTACAGTCTAGTAACCTTATCTATACCATTAATTTTTTTAAGTTTATCTAAGAGCTTTTTTAAAAGGGTATTATTTTTTACTACTAGGTTAATTTTTCCTGAAAACACACCACCGTCACTTTCAAAACTAATACTTTTCATGTTTACATGCATGTTCTCTGAAATTATTTTAGTAATGTCGTTTACCAATCCTATATGGTCTATGCCCGTAATTACAATTTGAGCTAAAAATTCCTGTTGCGAGGAATCGATCCATTTTGCAAGCATAATTCTATAGGCATAATTAGATTGCAAACTTAATGCATTTGGGCAGTTTTTTTTATGAACTTTAATACCTTCTGAAACTGTTAAAAACCCAAAAACATCATCACCAGGAATTGGGTTACAGCAACTAGCTAGCTTATAGTCTAATTTTTCTTCTTCTTTTCCAAAGACTAAAGAATCGTAATTAGTGGTTACTTCATCTTTTTCAATCTCCTCTTTTTTTATGGGTGTTTTTTTAGAGATTTTACTTTTAATAAAACTCATTAAAGCATTACTTCTAGAAGACGCATAGTCTTTAAGCATGTTGTTGTCTATAGTGCCAATGCCTACTCTGTAAAACAAATCTAAACTCGTTTTAAGTTTAAAAAAGTTCACTAATTCGTTTATAGACGCTTCATTAAGGTTGATTTTTAACTGTTTTAATTTGCGTCTTAATACTTCTTTTCCTTCTTCGCCAATGCGTTTTTTGTCTTCTTTTAAGGCAGATTTGATTTTGCTTCTGGCTCTTGCTGTAGTGGCATAGTCTAGCCAGTTTGCATTTGGTTTAGCCATTTCCGATGTTAAAATGTCTACCTGGTCGCCACTTTGAAGGACATGATTTAATGGGACTAATTTACCATTTACTTTAGCGCCGCGGGTTTTCATACCCACTTCGGTATGTATGTTGAATGCAAAATCTAATGAGGTAGCACCTTTGGGTAACGATTTTAATTCGCCGGCCGGTGTGAAAACAAAGATTTCTTTTGAGTATAAATTAAGTTTGAATTGTTCAACAAAATCCACGGCATTGGTTTCAGGGTTTTCCAGTGCCTCTTGCAGTTTGTTTATCCAGTCTTCTAGATTATCTTCTTTTTCGTTTTCTTGTTTGTATTTATAGTGGGCCGCATATCCTTTCTCGGCAATTTCGTTCATGCGTTCGCTACGTATCTGTACTTCTACCCAACGCCCTTTAGGACCCATTACGGTAATGTGTAATGCTTCGTAACCTGTAGATTTTGGTGATGAAATCCAATCGCGAAGACGAATGGGGTTGGGTCTAAAATGATCGGTAACTATAGAATAAATTTTCCAAGCTAAAAATTTTTCAGATGAAGGATCGCTTTCATAGATTATTCTAATAGCAAACTTATCATAAACTTCATCGAAAGAAACACCTTGCTTGAGCATTTTTTTTCTGATGGAAAAAATTGATTTAGGGCGTCCTTTTATAGTATATGCTAAATTTTCTTTATCCAAAGAGTTTTTTATAACCTCACTAAATTGTGCTATATAAAGGTCTTGTTCTTCTTTGCTTTCTTTTATTTTGTGTAAAATGTCATTATAAACATCTGGTTCGGTATATTTTAAACTTAAGTCCTCCAGTTTGGTTTTAATATTGTAAAGTCCAATACGATGTGCTAAAGGCGCATAAATATATAGAGTTTCAGAGGCTATTTTTTCTTGTTTGTCTGAACGCATTGAGTCCATGGTCTGCATATTGTGCAAACGGTCTGCGATTTTTATAATGATAACACGAACATCGTCATTAAGTGTAAGCAGCATTTTTCGAAAATTTTCAGCTTGTAAAGACACGTTCATGTCTTTTTCTTTACTTAATGATGAAATTTTTGTAAGGCCATCAACAATGGTTGCTACAGTTTTTCCAAATAGTTTTTCAATATCGGCAATTTCATAATCAGGACTATCTTCAACCACATCATGTAGTAATGCAGCAGCAATGGAAGTAGCATCCAATCCAATTTCTTGCGCTACAATTTTGGCAACAGCAATGGGGTGAAATATATAAGCTTCACCAGACTTCCTGCGCTGATTTTTATGTCCGTCTAAGGCAACTTCAAAAGCTTTTCGAATTAATTTTTTATCATCGTTAGTAAGGGTGGTATAACTAACTTTTAATAACTCTTTGTAGGCTTTGGTAATGGTTGCATTTTCTTTTCCAATTTCTTCCTCTGTCATAATTTAAAAGTAACATAAAGAATATTAACAACCAATAGTATTGTTAAATTTTATAATGATTTTTTATAGGTTACGAATTTAAAAAAGCAACTAGTTGAGCTACTGCTTTACCGCGATGTCCAATACTGTTTTTTAGGCTTAAATCCATTTCGGCAAACGTATTTTGGTAGCCTTTGGGTTTAAAAATAGGATCGTAACCAAAACCTTGTTCACCCTGTCTTGTTTTTGTTATCTCTCCTTTACAAATACCTGTAAATATATATTGTTTGTTGTTTAGTTGTAAGGCGATGACTGTTTTGAATTGGGCGTTTCTATTGGGATTGTCTTTTAATGCATCCAATAATTTATCCATATTATCGTTGGCATTTCGTTGTTCACCAGCATAACGTGCCGAAAATACACCAGGCTCCCCATTTAAGGCGTCAACTTCTAATCCAGTATCGTCAGCAAAACAATCAAAACCGTAGTTTTCTTTGATATAACTTGCTTTTTGAATAGCGTTCCCTTCAATAGTGTTTTGGGTTTCTGGAATGTCTTCAAAAAAATCAATGTCTTTTAAACTAAGTAGTTTAATATGATTAGGTATTAAAACTTGTACTTCTTTGAGCTTATTTAAATTATTGGTAGCGAAAACGATTTTCATTATTTTTAAGTTTATGCCAAAATTAATAGGATTCATTTTAAAAATTTGTATTTTACCTGATAATAATCATTAAAAAAATAAGATGGTTATTTTAAGTTTATAAAATAATAAAACAAATAAATATGACCGTAAATTTTCAATACGTAGATGTCGATGTAAGCGAAACCCTTTCAGCTTTTACAGAAGAAAAACTAAAAAGCTTATTCAATAAATATGAGTTTTTAATAAGTGCCACCGTGTATTTTAAACAAGACGAAAATAAGCACGATACTGGCAAAATATGTAATATAGAACTAAGTTTGCCAGGACCTAGAATTTTTGCTACATCAACCGAACGAAATTTTGAAGTAGCTGTGAGAGAAACTATTAATGATTTAGAACGTCAATTAAAAAAGCGAAAAGAAGTTTTTAAAACATACTAAGTCAATTAACAATGTAAAGTGAAAAAATTATTCATCATTGATCACTAATCATTCATCATTAATTATCTATGGTGGTAGGGTTCATTTTTTAAAATGGTAAACCCTCTATAAAGCTGCTCGATAAAAAATAAGCGAATCATTTGATGGGAAAATGTCATTTTAGATAATGATAGTTTCCCATTTGCTTTGTTATAAACTTCCTGTGAAAACCCATAAGGGCCACCAATAACAAAAACCAATTGTTTTATACCAGAATTCATGTGTTTTTGTAAATATTCAGAAAAAGCAACCGAGTCTTGCTGTTTTCCATTTTCATCAAGTAAAATTAAGACGTCGGTAGCGTTTAGTTTGTTTAAAATAAGTTCGCCTTCTTTTTGTTTTTGCTGATCTTCGCTTAAATTTTTAACATTTTTTATATCGGGAATAATATCAATTGAAAACTTAATATAAAAACCTAATCGTTTGGTGTAATCATTCACTAACGATTTTAAATCGTTATTATCTGTTTTTCCTATAGCAATAAGTTTGATGGTCATAATGGCAAAATTAGCATTTAGTAATTATGAATAATGAATTTAAATATGAAAAATTTAGAAAATTCGTAATTGTAAAATTAAATAAAGTAAATCTATTTCTTATTTTTGTGGCAAATCAACCTTATATTATGATAACACAAGAGCAATTTGATCAAGAAGTCAAGTCAATAATATCTAATGCCATTAGGGAAGATGTTGGAGACGGCGATCATAGTTCATTGGCATGTATTCCTGATAATGCCAGAGGGAAAGCTAAACTTTTGGTGAAAGACAAAGGCATTATTGGAGGTGTTAACTTTGCTAAAAAGGTTTTTGCTTATGTTGACAAAAATTTGAAGTTAGAAGTTCTAATAGAAGATGGTTCAGAAGTGACTTATGGTGATGTGGTTATGTATGTAGAAGGTTCGGCGCAATCTATATTAAAAGCGGAACGTACCGTATTAAACGCCATGCAGCGTATGAGTGCCATTGCTACAAAAACCAAAATGTTTGTAGATTTATTAAAAGGTACTAAAACCAAGATTTTGGATACTAGAAAAACAACTCCGGGAATTCGTGTGTTAGAAAAATGGGCTGTTAAAATTGGTGGTGGCGAAAACCACAGGTTTGCATTGTACGATATGATCATGCTAAAAGATAACCATATTGATTTTGCTGGAGGCATTACCAAAGCTATTGAAATGAGCAAACAATATTTAAAAGATACGGGGAAAGATTTAAAAATAATGGTTGAAGCCAGAAATTTAAGCGAAGTTGAAGAGATTCTGAAAAACGATGGTATTTATAGGATTTTGCTTGACAATTTTGATTATGAAGATACCAAGAAAGCCGTAAAAATGATAGGTGATACCTGTCTGACCGAATCGTCTGGAAATATTAACGAAACAACCATTAGACATTATGCAGAGTGTGGTGTGAACTTTATTTCATCGGGTGCATTAACGCATTCTGTCCATAATATGGATTTAAGCTTAAAAGCTATAAAGTAGTTTTTCTTACTATATATTTTAATGTCGGTATAATGTACTTTTATTATACTGACATTTTTAATTTTAATAACTTTGTTATGAATTTTAACGTAAATTATTAATGACAAAGCCTCTTGAAGAAAAACTCGATAAAATTCCTGTTGTAAATATTTTAGTGCGCTTTTTTAAACGAGCCAAACTACCGGGCCTTGAAGGCTTATCGTTTTACGATTTATTGGAACTTTACATAACAGGCATAGTAAAAGGCGCCTTAACCACAAGGGCAAGTGCTATTGCTTTTAGTTTTTTTATGGCATTGTTCCCTTTTTTGCTCTTTGTTTTAATAGTGATACCTTATGTGCCTATAGACGATTTTAAAATTGAATTTTTAAGGTTTTTAGAATCGTTTTTACCACCAAGTACTTCCGAATTTTTCTTTAAAAACATTTTTGAAGGTATTGATAATTCACAACGGGGTGGTTTATTGTCATCCGTATTCGTATTGTCTATCGCGCTTATGGCAAATGGTGTAAATGCCTTGTTTTCTGGTTTTGAAAACTCATACCATGAGCAATTATCCAGAAGCGTATTTAGACAATATTTATTCGCTTTAGGTGTCGCTTTAATATTGGCTTTTTTGCTTATTGTCACTATAGCGGTTTTGGGATACTTTCAAATTTATGTGGTGCAAAAGGTGTTAGATACCTTGCATAATAAAGGATATGATGTGGCGGCACAAAGCGTGTTTTGGTTTAAAGTGGTTAAGTATGTGTTTTTTGTGTTTATAGTGTATATAGCAACGGCAACCATGTATTATTTCGGAACCAAAGAAGGGAAATATTCTAAATTCTTTTCTGTTGGCGCTGGTTTTACAACATTCCTTATTATTTTATTGTCTTTTTTATTTGGTATATATATAGAAAATTTTGGTCAGTATAATAAACTATACGGTTCTATTGGTGCACTTTTAATTCTTATGTTTTATTTGTGGCTAAATGCTAATATTTTGTTGCTTGGTTACGAGTTAAATGCATCTTTGAACAAATTGCGTAAAAGGTTTTAGATTATGCTATATTTTATAGACATCATTATACCTGTACCACTTCAAAAGTTATTTACTTACAGTATAACTTCTGCCGAAGCCGATTTTTTAAAACCAGGTATGCGTGTATCTGTTCCTTTCGGGAAATCTAAAATCTACACGGGGATTGTTTCTACTATTCACAACGACGCACCTATAGCTTATGAAGCTAAGGAAATTCATCAAATATTGGATGAAGGCCCTATTGTAAACGAAAAGCAGTTGCAGTTGTGGCAATGGATAGCTAATTACTATATGTGTACTTTGGGCGATGTGATGCGAGCTGCTTTACCCAGTGCCTTTGTTTTGGAGAGCGAAACCATCATAACAAAGCACGCCAAAGTTATTGATGAATCTATTTTAAAGGATGATGAGTTTTTGGTTTATGAAGCTTTGCAGCATCAATCGTCTTTAAAGATCCATGATATCGCTAACATTCTTGATAAAAAAAATGTGCTTCCGGTTATTAAGCGATTGATTGAAAAAGAAGCCATTGCTGTTGAAGAAGAAATATATGAAAAATACAAGCCTAAATTGGTGCGTTATGTTAAGTTGCATTCTCATTTTTCTTCGGAATCTGCGCTACAAAAACTATTGGATGATTTAAGCAGAGCGCCCAAACAACACCAGGTTATATTAACGTTATTCTCTATTTCTGCAACGACAAAAAAGCCTGTAAAAGTTGCTGATTTGTCAACAGAAAGTGATGCTTCATCCACAACAATAAAAGCATTAATAGATAAAGGTATCCTTGAAGAATATTTTATACAGACCGATAGGGTTCAGTATTCGGGTGATGATAATGAAGATTCAAAAAGCCTCAATGAACATCAAAACACAGCACTTACCGAAATAAAAGAATCATTTAAAGAACAATCTGTTGTATTGCTTCATGGCGTTACATCCTCAGGCAAAACCGAAGTGTATGTAAAACTTATTGAAGAGGCTTTGGGTAAAGGGCAACAGGTTTTGTATTTATTACCTGAAATTGCATTAACGGCACAATTAATCACTCGTTTGCAAAATTATTTTGGAGAGCAAGTGGCGGTGTTCCATTCTAAATATTCATCACAGGAGCGGGTAGAGGTTTGGAATCATGTTTTAAATAATTCCGTGAAAGCGCAAATTGTTTTAGGTGCGCGATCATCTATTTTTTTACCATTCAATAATTTAGGATTGATAATTGTTGATGAGGAACACGAACAGTCTTTCAAACAATTCGATCCAGCACCACGCTATCATGCACGTGATACGGCTGTTGTTTTGGCACATATACATGGGGCTAAAACGCTTTTAGGATCTGCAACACCCAGTTTGGAAAGTTATTTCAATGCGAAACAAAATAAATATGGTTTTGTTGAAATAACAAAACGGTTTAATGATGTGCTCATGCCGGATATTGAGTTGGTAGATATCAAGGATAAGTTGAAAAAGAAACGCATGAGAGGGCATTTTAGCGATCGGCTTATTGAAGAAATGACCGAAACCTTGCGAGAAGGGTATCAAATCATACTGTTTCAAAACCGACGTGGATTTTCACCAATTGTAGAATGCCATACTTGTGGGCATTCGCCGCAATGTCCTAATTGCGATGTGAGTTTAACCTATCATCAATATAGAGACCAATTACGCTGTCATTATTGTGGGTTTGTTGAAATAATGCCTAAAACCTGTTCGGCTTGTGGAAGTCCTGAATTAGATAATAAAGGTTTTGGAACCGAGCAGATTGAAGAAGAAGTGAAGCTTTTGTTTCCTGATTATAAAGTCGCCAGAATGGATTTAGATACCACAAGAGGTAAATATGGCTATGAAAAAATAATTACCGCTTTAGAGCAACAGGAAATAGATATTTTGGTTGGTACACAAATGCTTACTAAAGGTTTGGATTTCAGAAACGTTAAGTTGGTAGGTATTATGAATGCCGATAATATGTTGAACTTTCCAGATTTTAGAGCGCACGAACGCAGTTTTCAGCTCATGCTGCAGGTTTCAGGTAGGGCAGGACGTACGGAGGAGCGTGGGAAGGTGTTGATTCAAACCTACAATCCGCTTCATAATATTTTACAGCAGGTTTCTACAAATAATTATATTGATATGTATAACGAGCAAATGAATGATCGTTATAATTACAAATACCCACCCATTTTTAAGCAAATTAAAGTCACTTTGAAACATAAGGATTATACTAGGGTAGATACCGCTTCAATTTGGTATGCAAAATCGCTACGCAATGTATTTGGAAATTTTGTTTTAGGACCCGAATCGCCACCAATTGCCAGAATTAGAAATCAGTTTCATAAAAACATTTTGGTAAAAATCCCGAAGAAACAATCCTTGTCAAAAACTAAAGAAGCTATCATTAAAATAAATAATAGCTTCTTGAGTGTAAAAGATTTTCGGTCGGTTAAAGTAATTTTAAATGTCGATAACTTTTAAGTTTAGTTGGTTATGCTTAAATATTATTCAGAGCATCAACCAATTGGGTTTTCTTGTTTCTACTTAAAGGAATTTCATAAGCACCAACTTCAACATTTTTACTGTTAAACCTGTCAATTTTATCTAGGTTGACAATATAAGATTTGTGAATTCTTAAAAACTTATTTTCCGGCAATTCTTTTTCAAAAGATTTCATAGTAGAAAGTACTACCAAGCTGTTTTCTTCAGTAACAAGTTTTACATAATCGCCTAGAGCTTCAATCCATTTAATGTCTTTGATATAAACCTTACGTTTTTTAAGATTACTCTTAACAAAGATGTGTTCACCCTCTTCTTCGTTAAAATCCTGAGTTAATTTGTGTTGCTCCAGAGCTTTCTCTACAGCGACATTAAAACGTTCTCTTGTAATTGGTTTATGTAAATAATCGGTAGCATCATAGTTAAATGCTTTAAAAGCATACTCTGTTTTACCAGTTACAAAAATAATTTGAGGCTTGTTGTTTAATACGTCTAAAAGTTCAAATCCGTTTAGCACTGGCATTTCAATGTCTAAAAAGATTAAATCTACTTGGTGTGTATTTAAACCATTTTTGGTTTCTAGGGCACTACTGTACTCTGCTATTAGGTTTAGAGCGGGGTGGTTCTCTACTAACTTAACAATAGAGAGACGTTGTATTGCCGAATCGTCTACTACTACACAGTTTAAAGTCATAACATTTATATTATTTCGGTTAAGATATCGACAATAGTACAAAAAATTCGGCTAAAAACCAAAAAACATCGTTAAACTGTTGATTTTAACATAATTTTAACATTTGTTTCGTGTAGCAAATATACTATAAAATATAGTGATAATATAGTTGTGTAATATGTATTTATTAACTATTTTTGCACCCAATTTTTAACAATAAACACGATTTTTATGAATCATTATGAAACTGTTTTCATCTTAAATCCCGTTTTATCTGAAGACCAGATAAAGGAAACAGTAAAGAAATACGAAGATTTTCTTGTTTCTAACGGCGCTAAGATGGTATCAAAAGAAGATTGGGGGCTTAAAAAATTAGCTTATCCAATTCAAAACAAAAAAAGTGGTTTTTATCACTTATTTGAATACACGGTTGCCGGTGAGGTAATTAATACTTTGGAAGTAGAGTTTAGACGTGATGAGCGTTTTATGCGTTATTTAACGGTAGCGTTAGATAAACATGCTATTTCTTGGGCTGAGAGAAGAAGAGTTAAACTTAAACAAAAAGCTTAATTATGTCATCTATAGAACAACAATCTAAAGGAAAAAAAGACGGAGAAATTAGATATTTAACTCCTCTTAACATCGATACAAACAAGAAGAAGAAGTATTGTATGTTTCAAAAGTCTGGAATCAAATATGTTGATTACAAAGATCCAGATTTCTTGTTAAGATTTATAAACGAGCAAGGTAAAATTTTACCAAGACGTTTAACAGGGACTTCATTGAAGTATCAAAGAAAAGTGGCTGTTGCTGTAAAAAGAGCACGTCATTTAGCTTTAATGCCTTATGTAGCCGATTTATTAAAATAAAATACCGATAACAATGGAACTTATATTAAAACAAGACGTTGAAAATTTAGGATTTAAAGACGATGTTGTAACAGTTAAGAACGGTTATGGTAGAAATTTTTTAATTCCTCAAGGACAAGCTATTATGGCTACGGCTTCTGCTAAAAAAGTATTGGCAGAAAACTTAAAGCAAAGAGCTTATAAAGAAAAGAAAATAGTTGATGAGGCTAACAAAATTGCTGAAGCTATAAAAGCTTTAGAAATTAAAATAGCTGCAAAAGTAGGAACAGGAGATAAATTATTTGGTTCTGTAAATAATATTGATGTTGCTGCTGCTTTAGAAAAAGAAGGGCAATCTATCGATAAAAAATTCATTACAGTTACAACTGTAAAACGTACAGGTAAGTATAATGCCGTAATACGTTTACACAGAGAAGTAAGTGTAGATTTAGAATTTGAGGTTATTGCACAAGCTGAATAATATCAAATAGATTCATATAAAAGCCTCAACTTAGTTGGGGCTTTTTTATTAAAAAATTTATTTTCAATGAAATATTCAAGACTTACAAAAGAACAGTTTGAAGAACTGCACCAAGAATTTATAAACTTTTTGGCAACACAATCCATTACTGCCGATGAATGGGCTAATTTGAAAACCAATAAGCCAGAATTAGCAGAAATGGAACTGGATGTTTTTAGCGATTTAATTTGGGAAGGTGTTTTAAACAAAGCTGAATATCTAGAACATTTTTCGGCACAACACATGTATTTATTCCGTTTGGGAAAGAAAAAAATGAAAGCCATTGTTGTAAACGTAAAAAACAAAGCAGTAGATATCACCACACAAGAAGGTTATAATTGGCTCCGCGAAAATTTAATGGATGAAACGGTTGAGTTCTTACAAGCCGATAAAGATTATACCGAAGATAAAAACCTTGACAAATTTAAAATGATTGAACAAGGCGCCGTAATTACCAAAGGCGATTTGTTTAAGTATTTTAATAAATTGATAAATTAAATAAGTTGCAGTGTTCAGTAAACAGTCGCAGTAGGCAGTGTTCAGTAAACAGTCACAGTATTCAGTAGACAGTAACAGTAAGCAGTAACAGTAAGCAGTAACAGTAGGCAGTGTCAGTAGTTGGTGATCAGCAATCAGTTCAACGATTAACCAATTAAACGATTCAGCTCATAAACCCATAAACAATAATCAATAGCCAGTAGGCAGTTGCAGTGTTCAGTATGCAGTTGCAGTATTCAGTAAACAGTAGCAGTAGGCAGTAACAGTAGGCAGTGTCAGTAGTTGGTGTCAGTAGTTGGTGATCAACAATCTGTTCAACGATTAACCAATTAAACGATTCAGCGCATAAACTCATAAACCCATAAACAATAATCAATAGCCAGTAGGCAGTTGCAGTGTTCAGTGTTCAGTTGCAGTGTTCAGTAAACAGTCGCAGTAGGCAGTGTTCAGTTGCAGTGAACAGTTGGGTTATTATCGGTTAGAAGCCGAGCTTTTTTAAAACAAAAGTACATCACGATATCTACTGTTTTAAACGAAACAATCTTTGCAACTTTGCAACTTTGCGGCTTTGCGTGATTAAACTTTAATTTAAAAAGAATGGTTTCGCTTTTTTTTAAAGAAAAGGCACGCCATGACGTTTTCATTAATTATTTTTGTCATTCCTGCGTAGGAAGGAATCTATTTTCATTTAAAACTATTATTTTTGCAATCCTCATCATACAATTACGTTGGTAGTGGTTTGATGCAGAATTTTAACTAATAAAAAAAGATACCTGCTTTCGCAGGCATTAATATGGCTCAAAAACCAAGCATTCCTAAAGGCACCAGGGATTTCAACCCAGAACAGGTAGCAAAACGCAATTATATTTTTAATACCATTCGTGGTACTTTCGAAACGTTTGGATTTCAGCCTATTGAAACACCCAGTTTTGAAAACTCCGAAACCCTCATGGGAAAGTATGGTGATGAAGGGGACAGACTGATTTTTAAGATTTTGAATAGTGGGGATTTTTTTAAAGATGTAAAGAAAGCCAAAGTTAGTGCTTCGCTTGTTGCTGGTAATTTTTATCCTTTGTATGATAAAATTGTCGATAGAATTTCTGACGAAAGTTATTCAGTTGATTTTAATGGAATTCTTGATAAAACTATTAATAGTTATTATAAAAATGAAAGTTCTTCTTTTAAGGATTTAGTAAAGGAAGTTCTAGAAAATCATAAAAGTGCTTTAATCGACAATAAAAATCTTAATCAATTCGGGAAGGAATTAGAAAAGACAAATGCATTTATAGAGTTTTTAAATAAATTCTTTAGTGAGGAAATTTATAACTCTAACGAATCGGTAAATTTAATCTCCGAAAAAGCCCTACGCTACGACCTAACCGTGCCATTCGCAAGATACGTGGTACAACATCAAAACGAAATCGAATTTCCATTTAAACGCTACCAAATACAACCTGTTTGGCGAGCCGACAGACCACAGAAAGGGCGTTTTAGGGAGTTTTACCAATGTGATGCCGATGTGGTTGGCAGCAAATCGTTGTGGCAAGAGGTGGAGTTTATTCAGTTATACGATACCGTGTTTTCAGCTTTAAAACTGGAAGGTGTTACCATAAAAATCAACAACCGAAAAATTTTGTCCGGCATTGCTGAAATTATTGGCGCTTCCGATAAATTGATAGACTTTACAGTAGCCTTAGATAAGCTTGATAAAATAGGCGAGGCCAAGGTGAAGGAGGAAATGCTTTCCAAAGGGATTTCAGAAGCAGGTATTTCTAAATTACAGCCGCTATTCACCTTATCGGGTTCTTTTGAATCGCAAGTTGAATCTTTAAAAGATATTTTGTCAACTTCCGAAGAAGGTAAAAAAGGTATTGAAGAATTGGCGTTTATAAACGAAGCGATTTCAGAATTAGGATTAAAAACCGCCAGTTTACAATTGGACGTCACCTTGGCGCGCGGGTTAAATTACTACACAGGAGCCATTTTTGAAGTCGCTGCACCAAAAACCGTGCAAATGGGCTCTATTGGCGGTGGAGGACGTTATGACGATCTTACTAGTATATTTGGAAAACCAGACACAAGTGGTGTTGGTATAAGTTTTGGTTTAGACCGTATTTATTTGGTGTTGGAAGAATTGGGGTTGTTCCCAGAAACGGTAACTAAAAATGTAGAAGTTTTGTTTATCAATTTTGGTGATAAAGAAGCAATGTATTGTTTAAAAGCCATTAAGGAATTGCGTTCGGCGGGTATTCATACTGAATTATATCCCGATAAAGCTACTAATGCTAAACAAATTAGAAAGCAAATGGATCACGCTAATAAACGTAATATTCCGTTTGTGGTTATAGTAGGTGAGGCCGAAGTGAATTCAAATACTTATACTCTTAAAAACATGGTTTCAAGCGAACAGTTTAAAGTGTCTTTTGCCGAATTGCTAAATCATTTAAAATAAACCACTATGATTTGAAATCCATAGTGGTTTATTTTAAATTTTCATAAACCCACGCTTTCATCGCTGTTAAAAGAGGCGCTAGCGATTTTCCTTTTTCAGTTAAACGGTATTCTACTTTTGGGGGAATTACAGGGTAAGATTTTCTAGTAATTACTCCTAATTGTTCCAAGTCTTTTAATTGTTGCGATAACATTTTCTGACTAATTCCTTTTATGGTTTTGTCAAGTTCATTAAAACGCATCACTTTATTGCTTAATAATACCCATATAATAACAGGTTTCCATTTACCTCCAATTTGCTCCATGAAAATTGTAATGGGACATTCTTCAGCTATAATATATTTTTCTTCAATTTTTTTTGTCTCTATTTTCACAGTAAGAATAATTTTCCGAGTTAAAAGTCAGTTACTTACCATTTAGTAAGTACTTGTTTCAAAGTTAGTAATAATCTAGTTTTGTTCAAAAATAAATACAAAATGAATAAAATAATTGTTATTACAGGAGGAACAAGCGGAATCGGTTTAGCTTGTGCAAAATATCTAATTGCAAAAAATTACCAAGTCATTATTACAGGTCGAAATGAAGAAAATCTGGAAAAAGCGTTAACCGAACTAGGAAAGAATGCCTTCGGATATACTTCGGATACAAGTGTGTTACATGACATTGACGGTTTAGTAAATCGAATTAAAGAAGCTCATGGAATCATTGATGGTTTGTTTATAAATGCAGGCATTTTTAAATCGATTGGTTTTGAAGACACCAATGAAGCCTTGTTTGATGAAACCATGAACATTAATTTTAAAGGCGCTTTTTTTACGGTACAAAAGTTTATTCCCATACTTAAAAATCCTTCGAGTATTGTTTTGAATACTTCTATTGCCGTTTTTAAAGCATTTCCTAATGCAAGTGTTTATTCGGCAAGCAAAGCAGCATTAGAAGCCATAGCTAAAGTATTGAATCTTGAATTGGCACAAAAAGGCATCAGAATTAATGTAGTTAGTCTAGGAGTTACGCATACTCCAATCCAGAAAAAATCAGGAATGACAGACGAAGCCATTGATGGATTGTTGCAGTATTTCTCTGAAACTTCTCCCATTGGAAGAGTGGTTTTACCAGAAGATATAGCACCTATAGTTGAATTTTTAGTTTCTGATAATTCTTTGGTATTACGAAACGAGAAAATTGTGGTTGATGGTGGTTCCACACTTTAGGTTTTTAATGTTCTTTTAGTTAAATAAATAGATGAAGACGGTATGGTTTAATAACCTGAATTCAGTTATAAAACTATGGATCAATAAAGCTATTTTCCTTTTAAATTGAAGTACCAAACAACTCCTTCCCTTTTTTTAAGGGAAGGTGGATTTGATTTCAGAAAAAAAATAAAAGACGGAAGGGTAAAGCATTTCGAAGATTTATATATAGAAACTTACCGGATTTAAAACCCTGATAGGTCAGTTTCTCTAAACCTAAATAGCAATCGAACAAGGTAAAGTCACCAAGACCATAATGTTCCTATTGCCAATTATAAAAATTATCTAGGTATTTGCTGGCTCAAACAATGCAACGTACCGAACCCCCAAATAAAATCGGTGGCGGCAATTCCAATAACCTCTCTATCAGGAAAGCAATCTGCAATAATGTTTAGTGCTATGCGATCGTTAGTATCGTTAAAGGTTGGTACTAAAACCGTCTTGTTTAAAATTAAAAAGTTTGCGTAACTGGCAGGTAGCCTAATGCCATCAAAATCCAAACGTTTTGGCATGGGTAAGGTTACTATGTTTGGGTGTTTACCATTTTCTAAAGTAGAAGTTTGTAAACGTTTTAAATTGTCTTGAAGTGGTTTGTAATTAGCGTCTTTCGGGTTATCTTCTAAAACAGTAATAATAGTGTCATCATTAACAAAACGAGCTAAATCATCAATATGTCCGTGGGTGTCATCGCCTTCAATACCATTTCCTAACCAAATAACGTTTGTGACGCCTAAGTATTCTTTAAACACAGCTTCGTAATCTTGCTTGGTAAACCCTTGGTTTCTAACCTGAATATTTGGGTGAAGCAGGCATTCTTCCGAAGTTAACAAAGTGCCTTTTCCATTGACATCAATGGCACCACCTTCCAAAACAACCGGTTTACCTTTGTAGACGGCTTGTTCTAAAGGAATATTTAAAAATCCCGAAACTTTTGTAGGTACATGTTTGTCTAATTTGTAGTTAGCATATTTTGCCCAACCATTAAAATTGAAATTGATGGCTTTTCTGGAATTCCCGTTTTTTACAACAATGGGTCCTGAATCGCGCATCCAACTGCGGTTGGTTTTATGAATAATGAAAGATACATGTTCTAAGTTAACATGTGCCGTTTCAAGCATAGTGGAAACTTTGCTTTTTAGTTTTTCGTTGGCAACGATTAAAATGACTTCTTCAACTGAAGCTACTTTTTTAATAAACTCAACAAAAGCCCATTGTACCGCTTCGTATTTACCAGGCCAGTCGTTACCATTATGAGGAAAGCATAATAAAACACCTTGTTGCTTTTCCCATTCGGCAGGAAATATCCAATTATCAGCTTTCATTAATCAATCGCTCTTTTAGTAATGTCACCATATTTATCAATACGACGATCGCGTAAAAATGGCCAATTTTGTCGAACGTTTTCCTGTAAGCTTAAATCGACTTCAGCTATTAAAATTTCTTCTTTATCTTCTGAAGCTTGTGCTAAAATTTCACCTTGGGGACCTGCAATAAACGAGGAGCCCCAAAACTCAATACCATTGGTGTCTGGAAGGTATTTTTCCAATCCAATTCTGTTAGCTGCGGCTACATAAATGCCATTTGCCACCGCATGACCACGCATGACGTTCATCCAAGCACCTTGTTGATTTTCACCATATTGTGCTTTCTCTTGAGGATGCCAACCAATAGCGGTTGGGTAAAATAATACTTCGGCACCTTGTAAAGCAGTTAATCTGGCAGCTTCGGGATACCATTGGTCCCAACAAATAAGCGTGCCAATATTTCCTTTTTTGGTTGGAAATGATTTGAACCCAATATCGCCCGGCGTAAAATAGAATTTTTCATAAAAATGTGGGTCGTCTGGAATGTGCATTTTTCTATATAAACCAGCTTCAGTTCCATCGGTATCAATAATGTAAGCACTGTTATGATAAATACCTGCCATTCGTTTTTCGAAAAAAGGGACAATAACAACCACACCCAATTCTTTAGCTAATGCACTAAAAGCTGTAAACGATGTGCTATATAAGGGTTCCGCATAAGCGAAATTATTAACATCTTCACTTTGGCAGAAATAATGACTGCTATATAATTCGGGTAACAAGATAACTTCAGCACCTTGTTTAGCGGCGTCTTTTACCCATTGCATGCATTTTTTTAAATTATTATCAGGTGTATTATTCAGGTTCAATTGAATAACGGCTATTTTGTATGTGTTTTTAGGCATTACTAATTATTGAAAATTTAATACAAAGATATAATTTTATAAAGACTATTTATCCTTCTTATAAAGTGGAATGCGATACGAAAGCGTATAGCTATATCCAACACCTATACCGCTACTATCATAAGTTTTATTGAATCCTGGAATGTAAATGTTCTCAAAATTGTTGGGTTCGGTTTCATTTGCCATAACTTTGAGTTGTACGTTTAAGCCAAGATATAGGTTGGTTAATAGCTCCGTTTTGATACCAAGAATAAGTTCTCCCCAAAAGGCTGTTAAGTCATTGAATTCTTGTAAATCGGATGATGAAAAGTGTGGTGACCAATAAGGGTTGGTACTATAAATGCTATAGCTATTAAGTTTTTGACTAAAAGTACTAGCACCGACACGAAAGCCTGCATAAATCATGTTATCCATATCCAACCAGTTTTGGTATAAATTATAATCTATTCCTGCTTTTAGGTAACTTCCGCTAGTGGTTACATCTAAATAATCGGTGGTTGTATGTTTTTCTTCAATACCTAGTTCACCAGCAATGTATAAGCGTTTTTTTAATCGGAAATCGCCCGACACTTCAAAACCCGTATAATCATCATCAACAAAAGAGCGGATTAGTTTGCCAATATCGCCACCAACACGAAGTCCGTATTTTTCTTTAATTTTTATTGAATCTTTAACGGTAGTTGCAATGCTATCGTTTTGAGCGTTTAAAGACACAGAAAACAAAAGCATACACGTTAAGCTACTAATGAAATATGTTAAAATGTGTTTCTGTTTCATCTTCTACAGATTGGTTATCGTTTAAAGGTTGTCTTGATTTGATCCAATTTTCGTCATTGTTTTCAGGCTCAATGGTAAGCGTAACGTTTTTATAAATGGTTTTGTAGCCACAAGCGCGCGATACATAAACCTCTTCTCTGGTATAATTGATGGTTATAATATCGGTATTGCCATCAATATAATCATCGCTTGTGTCATCTGGTGTGCCATTATTATTTACAAAAGCGCCTTTAATAAGGACATATTGTGTTGTATCAGCATCGGTTTTTAAAGGCAGTACAATTTGTGTGGAAGTAGCTATGGCGTATCCTGGTAATACGTTGTCGTTATCTACACCGCCAACAAGTAAGTTCGTGACGGCTTTTATGTTTTCAGGATTATCAACATCGTAAACATCAATTATTAAACTAGGGGTTGTGGGAGTGCTTTCTGGACAAATATCATCGGGTTCGCAGCTTATGGTGATTCCAATTCCAGTAAGGATAAGCAACATTAAAAGTAAGCTTGTTTTTTTCATTAATCTCTTTTCTGAGTTTATTTGTTAAGTTAACCTAAGGTTCTAACTTTCTAATTAATCTAACAATCTAAATTACCGTTTTTCCAAAAGTACAACATTTTCAACATGAAACGTTTGCGGAAACATATCCACAGCTTGTGTTTTCGTAACTTTATACATGGCATCCATTAATTCTAAATCTCTAGCTTGGGTGGCGCTGTTACAACTTACATACACTACTTTTTTAGGCGCAATATTTAATAGTTGTTGCACCACATCTTTATGCATCCCATCACGAGGCGGATCGGTAATAATAACATCTGGGTGCCCGTGGGCTGTAATAAATTCGTTATTAAAAACATGCTTCATGTCGCCTACAAAGAATTCAACGTTATTAATATCATTTAATTGTGCATTTTCTTTGGCAGCGGTAATAGCGTCTGGAACGGCTTCAACACCAATCACTTTTTTGGCTTGTTTAGCTATAAATTGCGCAATAGTACCAGTCCCTGTATATAAATCGTAAACCAATTCGTTTCCTGTCAAGCCTGCAAAATCCCGGGTTATTTTATATAGTTCAAATGCTTGGTCTGAATTGGTTTGATAAAACGATTTGGCATTAATTTTAAATTTCAAACCTTCCATTTGTTCAAAAATGTGGTCTTCACCTTTATAGCAAATAACCTCTTGGTCGTAAATGGTATCGTTTGCTTTTTCGTTGATGATGTATTGTAAAGAGCTTATCTGCGGAAAGGTTTCAGCAAGAAAATCCAATAACAAAATACGTTTAGCTTTGTCTTCTTTAAAAAATTGAATAACCACCATCACATCGCCCGTACTGGAAGTGCGAATCATCATGGTACGCAACAAGCCTGTTTGGTTTCTGGTGTTGAAGAATTCAAAATCATTATCGAGGGCAAATTGCTTTACGGCATTTCTAATAGCGTTTGAAGGGTCTGCTTGTAAATGGCACTTTTTTATATCAAGAATTTTGTCCCACATACCCGGTATATGAAATCCTAAAGCATTTCTGTCGCCTAAATCGGCATCCGATTGCACCTCTTCTTGGGTCAACCAACGGCTGTCACTAAACGAAAATTCCATTTTATTTCTGTAGAAATATGGATTGGCTGCGCCTAAAATAGGTGTTATTTTGGGCAATTCAATATGCCCAATACGAGTTAAATTATTAGTGACTTCTTTTTGTTTGTAATATAATTGATGTTCATACCCCATATCTTGCCATTTACAACCACCGCAAACACCAAAATGCTCGCATGCAGGTGTTGTACGTTTATCGGATAATTTATGGAATACCGTGGCTTTGGCTTCATAATAAGCTTTGCGGGCTTTAAATGTTTGTACATCTACTACATCACCAGGGACGGTGTTGGATAGGAAAATAACCTTCCCATCGGGTGCTTTGGCTATGGTTTTGCCTTTGGCACCGGCATCTAAAACTTCAACGTTTGTAAACGCTTGCTTTTTTGTTCTTTTTGACATGCTGCAAAAGTAATGAAAGGATTTACGATTTACGATTTTTGAATAACGATTTTTGAATGCAAAGTGGCAAAGTGACAAAGTAGCAAAGTGGCAAAGCGAAAAGTAGCTAACTAAAAACTCTGCAATTCAGAAACTTTGGAACTTTGCGCCTTTGAAACTTTGAAACTCTGAAACCCAGAAACTTTTAAGAATATTTAGTAACTTGCAGTTCTATCTGGGGATGATTTCTCTCCCACGCTGCTTTTTCGAAATCTTCGAAAGAATAAAGGTACAGTAGGAATGGTTATTTTATCAATTTAATTTACATTAAAATGGCTGTTTTAGAACAATTAACACCACAGCAAGCAATTGCATTAGAAAACAAGTACGGAGCGCATAACTACCATCCACTTCCTGTCGTATTAAATAGGGGTGAAGGGGTATTTGTGTGGGATGTAGAAGGGAAGCAGTATTACGATTTTCTATCGGCTTATTCGGCTGTAAATCAAGGACATTGCCACCCGAAAATCGTGAATGCTATGATACAGCAAGCACAAACTTTAACCTTGACATCGCGTGCCTTTTTTAATGATGTACTTGGTAAATATGAAAAATTTGCCTGTAATTTTTTTGGCTTCGATAAATTATTACCCATGAATACGGGTGCTGAAGCTGTAGAAACGGCATTAAAAATTTGTAGAAAATGGGCGTATGAAGTTAAAGGTATCGATGAAAATGAAGCAGATATTATTGTGTGCGAAAATAATTTTCATGGGCGAACAACTACTATTATTTCGTTTTCTAACGATCCTGTGGCACGGAAAAATTTCGGGCCTTTTACAAAAGGATTTATAAAAATTGAATATGATAACCTAGAAACCTTAGAGACTACATTAAAAAGCAACCCCAATGTTGCTGGTTTTTTGGTAGAACCTATTCAAGGTGAAGCAGGTGTTTATGTACCACAAGAAGGTTATTTAGCAAAAGCAAAAGCATTATGTGAAAGCTATAACGTGTTATTTATTGCCGATGAGGTACAAACAGGCATTGGCCGTACAGGAAAATTACTAGCTGTAGATCACGAAAATGTAAAACCAGATATTTTAGTTTTAGGAAAAGCTATAAGTGGTGGTGTGTATCCTGTATCTGCGGTTTTGGCAAATAACAGTGTTATGGATGTGATTAAACCCGGTAACCACGGAAGTACTTTTGGTGGAAATCCAGTAGCTGCTGCAGTAGCCATTGCTGCTTTAGAAGTTGTTAGAGATGAACAACTTGCTGAAAATGCCGCAGTTCTAGGTGATCTATTTAGAAGTGAATTGAATACATATATCGAAACAAGTAAAATAGTTAATTTAGTGAGAGGTAAAGGCTTGTTAAATGCTATTGTAATTAATGATACTGAAGAGAGCGATACTGCCTGGAATATTTGTTTGGCATTACGTGATAATGGATTGTTGGCAAAACCAACTCATGGAAATATTATTCGTTTTGCACCGCCTTTGGTCATGACTAAAGAACAATTACTGGATTGCGTAAGTATCATTACAAAAACACTTAAACAGTTTGAAAAGTAGTTTTATATAAAGCTTAAACATAAAAAAGCGACCATATGGTCGCTTTTTATTGTATATAAAGTGATTACTTATTTTGCCATTGTTCCAAAACTCTTTGTGATTGTTCCATTATTACATCCCAACCGACAGTAGATATTGTATAAATCGTTTTAGCTAGGTACAAAATGTTAATAATAAGAATGACTAAAGCTACTGTTTTAGCGGTATTCATAGATTTCACACTAGCTTGGTCATAGTTTTCGGGGTTAGCTTTAGCTGCATTTAATTTGCTAAATGCTATATAAAAAGCAATTCCAGCTAAAATAAAACCGAGACCACCAAAGCAGCAACATAATAAACCTAAAATTGCTAAAACATAAACGATGGTTGGGTTGAGTTTTTGTGTTTCCATATTAAAATTGATTAGTTAATTTTCTTAATTATAAAACTAGTAATAATTATAATAACAGAAGCAATTGCAAGCGCATTTATAATTTTACTTGAATGCTTTACCTTAAAAAAAAAGTTGAATATTATAAATAAAGTTAAAGGAATAAGAGTATATATGGCAGGGTACATATAAAAAGCAGATACAAATTCACCATGGATTATTAAGGATAAAGACCGCTGAAAACCACAACCCATGCATTCAAAACCAAACAATTTTTTATTTAAGCAAGGCAACATATAATCATCTAAAGAAGACATACTATAATTTTTAGTTTTCTTTCAAATTTATAAAAAAATCATAGAAGTGTTGTTGGTTTTTATTACTTTTTAGTAGACACAATAATTTTTTTGGTAAAAGCCTGATCGTTTTCCAATAAAATATTTACAATATAAACACCATCGCTTAATCCCTTAGTAGAATAATTTTGTGTGGTTTCTGTAGATTGTATTTTTTTATGAAGAACACGTTTGCCCGTAACATCTATCAATTCCAATACATGAATGTTTATAGCTTTTGGATTGTTTAAAGTTAATGTGGAATTGTTATGATATACTTTAAGTGTTTTAAACTCTTCAAAATCATTACTTAACGTGTTTTTAGTAAAAGTAACCTCAAAACGATTCGAATAATTTCCGGCTTCTAAATTGATATTAAAATCTTGATTGTTTAAATCTACATAGGTATCATTTTTAGTATCATGAATATAGATGCTTGATGCATTTTCAAAATTTTGAACATCAGCAATTCTAATTCGTACTGGCATGTTTTTAGCAACCTTAATAGCTAAAGGAATTTTTAGGCTTTCATCAAAAGTAAGCGCCCCAGCGGTGTATGAATCAACACCAATTATCCAATGGGCATCAGACTTTAAAACGTCGCTTGCATTAATCTTAGTTTCCAATCCATAATCAAATCCTTCAGTAGCCGAAATATGAAAAGTTTGTGCTATTTGCCTTGTGTACGTGTTATTAAAATCGATATTTAGTCTGAAACGCTTATAATCGGAAGGTACTATTGAGAAGCCACTGCTTGTGCTGGCTGCCTTTTGAGTTTTTGAATTGGTTGTTTTAAAAAATTCACTATCTACATTTGTTTCTTTTACAAAAACACGATGGCTGTTTTTAGCTTTAACTGTACCGGTAGCTGTGCCTTCAACCATAAAGCCTTGCCCAATTGGGATGTATCTCTTAGGAAGTTTAGAACCAGTGCCTACACCACCAGTGTTTATACTACCATCACCATTATAAGTATTAAAGGTTGCAGGTAATGTCGTTTCAACTGTTCCACTGGCATCAATGATATAAGTGGCATAACCGGCTTGGTAATCGGCCAAATAATGAGAGTTTACGTTTGGGTCTTGCTCCCAATAATATAAAGTTCCAGTTATAACCGCTGCATTGTCTGGGTCGTGAATATAAGCTAAAGCATCCATAGCTGATGGGTACGGATTGCCAACCAAAGTAAATGCATTGTTTGAAACATCTACAGCTAAAGTGCCATTATTTGGTTTGCCTCTAAAGTCGAAACGTTGTGCATCACCAGAGCCCTGAGTACCCTTCATAGTAAATCCTTCACCAGGATTTATTGTGGTATTGCCTTGTACATGTACCCAATCGGCGTAAGTACTTCCTGCTATATATTTCCAAATCCAAAATGGTTCAATGTTTAAAGGCGTAGAAGTGCCGTTGTAAGAACTAGAATGTATGTATGTTGCAGGTGTAGAATTTGTTAAATCTATAACATCATTTAATAACGAAATACCAAATGGATTATTTACTAAGTTATTGGTTTTGCTTCCAATAGGGGAACACCAGTAATTATATTCATAAGCGCCAACATTAGCCTCTTGATAAACACTTAATTCTCCAACACCAGAATTTCCCGTTGTGCCTGAGCCTTGTATAATTTGCGCTTCATCTCTTAAATAAATCTTACTATCAGATTCATTTAAATTTATATCATCTTCAACAAAAACAATTTCATCGGTTATAAATATATAAGCATCGTTTCTTATAGACAATTGTCCATAAGACAAAGCGCATGATAATGAGAAGAATATGATGAATTTGTTTAGCATTATTAAAATAGGTTAAGTGTTTAATTAACAAAGATATAGTTATTTTTTTACTTAATTATTCACTAAGCGATTAAAAGTGTATTTGGGCGTTGTTTTAAAAAAAGGCTTTTTTACTATAATTAATACTTAGTGTTCGATTAAAGATTTAAGACCGTTTTGCTAAAAGAAAATAGAAAAAATAATATAGACTATTGACATCAAATAATAATCACTAACTAGCTCATTATTGCAAAAAGCAAATTATCATATCAGAAATATCTTCAAAATAACATTATTACTGTGTTTGTAGAGAATTGAAAAAGTTTTATTGGACAACAATGATGTTTAATCTGAATAATTCTCCGACGGCTCTCCTTCGAGGATAGTCTGCTTCAAGAAATTTTTAACTAAACTTAGATAGTTTCTTAAATAAAGTCTAATTTTTGATGTAATTTTAGAGCTATAAATTCACATGTTAATAATGAAATATTTAAACTATATATTTATAGTGCTTGGTGCTGTTGTGGCTATTTATGCCAAAGCAGGAGAAGAGCAAAACCAGTATATTTTAATTGGCGGAATTGTAATATTGATGATTGGTATTTATAGGATATCGAAAACCATTCCTAGTAAAGAAGAAGATGATGATGATTTGAATAATGATGAAAATTAAAGCTTATGATTTTTGAAGTAGGTGACAAAGTTTTGGTTATAGACGAAGCCATGTCTGGCATTGTTAAAAAAATAGTAGGAAACACTATTTCAATTGAAACTGATGATGGTTTTTTGCTCGATTTTGAAAGTAATGAGTTGGTTAAAAGAACTTCTAAAGTAAATATTAAAAAGGATTTGTTTTCACATGCTAATGCTGCAACGGCTTTAAAGGAAAAGGAGCAATTTGCCAAAAGAAAGCAGGCCAGAGTTAGAGCAAAAGACCGTTTTGAACCGACTATGGAAGTCGATTTGCATATTAACCAATTGGTAAAATCATCAAAAGGAATGAGCAATCATGATATGCTAACACTACAATTGGAAACAGCCAGACGCCAATTGGATTTTGCCATATCAAAACGCATTCAAAAAATAGTTTTTATACATGGAGTAGGCGAAGGTGTGCTAAAAATTGAATTGGAATATTTGTTTGCTAAGTACGATAACGTAAAATTTTACGATGCCAATTACCAAAAATACGGTTTAGGAGCCACCGAAGTTTATATTTACCAAAATGTGTCTACTGGTTAATTAAAATCTGGTGTTTCTTCTCTAAAGGTAGATATTGCTTTGTTTTCTAAAACACCAAAATCAAATTCGTCTTGCGATAAAATTTCTAAACTAATCCCTGTTATTTTAAGTTCGACTAAATAGCTTTTATAAATAGTATGCACTCTAAAAGCCGTTGCAGGCACTGTAGATATTACTTCAGGGTTTAAATAATCAGCAATGCCATTTAAACTAATATCGTTTGTAGGGTTTTCATCCACCGATTGATTTTCCTCATCGCGGGTTAAAACCTTATCACCATCATCATCATCATCCAAATAATCAGGAGTACCATCACCATCGGTGTCTTGCGCATCACTTAAATCGCCATCACCATTTGGATCTGGCTTTTCACTTTTGGTAAGTACATTATCGCCATCATCGTCTTCATCTAAATAGTTTGGAATACCATCACTATCGCTATCATCATCGGTTAAATTACCATTATCATTAAGATCTTCTAATTCAGCAGGAATACCATCATTATCATCTTCAGTTAAAGAAGCCGTTATAATAGCTGTAGAAGCACTTTGATAATCTTGGGCTATTTTTATTTCTGAAGAAGGCACGTCACTACAAAATAAATTCGCGGGTAATGTCGCATTATTGTAGGTTCTGTAATTAAAGGTTCCTGATTTAGTTATGGTAGTATCTGTGCCTTTAAAACTTAAAATAGTTTCAAGTGTTAGGGAATTAATTAACATGGATAAAGATTCTGACGGATCGTTTTTGGTTTTATAAAATACTAAGTCAGTTTCTCCACAGGCTTGAAAAGTGTTGTCAAAATCAAACGCAACATCAATAACATCTCCATCGTCACAGGTATAAAAACTTAAAAGGCACACACTAAAAAGAACAAAAAATAATTTACGCATTCTATTTGGGTTTTAAGGCAAAAATAAACGAATTGTTAATTATAACGTAGTATATTAATAATAATTTTATTCTGGTTATTTTTACACTCTAAAAAAATAACATGCAACAGGTATATTTTGATAATGCAGCTACGACACAAGTTAAAGATGAAGTCATTACTGCCATGACCGAAGTTTTAAAAACCAATTACGGTAATGCCTCATCGTCGCATAGTTTTGGTAGGTCGTCCAAGGCATTGATTGAAAAATCAAGAAAAGCCGTTGCTAGTTATTTAAATGTATCGGCAAGCGAGATTATATTTACTTCTGGAGGAACTGAAGCCGATAATTTAATTTTATTAAGTGCTGTTAGGGATTTAAAAGTAACACATATTATAACTTCTAAAATCGAGCATCATGCCGTTTTGCATACTATAGAACAACTTGTTAAAGACTATAAAATAGCCGTTAGTTATGTTGATTTAAAGCCAAATGGAAAGATTGATTATTTGCATTTGGAAACGCTTTTGAAAACTGAAAATAAAACGCTAGTAAGCTTAATGCATATTAATAATGAAATAGGTAATATTTTAGATATGAAACGTGTGGCGAGCTTATGTAAAGCGAATAATACATTGTTTCATAGCGATGCGGTACAGTCTGTGGGACACTATAAAATGGATTTGCAAGATATTCAAGTTGATTTTATTGCGGTGGCAGCTCATAAGTTTCACGGACCAAAGGGTGTTGGTTTTGCATTTATTAGGAAAAATTCAGGATTGAAACCATTGA
Organism: Mariniflexile sp. HMF6888; assembly: GCF_044335535.1. NCBI lineage: Bacteria > Pseudomonadati > Bacteroidota > Flavobacteriia > Flavobacteriales > Flavobacteriaceae > Mariniflexile > Mariniflexile sp. HMF6888. The sequence goes on along the minus strand of NZ_JBIQVZ010000002.1, from coordinate 686,142 downwards.
TTTTTGGTGGCGAGCAGGAACGAGGACTTCGAGCAGGTACCGAAAGTGTTCATAATATTGTAGGTTTGGAAATGGCTTTGAAAAGTGCTTATGAAAATTTAGATAATGAAACTGCATTCATAAAAGATTTAAAACAATATTTCATAAATAAAATTAAAAGTGATATTCCCAACGCCACTTTCAATGGAAGGTCTGGTAATATGGAAAAAAGCACCTATACATTGGTAAATGTATGTTTGCCAATACCACCTAAAAAAGCTGCTATGCTGTTATTTCAGTTAGATTTAAAAGGAATTGCTTGCTCTAAAGGCAGTGCTTGCCAAAGTGGAAGTAACCAAAACTCGCATGTGCTGACTGAAATTCTAAGTGCTGAAGATATGCAAAAACCGTCCATTCGGTTTTCGTTTAGCATATATAATACTAAGGAAGAAATAGATTATGTGATTGGCGTTTTGAAGGCGTTTGTTGATTAGTTAAAACTTCATGGTCGTTCTCACATTAAAAACCCTTGGCGTTAAATAGTTTGGAATAGCATATTGGCGTTTTGTATATACATCGCGCACCCAAGTATTTGTAATGGAGTTTTGTACATCAAATATGTTATAAATTTCAAACCCAAAAGAGAGCTCTTTAAATGGTTTTTTCCAACCGCTTTCAAATTGCTTTTTATCATCAACCAATACAAATTGCAAACCTAAATCGGCACGTTTGTATGATGGTAATCTATTTTGATAATCGTATGGATCGGCATAACTTGGTGAGCCTCCAGGTAAACCGGTGTTGTAGACTAAATTCAAATACAGTTTCATATTAGGAACATTAGGCACGTAATCTTGAAATAGGGCAGCAAATTTTAAACGTTGATCCGTAGGGCGTGAAATATAGCCTTTGTTATCAATGTTATCTTCGGTTTTTAGGTATCCGAAGCTAAACCACGATTCGGTTCCGGGAACAAATTCACCATTCAAACGCATGTCCAATCCGTAAGCATATGCTTTGGCATTGTTGTTAGCAGCATAACGAATACGTACATTTTCTAAAGTATAGGGGTTTACATCCGAAAGATTTTTGTAATAAGCTTCAGAAGTAAGTTTAAAAGGGCGCTCCCACATTTTAAAACTATAATCATTACCTAAAACGACGTGAAACGATTGTTGCGCTTTCACATGAGGTTGTACCACACCATCTGAATCTCGAAGCTCTCTGTAAAACGGTGGTTGGTAATATACACCCGCTGCTATTCTAAAAAGCATGTCCTTTTCCCAATAGGGCTTTATAGCGAATTGTGCTCTCGGACTAAATACGGTTTGATTTGACGAAGAAATATTATCCCCATTTACAGTCCAATTATGCACACGAACCCCGGCATTGTACCAAACATCACTGGTACCCATAGTTGCTCGCTTGCTCCATTGTGCATAGGCTTGAACTCGATTGATTTGTGTGTAATTGGTAGCTCTTACATTTGTAAATGGTACTAAAGGACCACTATACGGCACATAAGGCTGCTCATTTGCAGGTATTGTTTTTGGTGGCCGTATTGAAAACCCAGCTGAATCTATGATTTCCCATTCAACCAATCGGTCGCGAATATCTTCGTTGGTATATTTTAAAGCCCATTCAATACGATTATCAGCAATTTTAAAATCGCCTTTATGCTCTATATTCGTAATTAGAGCATCTAGATCGTTTCGTCCGTGATTCAATTGACCACCAATACCTCTACTAAATTCTACTTCCCCTAAATTTTCTTCGCCAATATTCGTATTCACTTCCCCTAAACGGTACTGTGCCAAAATATCAAAATGCTCTTCTTCGGTCGTATGGTATCTAGAAGCTATTAGCTTTAAGGTTAAATCGTCATTTGCAAAGTAAGTTCCTTTAAAAGCACCAAAATACGTTTGATAGCGGTCTTTTTCCTGGCCTTCGTAAAACACCAAAAGAGCCATAGGATCGGCAAGGGTGCCAAAATTGGTTTGACGTGTTTGTGGCTGGTAGTTGTATTTGTTAATAGAAGCGTTTCCTAAAAAACTTAAATGAAACTTGCTTGTGAATTTGTAAGTAAAATAAGCTTGAGCATCAGCAAATGATGGTTTAAAATTGGTTTCGGTTTCTTTAGCTTTTACCAGTAAACTGTTGTCGCGATACCGTAGCCCAACAATTCCAGAAAATTTAGAATCTTTACTAATATTTTCAACAGAAAGACTGCCACCCAATAAACTTAAATCGGCATTCGCTTCAAATTGATAAGGGTTTTTATAAGTAATATCTAAAACCGACGATAATTTATCACCATATTTTGCTTGAAAGCCACCTGCTGAAAAATCGACATTCTGCACCATGTCGGTATTCACAAAGCTTAAGCCTTCTTGTTGTCCAGAACGAACCAAAAAGGGGCGGTACACTTCAATATCGTTTACATATACCAAGTTTTCATCATAATTACCACCACGCACCGAATATTGTGTACTTAATTCGTTATTGTTGCTAACACCAGGAAGTGTTAACAATAAGTTTTCAACCCCAGCATTGGCACCAGGTATTTTTCTAATGGTTTCGGGTTTTAAGGTAATGATACCTTCAATATCTCGTTGGCGTTTGTTAGTAACAATTACGGCAGCTATTTGTTCTATAGAAGTACTCATAACCGGATTAAATTCGTAATCCTCACCATTTTTTAAATTAAAAACACTTACTATTTTTTTGTATGATAGATGCGAGAATTCAATAGTTACGTCTTGGTTTGCAGGAATTTCCAAAATATAAAAACCATTGAGGTTGGTGACTGTTCCCTTGGTATCGGTTTTAATGTTTACGTTTACAATGGGTGTGTTGTTTTCGTTTAAAATAATGCCCTTTATGGTAGCAGTTTGCGAATAACCAACAAGAATAATCGAAAAAAATAATAGGGTAAAAACGTAAAAATTTGTTTTCAAATGGCAGTTGTTAAGTGTTATTTCCTGAAAAATGTTGCTTCAAAAGTAGCGCTATTTCCAACATTATCGGTTACAATTAGCTTAAAATCATTCTTAGTATCGGTAACGATGTCGTCATTAAAATCGTAAGTAAGTGTTTTTGTTTTGTAATCATATTCCATTAAAATCCATTTACCGTTTACGGTTGCTCGGTAATTAGAAATTCCAGAAAGCGTGTCGTTTATCTTAACTTTCAAAAATCTAAAATTGCTTAACCATTGTCCGTCTTTAAAATTTAAAGCTGATATAGTGGGTTTTACTGTATCGGTTGCAAGCGCATAAGTGCCCAACGTTTTTGTACTTGTTGATAATATATTACCGGCTCTTTTTGTAAATGAGTATAATGGGTATTTTTTATAGCCTACCAATCTAGCAATAAACAATTTATCCTTATCGGGATCTTTGTAATTACTAATATCGTAGCTTATAGTGAAGTTTTTTCTAGTAGGCACAATATCTTTATGTAAAGTTAAGGTGTCGTTATTTACATTAAAATCCATATAGAAATTTTCATAAAAGGTTTCTGGGTAAAAATCGACCGATACATTACCTGACTTTAAATTGGTAGATTGATTTGCGGTAATATAATAAGGTGTTGTTTTTTCTACTTTGGGATTTGAAATTGTTGTTTTGTTACCTTTAATGTTGATGGTGACAAACGATGCGTTGTTTTTAAAATCGGAAACACGAATTTTATAAACCGAAGCGGTGCTGTCTTCAATCGTTAAAACACCCTCGTTTAGTGAGGGTTTTAAGATGCTTAACGGATTGCTTTTTTTGAATAATTTTTGAATACGTTGTCTATTACTAATATAATGCTCATAATCTATAAATTGATTGATGCACGATGACTCATCAAAAGAAAATACACTAAAATCGACTTCAAAATTCTGGTTGCCATTTAAAAAGGTTTGAATATTGTAAACCCCGTTTGAGTTTGCCGCCAAATCCTGTCGGTCATTAGTTTCAATACCAAAACCGATATTTCCAAAAGCTTCAATACTTTCAGTAGTATAATCGCCGCTTTTTAAAGGTATAAGCCTTAATTTTTGTTTAGAGTTTGATTTATTAACAGACGCATTTTCATCTAAAGTATAGGCATAAACAGCACTAACGGTAGGCTTCGAAGTGTCTTTTATGTCGATACCAAAAAGCATAGGGTTCATGGGGCGCTCTTCTTTATCGCGGATTTCAAAATGTAAATGCGGTCCGCCAGAGCCACCGGTATTACCGCTATATGCAACCAGACTGCCTTTAGTAACAGGCAAGGTTTCAGCACTTGGGAAGAGCTCAATTTCAAATGATTCTTTTTCGTATTGTTGTTTTTTAATATAAGCTTCAATTTCTGGGGAAAATTTTTGCAAATGACCATAAACCGTTGTATAGCCATTAGGATGCGTGATGTATAAGGCTTTACCGTAACCAAAGTGGGCTATTTTAATTCGGCTCACAAAGCCGTCGGCACATGCCAATACTTTTAACCCTTCACGCTGTTGCGTTTTTATATCTAGACCAGAATGGAAATGGTTAGAACGTAATTCACCAAAGTTGCCAGCCAAAATAAGTGGGATTTCTAATGGTGGATTAAAATAATCTTGTGGATAATTATTTTGGGCATTGGTAAATATTGGGGAAACTAAAAAAAAGAAAAGGATTAATCGCATATAAAAGTAGTTGGTGCTAAAATATTAATTAGTTATTAATGTGCAAAAGAATAAAACAAAAATCGAGCCATGCTCTTGATTATGAGCATTAACTAAAATTTTAAAATTTTATTAAAAAACAATTGTAATTTATAAGCAGGTATGTTAACTTTGTGAGATAAGTATTGAAATTTGTAAATGAGTAATATTGAAGATATTGTAGATTCTTTAGAAGACAAGATTAGCAAGGTATTACACAAACTAGAGCTTTTGAAGCTTGCTAACTTGAAATTGAATGAAGAACTAAACGTTTCAAAGCAAGAAATTCAAAACCAAAAATTGCATATTGCAAGTTGGGAAGAAAAGTATGAAGCGCTTAAAATGGCAAATACAATACTTGGTAGTGACAACAATAAAAGAGAAACTAAGCTTAAAATAAACGCATTAATTAGAGATATTGATCATTGTATCGCTCAGCTCTCAGATTAATTCTAAAAAAAATCAATGTCAGAAAAGCTTAAAATAAAGCTATCTATAGCTAATAGAGTGTACCCTTTAACAATTGACGCAAGTCAAGAAGAAGGGTTACGGAAAGCGGCTAAAAACATTGATGCTATGATTAAACAGTTTGAGCAGAGTTATTCGGTTCGGGACAAACAAGATGTATTGGCCATGTGTGCTTTACAATTTGCTTCCCAAGTAGAACAGAAGTCTATAGATAAAGAAAGTATAAGTGAGCATGCAGAGGAAAAGCTAAATGCGTTAAACAACTTATTACAATCTCATTTAGTCTCTTAAACGTTCTTTAAAATAAACTAAAAAGTTACTGCCTACATTAGTTATTTTTTTTGATAAACTCAACGTTAATTCTTTAAAAAGGGTGAGTTTAAGTTGTAAAAGCATGCTGCATGTACTGAATTTATTTCAATACCTAGCAGATCCTTGATCAGCTTGTTAGCCCTAAACTTGTTTTTAAGGAGTTTATACAAAATTTTAAGCTGGTGTAGGCTTTTTTATATACAAAAATTAACTAAACACAATAATGGATAACTCAATTATATTGATTGCTGGGGGCATAATATTAGGACTAGTAATAGGTTTTATTATAGCAAAGACCTTAGAGAAAAACAACGCTTCCAAACTTGTTAAGGAAGCAAAAAAAAGTGCAGCTTTAATACTTAAAGAAGCCAATAGTGAAGGAGAGTCGATTAAAAAAGATAAGATTCTTCAAGCAAAAGAAAAATTTTTAGAACTTAAAACAGAACACGAAAAAGTGATTCTGTCGCGGGATAAAAAGATGGCAGAAGCCGAAAAGCGTATTCGTGATAAAGAATCTCAAATATCTAACGAACTGGCTAAGACTAAAAAGTTAAGTGAAAATCTTGAAATCAAAGAAAAAGATTATGATCATAGATTGGATGTACTCGATAAAAAACAAGAGGAAATAGATAGATTGCACAAAAGTCAAGTGCAACAGCTAGAAGTTATTTCCAGTCTTTCTGCCGAAGAAGCGAAGTCGCAATTAGTAGAATCTTTAAAAGGAGAGGCTAAGAATGATGCCATGGCGTACATTCAAAGCTCGATGGAAGAAGCCAAATTAACGGCAGAACAAGACGCTAAAAAAATTATTATAAATACCATTCAACGTATAGGAACAGAAGAAGCGGTTGATAATTGTGTCTCTGTATTTAATATAGAATCGGATGATGTTAAAGGACGTATTATTGGTCGTGAAGGACGAAATATTCGCGCCATTGAAGCTGCAACAGGGGTAGAGATTATTGTTGATGATACCCCGGAAGCTATTATATTATCTTGCTTCGATTCTGTAAGACGTGAAATCGCCCGTTTATCATTACATAAATTAGTAACCGATGGTAGAATTCACCCTGCAAGAATAGAAGAAATTGTAGAGAAAACCAAGAAACAAATAGAGCAAGAAATAATTGAAGTCGGTAAACGAACCGTAATAGATTTAGGAATTCACAATTTGCATCCTGAACTTATTAAAATGGTGGGTAGAATGAAATACCGTTCGTCTTACGGACAAAACCTATTACAACACTCGCGTGAAGTCGCTAAACTTTGTGGGGTGATGGCTGCCGAATTAGGATTGAATCCAAAACTAGCTAAACGTGCCGGTTTGTTACACGATATAGGTAAAGTGCCGGATGCTGAAACCGATATGGAGACACCACACGCTATTTTAGGTATGCAATGGGCTGAAAAATTTGGTGAGAAGGATGATGTATGTAACGCTATTGGTGCGCATCATGATGAGATTGAAATGAAATCGTTATTAGCACCAATTATTCAAGTTTGTGATGCTATTTCCGGAGCACGTCCAGGAGCACGTCGCCAAGTTTTAGATAGCTACATTCAACGTTTAAAAGACTTGGAAGATATCGCTTTCGGATTTACTGGAGTTAAAAAAGCTTATGCCATTCAAGCGGGTAGAGAGTTGCGTGTTATTGTTGAAAGCGAAAAAGTAGACGACCAAAAAGCAGCCGATTTATCATTTAGTATTTCTCAAAAAGTACAAACCGATATGACCTATCCAGGTCAAGTTAAAGTGACGGTTATTAGAGAAACTAGAGCGGTTAATATTGCTAAGTAACAATTCCTGCGAAAGTAGGGATCCTAATACATCTAATTATAACAAAAAGTCCAGCTATGTATGCTGGATTTTTTTTATTTTACCATCTAACCATCTAACCATCTAACCATCTAACCATCTAACCATCTAACCATCTAACCATCTAACCATCTAACCATCTAACCATCTAACCATCTAACCATCTAACCTGTCTAACGACCTCCTAGGATGAAATTGTTCTACAATCTCAGTTAAATGACTTTTATCCAGATGTACATAAATTTCGGTAGTGGTGATGCTTTCATGGCCAAGCATGAGTTGGATGGATCTTAAATCGGCTTTGTTTTTTAAAAGGTGTGTTGCAAACGAATGTCTAAACGTATGTGGGGAAATGCTTTTTTTAAGTCCGATTTTTTCAGCCAATTGTTTTATAATAGTGAAAACCATGGCTCGTGTTAGTTGTTTGCCTCTACGGTTTAAAAACAAAGTATCTTCAAAGCCATTTTTAATAATCATGTGATTGCGAATGTCACTTCGATATATATTGATGTACTTTTGGGTAATACCTATTATAGGAACAAATCGTTGTTTATCACCCTTGCCTGTTACTTTAATAAAGCCTTCTTCAAAAAATAAATCTGATATTTTAAGATTAATAAGTTCACTTACTCGCAATCCACAGCCATATAAAGTTTCTAGCATGGCTCGATTACGCTCACCTTCGGGTTTGCTTAAATCAATAGCATTAATTAGGTTATCAATTTCTTTTTCAGAAAGTGTGTCGGGTAATTTGCGTCCTATTTTTGGGGATTCAATAAGTTCTAAAGGGTTTGAATTTATATAATCCTCAAACACCAAATAATTAAAAAAACTGCGTAAACCAGATATTAATCGTGATTGGGAACGTGCATTAACTGTTTTTGCTGTTTCATAAATAAATTGCTGTACGGTTTCTGTTGAAATAGAAATAGGGGAATCGTTGATATGATGGCTTTCCAAATAAGAAATTAATTTAGCAACATCAAGGCTGTAGTTTTCGATAGAATTTTTAGACAAACCCCGTTCTATTTTTAAATATAATTGATAGTCTTTAAGTGCGTTTTTCCATTTCATTGGGTTAAAAATAAGCAAAAAAAAAGCAGCTATATAGCTGCTTTTTATAAATATATTTAATGTTACTCGAAATTATCGGTTAATATATTAATTAAATCTACAATAGCCCATATGCCTAAACCTCCAATTGTAAGAATAAATAAAATATTCCAACCCACTGGTTTTTTGTAATACCATCTGTGTGCAGCAAATGGCCATCCTAAAAAGAACCATAAAGCAACTCCAACCCACTTATCTTTGCCTGCTGTTGTGGCAACGGGAGTTAACACTTCTTCGGTGTTATTCGTTGTAATTTCTGTGTTTGTTGTTGAAATTGTTCTTTTTACAGGAAAAGAAGCATAACTAGCAGAGTAACTTAATAAAACTACTAATAAAGAAAGTAATAATTTAGTTTTCATAATTTAATTGGTTTAAATTTGTCCGTGCAATTTAAAAAAATATTTACAATATGTTTAGAAAACACTTACTTTTTTTGTTAGCTTTTAGTCTTGGCAATGTTTGCTTTTCACAAAACCAACATGAATATTTTGGAGCTATAATTCTTAGTGATTCAATATCAATCACTTGCAAGATAAATATTTCGGAAAAAGATGGAGAAGTAAAAGGATATTCATTAACAGATTTAGGTGGGGAACAAGAAACTAGATCTAATATTTTTGGTGAATATGATAAAAACAAGAAAGAGTTAAGTTTTAGAGAAACAGGAATTGTTTATACCAAATCTCCCATATCCCAAAATGATTTTTGTTTTATGAATGTAACTATTAAAAATTTTGTTTTTGGAAAAACCACACAAGTCAAAACTAAATTTTTAGGATTGTTTTATGATAATACAAAATGTATTAGTGGTGAACTTTTTTTTAATGCGATTGAAAAGGTTGAAGCAAGACTAAGTAAAGTATCAAAAAAGATAGAAAAAACTAATAGAATTTCAGATAGTATTAAAGAAAAAATAAATCCTATAAAAATTATGGATTCTTTAAACATGAATATATTAAGAAAAAATCAAACGTTAAGTGTTTTTACCAAAGCGAAAAAAATTAATTTAATTATTTATGATGGAGGTAAACAAGATGGTGACAAAATTACAATAATTGCGAATGGAAAAGTAATTTTGAACTCATATCAAGCAGATAAAACAAAAAGAATTATACCTATAGAAATTAACAATAATAAAATGTCTATAATCATAAAAGCTAATAATGAAGGCTCAATTTCGCCAAATACAGTAGTAGTTGAAATAGATGATAATAGCAACTATATAAAAGCTTTGTCAAATTTAAAAGTTAATGAAACTACTCAAATAGATATTTTAAAGGAATGATTAAAAAATTTTTTTGTAGTTTTTCAAGTAGTATCCAAAAAACCGTCTAAAATATAAAGGGTAATCTTTTAAAGCGTTTTTACCATTTCATATTTATAAAAACAGTATAATTTTTATAGTAAAAAAGCATGTGTTATTATACGTGTTTTTCATATTAATTAGTTTGATATAATAATTACAAGTAGTTTATTTTAAGTTATTTAAATGCATATGTTAATAAAATTGTTAACAACCTAAAGAATTATTATAAAAATTCTAAAAAAAAGCATTTAATTTGCGTATAAACCAATTAAAACTATTTAAATTATGAAAAAATTATTTTTATTGCCAATTTTTGCGATTTTCGCAATATTAAATATGAGTGCTCAAGGAGATTTAAATGCCGGCATTAATCTTGGATTACCTATAGGGGATGCAGGAGATGGTTGGACATTTAATGTGACTCTAGATGTCAACTATTTATGGGATGCGGGAGAAAACTTTAAAGCAGGTGTTGCAACAGGTTATTCTCACTCTTTCGGGGATAGTATAGAGACAGGGTTTGGAACTATAGATGTTGATGATGCGCAATTTTTACCTGTTGCTGGAGCTGCTCGTTTTGCCATTTCTGATAAGTTTACATTAGGAGCTGATTTAGGTTATGCAATAGGGATTGATGAAGGTAATGATGGAGGTTTTTATTATGCCCCTAGAGTTCAATATGCCATTAGTGAGTCGCTTGATGTTGTTTTTGCTTACAGAGGGGTTAGTCTTGATGGAGGTTCTTTTGATGTATTAACATTAGGAGTAGAATTTGGATTATAATTAAAAGTAATATTTATGAAAAAGGGGCAGCTAATTAACTGCTCCTTTTTTTATATGAAAAACTAAATTAATCCGTTGAATGTGAGTTTTTTATCGATTAAGTAATTTTTAAGAAAGAAAAAATGTATAATATAAATAAATTTTTTCTTGTTTAATTAATGGATTGCTATTATGTTTGCCGAATAATTTAAAACAATTAAACCAAATTTATTATGAAAAAATTATTATTGAGTGCTGTTATTGCTGTTTTAGGATTATCACAAGTAAATGCCCAAGACGAAGACGCTACTGGAGGTTTTAATAACGGAGACCTTTATGTGAGTGGGAGTTTAGGTTTTGACAGTAGTAAACAAGGAGATTTTAAAAGAAATAGTTTAGACTTTTCTCCATCTGTTGGTTATTTTGTAAGTGATAACATTGCTTTAGAATTAAATTTATTAGTTGGCTCTACTAAAGATGAAGATGATGACAAAACTTCTAGAGTTGGAGGAGGTCTTGGAGCTACTTATTTCTTCACTCCATCTAATCAATTTTCTTTTACATTAGGTGCTGGTTTTGCTTATGTTAGTGATACAAATAAGCCAGATGGCGGTCCTGATTTCAAAGTTAACTCTTTTGCAGTAGCAATTGCTCCTGGTTTAAATTATTTTATATCTGATAATTTTGCATTGAGAGCTTCAATAGCAGCATTGTCATATGCAAGTGCAAAAGCTGATTTTGACGGTGCAGAAGCAGCAAATAATTTTAGTTTAAATGCGGATTTATCTAATATCAATTTAGGGGTTACTTATAAATTCTAATTTTAAGAATTATAAATAATAAAAACCGAAGCTAACACCTTCGGTTTTTTTATGCCAATTTTTAATATATTTACCTCATGAAAAAACTAATCATCATCAACGGTCCCAACTTAAATTTGTTAGGTAAACGTGAACCAGCAATTTATGGAAGTTTATCATTTACCGAGTTTTTAGAAGAAATTAAAGGGAAATACCCAACGGTTCAAATAGACTATTTTCAATCTAATATTGAAGGCGTACTTATTGACAAATTACACGAAGTAGGCTTTAGTTTTGATGGGATTATTTTAAATGCGGGTGCTTATACCCATACCTCTATTGGTATTGGTGATGCTGTTAAGGGGATTGAAACACCTGTGGTTGAAGTTCATATTTCTAACACCTTTGGGAGAGAAGAATTTAGGCATCAATCGTATATATCACCCAATGCTAAAGGTGTTATTCTCGGTTTTGGTTTGCAGAGTTATGAATTGGCTATACAGAGCTTTTAAAAGCCCCACCTAGCCTCCCCGAAGGGGAGGGACTCTTACTCGGATGAATAAATAAAAAAATGCGATTCTAAAATAGAATCGCATTTTTTTATATTATTTTTTTTAATGTTGAGTGCTAATTCCTCCCCTTCGGGGAGGATAGGTGGGGCCTACAAGTGAATCACTTCTCCATAAGCATCGGCAACAGCTTCCATAACCGCTTCACTCATCGTTGGATGCGGATGTACTGCTTTTAATACTTCATGCCCTGTAGTTTCTAGTTTTCTTCCTAAAACGGCTTCTGCAATCATATCGGTGACACCAGCTCCAATCATGTGGCAACCTAACCATTCACCATATTTAGCATCAAAAATTACTTTTACAAAGCCTTCTTTGTTGCCACCTGCACTTGCTTTACCAGAAGCAGAGAACGGAAATTTTCCAACTTTAATGTCAAATCCTTTTTCTTTAGCTTGTTTTTCGGTTAAACCAACGCTTGCAATTTCTGGAGAACAATAGGTGCAACCTGGGATGTTTCCATAATCTAATGCCTCTACATGCTGTCCAGCAATTTTTTCAACACATAAAATACCTTCAGCCGAAGCAACGTGTGCTAAAGCTTGACCAGGTGTTACATCGCCAATAGCGTAGTATCCAGGAATGTTGGTTTGGTAAAAGTTGTTTACTAAAATTTTATCTCTATCAACAACAATTCCAACATCTTCTAAACCAATGTTTTCAATATTTGTTTTGATGCCAACAGCAGATAAAATAATATCGGCTTCTAAAACTTCTTCGCCTTTGCTGGTTTTTACGGTAGCTTTAACGCCTTTGCCAGATGTGTCTACTTTAGTAACTTCGGCAGAAGTCATAATATTAATGCCACTCTTCTTAAAAGATTTTTCTAATTGTTTTGATACGTCTTCATCTTCAACAGGCACCACGTTTGGTAAAAATTCCACGATAGTTACTTCAGTACCCATAGAGTTGTAGAAATAGGCGAATTCAACGCCAATAGCTCCAGAACCTACTACAATCATTTTTTTAGGTTGGTTTGGTAAGCTCATTGCTTCTCTGTATCCGATAACTTTTTTACCATCTTGCGGTAAGCTTGGTAATTCGCGAGAACGAGCGCCAGTAGCAATTATAATGTGGTCTGCACTATATTCTGTTCCATCAACATCAACCTTTTTTCCTGGTTTAAGTTTTCCGAAACCGTTAATAACGTCTATTTTGTTCTTCTTCATTAAAAATAGAACCCCTTTGCTCATACCATCGGCAACACCACGGCTACGGTTTACAACAGCGCTAAAATCTTTATCATAATCTTTAACAGATAAGCCGTAATCACCAGCATGTTTTAGATACTCAAATACTTGAGCAGATTTTAACAACGCTTTAGTTGGGATACACCCCCAGTTTAAACATACACCCCCAAGGTTTTCTTTTTCAATAACAGCGGTTTTAAAACCTAGTTGGGATGCTCTAATAGCTGTAACATAACCACCAGGGCCACTTCCAAGGACAATAATATCGTATTTACTCATGAGATTCTTTTAATCATTATTTCAGGCTACGAATTTACGAAACCTATTTTTAATAAAGAATTTAGAAGTCTATAAAATTTATATCTTTTATTACCTTTGTTTTTAAGATTTACCTTATGAATATACCAAGAACTAGTTTTCCTCGCATCGTGATTATAGGTGGCGGTTTTGCAGGCGTTTCGTTGGCAAAAGAGTTGTCAAAGCAAGAAGTACAAGTGGTTTTACTTGATAAAAATAATTACCATACGTTTCAACCACTTCTTTATCAGGTGTCTACGGGTGGTTTGGAGCCCGATTCCATTGCATATCCTATCAGAAAAATATTAAAGGATTTTCCTAATTTTCATTTCAGATTGGCTAATGTTGAAGAAATAAACACGCTAGAAAATAAAGTGTTAACAGATATTGGTGTGCTTAAATTTGACTATTTGGTAGTTGCTTCAGGTGCAGAAACAAACTATTTTGGAAATGCAGAAGTGAAAAAAAACAGTATGGCTATGAAAACCATACCTGAATCTTTAAATTTAAGAAGCTTAATATTAGAAAACTTTGAAGAAGCTTTATTGACTTCCGATTTAAACGAACGGAATGCTTTAATGAATTTTGTAATAGTAGGTGGCGGACCAACAGGAGTAGAGCTAGCAGGTGCTCTAGCAGAAATTAAAAAAGGCATCTTACCAAAGGATTATCCCGATTTAGATACACGTTTGGCGCAAATTCATATCGTCCAATCCAGTGATTGTATTTTAAAAGGTATGAGTGATAAGGCATCTCAAAAAGCTGAGGATTTTTTAGAAAAACTCGGGGTTAACATATGGAAAAACGTAAGAGTAACCAATTATGATGGCAAAACAGTAACAACCAATACCGATTTAACTTTTGAAACCGCCACCTTAGTTTGGGCGGCAGGCGTAAAAGGTGCTACAATAAAAGGCTTGGATGCGGGTGGTTTTGTTACCAACGGTCAACGACTTTTAGTGAATGAATTTAACCAAGTAAAAGGGTTTGACACTATTTTTGCTGTTGGAGATATTGCTTGTATGGTTACTAATGAATGCCCTAATGGGTTGCCCATGATGGCACAGCCAGCCATTCAACAAGGGAAACAACTGGGTGAAAATATGGTGAGGCTCATTGAAAAAAAGCCAATGATTCCTTTTGTTTATAAAGACAAAGGAGTGATGGCAACCATTGGGCGCAATAAAGCGGTGGTCGATTTACCTAAATTTAAATTCCAAGGTGTTTTTGCTTGGTATGTTTGGATGTTTGTCCACCTTTTTTTCTTAATAGGTTTTAGAAACCGCATGGTAGTTTTTATAAATTGGGTATATAATTATATACGGTTTGATAGAGAAGCGAGATTGATTATAAGACCTTATAAAAGGCATTTAAAAAAATAGTCTTTAGTATATGACAAAAAAATAAATATATTTAGACGTCTATATGGGCCTCTCGTCTACGCTCAAGATAAACTAAAGTTGAAGACATTGGAAATATTATTTTTAATCGCATTTCGAAAGCTGCGTTTTTATCTTCAAATAAAAATATATTTTCATTTTCGATAATACTACCAATGATTTTTTTTAAATTTATGACTTCGACAAGCTCAATTTGACAAACTAAACGTTATTTTGTATGGCTTTTTTTAACTTAAAAATGGTACTTCAATGTGACACGCTTCAATTCGTGTCAGGTACCAATTTTTTTAGCTTAAATCATCTGTAAAATGCCGTTTGCCTTTTTCTTTACTGAATTTATCTTGATTATATTTTGAAGAATGTCCTTTTGGTATAGATAAAGACTGCCAATGTTCATCTTTTAAAAGTTTTCCTAAAAAAACGATTTGCCCAATGTGGTAGGGGTAATGTGCTAATTGCCTGTTAATAGCTTCTACAACGGTATGTCCTTCATTTCTAATGTAAATAATGTGCTCCAAATCTTCATTTTTTAAAGATTTTAAAGCATTAAACAAACAAAACCAACCACTTTCCCACGAAGCTATTAAATCCTCTTTTGAAGTATAAGTGTCTTCAAATTCCGAATCACGGTTACGCCAATTTTTTTCGCCATCTTCAGTTAAAAAATTGGTCCAACGGCTTAACATATTGCCAACAATATGTTTTGCAATAACCGAAATGGAGTTTGAAGCTTCATTACTTTGCCATTGCATTTCTTCAAAAGTCAATTGGCTAAAAGTTTTATCACCCAAACTTTTATAGTATTCAAATTGCTTAATAACACTTACTAAATAGCTTTCCATATTCTTAAATTAAATCCCAAAATTAAAACTCCAAATATTAAGAACCAAGCCTTGTCGACAAACAATTTATTGTTCGGGAATAAATTTAAGTGCCGCACCATTGATACAGTGTCTTTTTCCTGTAGTATGTTGAGGGCCATCATTAAAAACATGTCCTAAATGCCCACCACAGGTAGCGCAGTGTTCTTCATTACGGGAATAGCCTAAATTATTGTCAGTTCCAAAAGCAACGTTTCCTTTTATTTCCCTATCAAAACTGGGCCAACCCGTGCCAGAGTCAAATTTATGTTCACTTTTAAATAAAGGCGTGTTACATCCAGCACAAACATAAGTGCCTTTTTTGTAATTTTTATTTAATGGACTTGAGAACGGACGTTCGGTACCTGCTTTACGTAAAACATAGTATGCCATTTCAGATAATTCAGTTTTCCATTCGGCATCGGTTTTAGATACTTTATACGTATTCTTATTTCCTTTTTGGGCGTTGCCATTGCAGTTAAATAATATGAATGCAGTGCAAAAAATGATTAGTTTCTTCATGTGTTTTTTTAATAGGTCGAAATTAATTAGGAAACATAACATCTCGAATAAAATGTTAATTATAGAAAATAAAAATAAAGTTGTGTAAAAAAATTAAGGTACAATTTTTGTACTTTTATTGAATAATTAAAACAATAAATATGAAACTGAAAAATGCATTTATAATATTAGGAATAGTAGGGTTCACTGTATCGTGTGCAACGAATCCTTTTACAGGAAAAAAAACCATGGCATTGGTGCCAAATTCTCAGTTATTTCCGACTGCTTTTGCTCAATATGACCAATTTTTATCTGAAAACAAAGTCATTAAAGGTACTTCGGATGCAGCTATGGTTACCCGGGTAGGGCAAAAAATTGCTGTTGCTGCCGAACGTTGGTTAAATGCAAACGGCTATGTTGGTTATTTAAACGATTATAAATGGGAATATAATTTAGTAGAGGATAAAACAGTAAATGCTTGGTGTATGCCTGGAGGAAAAATAGTTGTTTATACAGGTATTTTACCCATTGCGAAAGGTGAAACGGGTTTAGCAGCAATTATTGGGCATGAAGTGGCGCACGCTTTGGCTAATCACGGGCAACAACGTATGAGTGCTGCTTATGTACAACAAGGTGTCGCTATTGCTGGAAATATAGCTATTAAAGATGAGCAATCTAGAAACGCTTTTAATCAATATTATGGTGTAGGTTCCCAAGTAGGCGTGATGTTGCCTTTTAGTAGATCCCACGAAACCGAAGCTGACAAAATAGGATTGTATATTATGGCCATAGCGGGTTATAATCCTGATGAAGCCGCAGAACTTTGGAAACGTATGAGTGCACAAAGTAACGGACAAGCACCACCGGAATTATTAAGCACACACCCTTCAAACGATTCAAGGATTGCTAATCTTACTGCACTAGCACCAAAAGCGAAAGAAGAAGCAGCCAAGTTTGGGGTGACTTCATTTAGATAATAGTTTCTTAAGACGAAATTCAAAAATATTTACTTACTTTGAAGCTGCTCATAAAAGAGCAGCTTTTTATTTATGGCAGTATTAGAAAAGGGAAGTAAAAAACTTCTCAATGCTTGGGCATTTTACGATTGGGCAAACTCGGTTTATACTTTAACCATTGCGTCGTCTATATTCCCCATATTTTATTCCGCATTATTTTTAAGCGACATAAAAGTGGTTCATGCTTTTGGAATGACGTTTAAAAGTACCGCATTAATCACTTTCGTTACGGCGTTTACTTTTTTGGTGGTGGCTATTACTTCGCCAATACTATCGGGTATCGCCGATTATGTAGGTAATAAAAAGAACTTTTTAAAATTCTTTTGTTATGTTGGAAGCGCAGGTTGTATTGGGCTGTATTGGTTTGATGTAACACCCGATAAAATTCATATCAGTTTGCTTTTTTACTTTATGGGATTAATTGGTTATTGGGGAAGTTTGGTGTTTTATAATTCCTATTTACCGGATATTGCCTTTCCAGAACAGCAAGATAGAGTAAGTGCGAAAGGATTTTCACTTGGATACATAGGCAGTGTTATTTTACTGATAGTTAATTTAGTAATGGTGCTCTATCCTCAATTTTTTGGATTTGATATTAGTATATCAGAGACTATAAGAGAAAATGGGACAGAAGCTGAAATCATTGAAGCAGCAGTGAGTGCAAAAAATGCAGCTTCTTTTGAAGCTATGAAAATCTCTTTTATTACAGTGGGTTTATGGTGGGCATTATTTAGTCAATATTCATTTTATTGGTTACCAAAAGGAACCTCTACAGGACATAAAGTCACGAGAGATATAGTCTTTAATGGTTTAAAAGAGCTACGATTAGTCTGGAAAGAATTAAAACTAAATTTAAGATTGAAACGTTATTTATATGCTTTTTTTGTATTCAGTATGGCGGTTCAAACCATTATGTTAATTGCTGTTTATTTTGGAGAAGAAGAAATAGCCTGGGGAGGTGATGATGCAAAAAAGAAAGGTTTAATAGGCAGTATTTTAATTATTCAATTAGTCGCGGTAATTGGAGCTGTTTTAACATCAAGAGCTTCAGCAAAATTCGGGAATATCAAGACTTTAATTGCTGTTAATTTTATTTGGATGTCATTGTGTTTTTATGCCTATTTTATGGAAACACCTTTACAGTTTTATATAGCAGCATCTTTGGTAGGTTTGGTTATGGGAGGAATTCAAGCATTAGCAAGATCAACCTATTCCAAGTTTTTACCGGAAACAGATGATACGACATCGTATTTTAGTTTTTATGATGTTGCCGAAAAAATAGGTATTGTAATAGGTATGATAATTTTTGCTTCCATAGATCAAATTACAGGAAGCATGCGAAATGGTATTCTGTTTTTGTTTTTGTTCTTTTTAGCTGGCATCATATTATTATTTAGAGTTCCTAAGAAAAATATAGAAGCTTAAATCCTAATTATTAAATGAATTAGGATTTAAGCTTTCTGTTTAATCTAAATTAATTTCAATTCTCTTTTTCTCATATTTTTTGCTGCTTTAACTAAGTTTTTTAAAGCCTCTTTTGTTTCTGGCCAATCTCTGGTCTTTAAACCACAATCTGGGTTTACCCAAATATGTTGCGTTGGTAAAACATTTTTAGCTTTCATTAACAAGGTCTCAATTTCTTCTAATGATGGTACTCTAGGAGAATGAATATCATAAACACCAGGGCCGATTTCATTAGGATATTTGAAGTTTACAAAGGCATTTAATAATTCCATTTCAGATCGAGAGGTTTCAATAGTGATAACGTCGGCATCCATATCGGCGATATTTGAAATAATATCATTAAATTCAGAATAGCACATGTGAGTATGAATTTGTGTTTCATCATTTACACCACTTGCTGAAATTCTAAATGCCTTAACTGCCCAATTTAAATAGTGCTGCCAATCTTCTTTTCTTAGAGGTAAACCTTCTCGAATAGCAGGTTCATCTATTTGAATAATTTTTAAACCATTTTTTTCAAGATCAACAACTTCATCTCTAATAGCTAAAGCTATTTGGTTACAAGTGGTTGCTCTGGGCTGATCATTTCTAACAAAAGACCACTGTAATATAGTTACAGGACCTGTTAACATGCCTTTTACAGGAATATCGGTTAAGCTTTGTGCGTAGGTAGACCATTTGATTGTCATGGGTTTTTCACGAGATACATCGCCGAATAAAATAGGTGGTTTTACACATCGGCTACCGTAGCTTTGTACCCAACCGTAGTCACTAAAGGCAAATCCGTTTAGTTTTTCCCCAAAATATTCAACCATATCATTGCGTTCAAATTCGCCATGAACAAGCACATCTAAGCCTATTTCTTCTTGAAAACGAATAGAGTTTTCAATTTCTTTAGCTATTAAAGAATCATAGTCGTTTTGTGATAGAAGGCCTTTTTTGTATTTTAATCGCCAGTTTCTAACTTCTTTGGTTTGTGGAAAAGACCCAATAGTTGTCGTTGGGTACAAAGGTAATTTTAGTGCTTCTTTTTGTTTCGCTTGCCTAATTGAAAAGTTGTTTTCTCTATGGCTATCGGCTTCTTTAAGATTGGATATGCGATCTTTTACGTTTTGGTTATGAATAAGTTTAGAACTTTGTCGGGTCAAGTTCGCTAGTTTGTTTTCTTCAAAAAGTGACAAATAAGCTTCGTTATTAGGAGTCGAAAGTTCTTTAAGTGTGGTTATTTCTTCTAACTTTTGTTTTGAAAAAGCGAGCCATTGTTTTATTTCTGATTGCAAATTGGTTTCTAAATCTAAATCGTAAGGTGTATGCAATAGCGAACAAGATGCTGAAATCCATATGTTTTCAGGAAGGATGCTGCTAGTGGCTTTTTCAATGATTTTTAAAGAGGCTTCAAAATCATTTTTCCAAATATTTCTACCATCTACAAGCCCTAATGCTAATTTTGTTTTAGGATTGTAATTTTTAGATTCTAAGATATCATCTAGCTGTGAAGGGCATCTTACTAAATCTAAATGTAGTGTGTCCACTGGAAGTTGGAGTGCTGTATCTAAATTTTCACCATAACAATCAAAATAATTGGCTAGGTATATTCTTAATTTTGGAAACTTAGCATGGATTGTTTCGTAAGTCGTTGTTATGGCTTCACGTTCTTTTTCTGAAAGATTAAGTGCTAAACAAGGCTCATCAAATTGTATGTATTCAACGTCTAGATTTGTTAATTCTCCTATAATTTCAAAGTAAACAGGAAGTAATTTATCCAACAAGTCGATTCTATCAAATCCGTCTGCTTTCTCTTTTCCCAATAACAAAAATGTCACAGGCCCAATTAATACAGGTTTGGTTTTAATGCCTAATGCTAAGGCTTCTTTATATTCGTCAATAATTTTTTTAGAAAAGAATTCAAAGTTTTGGTCTTTTTCAAATTCAGGGACTATATAATGGTAGTTGGTGTCAAACCATTTTGTCATTTCCATAGCTGTGACATCTAAATGGTCTTTTTGGTACCCTCTAGCCATGGCGAAGTACAATTCCAGAAAATTATTTTTATCAAAATTCTTATAACGCTTGGGAATGCATCCGAAAGTTAGGCATGCATCTAATATTTGGTCGTAAAAAGAAAAATCGTTTGAAGGAATTAAATCAATCCCAAGTTTCTGTTGTTGTATCCAATTTTGTTTTTTCAGTTCAGAACCTGTTTTTAACAGCTCATCTTTGTCAATTCTTCCAGACCAAAAAGCTTCATTAGCTTTTTTAAGTTCGCGTTGACTTCCAATTCTTGGGTAGCCTAAAATGGTAGTTTTCATCTGTTTATGTTATTTGTTTTTAAAGGTCAGATGAAACACCCTTTAAAACCATCTTTGTGTGTGAATGCGGCTTTCATAGGTGTTTCATAATGTTTTATTAGTTTTAATGACTAAGCAAAATTATATTTAAAGAATAAAATGACATAATTATATGGTACATTTAGATGTATCAGCTATTTTTGTTTCTTATTTAAGATTTTTAATCTTTTAAATTAAAAAATGATGAGCTTTAAAGAAAATAATTCTGTAACTGCATTAGATGACATTGATGTCCGCATCTTGAAACTGTTACAATCTAAGTCAAACTTAACTACCAAAGAGTTGGCTGCTAAGGTGAATTTGTCTACAACACCAGTTTTTGAGCGGGTGAAAAAATTAGAAAAGGCTGGTTACATTAAAAACTACATAGCCGTTTTAGATGCTGAAAAGTTAAATAGAGGTTTAATGGTTTTTTGTAATATCAGGTTAAAGGAACATACAAGAGAAATAGGAAATCAATTTGTAAAAGACATTCTTTCATTGGAAGAAGTCACCGAATGTTATAATATTTCTGGAGATTATGATTTTTTTCTAAAAATATTGGTAAGTGATATGAAATCGTATCAAAATTTTGTTTTAAATCATTTAGGAAGCTTGCAAAATATAGGAAGTGCTCATAGCACTTTTGTCATGGGAGAAATTAAAAATTCATATTCTGTACCTATTTAATAGCTTTTTAATCATTGTTATCCAATAAAGCTTTTACAATTTCTCTGCAAACACAGTGATAATGGCTTTTTAAAGAGATTACTGATTTGTAGCCTTTCTTTTTGTAATAATAGGTTACTTACGATTATAAAAAACAGAAAAGTAAATCAATATGTTGCCATTTATATAGTCTATTTTCTTTTAGCAAAGCCTTGAATCTTTTTAATAGTTTAAAGGGAAAGTATAGACACAAAAAGAGACTGTCTAAAAAGTCCTTTAAATTTAATTTGTCAGGTTGAGCTTGTCGAAACCGATATTGATTACCAATAAGTTAAAATATTTCGACAAAGCCTGTGCTGAGCTTGTCGAAGTGCTCAATATGACATCAAACTAGACTTTTTTGACAGCCTCTTTTTTATGAACAGGTTTTTATTTAAGATTCAGCAGGTTTTTCAGCCTTTTCAATACTGATCTTTAGTTCTTGAGTTTTTTCATCTAAATCAATATGAATGCTATCGCCTTCTTCAACGTGTGAAGTGATGATTTCTTCGGCTAAAGCATCTTCGATATATTTTTGAATAGCTCGTTTTAATGGTCTTGCTCCATATTGTTTATCAAAACCTTTATCAGCAATATAATCTTTTGCTTTGTCGCTAAGTTTTAAGTTATATCCTAAATCCTTAATTCTTAAAAGAAGTTTATCAAGTTCAATATCAATAATTTTATTGATGTCTTCTTTTTCTAAAGGATTAAACACCACCACATCATCAATTCTATTTAAAAACTCTGGGGCGAATGATTTTTTTAAGGCATTTTCAATAACGCTTTTAGCATTGGCATCTTCTTGTGCTTTTTGCGAAGCAGTTCCAAAACCAATACCGACACCAAAATCTTTAAGTTTACGAGCTCCGATATTAGAAGTCATAATGATAATAGTGTTTCTAAAGTCAATTTTTCTTCCTAAGCTATCGGTTAAATACCCGTCATCAAGTACTTGAAGCAACATATTGAACACATCTGGATGCGCTTTTTCAATCTCATCCAAAAGAATTACAGCATAAGGTTTACGTCTTACTTTCTCTGTTAATTGTCCGCCTTCTTCGTAACCAACATATCCTGGAGGTGCACCCACTAGTCTTGAAATCGCAAATTTCTCCATGTATTCACTCATGTCTATTCTAACAAGCGCATCTTCACTGTCAAATAATTCGCGAGACAATACTTTTGCTAACTGTGTTTTACCAACGCCTGTTTGACCTAAAAATATAAACGAACCAATGGGCTTGTTAGGATCTTTAAGCCCTGCACGATTACGTTGAATAGCTTTTACAACCTTGGCAACAGCATCGTCTTGACCAATAACTTTACCTTTAATAAGTTTTGGTAACTCGGCCAATTTATTGATCTCGGTTTGAGCAATTCTGTTTACAGGAATTCCTGTCATCATTGAAACGACATCGGCAACATTATCTTCGGTAACAATTTCACGATGTTGCTTAGTATCTTCTTCCCATTTTTCTTGGGCAATGGCTAACTCTTTCTCAAGACGTTTTTCATCGTCTCTAAGTTTAGCAGCTTCCTCATATTTTTGCTTTTTAACAACCGAATTCTTTGTTTCTTTTACCATTTCGAGTTGCTTCTCAAGCTCAATAATTTGTTTCGGCACCTCAATATTAGTAATATGAACACGCGATCCGGCTTCGTCTAAAGCATCAATAGCTTTGTCTGGAAGGAAGCGCTCCGTCATATAACGATTAGTTAATTTTACACAGGCTTCAATAGCTTCAGGTGTATAATCAACATTGTGATGCTCTTCATATTTTGCCTTAATATTGTTGAGGATTTCAATAGTCTCTGCAACCGTAGTTGGTTCAACAATGACCTTTTGAAAACGACGTTCTAAAGCACCATCTTTTTCAATATATTGTCTGTATTCATCTAAAGTTGTAGCACCAATACATTGGATTTCGCCACGTGCCAAGGCCGGTTTAAACATGTTCGATGCGTCCAAACTGCCGGTTGCGCCACCAGCTCCAACAATGGTGTGGATTTCGTCGATAAACAAAATAACGTCGTTGTTTTTTTCAAGCTCATTCATAACCGCTTTCATGCGTTCTTCAAACTGTCCGCGGTATTTTGTTCCTGCAACTAAACTTGCCAAATCTAGCGTAACAACACGTTTGTTGAATAGAATTCTTGAAACTTTTCGTTTAACAATTCGAAGCGCCAAACCTTCGGCGATGGCCGATTTACCAACACCCGGTTCACCAATTAAAAGCGGATTGTTTTTCTTTCTTCTACTTAAAATTTGAGAAACGCGTTCAATTTCTTTTTCCCTGCCAACCACAGGGTCTAATTTGCCTTCTTCAGCAAGAACTGTTAAATCGCGACCAAAATTATCTAAAACAGGTGTTTTGGATTTTTTGTTTGCTTTGCCTGTTGGCGAATTAAAAATATCTTTTGAAGCATCATCTTCTGTATGGGAATCATCATCTTGAAATGATTCTGCTTTTGGTTCTATATATTCGTTATCGTTTGTTATCATAAATTTGAATTGTTCTTTAACATTGTCGTAATCAACTTTAAGCTTATTTAAAAGCTTGGTAGTGGGGTCGTTTTCGTTTCTTAAAATACAAAGCAACAAATGGGCTGTATTTATAGAAGTGCTTTGAAATAGTTTGGCTTCTAAAAACGTTGTTTTTAAAGCGCGTTCTGCTTGTCTAGTAAGATGTAGGTTCTTTTTTTGATTAGAAGCTACCGAAATATTTGGGTTAGCAGGACTTAATATTTCTACTTTGCGTCTTAGATGGTTTAAATCTACATCCAACGCATTTAAAATATTTATAGCCTTGCCATCGCCATCACGTAAAAGTCCAAGCATTAGGTGTTCAGTCCCAATAAAATCGTGACCTAGCCGTAATGCCTCTTCTTTGCTATAAGCAATTACATCTTTTACTCTTGGGGAAAAATTATCATCCATAATTAGTGTCCTTTCTGCATTAAAAATACTAAAACATTTTACCAACGGCAAAAACTATACCTTAAAATGTGTGAAATCGCTATTAGCAAGAAGTTTTTTGCAAAAAAAACGCCACTGAAAACAAAGCGATACCATATGACTTTAAAAAAAATAATTGATATTTACATATGAAAGTTGCTAATTGACGAAAAAATCTTTACAAAATCAAAATTTTACGTAGCATATTTATTAACGAAAAAAGCAGATATAATTGTTAATAAAAAACACGAAAAAAATGGGATGTAACCATTTATAGTAACTATCGAAATACGTATATTAGCATGTTTTGAAAAACTCATAAAACTTAATTAAATTATTTATGGCAGAAGGAGAAAAATTGATCCCTATTAATATTGAAGATGAGATGAAAACGGCTTACATTGATTACTCAATGTCGGTCATTGTGTCACGTGCTTTACCAGATGTTAGAGACGGATTAAAACCAGTTCATAGGCGTGTGCTTTTTGGCATGCACGAACTAGGAGTTAGAGCAACAGGCGCGCACAAAAAATCAGCAAGAATAGTTGGAGAAGTTTTGGGTAAATACCACCCACATGGCGATACATCGGTTTACGATGCCATGGTACGTATGGCTCAAGAATGGAGTTTACGATATATGTTAATTGATGGACAGGGAAACTTTGGTTCTATAGACGGGGATAGTCCTGCAGCAATGCGTTATACTGAGGCGCGTATGCGTAAAATATCGGAAGACATGTTGGCAGATATTGATAAGGAAACCGTTGACCACAAATTGAATTTTGACGATACCTTAATGGAACCAACTGTTTTACCAACTCGTATTCCAGGACTTTTAGTGAATGGTGCTTCTGGTATTGCGGTAGGTATGGCAACCAATATGCCACCCCATAATTTAACCGAAGTCGTTAATGGAACTATTGCTTATATTGAAAATAACGATATAGAAATAGACGAGTTAATTAAATATGTGAAAGCACCAGATTTCCCAACAGGAGGTACTATTTATGGGTACGATGGTGTTAAAGAAGCATTTCATACGGGTAGAGGTAGAATTGTAATACGCGGAAAAGCTAATATTGAAGAAGTTCAGGGACGTGAGTGTATTATTGTAACTGAAATACCTTACCAAATTAATAAAGCAGAAATGATTAAAAAAACTGCTGATTTGGTAAATGAGAAAAAACTAGAAGGTATTGCCACCATTAGAGATGAATCGGATAGAAATGGGATGCGTATTGTTTACGTTTTAAAGCGTGATGCGATACCAAACATCGTTCTTAATAAACTCTACAAATTTACAGCGTTACAATCGTCATTCAGTGTTAATAACATTGCACTTGTTAATGGGCGTCCACAGCTTTTAAATTTAAAAGAGTTAATCCATTATTTTGTTGAGCACAGACATGAAGTTGTTGTAAGACGTACTACTTATGAATTGCGTAAAGCCGAAGAGCGTGCTCATATATTAGAAGGATTGATTATTGCTTCAGATAATATTGATGAAGTCATTGCCATAATCAGAGCATCTGCAAATGCGGATGAAGCTAGAGAAAACTTAATAACACGTTTCGAACTTTCAGAAATACAGGCCAAAGCTATTGTAGAGATGCGTTTGCGTCAACTTACAGGTTTAGAGCAAGATAAATTGCGTTCTGAATACGAAGACATCATGAAACTCATCATCGACTTAAAAGATATCTTAGATAAAAAAGAACGTCGCATGGAGATTATTAAAGATGAATTAGCTGTCGTAAAAGAAAAATATGGTGACGAGCGTCGCTCAACTATCGAATATGCAGGGGGTGATTTAAGTATTGAAGATATGATTCCTGATGAAAAAGTAGTGATTACTATTTCTCATGCGGGCTATATTAAACGTACATCATTGTCGGAGTACAAAACACAAAATAGAGGTGGGGTTGGTCAAAAAGCATCAACCACAAGAAATGAAGATTTCTTAGAGCATTTATTTGTAGGTACTAACCACCAATACATGTTGTTCTTCACCCAAAAAGGAAAATGTTTCTGGATGCGTGTTTATGAAATTCCAGAGGGCAGTAAAACGTCTAAAGGTCGAGCTATTCAAAATTTAATAAATATTGAGCAAGACGATACCGTAAAAGCATTTATTTGTACTCAAGATCTTAAAGATGAAGCGTATATAAATAGTCATTATGTGATTATGGCTACTAAACAAGGTCAGGTTAAAAAGACATCTTTAGAACAATATTCGCGTCCAAGAACCAATGGTATTAATGCCATTACTATTAAAGAAGACGATATTTTATTAGAGGCACGATTAACTACAGGTGAGAGCCAAGTTATGTTAGCACTTAAATCTGGTAAAGCCATTCGTTTTGAAGAAGCCAAAACACGACCAATGGGTCGTAGTGCATCAGGTGTAAGAGGTATTACACTTGCGGACAAGAATGACGAAGTAATAGGCATGGTAACTATTGAAAATCCGCAAGAAGAATCCGTATTGGTCGTTTCAGAAAATGGTTATGGAAAACGTACTTACATTGATGATCCTGAAGATGGAGAGCCTGTTTATAGAATTACTAACCGTGGAGGAAAAGGTGTGAAAACTATTTCTATTACAGAAAAAACAGGTAAATTAGTTGCTATAAAAAATGTTACTGATAATGATGATTTAATGATTATCAATAAATCAGGTATAGCCATAAGGTTAGAGGTGAAAAATTTAAGAGTGATGGGTAGAGCTACCCAAGGTGTTAAATTAATCAATCTAAAAAACAACGATTCCATTGCTGCTGTTGCTAAGGTAATGCACGATGAAGATGAAGTAGATGGATCTGAAGAAGGTATTGAAAACACAGCCGTTACAGACGATGGCACAACTATTGATACTAACTTAGATACTGATTTGGACGAAAACAATACGGAAAATTAATATAAATATTACTAAAATGAAGAAACAGATTATCATAGCTTTGGCATTTTCGGTTTGCGCATTTTCATTTGCACAAAAAAAAGAACTGAGAGCTGTAGAAAAAGCTATAAAAGGGAAAAACTATGCTGAAGCTAAGGCAGCTTTAAAACAAGCAGAGGCTTTAATGTCTTCTATGGACGACAAACTTAAAGCGCAATACTATTATTTAAACGCTGAGGCTTTATATGCTGACGGTGCGGGCTCTATGGACGATATTGATGCCGCTTTAAAAAGTTTAGAAAACGTAAAAGAAGGATATGCTACAGAGGTTTCAGAATTAAAGCAAACCATGGTTAATGGTATATTAACTAAAGGAAATAAATCTTATGAAGGTAAAGATTATTCAATAGCCTCTAAATATTTTGAAAAAGCCTATAGACTAAGTACAAAAGACACCTTATTTCTATATTACGCAGCAGCAACAGCTGTGAATGTTCAAGAATATGATAGGGCTCTAGACTTATATGAAGAACTTAAGCAATTAGGTTATACAGGTATTGAAAAGCAATATTTTGCAACAAATGTTGAAACAGGAGAAGAAGAAATCATGGATAAAAATACGCGCGATCTTTATGTTAAGGCGAAGAGTCATAAAAATCCAGGAGAGCGAATGACTGAGTCTAAAAAACCTGAAATTGTAAAAAATGTAGCGCTAATTTATGTTAGCAAAGGTGAAGATGAAAAAGCCTTAACAGCCATGAAGGATGCAAGAGCAGAAAGCCCAGATGATGTTAATTTAATTTTATCGGAAGCAAATATCCATTATAAATTAGGTAATACAAAAGAGTTTAAAGCTTTATTGGAAAAAGCAACTCAAATGGATCCGAATAATCCTGAATTACAATATAATTTGGGTGTTATTGCAGCCGAGTCTGGACAACCAGAAGAAGCTAAAGCTTATTATGAAAAAGCGATAGCATTAGACCCGCAGTATACTAATGCGTATATAAATTTAGCAGCTTTAATTTTGTCGAAAGAAGAAGCTATGATTAAAGAAATGAACGGTTTAGGAAGTTCTAAAAAAGACGATTTACGTTACGATGAATTAAGAGCACAACGCCAAGATTTATATAAAAATGCAGCGCCCTATTTAACAAAAGCTTTAGAAATCGATTCTAAAAACTTAGGCGCAGCAAAAACATTAATGAATATTTATAGTATTCTTGATGAAACTGCTAAGCAAAAAGAAATGAAAGCTAAAGTTGATGCTTTAGAAGCAGAAGGTGTAAACTAATTCTAAATTGCTTATAATAACTAAATGCCGCAATTTGCGGCATTTTTTATAGGTAATTTTTTTGTTTTGTTTGAAGAAAGGACGAACTATTAGAAGTTCTTGTCAAATGATGTAAAAATATAATGTGAGCCTTTTTCTGTTTTAAATAAAGTTAGGTACTCTTTCTGATAAATTAAAAAGATTTAAAAACGCAAGCATTTATATCACTTTTTTAATAACCCGAAGTTTATGGGTATGTGTCTTACTATCCACATTATAAATGCCTGAGTGGTCTAATCTATCAATTCTAACCTTTCCGTGTGCATGAATAATGTAATTATCACTCATAATAATGCCTACATGGGTAATAATGCCTTCGTTGTTATCAAAAAACGCTAAGTCTCCAGGTTCACTTTCTTCAATAAAACTTAAGGGGTCGCCTTGTGTTGCCTGTTGTGAGGCATCGCGTAATAATTTATAACCGTTAAGTTTATAAACCATTTGCGTAAACCCAGAACAATCAATACCAAAAGGGGTTTTTCCACCCCATAAATAAGGTGAATTCAAATATAAAAAAGCGGTTTTAATAAGATTTTCTTTGGCTTTTTTACCTTCTATGACTGAGCCATCGTGTTTGTGATTTAAAATAGACAAGCCATTTAGGGAAGACCCTAATAAAATAGGGTGTAATTGTTGGTTATTGTCTTCAATAAATTCAACTAAATCTATAGAAAGTTTTAGAGTTTCTTTATGTAGTTGTTGGTATTGTTCTTCGGTAATTTCTAATAGCTGCTTGTTGTCAATCCAACCGCCATATTTATCAAAATCAAGTCTTATTTTACTCCAGCTTTTACGTTGCTCTAAGATTTTAAAAATATCACCATATAAAACTTGCGAAACAAGTTCGCTAGTATCAGTAGGTTCGTTTCTAAGTGGGACAATGCTTAAATTACAAATTCCGTATTGCATATATAATTATAAACTATTTAATTATTGAAAATTATATATTGAAATACAGCGACAGATTAAACTTTATATTCTGAACAAAAAAACTAGAGTAATAAACCATATTTAAATTATAAACATTCAATAAAAAATAATTAGCGTTCTATAATAATTGCAGATGCACCGCCACCGCCATTACAAATAGCTGCTGCACCGATCTTAGCATTGTTTTGTTGTAAAACATTTAGTAATGTGACAACGATTCTAGCACCCGAACAGCCAAGTGGATGCCCAAGGGATACCGCACCACCGTTAACATTTACATTGGCATCATTAAGTCCAAGAATTTTCATGTTTGCTAATCCAACAACAGAAAAGGCTTCATTAAATTCAAAGAAATCGACATCTTTTATACTAATTCCTGCTTTATCTAAAGCTTTTGGTAATGCTTTTGCAGGCGCTGTGGTGAACCATTCTGGTTCGTGGGCAGCATCGGCATAACTTCTTATAGTGGCAAGTGGTTTTAAACCAAGGTCGTTTGCTTTTTCTTTACTCATTAAAACCACTGCAGCAGCACCATCGTTTATGGTAGAAGCATTGGCAGCTGTTACGGTGCCATCTTTAGAGAAGGCTGGTCGTAATTGCGGGATTTTATCTAAAATCACATTCGTGAATTCTTCATCTTTACTTACTATAATGGGTTCTCCGCGTCTTTGTGGTACTTCAACAGGTACTATTTCATTATGGAATTTTCCAGCATCCCAAGCAGCCGCAGCACGTTTGTACGATTGAATCGCAAAAGCATCTTGGTCTTCACGGGAAAATTTATATTCTGTAGCACAAGCATCAGCACAAACGCCCATAGCATTTTGGTCGTAAGCATCTACCAATCCGTCTTTTTGCATGCCATCTATCAAAGAGGTAGATCCAAATTTTGTACCAGTTCTGGCGTATAAATAGTGAGGAATCAAACTCATATTTTCCATACCACCAGCAACAATAATATGGGCATCTCCTAAAGCAATGCTTTGGGCCGCTTGTACAATGGCTTTCATGCCAGATGCACAAACTTTATTTACAGTGGTACAAGGAACGGTATTAGGTATGCCAGCATAAATAGCAGCTTGTCTTGCAGGTGCTTGCCCTGTTCCTGCCTGTACTACATTGCCCATCAACACTTCATCAACCAATTCCGGTTTTAAGTTTATTTTGCTTAAAGCACCTTTTATTGCAACTGCTCCCAATTGAGGCGCGGGAATTGTTGAAAGCGCACCCATAAAACTACCAATTGGTGTTCTTACGGCCGAAACAATAACTACTTCTTTATTCATTAGATAATTATTAAACTTAATGTGTATGCGAAAATAATGATTTTTTAGTAGAAATTAGAGCGATTCTGTTATTGAACTCATTTAAACTTTTTTGATTGAAGCGAAAATCAGTCATTTTGTATTCGGTTGAAGGCTTTTTTGAGTTGCATAGCAGGGCTATGGAAGGAAGAAAAGACAGGACAGAGCGTTAAGAAACAGTCCGGTGGATTGTTTTAGTGAAATCGAAGATTCGGCGTAGTCAATGGACCAGGAGGCGCATGGATAAAAAAGGACAATTTTTTAGCCAATTGTGAAAAGTTTAAACGCGTTCATTATAAAAAATGGTATTGGCTTATAATTTTATTACATTTGGGTTTCTTTAGCTTTTTAAATGGAAGACTTTATAAATAAACTTTACAGAAACCATTCCTTAATTTATAAAGGTTTGCTGTTTGTTTGCACCACTTTTTTAATCGTGTATTTGTTTCCAAAAAGTGGGAAGTTTAAATACAATTTTGAAAAAGGAAAACCTTGGCAATCTGAAAATTTATATGCACCTTTTAATTTTGCCATAAAAAAATCTGATGCTGAAATAGCTTCAGAAAAGCAAGCCATAGTTGATAATTCCATTTTGTATTTTGTTGTTGATAATACTGTTGAAGCAAAAGTAAAAATGTTATATAGTCAAAAGTTTAAAAGTGCTTTTTCTGATTCTATTCCAAAAAGAACTTTAGATTATTTATATAAAGTAGGACTAGAAGTAATTTCGGAGTTTTATGCTTTTGGTGTTTTAAGTGAAAGTTACAATTTTGCAGATAATAGATCCATTGTCATTCTTGATAAGCGTGTAAAAAAACAAGACGGTTTTTTTTCAGATTTAATAAAGCAAGATGCTGTTACGCCTGTAATAAATAGTGTGCTGCAAAAGCACTATTTAACTCATTATAAAACTAATTTTGTATCATTATTTTTTGAGCTTATCCAACCTAATTTAACCTTTGATAAATCGTTTACGGAAAAAGCGCAGCAAGAAGAACTAAACAAAATAGCTTACGCCAGAGGGCGTGTTGAAAAGGAAACCTTAATTATATCAAAAGGAGAAATAATTGAAGGCGATAAGTATCAAATTTTAAAGTCTTTACAGTCAGAATATGAGTCTCAGGTATGGAGTAAATCTAACTATAATTGGATACTATTTGCTTATACATTATTGGTTTCGTTAGCTTTATTAATGTTGCTTTTGTTCTTAAGAAAATATAGAAAAGAAGAAGTATTCGAAAACAACACCAAAGTCACTTTTATTTTTTTTAATATCTTTTTAATGATATTTATTACAACCTTGGTTGTAAACTACAATTCTAAGTTTATTTATGTAGTGCCTATTTGTATTTTACCGTTAATATTTAAAGCCTTTTTTGATGCCCGTTTGGGTTTATTTGCGCACGTAATTACGGTATTGCTTTTAGGTTTTATTGTACCTAATAGTTACGAGTATATGTTTCTTCAAATCATAGCAGGTATCGTAACCATCTTAACGGTTTCCGAATTGTACAAACGTGCCAATTTGTTTATTTCGGTAGGACAAATAACCCTTATATA
This sequence comes from Mariniflexile sp. HMF6888, assembly GCF_044335535.1. NCBI lineage: Bacteria > Pseudomonadati > Bacteroidota > Flavobacteriia > Flavobacteriales > Flavobacteriaceae > Mariniflexile > Mariniflexile sp. HMF6888. The sequence continues at coordinate 653,594 of NZ_JBIQVZ010000002.1, read as the reverse complement.
TATAGTAGCTTATTTTGCATTTTTTGTCATTCACGAAGGCAGTGTAGAAACCATCGAGTGGGAAATGTTTATATGGTTTGTTTTAAGTGGACTCGCAACCTTGTTTGTACAACCATTGATTTATGCTTACGAAAAGATTTTTGGATTGGTTTCAGATGTGTCGCTTTTAGAATTGTCCGACACCAATTCAAAATTATTAAAAGAACTTTCAAACAAAGCTCCTGGTACATTTCATCATTCATTAAATGTAGCAAATCTTGCCGAAGCCTCAGCAAATGAAATAGGTGCTAATGCAATGTTGGTTAGGGTAGGTGCTTTGTATCATGATATTGGTAAAATGAAAAATCCAACCTATTTTACCGAAAATCAGTCTACAGGCATTAATCCACATGATGAGTTATCATCTAAAGAAAGTGCAAGAATAATTACGGGGCACGTAATTGATGGTGTTGAAATAGCCAAGAAATATAATTTGCCCGATAGAGTTATAGATTTTATTCGAACCCACCATGGAACTAGTGTCGTATATTATTTTTATATGCAAGAGAAAAATGATTTTGAAGGTGTGGATAAATTAGATTTTAGTTACCCAGGACCTAAACCATTTAGTAAGGAAACCGCTATTTTAATGATGTGCGATAGTGTTGAAGCTGCATCTAAAAGTTTAAAAGATCCTACGTCTACTAAAATTGATGCCTTTGTTGAGAATATTATAAACAAACAAATTGAAGGTGGCCAATTTTTAAATGCTAATATTACTTTTAAGGAAATACAATCTATAAAAAAAGTGCTAAAACACAAGTTAGCAAACATTTATCATTTAAGAATTGAATATCCAGAATAATATTAAAAAAAATTGAATAAAATAGTTGCGTTCTTATAATGTATAGATTACATTTGCAACCGCAATTTTATTGCATAAGTTCATATTAAAAGTTAAGGAGAGGTGCCAGAGTGGTAATGGAGCAGATTGCTAATCTGTCGACGCGTAAGTGTCGCCAGGGTTCGAGTCCCTGTCTCTCCGCAAAAAAATATAAATAGATAACCAATTCGGGGTGTAGCGTAGCCCGGTTATCGCGCCTGCTTTGGGAGCAGGAGGTCGCAGGTTCGAATCCTGCCACCCCGACGAACCTAGAAATAGGAAGCATCAAAACACTGTTGATCGTATGATTATCAGTGTTTTTTGTTTTTACCCATTTTGTTTGATATCAAATAAAACCAATTGAAATCATATAAAAGATGTGCAAATCGGTGAACACTCATTTACTGGAATTGTTGTAGTTTTAAGGAACATTTAAGAATGATTTGACTTTTGTTTTTGCAAGTAAATGTTTAACGAAAGCTTCTTAAAAATGCAAACAAGCAACACCTTTTCGGTGGTTTTCTTCACAAGAAAGTCCCGAAGCAAACCACAGGAACTATCCATTTATGCCTGTATTACTGTCAATGGCAAGCGTTCCGAGATCAGTCTAAAGCGCCATGTCCAACAAAGAGATTGGGATGCCTCCAAAAACAGGGGGCGGGACAGCTCGTATCCCATACAGACCTTGAACAAATACCTCGACCAGGAGTACAGCAGGTTATTGGATTGCCATAAACAGTTGTTGGAAGAGGACAAGGTCCATCGCAAGCAATAAAATCCCGTTACATGGGTAAGGACAACACCCAGAAAACACTCAGCGACCTACTGGTCTATCATAATACCAATATGGTCAATATGTTAAAATCGAGAACCATGAAGATACATCCTAATTACAGTATACATTAGTTTATTTGAAAAAATTCAATTGGTGCACCATTCTCCTCTATGAAGGCAACCAAAACACCTTTTGACGGACTATAAGGCTCAATAATTACTTTCTTGCCTTTAATAGCCTGTTTTAGATTGTTGACTTGAAAAGAAACGTGGGATAATTTTTGGACAATAGATGGTAATTTGCAATCGGAATCATATTTCATCCATTGTATTCCGAATGGATTAGCTTGATGATCTGTATAATGCACTTTATAATCTTTTAAATATAACGTATTTCTTTTTTTAAGATTTGTACTGATTCCAAAGTGATGATATTTATAATTAATTAGTTCTTTCTTTTTCTCTTTTCTATGAACTGGGTTTATCAATTTATGCTCATTTGGCCATATTTTATTTTCTGGTCTATCAAATTGTAAAAACTCTATTGGCGTTCCATCTAATTGAATAAAACAAACTGTTACTCCTTTTGCTGGATTATTCGGTCCATAAATTACTTTTTGTCCTAAAATAGATTTATTAATATCTTTAACAACAAATGCAATATGTGGTACAGTTTTAATTAATGGGTGTAATGGGGAATCTTTTTCAATTCTTAACCATTCAATCCCAAATTGACTTTCAAAATAGCCTGATCCATAAAATTTCCACTCTTCATTATACTCCTCGTTTTTCTGAGAAATAGTTGTTGGTAATCCAATATGATGATATTTGTATTCTTCTTTAATCATAAAATTTGTTCAGAATTTTGAATTCATTACGTTTTTTAGAATTAATATTTGTTACAATTTGATATTATTTATTTTATCATTTTCTTAAATTATTTTCAGAACTCTTTTTCAAATTTACTGGGTATATTAATCTTTAACAATGTATAATGTTGCGGACTTTTCATTGCTTACATCTAGGCTAAATTTTAGCTTTGTGTCATTTTCAATTTCGAGAGTCAGATTCTTGCTTCCCTTTAATTTTGAGAGGGAAATCTTTTCCCCTAGAAATGCTTTTTCTTGATTTGGGTTTGCACCAAAGTCAAAATCCCAATTCATTGGAGCTATTTTGAACTCATAAGTTCCTTTTTTTAATGTGGTCTTTGCTTCATATATCCCTTTGCTTATATGATCAAAGCGAGGGGTGATATTCCATTTTTTACCCCAATCATTCATATTTCCAAACAAGTATATTTCATCTTTTCCCAACGGTAGCTCATCAATTGTGTCAATTTTTAGCTGTGCTTTTTTTATAGCATCATCCAATTTTACTTCGTTAGCCAATGATATGGCTAAGTCCATAGCGACACTTTGATCAATGCTAATATCTGGTTTTACACCTTTACTTTCAATTCTTCCAATCCGTGTTGAGTAATATTCAGCTATTGGTAAGGATAATTGAAATCCATATGGTAAATCATACATTTTCTGTGACAACATTTCTCCAGCAGTAGTTTGACCAATTATAGTTACCTTTTCTTCATGGGCAAGGGCGTCTATTGCAAACTCGGCGGCACTTGCAGATTTGTTACTTGTCAAGACATATACGTGACCATTAAAGTGTGGATACATTGGGGTAAATTGCACACGAGTTAGCGGTTTCTCTTGTATATCATTCCAGAAAGTCTTCAATGACCATCCTTGCCACGACTTCAAATTTTCTACATCTTTAAGCTTTGGTTCCCTTGTGTTGTTTTTCCACCATTTTCGTGAAACAAATATCCCCACATCAATAGAGTCGGTTAGCACATGGCTAACAAGAGGTACACCTGCAAAAGTTCCTCCTTTATTATTGCGAAGATCAATAATCAGGGATTTTGCTCCATTACTTGATATTTCACGGTAAGCCTCAAATACTCGTTCTTTTGTATCTACACCCATCATGGTATTCACTGTAAGTATTGCTGTTTTATCAACCCATTGTAGTGAAACGCTCTGATTGCCTACTCTAAGTGTATCAACAAATTCAGCCATTTCATTGGCCTTTCTTTCAGAAAAACTCAGTGATACATGTGAAAAGGGGCCATCTTTCCAAAGTTCATTGAACCCGGTTATGAATTCTTCTTTTGTTTTTACCCTTTTTGCAAGATTTTTTACTTTTTTTTCTAATACAAGATAGTCATCCTTTTTAAGCTCCTTAGGATTGTAATGATATTTGCTCATTAGTTGAGAAATACTATCTGATACATTCAAGAGCTCTTCATTAAAGGGTTTGTCCTTTTTTTTAGAAGTTAGAAAGTCGCAAGAGACTATCAATAAAGCTATAAATATAATAGATAATTGTTTCATTTTGAATTATTTAATTATTTAACAAAGTATACTTTTTTGATCTTGTAATTTTCAATTTGGTATATAGCAACTGTCTCAATTACTTTATCATTAAATAGTATGCGCTCTTTATCTATGACGGTGTTTCCTTGTACTATTCTATAAATTAATTTACAATGTAGATTTGGTGTGTTTTTAAACATTTCTGAATAAGTTTTTCTCATAGTTTTTATGCCCTTGAATTGTAATTTGTTTGGGTACATGTAGACTTCTACATCTTTATCATAAGGTTCTAAAAATGCCTCAATATTTCTAAAATTATAAGCATTCAGTTGCCGTTGAGCTAAATCAGATGGTGAATTTTTTAATAATTCGTTTGGTTTGAAAATGACTCCTCTGTTAATAATAGTATTAATTTTGGTAAGATTTTCTATATTTTCGACTGGATTTGCATCTAAAAGAAGAAGATTGGCCTTTTTGCCAACGCTCACCGTTCCAAGTTCATTTTCTTTGTCAAATATTTTTGCTCCATTTAATGTTGATGCTTGAATAATTTGCCAATTGTCCATTCCGCTTTTTTGCATAGCTTGTATTTCTCCTAAATATGATGATGCGTGTAAAGTACCTATGTTTCCTGCATCAGTTCCCGTAACGATTGTAATTCCTTGATCAGATAGTTTTTTGAGATTAATCATGCTTATTGAATCAGCTTTTCTTAACTCTGAAATTTTTTTTGGTGAGTTTGCGTATTTCTTGTATCTATTAACAATGGTCGAGTCAGGCAGATGTTTTAAGTCCAAAAGTGATCCTAGTTGAAATGGATCCGCTTTCTGCAATTCATGATTGCTCATTGTCCTTTTTTGACCAAATGTGCTCATATATCCATCATGTACCAATAATGTTGGGCATAGTACGGTTTTGTTTTTCTTCATCAATTGTACAAAATCATCATTTAAAATTTCGTCATCTACACTGTGTACCAAAAAATCAGTCCCATGTTCCACAGCTAGCTGAGCCGTAATTCTTTGTGTTGCATGCATTGCAACTTTCAAATTGTTTTTATGAGCCTCACTTATAATAGCTTTTATTAACGGCAGGTTTTTTCTAGCACTTTTCTCTATTCCTAGACCATCTTCACTTGCGATATACCAAATTTTTATAAAATCTGGATTATAGGGTAATTGCTGTTTTACAGCATCAATACCATCTTCAATAGTTCTTATTAAGGTGAAAGGTTCATTTTCATCCAAATTTTCATAGACCTTTGGTTCGTAAGTGGTCAACAAAGGTCCTGTCATAAAAATTTTGGGAGAAAAATTTTTATCTAAAAATTCTTTACGTTGTTTAAGTAAATGTAATGTTGATCCCACATCAATTATTGTTGTGATCCCGTTTTGAAGATACCTTCTTAATTTGGTTTCCATATCGGTTTTAGCTAATTCAATCTCTTGTTCGTAATTCCTATATGCTCTTAAATCAATATTATCAGGACGAGTGTATAAGCCTCCATTTTGAAAGAAGTGTATGTGTGCATCAACTAGACCAGGGCCAAGATATTTACCTGTTCCATCTATTACGACGGCCTTTTTTGGTATCGGTACTTTATTGTTTTTACCAATATTGGTAATCAAATCATTTGTTATGGTAACAGTTTGATTAGGTACTAGTTTTTGCTTTTCCACATCAACCACGGTTACGTTGATAATATAGGTCTGTGTAAATAAGGGAAGTGATATAATTAAAAAAATAAAAATTAAAATATGTTTTTTTACCATCTTGATAAATTTTGTTATTCATTAATTCAAAATTTTGTCAGATTGTAACTTTATTCAGTAGGGGGCTGATACCACAATAGACATATTACTGCGTATAGGATACAATTACTGATCAATTGATTTTATTGGTGCAATAATTGATTGGTAGATGCTGTTTGTTTTGTTTTCTTTCGGGGTCAAGTAAAATTCACTTTGAAAATGGCTTATGGCTAACCCTGCTTTATTACAAGCTCTGTCAATAGCATCCAAGGCTGAAGTATTTCCTAAAATATACTGGTTGTAAAAGGGCTTAAAGTTAGAGTTTGTTAAATAGTTTAGTTCCTCTATCTGAATTTCAACACTAATTGGTTTGTAAAGTTTTCCGTATTTGGTATATAGTACATTCATAAAATCATCCAATGATTTTTTTCCTTTTGTAATAGCTCGGATTTCAACATCTAAAATGAAGGCAATGGTAGTGCCACCGCCATAAATAAAATGCCAATTGTTTATCTTGCTCTTGCCAGCCTCGGCTAGACTGGTTTTTTCATTTGCATATTTTTGAGAGAAATCAAGTTTGGAAAATTGATAAGCTAAAAATCTGAGGTATTCTTCTTTGCTTATAATTTCTGTCCTAACTAAAGACAAGCTAGAATAATAATTGGTAAAACCCTCAGAAAACCAATAATTGCCTGCATAATCTTCACTAAAAATAAAGTTTGTACCATTCCAATAGTGAAACATCTCATGGGCAAGTGTATTAGCCCAAACTATTTTATTGTATTCTAAATCTTTATCAATAAACATTTGATGAAAGCTATTTGTATATGCTTCACCATCTTGTATCGTATTTTTAGAGGCACACACTAAATAATTAGCAGTTGGCAATTCACCAAAAATGTTTTTGTAAGCAGGTAAAACCTTTTCTAAGCTTTGTTGAATTAAATCGATTCTATGCTTAAAATTAGCTGGTGTCGCAATGGTAATTGACATATTATCATGTTTGATAAGTCTTTCTTCATGGTTGCCAATCATTATTAAATTGTTGATAAGCTCATCTATGTTCTTAGATTCAAACCTCCTATTGGATAATTTTACCCATGCAGTAGAAACTTTCCATTCTTTTGGGATATCAAATGTTATTTCAGCCTTGAGAGGGGCGTCTCTATCAGAATAAATAATCAGAGCAGACGAAACCCAGAATAAGGTGTTATCTTTCCATACAGTTGGTCTTGCGTCTATTCCACCTCCGGAATCCCAGTTGTAATTATCGTGTGATAATTCTACTTCATATTTAAGGTTGATTATACTATTTCTAGGGACATCTAATTTCCATTTTTTTAATTCATTATTCCAAACAAAATTAATGGGGGCTCCTTTATTATCCGTAATAGATTTTAAATAAACAAATTTGGCCCAGCCTCTTTCAATTTCTGTAGGGAATCCCCACGGCCTCATTTCCAAATATGGTTCTTGTACTTCCAAACTAGCACTGACCTCTACCAACCTCAGATTGTCTCTAGAAATCTTTAAATGATATTTTGATGTTGTAATGGTATTTTCTTGAGGGAAACAAACAAATGAAAGTAATGTTAAAGAAATAGTTAAAAGAATATTTTTGGGAATTATCATGTCGTTATTTTTATGTATTAGCTTTCAGTTTATATTAAAATTTAGTTTGTAGGATTATTTCAAGGTCAAAAAAAGGTAAATTCAAGGATCACATTTTACTATTGAATATGAAAGTTTTATGTTTTAGCAAAATGCTCAATGCCATTATTGATATTAAATATTTGATAAAAACAAAGGTTCTTGGTAACTAATCCCGACTGTAAAATTTATTATTTTTAAAAATAATGAGTACTTATTCAAAAAAAATGAAAATGATTTAAACCCCTTTAATTATGATTTAAATGAAGAAAATCGGTAATGATATTACTTTTGTGTAGTTAAAATTGCCTAGATATCTGATCCAAAAAGATAAGCTTATTGAATTTAATGAGCTCTAAAAAGGTTAGTATGGCGACAGATCAAAAAGTATCAAAATATGAGTGTTTTACTTCATAATTAAAGGCATCCAAATCTAAATAGTAGTTAAAAAAAATACTTGACTGATATTAGTACATAATTACTAATAAAAGCAATTATCATGTCATTACCTTACAAATTTCAAACAAAGCATACTTTATTTGTTTTATTAATACTGACACCTTTTTTATTTTATTCGCAATCTGATATTGGAAGTCAATCTCATAAAACTATAGCATTAAGCTACATGGAAGCTTATGGCGATTGGGACTTTGATACAATGAAAACTTTTTATGCTGAAAACATTCATTTTGAAGATCCGACTGGAAGTGAAGTGTTTAATCAAAAATTTGACTTTAACGGAATAAAAGAGGTCTATAACTTTTTTAGGGGCGTCTTCAAGAATGGTTTTGAAAATGAAAGACCTCCCTATGTTGATTTTAGGATTGAAAAAGTTTTTGAATCGGGATCGTTCATAATAATTAATTCAACATTCGAATGTCAATTGCCCAATGCATGGTTTAAAGAGCCTAGTTCGGAGAGAATATTAATTTCCATCCCATTTTTAACAATACTTCAAATTGAAAATGGGAAAATAATAAGTCATACAGATTATGGTGGGTATGACAGCTACATGAAGCAAATTCAAGCACAAATAACCAATAACAAAGAATAAATCCTAAATATTGACTATGAAAAACATTACATCATTACTAGCGCTCTTAGCCTATATACTTACAAATGCCCAAGAATTTGGAAACAACGATTTTAGAATTAGTGATATGGGAACAGATGGTACAACGTCTTTTGTGTCATTTAAACCAAAGGTAGCATATAGTATTTCTGAAGACAAGTATTTAGTTGTATGGTCCGCAGATGATAATAGAGGAAGCGTTGTAGATAATGAGTTCGAAATATATGGTCAATTTATCGATGGAGATGGAAATGAAGTAGGGTTAAACGATTTTAGAATTAGTTTTTTAGGAACGGATGGCGACACAGCATTTAGGGCTGAAGATCCTGATGTTGCCTACAACGCCACTGATAATGAGTTTTTTGTAGTATGGAGAGGGGAGACGTATGTGGATGGTGAAAATGAAATTTTTGGACAACGCATTGACGCTAGTACGGGAATCTTATTGGGATCAAATTTGAGAATTAGTGATATGGGAACGGAAGGTGATACCAGTACCGGTGCATTTCTTCCCAAAGTGGAATATAGCACGGTAAATAATGAGTATTTAGTGGTTTGGGAAGGGGATGATGCCATCAACAACAAGTTTGAAATTTATGGTCAGAAAATTTCAAACCTTGGGGTTGAAATTGGCAGTAATGATTTTAAGATAAGTGCTCAACTTCCTGCTAATGATGCCAATTTTGATGCGAGGTATCCTAATTTGAGTTATAATCCAACAGACAATGAGTTTTTGATAGTATGGCAAGGGGAAACAGCAACGGATGGCGAAATAGAAGCTTTTGGACAGCTTTTTAATTTTGATACCAATACCTTGGTTGGGGCTAATTTTAGAATTAGCGACATAGGTCCTGATGGCGATACCGGTTTTTTAGTTGGTCAAAATTTTGGGGTTGCCTATAATGAAACAGATGGCGAGTATTTAGTTGTTTGGTATGGCTCCGATATGGTTGTGGGTGCCTATGAGGTTTACGGACAAAGGATTTTAGCCACGGGAGCAGAGACGGGAACCAATGATTTTAGAATAAGCAGCATAACCAATGTGGATGCCAATTATGACGCCTGGGCTCCTGAGGTTGTATGGAATAAAATGAATAATGAGTACTTTGTAACTTATAGAGGCGATGCCAATATTTTAAATGAAGAAGAAATACATGGTCAAAAACTTTCTAATTTAGGTGATTTAAATGGCTCAGTATTTTTATTAAGTGATATGGGACCAGATAATGATGCTAATTATGATGGAGATTATCCTGCCATAGCTACTAATCATCAAAACGGATATTTAATTGCTTGGCAAGGAGATGATAATATGTCTCCAAATGATGGCGAAACAGAAATCTATATTCAAATGTATGGTGATAGTACCCTTGGGATTTCTAAAGCTGATTTTGATAATGCTGTTTTATTTCCTAACCCCACAAATAAATATCTTCATGTAAGTTTTAAAAAGACTAATATTTCCTCAATGAGTATTTACAATTTGTTAGGCCAGAAAATAGATTCTTTTAATTATACAAATCAGGTAATTGATTTGGGTAATTTGAAAAAGGGGATGTATCTACTTAAAATTAAGACATCTGATGAAAGAACGCAGAGTTTTAAAATTATTAAATCGGAGTAATTGTTCCCATAAAATGGAGATTATCCTAAAGCAATGAATCAAATGAAAAGAATAGTGATTATTTTTATTTTCTTGGTCGTAAGCATGTCGGTTCGTTCTCAGAGTGTAAGTACATTGGCCAAAATAGAGCCTAATTTTGGAGATGGTATGGTAGTTACACCAGAAGGTGATATATTGGTCTCTGGGGGATATAATAAAACGTCTATCTTAAAAATAACAAGAGAGGGGAAGGTTTCAACATATATTGATAGTTTGCCTGGACCTGTTGGTATGGGGTTTGATTCTAATGGAAATTTATTTGTGTCAAACTACACAGGAAACTCAATCGTAAAAATTACGCCTAAAAAAGAAATCATCAATTTTGCTCAAGACCTTGATGGTCCTGCTGGACTTATAGTTAATGATAACAATGAAATATTTGTCACTTTATATGGTGCTGGTTTTAGTGGTACTGGAGGTAAAATACTAAAATTTAAACCAGATGGAAGCTTTTTAGAAATTAGTTCGGAAAATGGTTTACAGGATGCTATAGGTATTGTACTTGATGACAATAAAAATATATATGCAACAAACTTTGTAGGAGGAAATTTAATTAAAGTAGATACATATAATCAATCGGAAAAGGTAGCTACAATACCCAATGCTAAAATCAACCAGATAACTTATCTTGATAATTATATTTACTTGCCAAGCCCTAACCTAAAGAAAATATTCAGATTTAATTTATCTAATGGGAATATAGAACTTTTTGCGGGAACTGGAGAAGATACTATTGTCGATGGATCACTGTTAACTTCTGGCTTTAATATGCCTAATAGTTGTGCTATTGATGCTAATAATGGTATACTCTACATTTTAGAGCACAACGATGGATTAATTAGAAAGATAAAGTTATAGCTATTATACTAATGTTGGCAGTAATTATTAATACCAAAAAATGATAAATCTAAACAAAATAAAAATGACCGTTATTGAAACAGCGGAGAATGGAGTTGTTAATGAAGATACTATTTTTGACTTTACTCAAAAAGACAATTATGTTGAAGCTAACTATTTTGGTGGGAAAATAAAGAATGGGTTTCTTGTAGGTCTAATAAAAGAAAACATATTTGAGTTTAGTTATTGTCAATTACAAACGGATGGAATATTGGATAACGGAATATCGTGTTCAGAATTGGTTATTTCAAGCGAAGGAAAAATTAGATTGATCGAGCATTTTGAATGGAAATCTAGACCTGGAGAATATGGTGTAAATATTTTTGAAGAAGTTTAGTTTATTACGCTTTGAACCTAATTAAAATAAACTACTACTACTATTAAGACGGCTATAATCCAATGCTAGCCAGATGCTAAACCGAAAATAGTTAACTTTAACTTGGCTCGATTCCTACTCCGAAAATCCTATGGATTTTACTCGCAACGAAATCGAGCCAAACCGTTTTTTTTAATTATATCTAACAGGAAATACCAAATTAGTAACCACTCCGTTCTCATTAGGTAAGTTTTTTATTGAGAACTTATAGCCATCCTCGTACAATGTTTCTAAGCGTTCGATGGTATTTTTTAAGCCAGTTCCGTAAATGACATTCTTTTGTGCTAATGGGGCGCCATTATTTTTAATTTTAATTTCTAAATTATCTTTTATCTGTTTAATTGATATCTCAATTTTTAAACTTGTGTTTTTATCCGAATAGCCATGATTAAAAGAGTTTTCTATTATTGGCTGTATTATTAAACTAGGAATTAAAATATCCTCTATATCATCTTGTACGTTTAACTTAATTTCCAAATGATCTGAAAATCTAATACTCATAATGTCCAAGTACCTATTTAAAATGTCAAGTTCTTTTCCAAGATTCAAAAAATTAGTATCCTTTAAATAAACAATATCTCTTAATAAATCACTAAAATCTGCTAATGTGTTTTGAGCTAGTGTTTTATCCACTTCTATTAATTGAGATATACTATTAAGGGTATTAAAGAAAAAATGAGGATGTAATTGGTATTTCAAAATATTTACTTTAACATCAGATAGTTGCTGCTTTAACTTAGCTTTTTGGACTTCTGTGTTCTTTATTTTATCTAAATGGTAATACGTGTTTACGATAAATACATTGGAGAAATAGATTAAAAAATGAACGTTTGAATAATCTATAATATTTAGCACATAATATCTTAGCGTTCTAGGACCAGTTGAATTTTTAAAATAGTAAGTATAAAAATCATAAGTGAGGAAAATTATAATTATCGTTATTATTGATAATAAAAAATGAAAGGCGAATCTTGAAAACCAACTATCATAAATATCTAGAAACTTTTTTCCAGTATACATAACGAACAAGAAAAGAGCTATACTATAAAGATTTTCTATTATAAGACCATCGAATAGAAAACTTGTCCAGTTCGTGTTATTGAATGCAAGCCCATTGTATTTTAAAATTATGTTTTTGGATAAGTGAAGTAGATTGTAAAAGACCCAAAATAACAATAGGAGATTAAATAATTTTTTTGGAAATATGTTTCTCATGTTAAAGTCCCATAGCATTAGTAAAATCTTTTTTATAACTTTTGCTTATTCTGAACAGCTTGTTGTCGTTCATCTTAACGTCAATTTCTCCATAGTTAGAATTTATTAGCTCATTAATATAATTTAGGTTGATAATGGTTGACCGATGAATTCTAAGAAAGTTATTTGAATTCAATTGTGTAATTAAATTATTTAAAGAATCCCTTAACAGATATTTTTTATTTTCTGTAAAAATCTCTGCATAATATCCAGAAGCTGTTATGTATATGATGTCTTGGACTTCTATAAATAAGATTTTGTTTCCTATTTTAATAGGAATTTTTTTAGTGAAATTCTTCTTTTCTTCTTGGGTATTTAAGTAGTCAAGAATATTCTTTATTTTGTTGTCAAACAAGAGGTGGTGTTTTTCTTTAATAACCTCAATTGCTTTGTTAACTGATTTCATAAAACGGTCTTCCCTAAAAGGTTTTTGTAAATAGTCCAAGGCAAAATAATCAAAAGCCTTTATGGCAAACTCATCATAAGCTGTTATGAAAATTACAATAGGTTTTATATCGGGTGATATGTTTTCAAGAACCTTAAAACCTGTCATATCCTTCAATTTAATATCCAAAAAAACTAAGGCAGGAGTTAATTCATTAATTACTTGAATGGCCTTTTTTCCTGTAGAACATTCTTCAATTAAGGTTATTTCTTCAACATTTTCCAAAAGCTTAATAACTCTTTGTCTTGCAAGAGGTTCATCATCTACAATAATGGTGCTTATCTTCATATAAAAACGATTGATCTATAATTGTTTTCTGTAAAATTAACATTTTGAAATAACTTGATAATCATTGCTTTATAAATAATATCAAAATATAAGGTATACACAGCTATTAAAAAGGTTCTCACATCATATTTAAAATGACTCACTTCATGTGTCTCTTAAGTTTACTCTTATCATTTTAGATTTACACAACTAACTCAAAATTGATATCAATGGACAAAATTTACAAGATTCTTTTTCTTATTAGTTTGTTTACAATTCACGTAAATGCTCAAGAAAATTCAATTTCAGGTGTCGTTTCAGATAATTCTGGATTACCAATACCTGGTGTTAATATTATTGTTGAGGGGACTAGTATAGGAACCCAAACTAATTTTGATGGAAAATATTCCATCCGTGCTAAAACTGGAGACATTTTGGTTTTTTCCTTTTTAGGGCTAAAAACACAACAGGTTACTGTAGGACCATCTAGTATGATTGATGTAACAATGCAAGAAGATGCCTCTGAGCTAGAGGAAGTTGTGGTTACTGCTCTTGGAATAAAAAGAGAAAAGAAAAGTTTGGGTTATGCTACCCAGGAAGTTAAAGGCGAGGCTGTATCAAAAGTACAAAGCTCTAACTTTGTTAATTCTTTATCTGGTAAAATAGCGGGTTTACAAATTAAGCCTTCTGGAACTTTAGGAGGCTCAACCCAAGTTGTCATAAGAGGGAATTCTTCTGTTGCTGGAAACAATCAAGCACTATTTGTAATCGATGGTGTTCCTATTGATAATGGCGTGAATAACCAAATTGTAACATCTGTAACAGCTGATAATCGTTCCCAAACAACTGGTCGCGGAGGCTATGATTACGGTAATGCAGCATCAGATATTAACCCTGATGATATTGAGTCGATCAACGTATTAAAAGGTGCCGCGGCATCAGCTCTCTATGGCTCTCGTGCGGCGAATGGAGTTATCATGATTACAACAAAAAAGGGTGCTAAAAGAAAAGGGATTGGTGTTACGATTAATTCAAGTATTACAGTTGGCACGGTAGATAAAGAAACCTTACCCAAATTCCAACATAAATATGGTGCTGGCTACGGTCCAGGATATGGTGCTGCAGGTGATGGCTATTTTAATGATCAGTTTGATATTAACGGAGATGGTATAAACGATATTTCTGTGCCTTTTACAGAAGATGCTTCTTGGGGTGCGGAATTTGATCCAAATCTATTGGTTTATCAATGGAATTCAATATTCCCTCAATTAGACAGTTATCAACAGGCAACTCCCTGGGTAGCAGGAACACATGATTTTAATTATATATGGGAAACTTCTACCAATACTGTAAATTCCGTTTCACTTGATGGTGGAGGAAATAATAGTTCTTTCAGATTAGGGATAACTAATTTAAATAATGAGGGGAATTTACCTAATAGTTTAATAAAGCGAAATAGTATTAACTTTAATGGAAGCCTTGATTTAACGGATAAACTTAAAGTATCAACGTCATTTAACTTTGTTAAAACAGATGGTAAAGGAAGATATGGAACTGGATATGATTCCAATAATGTCATGCAACAAGCCAGACAGTGGCACCAAACAAATATAGATTTTAAAGAACAAAAAGAGGCCTATTTTGCTACTAGGGAAAACATTACCTGGAATGCAAGTGCACATGATAATTTATCTCCTATATATTCTGATAATCCATACTGGACTTTCTATGAAAATTACGAAACGGATACACGTTCTAGATTTTTTGGAAATGTTGTATTGGATTATAAGATAAATGATTGGTTAAGTGCCCTAGCTAGGTTTACATATGATACTTATTCTGAACTACAGGAGGAAAGAACCAATGTAGGAAGTTCAAACGTTCCAAGATATACAAGGTTTAATAACAGTGTGTCAGAATATAATTACGATGCGATTTTAAGTTTTAATAAAGATTTGACGGAGGATTTAAATCTTGATGGAAATCTTGGTTTTAACTTAAGCAGAAAAGAATGGAATAATATTTATGCGCTTACAAACGGAGGTTTGAATTTGGCAGGATTATACTCTCTTAATAACAGTGTAAGCCCCATCAATGCTCCTACTGAATATGCAGCTATCCAAATGGTTGATGGTTTGTTTGGTCGTGTTAGTTTAGGGTATCAAAATACTTATTTTGTTGAGGGAACGTACAGAAGGGACAGAAACTCTAGTTTACCAAAAGCAAAGAATACTTATAATTATTGGTCAGCTACAGGAAGTATAATATTCTCACAATTAATAGATGCAGATTGGTTGAGTTTTGGTAAGGTAAGGGGAAATTATGGTACAGTTGGCAACGGCACTACTCCATATCAAGTATTTAACACTTTTGCTATCTCAACTCCTTTTGGAGGAGAAGGGAATGCTTCAAATCCATCTAGTAGGGCAAACCTTAATTTACTTCCAGAGGAACAAGAAAACTGGGAGGTTGGATTGGAGATGTCTTTTGTTGATAAACGATTAGGGTTTGATGTAACCTATTACAATACACAAAATAAAAATCAAATAACTAGGGTGCCAGTAACACGTTCTACTGGTTATGCGTCCGTACTTTTAAATGCCGGTACAATAGAAAATAAAGGTTGGGAAGTCCAATTTCATGCTACGCCTTTAAAAATGAATAATTTTCAATGGGATTTGACTTTAAACTGGGATAGAAACAGAAATAAAGTTGTGTCTTTAGCACCAGGCATTGAAACCTTAGAATTAGCAGGTGGTTTACAAGGAGGAATCTCTATAAATGCAGCAGTTGGCCAGCCATATGGAATAATTCGAGGGCGTGATTGGTTGTATTATGATACAAACGGCAATGGGGTTACTGATAAATCTGAAAGATTTGAAGATAATAGAGTAATTAGCTCAACAGGTCTCCCCAGGAGAACTGATACAAGTAACGAAAATATTGGAGATGTTAATCCTGACTGGAAAGCCGGTATTTACAATAGTTTCACCTACAAAAACTTTAACTTGAGTTTCTTGATTGATATGCAAAAAGGAGGTGACGTATTTTCTTTGGATACTTATTACGGTTTTGGTACTGGTTTGTATGATTTTACAGCAGGCAATAATGATTTAGGAAATCCTCTTAGAGATCCTATAGTAGGTACTCCAGGAAATTATGCTGCAAATAGTGGTGGTTGGCTTTTTAAAGGTGTTCAGGCTGATGGTACACCAAATGATGTACGAAGAAGCATGACTAATCCTGGAAGTTTTGGTTACGGTCTGCCAAGTGTAGCTCATGTATGGGATGCAAGTTATGTTAAACTTAGAGAGGTGTCTTTAGCATACAGTTTTGATAAGACCATTTTAGACAAAACACCTTTTACCAATGCTACTTTATCACTAATTGGTAGAAATTTATGGATTATACATAAAAATATTCCTTATGCAGACCCAGAGGCTGGTTTAAGTGCAGGAAATATTCAAGGATATCAATCGGGTTCATATCCTTCAGTCAAAGAGGTAGGAGCAAGTCTTAAGTTACAATTCTAAAAAAGATGAAAATGAAAAAAATAATTATAACAACAATTCTTTCTATAATTTTAGTATTGGTTTCTTGTAAAACTGATGATCAATATGAAGATTTTAACCGAAATCCTAAAAGCCCGACAAAAGTGGCTGCTGATTTCCTATTCAATGGAGCTACCAAGAGCTTAATAGATCAAATGACATCAATAAATGTAAATATTAATGTATTCAGATTTTTTGCTCAAACTAATTCAACCACTACCTATACTGATGAACCGAATTTTGATTTAACAACTAGGGGAATTCCAGATTATCACTGGTCTGAAATGTACCGAGATGTGTTATTGGATTTAAAAACATCAAAAGAGGTTGTTTTAGCTGATGAAATGCTAGCTGAAAGTGAGAAAAAGGCAAGAGTAGCCCAAGCTGAAGTATTAATAATCTATACATTTCAGCAAATGGTAGATACATGGGGGAATATTCCTTATAGTGAAGCTCTTAGTGATGTTACTTTGCCTAAATATGATGATGCAGCAACTATTTATAATGACTTAATTTCCCGCATCAATAATACAATACCAGATTTAAATGGTTCGGGTTATAGTTCATCTGACCAAATATATGGTGGTAATTCTGCTGCTTGGATTAAATTTGCTAATTCTTTAAAATTAAGAATAGGTATTCGTCTTGCGGATGTGAATTCATCTTTGGCGCAATCAACAGTAGAGTCTGCTGTTAGTGCAGGAGTATTTACTTCAAATGATGATAATGCAACTATTCAGTATGAAGGATCTACACCAAACACTAATCCTATGTGGATTGATTTAGTACAATCTGGTCGTTTAGACCATATTCCTTCTAATACAATTATTGATATCATGAATAATCTTGATGACCCCAGAAGGGAAGTTTATTTTGATGATAATTTAGGGATGGGTGTTTATAAAGGAGGAAATTATGGCACGTTAGCTAGTTATCCTACAGTTTCTCATTTGGGTGATTTGTTAATGGACCCAACAAACCCAGCTTCATTAATGGATTACGCCGAAGTATCTTTTATGCTGGCTGAAGCGGCTGAAAGAGGATATAATGTTGGTGGAACTGCTGAACAATTTTACAACAATGGTATTGCAGCTTCATTTGATTCTTGGGGAGTAACAGGGCTTGCAGCTTACATGGCTAACCCTGATGTTGCATATACTACAGCTCCAGGTACTTGGAGACAAAAAATAGGGCTTCAATTCTGGTTGGCTATGTTCAACAGAGGATTTGAGGGATTTACCGTTTGGAGAAAGTTTGATTGGCCTGCTTTTCAACTTCCCGTCGACAAGAAGAACCCTTTACCATACAGATACACTTATCCAATAGACGAACAGAACCTAAATGAAACCAATTGGGAAGCTGCATCTACTGCTATTGGGGGAGACTCTCAACAAACCAAAATATTTTGGGATGTAAATTAAGGTTATTGTTTAATGTAGTTTTTAAAATGATAGGTTTTTATGTATGGAAAAACCTATCATTTTACTTTAAATAGTTATGTATTTGAACAGTTAAAATTAAAGACAATGAAACATGTATTTAAATTAGCCTCTTTATTTTTTTTAGTTATCAGTTGTAATAATAGTGATATAGATTCACCAGATATGGAAACAACCAGAACACCTGATGATGTTAGACAGGATTTTGAAAATTTTGATTTTCAACCTGGTATTAATGATATTACTTTAGAATCGACCACCAAAGGGTATTTTTGGAATTTTAGAGTTATTGTTCCTGATGGAGCAAGTCAATCCAATAAAAAACCATTATTCTTTAATTTGCATGGAGGTGCACAAAATAATATTCCAGATGCACATAAATCAACAGATTGTTTGATAAGCCCTGGCCTTGATGGTATTATTGATGCTTTTATTATTAGCCCAAACAGTAATGCACAGCTATGGTATGAACCAAACAATCAAATACAGGTATTGGCTCTTTATGATCTAGCAACTTCTTATTTACCGATTGATACAGACAAAATTGCTGTAACTGGATATAGCGATGGAGGCAATGGCAGTTGGTTTTATGCTCAGTATTATCCAAACATGTTTTCGGCAGCCATACCCATGGCTACTTCATACAATACGGCTAAAAGCAATGGTAGTATTGCACCTATCACTATACCTTTATATGTTATTCATGGAGAAAACGACACCTTGTTTCCAGTTGAAACAACCCAGGGATATATAGATGAATCAATAGCTGCTGGTTCTAACATCAACTTTGTTATTGCGTCTGGATTGGATCATTATCATCCTTGCGATTATGTGTCCTATTTAAGAGATGCTGCCCAATGGTTAAAAACCACTGTTTGGAATTAATTGGCCTCTTATATTTTCAAAGCGAAATGTCCTCTGTAAACCTCTCCATTTGGAAGCTTCATAAAATACCAATAGTCGTCTGGCGTTAAGAGAACACCATTAAAGGTTCCATTCCAGCCATTAGAAATCAATGGGTTAAAAGATTTTATGAGCTTACCATATCGGTCATAAATATAAATGCGTATGGTTTTTGATATAAATTGATTTGGATCCAACCCATATACGTTCCAAGTATCATTATTCCCATCATTATTGGGAGTAAAATATTTTGGAAAACCGAATATATAAAAGTCCCTAAGAACAGTTTCACAACTATTGATGTCTTTGATGTATACTTGGTGTAAACCTTCATTGATATTTAAAAACACATTGCTTTCTTGGTATGGCCCATTTATATCATCCAAAGCGAAAAGAAAAGTTTCATCTGAATTTATAACAACCTGAATACTATGTCCATCAATTATAATGTCTTGAATGTATGGAATTTCATTCTGTTTTACGTTGATTGTAATAACATCTTCGCAATTTGATGTCCCATCATGTACTGTGACACTATAAATACTTGGTTGATCTACTAATATTTCATTGCTTGTTTCACCAGTATTCCAAGAATATTTGTAATCATTAACTTGGGTAGTATTTATGCCAGAATTAATTGTGATTGGAAAATCATTTTGGCAAACACTTATAACTTGATCATTTAATTGAGGAAAAGGCTTCGCATTTAAATGTAAAACGCCATCGCCATAACATGCATTATCGCTTTCGGCTCTTATGAATATAGTTTTAGAGCTAGAAAAATATATACTTGGAAGCGCATTAACTCCAATAGCTGCATCGTTTTTATTGTCATAAAAAGTTATAGAGACATTTGATGGTAAATTCAATTGAGTTGCAATTTTGTTTCCTTCTGCCTCTAAATCAAAATTGGCCATGTTCACATTCTCAAAATCACAGGCTGATAACTCATGCAAGCCAATATCTATTGGTTGGGTAGTTTTCAACCTTATAGTTGCTATATTGTAACATTCGGTATTAGTCTTGTATACCTTGGCATATAATAGTTCATTCTGGGTTTGGTTTCTGTAAATATTATTAAGAGCGTTAACATTCAAGCTGTCCTTTATAGCATCAGAAATGGAGTGATAATAATACACTTGAATAGCTTCAGAAGTATTTAAACTAATAGGGGCATTAGCTGATTGCAGATTATAGGTTGTAATTCCATCATTTGGATTATCATCATAAGAATCGCACTGGACCAATTCATAAACATCACTAATGACATTAGGTGGTTCCGAAATAATAATCTGTTTTATTAGTGGATCGCTTTCTATGCCATTAAGTGTCATGGTTAAACTAACAGAATAAATGCCTGGGGATATATAAATATGATAAGGATTTTCTTCTGTAGAGGATTGACCATCTCCAAAATCCCAAACAACACTATCATAAGGCTCCTCAGAAGTTATGAAAAAAGAAGTTTGATCGCCTAAACATGTAAATTTATAATCAAATGTGTATATAAAAATGGATTGGACAAATGGTGGCAATCCTAGTAAAGAAGCTTTGCCCCCCAAACTCACTGTGTTTTCATAATAATTGCATGATTTGCCCAAATTATTTGGATCGTTAATAACTGATATGTTAGAGCCTACATTAGAAATCCTAAATCCTGCTCTATAAATTTTTCCATTCATAGCTAATTGTAATGCTCCTGCAACATTGGTAGATGTTGATATCTCAATCTTAGAGTTAGCTATATCATTCGCTTCTAAATCATACTGGAATAAATGACTATTGATAAAAACATTGTTTTCGTTATAAAAATTATCAGTTACGTATAGCAACTTAGAATTTGGAGAAAATTCCAATCCGTAAGGATAAGCATCTGAAAGAATAGTTGCTTGATTTGATACTTTTCCAGAAGTATTATCAAAATCATACAATAGAACCTTACCTGATTGTTTTCTTGGTTGTTTCGGTCCGCCTTTCCCTAAAACAGTAGAACTATGGGCGATGGCTATTTTTTTTCCATTGGGAGACACTTTTAAATACCCAATTGCGCTAATATTTACGCCACTATCATTAAAAAGCGGGGCAACAGTAAATGGAACTTTTGATATAACAGGGGTTTCATTTACGCCATTAGCGTCAATCTTAAATGAATAGAACTTATCCCAAAATTGAGTAATAACCCAATATGAGCTTCCATCCTTATGGCTAACAGCTGTGATTTTTTCAGATGATTTGTACTCTTTTTGTAGAGCAATACTACTGTCATATGTAATTAAATGTTTGTTTTTAACACTAGTTATTACATCTCCAAAATTATTGTTTAAAGACAGGTCAATTTCTGAATAGTTAACGCCGTCTATGGACTCTCCTTCAGTTAAATAATAACTTGGTTTATCAACAGTAAAAATATAATATCTTGAATTGCTACCTGGTTTTGGCACTATTAATGCCGATTCTGTACTAGAACCGTGACCTAATAACCCTTGTCCATTCGGCATTACTTCGTGACGTCTATCCCAAACCGTTATGCCATCTGTATAAAACAACAGATTCCCGTTGACATCAGAAATGGTTGCACAGCCTTCACTTGTATTCAACTTACCATTTATAAGTGGTAAAGGATTTCCTGAATTAAAATCAAGACCAGCGAATTGTCCAAAATACCAATTGGCAGATTCCTTCTGTGAGTATACCAAAGAAACATGCAGTACAAAAATGAATCTTAAAATTCGAGTATTCATAAAAATAGCATTACTAACTTGTGTGGAATTTATGTGTGTAACTCATATTAAAAACTAGTCAAGAGTTCATAGCAAGATAGATATTCTTATTGCACTTAGTAGGTATTTTGAATTGTAAGCCATTGTTTTTGATCCGAATGTCTTATTGTAGAATGGTTAAATAAAAACTAATGTCTATTTAAATCATAAATAAAGTGATTCAAATCATCTTTTTGATAATAAAGGGATACCCTCTTTAATTTTGAGTAATTATCTATAAAACTTTATTTTTATGAATAATTTGGATTAGTCTCCAAAAGCCTTGAATATAACTCAAGGCTTTTTACATTTGATTCATCATGCACATTTTTTATTATTATAGAAACAATCCATACAATAAACATGACATTGGGAATAAAAAAACTATATATTGAACAACAGAAAAATGTGACCCCGTCCTGAAATAAGTCTACAACAAAGAAGTGAGTTTCATGATTATATATTAAATTATTTATGTTCTTTAAAAAGCATTAATATAAATTATGTTTTTTTACCATAAATTGTATATTTGTAGCCTCAAAAGACAGATACAATTTGTTTTTAAATAGTTCTTTTTGACTTTAGTGTGCAATTCGGTGAACCATACTAAATCGAAAGTGTTTAAAGTACTGATAATAAGTGGTTTATGGATTTGTTAAAAATCCTGCCACCCCGACGAACCTAGAAATAGGAAACATCAAAACACTGTTAATTGTATGATTATCAGTGTTTTTTTTTGTTTTTATCCATTTTGTTTGATATCAAATTTTAAAAATAATGGGTACCACCTGAAATGATTTAAAAAATGATTTGAAAAGCATTAATCGTGATTTAAATGAAGATATAATTTAGTGGTATTACTTTGATGATGTTTTCTATAAATCAAAATAATGATCTAGATACAATATCTAAAAAATAATATTTGTTTTCTAACAAACAGTCTTAAATTTTCTGTCCAAGTAAAGGTAGCAACTCCAGCCTATAAAGGATATGGTGACGAAGTCATGGCACATGTCACATTTAATGAAGTTTTATTAATGTAAAGATGTTTTAAAAACTTTATGTGCAAAAAATAAAAACAAACTATCATCTTTAAAACCTTGCCTTATTTTTTTAAAAGCTAGTCTCATATGAGATTCTACCGTTTTTTTCGAGATATTTAATACATCAGCAATCTCATCATATTTTAAACCTTCAAATTTATTCAGTTCTAAAACTTTCTTACAAATAGTAGGTAAGGTGTCAATAACCATTCTTAGACGTTTGATTTTATGCTCCAGTAAGTCGTTGTTTTCAGAAATATGTTCTCTGATAATTTCAGATTTAAAATTTTCCAGTAAATCTAATTGTCTTCTTGTTTTTCTGTAATAATCTATATAGGTGGTATAACTAACAGAAAACAAATAACCTCTAACAGAATTTTTAATGTTTATAGTGTTTCTGTTTATCCAAAGATTAACAAAAACTTGCTGAACAATATCTTCTGATAATGCTAAATCATTGTTTAAAGACCTGACATAGCGAACCAAATCTTTGTAGTATGTCTTGAATAACACATCAAAAGCGTCACTGTCATCTGCCTTTATTTTGAGAATAAGCTCTAGGTCGTTCATTAAAAATTTTCAATTTACAATACAAGATTACAAAAGATTTAAGAGAAAATTCAAAAAAGATGTTTTTTCACTAAGGGTTTTTTAAAATTCATGACGACTTTTTAATGAATAAGACTTTTTACTGAATTTAATGAAAAAAACAATAATAAAATATTTAAACGATACGCTTTCAGATCTTGAATACCAAGAGTTACTGTTTTGGCTTAGAAAACCTGAAAATAAAAAGAAGTTTACAAAATTGGTTAAAGAAAATTATGACCTAAATGTTACCCATGAAGAAATTGATGACCATAAGGCTTTAAACAAGGTGAAGATGGCTATTGAAAAACATAAAAAAGCATCAAGACATATTGTTTGGAGATATGCAGCTGCTGCAATTATAGTTGGTATCTCGGCAGGTACTTATATCTTAAAGGGAGACATCTTTTCATCGTTTCAAGAAGTGCCTGCACCCATCATCGTCAACAACCAGATCGAACCAGGTAATGAAAAAGCAACCCTGACTTTGGAGACTGGAGAAACAGTAGCATTGGAAAAAGGTAATACCTACGAAACTCAAAATGCTACCAGTAATGGTAAAGAGATTATTTACCATGCAGGAGAAAAAAGTAAGTCTGAAATCGCTTATAATACATTGACCATTCCTAGAGGAGGTAAGTTTTATATCATGTTATCCGACGGCACTAAGGTTTGGTTGAATTCTGAATCTCAACTTAAATACCCTGTAGCTTTTAACGACGGCCAATTAAGACAAGTGGAGCTTGTGTATGGAGAGGCTTATTTTGAAGTGTCGCATAGTACGGAACACAAGGGGTCTCATTTTAAAGTAATGCATAACCAACACGAAGTTGAGGTGTTGGGAACAGAGTTTAACATCAAGGCTTACAAAGAAGAAACAAATATTTACACCACTTTGGTAAAAGGTAAAGTAGAAGTAAGTTTTGAAAACCAAAGAAAAATTTTAAGACCAGAAGAACAGTCAAATTTAAATACCATTACTGGGGTTCTGAATGTGGTTAATGTTGATGTTTACGATCAAACCTCATGGAAAGAAGGAGTGTTTAGTTTTAAAAGAAAGACACTTAAAGAAATTATGCAAGTTTTATCTAGATGGTATGATATGAAAGTGGTTTTTGAAAATAAAGACCTTGAATCCACAGGTTTTAATGGTGTAGTTGGTAAAGAACAAAGCATTCAAGAAATATTACAAACCATCAAAAATTTAGGTGTCATCAAAAACTACGAAATCAATAATAAAACAATAACTCTTAAATGAAAATTATAAAATAAAAAAAAGGGAGCGAAGTCAAACATTTGGCGATGACTCAACTTCGTCCCTCTAGAAAGCATTAATTAAACCATTGTCTAACTAACACAAAGCAAATTTATGGAAATTAAATTAACTAATGTCCGTTATATCGTTCGAAAACGGATCCTATTAATGATTATGAGAACATTAATCTTTTTATTATGTACAACTGTTTTTTCTTTAAATTCAGAAATTGGGTTGGCTCAAAAAAAAGTAATAATTGATGCAGATAAAGAAGTGTCTATCGATGAAGTGTTCGATATAATCAAAACCCAAACCGATTTTCGCTTCATTTACCCTCAAGATTTATTTAAGGATACACCTAAAATACAATTAAAAAAAGGTACAATTAGCGTAGATGAGCTTTTACAAAACAGTCTTTCTGCAAATGATTTTTATATAGTGTTATCAACAGATAATAAAATTATAATTAAAGGTAGAAACACTCAACAACAAATTCAAGTTTCTGGAAAGGTAAAAGATGCAAATGGGCTACCTATTAGTGGTGCTATTATATTTGTAAAGGGAACTACGATAGGGGTTATATCAGATTATGATGGGAATTATGAAATAACAGTTCCATCGCGCGAAAATATACTTGTTTTCAAGTTTTTAGGGTTTAAGTTTAAGGAAGTTTTAGTAGGTGATAAAACAACTATAAATGTTGCATTGGAAGAAGATATAACCGAACTAGAAGCTGTTGAGCTAGTTTCAACTGGTTATCAAAAGCTCTCAAAAGAGCGTAGTGCTGGATCTTATTCTAAACCAGATCTAACAATAGCAAAAGACAGAGCCTTTTCAATGAATATACTTCAAAGAATAGATGGATTGGTTGCTGGATTGACTATTAATAATTCTCCAGATGCTGCTTCTAATCCTTATTTAATTAGAGGTTTAACAAGTATTGGTACATTTGATGAAAACGATAATATTGCTACAGGTACAGGTACAAATAGAAATCCCTTATTCGTTGTAGATGGGATTCCAACCAATAATATTTCTTTTATAAACCCACAAGATGTAGAGGATATTACTGTTTTAAAGGACGCAACAGCTGCATCTATATGGGGTGCCAGGGCTGCAAATGGAGTTATTGTTGTCACTACAAAAAAAGGAGAAAACAATAAAAAATTGAAGGTTGAGTATGATGCTTTTACTAATATTCAAGGTCGTCCAGATTTAGATTATCAACCTTATATGAATAGCTCAGAATTTATTAGTGCAGCAAGAGAAGTTTTTGATCCTGAATCTTACCCTTATGATCAAAGAAACGCTTATGTTTTTGGTATTGGAGGTATCGCTCCACATTTACAAATCCTTTATGATGAATATCGTGGTGTTTTATCTAGTAGTGTTGCAAATGCTAAGCTGGATAGTTTATCGAATATCAATAATAGAGATCAAATTAAAAAATTATGGTATCGGGAAGCCATGCAAACAAACCATACTTTAACCCTCTCAACGGGTGGAGAAAAACATTCTGTTTATGCATCTATGACATATACTGATACAAAATCAGATAGACCCGGGGATACGGATAAACTTTATAAAATAAATGTCAGACAGGATTTTAAATTTAATGAAAAAATTAAGTCTTTTTTAATTACCGATTTCACAAAAACAAAAGCACTTACTAAAAATAATTTAAGTATTACTAATAGCTTTTATCCGTATCAATTATTCAAGGACGATATGGGTAACAATTTTTCAATTCCTTTTATGGGTATGCTAACAGAAGATGTTAGAGCAGATTTTGAAGCAAGGTCTAGAATTGATTTAAATTATAACCCTTTAGATGAAAGAAATTTTTCAGATGAAATTTCAGAAGCTTTTAACACGCGCTTAATTGGAGGAGTTGATATTGATATCTTTGATAATATAAAGTTTAATGGTACTTATAGCTACATTCAAGGTTCTAATAAGACTTCTAATTACATTAGTGATGAAAGTTATGATGTACGAAGTGAATTAGTTCAGTTTACCGCTGCGGATTCTCCAAACGACACTCCTATTTATTATCTACCCGAAACAGGAGGCAGGTACACTGAAAGCAATATTTCTAATAGAAATTACACCATAAGAAATCAATTGTCATTCGATAAAAGTTGGAATGATAGTAAGCATCAAATTAATATAATTTTGGGACAAGAAGCACAAGAACAATTAACGGAAGTTACAAGTACAACGGTGCGTGGTTATAACCCATTATTGCAAACTTATTTATCTGTGGATTATGCTACATTAAAAAATAATGGTATAGATAACCCTGTAATGCCAAACTTTGGGGATCAAAGTTTTTTAACAGACGACTTGTTTACTCAATCTGAAGTTTTAAGTCGATTTACGTCGTACTATTTGAACGCAGGCTATACCTTAAATAGGAAATATACCATTAACGGGAGTTGGAGACGAGATCAAAGTAATTTGTTTGGTCTAGATAAATCAGCTCAAAATAAACCAACATGGAGTGTCGGTGGTAAATGGAGTTTGGGGAAAGAATCTTTTTTAACAAATGTGTCATCATTAAACTTTTTAGAATTGAGGACCACCTATGGTATTACAGGTAATGCACCTACACCGGGAACATCTTCATCGTATGATATTTTAAGACCGCAAACAAATTATACTTTAGCAGAGAATATTATCCCATTAACAATTAAAACACCAGGCAACCCAAATTTAACATGGGAAAGTACTAAAACTTTAAATTTTGGTGTTGATTTTGGATTGCTTAATGTAATAACAGCTTCTTTAGATATATATAAGAAAAGCACAGATAATCTGTTAGGTCAATTACCTCTTAATGTGTTTTCAGGATTTTCATCAGCTATAGGGAATTTTGGTAATATGGAAAATAAGGGTATTGAATTAACATTAAATACAACTAACATCCAAAATGAAAACTTTGGTTGGACTACTTTGTTCACATTGGCTCATAATAAAAACAAAATTACAGAATTAGTATTACCAGGCGAAGTTACTACGGGTCAACAAAAAGTTAATTTAGCCTATTTAAAGGGCTATCCAGCATTTGCAGTCTTTGCTTATGATTATCAAGGTTTGGATGATGAAGGAGACCCTTTAATTCGTTTGAGTGATGGTACAATAACTAAAGAGCCAAATGTTACTTTGGAGGATGATGTTTTATTTATGGGAACAATGCAACCAGTTTGGAGTGGTGGTTTTTCTAATTCGTTTAGATATAAGGACTTTAATTTAAGTATAAATACAGTGTACAATTTAGGTCATGTGATGAGAAAGGATGTAAATTCAGATTACTCATCACTCTTGGAAACTGTTCCTCACAGCGATTTTACAAACAGGTGGAAGAATCCAGGTGACGAATTGGTTACAGATATTCCTTCTTATGATTCTACAGGAACTTTTACTGGAAATACTAGAGATGTCAATTATTATATGAAAGGAAATACAAATGTATTAGATGCTTCTTATATAAAATTAAGAGATATCACATTGTCTTACGGAATTCCAAAAAATGTGTTGGATAAACTTAAGGTAGATAATTTAACTTTTAGAGTATCCGTCTCAAATTTAATGCTTTGGAAAGCTAACAAATCTGATATCGATCCAGAATTTCAATACACCTTTTATGGTACTGGTCAAAGAGAGATTAAAAGAAATCAAGGAAGCATTGCTTTAGGTGTTCATTTATCCATTTAATAATTCTAATACTATTACTCATGAATATTAAAATATTTTATATAAGGTTATTTGTTTTTTCATTACTTACTGCATCAACGTTTTCATGTAGTGAAGAATTTTTAGAAGTCACTCCTAAGGGAAGTTTAATAGCACAATCTACTAAAGATTATAATTTGTTATTAGAAGATCCTTCATTAAGAGAATTGTCTAATATTACTGTTCCAATGGGAGATGAAGTGGCAGCCATAGAACCATTTTATTCAACTATTGAACAAAGACCCCGCAGACTTTTTAAATGGGAGGCCGATATTTATAATTCAGATCAAAATTCACAAGAGCTTCAACCATTAATGGCATCCTTGTATGTTTATAATAAAATAATTAACGAAGTAAATGACGCCAATGGTGGAACTGATGTAGAAAAGCAAGAGCTTGAAGCAGAGGCGCGTATAGGAAGAGCTTTTAATTATTTTATGCTTATAAACTATTATGGAAAACCATATAATGCGTCAACAGCTAGTTCAGACTTAGGATTTCCTATCATTACATATTCGGACATTACTTCAACCAACTTTACTAGAAATACAGTGGCAGAAGTTTATGATTTTATTATAGAAGATATAGAAAGTGCATTACCCTATCTTTCAGAATCAGTTAGCAGCAGACATAGAGCATCTAAAGCAGCTGCAGAAGGTCTTCTGGGTAAAGTATTAATGTTTCAACATAAATATGATAGTGCATTAGTACACCTAAAGCAAGCATTAACTTATGCGCAAAGATCTCAAATTAATGTGAATCTTTATAATTATAATTTTGAACTTTTAGATGGAGGTGTATTTACACCAATAAATCCCTTTTTTGGTCCTGCAGCCATTTTATCAAAGGATAATACAGAAGTATTATATGACAAGTCTGTTTTTAATGCCTGGGCATTTATTAATAATGAATTTGTAGTAAGTACAGAAACAGCAAATATGTATGGTAGTTCCGATTTAAGGTTGAATTTTTTCTCAAATGCAGAATTTTTTGGTTTTTCTCCCTATTACCCTAATGGTATGTTAAGAAAAGTTGGTCCATTACAGCAACAATCGGGAGTGTATTTACCAGACATTTATTTATTAATAATTGAGGCTAATGCACGTTTAGGATTTTTGGAAGAAGCAACTACCGCACTAGAAAATTTTAGATCTAAAAGAATGCCTGTGAATGACGCGCCTGTTCCAACAGAAATTGCATCAAATCAATATAATTTAGTGAAATTTATATTTGAAGAGCGTATTAGAGAGTTTTCAGTAAGCGGGTATAGATGGTTTGATATGAGAAGGCTATCTGTAGATTCAGATTATAATAACTTAGTAAATTATACGCATAACAAATATAGTTCTGAAGGTGACTTATTGGAAAGTTATACACTAACACCAGAAAGATTGGTACTAAGGTTTGGAGGAGTAGTAACTTCACAAAACCCTGATTTAATTGAAAATCAATAAAAATTATTTTATAATTATGAAAAAATATTTGTTATTACTATTGTTTACAAGTCTAATTTCGGCTTGTAAACATAATGATTTTATAGGCGTGGAATATACTATAAAAGGTGAAATTCCATCAGATATAAAGGCAGGCATAGCTGTAATGTCATATCCTGAAAATGATGAAGGCGGACCCTATAAATCTGATACTACTGCCATTCAAAATGGGAAATTTGAATTTAAAGGAACAATTGGAAGGCCGCAATTGGCAGAACTTAATTTAATAGATTCTACAAAGAAGGTTATAGATAGTTCCCAAATTGAACAGGGTGGTTCAACAATGAAAAATGTAGCGCTAATTTATTTAGATGGAACTATTGATATCTCTTTTGATTCTTCAGGTATGGCTTCATATTCAGGTGGAGGTACTGAGGAGAAAGCTTGGCAAGCATATGCTAAGATGAGTGAAACGAAATCCAAAGCCCTAAAAGATGAACCATTTGCAATGACTTTTTATGAAGATTTGGTTACAGACTTTATTAAAGGCTATCCAGACAGCTATGTTAGCATTGATCTTATGGATTTATTTACACAAGAAGGTGCTGCAATAGACTTAAATATAGTTGGACCAATGTATGAGACGTTAAGCCATAGAATGAAAAATACACCAAAAATAGTTGCTTTAAAACCTCGATTGGATAAGGCTAAGAAATATGAGTCTGGAGAAATAATGGCAGCAGACTTTACTATGCAAGACCCAGAAGGCAACCTGGTGTCAATTGCATCCTACAGGGGTAAGTATTTGCTTTTGGATTTTTGGGCAAGTTGGTGTGCCCCTTGCAGGGCAGAAAACCCAAACGTTCTTAATGCATATAAGAAATTTAAAGATAAGAATTTTACAATTCTAGCCGTGTCCCTAGATTCTAATGAAGAAGCTTGGTTAAAAGCGATAAAGGAAGATAGTTTGCCATGGAAACAAGTCAGTGATTTAAAAGGAGCTGGTAATGAAGCAGCAAAACTTTATGGTGTAAGTGTTATTCCAGATAATTTTCTTATAGACAAAAATGGAAAAATTATAGGGAGAGGGTTAAAAGGGCAGGCGTTACAACAAAAGCTTAAAGAATTAATTAAATAAACTAATAAAAAATACTATGAATAAATTATTAATATGTCTATTGATAATGATAAGCGGTTCAAGTTGGGCACAACAGGAAGAAGTTGAAAAGTATAACTTCGAGGATTTTGAACTGATTGTTAAAGTGGAAGATCAGGAGAATTATTTTAATAAAATGCTTCAGGAAAATCCTGAGGATAAATCTAAAACGAAAGAGTATAACTTGTACCGTGTAGTTCTTGCAACAGGTTGGTTAGCTAAGGGGAATATTGAAAAATACAATTACTATATGCAAACGAATCCTGAAATTTCAGGCAAAAACTTGATTTACTTATCTTATGTGTTGGAAGATTTGGTAGAAGAACCAAAATATCAAAGTATCGTTGCAAAGATTTCTAAAGATATTATAGATGATATTGAGAAGAATGCTAAGAGTGATGAAATAGCCAATCTTCGATTACAAGTGTTATTAGAGGTGAATGCTATGGCTAATGCAAAATTAGGAGACATTGATGTAGCTTTAAAAAATATTCAAAAGTCATCAGAGATTAAGGATGGAGCTAGAGAAATGAAATATTTCAAAGATTCAAAATCGAATTATTATAACCGATATGCTATTGTTCTATCAGCAGCTGGTAAGGATAAAATGGCTTTAGATACTCTAGTTTATGCGGTTAGACATGCAGACTCAAATCCTAAGTTAGTTAAGACCTTAAGAGAGGTTTATAAAAAAGTACATGGAAATGATAAAGGAGCTGATAAATTAATTTCAGACTTACAGAAAGAGGCTTATGAAAAGGAATACGAAGAGGTTGAAAAATTGTACATAGCAGAAAGTACGATACCATTTCAAGGGGTAATTTCAGACCCTAGCGGTAATGGTGAAACATTTCCTCTTTTTAATGCTACTAAGCCAATACATGAGATTTCTTTACCAGACCTGAATGGTAATACCATAAACTTTAATGATCATAAAGGAAAGGTTCTTGTTATCGATTTTTGGACCACCATATGTACGCCTTGTATTGCTGCCTTTGCAGGATTTGAACGGGTTGTTTCAGAATATAAAAAGGAGCCTTTTCAACTTTTTATTATTGATCTATTTGAAACGCAAAGAACAGTTAAAAGCTTTATAACAAAAAAAGGAATTTCCTTAGATGTATTGCGTGACGAGCCTAATGGAGCATATGGTATTAACGGAACTCCAACTAAAATAGTTTTTGATACTATGGGCAATATCAGGTTTTATTCTTCCGGTTATGCAGGTTCTACCGATAGAGAATATTATAAGTTAAAGGCTATGGTAGAAATTACTAAGACTGAAAGTAAAATTTAAAAGTAAAAACATGAATTATAAAATTTTGTTCATCTTAATGTTTACATCGTTAAGTGTAATGTCACAAGAACTTGACTTAGATGCTACATTGGAGGCATTAAGAAATGAAAAAAATCAAAAGGAGCTCAATCAAAATATTAGAAGATTGGAAAATGGAACGGCTGAAGATTTATTTATTTTGATTGAATATTACAATAAAGATGATGATAAAAAAAATGCGATAATAAAACGTCTTAATAAGAAATATCCGCAAAGCACACAGGCAAGTATGGCACGAATGATGTCATTCCTTGACGTGAAAGGTGGTCCAGAAGAAATAGAGGCTCATTTCAAATCTTTACATAATGAGTATCCCGATGTGAATACAGATTCGGAAAAAAATTTAGTAGCCATGGCTTATGCTGAAGTACCTAATGGCACAAAAGTAATGGAATACATTAATTCAATGGAAGATCAGGTTTATAGAGTAGCGGCTATAACTATGAATATTGATTTAATGGAGCCAATAGATTTTGATCAGGCTTTAGATATTGCCACTAAAGAAATAGAAGGCGCGAAAAAATTGAAGGAAAACACAGCCCTTAGTAATTTGCTTAAAGTAGATCCTAAATCTGTATACAACGATTACATCAATATGTATGGTAAACTTCTCTTTAAAGCAGGAAAAAATGAGAAGGCTTATATGTATACTAAGGAGGCTTATGATAATATCGAAGATAAAGATAGAACCCTCGTAGAAAATTATGCCTTCTTATCATCAATTTTTGATAAGAATTATGAGGAAACCTTGCCAATTTTGTCCGAAATGATAAAAGATGGTAAGATCGAGAAAAGATATGTTGATCAGGTAAGAATGGCGTATAAAACATTATACCCTAATAAAGATGTAAATACTTATATAGGCTCATTACAAAATGGGTTTATATCCAAAATACGAGACCAAGTTAAACCATTATTGATTAATGAACCCGCCCCAAACTTTTATGTAACAGATGTGAATGGGAAAAAGGCAACTTTGGCAGATTTTAAAGGTAAAACCATTGTTTTGGATTTTTGGGCGACCTGGTGTGGTCCGTGTGTGGCATCTTTCCCTGCCATGCAAATGGCCGTAGATAGATATGCTAATGACGCTAATGTTAAGTTTCTTTTTATCCATACATGGGAAAATGTAGCAGATCCCTTAACAGATGCTAAGAATTTTTTAAGCAAACGCAATTATACTTTTGATTTATATATGGATACTAAAGATCCAGTTACTAAAGTACCTCCCGCTGTTACGGCCTTTGGCGTAAACGGAATTCCTGCTAAATTTATTATTGATGGAGAAGGGAAAATACGATTTAAACTGGAAGGTTTTGAAGGTAAAGATGAAGTTGTGGCCGAAGAATTATCGCAAATGATAGAGTTAGCCCGAAAAGGCGCATAATTAAATAGTAAATATTATAGACTCTCTACTATTTTTTAATTTAGGTCAGGTAACAATATATAATGAATTTTATAATATTATAATATATGAAACGAATACTTCTTTTAGTATTAATAGTTATGAAGGCTTTTTTAGGAATTGCCCAGAATAATCAAATTGTATCATGGAAAATTGATACTGTAAAAATAGGTGCGCTTACTTACGATCTTAAAATGGAGGCAATGGTAAAGGCGCCATGGCATATTTATACGCAACAAGACTCTAATGCTGGATTGGCAATGCCAACTCAAATAAGTTTTAAAGAAAATAGCAATATTGAATTAATTGATGCAACCAAAGAAAAAGGCATAGAGAAGGGACATGAGCAAAGTTCTTATTATTCTAAAGGAGTCATCTTTACCCAAAGCTTAAGGTTGAAATCAAAAGAAAAAACAACTTTAAATTTTACTATACAATATATGGCATGCACAAATGCTATGTGTTTACCTCCAAAAATAGAAGCGTTTTCGATAGACTTTAATGCTGATTCTTTAGTAGCTTCCATGGTTGCTTTAAAATTTTCAACAAATGATAGTATTGCTTTAATTCAAGAAGAAGCTAATACAAAACAAGCAAGTGCCTTTACACTTAAGGAAGCGAAAGATAAAGAGCACAGTCTCAATGAATTTAGTGGAAAATATGTTTTAGTAGATTTTTGGGCATCATGGTGTAAACCATGTAGAGCAGAGAACCCTAATTCAATTAAAGCTTATAAGGAATTTAAGAGTAAAAATTTTGAAATAATTTCTATTTCACTAGATAAAAACAAAAATTCTTGGATGAAAGCAGTTACAGAGGATGGTTTACCGTGGTTAAATTTGTTAGATGAAACTAATTCTGAAAGTACAGTTGCTAATGCTTATGGTGTGGTAACAGTTCCTGCAAATTTTTTAATCGATCCAGATGGTAAAATAGTGGCTAAAGACCTTAGGAGAGAAAATTTACAAACAAAATTATCCGAAATATTTAAAAACTAGTTTGTTCTTTTTAGTTAATATTTTAGGGTATGAATGGTTATTGACGTTTGTTTTAATAATCGTTTCAAAAATCATCAGCAATAAAAATATTAATCTATAAACATTTCAATATTTTTTTTGCTTTTAAAAGTTTATTTGAATTAGTCACTCAATTTTGAGCAAAAACTGAGAAAAGAGGATTGTTTAAAAGCAGTCCTCTTTTATTAAAACTATCTAAAATAATTACACAACAAACAGTTAAGAATTTATTCTTAAGAAGATAAACAATCAATTAATTAATATAAAATTTTATGAAACGTATTTTAATCTTTACATTTATATTAGGTATTTCTCTTTCATTTAGAGGCTTTGCTCAAACACTTAATTATAGTGCAAAACTTACTTTTAGGGAAGGCTACATCTATTTATTAGACTAAAAAATAAGTTTAAAAAATCATTTTTATTTAAATTTCTTCTAAGGATTTTATAAGCTTTGCCAATTTGATTTTCAACTGTATTTTTTGAAATATTCAATTTTTCTGCAATTTGCTTGTACTTTAACCCTTCAAATTTACAAAGTATAAAAATTTCTTTACATCTACCTGGAAGATCATCAATCTCTTTCTTTAATAGTCCTATTTTCTTATTTAAAATATCATTCTCTTCTTCAACTATTTCCATTAATAGTTTATACCTGAATTCTTCTAATTTTTTGTTTAAGGTTTGCTCCTTTCGAATCGAATCAAGAAAAGAATTATAGACAGATTTCAGAAGATAATTTTTCAGGTTTCCTTGAAAATTGAGGTACGATTTAGATTCCCAGAATTTTAATAGGACATCTTGTACTAAATCTTCAGCTTTTTGGATGTCATTGGTATAACTACAAGCAAAAATGCACAATGTTTGGTAATAAGTTGTATATATCTTATCAAAGCTTAAGCTATTTTCTTTTTCGAAATTTTTAGTAATATTTTTTTTTGTGAGAGAATTATTCAAAGAAAATAGATTTTAGATGATAATAATACAAAAGAAATAAATTTATTTAAATAATAGTGGTTTTTTGAATTTAATCCGTTCTAATTATATATTGAATTGTTATAAAGAAGAAAAAGGAATAATTTTTAGAATAAAATGAAAAGAATAATTACAAAATTTATCAATAACGAGGCCACTGATGAAGAGTGTTATAAATTGGAAGAATGGTTGAAAGAAGATGATAACAAACTAAAATTTAAAGAATACTTAAGAATAAATTATATGCTTAAGGCTAATGAATCCTTTAAAGGGATGGAATTTGATAATGTTATTGAAGAATATAGAGCAAACAAGAAAAACATTTTTAAGCTTATTCCTCTTAAGGTTTATAAGTTAGCTGTAGCATCATGTGTGTTACTATTTATATGTTATGGAATTTTTATTAAAACTTTAAATTCAAATAATAGAGAGGATCATATTATTGTAGAACATGCGATAGTTCCCGGATCAAACAAAGCCATTTTAACATTAGAAGATGGGATTCAAATTTCTTTGGAGGAAGGTAGTGGCTATGAATCAGACTTTGCTAGAGGAAGTGAGAAAGAATTAGTTTACCAAAATTCTACTTCAACTAAAAGTAATACAGTAGTATATAATTATTTAACAGTTCCTAGGGGAGGACAATTTTTTGTCAAGCTTTCTGATGGAACAAAAGTATGGTTAAACTCAGAGTCCAAATTGAAGTATCCTGTGAATTTTGAAGAAGGTAAATCTAGAAATGTAGAACTTCTTTATGGAGAAGCTTATTTTGATGTTGCTCATAGTGAAGAACATGAAGGAGCTGAATTTAGAGTTATTTCTGCTGGACAGGAAATAGAAGTCTTGGGTACAGAATTTAATGTTAAAGCATATCAAGATGAAGGTAGCATATACACTACACTATTAAAAGGTTCAATAGCACTTCATTCTTCTAACGAATATGTAGAGACACTGGTTCCCGGTCAACAGGCCGTTTTGAATAAAGGATCAAATAATATAATTGTATCAAAAGTAGAAACAAGCTATGAAATAGCTTGGAGAGATGGCTTATTTAATTTTAAGAACAAATCTTTAGAAGAGATAATGAAGGTGTTGTCAAGATGGTATGATGTAGACGTTATTTTTGAGGATGACAACATGAAAGGCATTCTATTTAATGGACAAATTAGTAAAAGTCAGAATATTGAAAAAATACTATCACTAATAAAAAACACAAATTTTATAAATGCCTATGAAATAAAAAACAACAAAATTATTTTAAAAAAATAAAAAGGGAATAAAGCCAAGACTCGCCAAAGTATTAAGGCTTTACCCCTTGAAAATCATTAATCAATTAATTAAAAATGTTTAACTAACAACTAACAATTAACAAATTTATGGAAATTATTTTAACTAATGCTTTTTTCTGTTTTAGAAAAAGGCAGCTTCAAAATGCTATGAAGATACTCATTTTCTTATTATGTACTTCGGTTTTTAGTTTGAATCCTGAAGTTGTGTTTGCACAAAACACAAAAATTAAGGTGGATATGGATAAAGAAGTAACAATAGACGAAGTTTTTGAACTCATAATGAGCCAAACGGATTACACGTTCATTTACCAGTCTGAATTATTTAAAACTTACCCTAAAGTTCATTTAAAAAAAGGAGTAATCAACGCTAATGATTTATTATCATTAACTTTAAATTCAGGTAATTTTAGTTATTTACTGGAGGCTAACAACACTATTGTTGTAAACAAAATAGAAAAGCCCTTACAAGAAATTATTATAAAGGGAAAAATTACCGATGTCAATGGTTTACCATTGCCAGGAATAACAGTATATGTGTCAAAGCTTAAGCCTCAAGATGAAACAATTAATAAAGGATTTTTAGTAAGAGGAACATCTACTGATTTTGATGGAAGCTTCTCGTTAAAGACAGAAGTTGGCTATTATTTGGTGGCTCACGGAATTGGCTATGAAAATTATTATGAATTAATCTCTGAAAATAAATTCGAGTATTCGATTACTTTAAAAGAAAAGTTAGAAGAACTAAATGATATTGTAGTAACAGGGTATCAAAATATTCAAAAGCAGAGAGTTGCAGGGGCTGTAACTCGTGTATCCCACAAAGATTTAAATATAAACGGGGTTAGTACTATTGAGCAAATGCTGCAAGGAAAAGTAGCAGGTTTAAATGTTACAAACGTTACAGGGGAGGTAGGTGTTCGTCAAAAATCAAGGGTTCGAGGAACTTCTACTTTTTTAGGGAATCAGGAGCCTATTTGGGTTGTTGACGGAATTATTCAGGAAGACCCTCTTCCTTTTAATACACAAACATTTGATAGTAATGGAGGAGTTACCGAGAACAATTTTGATTTTATTAGAAACTACGTAGGAAATTCTATTTCATGGTTGAATCCAAATGATATTGAAGATATTACTGTGTTAAAGGATGCTTCAGCAACAGCTATCTATGGAGTTAGAGCTGCAAATGGTGTTATTGTTATTAGGACAAAGCAGGGGAAGGAAGGGCCTTTATCGGTTAGCTACTCTACAAACTTTAATTTTGGAGAAAAAGTAACTTATGATAAGTTAGAATTAATGAACTCAAGGGAACGAGTAGGGGTTTCTAGAGAAGTTTTTGAGAGAGGTTTAATAGCAAATCAAACCAATAATGATATTGGGTATGCAGGGGCTTTAAATAAATATTTATTTGGTGAGATATCCTATGATGAATTTAATAGTAGGGTTGCACAAATGGAAAGTGTTAATACGGATTGGTTTAATATTCTATATCGTCATCCTTTTAGTCAATCACATCATATTGGTTTTAGTGGAGGCACAAAGAAAACAAGGTTTTATTCATCAATAGGATATAGTGAGAATCAAGGTACTGCTATTGGCAATAATAGTAATTCATTAAATGCCTCTTTAGGTATAAATACCCAATTGAATGATAAATTCTCTGTTAATTTTCGTTTGAGTGGTAGTAAATCGAAAACAGATGGTTTTTATTTGGTTAGACCTTATGAATATGCAACAAAAATAAATCGTGTAATTCCTGCATATAATGAGGATGGAAGTTTATTTTATTACAAAGATGTATCCAATGGATATCTATACAATTATATAAATGAAAGAAATGAATCTGGTAATTCCAATACAGTTCAAACACTTAATTCTAATTTAAATATTGTTTATAGTATTTTACCTGAATTGAAATTGAATGTTCTAGGTAGTTATAACATTTCTTCAACAATGGGTAATTCTTATGCAACTGAAACAACAAATTTAATTACCAAAATTAGAGGGTATGAATATGCTAGTATAAGTTCTAGTAATCCTTTATACAAACAGTCTAAGTTACCTATAGGAGGTGTTTTTAATTCAGATAATAACCAATCTACTAATTGGAATTTACGAACTAATTTAAGTTATAGTAAGATTTTTAATAAGGTTCATTATTTTTCTGCAATGCTTGGAGTTGAATCTCAGAGTTTAAAATTTGATGGATATAGATCAACTGCATATGGTTATTTACACAATAGAGGAAGATCATTTGCATTAGTACCTCCAACAATTACTTCTGGGACTACTGTTCTTGCAAATTCTTTATATTCAGGTACTACAGACAGTAATAAATTTGGAAATTCAATTACAGATAGAAAAACCAATACTGTAGGATACTATTTGACTCTAAATTATACTTATGACAATCGTTATGTATTTAATTTTAGTGTAAGGGGTGATGCTTCAAATCGCTTTGGTCAATTTCCAAATGAGAAGTTTAATCCTGTTTGGGCAGGTGGTTTAAGATGGAATGCTGGTAATGAGGATTTTATTAAAGATATTGATTGGATAAATAATTTAAGTGTAAGAAGTACTTTTGGATATCAACGTAATATGGCTGTAAACTTTAGTCCTAGTTTGATTGTTCAAATTCCAAACACAACTGCTTCAGCTAGGATTTATGATGTAAATACAGGAGAATATCTTCTTCAAATTAAAAATTTACCTTATGAAGATTTGCGTTGGGAACAAACAACGACATATAACTTAGGTTTTGATATGAGCTTGTTTCAAAACAAAATCTTCATTACGGGTGATTACTATGTGAAAAATGGTAAAGATATAATCACACCTCTTAGTTTACCTGCAGAATATGGTATCGATATTATGCCGGTAAATGGAGGTAGTTTGAGAAATAAAGGGTATGAGTTGGCTGTAGGATTTACTCCTGTACGTACTCAAAATTTCAACTGGTCTGTTACAATGAATACGGCCAAAAATTTTAATGAAGTAACCAAAGTTGGAACT
The DNA here is from genome assembly GCF_044335535.1 of Mariniflexile sp. HMF6888. Classification (NCBI taxonomy): domain Bacteria; kingdom Pseudomonadati; phylum Bacteroidota; class Flavobacteriia; order Flavobacteriales; family Flavobacteriaceae; genus Mariniflexile; species Mariniflexile sp. HMF6888. The sequence continues at coordinate 613,316 of NZ_JBIQVZ010000002.1, read as the reverse complement.
CAAAATAATGGTTGGCAATCAGCTATACAAGGAACTTTATTAAAAGAAGGCTATTCGCTATCTTCTTTTTGGGCATTTAAATTTGATGGTGTTGACCCTGCAACTGGACGACCAATAATTGACTTATCAGTAGAGGATGGGGCATCTCCAGATGAAGATCCAACAGCTTACTTAGTACATGTTGGAAAAGCTGATCCTGATTTCACAGCAGGGTTAGGTAATACAATTAGATACAAACAATTTAGCGTATCAGCTAACTTTTACCTTCAGTTGGGAGGTAAGAAATTCTTAAAGTCAGCATATCCAACGGCTATTTTACCTAGTGAATATGAAAACTTATCATCAGAATTAAATGGTAGATGGACTCCTGATAATACCACTGCTTTATTACCAGGGTTACCTGATCAGGATGCAGCAACTAATCCAATTCTTTTGCCTGGTGAAACTCAAACATACGTGCCTTTATACCAAATGTATAATTATAGTACTGATAGAGTTGTTGATGCATCAAGTTTAAGATTAAATGCATTGAATGCAAGTTATAATTTTTCTAGTAGTTTTTGTGAAAAGTTAAAATGCAAATCTTTAAATGTGGGGTTAAGTGCTTCAAATGTATTTTCAATTGTAAGTAAAGATTTTCGTGGAAGAGATCCAGAGGTGGCTAGAGGTAATCAGCCACGTACACGCTCTTACACTTTTAATATAAATGTTGCATTCTAAATTTGAAAAAAAATGAGATTCTTAAAATTAAATATAGTTGTATTATTTAGTATTTCAGCTTTGCTTTTAACAGCATGTTCTGATTTTCTAGAGGAGAACAGTCAAGATGAAATTATTCCTAAAACACTTGAAGATATATCAGCAGTCATGTATAATGAAGCTTATCCATATTTGTCTTCCAGTGATATTTATCTGAATTTATTGACTGACGAAATGGTATCTAATGGACTAACATCAGAAAATTACAAAACCAATTTTGAAAATGGAATGCCAATGTTTACTTATACTTCGGCAATGTTTGATGGGGGCTACACAATCCCAAGTGATGCTAATTCATGGTTATTCTATTATCAAAAAATTAAAGGTTGTAATGTAGTATTAGATTATTTAGAAAACATTATTGCTACAGAGGAAGAAATTAATGCATTGAAAGGACAGGTATTGTTTTTACGTGGCTATTATTATCTTAAGCTTGCCTCAGTCTATTGTCAGCCTTACTCCGTTAATCAAATAAATCCTAATGAAGCTTTAGGTGTGCCTTTAGTATTAACAATGAATGTTCAAGATATTTATCCTAAGCGTTCTACTTTAAAAGAAACCTTTGATCAAATTGAAGCAGATTTAAAAGCATCGGTAACTTTATTAAAAGACAATTATACTGCACCTAGTCCATTTCGAGTTGGATACTTGGCAGCCGAGGCTATGTTAACTCGTTTTTATATTTATAAAAACAGTAAAGAAGACTTACAGAGTATCATCGACTATAGTAATGATGTGATTTCAAATAAACCTTCCTTAACTTATTTAAATTCATTCAAAACAACATTCCATAGTAAAGGAGTTTATGATATTGATATTAGTAATGAACCTTTATGGGTTTACGGAACCTCATCAATTAGGTTTGCAAGTTATTGGCCAATCTTTCCAATAGCAAACAGTAAACCACCATATACCGTGTCACCTTTTTTAACGTCTTTATATGATACAGAAGATTTAAGATCTGAGGCTTATTTCGTAAAAGGTACAGATAATGGTGCTCCGTATAATTTTGTGAGTAATAAAATAGGTCGTAACACCCTTAATTATGGTGATAGGGGTATTAGAAATGCAGAAGTTTATCTTAATAGAGCAGAGGCATACTGCCGTTTGTTTCTTGAAACAGGAATGGACGATTATAGATTAAAAGCACTAGCGGATTTAAATACTCTGCGTGAAACTCGTTATGATACAAATTCTTATGTTGCTATAGATATTACAGATGGACAAACACTTTTAGATTTTTGTTTGGAAGAGAGAAAACGTGAATTATGTTTAGAAGAAGGTTTGAGATGGGGAGATATAAAGCGTTTAAATCTAGGTGTTGATCATACTTTTATTGATGCAGATGGTAATTCAATGACTTACTCTCTTGCACCAGGTGATTTACTTTATGCATTGCCAATTCCTTATAATGTAATGGAAAGAAATCCTGAATTATCACAAAATCCAAGATAAGCTTAGTATTGAAAGATTGGTAAAATTATATTATTAATAAATTAAAATTAATACAATGAGAATTACATATTTATATATTTTGTTAAGCATTTGTGCTTTATCCTCTTGTTCTAATACAGAAGAAAATGAAATTGAGCCTTCAGGAATTAAAACAGGTTATACGGTACCACAGGGGAACAATGATTTTGACAACGACATTGTAAAATTTTACGATGATTACGGCACTTATTTACTTTATCGTTTTACCGATAAGGATGCGTATTGGACTCCTTCTAAATGGACAAACGGTGAACCATCTACAGATGATAGTCAAGGGAAGCTAGGATTTATATATTTTGAACCAGATGAAAATTATATTAAGCCACAATTGGATTTATTGAACAGAACATGGTTTAATCACTATTCTCCTGAGTTTTTGGATAAATTTTTACCAGTTAAAATTTTATTATGTTCACAAGTTCAATACTGTAATTTTGATTTTTCTTCTTATCCTTTTAAAATAAAAGGAGCTGATGTTCCGGCTTATTATAACTTTGATAACATTTGTGTTTCGTATGCTAAAGAAGATGTTTTAAATTTAACAACAGAGCAAGAAACAGTATTTGAGAAAGGAATTAATCGTGTTTTTGTAGATTGTATGTATGGACAAGGCAAGTTAAATACTACTGAAGTATTTAATGCGTCAGCTAATTATTCAATTGCATCTGCCCAAAAAACGAATACCGCATTATGGAAAATAGGCATTTTGCAGCCTTATTATTCGGCATCTCCTAATAATGATTGGAAACAATTTGTTACTATGATGATTTGTTATTCTGAAGCATATTTAAATAAGGATGTGACTACGGTTAATGAGTATGACACAAAAGAAACTTCATGGGAAGGTATATTTTCACCTATAAAAGATAAAAATGGACTGTTGAAAAAACGTTATGATATGGTTCGTCAATTTTATATTGATAATTACAATATTGATTTACAGTTAGTTGGTAATGAAATATATCAATAGGAAAAATAAATTCTAATTTAAATATTTTAAACTTTAAACACCTAGGTGTACAATACACCTAGGTTTTTATTAAAGTACTATCCCTAATTTTAATTAATAAAAAACATGAAAATCGTACTATTACTTAGCAGCTTATTTATGGGCTTACAATTGTATGCAAAAGACTGTAGAGTAGCTAGCAAAGATACCATTCCTTCCATTTCTAAATATTTAGGGGATAATGTAATAAAATCAAGTTCCGGTTTTGTAAGTGTCTATGAAAAAAACAATCAAATTTTACTTGAGATTCCGGACTCCATTGTAGGTAGAGATATACTTGTAACCATAACTATTCTAAAAGGAGTACAAAAGAATGACCGAAAAGCCAATAAAAGATTTGGATATGGTGATGATTCTATGCCCGAAAATATGGTTCGTTTCGAGAAGAAAGACGATGTAATAAGTTTAGTAAGTCCTGTTGTTTATTATATAGAAGACGATAGTTTTATGTATAACCCATTTTATAAAAGTTTGATTAATCCAACTATTAAGAATTTTTCTATAGTTGCTACATCAGACAATAAATACTTGATAGATATAACAGATTATTATTTAGGAGATAGCGAGTTGTTTGCTTTACAAGGTTCAAAAACCGAACTAGATTTAGGAAATTATATCAAAGAAAGTTCATATTCTACAGAAATAGTTAGTTATCCCACTAATATTAGTTTTCGTTCAGTAAGAACCTACACAGCTTCTAAACCAAATGAAAGTACTTATTCTAATAACATTTGGGAAGTAGGGGCATTATGGATTTTGCTTCCAGAAAAGCCATTAAAAATAAGGCTTTTTGATGAAAGGGTTGGTTATTTTGCTAGCCATATTAGGGGGCAATTAGGAAATGAAAATGAAGTATTTCAAGTAGCAAAGCGATGGCGTCTCGAACCGAAACCAGAGGATGTAGAACGCTATTTGAAAGGAGAGCTTGTTGTTCCCCAAAAACCAATTGTTTTTTATATTGATAAAGATATGCCTACATATCTGGTTCCCCATGTAATTAAGGGAGTTGCTCTTTGGCAAAAGGCTTTTGAAAAAGCGGGTTTTAAAAATGCAATATATGCATTGCCTGAACCTACAAAAGAGGAAGATCCAGATTATTCATCAGATGATGCGCGATATTCAGTTATTTCATATAAAGCTTCGCCAATTGCAAATGCCTATGGTTCTGAAATTATAGACCCACGTTCAGGAGAAATTATTAGCGCTCAGGTTGCTATTTTTCATGCTGTAACCGATTTGATTCAAATGAGCTATTTTGTTATGTCCAGCCCTTCTGACCCTATGGCTAGAGAGTATCCTTTAAATCAAGATTTAATGGGAAAGCTGTTTAGTACCGTAATTACTCATGAAGTAGGACATACTTTAGGCTTACGTCACAATTTCATGGGAAGTTCATTTTATCCAGTAGATAGTTTAAGGAATAATGATTTTATTGAGAAAAATGGTCTTGGTACTTCTGTTATGGATTATCAACGATTTAATTTTATAGCGCAGCCAGAAGATCATATAGCGCAAAAAAATTTAATTCCAAAACTTGGAACTTATGATGTGTTTGCCATTGAATGGGGGTATCGCTATTATCCTGACGCTTTAAAAACCCCAATTCTTACGGAAAAGCTAAATGACTTTGTTAAAGAGGAAATGAGCAAAGGCGGTATTGGTTACTTAGAAGAAAAATCAACTGACCCTAGAGTCCAATCAGAAGATAGTGGAGATGATATTATTTATGCCAGTAGGCTTGGGATTAAAAACCTTAAGTATATAATGGCTAATATAGAGCAATGGACAGAAAACCAAGATGATTATACATTGTTAAAACGGAGGTATTTATATCTAGCAAGACAATATCACAGATATGTAAATCATGTGATGAGTTTTATAGGCGCTTATTATAAAGACAATATTTTTAGTGAGAATCAAAATTATGCAGTAGAATATAAAACTGTTTCGTATGAAGACCATGTTCGTGCATTGCAATTTTTAAACGAGTATATGTTAGAGGAACCTTTATGGTTAACAAAACCTTCATTTCTAAACAAAATTAATTTAGAGGAAGATAAGTATAATCCTTTTGAAAATTATATTTATCAATTAGAACTTAGAGGATTAGTATTTAACAATTCTGAAATCAAGAATGATAATCCTATGACTAATGAGGAGCTTCTAAACTTCTTATTTGAGAAATTATTTTTAAATAAAGAGAAAAACAAACAACTTTCAGAATTCGAAAAAAGGATGCAGAATAGTTATTTGTCTCAATTAAACATCAATATAGGGAATCAAAATAACGTGTCATTTAATAATATTCTCACTATACAATCTCAAATTTACAAGATTAAAGCTTTTGCCGAAAAGAAAATTTCAAACACTGATTCTTTGACTAAAGCACATTATTTAGGAATGCTCAATTTTATAAAGATTTGGGAACAAGGCAATCAAAAATTATAAATTCTTTTAAAGAAAAAACAAATCAAATGCGTAAAAAAATATTTCTAATACAGATACTTTTAATTTTTTTCAATGGAGTTTTGGTAAGGGCTCAGGATACTAATAAACCAAAATCTTTTGATGATTTTTACAAAGCTAAAGAGATGAAAATTGAAAAGGGTTACTTTAATATATACTCTAGCAACGATCATTATTTTATTGAAATTCCAGAGCAAACCTTAGGGGAAGATTTGTTTATTTCTGCACAAATAACAAACGGAAATATAGCTTATATTTCTTCTGAAAGTGGTATTTATCATTTTCAAAAAGGGAGAAAGAATCAGCTTGATCTGTATCAAAATAGATCAAGAACTTTTTCTAAAGACACTGTAGATTATGGCATGATCCAGTCCATTGAAAAATCAGGGCTTGTTCCAGCTTATAAAAGCTATCCAATAATTGCTATGGGCAAAAATGAAAAGTCGTTTATTATTGAATTGACTCAAGAATTAGCGGCAACACGAGGTATTTTTAATCTTAGTAAGCCAGGGCCTATTAATGCTCCCGACCCATTACGCTCTGGTTTAGAATCATATAGAGCTACAGATGATGCCGTTGTTTTTAAAGGATATGCTACAGAAAGTTCATTTAGGCCCTCTATTGGAGGAAAAGATGTAAATTATATTTCTGCATATGAGTTTGAAATGATCATTCAAACGGTTCCTAATCATATCCATGAACAAAAGGAGGATAATTTAGCGTATGGTTTTAATACGGTAGATCATATAGAGTATGATACTAAAAACTACAAAGCTAATATTACGAAATATGTTAAAAGGTGGAATTTAAGTCCAAAACCTAAAGAAGCACATCTGTATAAAAAAGGAATGAAGGTATCTCCTGAAATTCCTATTAAGGTATGGATAGACCCACTTACGCCAGCTCCTTTTGTTGAAAGTGTAAAACAAGCTTTAGCGCAATGGGAAATAGTACTTGAAGAAGCTGGTTGGGAAAATGTTTTTAAAATAGTCGATGATGAGACTCAGGCCTATAAAAAAATTAATTTCTATTGGGGAAATGGAAGTTCAGAGCGTGAAATGGAATATCGTATTGTAGAAAATCAAGTTACTGGTGAAATAGTAGCTGCTCGTGTTAATTTTATGGATACACCTGCCAAACTAAGCTTAACTAAATATTTGCTTCTTTGTGGCGAGAATGATCCGGAAATTATAGAGAATCCTATTAGTTTGGAAAAAAGAAAGGACATATTAACCCAACAATTAGCTGGTGTTATTGGTCAAATATTAGGCTTAAAAGAAAATTATCCTGCAGTAACCGCCTTTTCTATTGAACAATTACAAGATAATGAATGGTTAAAAAAATGGGGGCCATCAGCAACAGTTGTTGGTACAAGTATGCCTAATTATGTTGCTGTAAAAGAGAATAATATTTCACCAAAATACCTTCTGCCTAAGGTGTCTATATATGATCGTGATGCGATAGCTTATTTGTATGGCAATCGTGTAAGCCCTCCTTCATTGAAAACTACTTTTTATGCTAAGGATAATATTTTAGATCCAACCGCTCAAGCTACGTTTATATCTAATGATTTATTAAGAGCAAGTGAAATTGGAATTCAAAAATTAAAAAATATTTATCCAAAAATCCCAAGCATACTTAACGATTTTAAGCATCATACGGATTTAACTAAAGATTTAATGGAATTTATTTCTCAAAGTTTTTCCTTGTATCAATATTTTGTAAATCAGGAAGCGATATTGATTGGTGGACAAATGCAACGTACTGTAATCAAGGGAGAAAATGAAGTTCCGGTTGTTTATGTTAGTAAAAAACAGCAATTAGAAGTATTAAAAAGTCTTGAAAAACATGTCTTTTCAGCAAGGATAGAGTGGCTTACCAATCCAGAATTGTTGAAGCAGAATCCTATTAATATGGATAAGTTTTATATTGACATGTCCAAAAATATTTTACAACGACTGTTTAAAAAAGAAGTTTTGTCGTCTCTAATTGATGCGGAAGAAAAGAATGGTAAACAAGCTTTTACATGTGATGATTTGTTCTCTTTCACAAACAGGGTAGTCTTTCTAAATTTTGATGTTTCAAGTGAGCCAACAGACATACAAATGAGCACCCAGATTAACGTGGCTAATATTCTTGTAGAATTAGCCAATGCTAATAACATTGAAAGTGGGGTTAACGATCTAAAGGCAATGATACAACTCTATTTATTGCAAGTACGTGATTCCGTAGAGAAACTAATGAATAATGATAAGGTGAGCGATAAAGTTAAAAATAATTGTAAATTAATTTTATTACGTTTCAATAAAGAATACTTTAATAAAACTTCCAAATAGTCTTTTTATGTCAAAAACAATATATAAATATTTTTTATGTTGCCTACTATTTAGTTGTGCAGCATTTTCACAAAACAGAAAAATTGAGTTTGAGCATTTATCTTTTGAAGAATTAAAAGCAAAAGCTCAAGAAACTAAAAAAAATATCTTTATAGACTGTTATACCACATGGTGTGGTCCATGTAAGTTTATGAGTAAGAATATTTTTACTAAAGATGCAGTTGCTGATTTTATCAATAAGTCATATGTTTCTGCTGAAATAGATATGGAGACTAAACAGGGGATTGAGTTAGGCATAAAGTATGAAGTGGAAGCCTATCCAACGTATTTGTTTCTTGATAGTTCTGGTAATTTGATCTATAAATTTGTAGGGGCTAAAGAAAAGGCTTCTGATTTTATCGAAGAAGCTAAAAAAGGTCTTAATTCAGATAATATTTATTATTCAATGAATTTGAAGTTTGAGAGCGGAAATAGATCTGCCGCTTTCATGGAAGAATACATTAAACTTAAATTTACACGTAAGGAAAATTCTCAAGCAATTGAAATCGCAAATGAGTATTTAAGCTCTTTAACTCCAGAACAAAAAACATTACCTGAAAATTGGTATTTATTTGGTGAAAACAAAAATAGTGTTTATCTCTCTCTATACGATAGCCCAAATAGTAATTATCTTATAGATCATTGGTCAGAATTTGTAAAGCATATTCCAGACTCCATTGTTTATAAAAGGATAGAACAAAATTACCAAGGTATTGCCTCTGCTGTTTTTAGAAAGAGTTTTTTCAAAAAGGGTAGTGTTGATATACAGGTTTTTGATGGCTTTCAAAAAAAGATAAATGCTATAACTAACTTACCTTCAAAAAATCAATTATTGATATTGATGGATGTTTGTAAAGCTTTTTGCAAACAAGACAAGCCATTAGTACTTCAAATTTTATCTGACAATGTAAGCGATTTTTCTAAGGAGACCCAACATGTTTTGTTTGATTTGTTTGCTGGGAATTTCAATGCTAATGAATTACGTACTTCAGCAGTTTATGAAGTTATGAGAAAAGTAGTTCTAAGCAACAAAAACAATAACTTGATAAACTTTTTCCGTCCTTTTTTAGAGGGGAACGACCCACATTATGAGAAGTTTGATGCCAAGAATCTTATTAATAGATTTGATCAGTCTGAAATAGTTCCTTGTTTTCATCCTGATTTACCAATGTTTTATTTTAAGTATAAAAAAGCAAATCAGAAGGCGCAATATTATGCATTTGATAATAAAGTTGGTACGCATCCCTTGTACAACAAGCAGAAACTTGATTCTGTTATGCTAACTATGAAATTAGATACAGCCAGAGTTACTTTTATTCCCACTTTTACAAGTAAAGGTATTGGAGTAAATTTTAACAATAACGGAAATAAATATACATACATACCTGAAAGTAAAGAGATTATTAAAGTTGAGCAAACTAATAATAAGCCTGTAGAGTTTGGTATATCGCCAGATAAAAAAGATCAGGTTATTTATAAAAACTACAATATTTATCTTAAAAACTTAAAAGATTCTACTCAGGTACAATTAACATTTGATGGAGATAATAATAGTTTGTATTTGTTGCCCAATATTAAATGGTTAGGTAATGGTAGTCAGTTTATAGTATCTCGTAAAAATGATAACGATGTTCGTGTTTTTACCGTAATCAATTCAACAACTAAAGTGCCTTTTGTAAGCACATATAAAGAAGCAATTCCAGGAGATACAATTCTACCAAAGCAAGAATTGTTTTTAGGGGATGTTAAAAACAAGTCAATAAAAAAAATCGATATTGAAAAATGGAAAGGACAGGAATTTTTAGAAATAAAAAGTGATAATCCGGATTTGTTTTATTTTACTCGTTTAAAGAGAACTCATGATGAATTGGAGTTATGTTCTCTAGATCATAAAGGAGAGGTTAAAGTTATAATTGCTGAGAAATTCACTCCGAATATTAATGGTGTTTTATTCAATTGTAAAATTTTAAACAAAGGAGAAGACATCCTTTTTTGGTCGGATAGAACGGGGTGGGGACATTATTATCATTACAATAAAAAAGGAAAGCTACTAAATGCTTTAACAAAAGGAGAATGGACAGCGGGCGAAATTTTAACTGTAGATTCAGAAAAACAAGAAATTTATTTTCAAGGATATGGGAAGGATAAAAATGTCAATCCCAATTATTCCTTTTTGTATAAGGTTAAGCTAGATGGTTCTAACCTAAAATTGTTAACTCCAGAAAATGCAGACCATAGTGTGTTTGTTAATACTAAAGGGAATTTAATAATCGATAATTATTCTCGAATAGATAGTAATCCACTCATTGTGGCTCGAGAGTGTAATGGTAAATTAATTGATACGGTTATGAAACCTAATATTCAGCCCTTACTGGATTATGGATGGGATTTTCCAGAACAATTCAAAATAAAAGCAGCTGATAATGAAACAGATTTATATGGCATTATGTGGAAACCAGACAATTTTGATCCAAATAAAAAGTATCCTATTATTTCTCAGGTCTATCCTGGTCCATTTACAGAAACTGTTTGGACAGACTTCACAGTATTGGATAAATATCAAAATACAGCTTTAGCTAAAAGAGGTTTTATTGTTGTTTGTTTTGGTCATAGAGGTAGCTCACCAATAAGAAATAAAGCTTATTTTTCTCATGGTTTTGGAAATTTAAGAGATTATCCTTTGGCCGATGATAAATATGGATTGGAGCAGTTAGCTCATAAATATTCTTTTATAGATCTTTCGGAAGTTGGAATTTTAGGACATTCTGGAGGTGCTTTTATGGCAGTTACAGCAATTAGTACTTATCCTGATTTTTATAAAGTTGCCGTAGCTTCTTCTGGTAATTATGATAATGCAATATATCACAAAAACTGGGGCGAATATTATCAAGGTATAGGAGAAGATTTAGAATTTAAGGTAAAAACTCCTATGGAATTAGTGTCGAATTTGAAGGGAAAACTACTCTTAGTGACAGGAGAGAGTGATCAGAATGTAAATCCATCACATACCTATAAGTTGGTGGATGCATTAATTAAAGCAGATAAGGATTTTGATTTATTGGTAATTCCGGGTCAGGGTCATCATTTTACTGGGGTTTATGATGATTACTTCGAAAGACGAAAACGAGATTATTTTACATATTATCTATCAGGAAAAGCAAAGTAATAAGCTATTTTCTTTAGGATTGTAAATAATATCAGTCACTAAATGGAATTGCAACATAACTTAGCTGTTCAACCTAAAGTCCAGTTTTTTGATGTAAATTTAAATAGTTATGTCAATACGTCAACTAAAATCGGACTATATTGAATAATAATTAATACAAATTTTATCTCATTTTCGGTTAAAAACAAAAAGTTAAGATGAGTTCAATTTTAGTTTTGGGTAAATTCCTTAATAATGATATAAATAGCCATTAACATTATGAAAAGGCCAAAACTTTTTTTTAATTTTTTGTTCGATATAAACTTTGACAAGTAACCGCCCAATAGAATACCTGCGATGGTTAGGCATGAAAATGTTATTAGAAAAGACCAGTCTATATTTAGTGTATATAAATCGCCTAAAAAGCCAATAATCGAATTTATAGATATGATAACCAATGATGTACCCACTGCATTTTTCATTGATAGACCCGCCCAAAGCACCAAAGCAGGCACATATAAAAAGCCACCCCCGGCACCAATTAATCCTGTAATGACACCTATGACTAAACCTTGTATAAAAGTTTTATAATAAGGTTGTTTTACAAAAACGGCAGTTGCTTTCTTTTTTGTTTTTATCATCGAAAATGCTACTACAAGCATAACAATAGCAAAAAATACCATGATGGCGATGTCATTGGTTAAAACAAATCCATTTAAATTAAAAATTTCGTCTGGGATGTTTGGAATCAAATAACGTCTTGATATAAAAACTGCTAAAAATGATGGAAATGAAAAAGTTAGACCTGTTTTAAAATCGACCAGTTTTTTTTGATGCTTATGAATAACACCAACAACCGATGATGTACCAACTATAAATAACGAATATGCAGTTGCTACCACTGGGTTATAACCTAAAAGATATACCAACAAAGGAACCGTTAGTATAGAACCGCCTCCTCCAATAAGCCCTAGAACCATACCAATTATAAAAGCACCAAAATAACCTAATAAATCTAAAATAGCCATAGTTATGTTTTACGTTACAAAATTAGACTACTAAAAAGGTTCATTAAGTAACATAAGTTACAAAGCCCTAAAGATCCAAAATTTTGATGCTGTTTCTGTGAAGTTCAATTTTGCCTTCATTTTCCAAGGTTTTTAATAACCTAGAAATAACGACTCTAGAGGTATGCAAATCGAACGCAATTTGTTGATGCGTTACTTGAACAACGTCATTATGGTTTACCATGGCTTTGTCTTTTAAGTGTTTTAAAAGACGTTGTTCCATTTTTAAAAATGCAATAGTATCAATAGCTTCTAAAAGTTCGGTCATTCTATCGTGGTAACTTTGAAGAATAAAATTTTGCCAACTTTTATATTTTCCCATCCATTCGCTTATTTTTTCAACAGGAATCATAACAAGTTTTGTAGGTGTTTCTGCGACGGCTCTAATTTCGCTTTTTTTCTGTCCCATGCAACAAGATAAGGTCATGGCACAGGTATCGCCACGTTCTATAAAGTAAATTAATAGTTCGTCGCCTTTATCATCTTCACGTAAAATTTTTATAGCACCACTAACCAATAAGGGCATTGACTTTATATATTCACCAATATTTATAAGTTGGAACCCTTCAGGTACTTCTTTAAAAGTTCCAACACTGTTGATTTCCATTAAAAGGTCGTCTTCAAATAGGTAACCATAGTTTTCTTTTAATTCATTAATCATTTTTAATATGATTTAAGAAGTATAAAGGTATTGACTTAAAATTGAAATAAAGAAAAATTTAGTATCTTTAATATGAACTCGTCTTGACTTTTTCGCTTCAATCAAAAAAGTCAAGATGAGTTCCAGGTATTTAAGCAAATAATAACCTTCCAATTAAACAAAATCAATTGACAGATAAAAATATCAATTTTATCTTTGTTAGATATATAGTTAATTTTATATTTGCACACCGGAAAACAAAAATATTTTGTTTGTCGTGTGAGGGCTCTTAGCTCAGTTGGATAGAGCACCTCCCTTCTAAGGAGGCGGTCGAAGGTTCGAATCCTTCAGGGCTCACATAAAGCCACATGGTATCAAACAGTGCCATGTGGCTTTTTTTATAAAATCCTAAGTTCCACACCTTTTTATCTTGAGCCATGAAATATCTAAACTTTAAGTTTAGTTTTTAGTGTTTTTTTTAACCCATTATTGCAGGATAACTTATTATATAACTTTTCCTTTTTCACAAAGAATCGAGGTGAAAAGGGAAGATAAATTGTTGTTTTCCTATATTTTCCAGTAATTCCTGTCTATTATGCTCTCCTGCAAAAACTTTCAATAGACTTTCAACTTTTGGGGTACTTGGGGGCACTTAAAACATATGTATTTATTGTTTTCATAATCTTAATTTTAAAGTTAAAAAATGTGATAGCTTCACCACCTTGGAAACCATAGACACTCTGTATATTTATTCGCCGACTTTTATGTCAAAGCTTGTTGAGATTGTTGTGAATCACTGCCCCTATTAGTTTAAAAATCAAAGCAATTAATATCCTGAACGAATCAACGATAAGGTTCTATGGTCAAGCGTCGCTTCACCAGTATCAACTTTCCACCGTATTTCAATAGGTTCCCCTGCAATTACTGTAACCATAGCTTGAAGAGACACTATTGAGTGAGACAAATTAATTATTCTGCTTGAATTCGATACCTCCAAACCATTTTGATAAATACTGTAAGTAGAAGTACTTGGGCTACTTGTTGTACCTGCGGGATATTCTTCCCCAACATGTGTACCAGTCATTGTCAAAGTTCCTAATGCCGTACCCACATCTCCAGTGGTTGTGGCAGTTGCTACATCTGAAACTGCACCTGAAGAGCTCCACATAGCAAATGTGGAAAGTATTCCTAAATTAACGGGAGAACTACCTGTTGAAGCAGTAATAACGACGCCCGCCCCAAGGGTTACTGCTCCCAACTTTGTAAACAGCCTTCCTTCAAGATCCGAATCGGCACCTAATGACACTGCTCCAGCAGCTGTTCCACCACCAAGCATGGTACCTTTCATTATTGTGTTAGCTGCCGTTGACATGGCTACATTAGAAACCCAGAATATATTTTTGGGATTTGCATTTCCTGTCAGTACAACAGTTGTACCTACTCCGGTAGTAAATGCTCCAGAGCCTCTTATAATAAACACCGAATTTGGGTCTCCACCCCCGTCCATTGTAAGTGTTCCGGCAATCGATGGTGCTCCAGACACATCATAGACACCTGCAGACAAAATCTCTCCACTACCAAAAGTTAGAACGTGTGGTACACCGCCTGGGTATGCCATTAATTGGTTATATAAACTTGCAGCATCAATAACACCTTGGTCTGAACTAAATGTTTGACTGCTAGACAACTGGGCATTAAATAAAACCAAGTAAGTGCCTGAAGGAGGCGATATTGTCATCCCCGTCACCAACAAATCACTAGTAGATGTGGTACTAATAATTCCGCCTTCGGTGACAGTATCAATCATAGATCCCTCTTGTCCTTTGACACCTATCCAATTTGGTACTGAAGGAATTCCAGTATTTAATTGACTATCACTCAAGGTAAGGTTGTAAATCATTAAACCTGTCGCTGGAAGTATGATAGCATCTCTTTGTACTGTGGTTAATCTTGGTATTAATAACCCTCTACTGTCGGAATAAATATCTAACATAGATGAGTTGTCTGGGGTTGTAGTTCCAATACCTACTTGTCCAAAAACAATGCTATTTATTAAGAAACATATTACTAAAATAAGTTTTAAATTTTTCATGTTAAGTATATTATTAAATAGGGTTAATTTATAATTTTAAAAGATTTTTTATTTTGTCCAGATTCAATTAAAACAATGTACATACCTTTTTGATGTACAAAAGGGATTATGATGTTATCATCATGAGACAGTCTATTTAAAGACTCTATTTTTTGTCCTAATACATTAATACTGTTACTTGATTAATTCCTATAAGATTTTTATTTTTGATTAGTATCGCATCATTTTTGAAGTAAGCACTAATGTTGTTGTTAGTAAGAAACTCTTTAGTATTGTTAAGCGTTTCGGTAGCTTGAAAAACAATGCTAAACCTATCTAAATACTCTCCTGGAGGTAAATTTGGACTAAAATTAGATTCAGATAAATTGTAATACGTGTTTAATAATGAATCTTTAATATAAACAGGATCAGTAAAATTTTCAACGGCATCTAACATAATGACATGCTTCCCTTGTTGAGTAATTATTATTATTATTATTATTATTCCAATAGGGAACTCATATATATTGTCATAAGTTCCAACACCTTGAATCACGTATTTTTTTGTTAAATCATTTTCAATAATATAAAACATTTCATCTTCTCTTGGATCTATCATGGTAGCGTCAAAACCCATATTAAAATTTAAATCCGCATCACTATTATGCAAAAATCCTAACAAAAGTTGCCTATGAAACAGTTCAGGATCTTCATAACCAATTCTTATAAAACTATCTACTGTGTCTACTTGTGAATTACTTTTTTTAGTATTTGATTATTTATAGAAATTTGAAACTACTCCATCTTCAGTTTGAAAAGAACGTTGAGAATTATTGAAAGTAATTATTCCATTAGATATGGCTTCCACCATAAAACCCTGCCTACTGCCATATATTGCTTTGGTATGATTCCTGCAGCTGATCCTAAACCAGAGATTGATAAATTTATAGATGGTCCTACACCTCCAGATAAGTTATAAATAGAATAGCTCCAAGATAGGCTGCTAAAATATGTGAAGTTGATCCTTTTATATTTTTTAACGTCATAGCCTCAATTAATTTCTCTTTCGTTAAAGATTTTATTAAATATCCAGAACAAAACTCAATACTTAATGCTTCATAAATGTCTTTTTCATTATTGGATGAGGAAAGAAAATAAATATCAATTGGTTTTTTTTTTAAAGTCTGTTTTGTCCAAATTTTTTAAAAACTCAAAACCGTTCATAACAGGCATATTAATATCCAACAAGATTAAATCAATATTATTAGTAGGAATTACTCCCTTCACTTTAGAAGTTTCCTTAAAATAATCTAGTGCCAAAACACTGCTACTAAATGTTTTTATACTTGCTCTTTCAAAAGCAAGTGAACAAATTTTTTGACTAATAAAACAATCAATTTTGTTGTCATCAATGATGACTATTTCGTTAATATCTTCCATGATCTACATTTTGTCTAACAGGTTCGGATTTAAACAATTTTATAAATATGTTCCTTAAGAATATTTACATCCAAAGGCTTCATTAAAAACCTCTTCACATAAGAGTATCGTGCTGCTTTTTCATTGCTTTCAAACAGGCGCAGCTTGTTTGCACGGGTTAGCTCTTGCGCCCGATTATTCATGACTTAATTCTGAAGGGACAATTCATTAATTGCGTTTTGCAGCTTCCCCTCCGTCGAAAGCGTACTTTTAGAATGACTTGATTTATCTTTCATCTTTACAATTCAATTAGGTATTATTAATATCAGAGGGAGTAGTAGTTGCTTTGGGTAAGGTGTGATGGATACATTTGTATGTTTCCAAATATTCAGAGGACTATGTTTTATCACCTCATTGGTAAAGATAGTTTAAATAAAATCCTAAATGTTAATTAATTAGAACAAAATTAGTTGATTAAAGAAATGTAGTAATTTACTATCCTATTTTTGTTGAATGGAATGGTATGAAATAATAGGTTAAGTCGTAGCTAGTATAATAGGATTGTTTATCCGAGATTATGTTTATAAGAATAAATATAAATGGCGAAATGATAGTTGGAAGAATAGGAAGAAATAGAGATGCGAGGGCATCTTTTTTTGTGGGTTGCTGTTAGGAATTTGTTGTAGAGCAGATGTATAGGTCGTTGTTTTAGTATAAAAAGTTGTAATTAATAGAAGGCTTGTTTAATGATTTGTAAGAAAAAATAAATATATTTGATAAGCAATAAAGTCTGATCGCTGTCAGACCTATTCACCTGAAATTGGAGTGATAGGTCTGCTTTTATGAGACCTATACACTAGTTAGCGGTCATTGCATTACGAAACCCACAAATACATAATTAATTAAAAAATGAATACTAAAAAACTTACTTATTTACTTCTGATTTTATCATTCTACAGTTGTAGTGCACAAAAAAAAACAACAAATGATGAAACTTGGAACAAAATTGTTACAGAAACTAAAACTATAAACAATATAACATACATATTCCCATCTGAAGCTGAAATTCCGCGTAGAAATCTTGCAATTGAAGAATGTCAAAAAGCAATTGAGGAAAATTTAAAACTAATTGGGGAAACAGAGTTCAATAATAAAATGGATATTGAATTTTTAAAATCAAGAAAAGAAATGCTAAAATATGGTGGAATGGCTGCTCAAGGTTTGGCTTATCCCGACAGAGATGTTTTCTTCACTTTGCTTAAAGACAAAGGTTCACCAATAAAACACGAAATGATGCATATGATAACAATGTATAAATGGGGTACACCTCCATATTCTTCTACATGGATGAATGAGGGTTTAGCAACTTATTCTGGTGGAACTTGTTCTAAATACTCATTGGAAGAGATTTATAAATATTTTATTCAGAGTAATAAATTAATTTCTATGGACAAGTTATCAGAAGATTTTTATGAAAATCCAGATATGATAGCTTATACTCAAAGTGCCTTTATTTGCAAATTTCTAATTGATAACTATGGAATAACCAAATTTAAAGAACTTTGGAAAAGCGGGTATGAAAAGCTAAATGAAATCTACGGAATTGACTCAAAGACTTTAGAAAATACTTTAAAAGATTATATCAATAAAAAATATCCAAAAGATATAAATTTTGATTGGGAGGAATTTAATAAAGGATGTTAAAAGCAACGAACTGCTATAGTTTCGGTGAAAATAATGGAATATTAATACAACACCCTGATTTGATAAAAAAAACGGCATTTAAAACACGTTATATGCCATTTTACCCCTCAGACAACTTTTACACTGCAAATAAATGAGTTTTCCCGCAAAAAATTAAAGATGAGATTTTTGTTAAATCTGCAAGACATTGTTGTGTCTGCCATAAACCAAAAGGTCTAAACATTGAAGTTCATCATATTACTCCTAAAATGCAGGGAGGAAAAGACACTTTTGAAAATGCAATTGCTTTATGTTTTGATTGTCATGCTGACGCAGGTCATTATTTTGCTGGACATCCTAAGGGGGCTAAACTTTCATCAAAAGAATTAAAAGACAGAAATAAACCAAGTTCTTATTACATTCCTTTCGTTAACAAAATTAGCAGTTATGACGAATACATTGATTATTTGAATGGAGACTTTCCAGAAAAAAATTATCTTCAAACTCCAGATGAAGATTCAAATACTGATTGCCAACCAATAAAACACCTAATGCCAAATATTTTATTTGCATGGGGACCATTAAAAGCGGATAATTTGAACCATATCATTTACGGCTTTAAACTAATACAATACAATGAGTTATTGATAATTTAACCATGCTCACTTTTTTCCGCCGAGGGTGGTATTATCTTGCCGTTTTTTGCAATTAAATATTAAGAATGGTAAAATAACACAATACGTCCATAAAAGAGGAGATAGTACAAACTTATTAGAATACTTCAAAAAACACAAAAGGAATTTACCGTGCTAAATATAATAAACAGTACAATGGAAGTTACTAGTTATTCTGGATAACCTGGGTAAACCAAAATACTTAAGACCCAAATTTCCATATAGCATCTTCATTTGGGATATTAAAATTAAAGAACCGTTAATTCCTCATGAATAGTTTCACGTTTTCTGAATTTATAATATCTATTGGTAAAAGTATTTGATCTGGTATGTTTTTTTCAAAAAGAAAATGTTCCACTAAATGTTTTAGACCAATATAAGCCTGTTGCTTAGGATTTTGATGAATTAAAAAATCTATAACCCCACTTTTTAAATAATCTACATTTTCATTTAATAGATCATACCCAATAAGGGTTAAATGGGGAAGATTTAACTCTTGGATTACTTTGGCAACCTGATGAATCTTAGAAGTTGTAACAAAAATTCCGGCTATGTTCTTGTTCTCTTCTAAAAATTTAATTAGCGAGCTTTCAAAATTTGGATGCTTTATTTTACATGAGATTATGTCACCTGTGAAGCCTTGTGTTTCTTTAAAAAAACGTCTAAACCCATTTTCCTTCTGTTGCATGTGTATAGCGTTTTTGTATTTCTCATCAATGTGTACCACCGCTATATTGCCTTTTTGCATAATGCTATGCATTAGCTTGGCTGCAACCCGCCCACTTTGGAATAAGTCTTGTCCAATAAAACTTTTGATGAACTGAGAATCGATTTTGTTGTTAAATGTTGAAACTGTAATGCCTAATTTGTTGTAACCTTCCAGTACAATCAAAGCTTCTTTCAAAAACAATGGAACTAAAAGAACTGCATCTGGAGATTTGCTCTGTATTAAAGCATTTGCATCTAAAAAAGACTTCGTATTTACAGGGTTGAAAAAGAAGGTTTCAATACTTACTCCAAAGGCATCCAATTCATTTTCAACATCATTAATGCCTGTAATACAAGGATTCCAATATGGATCTTGCTCTTGGTCAGGTAACAAAACACAAATATGGTAAACTTTATTGCTTTTTAAGTTTTTGGCAATAGGGTTTGGCTTAAAGTCAATCTCATCAAGAACTGCATTCACTTTCATTAAGGCAATTTCTGAAACTTTGCCTCTGTTATGCAGAACACGATCCACAGTGCCTTTGGAGACCCCAGCCAATTCCGCTATGTCTCGAATAGTATATTTTTTTAGCATAAACAAATATATAAAAAAGCGCGACTCATCTGAAATAAAATGTGTTCGAACACAAATTAATAGTGTGTTCGAACACATTATTTATGTATTTTCTTTTTTTTTTAATAAATATTACATACATTCGCCACATAAATAAAAAATTTAATTTATTTTAAATAATTGTACTACAGTAAATTATGGTGATTTTTGATTTTAAAAAAGCTTTTTTGCGATAGCTTTTTTTTAAATTGATTTTTAACTATTATAACATTTAAAATGAATAAACCCACATTAGTAATTTTAGCAGCAGGAATGGGTAGCCGATATGGCGGATTAAAACAGATCGATTCTTTTACTCCAGAAGGCGATACAATAATAGATTTTTCATTGTATGATGCGCTTCGTTCAGGGTTTGGGAAGTTTGTGTTTATCATAAGGAAAAGTTTTGAAAAAGAGTTTAAAGCCATTTTTAACAAAAAACTGAAAGGCAAGGCAGAGGTTGCATATGTGTTTCAAGAGTTGGAAAATGTTCCTGATAAGTATATAAACCCTGAACGAACAAAACCTTGGGGCACAGGGCATGCGCTCTTAATGGCAAAAGATGTTGTAAAAGAGAATTTCGCCATTATAAATGCAGATGATTTTTATGGGCAGGAAGCTTTTGTAACCATGGCTAAGAATTTAATGAGAACCGATAAAGGGTCGTATAATTTTAGCACAATGGCTTACTCATTAAAAAACACAGTTTCAGATCATGGTTTTGTTTCGAGAGGGGAATGTAGCGTTGATAAAAATGGCTATTTAATAGACGTTACAGAGAGAACACATATTGAAAGAATCAATGGTATATTGATGCGAAAAGATGATGAAGGTGAGTTTATCCCTATAGATGGAAACACCATAGTTTCAATGAATTTTTGGGGATTTACCCCGAAGAGCTTTGAGTTTGGAGGCAAATTATTCGAAGAATTTTTAGAATCAAATAAGGAAAACTTGAAAGCGGAATTTTATTTGCCATCAATAGTCAACGAAATATTAAAATCCGGAAAGGCCAGTGTAAAAGTCTTAAGATCTGATGCGAAATGGTTTGGGGTCACTTATAAAGAAGATAAAGACATTGTTCAGAAAGCGATAGAACAATTGAAAGATAAAGGAGTGTATCCAAAAAAACTTTGGTAGTATGAAAGCGGAACAGATAAATTTAATTTTCAATCAATTTACCCATAAAGGTGAGTTTGAATCTTATCAAGAATTGGTCTCAGGACATATTAACGATACCTATTTAATAAAGACCAAGAAGAAACCCTATTTTGTTTTGCAGCGTATAAACCAGGGTGTTTTTAAAGATGTTACGGGTCTAATCGAAAATAAAGTAGCAGTAAGCGATCATATTCAGGAAAAATTAAAAGATCTTCCAAAAAAGAAACTATATCGTCGCGTATTGGTTTTTGTAAAAACAAAAGAGCGCGCGCCATATTACCAAGATAATTCAGGGAATTATTGGAACTTAATGTATTTCATTGATGATAGTTTAACTTTTGAAACAGTTAATGATATAGAGATCGCTTACGAAGCTGGAAAGTTATTTGGAGATTTCCTAAACATGACAAGTGATTTTGATACATCAAAATTAATAGAAGTCATACCAAGATTTCATGACATGTCTTTTAGGTATTCACAATTTCAATCTGCCATACAATCAGTTTCCAAAGAGCGCCTTTATAAAGCGAAATCCTGTATAGACCGAGTGATGGATTTGAAGGAAGAGATGCATATTATTCAAAATCTAAAAGAGGCTGGAGACATTAAGTTGCGTGTAACCCATAACGACACAAAAATATCGAATGCATTATTTACTAAAGAGAATAAAGGTCTGTGTGTCATTGATACAGATACGGTTATGCCAGGAATTGTACACTATGATTTTGGTGACGCAATTAGAACCATTTGCAGCACAGCTGCAGAAGATGAAACAAATTTGGACTTAGTAGAGTTCAATGTTGAATACTATAAGGCATATACAAAAGGATTTCTTGAAAAAATGGAATCATCATTGTCTCCCTTAGAATTAAAGTATTTGTCACTGGGTGCTAAAACCATGATATTCATAATGGCCTTACGTTTTTTAACGGACTATTTAAATAATGATGTCTATTACAAAACTAAATACCCTGAGCATAATTTGGACCGAGCTAAGAATCAGTTCAAGTTGATTGAATGTTTTTCCAAAAAGTATCAAGAATTACAGAATATATAACAGTTATTAATCAGTTAGATACAGTTTAAAATCAGAGACCATGGCCAAAACAAAAAATAATTTAGTCCCCATAATTATCATTGCCGGTTTGTTTTTCATATTTGGATTTGTGACATGGATCAATGGAGCGCTCATACCCTTTATGAAGACAATCAATGAACTGACCGATGCACAGTCTTATTTTGTAGCTTCGGCATCTTACATTTCCTTTGTGGTCATGGCGTTACCGGCCTCTTATATTTTAAATAAAATAGGTTACAGGAAAGGGATGTCCTTAGGGTTGATCATCATGGGATTGGGCGCACTTGTTTTTATACCGGCAGCAGAAGCAAGAACATACTGGGTGTTTTTAACCGGTATTTTTATCCAAGGTATAGGGATGACCTTGTTGCAAACAGCCGCAAACCCCTATATAACCATATTAGGCCCCATAGAAAGTGGTGCAAAGCGTATTGCCATTATGGGAATCGCCAATAAAACAGCTGGCGCCCTTGGGTCGTTGATCTTTGGAGTCTTGTTGTTATCGGGAATCGATGAAGTAAAAGAGAAACTCGGAAGTGCCTCTGTTGAAGAAAAAGGTATCCTGTTGGACAAGATGGCGGACAGTGTTTTTATGCCCTATTTGATCATGGCATTGGTGCTGTTCATACTTGGAATGCTGATCAGAAAAGCACCATTACCACATGTGGAAGCTACAGAAACAAAAGAAACAATAGGAGGAGGAACAAATAAAACCAGCATTTTCCAGTTCCCACATTTATGGTTGGGAGTATTGACGTTGTTTGTTTATGTAGGGGCAGAAGTGATAGCTGGTGATACTATTATAGCTTATGGGATTTCCCTTGGGTTTTCAGCGGCGGATGCCAAGTTCTTTACCACCTTAACGCTTTTGGCCATGGTCATAACATATGCCTCTGGGGTTATCTTGATCCCTAAGTACCTGAAACAAGGAACGGCATTAAAGATCAGCGCAACGTTAGGCATTATTTTCAGTATTTGCGTTCTATCAACTACAGGAATTGCTTCTGTGTTGTTTGTAGCAACCTTAGGAATAGCAAATGCCTTGGTCTGGCCAGCAGTTTGGCCATTGACATTGAAAGGCTTGGGCAAGTTTACAAAAACGGCCTCTGCATTATTGATAATGGCCATATCGGGAGGGGCCATCATTCCACCACTGTATGGAAGAATGGTAGATGCGGGCAAACATGAGCTTATAGCAAACGGTATTGATAAGGCAGAAGCTTTATCAAGTGCTGCAACACACAGTTATTGGATTTTGATTCCCTGTTATGTAATCATCCTGTTTTTTGCATTAAAGGGACATAAGTACAAAAGTTGGACCAAAACTAAATAAAGAGAATTAAAATTTAATCGGTAAAAAATAAATCAAGAACAATGTTAAAGAGCACTATAGATAAGGCCACAGGATTTGAAAAACGGTTTGAAAACATTGGAACAGTCGTTTTTGAGAACTCAGCTTTAGCATCAAAATCAGTAGCCAAGGAAATAGCAGATTTAATATGGGTAAAACAAGCCCAAAAACAACCCTGTATATTGGGATTGGCAACGGGGTCATCTCCAAAAGGATTATATGCTGAATTAGTAAGGCTGCATAAAGAAGAAGGCCTGAGCTTTAAAAATGTGGTGTCGTTCAATTTGGATGAGTATTATCCAATGGAGCCAGATTCCATAAACAGCTATGTACGGTTTATGAAGGAGCAACTGTTTAATCATGTAGATATCTTGCCAGAGAACTATCATATCCCAGATGGTACTTTAACCAAAGAAGCTATTGCAGATTATTGTAATATGTATGAAGCAAAAATAGAGGCATTAGGGGGGATTGATTTGCAAATACTTGGGATTGGGGGAAATGGCCATATTGGTTTTAACGAATCGGGATCTTTGCAAAACTCAAAGACCAGGTTGGTGGCCTTGGACCATATCACAAGAGTGGCAGCGAGCCATGACTTTTCAGGATTGCACAACACGCCCAGGACGGCCATTACGCTAGGGATCAAAAAAATCATGGAGGCCAAGCGGGTCATACTGTTGGCCTGGGGAGAAGGCAAATCAAACATTATAAAAGCTTCTGTTGAAGGAACGGTAACCAGTCAGGTCCCGGCCTCTTATCTGCAAGAGCACAATAATGCCACATTCGTTCTGGATCAAGCAGCGGCAGCAAAATTGACCAGGGTCAATAGTCCTTGGTTGGTCGAAAAGATAGAGTGGACCGACAAGCTTATCAGAAAAGCCGTGTTGGGTCTAGCTTTGCACTTAAACAAGCCTATCTTGATGCTGACCGATGCCGACTATATAGAAAACGGGATGAGCGATCTGTTGGCGGATTCAGGGCCTGCCTATGATATCAACATAAAGATATTCAACAAGCTACAAAACACCATAACAGGATGGCCGGGAGGCAAGCCCAATGCCGATGACAGCAAACGGCCAGAACGGGCAGAGCCGGCCAGTAAGCGCGTGCTTATTTTCAGTCCGCATCCAGATGATGATATCATCAGTATGGGGGGCACTTTTAAAAGACTTCAAGAGCAAGGTCATGAGGTGCATGTTGGCTACCAGACCTCGGGGAACATAGCAGTGGCAGATGATGAGGCACTGCGGTTCGCAAGCTTTGTGTGCGATTACAATGAAAAGTTCGATATAGAGAACAAGGAGGCAATGGGCATCTATAAAAAGGCCATGGAATTCCTAAGGAATAAAAAGTCCAGCGAAATCGATATTCCGGAAGTTAGGTACATCAAAGGATTGATCAGAAAGGGAGAGGCAGAATCAACCTGTCATTATATAGGTGTTCCAGACGATCAAATTCATTTTATGGAGTTGCCGTTTTATGAAACTGGCACCATAGAAAAGAGACCATTGGGAGAAGAAGATATCCGGATAACCATGGACCTTATTGAGAAAATCAAGCCCCATCAGATATATGCAGCAGGTGATTTACAAGACCCACATGGTACCCACAAGGTTTGTTTGGACGCTATCTTTGAAGCGGTAAAGCGGTTAAAACCCAAAAAGTTCATGAACGACTGCTGGCTTTGGCTTTATAGGGGCGCATGGCAGGAATGGGGCATTGACGAGATCGAGATGGCAGTGCCTATGGGTCCTGACCAGGTACTGGAAAAGCGCAAGGGGATATTCAAGCACCAATCTCAAAAAGATGGTGTGGTATTTCAAGGAGCGGACAGTCGGGAGTTCTGGCAACGTGCTGAGGACAGGAATAAAGAAACGGCAGATTTGTACGATCAATTGGGTTTGTCCCGTTATGCAGCCATGGAAGCTTTTGTAAGGTGGAAGTATTAGGTAATATAAATGGCAAAGAAATTTCCATGGCTAAATCAAATAGTTTTAAACTGGTAAAAGAAGTGGAAGTTAAAAACGTAGAAGCGTACTATATGTTTATTAACTGGGTGGTAGATGAATTTAATTTGTACCTTATGAATGAATCCGAAATATTGAAAGTGTATTTCCCTAACGGATGGTTTACTATTAGCGGTTTTAAAACGTAAGACAGAGGTGTCAATTTTGAAATTAAAATTAAAGGAAAATCAAATCAACCTGTAAAATATTGATAAACATATTATTATATATTTATGAACGTGTTAAAACTATTCAAGAATCAAAGTAGAAACAATTAAAACGGAGTTCTGTTGCATCTGATAAAATATTTCAATAACCTAAAATTGTTCTTAAGTATAATTCTAATTCTAGAATAGAAGTGAAAGCATATAATGTAATTAAGATTCCTTTAAATCAATTAATTATTACAGGAAAAGCCGATAGTCATTTATGGAAAAAAGCTTATGTTTTAAATGATTTTCATTCTCCTTGGGAAGAGATTAAGAATACAGAAACCAAATTTAAAGCCTTATGGGATTGTAATTTTTTATTTTTTTGCTTTGAGGTTTTGGATGATAACATATATGTAGATAAAGCAGATAACAGTTTTAATAGTATAAATAGGTCTGATAGGGTTGAGTTGTTTTTTCGATCAAATGCATCTCTTGATCCGTATTATTGTCTAGAAATTGATCCAACACCTAGAATAATGGATTTCAAGGCTTACCCAAATAAGAATTTTGATTTTAATTGGAATTGGCCTAAGGAAAATTTGATTGTGAGATCCAGTTTTAATTCCAAAGGGTTTTGTATTGAAGGGAAAATAAGCATGGCTTCTTTAAAGAAATTAAATTTATTACATGATAATATGATAGAAACAGGCATTTATAGGGCCAAATACCATAAATCGGAAAAATCGGTTTATGAGCCAATTTGGTTAACATGGGTTAATCCAAGTACAGAAACACCAAATTTTCATATAGCATCCTCATTTGGTATCTTAAAACTTGAGTAAATTGTTTTTTATCTTATTTAATGTTTTAATAACTATAAAACTTAAAACTGCTGGCCTTCTCCCAAATTTAGGTTTCCCAAAAAGGGAATAAAATTATGAGAATTTATTTTGGTTCACTTCTGCATCTTTTTATGTGACCGCTTTGAAAACCAGGAAAATTATTTATACTATTATTCTTTAAAATTAAATTAAAAATTCATTCTAAGTATACGTTGCTAATTTTGTTTCTAAGCATGTTTGGCAGACGTCCTAAAATGGTCTATCCTTCTTAGAAAAAGGAAAAACTTTAAATCAATTTTAAGAAAAATTGAAAAAAGGTTCGACTTTCATAAAGTCGAACCCTTAAGGGTATTAACCCAAACTAACAAAAATTAACTTATGTGGAGTACTTTCTTAATACCATTAAAAAAGATTGTATTACCATTGGTATGGGATACCGTTTTTATGAAGTTTTATTATTTCACAACCTGCCAATAAAACAGCTCCAATTCCATGAATATCGTTTAGCGGTCTCTTTCTTTGGTAGTAATAATATGTGGCAGTGTTTTCGGCAGTACCCTGACTTACATCTTCAATTTGTCCATCTGGAGTAATTTTTGTTTCCAAACCTCTCCATCCTTGGGCAGCAATATAAGCATATCTTTTGTGAATCCATCCTTCATTGACAGCCTTTGCTATAGCATATGTAAACATAGCTGTGCAAGATGTTTCTAAAAAACTATTTTCCTTATCCAACAATTGATGCCAAAGTCCAGAAGCGTCTTGATATCTGCTTAGTCCAACAATTTGTCTTGTAAGTAGTGAGATCAATGTATCCCTTTTGGGATGGTCTTTTGGTAATCTTTCAAGCAAATCTACCTGTGCCACCAAAGTCCAACCATTAGCACGTCCCCAATGGGCTGCACCATGTTGTTTTGTGTCATCATACCAGATATGATAAAAAAGTTTAGTATGTTCATCCCAAAGATTTTTATTGAATAAAATAACTTGATTGGCAGCTTCATCAAAATACTTATTCTCGCTGGTCAAAACTCCCATTCTTGCTAAAAAGGGGATGCTCATATACATGTCGTCTGCCCAAACTTTCATTTCCTCAGGTGTGCGGCTTAGTGTGCCGTCCTCTAGGCGGTATTCCTTGTTCATAATGTAATCTGCAGCAATATCTATATATTCACGATATCGTTTCTGTGGAGCATTACGATAGTTGGAAATAATTCCGGCACCCATAGCACCGCAGTCATCCAACATATTTAATCTAAACTTTTGGCTCATGCCTTTTCCACAAACCCCTGCATTATATTGTTTCCTGAAATAGTTATCATGATCAAAACCGAAGCTCACATTTTTTTTCACATACTCGGTATACTGCTGATCTTTGAAAGTTTCTGCCATTTTTAGGAATGCAATATTCAAGACACCATTATAATATTTCCATTCATTATAAGGGCTTCTTACAATATAATCACCGCTTATGGGAAGTTGGTCGGAACTTTGGAAGGATTCATGGGTTTCCTTGTTAATAATTTCAAAAGAGGTATTGTCCACTACTTTACTGGCTATGTTTCTCAGTACTTTCTCTATGTTATACACAGGGTCAGGATGTATAGATTGACCTGAAACAGGTAGTAAAGATGATACGAAAAATACAATCACATATGTTATTTTTGCTACTTTCATAAATTGGAATTAGTTAATGCCTTAACATTATTTTATAAATAAACTTAAATAACCCTAGGTCTATTCTACTGTTATTGTCTTTCTGGTTACTTTGTCTCCTTGATATATGTTAATTATATATAGGCCTTCCTTAAATAGATTTCTAGGGATTTTAATACTTTCTGTATTGACGTCGACGTTGTATATTAATTCTTGTCTAAATAAAGAACGGATAATTATTTTTGAAGGACTTGAGGAATCCAGGTCAATGGAAAGGTCTCCATTCTTAAAAGGAACAGGGTAAACCTTGATATTCTCATTTTCCAATTTATTTTGGTCTTGAACATTTACATAACTCTGATCTGTAAAGGCCCCATCACTGGTAGTTACGGTAATAATAGCGCTTCCAGGAGAGATAGCTTTGACCTTTCCATTTTCGTCAACAATTGCCACCAGCGTATCACTTGACTTCCAGGTTGCACTTTTGTAATAAACATCAAAGGGCAATATTTTAACTCTCAATTGTCGGCTCTCGTTGGGTCTTAGATTTAGAACTGTTGGTGTTACTTGTATCCTTTTAACGTTTTTAACTAACTCATCGGCACCTATATCATAACCCTTGCCAAATGGCCTTTTTTGTTGGTCAATATCAACTAAAACCTCAGCTAAGTCCTCGCCTTTATCTACAAGCAGCTTCATATTCTCTTCATTGTTTTTCAAATGCAAGTCTCCTGCTTCATAGTCTACAAAACCATTTGTTGGAAAATCTTGAATATTAGAAGACAATTCTCCCGAAGCATCATTTCTTAACTCAATGGCTGCATTACAGAGGTTGTTTTTTATGATTGCATTTGTGCCCACAAAACGATATTCTATTGAAAAAGGGTAGTTTTCGCTTACTACAGTATTATTATATACTTTGACCCCATTGGCATTCTCCAAGCCAATACCTACATCTCTGGTGGTATGCACCATATTATTCTTGATAACCCCAATGCCATGACCTCGATCGCCTAGGCCAAAACCTATTCCTCTGTCACAATTAGTGAT
Source organism: Mariniflexile sp. HMF6888 (assembly GCF_044335535.1). Lineage (NCBI taxonomy): Bacteria > Pseudomonadati > Bacteroidota > Flavobacteriia > Flavobacteriales > Flavobacteriaceae > Mariniflexile > Mariniflexile sp. HMF6888. The sequence goes on along the minus strand of NZ_JBIQVZ010000002.1, from coordinate 583,894 downwards.
TAGATTCCCTTCTACCAATGTATTTTCGGCATTACTCCAAAAATGAATAGCATGTTCAGCTAAATTGTTTTCAGGACTTACTATATCTCTAAATACATTATCCTTGACTATCCAATTTTTTCCTGCGTGACAATCTATTCCTCCAATATACCATTGTGGGCCAATACCTGCAGAATATTCAAAAGAACAATAGCGAATGATTCCATTATCTCCTGTAATATTAGGGTTCGAACTGCTGTACGATACTTTTACCATTTGTTGATAAGTGTCTACAAAACGAACGTTATGAGCCAAAAAGTTATCTGCATCCGCATCACCTTTTACCTGAATGGCATGCGTTGTTACCCATCCCAAAGTAACATTGGCGATTGTTATGTTGTCTGCAAAGATTTGGAAAACTGAACTAATATTGCCATTCATTCCTTTTCCTTTAATTATTACATCATCTCTATTGCCGGTCTTACTCCTTATCGTAATGTTATCTTTAAATAAACCTAAACCGAACGTAATCCAACTTACATATGAAGTATCATATTCATAGGTTCCTGAATCTAGAATTATATCCACGTTTCCGATTGAATTTGCATAAATGATTGCATCTAAGAGGCCTTGCATATCTGAGACATTGATAATTGTACCAGAGGGTGGGGGTAATTCATCATCATGATTAAGGGAAAGCGCCCCAGCTTGTATACAAAATAGGAGGGCAATAAGCGGCAAGAGCCACTGTACGTTTTTATAATTTGGGAGCATTGACATTGAAAGTGAATTTTTTTTCATAATAAATTAGTTTAAAGATTTGTTAATGTTTCATTTGTTGTTATTTCTATTTGGGTTTTGCTTAGGGTTTGATCAACTTACAAGTGCCATTTGGAAGTAAGATTATGTCGTAATAAGCATATTCGAATTTATCTGCTGTATTTCTATGGCAATCCTTATCCATAGGCTCTGCTTGTAAAAATTCCACCTGTATTGGGATTCTTACGGGACGTGACTTTGTTGGTGCTCTGTTAAGTCTGATTTGGGCAGATAAACAATTTCTTCCCGTATTCATCTGCCTCTCATGTATTTTATCAATAAGGACATCAGGATTGTTTCTGTCGTTGAGAGGAATCACTGGGTGCCAACTTGCGATGTCTTTATCTTCTATTGTTGAAGGGGTTTGTATCCAAATAGAGAATACTTCTCCCAATTCGGCCTTTCCGTTTCCATTTCCACTCCCTTCTGAGATGAAATCACTTGAAAAAGGATTGTTCCACTCGTTCCATTTATATTGGTATAGTTTTAGTTCTTCCGTTTTTCCATCAAAAATTTTGATTTTAAAAGAATCAACCACTTTGGAAAAGTCCTTGACTACAAATTTTCTGTAATGTTCTCGGTTTTGTATAACGCCATTTATAGCTAGATTGATTTTTATAAAGCCTGTATTTTGATAATTCGGTAGAAAAGTACCCTTGCAAGCAAAAAAGGAATCGATCGTTATTTTGCTTAAGGCAGGAATGGTTACTTTCTTGGGCTGTTTGATTATCTTTAGTAAATTTTTGTTTTCTGTAGAGACAATAAAGTCTACGGTCTGCGGTGTTGCTGATAGATTGGCCACTTCAAAGGAAAATTCCTTGGTTGAATTTTTATATAGATAAAGGTTTTCGTTAATGGTATCGGTAAGTACAATAACAGGAGGCTGAAGGCCTTCTCCTGAAATACCTAACTCTTCGCCTAATCCACCTGTTGATTGGATCGTTATTCTTCCTTCGTTATTTGTTTCAATAGGTGCAGTTGTAATAGAGCCGTCTTTATATGAATATCGGGATAACATATACGCCTGGTTAGGCTTGTAAATAGGTGGGGAGGTCACGGAAATGTCAAAATTGGTGAGGCTTTTAGCCCAAGGAAGTCTCTCGCGAGTATAGATTCCCAGTCCATTTTTGGTTACATCATGTAGATATATCCATCCTTTCTCTTTCTTATCACTTGACACCTTATAGCCCCATATTTCGAAATTGGGATAAAGATTTATGAAAGAGAAGCATTCAACTGTCTGTTTCGGTTGTGAGAAATGTTTCTTGTGGAAATCGAATTGTAGATCTGCTCTTGCGGCATGGTGCATGCAAAAGTCGGCCATATAGAACTCATTTTTAAAACCACCGCCTAAATAAGTTTGATACAATTGAGTTGTGTAGTATTTGAGCCAATCTTTAGTGTTGGTAGAATGGCGAAATGGTATTCCTCTTAAATTTCTCCAAAGTTGACGAATATCAATTGTCGTAAGGTAATCGGGCTCGCCTACTTTATAATAATCAGGTGAATAACCAAATTCTGATGCACTGCTAAACAAGTGAGGATTTGTAGCTGCTACCCAAGTAGCCATTTGTCCACCCATTGAGTGTCCAGATATTGCCCTATGTTGTGGACCAACCAGAGTGTTATATCTAGTATCAACAACATCAATTAATTCCCGTATATATATTGAAAAGTTAAAACTATTGCCTTTCCAGTTATCCATCATGTGTGGAAAATATACGCCGCAATCTGTCATTCCTGGAATTTTTCCATCTACTGCAATAATAATAACATCTTTGCTTGTTGCCTCATTTTCAAAATCTGCATTATTTGGGAAATCATAATCAGGATCTTGAGGTCTATTCTCCGCTTTAGGAGGGGTTAAGCCAAAATCTTGATAAGTGTAAGGGCCATTTTTCCTGTAACTGCCTCCGCAGCCATGAAAAAAGTAAATAACAGAATATTTTTTATCTACATTTTTAGGGTCATAATTCAATGGAGTAAACACCCTAAAATATCTTGTCATTCCAAAGCATTCGCTGTAATGGCTTTCGTCGTTATAGGAAAGGGCTAAAACAGGAAATAACACTATAAATATGGCGATCTTTTTCATATTATATACGGTGCAGTTCCACCTTGTTTTGTTATAAAGTTTTATTAAGATGAAATGTTTTATATTAATTCGATTGACTGAGTAATCATCTTCATATTTTTTAACAACTTAAACTTCAATCTTTCAACAAACAGTTGTTGAAATGCAGGTAGATTTTCTAAGGGCAAAAGATTCTCTCAAATACATTTTGAAAATCTAGTGGACGCAATTACATTAAGATTTGATGCTAATATATAAAATAAACAATTAAAAACAAAATAAATGAAAATAAAATACTTTCGAAAAGTTATTAAAATGAATAATGTGATCTATATTTTGAAAATAAATTACGTATAGCTATATTATTTCAAACAAGCCATGTTTGAAAATATTAAATAAATGACTATTTATAAGTGTCTGAGAGTATTAGTTATTTATGTTTTGTGATAATATTTATTTTTATAATGATTTGTGTTTAATGCCTGAAGTTAAAGTATTCATTTGAAAAAATATTAAATAAAAGTGTATTTATTACGTTTACTTATTTTTTAATTGTTTGTTAGGGTTTTCTGTAGGGTCTGGGAATAAAAAGATTTTGTGGTGGTGGAAAGATTGGTGCACAGGTCTTAGAGGGTATAATTCGAACTGTGATGAGATGTTCTGTTGACTTCATGTATCCATTTAGTAAGGATTTTTTTTGTTTTGTAATGGATAATTATGTTTTTGATTTAAAAATAAGGGTAAATGATTGGTATTGAGTGTCGTGAATAAATAAGGGAGGCAATTTAGTGCGGTGAATGGCAGATGTTCCTTGGTCTGTTAATCATTGTTTTTAAATGAGGTGGTGCTTGGTTAGATTGCAATAGACGCGTCAGGTGAATATAAAAAAACAAGTGTAAAAAATACTGCTCTATATAGCTAGGAGCATTGGTGTGGAATTGCAGTATTTGTTAAATTCTTATGTTATTTGTTGGTAGTAGGGCGTTTGTGAATTGAATTTATGATTACTTTGCTATAATGACTTCAATGTTGTAATTTTCGAGCATTTCTCGGTCTGATTTTTCAATCTTATCGTCAGTAATGAATTTGTGAATTTTGTCAAATCCGCAAATTAATGCATGACCACGTTTTTTTAGTTTTGTTGAATCGGCAACAACAATTACTTCTTCGGAAATTTCGATCATTATTTGGTTCAAATGGGCTTCCTCCATATAATGGGTGAATACTCCTGTTTTTTGGTTGATACCGTCTATTCCTAGAAAAAATTTATTGCAGTGCATTTGTCTTAAATTTTGTTCTGCAATTGGCCCTACCAAAGACATTGAAAAATCCTTTAGGTAGCCTCCTAGCATAAGTAGCTCTATATTTTTATTATTAGCCAGGTTGTTCACTATATCCAGGGCGTTAGTTATTACGCTTAGTCGTTTGAAATGGCTAATGTTATTGGAAATCTCAATGGTAGTTGAACCTGAATCTAGTATAATACTCTCGTCTTCATGAATGAGTGAGGCAGCGGTTTTTCCTATTAGTCTTTTTGCGTCAAGGTTTATTTTTTTCTTTTCATTAACGGTAAGGACCAAATTGTTTGTTTTAAAAGCGCCTCCATGAGCTCTTATTAGTAGGTTGTTTTTTTCCAGATTGGCCAAGTCATTTCTTATGGTCACTTCGCTAACACTTAATATTTCGCTTAGTTCGGCAACGTTAACCTGACCTATTTTGTCAAGCTCTTCTAGTATTAAAGCTCTTCGCTTGGCTGTTTTGTTCATTGTTGTTTAGGTTTATTAATGTAGGATTGTTTTTTTTTTCAATGACTAGGTGTCTTCAATGTAAAATAATGTCCCTGGTGTATTGATAATCGTTGCTTAAAATTCTTTTGAAATTTTTAATGTTCGATCATTAGTTTTTTCAAATGTAATATAAATTGTGGTTTTAATTGGTATTTAATAGGGTGTGACATTGTGTTTTTTTTCAATTCGCTTGTGTATTGGTTGTACTGTTGTCTGTAAATGGCAGTTAGTCAGGCTGATTTTTTACTGCTATTAATTTTTCTTTAACCAAACTTGTTACTTGTTCTGTAGCTACGGGAAATTCTTTTCGGAGGTCAATTTCTTCATTTAAGGACAATGTTTTCTTTAAGGAGCTCATGAATATATTTTTAATTTCTGTTGCCAGGTTAACTTTGCAGATCCCTCTGGAAATGGCAGCTTGCAATTGTCGGGAAGGTACGCCAGACCCTCCATGTAGGACTAATGTGGCTGGAGTTAAAGCCGCAATGTTTGATAGGAGTTCTAGGTCTAAATGCGGTTCTTCCTTGTAAAAACCATGAGCGGTGCCAATGGCGATAGCTAATGAGTCTATTCCTGTGGCTTCGGTAAATATTTTCGCTTCTTCGGGTTGGGTAAAACCTTTGTTTATGTGGGTTTGTCCTAACTTGGCCACAAATCCAAGTTCAGCTTCAACATGAGCGCCATAATGTTCAGCTATTTTGACCGCTTCTGAAGTTATTCTTATGTTTTCCTTAAAAGGGAGTTCGCTGGCATCAATCATGACGGAATCAAATCCGGCATCCAGGCAGGACTGGATTAATTGAATTGATCCTCCATGGTCTAAATGGAGCCATCCTTCTACGCCGTACTGTTTCAAGCCTGATCTGCATAGGCTGACTGCGGTTTCTAGTCCCATATACTCAATAGAGCTTTGGGTGAGCTGCAAAATTAAAGGTTCGTTTAGGTCTGAAGCTGCCTTTAAAACCCCATGCAAAGTTTCCATATTATAGCAATTGGTGGCCAATAGACCTCTTTTTTTTTGAGTAAACAGCTTCAATTTGTCTTTAAGGTTCATTCTTGAGAATTTAAGTTTGATTTTTGGAAGTTTTTGATTTTGTTGTTTAAAGAGGTTTTGTTTTCAAATGCGGCCGTGCCTCCAGCGGAGGTTGTACTTACAGCACCGATTAAATTGCCAAATCGCAAGCATTCTTCTAAAGGGGCATCTTCAAGATACTTTTTTATAAATCCCGAATTAAAGGAGTCGCCTGCTCCGATAGAGTCTACGTGTTCAGGGTTTTTAAAGGCTGGCATTGTTATTTTTTTCTTGCCATGGATGCCAATGCAGCCTTCTTTGCCGAGTTTAATTACGATGCAGTTAGAGTAGGGTTTGATTTCGTTAATGCTGTCTTCTAGGCAAGTGGACTTGGTTAGGGACAATAACTCCTGTTTGTTGGGCATAAATACATCGACATATGGCAGGCAGGTTTTGTAATTAAAATCCCATTGTTCACTTGGGTCCCATTGGATGTCTAGTGAGGTTGTCAGCCCAATTTTCTTGGCTTTTTGGAATATATCTAAAATATTTTCTTTTAATTTTGCCTGAAGAAAAACACTTGAAATATGCATGTGTTTGTGGTGGTTCAAGGCAGACCAAGGTATATCGTGCATGGTTAGTAGTTCCATGGTGCCGCAAAAGGTGATGTTGGCTCTATCCTCTCCGTAGTTTAATATTACGGTAACCCCGGTTTTTTGATTTTTGTTTATTTTAATAAATCTGGTATTGACATTTTTTTTGTTGAGCTGTTGCAGTATAAAATTTCCGTAGAGGTCATCACCTATAATTCCGCAAAAATCCGTTTGTACACCTAATGCTGCTAAATTAGAAGCCATGATGGCAGAAGAGCTTCCGAGAACAAAATCAAAATTCTCTGCTACAATTTCCTTTCCTACAGATGGAAATCCGTGTATGGTATTTAAAATTAAATCCACATTTAACTCTCCTACTACGATTATTTTCTTTTTAAACATCTTAAATTGATTTATGCTGGTTTGGACTGTCACAGATGCCTTAATATATCTCTTTTACATAAGGTCGGTTATTGAAATATAGGTCTTAATATTTATTTTAACAAATGAAAATAGTATGTGTGTCATGACTAGTGTTTTTGCTTATGTGTTGTATATTGTTACCCCCTGTACTATTCTGTTGATGGTTCCGTTTGTGGAGGGGTTGTCTGGATTCAGGTCTAAGCGTAAGGATGAGTATAGGCCTAATAGTTGGCCGACTATTGCAAATGGTACTATTGCGAGTTCTGAATAGTTCTTTGTTCTTTCGCAAATGGCGAAAGAATTTATTGCGTCGAATCCTTCCCTGTTGTTGACGCTAATGGATTTGATGTTTCTGTGGTCTTTAGATATTTTTTTGACCAAGTCTCTTTCATATTTGTATGTGTGATTATCGTTTGAAAACAGATAAACCATTAAGGTGTTTTCATTCATGACTGCCATTGGGCCATGTCTAAATCCTAAAAAGGAATCGAATTTGCAAATAATTTGACCGTTGGTTAATTCTTGAAGCTTTAAGTGGCATTCTCTAGCAATTCCCAGTAAGGGGCCTGATCCTAGAAAAACTGCCCTGTGGAATTTCTCCGAGCAGATTTCTTTAATTAACGGTGCTTTTTTTAAGATTTCTTTACCTAGCCATATCATGTCATCAATCTCTTTCTCTTTGTTTTCTATGCCATTTGTTTCCCATAAAAGTAATAGGCAAATTAGCATAGAGGTGAAGCTTCCGGTCATGGCCAAGCTTTTGTCATTGGCCTCTACAGGAAGGATGATTTTATAAAACGAATTAGGATTGGATGTTGAGCAGTTCGCTAAATGGCCGGATTTATCACAAGTTATTATTAAATGGTAAACTTCAGTGCAAAATCGTTCCGCTAAAGAAAAGACTTCTGAGCTTTCGGGGCTATTGCCTGATCTTGCAATGGAAACTAGGAGTATGGGCTTTTTTGTTATTGCAAAGACTTTGTATTCTGTTGTTAGGTCGGTAGTAGCAATAGCTTGGGTGATTTTGCCTGTTTTGAGCTCAATTATGCTTTGGGCGGCTTCACCAATAAAGGCTGATGACCCTGCGCCTGTTAAAATAATTCTTAAATCATTTATTTTAAGTATAGGGTCAAGAAATTGATGAATCTCGTCCTTTTGAAGTATGAGCATGTCGAATACCTTTTTCCAAAGTATTGGTTGTCCAAAAATTTCGTTAACCGTATAAGATTCTTTTGTATTGTCCAAATTGATGGTGCTTTGATTGTTAAATAAATTAGAGGTTTGATTATTTTAAAGGTTTAAATCAAGTTTTCATAAACTAATAGTTGTAAAAAATTACATTTCACAAATTAAAAACAATTAAACGAAATAAAAAAATTTACGAAAACATATTTTTGTGTTAAATATTTTAACAATGTAAATCTATATCTAAGATTGGATTCTTAGATAGTCTAATTTGATGGTTTAATTAAAATGCGATCTAATTATATGTAAAGCACTGTATTAAAGAGTTATGTATATTATAGGTATTGTTGTATTGAAAAAAAGAAATCATTTATTTGTGTAAATTTGTGAGTACTTGCTCTATTGTAATCGCAAAGTATACGATGAAAAATAGAACAAATCATATTTTAAAAATATAAAAAAGTTAGAAAACGAAAGAAAAAAAGTTACGTATAATATGTTTATATGTTTTTTTTATTATATTAGCGAAATATTTAAATGAATTTTATTAACTATAAACAACCAATACATGAAAAAAATTTATTTAGCAGCATTGATTTGTTTCGTTGTCAACTCAGATTTATTGGGTATGAGTGATATTTCCATGCGGGAATGTCTGGCCATTGATACAGTTCAAGGTTTTTTAGTAAAAGGGAATATCTCAGATGAGAAAGGGGTCCCTTTGGCTGGAGCAACCGTAATTGAAGCAGGTACAACTAACGGTGTATCTACTGACTTTGAAGGTAATTTTGAAATTACTGTAAAGAATACCACTGCGATATTAGTCGTAAGTTATTTAGGTTACAAAACCCAAAACTTCAGTGTTGATTCGGAATTTTTGGAAATAAAGTTATTGCCTGATTCAGCCTTACTTGATGAGGTTGTAGTTACTGCATTAGGTATCAGTAGGAAATCAAAGTCTTTAACCTATGCAACTCAAAAGGTTGAGGCTAAAGAGCTTACGGAAGTCCGAGACCCTAACAATATTGTCAATAGTTTTCAAGGTAAAGTGGCCAACGTTGTAATTACACAAAGCTCTGGTGGCGTGGGCAGTGGGGCCCGGGTTATTTTGAGAGGGAATAGCTCCATAGATGGGGACAACAGTGCACTGATCGTTGTGGATGGAGTGCCCAATACTATGGCGACCAACATCAATCCAGATGATATTGAGTCCATTAACGTACTTCGTGGTGCTTCAGCCGCCGCCCTTTATGGAAGCCAAGCAGGTAATGGCGCCATTATAATCACTACGAAGAAAGGGACTAAAGGAGGATTTAGGGTTGAAGTAAATTCCGGTCTCGTTTTAGAAACCCCTTTTGCACTACCGGACGTGCAAAATAAATATGGTCAGGGAAACAATGGAATAATAGATACCAATGTAGGTGATAGTTGGGGAGCATTGATGCAAGGCCAAGCATATACAAACCATCTTGGGGAAAGTGCCATCTATAGCCCGCAAACCAATAATATTCGTGACTTTTTCGCGACAGGCGTCAGTCTGAACAATTCGATCAGTGTTTCAGGTGGGTCTGAAAAAGTGCAGACCTATTTGTCCTACACAAACAGTCGGGTTGAGGGAATCATCCCTGAAAATGACTTATTGAGCCATACCACAAATCTGAGAATATCAAACACAATTAGTGACAAACTATCGGTAGATGCCAAGGTAACCTATTTCACCAGAAAGATAGACAATATGCCCAGGACAGGGGAAGGAAACACTCCGGTGTTGGACATATACCAGATTCCAAGGAGTTTGAGCAGCGAGGTTGCCAAACAATATGAAGCTTTTGATGCGTTGGGCATTGTAACCCCTGCAGCATGGCCGTCAACGGTTTCCAATGTCTATGGAAATCCCTATTGGGCAATTAAATATGATGTAAGAGATCAGAAACATGATCAGATTGTTGGGTATCTTGCCTTAAAATACAAGCCAGTCGATTGGTTGAGCATAACCGGAAGGGCCAATCTCGATAAATCTTTCCAAACTGTTGAGACAAGGGTGAACCAAGGAACATTTTCTTGGGCACGTCAACCGGGGGGGTATTACTCCCAATCAAAGTCAACTAATACCCAGACTTGGTTGGACTTGCTTTTGGAAGGAGAGAACAAGATCGTGGATGACCTTGTCATCAACTACCAAGCGGGAGCTATTTATCAAGATCGCGAATTCTCCGAGATTTCAAGTGTTGCCAATGGTCTGAACATCGCAAATAAATTTTCCATAAATTTTGCCACTGATGCGCAGAGCAGTTCACAAGGGAACAGGATACGGACAAACTCTTTGTTCGGACAGTTCAATTTAGCGTACAAGAACGAACTTTTCCTTGAAGGAAGTCTGAGAAACGATTGGGATTCACGATTATCCGCCCCACACTCCTTCCAATATTATTCATTGGGAGGGTCAGCGGTCCTTTCAGACATTTTATCCTTGCCAGAGGAAATAGACTTTCTTAAGCTGTACATTAGTTACGCCGAAGTGGGTAACGGGGGGCAATTTGGATTGCTCAAAAGCTCCTATTCTTATCGACCCGGAGTCGGAAATGGATATTTAAGCAGAAGTATAACCTTACCACTTCCCAATTTAAAACCGGAAATTGTACGAAGTAGGGAAATTGGACTGGAAAGCCGATTTTTCAATAACCGCCTCGGCTTCAATCTGACATATTACCGCAGCAACTCCTTCAATCAGTTGCTTCTGATAAACCTTCCAAGTGGAACAGGTTATCAAAACCAATACATTAATGCTGGAAATATTCAAAACAGCGGTGTTGAATTTGTACTCAACGGCACACCGATACTTACGGATAATTTTAAATGGGATATGGATTTCAACATATCGTTCAATAAAAATAAGGTAGTGGAGATCAGCGATGATCTTGATGTTGTGTACCAAGCTGGATTTATAGATTTTGGCGGACGACCACAGATCAAAACAGGAGGGAGTTATGGTGATCTTGTAGCTTGGGGCTGGAAAAGGGATGATTCTGGAAATTTGGTGGTAAGAGCCGATGGAACTCCTTTGACCACTCTTGTGAATGGCGAGCAACCTAAGGTAATCGGTAATTTCAATCCAGATGCCATGCTGGGGCTTACCAATACGTTCAAGTACAAAAACTTCTCATTAAGGGCATTGATTAATGGCCGTATCGGGGGTGAGATCATTTCAGGAACAGAACAGAACCTTTCCTTTAGCGGTATAACGGAAGCCACATCTTATTTCCGGGATGGCGGTTGGAACCTCGGAGGGGTCGATATTAATGGCCAACCGGTCAATGAGACCATAACTGCCCAACAATTTTGGAGAACAGCTTCCTTTAAGCGGTTTGGGGTTGGCGAATTCTTTGCCTATGATGCCACAAACATCAGAATGCGCGAAGTTACCTTGGGATATCAGTTTCCCTTGGAGTCCAAGCTAATAAAGTCAATGAAAGTATCATTGGTGGGAAGAAACCTTTTCTGGATATACAGAGGAAAAGCTTTGTTGGACATCCCAGGTGTTCCCGATCGCAAGCTTTGGTTCGACCCAGATGTCAGCCTCTTTAACGGAAATGGCTTCCAGGGAATTGAATACGGTGCTTTCCCATCCACAAGAAGCCTTGGCCTCAACTTAAATATCACCTTTTAATATAAAAATTGCAAAATCATGAGAAACTATTATAAAGTTACCATCTCGTTTCCGGCCATACTATGGGCCATCGGACTCATCATGCTGAGTTATTCTTGCACATCGGATTTTGAAGAAATCAATACTGACAAAAACTCGGTAGCCACAATTGGACCAGCTGAATTACCTTTCCTTTTTACGAGGGCCTTAGCAGCTATTGTCCAAAATAACCAAGTAACCCAAAACCTCTATTCGGATCAATATGCGCAGTATTTTGCAAACACCACGACATATTTCCCTACGGACAGGTATGTGATAGATTTTAGTTGGCTTCAGGGACTATGGAATCTTCAATATACCACAATAGTACCCCAGTTGCAAACAATTTTTGAGGCAACAGATCCGGATTCGGCAGAATATGCCCTGGCCAACATCTGGTGGGTCTATACGTTTCACCGGGTAACGGACTATTGGGGGCCTATCCCATATTCCTCCGCGGGCATTCCAGGGAATTCCGTACCATACGATTCGCAGGAAGTGGTCTATGATGATTTCTTTAAGCGATTGGATGCAGCGGTCAATTCTCTTTCAAGCAAGACAGGCGAAGTGCCTTTCGGAAGTTTTGATGTTATGTTCCACGGAGATGCAAACAAATGGATCAAATTTGCCAACTCCCTTAGATTGCGACTTGCGGTAAGGATCTCCAATGTAGATCCTGCCCGGGCCAAATCGGAGGCCGAAGCAGCTTATAATGCTGGTGTGATGGAAACAAGTCCTGATGATGATGCCCGTACAGAACGAAATAACCTCGATTTTAATGCCCTCTCTCGAATGTCTGGATGGAATGAGTTCCGTATGTCGGCCAGTATGGAATCTGCCTTAAAAGGATTTGATGACCCTCGGATTTCGGAATATTTTACCCCTGCCTTGGAAACGGGCACTTATGAAGGACTCCGTAACGGATTGTCTACAGCCCAGGTAACCGAGCCTGAAAATAAAATTAACGCCAATTCACGCACAGGACCAAGATGGGCTGCCCCAGCTTTTGGGGGGATTCCGGAGTATTTGTCCACACCGGACATTGTAATGAGTGCTGCCGAAAGTTATTTTCTCAGGGCCGAAGGTGCCCTCTTGGGATGGAATATGGGAGGTACGGCCAAAGACCTTTACAATGAAGGAATTACACAGTCCATGAATCAATGGGGTGTTACTGATAGTGGGGTTGTGGATGCATACATTAACAGTGCAAATACGCCCATTGCTCCGGAGGATTATCTTGATTCGCCCGCCTTGTCCATGGTCCCTGTAAAATTTGACGAAGTGGATGAAGCTGTTCAAAAAGAACAGATAGACATCCAAAAATGGATTGCCCTCTTCCCCGACGGATGGGAAGCATGGTCTAGCAACAGAAAAAATAGGTATTTGAAACTCTATCCAGTTGCCAATTCAGATAACCCAGATATTACGGATCCCGGTACGCAATATATCAGAAGGGTTCCATTCTTGATCTCTGAATATGAAACAAATGCAGGGGAAATGGATCAAGCCATACAGTTTTTGAATGGACCGGATAAAATTACGACACCGTTGTGGTGGGATAAAAATTAAAATCAATAAAATAGATAACCGGTTGTTTTTTAATAACTGGTTATTTATTTTAATTTTATATTTATTGTAAACAAAAGGAGTAGGGGAGATTGTTTTGCAGGATAAAAACTTCAAAGGTGCAACCTTTAAGAGTTACATTATTGTAATTTAAGAGTGAGTTAATTTAAATCAAAATTTGTTAAGAAAACAATGCTAAAGAATGATTACTAAATCCAAAAGTAACCGTAGTCTATTTTTATGTGGTATCAAGCAGGTTGAATATTCAATGTTATTATTTGTTTGCCTAGTAACTGCATTTACGACGTTGATTGCGCAGAATAAAAAAATTAGTGACAAGAACATTACATTTATAGACTACCCCGATTTTCCCGAGGCACATTCTACTTGGGGATCTATTGGTTATAATGACGTCTTCAATACAGTGTATATAGGGGTTACTAATCATAAAGACAATATTGGGCTTTATGAATATGATGTTTCTAAAAACTTAATGAACTTGAAAGGGTTTGTTAAGGATTTAGCTCATTTAAGACCTTTTCAATGGCAGGGTAAGATTCATTCTAAAATTGTTTCTGGTATTGATGGATCTGTCTATTTTTCAACAGACGGAGGTGAAGCAAGGGAGGAATATTTGATGAACCACCCGCATGGTTATAATGGCGGCTATTTCATGAAATGGGATCCTAAAACAAATGCGCTAACCAACTTAGGTTATGGGTTGCCTTATGAAAGTATAAAGGATGTAGCTATAAATCCTTACGAGAACATACTCTATGGGGTTTCATATCCACAGGCACACTTTTTGGTTTTTGATATAAAGAACAACATCATGAAAGATATGGGGCGTTTGGCAAGTTCACATGTGCCAAGAGTCCTCTTTACCGACCAATGGGGAAATTGCTATTATGTGGACTGGAGGCAGCGCCTTGTCAAATATGAAAAGAAAACGAAGGAACTAGTATTTGCAGAACATAGTTTGCCCGCTTTTGAAGGTACACCGGGCTACAAGATTATTACGGGGATTACGGCTTTTGCAAAAGATCAAAACAAAGAAGTTATCTATTTGATTACTTATGGTGCAAAAGTAATTTCTTTCAAACCCCAGCAAGAAGGTATTGGAGAGGTTCAGGACCTAGGTGGAGTCTTTGAGAAAGGAGTAACAAATAAATGGGATCCTTATGTGCCCAACTTAAATATTGGAAACAATGGAAAGTTGTATTATTTTATAGGTGGTCATGGAAATTATATTAAAAAAGATTCTTGTGTTTTGGTAGAATTGGATCCCTTGTCGAATACAAGAAAAATCATATATGAATTCCCCGTGGAAATAGTGTCGGAAGTCACTGGATCAAATATAAAAGACAAGGAAGGGAATCTTTATTTTGCAGGAAGGAAAAAGAGCGAAGGACTAGAGGCTTCCCGCCCCTTTATGATCAAGTTTAATCCTGAAAAAGAAGTTCAATAATGAAAAAAACAGCTCTTAATTATTTCATAGTAGCAGGTGTTTGTATGTGTTACGGAACCCTATTTGCACAATTTAAGTTTTTTAATCCAAAGGAAAGTTTTGCTATTGAAACCTCATTGCCAAATACAAAATTAATTAGAATGCCCATGTACCGTAATGCAATTACTTCATTAGCGGTCAAAGGGGATTATATTTTGGGTGGTACTAATGCACATGATGGCCTTACACCTTTTATTTTTACTGCATCATTACAAATGAAAAGTATGGTTCATTTGTATGACTTAAATGAAAAGGTAAAAGGACAACGAGGAATTATTACTGGTTTTAATAAAGGTGGTACCAATATTTTTTATGCGGGTACTATGGCGCTTAAGGAAAATGATGGTAGTCCTGGTAGCGGTCATTTAATTCAAGTTGAGGTAAATGAAGATGGAACTCTGAACGTCCAAGATTTGGGTAGCCCCATCCCGGGAGAAAGTATATTTTCAATGTTATGCAATGCAGACGGAACCTTGCTATATGGTATAACCTATCCATCGGGAATATTCTATAAGTACAATGTTAAAACCAATGAGATAAAGGAATATAAGGATTTGATACCGAGTGATAAAGATTTGGAAACCTTGAAATCGCATGCTATCCTCCCTGAAAATTACTTAGGAAAGGCATTGATAGAGGACGACAAGGGCTTTATTTACGGGAGTTTACCCATTAACAAAATTTTTAGGTTTGATCCACAAAAGGAGTCCTTTGAAATTTTGGATTCTGAAATTCCTGAAGTTTGGGGAAGACGCGCTCTAGGTCAAATAGAATCTTGGGCAAAAGCTAAGGATGGTACCCTATATGGAGGAAATACTGGTGATGGTCAGCTCTTCATATTAAATCCCCAAACGTTAAAAATAAAAAACTTAGGTAAGCCAATTATGATGAACCGACTTAAAGGGCTCACTTTTGCCAAAGACGGAAAATTATATGGTATTGCCGGAGGACCTCCAGGGTATTCCCATTTGTTCTCTTATGATGAACTTAATGAAGGTTTTCATGACATGGGTAATCCAGAATTTGAAATGGTTGCCCCTGGTATTGAACAAGGAATTCTTTGGCGCGGGTTTAGGTTGGAAACAATTACTGCTTCAGAGGATGGAAAGTACATTATCATGGGAGAAGATGAAGACCTCAGTCAATTGCTGATATTCGCAGTTGGGGAAGTAGAACCTGGTAGAATTGGATTTTAAAAATGCTTTAAATGTATAGGATTTTAAAAATAGTGGCTCTTCTCGCATTGGTCATTGCTTGTCGTAAACCCATAATTGAAGGTGAACAAACCCCATGGCAAATAAGTGCGTTGCCCAATTCGGTAAGATTAAACCCGGTAACCAACGAAATTATAGAGTATCAATATCAAGCAGATAAAAGTAATCAAGAGCCAAGGAAAAACCTTTTGGAAAGAAATTGGATATTTGATGGCGATACTGTGAGACTGAAAGGTGCAAGGGGTGAATATATTTCCTTTCAGTTGGTTATTTCTAATCGTCAGGATACAGAACTGACTGGACTCAAGGTTGAAATGAGTCCATTTATAAGAAATAATATACCCTTGAATGTTCCGCCCGAACTATTCCTTGAGTGGTCGCTAGCTATCAAGACAACTAGTACGGGATATCCAAAAGCTACTCTCGGGACGGGGTGGTATCCAGATGCCTTGATTCCTTTAAAATATATTCAACAAGATTCTACTGAAGTTAGAGGACGATGGGTATATCCATTTACTTTACCTGATTTTAACAATCGTATTGAAGGTCAAAAATCCCAGATAGTGTGGGTTGATCAGTATATTCCTTTTGAGAAAGAGAAGGCAGAGCCAGGCACATATACTACAGAGGTTACTGTAACAATAGATGGGGTAGGCCAACAAATACCCGTCAAAATTGATGTTTGGGATTTTGCCATACCCAAAGCGAACCATTTCAAGGCAAGTTTGCAGCAAGAAGGATTTTTGAGTGGATTGGATGAAGAACAGGAATTGGCAATATATCAGCTTTTTAAACGAAATCGTATTTCATTGATGGATCCTACTTATTCTCCTGCTCTTAAAGTTGACAAAAATGGAACGACACATGTTGTTTGGGATGATTTTGATGCTAGACTTAAAAAATACTTAACAGGAGAAGCCTTCACGGAAGCCATGGGTTACAAGTTTGGCCCAGGATATGGCGAGCCAACAGAAACGTTTGTACTTCCCTTTGATGTTTATGGAAAACATGGTACTAAAGGATGGCCTAACATTGGAAAACCGGATGTTGAAAGAAATCCAAAGAATATTGCCTTGTATAAGAAAGTTATAAAAGAAGTACACGATCATCTTGTACCCATTGTTGATCTAAATAAAACAGATTTAATTGTATATCTTAACGGTCTTGACGAATCCTATTTTCCAGAAGCATGGGATAGAATGGTGTACTTTGGAAAGATATTTAAGGACATGTATCCTGAGGCACAGTTTAGAGTTGATGGTGCTTATAATGAAGAAGCCATGGCAGTAATCAGAAATTCTATTAGCGCTTGGGCAGTCCATACCATTAATTACAATCATGGTGAGGTTAAAAAATATCGAGATTTAGGCATTAAAGATTGGCTCTATGGTCCATTGCTCTATGAGAGTAAGGTGAATAGTTGGGTTGGTAGTACTACTTTTATTGATTTGCCATTGGTGAACGATAGAGCCATAAGTTGGAGCTGTTGGAAGTATAACACTTATTCTTGGCTTAGTTGGGGGATTGGTGCCGGTTGGGAAAATGGGTGGTACGATCCGGAATCTTGGAAAGACTTTTATAAAGAAGCTTCAGAAGCTGATGCAGAATTTTCATATCGAAAGTTTAATGGTAACGGATCATTAATCTATAAGCCGGGCATAGTTCCTAATATTAGTGAGGCTTGTCCATCAATAAGGCTTAAAACGATGCGAAATGGAGTTCAAGAGTATGAATATTTACGATTGCTTACAAAATTGGATGGCAATTCGGATAGGGCAGATGCCCTTGTAAACAAACTTGTTAATGAACCTTTTGGCGATCATGCTATTGGTAATTTAAAGGTTTGGAGCTTTGATCCACAGTTGTGGGACGAACAGAGATTGCATCTTGGTGATATGATTCATCAGTTAGTCAAAAATAAGAAGTAGGGATGTTTTGGGTTTGCCCAATCACGCATTGAATGAAGTAGTCTAGACAAAGTATACATTATACAAAAGAAAATGTTATAGTAGTTTTGAGCGTTTTAAAAACAGAATTAAGATTTACGGTAGAGGATCTATATAAAATTGAAGATATTGGATCCCCCCTGATTTCACCTAGCAATGGCGAACATATTGTTTATGGGGTAAGCAAGGCACAAAGTGCCAATACTCCCAAAAAGAACATTGTTAAACTAGTTTCGCTAAAAGATGGTAAAGCTCACTCTATAGATGATGGAACTCCACATTGTTGGTCTCCTGATGGTCTGGAATTTCTTTATGAATCAGAGGATGGTGATTTGCAGATTTACAACATGAAAACCAAGGTTACGCGGTTTTTAACCAAACGTAACCATTCAGCACATTTTATTGACCATTTAGAAAAAAAGAATGTTGTCTGGTCACCAGATGGAAGATACATTGCCTACACACATGCAGAGTCTACCGATATTTCATCAAATAATCAAGGGGTTCGGGTAATCAATAGACTTTTATATAAAACCAAGGGGGGAAGAAGTCGTTCATTCTACAATGATAATCTCTTAACACATGTTTATATTATACGGTCAGATGGAGGAATTCCGCAAAAGTTAACTCAAGGAGATTTTAACAACCATTCAATTGCTTGGTCTCCAGACAGTACCCATATTGCGTTTATTAGTAATCGTTCTGCTGATGAAGACGACAATCAATTTAATGATCTATGGAAAGTAGATATCGCTGGAAAGAAAACTACAAGACTAACTAAGGAGTTCGGCACTGCCTTTCAGCCTATTTGGTCTCCAGATGGGGCTTATATTGCTTATCTTGCTGTTTCTGACTTGATAAGTACCAATGATAGTTTGGGGGCCGATACACATATTCAATTGGTCCCTGCCGATGGAGGAAAATCAGAATATTTGACTAAATCTCTGGATAGAAGGATTGAAAACATTTGCTGGCATCCAAATAGTAAAGATATTTATTTTACGGCCGGCAACCAAGGCATTACATCTATATACGCCGTTTCCATAATATCCCTGGAAATCAATGTAATAATAGATGATAATGGCTGCATTCATAACTATAGTCTACATCCTAATGGTGTGGATTTTGCTTACACTTGTTCAAATGTTACTCACCCAGCTAAGCTATATCTAAGTAAGGACTTTAGAAAAACACGTATAACCATAAGCCAAGAAAATAACGAATGGCTGGAACAAACCACAATGGTCGAGGCCGAGACTTTATGGTTCAACAGTTTTGATGGCACTCGGGTTCAAGGGTGGCTCCTAAAGCCGATTGATTTCAATCCTGAAAAAACCTACCCCTTGATTTTGGTCATTCATGGTGGGCCTCACAATATGTTCGGTCACGAATTTGATATTAGAATGCAATTGTTAACAAATGCTGGTTATGGGGTACTGTATATCAATCCACGAGGTAGTCATGGTTATGGTCAAAAGTTTAGTTATGGAAATATAAGAGATTGGGGAGGGGGCGATTACCAAGATTTAATGTTGGGGCTTGATGAGACCTTGCGGGTAAATAAATGGATTAATGCAGATTTGTTAGGTGTAACGGGACAAAGCTATGGAGGGTATATGGTCAATTGGATTATTACTCAGACCAACCGTTTTAAAGCTGCTGTAACCGACGGTGGTATTTGCAATCTAATAAGTTTTGCCGGAACTTCTCTTTATCATTCCTTAATTGAATCAGAATTTCGAGGTAAGGCCTATGATAACTATGAATTGCTTTGGCATTGTTCGCCAATAAGAAACATAACCAATGCAAGTACTCCTACTTTAATTCTTCATGGGGAAATAGATAATGAAGTGCCCTTATCTCAAGGAGATGAAATGTTTGTGGCACTTAAAAAGTGTAAGGTTGAGACAGAGTATGTCCAATATTTAGGGGAAGGACACGGTTGGAGACCAGAATTAACTTGTGAGAACCAACGGGATTTAAATCGAAGAATAATAGATTGGTTCGATCGATTTATTGTGCTTTAAGCTAATGGAAATCAGATTTTTACTTTTTGATCTGAAGTATAAAATAGAGAACCCAAGGGCTATTACTTAACAAATGAATGAAAATGAATCTATATTATTAATTTGAAACTATTGGTATGAGGCTTAAAAACAATTGGTTACTATTTATAATTTTCCATGTTCTGTTTATGGGGGTTTGGGGAGCATTGATTGAAATTCCTGAAAAAAATGGCTTTCCTGCAACTTTGGGTTATGTGGTATGGGCATTAACTATGGTTCCCGCTGCTATCATTGCTCTAAAAATCAATAACTGGAAACTGCAAACAAATTCAAGCTCAATATTTTGGGGGTGTTTAACAGGTTTTCTAGGAGCACTGGGTCAATTGGTATTATTTATCACTCTAAAAATTGCGCCAGCATATTTGGTCTTTCCTTTACTCTCATTAACCCCAGTTGTGACCATTCTTATGGCCGTCGTTTTATTAAAGGAAAAAACAGGCCCTATTGGTTGGATAGGTATTGTCGTTGCATTACTTGCAATAGTAATGCTTTCTTATCAGCCTGAAAGTGATGCTACTGTTGATGGTTATTTATGGATGGTATTGACTGCTGTACCCTTACTGGCATGGGGAAGTCAAGGTTATGTAATGCGTTTTGCGAATAAAAAAATGTCTGCAGAAAGTTTGTTTTTTTATATGATGATCTCATCTCTATTGCTTATTCCGGTTGCTTTATGGATGACTAATTTTGATGAACCCATTAATTATGGTATAGATGGTCCTTGGTTGGCTGGATCCATACAAATATTAAACGCCTTTGGAGCTCTTTTTCTGGTCTATGCTTTCCGATATGGAAAAGCTATAATTGTTGCGCCCATGACTACAGCACTTTCCCCTGTATTGACTGTAGCGCTCTCATTGGCTATATATTCTGTAATTCCCCATAACATTATTATTGGTGGTATGGTACTGTCTATTGTTGCTGCCTTTTTAATGGGGGTTGAGGAGACACATGTTGATGAAACTAAGACAGAGGAAGAACTCTCTATAAAATAACGTTATTGACTTGAAGATCAGAATAAATACCCTTAATAAAGTGACTCAAATGGTATTGAAAAAAGAAAAATCATTGTGGTTTGTGCTTATTATATTTCTATTCTCAATAGATTATTTAATTGCCCAATCAACAATTTTAGAAACAAAAGAATCCATAAAGACATACCCATATAGTGATCCTAATATGATTGCTGCAATGGGGATTAACCATAACGCAGCTCGATATTATCCTTATTATATTTTCGATGGGTATGCTTCACATGGAGAATATAGGGATTGGAAAATTGTAGAACTGGAAAACCCTTATATAAAGGTGAAAGTACTTCCAGAAGTTGGAGGTAAAGTTATGGGAGCTATAGAAAAATCAACTGGTGAAGAGTTTGTGTATTTAAACCATGTTATGAAATTTAGGGCCATAGGAGTAAGAGGCCCATGGACTAGCGGAGGTATTGAACATAATTTTGGTTTAGATTTGGGGCATGCGCCATGGACCGCAGCTCCAGTAGATTATCTAATGAAGAATAATGAGGATGGAAGCGTAAGCTGTTTCGTTGGTGGAATTGATCTCGCATCACGTAGTCAATGGCGTGTAGAAATACGCTTGCCTAAAGATAAGGCCTATTTTGAAACACGAAGCCTATGGTATAATCCTACGCCTTTACATCATGCTTATTTATCATGGGAAAATGCAGCATATAAGGCTACTAATGATTTACAGTTCTTTTTTCCAGGGACACATCATATAAATCATAACGGTGGGGTAGCTCCATGGCCCATAGATAATGAGGGCCGTGATTTATCTTTCTATAAAAACAATAATTTTGGTACTGCCAAATCCTACCATGTAATGGGTACTTTCACGAACTGGTATGGTGGTTATTGGCATGACAAATCGTTTGGATTTGGTCATTGGGCTCCGTATGAAGATGCCCCGGGAAAGAAATTATGGATATGGCCCCTGTCCAGATCTGGAGGTATTTGGGAAGATCTCCTAACCGATAATGATGGTCAGTACATAGAAGCACAGTCTGGAGTAAAATTTAATCAGGCTGGGGAATTAGGAGGTTATCATAGTCCTTTTAACCAACTCTCCCTAGCTCCTTTTTATACAGAAACTAAAACTGATTACTGGTTCCCGGTCAAGGCAACAGGTGGAATGGTCGATGCTACACCATATGGGACTCTCAACGTTATACATAAAAATAATGACCTTACAATTTCCGTTAGTCCTATTTCCGAAATTAGTGACAGTCTAAAAGTGTTTGTTAACAAAAAAGAAATATATAGGGAGTTGCTTACATTGCTCCCAATGCAGAATTATAGTAAGACCATTTCCTTGCCTCTTAAGTTAAAGTATTCAGACGATTTGTCCGTAACTATTGGCAATAACCGATTGAGCTATTCGAATACTAATAAGTCGATAATAGATAGGCCCTTAAAATCAACCGATGAAAAAGCGCTTGGCTCTGCAGAACGTTTGTTTCGATTAGGAGAGGAAGAAAATGCCATGCGCGATTTTGAAAGTGCCATGCATTTTTATATGGAATGTATCTCGAAGGAGTCCACCCATAGTGACGCTTTGTCAAGAATTGCAGAACTGTACTACCGCAAAGGAGATTACGCTGAGGGGGTGAAATATGTTAAAAGAGTTTTGGAAAATAACACGTATGACGGTGGGGCAAATTATATGTATGGTGTATTGGAAAATAGCCTTGGTAACAAGGAAAGGGCTTTAGAAGCGTTCAGCGTATCTACTAGAACCATGGAATACCGATCAGGAGCCTATGCCCAAATGGCTTCTATTAAGATGCAACTAGGGGATTACCAAGGCGCAGCAAGTTGTGCAAAAAAATCAATTGAGTATAACCATTACAATTTAATGGCATACGAGCTCTTGGCAAGCTGTTATCGTAAGTTGAAGAATAATGAAGCTGCTAAAAAAATACTTGATGAACTTGTGCAGATAGATCCGTTGAGCCATTATGCAAATTTTGAAAATTATTCTTTAGACCCTACAGTTGACAATCTTCAAAAATTCAACGCGGCTATTAGAAATGAATTTCCCGCTGAAACCTATTTGGAACTGGCATTGCAATATGTTAGATCAGGTCTTGAACAGGACGCTATTAAGGTTTTGGAACAAGCACCAAAATACCCTACGGTTTATTATTGGTTGGCATACCTTAACAGAGATGTATCAGCGACGAAAAGTAAAGAATATCTTAATGAGGCCATCAAATTATCTCCTTTTTTAGTGTTTCCGTTTAGAATAGAGACCATTCCAGTATTACAGTGGGCACAGTTGCAACAGGCCTCATGGAAAAATGACTATTATCTAGGTCTTCTATATTGGGGAATTCTTGACATTGAGAAGGCAAAGCAACTCTTTAATGCTTGTGGGGAGAAACCGGATTATGCCCCATTTTATATTGCACGAAGTTTATTGATGCAAAAGAATTCTACTCCTGATAGAGCACTGTCAGATCTTAAAAAAGCTAATAGTATAAGCCCCAACGAATGGAGAACTTGGCATATGCTTAATGCATATTATAGAGGGAACGATCTCTTTGAAAAGGCTGTTGAAGACGCCAAAAAGGCCTATCATATATTTCCTGAAAATCCAATTATAGCTATGGATTATGCAAAATCATTGTTGCAAATAGAATCGTATGATCAAAGTTTAAAAGTACTGGACAAAATCCATTTTCTTCCTCAGGAAGGAGCTAGTGAGGGGCATGATATTTTTGTATTGGCCCATTTGTTAAATGCCATAAAGAAAGTAAAGAAAAAAAAGTATTCCGCAGCATTGAATGATCTCGTTTCGGCCCGGTTATGGCCCGAAAACTTAGGTACGGGGGAGCCTTATGACCCTGATTATAGACTTCAGGATTATATTTCAGTCTATGCAGAATCTAAGCTTGGTAACAAGAGCCATGTGGAGCAATTGGTTCAAGATATTATCGAATACTCACTTATTCCAGAGAATTGGAATCAAGGCAACCAGTTAAACAATTATATCAGTTTGACCATGTTAAAGAAAAGTGGGCGAAAAATGGAGGCTGACACCTTAATTGCTGATTGGTTAACCGAACAGGACTCCATTCGAAAGTGGAATCTAGGTAAAGGATCTTCTGCTTCTGAAGTGCAATGGGTATTGGCTAAGTATAAGGGATTGGAAAAAGAAGCAAATGATTTAAAATTAAAAATATTGACCAACGACAATTCAGGATTAAGCACTGTTTTTTTTGAAGCAATAAGAATTTTAGAAAAAGAGGAAGATTAAAATAGGTATAGCTTATTGGAACAAAAATGGTTTATTTCAGGAGTATAGGTTGTTAAACAACTAAATAATTTGGCAAAGATCATGAAGAACCCATATTGAAATAGATAGTTGTCTTATTGTGTTTCAAAAAATAACAAAGAAGAAGCTTATAATATTAGGCATGATACCGTAATTAAAAACATAACAATAATAATTATGAGAAGAGTTAAACTAATTTACTTATTAGCAGTATTTTTTTTACTATTTGTAGAATCAATTAAAGCAGAGGTTAAACTTCCTGCTATTGTGTCATCGAATATGGTTTTACAGCGCAATACTACAATTGCGCTTTGGGGCTGGGCTGAGCCTAATGAGAAATTCAAGATAAATACTACTTGGTTAGATGAGCCACTTAACATTCAAGCGAATAAAGATGGTAGTTGGCGTATTGATGTAAAAACAACTAGTAGCAAAGACCCTCAAACTATTACTATTAAAAGTGAAACTTCAGAAATTAGATTAGAAAATATATTATTTGGAGAAGTTTGGCTATGTTCTGGTCAATCTAATATGCAACAGCCTATAATGGGCTATGAAGGGCAACCAACATTCGGTTCTACAATGGCTATAGCGAAATCCAATAATGCCAATTTACGGCTTTTTACTGTTGACAGAATAGGTTCATTGGTGCCATTGCGAGACGTCGAAAAATTTACTGGCTGGGAACAGGCATCTCCAAGTAGTGTTTCGAGCTTTAGTGCTGTGGCTTATTTCTTTGGTCAGCAACTTCAGGAAATTTTGGATTGTCCTGTGGGTCTGATACATACTTCTTGGGGAGGTAGTTCGGTCCAAGCGTGGATAAGTAAAGAGGCAATGAGTTCTTATCAAAATATTAATTTAGACCATGTAGATATTACAAAAGGAACAAATCATATTCCTACGGCATTATTTAACTCAATGATTAATCCATTGATACCATATACTATAAAAGGTGTATTGTGGTACCAAGGTGAGTCTAACCGTAATGAACCTGAGAATTATGAAAAACTTTTTCCAGCCATGGTAAAAGATTGGCGATTACGTTGGGATATAGGTGATTTTCCATTTTATTATGTACAAATCGCCCCATATTTATATGGAAATAATGAGGTATTTCAAGAAAATGACAATAGTGCATTTATCAGAGAAACACAGTTGCAATGTCTAGATAAAATTCCAAATTCAGGCATTGCTATTGCCATGGACATCGGAGAAGAAAATTGCATTCACCCGCCTAAGAAAAAGGAAATTGCGGACAGATTATTGTTTAATGCCCTTAACCAAACTTATGGGTATAAATCAATAGATTATGCCTCTCCTGTATATGATTCACTAGAATTAAAGGATGAGGGTATAATTCTTAAATTTAAAAATGCTGAGACAGGTTTGTATTGTTATGATGAGCTATCAGGATTTGAAATTGCAGGAGATGATAAAGTGTTTTACCCTGCCAATGCCAAAATAGTGGATCGAAAGAATGTATTTGTTAAAAGCAGTATGGTACCTAATCCTGTAGCGGTTAGATATGCATGGTGTAACTGGACAATTGGAACCCTTTATGACACTAATCTTTTACCCGCTTCATCTTTCAGAACTGATAAATGGATTGATGCTACACGAAGTGGAAATTAGGACGCTATTGTTATTAACTAATGGCAAAAAGTAACACAATACATATATAAACAATAACAAATTTGATAATGTTTAGAACGAAGATAATTTTAAGTGCTGTCAAAGAAACAATATTTGTAATAAAAGGTTTAATAACTAAAGATATGGCTGGTTTATATTTTATAAGCAGATACCAATACAAAGATTTACTATCATTAGTGTTTTTAGGAGTATTCCTCCTCTTTTTTGGGTGTAATGGAGAAAGTGATGTGGTTCAAACCCTATATTTAACAAACAGTTCCATAATAGATTTGACAGATAAGGCCATATGTATTGATAGAGACGAGTTTAAGAAAGACTACAGTTTAAATCATTTTCCACTTTTGATCAGTGGAAAGGATACCATTCCATCACAAGTTAATGATCTTAACGGCGACGAGGTTTGGGACCAACTTTTCTTTGTTATAAACTTAGCGGCTAAAGAAAACAAAATGGTTCAACTTTTTTGGGTTAGTACTATTCCAGAATTTCCTGTAAAAACGAATGTTAGGTTTAGAAAAAGAGAAAGCAGGGACAAACTTGCAAAGCCGGCCAATGAAGAGATATTACTTGCAAACCAAGTTCCTGCGGCATTGGGATTTCAAAAATACCAAACCGATGGCCCTATGTGGGAAAATGATAAAGTAGCATTTAGGCATTACCTAGATGGCAGGAATGCCATCGATATTTTTGGAAAGAAAAACGCTGAAATTACGCCAAGTAA
This sequence comes from Mariniflexile sp. HMF6888, assembly GCF_044335535.1. Taxonomy (NCBI): domain Bacteria; kingdom Pseudomonadati; phylum Bacteroidota; class Flavobacteriia; order Flavobacteriales; family Flavobacteriaceae; genus Mariniflexile; species Mariniflexile sp. HMF6888. Next base: position 557,368 of record NZ_JBIQVZ010000002.1, on the reverse strand, counting down.
TGTTGGAGTGGACAGTGTTGGGGTATTAAAAGATAATTACCACGTTATGCACTATTGGGGGAGAGACATTTTTCCGGTAGGTAATTCTATAGGCCTTGGAGGATTCGCACTACTTTCAGGAAATAAAATTGAAAGATTAGGCATCTTATCAAAAGACACTCTTAGTAATATTGAAAAAACAATTTTTAAAATTGTTGAGAATGGACCTATTAATTCCGTTTTAAGTTATGATTATCAGAATTGGAGATCTTCTTCTGGGAAAGTTTATAGGGCACAAGAAGTAACTTCCATTTGGCCAGGTATTTATGGGTATAAAAACACGGTTAAGATGGAAGGTTTGAAAAAAGAAGATTTATTACTAGTAGGGCTGTCTAATATTAACAACAGAAAACCATTGAAGGAAATAAAGGTTGGGAATTTCATTTGTCTTATTCAACATGATTCTCTAACCTATAATCGCCAATGGATTTTAGGGACAGCAATCATTGTTCCCAAGAAGGGGTATAATGGGTACATGGCAGCTCCTAAAGAGGGACAACTCACAGATTCCTATCTTGCAAAATTAAAGGTAGAAAATGGTGAACCCATCAGTTATTATGGTGTAGCTGGTTGGGAACTGAGTCAAGATCCAAATTTTAAGGATTCGACCTATTTCACTAATTATGTGACGAAACTTGCGAGTCAGCTTTCTACTGAAGTAACAGTCGAAATAAAGGAAAACTAGTAAATAAGTGACTTTCTGACCAATCTAAAATTTGGTAAAAGTAAAGGGTTATTAACTATGTTGTTAGTTTTTTAGGAATTTCATTTAGTTTCAAAAAATGGCGTTTATCAAAATTTTAGAAACTTAAAAAGATATTATGTCAATAAAAAATTTTGTTAAATTAATATAAATGAAAAAGTGAAAAACTATATAAGTGTTTTTTTTGTCGTAGTTGTTTTTTCTGTTTGTCAAGGAGCTAATGTTGATACTCTACAGGTTTATAGCATATCAATGCAAAAAAATATAAAAACCGTAGTCATAACACCTGAAAAAGATTCTTCAACTGGTATGTTACCAGTGGTTTATCTGTTACATGGAGCAAATGGAAACTATAGTGATTGGATTAAGAAAGTTGAAGGAATTAAGGAATATGCAGATAGCTTCAATATTATTATAGTATGTCCAGATGGAGGTAGTACCAGTTGGTATTTTGATAGTCCAATAGATACTTCTTCAAAATATGAAACTTTTATTTCAGCAGAATTGGTTAATGCTATCGATTCGAAATACAATACTATCAGGGACAGAAATGGCAGGGCAATAGTTGGATTGAGTATGGGAGGTCATGGAGCTTTATATTTAGCGTTTAGGCATCAAGACATCTATAGTGCAGTAGGGAGTATGAGTGGAGGTGTAGATATTAGGCCATTTCCCAATAGTTGGGATATTGAAAAACGACTTGGATCCTATTCCAAATTTACTGAAAACTGGGAGAGGAACACTGTAATTAATATGTTATATTTACTAAAGCCAAATGCACTTGAAATTATTTTAGATTGTGGAACTGAGGATTTCTTTTTCGAGGTAAATAAAAATCTACATCAACAACTTCTATATAGAAATATACCACACGATTTTATCGTACGTCCTGGTGGACATGATTGGGCATACTGGTCTAATTCGATAAAGTTTCAATTACTTTATATGGCAATTCATTTTAAAAGGTAGTTTTTATATAAGTTTTGTAGCTTTTGAAGCAAGTGACTTGCATTTGAATACAATGCTGAGAGTATGAAGCTACTAGTAGATTAAGGAATGGGCTGCTAACATATTTAAACAATTATTGACAAATGATAAATACTAAAATTTTAATAATTTATTTTATAATGCTTGCATGCCTCGTGGAGGTTGGGCACAGCTTTCAGACAACAGGTAGTAAATTTGATACTGATATATGCATTCTTGGAGGAAGTGAAGCAGGATTTACCGCAGCAATTCAAGCATCTAGATTAGGAAAAAAAGTGGTCCTTATTGAACCAACCGGTCATGTAGGTGGAATGTTGGTCGAAGGCATCGCAAGGGATATTGGTTTTGGTAGTGCTTGTGTTATTGGGGGAATAGCGCGTGAGTTTTATATTGCTGTTGAAAAATATTATGGACTAGAACCTGAATTTGACAACCCTGATTGGTACTCAAAATATGAACCTTCTGTCGCTGAAAGAATAATTGAACAAATGCTCGATAAGGAAAGGAACATTACAATCATAAGAAAAAGTCGGATAAAAGAACAAAATGGAGTTGTAAAAGTAGGGAATAAGATAACAAAGGTGATTCTAGAAAATGGGGTAGAAATAGAAGCAAAAGTTTTTATTGATGCTTCCATTGAAGGGTATTTGCTTCATTTTTCAGGAATTACAACTGAAACAATTCGTGAAGGAAATACAAAATATGGAGAAACTATAAATGGGGTGCAAGGAGAAAATAAGTTTAAGCAATTTTTAGTGAAAGTAGATCCGTATATCATTGAGGGTGATTCAACAAGTGGGCTTATTAAAACAATTCAAAATGGAAAGTTAGGAAAGCATGGCGACCCTAGTAAGTTCATACAAGGTTTCTGTTATAGGATGTGCTTAACAAAAGAAAAGAACAATTGTATTCCAATTACAAAACCAAAAACCTATAATTCTGACTGGTATGAAATTTATAGGAGGTATTTAAAAAAAGGAGGCGTACTATTTAAGCCAGACCCCTATCGTCACAATGGAAAAACAGATGTTGGCAGTTGGCATGATCTTTCAGCCAATCTTTATGGTGAAAATTGGCAGTATCCAACAGGTAACTATAAAACACAAGATAGCATCGTTCAGTATCACCGTGATTTTACTATGGGACTACTTTGGTTTTTGCAAAATGATGCTAGTATAGATAGCCTTACAAGAGCCAATTGGGAAGGGTGGGGATTACCCAAAGATGAATTCACGGATAATGGACATTGGCCCCGACGCTTATATATTAGAAGTGCAAGACGCATGGTATCTGATTATATTATTACTGAACACAATACAAATATTAATACGCTTGATACAGTTTCTGACCCTGTCGCAATTGCTTGGTGGCCTCCTGATATGCATCATGCGCGAAGAATTGTAAAAAATGGTTATGCCTACAATGAGGGATTCACCCAAGTAGGAGACAATAAAAACTGGAAACCTTTTAAAATTTCCTATAGGGCTACGATACCAAAGAAACGAGAATGCACCAATATAATTACTCCTACCTGTCTTTCATCCAGTTATGTAGGATATGGTAGCATCAGAATTGTTCCAACTTTTATGATGTTGGGGCAAAGTACAGGAGTTGCTGCGGCTATTGCTATAGATGACAATATTTCTCTTCAAGATGTGCCGTATAGTACTTTAGGAGAAATGCTTATTTATAATAAACAGATTCTAAAAATTCCAAATAATTGGAAAGAAATAATTGGAAAGAAATAATATCTTCAAATGACAAATAATAAAATAGAAAATACAATATATACAAGCCGGGCAAATTGGTACAAAATGCATTTTTGGATGGTTTAAACAGATTTTACAGAGAAGATGTCCTTGACGCCTATTGGTTCAACGAGCTGCATCAAGTAAGAAAATTGACTAGTAAATGGATGGAAGATTATAATTATAAATAGCCTTATTCATCTTTGGGAAACCTACCTCCTAAAGTGTATAAAAGCAGTTTGGGAAAAGAATTCTTCCCCCAAACCGATGAAATTGATCAAAAATTGTTGAATTTAACATTGTTCTAAAAAAGTGAAGCCTGCATGCCCATTAAAACTCAAACATTTTAAATTATTGACATGTACAAAAAACAACTACAAGCACTCTTTTTGTCAGTTTCATTTATTGGATTGAACTGCATTTATTCCTTTGGACAAGAAAAAAAGGAATACCTAATCGTAAATTTTGGTGCAATAGGTGACGGAAAAACACTCAATACAGAAGCCATTCAAAAAGCAATAGATTTTGCTTCCGAAAATAATGGGGGGAAGGTAATTGTACCTAAAGGCAAATACCTTACGGGAACTTTTGAAATGAAAAGCAATGTGGAACTACATTTAAATGAAAATGCAATCTTATTAGGAAGTACAAACCCCAGACATTATGCCAGTTTGGAAATGAAGGGGCGGCCAGAAAGTCCAAAAAAAGATGATAACTCTCAATTGGCTCTTATAGTCGCATATAAAGCTGATAATATCTCAATTTCAGGAAAAGGAACCATAGATGGACAGGGCAGAGCACTTGCTATAAACATTGACAGTCTTCATCATGCAGGTATTGTCATTGACCCTGATTACTCTACCTTGTTAAACAGACCCAATGAGAAAATGAGGCCAAAACTCATTCGTTTTTCAACTTGTAATACTGTTAATATTTCAAAAATAAGCTGCAAGAATTCAGCTTGCTGGGGTTTGTCATTTGAGTTATGTAACAACCTAACATTGGATAGTTTAACTATTTATAACCGAGCGTATTGGAATAATGACGGAATGGACATTACAGACTCCAGAAATGTTAGGGTCACTAATTGTGATGTTAATTCAGCAGATGATGGCATCTGTTTAAAATCATATTATCCAGGCTTTTATAATGATTCTATTTATATAGCGAATTGCACAATCCGCTCAGGAGCCAGTGCTATAAAATTTGGAACCGCTTCGTACGGAGGTTTTAAAAACATTACCATAAACAATATTAAGGTATTTGATACATTCCGTTCAGCGGTAGCACTTGAATCTGTTGATGGTGGAATCATTGAAGATATCAAGGTTTCAAATGTCATTGCAGAAAACACAGGAAATGCTATTTTTATTCGCCTAGGATATCGCGGAGGGGAAAAACCTGGAATTATTAGAAACATTCACATAACCAATATGAAGGTTAAGGTTCCATTTGGTCGTCCGGACATGGACTACGATATTCGTGCTATGGAATATGGACATCACAATACCATACCATCTTCCATTACTGGAATTCCAGAACATTATGTGCAGAATGTTCTTCTTGAGAATATTGAAATCACCTATCCTGGGCGAGCATCTAAGGGGCAGGCATATTTCCCTTTGAGCAGACTAAATCAATTTCCTGAGAAAATTAAAGATTATCCTGAATTTTCAATGTTTGGTGAGCTTCCAGCATGGGGGATTTATGTACGCCATGCAACAGGTATTAAAATGAAAAATGTACTCTTAAAATTAGAAGAGAGTGACTTTAGGCCAGCTTTAGTATTTTATGATGTTAAAAGTATTGACCTATATAAACTCAAATTACCTAATAATCTGAATACCCAACAAATAATTTTAAAAGATTTTGCCGAGTTCAAAATGATTCCAAAGGAAGATAACCAACTTCGGGTAATTGAGTAAACTATTAACCATCATGCACACCACAATGTATCCTATGAAAAGCACTAGCCTTGTTCCCCAAAGTTAGTTGCTCGTTTGCTAGCTTCTCTCGCATCACAACTAATCATACATAAACGTTATGGTCAATGTAAAATGAAAAATATGACAAACAAATTGATTTATTCATTATGGAGAATTTCTTTAATTGGAGTTCTGACTTTCTTTTATTCTTTTAAAAGTTATTCCCAACCTTATTATCCAACTTATGTAAAAAATGAACTGGTCAAACAGAATATTTTTAAAACTATTGCGCCGGATACTACATTGCCCCCATCATTTCAAAGTAGCAGGGAGAAACTACCAGAACCTATATGGAGTAAACGACCAGATGTGATAAAATGCTATTGGAAAACATGGGAAATAGCCTTTTCAAATCTTAAGCAGGTTAATAATGAAAATGGCTTTATATCACCATATATTGACCCGGCATTTAACGGCGATATTTTTATGTGGGATTGTTCCTATATGACTATGTTTGGAAAATACGCCAAAGCAGCTTTCAATTTTCAGAATACATTGAATAATTTCTATGCAAAACAACATCCAGATGGATTTATTTGTAGGGAGATTAGAGAATCAGATGGAACAGATGTTTTTGAACGTTTTGACCCATCAAGTACAGGGCCAGATATTATGCCATGGGCCGAGTGGGAATATTTTAAAAATTTTAATGATATAGAACGGCTAAAAAATGTTTTTCCAGTTCTTTTAGCGTATTTCGATTGGTATTCAACGTATCGCACATGGCCTGATGGTACTTATTATTCAAGTGGCTGGGGCTGTGGGATGGACAATCAACAACGCGTTCCAGAGAACTATAATGCCGAATTTAGCCATGGCTTTATGTCTTGGATTGATATTTCGTTTCAAGAAGTATTTGCAGCAAATATTCTTATTGAGATGGCCAAAGTATTGGGCCGTGAGCTTGATGTTGATTTTGTGAAAAATCAAAGAGACAAGCTCTCAGACCAAATAAATAATTTTATGTGGGACGATTCGAAAAAGTATTATTTTGATCGTTTCAGAAATGGAGAATTGAGCAATACAAAAAGTATCGCTTCATACTGGGGGCTATTGGCTGGTTCAGTTCCAAAAAACAGAATAGATGTTTTAGTGAAACATTTACAAGACACATCAATGTTTGAACGAAAACACAGAGTGCCAACTTTAGCTGCCGATGATCCAAATTTTAATTCAAATGGAGGTTACTGGAATGGAGCTGTTTGGGCACCAACAAACTATATGGTATTGAGAGGACTAACAAAATATGAGTTTGATTCTTTAGCTTACCAAATAGCATTTAATCATGTGAATAATGTAGTGGAAGTATTTAACAAAACAAATACTCTTTGGGAAAACTATTCACCAGATAAAGTACAAGGGAATGACCATTCAAATTTTGTTGGTTGGACTGGTTTAGCCCCAATCAATGTTTTATTTGAATACGTATTTGGTATTCGTCCTAATATTCAAAATAATGAACTATTAATTGATGTTAATCTGACTGATGAATATGGGATTAAACACTATCCTTATGGCATAAATGGCAGTGTAGATATACTTTGCAGGAAAAGAAAAAGCGTAAAGGAAAAACCTTTAATTATGATAATTACAAATGTGCCGCTTAAGTTAATTGTAAAATGGTCAGGTGGGAAATTAGAAAAAGAGATTAATGAGGGTAAAACAAATTTATAAAAATTGAAAAAAATGGCTAAATCAAAATTTTTGTTATTCATGAATATGAAAAAACTAACAATGGTAGTAATGTTTGGGCTTTGCCTTTTTACTGTGCGAGCCCAGGAAAAAAACTGGACAGACCTTTTCAATGGCAAAGACCTGAGCGGCTGGAAACAGCTCAACGGCAAAGCAAAGTATACAGTAGAAAATGGCGAGATCGTGGGGACGACGGTGGCTGACACCCCCAATTCATTTTTAGTGACTGATAAAAGCTACGGTGATTTCATCTTGGAGCTGGATCTGTTGGTCGACAGCGATATGAACTCAGGAATCCAAATCCGAAGTGAAAGCACACCTGATTATATGAATGGCCGTGTTCATGGGTATCAATGCGAAGTTGATCCTTCTGCTCGTGCTTGGAGCGGTGGTATTTATGACGAGGCACGCCGGGGCTGGCTGTATCCATTGGATATGAATCCTAAAGGAAGGGCTGCCTTCCGTAACGGACAATGGAATCATTACCGTATTGAGGCCATCGGTAATTCGATTCGCACCTGGGTCAATGGAATCCCCTGTGCCGATTTGGTTGATGACATGACCCACGAAGGGTTTATAGCACTGCAAGTACATGCCGTGAACGATCCATCACATATTGGCAAGCAAATTCGATGGAAAAATATTCGTATACAAACTGGTGATCTGATACAAAGCCCATGGACAATGGTTCCCGTGGTAAATCTGATACCGAATAATCTTTCTCCGGAAGAACGCGCCCAAGGTTGGCAATTGTTATTTGATGGAAAAACAACCAATGGTTGGCGTGGTTCCGGTAAAGCCGGTTTTCCTACAAGAGGTTGGAAAGTGGAAAACGGTGAACTGATTGTGGAAGAAGGGAACGGTGGTCAATCCCAGAATGGTGGAGATATCGTGACTGAGGACGAATATTCCACCTTTGAAGTTCAATTGGATTTCAAAATCACAGAAGGTGCCAATAGCGGGATTAAATACTTTATTACCGAAAAATATGGATCCAAAGAATCAGCCATCGGACTGGAATATCAGGTACTGGATGATGAGCGGCACCCCGATGCCAAGCTGGGGACAGACGGTAATCGGACAGTTTCTTCGCTGTATGACCTGATCCCGGCCAATAAAAATAAGATCGTCAATAAGCCCGGTGAATGGAACCATGCCCGTATCGTTGTCAGTGGCACCCGCCATGAAGAATGGCTGAAAGGCAACAACCTAGAGACAATCGATTTTGTGGGCGCTCATGTGGAGCATTGGCTGAACCACCGAAAAGTATTGCAGTACGAACGTGGAACACAAGCTTTCTATGCCCTGGTAGCCCGAAGCAAATATGCCCATTGGGACGGATTCGGCAGTTGGCAATCCGGACACATCCTTTTGCAGGACCATGGCAATGAGGTCCACTTCAAGAGTATTAAAATTCGCAAATTAGATCCAAACCAATAACCTTAAAAACTAGGTATAATGAGTTCAAACCGAAGAGATTTTATAAAAAAAGCAGCAGTGGGGACTGTAGGAATGGCCTTAAGCAATAGTATAAATGCCATGTCAGCCAAAAGTTATTCAAAAATCATAGGGTCAAACGACAGAATACACATAGCCATTCAAGGATTGGGAAGACGCTATGGGGCTTATATAGAGGCTATAGCAGACAAGAAAAACAACGTTGAGCTCATATATTTGTGTGATGTCATGAAAAGCCAACGTGAAAAAGCTGCTATGGCATTTTCAAAAGTTATTCAAAATAAACCTATACTGGAAAATGATATCAGGAACATAATGAATGATAAAAAGGTGGATGCCATTTTTATGGCAACACCAGATCATTGGCATGCACCAGGTGCTTGTATGGCTATGCAGGCAGATAAACATGTGTATCTAGAAAAATCATGCAGCCATAATCCAGAAGAAGGCGAATTGTTGGTTGCCTATCAAAAGAAATATAATAAAATAGTCCAAATGGGAAACCAACAACGATCCTCTTTAGAATCCATTGAAATCATAAATGAGATTCATAATGGTATCATAGGTGATGCTTATAGGGCGGTAGCTTTTTACCAAAATTCCAGGGGCGATGTTCCTCTTCAGAAAAAGGCAGCTCCACCTGAAGGCTTGGATTGGGAATTGTTTCAAGGTCCAGCCCCTAGAAGAGAATATACCGATAATACTTGGGATTATAACTGGCATTGGTATGGATGGGATTATGGAACAGCTGAAATGGGTAATAATGCTACCCATGAATTGGATATTGCCCGTTGGGCTTTGGATGTGAAATATCCATTACATGTTGATGTTTATTCAGGCAAATTCCAATATAAGGATGATGGATGGGACATGTACGATACCATGGAAGCAACGTTTAGGTTTTCTAATAATAAAACCATACAATGGGACGGACAAAGCCGAAACGGTTATGATAAGTTTGGATTAGGTAGAGGAACCATTATTTATGGGTCTAAAGGCTCTGTTTATATAGACCGTTTAGGATATAAATTATATGATTTAAAAGGGAAACTGATAAAAGAGAACATTTCAGAAGTAGCCGAAGGAGGCGTTGCTTTAGGTGGCGGCGGTGATTTGTCAACACGTCATGCAGTCAACTTTTTTGATGCTATCCGAGGGAAGACTGAACTAAAATCCCCTATAGAAGAAGGGGCCATTAGCCAAATGTTGACCCACTATGCCAACATCGCATCAAGAATTGATAATTCCTTTGAAGTCGATGAAAAAACAGGACGTATTTTTGACAGGGAAGCCATGAAATTATGGTCAAGAACTTATGAACCAGGTTGGGAGATTAAACCTGTTTAAAATCAATAATTATCCATCGAATTTTGAAAAGCTTCAATCATAAAAAAAATACATGAAAAGAAGAGAATTTATAATAAAAGGCTCCATAGCATCGGCAGCTATAGGAACATCTGCATTGGCAATGGGCAATATGCTTGATTTCAAAAATGCCAACGAAACTTTAAACTTAGGTGTTATAGGTTCTGGAGACAGGGGTACAGGAATGATATTGAATATCAATAAAATTAAAAACTTTAATGTAATTGCTTGTTCCGATGTTTTACCTTTTAGATTGGAAAATGGTTTAAAAGCAATAAACGGTAAAGCAAAAGGATACAATGATTATCGTAAATTATTAGATGATAAAGATGTTGATGCCATATTGGTATCTACACCATTTAGCACACATTTACAAATAGCCATAGACGCGCTAGATGCCGGTAAACATGTTTATTGTGAAAAAGCAATGGCAAAGGGCTATGATGGTATTCAAAATCTGGTAGAAAAAGCCAACCAATCCAACACAATATTTCAAACAGGTCATCAATACCATAGTTCCAGATTATATTCCCATGTGGTTGAACTTATTAAAAATGGAAAAATAGGAAAAATAACCGCTTTTGAATGCCAATGGAACCGCAATGGAAATTGGAGACGTCCGGTTCCGAAACCAGAGCTGGAAAGAGCTATTAATTGGCGAATGTATCGTGAATTTTCAGGTGGTTTGGTAGCCGAACTTTGTTCGCACCAAATAGATTTTGTAAACTGGGTATTAGGAGAAATGCCAAATCAAGTTATGGGAACCGGTGGCATTGATTATTGGAAAGATGGCCGAGAAACCTATGACAACATTCACTTGATTTACAATTATCCAAGTGGCGTAAAAGCAACATTTACTTGTCTGACAAGCAATGCTAAAGATGGCTATAAAATAAAAGTAATTGGTGATAAGGGTACTATCATATTAGATTATGCTAAGGCATGGTTTTACCCAGAAAGGGGTAATAAAAAAGAAATGGGCACTTTGGATGGCGTTTCTGGAGCGACCATAAAATGGAAACAAGGTTTGGGGATTCCTATTGAAATAGTACATAAAGAACCTAGTGAACAAGCCTTAATTGATTTTAGGGATAACATTAATTTTAATAAAAAACCAATTTCCAATGTTACAACGGGAGCCAATACTGCTATTTGTGTGCAGATGGGACTAGATGCTATGTATGGTAATAAAATTGTTAGCAGTCCTGTTTTTTATTCGAAGAGAATAAAAGGCTAGTAGCTCAAATTCAAGATTAGTTTAAAAGGCTTATTTTTTTAACTCAGTTTTTCTTATATTATCCATAGCTTTCATCAGATATTGTCTAATTCATCAAATAAATTTCCTTCATTTTTTTTTCCTTCGTCTTTAATAGTAGCACCATTAATTTTATAATCTAAATTCTTTATATCAAATCCAAGATGTAGATGTTTTGTTGATGATTGCATACCACAGACTAAGCCATTCTCATGCGGTAAATTTGAATGCTATTGGAACATAATTCAACTAAGACTATTGATATATGCACATGTAGCTACAAAAACATTTGTGAAGGAGAAAGATTTATTACTTTAGTTGCCATAATGAAAATGTAGTCACATTAATAGCTAAAAGGAATTGTTACCTGCAAGTATAAAAAAGCTTTACTAAATAAACCAAACAAATATTTGTAACAAATAAGCAATAATTGAAAAACTTTATAGATGAAGAAAATTTTAGTATTTAATGAAATTAAAATTTTAACACAACTTCATAGTTTTATTTTTTAACCATTAATTGTAAAGAAAAAGTGAACAACCGAAAAGTGGAATTGGAAAGAATCGATAAGGTAGTCATGTACATTTGGCAACATTTGGATCAGGAGCTTAAGTTGGAAAAACTGGCAGCCACTGGACACTATTCACCTTATCATTTTCTCCGAGTATTTAAATCGGTTACTGGTGAAACTCCCAACAAATATATTACTCGTTTGCGGATGGAATCTGCTGCACATACCATTATTTTAAATCCTGAAAGACCCATTTTAAATATTGCCATGGAAGTGGGCTATCAATCGTTGGAATCTTTTTCCAGGGCATTTAAAGCGTTTTATTCCATAAGTCCACAGAAATTCAAAACCAGTGAGCAATCTGAGAAATTAACCATCATACAAAAAAGAAATTTGAATTCTTTTATCCATAAAATTATTCAGGCAAGTGATAATGGTCAAACACCAAATCATTCCAATGAAAATGATTATCCCGATGTTGAAATTTTAAAGCTTCCGGAACAAAAACTCATAACATTTCAAACCTATATGGTTTCTTTGGAAAAGCTTACCGATGGTTTTAAAAATATGACACGCTGGGCAACAGCACATGACCAAATAGAAGAGGGGCAGTACCCTTTTGGCATGTTAAATGATTTTCCTCTTTTCACTCCCCTAGATAAGTGCCGCTTTCTTGTTTGTATTCCTGTTAAGTATAAAGATTTGGTAACAAAACCTATGCACTATCTTGAAATACCTCCCCGAAAATATTCTAAATTTATTTGCAACGGTGATATCGATAATATTATAAGAGTCATGATTTACGTTGCCCACCAATGGCTTCCTGAAGCAGGGTACAAGGTTATAAATGAAATGGCAATGATGATCCCTATCAATAATCCCTCTAAAATTCCTTTCAACAAAAACACCTATGAAATCCTGATGCCAATCGTTCCTGCATAATGTCTGTGAGAAGCTCCGCTTTTATCAGACATTTCAAAATAGCAAGAATTGTTAAGTGATTCGCAATAAAAGTATAATATAGGAAAAGCATACCCATTTTCTTTGTACTAATTTTTACTACAATAGACTTTGGCTGAAATTTTAAGAAACCATTTCAATTTGAAATTTACTTATCTTGAAGCTAGACAAAAAAATCACACAGATGGGAAAACCTATTATTACTTTACAAAATGTATCGAAAGAGTTCAACTTAAAAGAAAGATATTTTACTGCATTAAAACACATTGATCTAAACATTGTTGAAGGTGAATTTCTGGCGATTACTGGCAAATCGGGTAGCGGAAAATCCACGTTGCTCAACATGCTCACAGGAATTGACCGACCGACTCAGGGGACGATTCAGGTAAACGGTATAAATATCAACCACTTAAATGAAAGCAAACTAGCTCAATGGCGTGGCATTAACATTGGCATTGTATTTCAATTTTTTCAGTTGATTCCAACACTTACAATAGGTGAAAACCTGATGTTGGCCATGGAGTTTGTCAATACCATTCCCAAAAAAGAAAGGTTAAATAGAACTGCTCAATTACTTGAACAAGTTGGAATTCTTGAACAAATAGACAAAATGCCAGCAACATTATCAGGAGGCGAACAGCAACGGGCAGCTATTGCAAGAGCCCTGGCCAATAATCCTTCCATAATAGTTGCTGACGAACCTACAGGTAACCTAGACAGCAAAACAACAAACTCTATCAATACACTTTTTAGTTCATTGGCCTCATCGGGTAAAACGGTAATTGTGGTTACACACGAAAAAGAAAGTGTACAGAAATACCATCGCACCATTACAATTTCCGATGGTTCAATAATAGCTGAAAACCATAAAAATAAATACGTATGAACATGAAGTTTAAAAAAGCATTTCGGGAACTGACCATCAATCCGAAACGTACATTATTGGTTGTTTTTGCTCTTTTTCTTGGTATTTGGGGAGTTGGAACGGTATTGGTTTCATACTCCATACTAACCAAAGACTTAAATACCAATTATCAGAGTACGCATCCAGCGCAAGTTATATTTCATTCCAAAGATTTCGATCGTTTAAGCCTAACTGGGTTTATATCTCTACCAGAAGTCGAAACTGCAGAACTACGTGATTATTCCATGCAAAGAATTGAAATTTATCCTGATGTATGGGTTCCCCTTTGGCTTTACGGCATAGAAGATTTCAACAAATTTGAATTAGCTAAAGTATTCCCATATGAAGGAGAGAAAGTCCCTTTACCTGGAACCATACTCATTGAACGGGATGGAAAGCTTGTTTCGGATATACGTATAAACTCAAAACCAAATGTCCGTATAGAAAACAGAAATTTGCATATCCCCATTAGTGGAATTTGCTACGACCCAGCACAGGCTCCAGCAACGCAGGATGCCTTTATTTATGGTTATACGGATAAAAAAACATATTCGCAACTTACCGGGTTACCCAACAATCACCGATTAATTGCCCGTCTAAACAATGTAAATTCTGCCAGTGATGTAAAAAAGGTAGCCGAAATATTGATTAAAAAACTGAAGAAAGAAGGGATAACAGTAAATTCAATGGATATTCCAAAATTTAATGAACATCCACATCAATGGCAATTAAATACGCTATTGTTTCTAATAGGAACTATCGGGTTACTGGCATTTATCATGGGAAGCAGTGTTAGTTTCACAGTTAATTCGGGCCATTATGGCAAGTCAAATCAAGCAAATAGGTATTTTAAAATCTATAGGATCCTCACAGTACAAAATATTTCAGATTTATTTGATCATGCTTGTACTTATGGGATTAATTGCTGGCATTATAGGAGTTCCCTTGGCAATCACAACCGGCAAAGCATTTTCCTATTTTGTTGCTGGAAAACTGAATTTTGATATCCTCACTACTTCAGTGCCTTTATATGTTGTTATTTTACTAATGCTAGCCAGTGTTTTGTTACCAGTTTTGTTATCGTTCTTTATCCTGTTAAAAGGAACTGGAATAACAGTGAAAGAAGCTCTTTCAGATTATGGCATCAAACAAAATATACGAAGTAGCAAATGGAATTCTTTGCAAAATAAACGTCTGTCTGGCATATTCCTTTTGGCAGTCCGAAACACTGGAAGAAACAGCAGGAGATTGATTGTGACTATTTTAGCTATGTCGCTTGGAGTAGCCATCTTCAGTACTGGTTTTAATGTGAGACAATCCCTATGGAACCTATTACAAGGGTTAAAAAGTGAATTAAGATATGATATTCAAGTTGTTATAAACAAGCCCATTCCTAGAGAAGATGCCATACGTCCTTTTCTATCCCTGAAAAATGTTGACACAGTTGAAATGTGGGTAGGTGGCCGAGGAGAAATTGAATCGAAAGTGGCTTCAACCGAGAAAGGAGCTGGAATTGTAGCGCTTCCTTACCAAAGTAAAATGCTCAGGTTAGCTATAGAAACAGGTCATTGGATTAATTCCCCTAATGAATTACAAATTGTAATGAACCAACAAGCCATGTCTCTCTATGAAAATCCGGAAGTTGGCAGTATTGTAACAATAACCATCGATGGTGAAATATTAAATGCTAAACTGGTAGGTGTTGCCCGGCAGTTTGAAAAGGCTAAAATTTATATGGATATCAACCAATATGATTCCCAATTTAATCCCAATCACTATGCAAATAGTTTGATGTTCGTGGCAAAGTATGGCGACTATGACCAGGTAATTGCTTTAAAAAAGAATATTGAAAAAGCCATTAAAACATCAAATTTAAATATACTCTACGTGATGTCGCAGGCAGAAAGAGTAAAGATTATTTACGATCATTTAAATATTATATTATCCACGATTCTTATCCTTTCTTTTATGGTTTTACTGGTCAGTGCTGTAGGAATGGCATCAGCGACAGGTATAAATATATGGGAACGCACCCGTGAAATTGGAGTAATGAGAGCCATTGGTGCAATACCCAGAAAAATTTACAGGTTATTTGTATATGAAGGGTTCATTGTTAGTGTTTTTAGCATGGTCCTGGGATTAATTCTCGCTTATCCGCTTAGTAAGCTCGCGGCCATTTTTTTTGGGGAATTAATGCTAGGAAAAGAAGCCGTTTTACAATATGCTTTCAGCTATTCTGGCTTTTGGATAACCTTGATAGTTACAATTGTTTTTGGTTGGCTGGCAAGCAGAATTCCAGCAAAATCAGCCATTAAAATACCTGCACATAAAGCATTATCGTACGAATAAAAATTATAAAATCATGAACAGAATTTCAATTATTATAACTGTTATTACATTTCAGTTATTGTCATTAGGCATTTATGCACAAACGAAAGAAACACATATCCCGCTAACCTTTAACGTAACCGGATTTGCCGATAATTCGGGTCAGTTACTTGTATATTTATACAGGAAAGAAGACAAAATACCTTCAGATCCGTTCAAAATACTGGAAATCAAAATTGATAATAAAAAAGCTTTTGTCAAAATTGATGATCTTCCTTTAGGTGATTATGCTTGCATATTTATCCACGATCAGAACGCTAATAACCGTATTGATCACAGCTTTGGTATACCCAGTGAACCACTTGGTTACACCAATAATTGGAAATTATCCCTCTTTTCGGGTATGCCCACTTTCGAGAGATTAAGATTCACATATAACGTTTCGAAAAATAACTATGTAATTAATATGGATGAAAAATAAATACTCAATGGGAAATTAAAAATATCTTTAATGTTGAAAGATGAAATGAACTTTCATTTTGTTTGGGAATAATCACACTCCTTTGAGGGAAGTCCCTTGGTGGATAAGGCGGTCAAGATGTGCCACCTACAGCGGATATAAATAAGCATAGTAATAATTATTGGAAATCCTTTTATATCTTAGGCTGAAATGAGTTTTTAAGTGGCTCAAAAATTCCGTTTTCAATGGTTCCCTTTAACCATTTTTTGCAACTGGAGAAGGTATTGAGAAAATAAAAGCTTTAAAAAGGATTTTGTGTTCCGATTTAGTGATTAAATCACAATTAGGTTAATATTTATTTAAAGTTTATTTTCATGATTTAGTCAAATTAATTGATATCTCAAAACCCTTATAAACATTGAGAATTGTGAGACTGCTTTTGAATCCAGTCGAGGTCACTAAGAAAACTTGTAAAAAGTTTCAAAACCGTGCAAAACCTATGATTTGTACGGTTTCTTGGTTTTTAGACCATCATTTAAATTGATTTGAATTCAACATAGCTTATGCAAACACACTTCGCAAATGTTACTTAATTACTATTTTGGTACCATCTATTACAGATGCCTTCTATTCTAAAGATAGCGTCTTCAATAAGTCTATCTGCTTTTTCAGGAAACTGGTTGAGACCCTGTATTACTACGTCTTCAGACTCAATACCCATAAAACCAAAAGCGGTTTTGATAAGTGGTGTAGCAAAATCCGCTTCACCAACTTCATACCCGGTTGTTATAAGAATCATTGCTTTTTTATCTGAACATAATCCCTGAAACCCTTCACTGTTGATTGTAAAAGTTTTACCTATTTGTATCACTGCATCCAACCAAGCCTTTACTGTGGCTGGAACCGAAAAATTATACATCGGGAAAGCTAGTACTATAAAATCTGATAGTATGAGTTGTTCGGTCATTGTGTTATTTTTTTTTAGCAACATTTCTTCTTCATTTGTTAATGTTTCATCGGAATAATTGGCTTTTAAAAAAACGTTTAGAGTTTCAAACAATAACAGATCTGGTGGTGTAATTGCCAAATCCAAAATTGTCACTTCAGTATTACCGTTCGATAATGTTTTAAAACTATCGACAAGCTTTTTTGTATTGGAACCTATACGCGGAGTATAACTTACTAGGAGTGTTTTTTTAGGCATAATTATGATTTTTAAAGTTAAATAATGTCTGACAAATGTAGAGGAGCTATATGTATAATAAAAATTACTTATATTAGCGTTTTCTATAACTTAAGTAATATGGTTAATTTAGAATGGTATCGTACTTTTACCTATGTTTACGAGTACGGAAGTTTGACAACAGCATCACAGAAATTGTATATGTCGCAACCAGGAGTAGGCAAACAAATAGCAGCATTGGAAAGCGAAGTAGGGAAGCAGCTTTTTGAACGCACAACCCGAAAAATGCTACCAACGGAATATGGGAAATTTTTGTATTCACAAATTGCAGTATTTATTGAAGGATTAGAAAAAGCAGAACAGAAATTCAGGAGAGGAAGTAGCAAAAATTGCCCTTCTATTGTAGTGGGTTGCTCCTATGATTTTTTCCATCAATTTATTCTGAAAAAAATCCCGGAAATTAATATGTTTCTCACGTTTAAGTTTGGTGACATGGAAGAATTGATTACGTATTTAGAGAAAGATAAAATTCATTTAATGGTTTCAGACAGGGAATATAGTGGATACGACCATAATTTTTCATTAATAAAAGAAAGCAAACTATCACTCTACGCTTCTAAAAAGTTGTATAAGGATGCTCCTTTTGAAAAAATAGACAAAAAAAACTCAAAAGAAATCCAGCAATGGCTATCCGAACAATTGTGGTATGCATATGACAATGACTTACCCAACATAACAGCTTTTTGGAAAGCTAATTTCAACAGTAGGCCACAAGTGAAGGCAAAATATGTTTTCCCTTCTTTTAGAGATATAGTTACTATGATGGATATTGGTCACGGATTAGCAGTCTTGCCTGATTATATCGGAATAAATGCTGTAAAAAATGGAGTTATTAAGCCGATGTTCATCAACAGCAAAAAAACGAACTGTAATTTATTATGGGTAAACAAAAGAACTACCAATTATCATTACGAAATTAACCTACTTACCGACGCTCTTAATATTAAATGAGTATGAATATAGAGGAATACAGAAATTATTGCATTAAAAAAAGTGGTGTTACGGAATCTTTTCCTTTTCCAAAAAACTTACCCAATGTTTTGGTTTTTAAGGTTGGGGGCAAAATGTTTACAGCAACCGATGTTTCAACTTATGCTAGTATTAGCCTAAAATGCAACCCAAACACAATAGATGATCTTCGGGCAAAATACCCTGCCGTAACCTTACCTGGATATATGAACAAAAACCACTGGAATCGTATTGTTATGGATAATTCCATTCCTGACTCACTACTTTACAAATGGATTGATGAATCGTATAATTTAGTAGTCGCTAAATTACCAAAAAGGGTTCGTTTGGAATTAGAAATATGAAATCTTTACTTAATAGCCTGTTTTCGTATACGGCTCAAACTTTTCGGGTTCATTCCCAAAAACGAAGCGATGTATTGCAGAGGAACATTATATAATATTTGGGGATAATTGTCAATGAGTTTTTGATAACGTTGTTCTGCAGTGAGTGTTGCCAGTTCTTTTGAACGATTTTCATTATAGGCTAGTGATTCCTGAAAAACCAATATACTGAAGTCCTTGAACGCCATGCTTTGCTGTGTCAATAAATCCAAATTATTTTTAGTAATTTTAAGCAATTCGCATTCTGTTATGCACTCGAGATTTTCATTAGACTCTTCCTGATTAATAAAGGTAAAATATGATGTGATAAAGCCTGGAGGACAATTAATGTGTGTAGTGACTTCATCACCTTTGTCGTTGTAATGAAATAGTCTCACAAAACCTGACACCACAAAATATAGATGTTTTGGGATTCTTCCTTCTTCTTCTATGATACGATTTTTAGGAAAAAGCACAGGTTGAAAATACTGTTGGCATAAATGTATATCCGTGTCAGCGAGTGTTACGCTTTGAGAAATCAATTTTATTAATTTTTCGTGCATTATACAAAGTTAGAAAATAGTTTTAGTGTTGTTTGCATGGTATTAAAATAAAGGTTAAACATGCTGAATCTAAAGAATGAAAAGATGGTCATTTTTCAAAATATTTTACAAAAAGCCATGAAAGGAATATCTGGAAAATTTGATCTAAACCTAGAGGCACGAAATTTAGACTAAAATATTGTGTTTAGCACTTTCTTCTAGCGGTAAAAAATTATTCAAAAGTGACATTTGTATAATTATTAAAATTTTCAAATTCTATAGGGAAAGTGTTATTAACAAATTCGTATTCCCAAAGTTCAATATATCTAATTCCTATTGTTTGTGCTTGACTGAATATAGTAGTATAATCATTATCTTTAAATCTTTCTGTTTGATCTGACCTTCCAATAGCTTGCGCATATATATCTCCTTGAAATACAGTAAGGGCATCTATAAGGTTAGGTTGATAAGTTGTCTTCCCTGAAATCCACCACATTGCAGCTCCAACACGATGATTTAAAGTGCTGTCATTCCATAAGTCTGTCATTATTCTATTAGGAATTGAGGTATCTTCCATTATATCGTGGACTTCAACTGCTATTGCCTTTTTTGTAAAAGCATTTGCAAATATCCTAGCTGTTTCTTTTACACTATTAACCCAATTGTCTGAAGTTAGTCCAGCATCTAAAAGCTCATCTGTTGTTACACCATTAAAATGACCTTCTATACCATTTGCAGTCATTTGTGGAACATATACTAAAACCAAATCTTCATCTTCATTATATTCGTTCGAAAGTGCTTCCGCAAGTAAAGCGAGTCTTTCATTAACCCTAGTATCCCAAATTTTAGGGATTCTCTTTACAGTATTATCAACTCCTGTTATTTCAAAATAATCAGCGCCAATAGATTCTGTCAACCATAAAGGACTATCTCCACCAGCTAGAATACTAAGACTCCACTTTAAATTTCTTGCTTTAATAATTTTACGAAATTGCTCTATGCTTGAAAAGTTATAAATTCCTTTGTTTGGTTCTATTTCGCTCCATTTTACTCGAATTAACGAACCATTAACTTGATTATTATCTAAAGCAGTTTCATTTCCAAAAGAACTGGTGTAAAGTCCTTTAGGCTTTGTGATGTCTGTAGTATTATTTGAATTTTCAAGAATAGAATTATTATCATCTGAATTGCAAGAGAATAAAAATAGTATGATAAGAAAAGTTAAGTTGTATTTACTCATATTTAGTTAATTAGTGGTTTAATTTTAGACTTCAAAAATAGTTTAAGGTTTAATCAGCATTACACGTAACGGTTAGTATGAGAATAGTAGCCGATTGCGGGCTTCATTCTTGTCAAGTTATACAAAAGTTGAAGTGGGTTGCCACCCTTGAATTTACTACTGAACCGACTGTATTTTTTTCCATTGCTATGCATTCGTTCATTTTTTTATTCTAAACCATTCACTTCTTTTTAGATAAGCGGATAAAACAGTTAATAAAACAAATACTATTTGAGGGATGAAACCATCTCCGTGTTGCATATGAGCAGATATAGTTCCGCCTAGGAAAACCAATGTTGCTATTAACCCAAACGTAAATGTTTTTGGGATTATAAATAATACTCCTGAAACAATTGCAATCACTCCAAGAAAATAGATAAATTCAAAATAATTAGGGTTTAATTCCATAATCATTTCTGTATATGGCTTAAATCCAATTAATTTTAATAATCCGCTAATGATTAGTGCTGTAGATATAAAATAGTTTATACCGTTACCAATGATGTTTTTTGTTTTTTGATTATTCATTGTTATTAATTAAAAGTATATCCAATATGAAGTGTAGCAAACATTGTAATTGGGGCAATATCGTATTCCAAACTACCTAAAGTGTTATTCCCGGATATTTTTGATGTGTATCCAATTCCTGCCCAAGGTTTGATGTATAAATTATTTTTAAATGGTTTTATGGTATAACCAAAATAGCCCATAGCAAGAATATTTGTAAACTTTTCACTTCCTGCAAAGGTTTCATTTTCAATTTTGTATTCTTGTATACTCATTTGAGCTCCTACAAACCATTTGCGATTTACTTCTGTAAAATGGTGCTCGCCAAAAAGTCCGACGCCATTATTTAGTCGAACGTCCCATCCTTTATCTTTATTTTTCTTATTAAAATCAACTAGAACACTTGGCATATCCATAGCATAGATACCAACCCCAAATAGTAAATGATAGCAATTTTTTGGTTGAATTCGCAAATGTGCTGAATAACCATTAAAGGCAAAAGTGGCTGGGTCAATTTCAAGACTTATCGTTGTTTTGTCATTTGAAGGTGTTATTTCTTGTTGAGCAAATGATTTAGGATTGACGCCAATTATCAACGTCAATGTTATGATTCCTAATTTTATATTTTTCATTGTATTTTTTTTAAATTGTTATACTTTATATTCATTATATTTAGAAAGTGTAAAAAAATTATTTTTCTAGTACTTCAACTTGGGCATAGCCCTTCATCACAATTTCTCTTTTATATTTTAAATGGTGTGTTAGTGCGTATTGCTCAAGATATAGGTTCTTTGTCCAAGGCCCTGCACGATTTCTAGTAACATAAAACCAAATGTAAATACTCAAGTTTTTAAGAGGGAAGTAGTTTTTTAATAGGTTAAGAATATTACCGCTTCCTGTTGGTGTAAGAACTATTATTTTCCCCTGATTTTTTAAAAGTCTTCGAGACTCTTTGAGTATAATATCAATACTGTCCTTCTCTAAATGGAAAAGAACGCTACAAATGGTTATATAATTAAAAGTGTTGCCTTCAAATGGTAGATTTTTATCTGCTTTGATTTCAATTAGCTTTGTATTAGTTTTTTTTAGTTTTTTTTGGGCTTCTAAAAGCATTCTAGAGCTGGTATCTACTCCAACACAATCAATATCTTTTTCACTAGATAATATTTGAATGAGTTTCCCTGTACCCGTTCCAATATCTAATAATTTACCATTATCAGTAATTTCATTGACTACAGGATTTAAAAAATCACGATACCAAGGTGTTTCTTGAACATTAGAAAAGAATTTTGAAAATTTCATATGTAGTTACAGTATATTATGTATATATAGTTAAAATAAAAAAATATTAATTATTCATTTCAATTAATATTTCTTCAATTGTTTTTTTTGATAATTCACTTTTTAATTGGTTTTCAGCATTACTCAAAATATTTTTAATTGATTTTTGTGCGTTGTTGGGTCTTTTTCCCTCAGCTAGTATATTAAATGAAGTTTGAAATAAAGGCTTTCCTTTTTCTGTTGCTTCCAAAATTTCCAAAACAGTAATGTCGGAAGGTTTTTTTATCAATCTTATTCCACCAAGTTTTCCTTCTTTAGTCTCAATTATGTTAGCGGCATTTAAGTTTTGAAGTATTTTAACCAAAGTTGGTTTGGGAATGCTTAAATATTTAGAAATATCAGCTGTTGACAAAAATTCAAATTGTTTTTGTCGTATCTTATCAGATATAAAGATGACTACTAATATTGATTTTGTAAAGGATAAAGAGTAACCCATACTTGATATTCCTTATATTCAGTATACAAATATACATAAGTTTTTTAATTCTGCAATTATTTTCTTGAAATATTAATTTTTTCGAGATGATGCTTAACGGTTAGTATAATGGTAGCCGATTACGGGCTTCATTCCTGTCTGGTTACAAAAGTTGAAGCGAGTTGCAACCTTTGAATTTACTATGGAACCAGCTATTACTTTTATACAGCTGACCTACTTTTTAAGTATTTGTCATAATATTCTATCACTTGGGTTCTATCTAATGGGCCACCGTGTCCTAGATAATATCGTTTTCCCTTTTCCAGTAAAATTTTGCCAAAACTCTTTTTAAGTACAGTTAAATTATCATGAAAAGGAGGATGCTTTACTCGCTTATGAAACATTATTCCGCCTAGTAGGATTCCAGAAGCCATCATATCCATAATAATAACTTCTTCATTTTCTAAAACTATTGAGAGAGAACCAGGAGTATGCCCAGGGGTGTGGATGATTTTACCATTAACTCCCCAATCCTTTAAATCATATTCAGTATCTCCTTCAATTAATATTTCAGGTTCGAAAGGTTCTGTTTTTTGATTTTTAATTATTTGTTTGAAAAGCCACCATTGAGGTTTGTTAAGTTTCATAGTTGAAATATCAGCTTTGCCTGTTATATATGATTCAACGTCCAGTTCATGAGCCAAAATAGGCATTTTTAAAATTTGTTTGAGTTTGAAGGCACTTCCAAAATGGTCTATGTGAGAATGAGTGATTATTATTAATCCGATATCATTTTTATCGATACCATATTTATTCAGTTGTTTTATAATTTTCTTTTCACTATTTGGAACGCCTGTATCAACCAGTATGTGTTTTTTATCTCCCTTAATCAAGAAACAATTTATCATGCCTCTTGACCAAATTGAAATAGGGATTACTCTATTCATAATTTTATTTTTTTCAAAATTACGGGCAACCTACTTCTAAAAAAATCACATATGTTACTTAATTACCTCTTTTCGAATGCGACTAAGTGACTGAGGTTTTATGCCAAGGTAAGAAGCCAAATGTTTTACAGCTGTATTTAAAGCAATATTGGGCTGAGTATTTAATAGCCTTAAATATCTATCTGATGCCGATAGATTCTGAAGTGAGTTTGCTCTATCTGAAATTTTTGTAATATATTTTTCATATACGCTTTTACAAAAAAATGACCAATTTGAAACCTCTTTGTACAAATTTTCATAGTCAGTCTTTGATATACACAATAATGTACAATCAGAGATGCACTGAATACTTTCTTTTGAGAAATCATTATTTAAAAAACTTTCAAAGGAAGTCACAAAATCTTTAGTAGATAAAATTTGAGTTGTTATTTCATTGCCATTATCTAAGTAAAAACATCTTACATATCCGTTGATTATAAAATATAGGTTTGGGGACAAAGCACCTTCTTCAACCAAGTATTCATTTTTCTTTTTAGTAATGATTTTAAAAGCAGAAGTTAAAACTTCAACTTCTTTATCAGAAATAATTATTACTTCCTTTATGGCATCAAATAGAACAGTTTTCATTCATGCTATTATTAATCAGTATTATAAACAAATCAAAGCAGACACTTTTCTGATTAGAGAATGAAAAGATAATGAATTATCTAGAAACTAGCTTCACAAATTGTATCAATGAACGTATATCCTAAATGCAAAAGAGAGACAATCTTGCATTTACATTGTCTCTCTTTCTTGCTATTAAAAACTCGATGCCTATTAGAAACTGGGGCATTATTTTAAACCAGTTTTTGACTATACTTGAAAAATGGTCCAACTCTAATAAAGAGTCAAACCCTCGATTTATAACTTACACACTTAGTGAGATATTACCTAAAAACTTAATTTAATAAAATACAACTTACAAAATAAAAATTCTATTTTTTCTTATTCCGTACCCTCTATAACAGTTTGCTTTTTAGCTTGAGTGCGTTCGATTACTATTGCCAAATCATCCATAAAATCAGGAATTTGTAAAGGACTCGGCTTCCCTAATCCTTTAGATTGAAGTTCTGCAACCTTTAGTGTGTCTAATGTAGATGGGTTTATAAAAGAAATTTTGAACCCACCATTGGGTAAACGAACATTTGCTACCTCATCTGTAATGTGTTTTCCTGTTTCTAAAGAACAGAGATAAACGATATTGATCTTTCGGGAAGGTTCAGCAAGAGTCACTGAAAAATATTCAGAAGATGTAGCGTTATATATAGTGAAATTTGGATCCATTTCCCAGAACGGAAGGGATCTGAAAAAATCGGTAACAGGTTTCATAAATTCTTGACCAGGACCACGATAGGAAGCATCGTCGATACCTTCGCAACCTTCCCAGGAATGCCAGGTCCAATGACAACCTGCCGTATACCAGATCCAGGCTTGTTTACGGCGATGTATTGGATCATCATTTTTATGTCTAATCTCTCTTCCTGATTCATTGTTAAACGCTGGTTTTCCATGTGATCTACTGTTTTGTGCTACAGAAAAATACCAGTCTTTTAAATCGTATTCAGCTGTAGAACCTGTACAGGTATGAACAATTGAAATGCCCATCCACTCTTTTTGAGGCCAACATGCATCATCTGTAGTCCCTGCGGAGGTAATGACAGGTCTTTTAAAGGGATCGTTTTTGTAGAAATAGTTGCCTACAGAATCTTGAAAACGTTCATCCCCTAAATATTCATTCATTATTTCCCAAGTGAAAATATTAGAGTATTTACCCAGTCTATTAATAGTTTCATCCCAATATTCTTTTTGATAGGGTAGCTCATGTGCTTTCCTGCTAAGGCTATTGTATAAATTTAAATCAATACCAATGCCATATTTCCCAGCTAACTGTATACGTCTTTCCACTTCATCCCAATATGGCTCATTAAACTTTGAAAAGTCAGGATTTTCTCGTGTTCCTCCCCATGGCCAAGAATCCATGCCAAGTGTTTCAAAATAAAGAGCGCCTTCCAAACAAACCCTAATAACGTTTACACCTTGATCCTTCGCTCTTTTTAAGACTCCTTCAGGATCTTCACTTTTAAAATAAGCCCATGCTGTTTTATTAAGTATCAGTAAATGCTCACCTTCATTATTTACAAAGTGATGTGGATATAAAGAATCGACAATAAATGCTGAAGTCCAAGGTGATGCAAATGATATTAATTCGGGTTTTTGTTGAAAGTTTTTGTGTGAATCCTGATTACAGGCAAAAATAGTCAGCATAAATAAAATTGCTACAGTATATTTATTTAATAGGTTGAAAAGGTTCATAATTTATTTTTATACTCTTAATTTAAACTAATTCTTTATACAGATTCTCCACTTAGAATCTTACCTGCCTTTCTGAAACCGGTTTCACCACTGTTCAATACTTTTACTCCAAATTCTTTTTCTGGATTAGGATATGAAAAGCTGAAAACAGACATTGAAAGTTGTGCCAGTACCACGATATCTATCTTTTCTTTTTTCTGGGCATTTCTAATGGCTTCTGCAATTACCTCGTTATGTTTTTCAATGTTTCCTTCACCCAATAAGTCAAAAGCTTCTTCTACAGTAACTCCTGCAAAATCCACTTTTTTTCCAAGTTTTTCTGCAGTTTCCTGAAGCAGCTCTTGTGTACTATTTACTGTTGGGCCATGTGTTGCCACTACTAATATTTTTCCCTCAGTTTCCACAGCTTCTTCCATCATTTCCTCATCTATCTGAATCACAGGAATTCCATAAGGTCTCATAAAATCCTGGACCTGTGAGTAGGCTCTATTCATTGTTGAACATGAAATTAAAATAGCATCGACCTTGTATAAATCGTATAGATCTTTGGCATAGTTGCAGAACAAATCGATGTTGATTTGTGGCGGACAAGGTTCTCCATTATGATAAGCAGTCATAAAATTTAGTTGAACAGCTTCATTACCTGTATTGATAATTTTAACACCGGGCAATATTTTTTTGCCAAACCATGTACTCCACAAACTCACCCAATTAGATCCATTTACAACACCCAATTTTTTTCCTTTTAACTCCAAAATATCTCCAGGTTCATTTTGTAAAGTAGGTGTTCCGGTAATACGCATGTAATCACCAAAAAGACGTATAGCATCATCGTTTTTATCTGTCATTTTCATCTAGTTTTAACGTTAATTATGTTTGTAATCAATTGAAAATTCACCTTTTCTTTTCAATCATTCTTTTAGCTGCAAGCGCAATGTCTTCAGGTTGCATTTTATGAATAGAGAAAAGTGCTTCAATACCACCGCTTTCCACAAATTCATCCCGTACCCCAATTTTATAAGTAGGTACTGGAAATTCTTCAGCCAGAACACTTAAAACTTCATCACCAAAACCACCTTTAATAGAGGCATTTTCAGCCGTAACTACACAACCTGTTTTCTTTGCCGATTGCAAAATCAATGCGCTATCTATTGGTTTTATAGAGGCAAGATGTATAACTTCTGCACTAATGCCTTCCTTTTCTAATAATTTAGCAGCGCGAATGTTAAAATCGGTCATAATGCCAGTGCCAAATAAAGAAACATTGGTTCCTTCTGAAATAACAACTCCTTTACCCCATTCAAATGTGTGGTTGTCTGGAAAAATTTCGGGCAATTCATATCTGGAAATTCGCCAATAAACGGGACCATTTGTTTCCATTGCTGTTCGCATTATAGCTTTTAGATCGTTATTACTACATGGATCTGCCACCAACATATTAGGCATAGCTCTCATGATGGCAATGTCTTCTATTGAATTATGGGATGCACCAGCACGACTGGTAGGTATACCAACATAAGATCCGGGAATTTTTACATTCAATTTTGGATAGCAAATGGATATGGCTATTTGGTCGAGTGCACGACGTGAAGCGAACACCGCAAACGTTGATGGAATAGGAATGAATCCTTCAAAGGCCAATCCTGCAGAAACTCCAAACATATTCTGCTCTGCAATACCCATTTGGATAAACCTTGTTGGGAATTTCTTTTTAAATTCGGATGCCTTGGTAGAGGTATGTAAATCGGCATCGAGAAAAAGCATGTTCTCGTATTTTAAACCTAACTCCACTAAGGTTTCTGCAAATGCATCACGCATTTCTGTTCTTTTATTTGTTTTACTTTCCATATTATTCTCCTCCGTAAAATGATTCTTTATCCAATCCTTGTTTTAATAACGAATATCCCTTTTCTGGTTTTCCATAATTTCGTGCCATTTCCCGCATCATTTCATCACCTAATTCTGGTGAAGGTGCATGGGTGTGCCATTGGTAATTAAATTCTGCACATTCAATACCTTTTCCTTTTACTGTATGTGCTATAATAACATTTGGTTTGCCATTTACTGTTATCCAACGGGCTTTATGAAGAACATTTAATACAGCTTCCATATCATGTCCGTCTACTTCATGTACATTCCATCCAAAGGCTTCCCATTTATCTCTAAAAGGTTCTATACTCATCATTTCCCAAAGCATGCCTTTCGCCATAATTTTATTGTAGTCTACAATGGCTATTAAGTTATCAAGATGGTAATGTGCAGCCGACATGGCGGCTTCCCAAATATTCCCTTCATTACATTCTCCATCACCCAACATGCAGTAAATTCGAGAGCGTGGATTTTCTTTCTGACGTAATCCCAAAGCCATACCAACAGCTACAGAAAGCCCCATACCCAAAGGTCCTCCTGAAGCTTCAATACCAGGAGCACTTAAAATATGAGTATGACCTTCTAATCCTCCAGGTTCGCAATAATCGTAAATTCGTTTTTCGGGATAAAATCCTCGAAGCGCTAAAGCGGCATACATAGCAGGTGATGCATGAGCTTTAGATAGTATAAAACGGTCGCGATTTTCCATCAATGGGTTTTGGGGATCCAACTTCATTTCATAAAAATAGAGGGCAGCCAAAATATCTGCCATACTAAATGCACCACCAATATGACCCCAACTGCTATGAATAATCATTTCTATAGCTAATCGCCTAATATTGTAGGCCCAATCTTCTAATTCCTCTATTTTATCTTCACTTATTTTCTTCATATATATTCTTATTACTATTCAATTATTAACCATTTTTTTCGCATAAAAACAAAAACCACTACCAATGCAAAAGTTGCCAAGCCAGCCATCATGAAAAATACTTGTGAAAAGTCTCCAGAATCGTTTGTCATAACACCTATTTGTTTTATAACTTGTGAAGTGAAATTCATTTCAATAAAACCAACAAGTGCAGCCACGGTTGCCACTTTGTCTTTAATGATATCCTGTTTAAACGCATGTTGATTTCCGAGAAAAGCCCCGATACCAAAAACATATAGGCACAGAAAAAACACACTCCATTCAACCGTTTTTAGTTGAGGAACAATAATGACGCTTATCATTAATAGCCATGCAAAAACAATGACGGTTTTTCTAGATTTAAGAATAGCTACCTTTTTATAAGCAAGAAACAGCACAACAACACCGGCAAGCCAAAGACCTACGTCTTGCATAAAATAAATGGCCGATAGTCTTAAGGATAACGTTTGGTCGTAAGGTACTTTTAATACATGAGTAAAAAATCTAGGAAACCATTGTGTTGCGAAGTAGAGTGAAGGTACAATACCAACACCAATGAGTGCAACACCCCAAAAAGCAGGTGCTTTTAGGATACTCAAATATCCGTTTAGGATATTGTTTACCTGAAACTTAAAACTTTTGCCTTGTACAACTTTATTATAATCATGCCAATTAGCTACTTTGTCTTCGGGTTTTCTAAAAATCAATAGCCAAGGAATTAGCCATAAAAATCCAATAGAACCGGCCACGATAAAGGCTAACCGCCAATTATATTCATTTGAAAAGTAAATAACCACAGGAGGTGCTGCCAAAGTTGCAAGAAATGCACCACTTGCAAAAATGCCAAGAGCTAAATTACGTTCCTCAAGCGGGAATATTCTAGAAATAATCATGATACAGATAGGGAAGTTTACCGCTTCCCAAATACCAAGAAGGTATCGTAACCAAATAAGGTGCTCATAATTATCTACAAGTCCCACTAACATGGTGCTTATAGACCAACCAATAACCATAAAAGGAAAGAACCATCTAAGATTTTTTATTCTATCTGTCATCATTCCAATAAACAGATGCATCCAAGCATAAGTGACTAAGAATGCCGATAATAAATTGCCAATTTGCATATTATCTAAACCAAATTCTTTGGCAATAGGATCGATAGCTGTGCCCAAGGTTTGTCTATCGAAATAATTTAGAAAAGTAGCTAAAAACAAAGTGCCCAAGACAAACCAGCGCCAGTTTTGGTGATAAAAGTTTTGTTTTTTTGTGCTATTCATGTATAACGGATTGGTTTAAATATTAAAAGCCTGCATGATTTTTAGCAGTACGTCTTTAAGATTCGTAAGGTGTTTTATAACAGCCTGTTCTGCTTCTTCGGGTTTTCGGGATATAATGGCGTTGCCTATAGCTTTGTGTTCGAAGGCAGATTTTTCTATACGTCCTTCAATGGCCGATAAGCCCATTTTAATTCGGTGCCATTGTGTATTTAAAGTAGTTATGATTTGTTCAGCTCTTTGATTATCAGATATTTCAAATAGTTTGGCATGAAATTTTTTATCGGCTTCAATCCATCTTTCGAAAAAATGATCCATTCTTTCTGGATTATTTTTCCGTTCTATAAGCAAATCATGAATAGTTAATACGATGTCGCCCAATTCGTTCATTTGTTTATCTGTGCCTTTTTCCGCAGCTAATCTCGCAATCGTTGATTCTATGGAAATCTTTAAATCGAAAATATTCTCAATGTCAAGAGGTGTTAGGTAATAGATTTTTTTTGTTCGATTTTCTGTAACGACGAGCCCCTCCATTTCTAAACGTTGAACGGCATCTCGCACAGGTGTCCTACTAAGTCCCAACTTTTCAGAAAGCGAAACCTCGGTAATCACTTCTCCTGGTTTTAGTTCATTATTAATAATTTTATCAAGTATAATTTGATATGCAGTCAGTGATGAACTTATAGTTTTCATTTTCATTTGAATTAGTTTTTAAAAAGTTTTTGAACAATTTCTGTAAGTGTCGAATCGGTGCCTACATTTCCTGGAAAAATAACATAAAGTGAACCTGGAAATTTACTTGAAGCATCTAATCTTAGAATTGGAATGCCTGGATGAATTTGTCCCATGACATTGGCTTTTTTTACTTGAAGCCCGTGTTTTAGAACTTCGTGTGAAGTAATACCACCTTTGGCGATGATTAAATCGGGTTGAAAAGTTATCTTGGATACCATTTGATGAACGAACATTGACAATTTCTCAGCTAATTCTATTTTATCTTGTTTGCTTCCATTTCCCTTATAATCCCTTTCGGTATAAACCAATACTTTTGTCTGGTTTTTAAGAAAAGCGTCTATTTTCTCTACGATAGTATTTAAATAAGCATCATAGTTTGAAAACACTTGTAAACTTTCTATCATGATTTCCGAAAATTGTTCATGTTCTTTCAGATGATTCAATTGTTGCGTTGTAAGATCTACGAAAGAACCAGCAACAATTAAACAACTTGAGATTGTATCTTTGATGTTTGCACTCAATTCATTTGTAATATCTGCATATAGTTGAACGAAGGAAGAAGCAGTTCGGTACATGAACTTTTTCCCTTTGGATTCAGCTATTTTAATACCCTCAATAGCTATTTTGAAATCGTTTTTATTTTCAGAATTGACGATGATGGCCTTGTTATTTTTAACATCTAAAAGTTTGTCAGCAATGGCTTCCTTTCCTAGATTTCTAATGTCATCAATAGTTATTGAGACGCAATGCTCTTTGCGCCACCAACTAGTTTTCTCTTCTAGATAAGAGGGTAAGTGAGATGTTTCATAACCCAAAACAGGATCTTTTGAGAATTCTGTTTCGGAAACAGGTATGAAATGTTTGCCTTTTTTTATGTAATGGGTGTCTTCTAATGTAACTCTATGTCCCTCCT
This sequence comes from Mariniflexile sp. HMF6888, assembly GCF_044335535.1. NCBI lineage: Bacteria > Pseudomonadati > Bacteroidota > Flavobacteriia > Flavobacteriales > Flavobacteriaceae > Mariniflexile > Mariniflexile sp. HMF6888. The sequence goes on along the minus strand of NZ_JBIQVZ010000002.1, from coordinate 525,312 downwards.
CAAAAAATGGAGCAACGATGGTGCCGTCAAAAGGTCCAAAGACTTCATTAAAAGCTGTAAGTTCTTCTTTTATATGTCCACGAAGCGTAGAGTCACTTCTACTTATAATCTTAAAATCATATGTTTCTTTTTGTAAGGATTTTAACGCCCTTGCAATCTCCTTGGTGGTTTTATATGCGTTTGAAGGAGACAATGCTCTTGAGTTGGAAAGGATAAAAAACACATCTTCATGGCACAAAGTTTCTGATAACAATGTTTCATCCCATTGAGTTAAAATGGATATGTTTTTAACACATTGGCATCCAGTTGGATCATCATCTACTATTATTATTTTACTTTTCATTTCGTAAAAAAATGTATTTTGTATACATATATGATTACAAATGTATACATTTTATATTATATTTGAATACTTTAAATTTATTAATTCAATCAAACCCAAAAAAATGAATAAAAAAAACGGGACAATTTTGTGCCATCAAATAATTAAGCAGCTCATAATTGTGATTGCTCTAACATTAGTAATTGCTGTGAGCCGTGCTCAGGAAACAGTAATTATTGAAGATAAACTTGAAGCGGGTGCTACGGTTGGAATAAAGGTAGGTGGCAAGTTCACTAAAGAAGGGTTTAAACCGGGAATTGGCCAAAACCATATTCTGTATACACTCGAAAAGCCAATTAAAAAAGGCTATATTGAATTTGAATTTAAAGGTATGTCACATAGCGAATTACCCTATAATTCTGATCAAGGATTTATCGGTATTTATGATGGTAGAGGTATTGAGGAACCCATTCAATATTCCGACGATTTTAAACAGAATTATTACCGTTGGAACATTCATTGGAGACAGAAAAAATATGCGTTTAAAGCGGTTATCACTTGTGCTGATTCTTCAGAAATGAGAAGAAATGCTTTAAAAGCTTCTTTCGGAAAAGACAAGGACCGGGATTGGAGCTTAGAACCTATGGGCTATTCTATGGAAGAAGGCTGGGAGTGGGACAGCAACAGGTGGTATAAGATTAGGGTTGAATGGAAAGATAAAGTGTACTCGGTATATTTTGACGGAGAATTAATATGGCAGGTTTCAGGCCCTTACGACTATTTGCCTATGGAACCCAGAATTTGGTTGGGATCTGCACCAGGCTATTACGAAAACGATAAATATAAGTACTGGGGATTAGTGAAAGACCTCGTTTACAGGAATTTCAAGCTTGTTGCTACCAGATGAAGCATTTTTTATTACTATGATATATTAGCAAAAATGGTCGGTTTTAAGGATCGTTTTGTTTTCTAACAGGCACGGTTTTAGATCGCGACAGAACCCTGTGTGTGGATAGGACGGATGAAGAGAACCATTAAAAGCGGATAATTTGAACCATATCATTTACGGCTTTAAACTAATACAATATCTTAGTTGTACACTGGCATTAGTTCTCCAATGCTTCCAACAAAAACTTATTTATGTCTAAGCATTTATTATAATCGTTTAATATGGTTTCCAAAAGTTCAGACTTTAATGCTAAATCAGTTTCATATTTTTTATAAAAAGAAAACGTTTTATTTAATAGTAATGGTTGTATTTCTATTGAATCTTGATATTTGACTGGAATACGTTTATATTTTTCTCCTTTGATTTCACCAAAGGTATTTTTGAAATCAGTGTCATTTATTAGAGCATCAAACTTGCTTAAATTGTTGTGGATGTGTGACCTTATTTTTTCAATTTGATTAGTAGTTAAATTAAAGCAACCGCTGTAAATTCTAAATTCTTCTCCCGATAATTCAAAGTAGAGACCTGGGGTTGTTTTATCATACCGTCCACCAGTACTTATCATTGCAGAAACGTGGTTTTTGTAAGGCGTTTTGTCTTTGCTAAATCTTACATCTTTATTGATTCTAAAAATACAGTCTTTAGCTTCAATATTTAAGTTCGGAATATAAGGTTGAAGTTTGATTATTAAATCTGCAATAAAGTTTTTAAAAGGGCTTTTTACGTCATTTTTAAATCGATTTTTATTTTCAGCAAACCAATCTTTATTGTTGTTCTTAGAAAGTTCCTTTAGGAATTTTATTGTGTCTTGATAGAAATATTTCATAGTTCTAAAATAAAATAAAATACGTGCCAACTCGTAGAGCTGGCACTTTTGATTTAAGCTTTATTTATAATGTGGCTTCTCCTATAAAAAAGTATAATTTTTTGAGTGAAGCGTCTCTTTTCGGAAATAATGCTTTCATTCTTTCATCTGCTCCCATTTGTTGTAGCCCATCCATAGAATCAAAATAAAAACGGTGTATCTCACTTGGCATCTCAACACTTCCTTTAGATTGAAAAGGAGCTATAAAACGTTCAAAATGAGTCCCGAATTCTGGCATAATTTCGCATACATCATCGTGGTAATCTGCAAACTGTTTTTCGTATTGTTCTCCATCTTTAAAATAAACCAATGCAACACCAAAAGTTTTTGATTTATCGCCTTTTTCAATTTTAAATTCAAAGTTGGTATTCTTACTTGTGAATACAGAAATGTCTTTTAATGCAGGAATTGCGTATTCGTTTCTAATCTTAATAAATTCTTCATCCTCATTGAATTTATTAAAAACTTCTAAACTTGGGTAAGTTGCAAAATGAATTTCACTTGGCAAATCCATTTCGCCTTCTGCTAACATTTTTGGTTTAATAATTCTCTCTATTTTACCACCATATTGCTCAAGTATGGCGCCACCTTTTCTTTTGTATTCTTCAAAGCGTTCTTCTTCACCTTTTTTTATATACATCAAAGCTACATTTACTATTTCTTTATTTTTTGTTTCCATTTTTTCTGTTTTTTTTGAATTATTATTTAATTGATTTTTTTCTTGCGCCTTTGAATTGCTAGAACTTAATAAGAAAAATGTTAAGGCGATACTTGTTACTGTTTTTAGATATTTCATTTCTTTGTTTTTTATATTAAATGTCCCATTTGGAGATTGTTTTTGATATGATTTTCTTGAATTGGGCTTGTCTTCTCATTCAACTCATTTGTTCCATAGTCTATACCTGTCACTTTTCTAATTGGTCTTGACCCTTTATCCATTTTAATAATGCTCAAAACAGAATCCGCTATTTCCTGCGGATTGGGAGCATTATCGCTTTTGAAAAATTCTCCAAAATTTTGAAGCATTGTAGAAGGAATTTTACTCATCTCGCCATAAGTTTCTAATACTTTAATATCCTCTTCTTTCGATCCACTGTATAATAAACCTGTTGGAAAAGGTCCTGGTTCAATCACACTCACATCTACTCCTAAAGGTTTTAATTCGTATTTAAGTGCTTCTGAATAGGCTTCTAAGGCAAATTTACTGGAACAGTAAATACCGAAATAAGGAAAAATCAATCTTCCTGCCAATGAAGAGATATTAATAATAACACCATCGCCTGATTTTTTAAGTAATGGTAGAAATGCTTTAGAAGTTCTAATCGCACCAAAGAAATTGGTATCGAATTGTTCTTGTACTTGCTCTAAACTGTACGCTTCCGTAATTCCAACATACATTACACCTGCATTATTGACAAGGATATCCAAACTTCCATCTTCCTTGATTATCTGTTCGGTCAATATCTTTACAGAAGCATCACTTGTGATGTCTAGTTCTGCAACCGTAATGGAAAGATTTTCCTTTGCTGCGAATGCTTCTAACTCATCTTTTTTAGAGCTATTTTTTCCATTTGAGTCTCTCATTGTTGCCCAAACTTTGTATCCGTTTCGGGCTAAAGTAAGTACCGTTAAATAACCAAACCCACTACTTGAACCTGTAATAATTGCTTTTTTCATCTTTTTAAAATTTTATATTAAATGATAATACAAAAGTGAAAAGAAGAGAAAGGAATGAGTTTTATGGTTAGTCCAATAATTTGCCGAAATGGGTCATTTTATAGGTGGTGGGGGAAACTCCATACCGAAGTTTGAAGGTTTTTGAATAGTGAGAAACATCTGCAAAGCCACAGTCATAGGCAATGTCAGTGGTTCTTAAATCTGTCGAACCCAATAACTCGATGGATTTTTCTAATTTTTTATCTCTTAAATAAGTTGCTGGAGAAGTCTGGTATATTTTTTTGAATTCTCTTTTAAAAGTAGAAAGGCTTTGGTTAGTCAATTGAGCCAATTGGTCTAATGTAATATTAGAGAAATAATGTGCTTCTATGATTTCTCTAAAAGAATAAGATGTTGGATTGAATAAGTTGGAAAGTATGACACGAATAGCTGGTGCATTCTTGGTCTGATTTAATAGGAGTATGATTTCTTTCAATTTCAAAATCAAAATTTCTTCATTTACCAAGTTGGGGTTTTCAAAATAGAATAAAATGCTCTCAATATACTTCTTTATTAAAATGTCACTATTGAGTTTGGACATTCCAATTTCTAAATTGTGTTTTTCTTTAAGAAAAGAAGGCAGCTTATTTTCATAAATTTTCAATAAAACCTCTGGATAAAAATGGACTGCAACTGCTTTATATTTTTCAGAAGTTTTTGATTTGAGCATTGAGGATAGATAATTTCCACACTTCATTAATACAGCTTCTTCAGTTTGGATTCTTAATTGTTCATTTTCGGAAATAGAATCGTATTCACCTTCTATTATGTAAAGAAAACAAGCTTCATTCCACATTGGATTTGGCTTTTTAAAGGGTGGTTTGAGAATCACAGTTTCAAAAAGCATTTTGCCAAATAACTCTAATGTCTTATAGTCAATTATCATTGCATTTTTTTTTCAAAAAATATAATTTATAATACATTATTTCTTTTATGATTTGTTCAATATTTTGTCAATTTGGTTCAGGTGCTTCAGTTGCCAACTTAGGGTTAAACGTAGTTCTGGTTAGAGAATGAAAAGATAATAAATTCGTAAACAATAATTTGGGAATATAGACAAGAATTGAGTTAAGAATCTCAAATTATTGGTTGTCAATTAGGATGCGACAGAAACCGTTAACTAAAGAATTTATTAGATTGGGAATTCGAGAACCAGATCCAAATTACGATTAACCGTCGGTGGCATGCGTTTAGGCTCGAAGCCCGTCAAAGGAGACATAGATTGGATAAGGAATTTGAAGTAATTTGTTTTAACTCTTAGATGAGAACACATTTACTTTAAGAGGCATGTTCTGTGAAGCAGCGCAGATTAAAGTTCGCCTTTGACGAATGTGCTCTCATCGGTCAAGTATAAGAGTAGTAGCGGATTAAATTATTAAAATCTTTATAGTTTTTAATTTAACAATTCTATCATCTTTATTGCTACACCAGAGGCAGAGGCTGGATTTTGACCTGTTACCAAATTGCCATCGTTTATTACATAAGGCTCAAAGGGTTTGTTATGATAAAACATAGCTCCTTGTTTAATCAATTCTTCATCAAGCATGAATGGAATGACATAACCCAATACATGACCATCCAATTTTTCTTCAGCTTCTGTAAATGAATTGATTTTCTTTCCTTCCAATAAGTTGCTACCATCAGAGAGCGTAACATTAAGTAAGGCAGCTGGTCCATGACATACTGCCCCGATAATCTTATTATTTTCGTATGTGTTTTTAATGATTTCTTTTACCAGTGGTTCATCTACCATATCCGTCATTAAACCTAAACCACCTGGAAAGAAAATAGCATCATATGCAGCAATATCAATGTCACTTAATTTATGACTGAAGTTAAGCCTCTTAAATCCGTTGCTCTCTATGAAACTTTTACTTGTTGTTTGTGTTGAATCATAACCAACATATGGTGGTTTTCCTCCAAGGATACTTGCAAAGTCTACAGTAAATCCTTTATTGATAAATTCATAGTATGGGTCTGCAATTTCTGAAAACTCATAACCCGCAGCATGTTTCCCTTTACCGGTAATATTTGTACTTGTTATTATAAATAATACGTGTTTCATCTGTTCTAAATTTTAAACGCAATATTGACATACCAATCAACATTGCGTTTAATAAAAGTTAAATTAATTATCCTTTTGCTATTTCAGTTCCCAATTCTTCATTGGTCATTGCTACACCGTCCATGTTCCACGTACCATCCACGGTATGAATGGCATTGGTCCATATATTCTTTTTTGGAAGCTTCCCATCAGAATGTCTATGGATTATTTCGGTTGCTTCAGCAAAAAAGCCTTTTTGTACATCTCTGCTAGCCAGACCGAAAGATGGGACTTTAATCTCGACCCAAGCACCAGAAACCGGTTCTCCTCCGGAGAATGTTTCTCTCTTTGGCTGTATATGTAGTTGAGCTGTCGCGTTAGGCGTCATCACTTTATTTCCTCCTAATCCGTGATGTTCCAAAAATGCATCTGTAATCTCTTTTACTACTTTTCCTTGTTTTTCCGTAGGGATCACTCCCTCTGTTAATGTTACTGTAATTGGCATAATCTAATTATTTTAAATTCAGAGCTTCATTGCTCTTCGACGGTACAAATTTATCGTGCACGACGATTATAAATATTGTTCTATGACAACCCTTTACCTCTTTCTGATGGAAATCCGTGTTCTTTGAACAATGATTGTTTAGCAGACAAGAAGCGCTGAAAATATTCGGCTCTACCCTCTGAACCTCCCAATGCTTCATTGGCTTCTTTTACACCAACCGTGACACCACTGGCACCCCAAGCTCCTTCTTTTACTTCGTTGATTATAACCCAATCTGTTAACCGGTTTGGAAATGTGCCGTCTACACCAATTACATTGGAAAGTACCTCATTCATTTTTCTATGAACAATTGTTTTTTCCGATTGTGTAGCTGCTCCTTCAACATACCACACTTCTAGTAAAAAACGACCTCCTTTTGGTGCATTAATGTCTGGTTTACCTCCAACAAACCATTCAGATCGAGGGTCCGTTTCCTGAAAAATCACATAGGCCAATGCCCTTGCTTGTTCATTGTCTTGGCCTACTTCTCCTTCAATCAATATTGGTGTAAGTTTTTCTGCTAGTTGGTTTTTTTGTGAATCAGTAATCGAACCTCGATGGTAAGTTATTCTTAATAATGGCATAATATATATGTTTAATCTTGTGAGCTTTATTGCTCAACAAGACTACAAATTTGATAATTCTTAAATTGAGAAAAGTAGTCCTATGACAACGCTTTATCTCTTCCTAATGGAAATTCATCCAAATCATCTATCTATTGATAAATCATTAATACTGGCATACCGTTTACTCATAAAGCCATGTTCATCAAACTCCCAATTTTCATTTCCATAGGAACGAAACCACTGTCCTTCACTATTACTCCATTCGTATTCAAACCTAACAGCAATTCTATTGCCTGAAAACGCCCATAATTCTTTCTTTAGCTTATAATTTAATTCCTTCTTCCACTTTTTTTCTAAGAATTTTTTAATTTCATCTTGTCCATTTATAAACTCGTCTCTATTTCTCCATTCTGAATCAATTGTATATGCTAATGCGACTTTCTCTGGGTCTTTGGTATTCCAAGCATCTTCTGCCAATTTCACTTTCTGCTGTGCTGTTTCCATATTAAAAGGAGGAATCGGGTATCTATTTTCTTTCATAATTATTTTCTTTCTCTTTATATTAAACAAAAAAACAAGAACCTCTTATTATTTGGGTTCTTGTTTTTTTTTAGAATGATGACAGCTATTTAATCGTAGTGTGGAGAGTCCATATCTCTACTAGCTGCTTCTACAATGTCTCCATCGAAAAGTTTTGTTTGAAAGCTCACACCAAAGGCTCTTGGTTCATTAGGAAAGTAATCCCATGCAAATTTTTGGGCACTTTCCAACGAATTAAATTCATACAAACCGCCCACTGTTCCTGAATTTAATCCCGAAAGCCATGTCTTTCTAACAAACCCCTCTTGTTTTTTTATTCCGTCATTGATTTTTTTCCAAGAACAACCTTTTTTATCATCTTTTAGCATTTAAGATTATAATACCAATTATGATTATACCTCCTCCGATAAAATGATATTGGTATAGTGTTTCGTGAAAAAGGAAAGACAATAATGTTGTTGATAATGGCACTAGGTTCATAAAAGCCCCTGCAGTATGAGCAGTGGTTAGCGTTACTCCTTTATTCCAAAAAGTGTATGCCAATGACGTTCCAAAGCAGCCAATACCTATAACTGATAGCCAGAAAGAAGACGTATGCTCTACAATGCTTTCTGTGTCCGCAAATGGAATTAGAAATAGAAAGCATACCATACAAAGTAAACTTGTTAACACCGTGAAATGTGCATTTGACATAGTATAATTATATTTTTTTACCCAAACATGGTGAAAAGCAAAGAATATGTTGGCGATAAAAATAAGAATATCCCCATAGTTAAAATGGGCAGCAAGAAGGTTAACTAAACTCCCACTGGTTATTAAGTAGGTGGTGCCAATTAAAGACAAAACCATCCCGAAGACATCTATTTTACTTATTGATGTCTTTAATATCCTATTGGATAGCAAAACGGTTATTGCGGGATTTAAACTAATGATAAGAGCTGCGTTTATGGCTGAACTATGCTGAAGACCTAGAAAGAAAAATACATTGAAACCAAATAAACCTACTATGCCTACTAAAGACAATCCTTTTATATTTTGGGTAGTAATCTTCAAAGAAGATATCTCTTTTATGGATAACAGTAGCAACATCGTAATCCCAAAGAAGTACCTCCATAAGCCGGCTTCAATAAAACCGACCTCATTTAATATTATTTTACCAAGATGGAAGTTTAAACCCCACAGACAAGCTGCAATGATTAAAAAAAGATTTGCTTTCATATACCTTTTAAGGATATTCTCCTCGCATAGAATTAAATCGCAAATCTTGAAATCTATTATTGTATAAAAATTGTCATATGACTACAGTTTTAAAGTTTGGCTCTTAACTTACTTAAGGTAGAATTAGTCATTCCTAAATAGGATGCAACCGCTTTACTAGAAATGCGGGAGAGTAGTTTAGGTTCATGCTCCATGACCCAACGGAGTTTATCAATTCCCTCCATTCCTAAAAAACTATAAATACGCATTTGTGAGTGTATAAATGCAAATTCAATAAATTGATGGTACACACTAGCAAATTGTGGAACTGTATCAACTAATTTATAAAAATCATTTCGATTAATTAATAACAACTCCGAGGGTTCTAACGACACCAAACAATCTCTAGATGGCTTTTGGAGAATAAAACTGGTGTTTGCCGAAATGATGCTGTTCTCTAATGCAAAGTAGCCTGTTATTTCATTTCCTTTATCATCTATTTCATAGAGTCTTAAGCATCCTTTTTTAATGAAATAAAAATGATTACATATTTGTCCAAGATTGCACAACATCTCGTTTCTAACGGTTTTTATTGGTTTGAAACAAGATGTGATTTTTCCTAGTTCTTCCTGTTCAATGGCCACACGACTTTTTATGTAACCTTCAAGTTCTTTATACACTGTAAAATAGTTATTTGTGTGAGTTCAAAATTAAACCCTTTTATTTATTAAATTGTTGTCTTACAACAATCTTTTATAGTTGTTATTGGAAATTTTAATTGTTTATAATATGTTCTCTTTTCTGGATAATTAGTCCCAAACCTTTCAACAATGCCAACTTTTTCAACAACTCCAGTTCTGTTATAATAAGTACCAAATGTAATATCCCAAAATGGAAAAATATTACTGAAATTTTTCGCTTCTTCCATTTTTGTGCTGTGATGGAAATGGTGGACCTGTGGTGTAACAATTAAATAATCCCAAAAACTTTTCTTTGTTTGAATGTTAGCGTGTGAAAGATATGCTATTACAACATGTGTAATACCAACCAAAAAAATAATTTCCTTGTTAAATCCTAAAAGTAATATAGGAATCATTTTAAGTACTGTGTTTAAAAACATGTTAATGGGGTGAATCCAATTAGTTTTAAACCAATTTAAGCTTGTTGGTAAATGATGTATGGAATGAATTTTCCACAAAAGTAAACTAACATAAGAATTCGAATTTCCTATGTGACTAATTCTGTGATACAGATAAGGAAGAAAATCGCCTATTAAGTTTGCTACAATAAACGTTATCAAAAAAGGTAATGTATCCCAAAAATTAGATGAACTAAAAAAATATTCTTTAATATAAACCACTATTGATAGTGCAAACATTTTGCCCAGTGCATCAAAAAGCACTGTTGAAAAAACAAAATGCTTTAAGTCTGTCCAAAACTCAAGCTTTTTTGTTTTCCATTCTTCCTTCAATGGAATAATATTTTCAAAAGCTAGAATATAAATGAGTGTAAACAAAAAGATAGAATAAGCCGTAATTTCAAAATTCCAATTATTTCGGATTGCTAAATAGCTTAAAGTCCCCGTTAAAATTAACAATAGAGGAACTGCAATGGAAGATACTATTTTTTGTTTCATTTTTTTACTTTCTTGTATAGTCGTAAGAAAGAAACAAAAAGACGCATAATTATAGAAATAAATTTATTCGATCCATTTCAGCTATTAACTCTTTTGGGAGTTCACAGCCTTTTTTTAGTTGAAAGTCGGAGATTTGTCCTTTGTTATTGTAAGACACATCAACGCAAGTGGAGACCAATTCCTTTAGTTTTTTACGACCTCTTTGTATTCTGGATTTTGTGGCGCTCAAACTTAAATTTAATGTTCTTGCTATTTCCTGCTGTGGTACTTGTTCTATATCACTTAAATAAAGTGGCTCGCCATATTCTTGTGGAAGATATTTTTTAATTACAAAACTTAATAAATCACAAATACAAGTACCAGAATTATCATTTGTAACAACCGCATTTGCATTAAATGGGGTATTCACTTTGCGTCCTCTATAATAGTCGGCAATTGTATTTCTAGTTACTTGAAAAAGCCAGGCTCTATAGTCTTTTGTTTTGACATTTTTAATTAGGCTACCATACAGTTTAATACCAACTTCCTGTAAAATATCGTCTGCAACATATTGATCTTCAATCTTTGTTTTAATAAAATTAAAAAGATGTTCCTTATGGTTTTTCCAGATTTTATCAAAAGTCAATAACTGTTCGTTCATCTCTTATTATATACTTATTTAAAGTTATAAACTTGATTTTAAATAAAAATATTTAGGGATTACCTTTTTTTGTTTTTAATAAGTTCTGTCCAATTTCTATAGGAATCAAAAACGTTTTCTTGATGATCATTTGGCACATATCTTTTATTAATTTCCTTTGGTAATTTTGGCAGGTCTCCTAAGTTTTTCCAAAGCTTTGCACCTAATCCAGAAATTAAAGCAGCTCCCCAAGCCGACACATCAGTAATACCCATATTGGCAATAGGCGTTTTTAGTAAATCGGCTATAAATTGCATTAAAAATTCGTTTGCAGTAATACCTCCATTTACTTTTAACTCTTTTAATGAAGTATTCGTTTCGATTTCAATGGAATTAATAACATCCTTTATTTGAAACGCAATCGACTCTAATCCAGCCCGAACAAGATGTTCTTTAGAGGTGCCGAAAGTTATGCCATGTATAGATGCCTTCCAATCTTTTTGCCAATAAGGCGCTCCCATGCCACTAAAGGCTGGAATTAAATAAACACCTTCGTTAGATTTTAATGAGGTTGCCATGGGTTCAATGTCATTGTGGGAAGAAAAAGTGTCCAATTGATTTTTTAGCCATTCTAATGTTGAACCACAACTTACTATAACACCTTCCAATGCATAATTAATTTGGCCATCAATACTCCAACCAATAGTAGTTAACATGCCGTTAGTGGTTTGTTTTGAAAGGTTTTCGGCATTCCAAAGAATGGATGAACCAGTGCCCAAAGTGGCTTTTGCCATTCCGTTTCCAAAACATTCTTCACCAAGAAAAGCGGCTTGAGAGTCGCCTATCATTCCTGTAATAGCAAGTGGTTCATGGAAAGTGCCTTCAAAAGTAGAACGACCGAAATAATCGGAAGAAAAAGTGACTTCGGGAAGATTTATATTTTCAATTTTAAATATTTTTAATAAATCTTTATCCCACTTTAGGTCATAAATATTGAAAAACAAGGTTCGAGAAGCATTGGTATATTCTGTTTTATAGCTTTTCCCTTCTGTTAATTTATAAAGCAACCATGTATCTACAGTCCCAAAAAGAGCATTGCCACTATTAATGGCTTCTCTTATTCTTTGATTGTTTTCGTACAACCACGTTACTTTGGTGGCCGAAAAATAAGGATCAATGGTTAATCCTGTAGTAGCATTTATAACACCCTCTAGGTTGCTTACTCTTAAATTTTCGCAAACTTCAATAGAGCGTTTGCATTGCCAAACCACTGCGTTGTATAATGGGTTTCCTTTTTTATCCCAAATAACAAAGGTTTCCCTTTGGTTTGAAATGCCGCAGGACACAATATTTTTTTCTTCACCCGGAAATTGTTCATTAAATTTTGAAATACAATTTTTAACGGCATTTACTACCGATTGATAAATTTCAAAAGGATCTTGTTCAACAAAGCCAGGGGTCGGGTAATAAGATTTTAAGGGTTCTTCGGTTTTAATAACAACCGTTCCATATTCATCAAAAATAATCGCTTTGGTACCACTAGTTCCTTGGTCGATGGCCAATATATAAGATTTAGTCTTCATTCGGATGATTTAATCGGTCCATAATTACAGCTCCTAATATTACGAGGCCCTTAATAATTTGTTGCCAAAAAGGAGATACATTCAGCAATACCAAACCACTATTTAAAACCCCAATAATGAGTGCTCCTTGTACAGTTCCCATGATGGAACCACGACCACCAGACAATGAGGTGCCCCCAATTACCACAGCAGCAATGGAATCTAATTCATAGCTCATTCCAGCGTTTGGTTGAGCAGAATCTAAACGAGAGGTTAATATAATACCAGCAACTGCAGCTAAAATACCAGCAATGGCGTATACCCAAATTTTTGTTTTATTGATGTTGATACCCGATAATCTTGCCGCACTTTCATTACCTCCAATAGCATAAATATGCCTACCAAACTTTGTTTTTTTTGTTACAACAACAGCAATAGCAACTACTATGGCTGTAATCCAAACGGGCATTGGTATTCCTAAAAACCAACCAGTGCCTATAAACGCAAAACTATCCCCCAAGCCGGTAATAGGGAAACCACCAGTCCACAACATAGTAGCGCCTCTTGCAATGGTTAACATAGCTAAAGTTGCTACAAAAGGAGGTACTTTAAAGCGTGTAATCATCCAACCATTAAAAACACCAAGCGCACCACCAATTATTAAACCTGCAAGAATAGCTCCAAATACGGTAAAGCCTATGTATGTGTTGAAAGCAGGAACTTCTAGTCCAAATTTTAATAATCCTGCGGCAACAGCACCACTAAAAGCCAACATGGAACCCACCGACAAATCGATACCTTTGGTAAGTATAACAAACGTCATACCAACCGAAATACAGACGTTTATTGAAATTTGTCTGGCTATATTCCATCCATTCTCTAAAGTGAAAAATTTATCTGATAGTATGGTTAAAATAGTGCATAATACCAAAAGCGCTATGATTGATTGGAATTTTGTTAAAGTAGATTTTATATCAGTCATTTTTTGTGGTGGTCTTGTTTGGTTTGATGTTACAATTATTCTACGGCCGCTTTCATAATGGCCTCTTCACTGGCATTTTCTTGGTTGAATTCCCCTGTAATTCTAGAATCACTTAAAACCAAAATCCTATCTGAAATAGACATGATTTCAGGAAGTTCAGATGAAACTACAACAATACCCAAACCGTCTTTAGCCAATTTATTTATAAGGTGGTAAATTTCATTTTTAGCACTTACGTCTATACCTCTGGTAGGCTCGTCTAGGAACAGTATTTTTGGAGTGGTGGCAAGCCATTTAGATAGTACTACTTTCTGTTGATTACCACCACTTAGGTTTTTAGATAATTGTTTTTCTGAAGGTGTTTTTATTTTAAGGGATTCAATATATTTTTTTGACAGTAGAGATTCAAGGGCTGTATTTAAAAAACCATTTTTAACAACGCTATCAACGGTTGCCATACTCACATTTTTGCTTATTTCCATTTGCAATACCAAACCATCTTCCTTTCGGTCTTCTGGCACTAAACCCATGCCGTTTTTAATGGCATCCATAACCGATCTAATTTTTACTTCTTTGTTTTCAATAAAAACTGTCCCTGTCATAAGGTTTGGATGAAGCCCAAATAGTGTTTCTAATAATTCCGTTCTGCCAGCTCCCATTAATCCAAACAGTCCTAAAACTTCTCCTTTTTTTACGCTAAAGTTGATATTATTAAGCAGGTAAAATGCTTTGTTACCAATTTTGGGCAAGCATATATTTTCAATTCTTAGTACTTCCTCACCTAAACTAACGGTGTCTTTCTTGTACATATTACTTATGTCCCTGCCAACCATAAGCCTAATTAGATCGTCTCTTTTAACCTCCTTGACATTTTCTATGGTGCCTACGGTATTTCCATCTCGCAAACCAATAAATCTATCGGCAATTAAGCGAAGCTTGTCCAGTTTATGTGAAATGTACAGTATGGAAACATTTTGTGTTTTTAACGATTCAATAATTTTAAAAAGCACCTCTATTTCAGAATCAGAAATGGCTGAAGTTGGTTCGTCCATAATTACCAATTTGGCGTCTTCCAAAAGTGCCTTAGCAATTTCCACAAGTTGCTGTTCGCCAACTCTTAAATCAGAAACCAAGGTTTTTGGACTCAACTTGCAGTGCAAACGCTCTAATAATTCCTTTGTTTTTTTATGCATTTCTTTGGAATCCAACATGCCAAAGGGGTTTTCTATTTCTCTGCCTAAAAATATATTTTCAGTAATGCTTAAATAAGGAATTAAGTTTAATTCTTGATGCATAATGGCAATTCCTTTCTGCATCGCTTCCTTTGGGTTTTTGAAGCTTACTTCCTCACCATTTAAAAATAGTTTTCCGTCATAATCGGGATACACCCCTGATAAAATTTTCATCAAAGTTGATTTTCCAGCACCATTTTCGCCTACAATAGCATTCACTTTACCCGTATGAACCTCTAGATTCACATTGTTTAACGCCGTAATACCACCAAATTTTTTGGTTATGTTTTGTGCTTTTAGCAATATACTTGGTTGGTTTTCCACCTTTTAGTTTTTAATTTTTAAATGAAGCGGAATCAGTCTTAATTCTGTAAGGTTTGGCTTGTTGATATTAACCTTTACGGCTCCTTTAAAATATATGGAGTCTCCTTCTTTTATATTGTTTTTGAATGGAGGCACAATAGTTTCTCTAACAATATTATTAAGTTCAACAGAAATGTTGTTATAATCCATCGTGTTTTGGTAGTCTCCAATGTTTGCCATTTTTGCACCTTCACGGATGGCATTTCCAAAAATAAAATCCGTGGCAATTTTTATTTTTTGTTGATTATTTTCGTTAAGTGCAACAATAACATCTTCTTCTTCAATATTTAAAACAGTAGCATTACCATCTATAATGAAGTAGTAATCTGTGCTTATGCCCAATTTGTTTCCGTTTTCTTCACAATAGCTTTTAACGTTGTTTTGAATGTTGTTTAGAAAAGTTGAAGAATTAATACTTTTAAGCGTTTCAATTTTTGAATTTATAAATTCTCTGGCATAGGTTTTAGCATTAAAGACGGTATTGGTTTGCATCTGTTTAACTTCATCTAAAGCTTTTATATAAACAGAATTGTAAAGTGAAATACCTATAATTACTGCAACAATAACATACTTAATTGCTTTTTTCATTGGTGTCAATAGTTTTCTGTTTAATTTTTTGAACCAAATGTTCCAAACTCATTAATATTCTCCTTCGTAACTACTTGAACAGCTAGTGGCGTTTTTGCACTAAAATCGCGTTTGCCCTTAAGGTATTGGTCTGCTAATTCAGCAGCAATTCTGGCCATGTGTTTTGGTGATTGCATTACGGTGGCAGCAATTTTTTTATCAGCAATGGCATTCATAACATCATCGGCCCCATCAAAACCAAAAACCATGACGTTATCGGCTTTTTCAGCGGCTATTAGTGCCTGATAAGCTCCCATAGCCATGGCGTCATTTCCACAAAAAACGGCATTGATGTCTGGATTGGATTGTAATATCGATTCTAAAACTTCCATGGCTTTGCTTCTATCAAAATCGGCACTTTGTTGCGCAACCATTTTTAATTCGGGAAAATGATCGACCACACTATGAAATCCTTTGGAGCGGTTCCATGTATTATTATCACCCACCAAACCTAGAAGCTCTACATATTTACCCTTTTTATTGAGTTGCCTAACAAAGTACTCACCGAGTTCTACACAACCAGAAAAACTATCTGAAATGATTTGTGACGTCGCCGCATCTAAAGAATTGACTTCTCTATCCATACAAAAAACAGAAACCCCTGCTTGTTTAGCTCGTTTAACATTGGATACGGATCCTTCTGAATCGGTTGGATTGAATAACACAGCACTGTATCCTGCAGCAATTAAATTCTCAAAATGCTCAGCCTCTTTGGAAGTGTTATTTTGTGAATCGAAAATGGTGGCTTCATACCCCAATTCCCCGGCACGTTCAACGGCCGATTCACCTAAAACAACAAACCAAGGATTATTTAATGTTGAAATAACAACGGCTATTTTTTTTGGTGCGTCATCTTTTTGGTTTACACAACTAAAACAGGCAAATGCAACAACTGCTAGCATTATTTTTTTTAGTGTAGATGCATATTTGAATTTGGTCATGTGTCAGTTTAGTTTAGTCGATGAGGTTTAGCGGTTAAAAAGTTCTAGGCAGGTTTTATAAATACCATTTTTGGAAATACCATAATGATTGAAAATATCTACTTGAGAACCTGTTACGGTATACTCGTCTGGAATTCCCATAATCTGAAATGGATTTTTGAACCCTTTTTGGAAGAGGTGCGAAGCGCAAGCTTCTCCCAAGCCGCCATTTACCATGTGCTCTTCAACGGTAACAATTGGTTTGCCATTTGAGGCAAGTTTTTCTAAAAGTTCAACGTCCAAAGGTTTAATGGTATGCATACTTACAACGGTTGTTTTTATACCATTTGCATCTTCAAGTTTTTTTGCAGCTAACCAAGCAGGATAAACGGTCTCTCCGGTTGCAATAATTGTTAAATCAATACCTTCACGCACCACTCTGCCTTTTCCAAATTCAAACGTTTTATTGTCTTCATTTAAAAATGGCATGGCTTTTTTGCCATAGCGCATGTAAATTGGCTTGTTTGTTTTTGCGGCCAATAATACTACTTGTTCAGTTTCAAAGTTATCAGCTGGCGCCACAATTATGATGTTGTTTATCGCGCGAAGTACTGCAAAGTCATGTAAACTGTGGTGTGTGGTGCCCAGTGCACCATAGCTTACACCAGCACTAATGCCTACTAAAGTTACTGGATTATCTGAATAACAAACGTCGTTCTTTATTTGCTCCAAAGCTCTGGCACTTAAAAAACAAGCTGGAGAAACAGCGAATGCTTTTTTGCCTGCGGAAGCCAAACCAGCTGCTACGCCAACTAAGTTTTGTTCAGCGATGCCAACTTCAACTATTTGGTTGGGGTATTTTTGTCCGAATGGAACTAATTTTCCTGAACCCCGAGAGTCGCTGGTTACGGCAATAATATTTCTATCGGTTTCGGCTAATGCCTGCAATGTTTCTGAAAAAACTTCTTGGTTAGCTTTTCCCATTTTTAAATCTTTCTCTTCAATTTTATCTAACTCCATGATTCTATACTAATGCTTCTATTTCGGTTAATTCTGAAAGTGCTAATTCATATTGATCCGGTGTTGGCACCCCATGATGCCATTTAATATTACCTTCCATATAGCTTACACCTTTTCCCTTTATGGTGTGAGCAATAATAAAGTTAGGTTTACCCATTTCTAAGGGGCCATTGTTTAGAGCCTCTTCCAATTCTTCCAGATTATGACCATCGACTTCTTTTACAACCCAACCAAAGGACTCTAATTTTTCACGAACCGAATCAGTATTCATAACATCACTGTTATTGCCTGTTATTTGCTGTTTGTTATAATCCAATATCGCATACAAATTATCCAGTTTATAATGTGCAGCAGATAAAAAAGCTTCCCAATTGGAGCCTTCAGGCAATTCGCCATCTCCTAAAAGGGTATAAACACGATGTGTTTTGTTATCCAATTTTGCAGCAATAGCTTCACCTACACAAATAGGCAATCCATGACCTAGTGCCCCTGTATTTTGCTCAACCCCATTTACTTTTTTTGTTGGGTGACCAATATAGTGCGATTGGTATTTACATAGGGTTTCTAGGTCAGATTCTGGAAAAAAACCGCGATCAGCTAAGGTTACAAAAAGTGCTTCTACACAATGTCCTTTACTTTGAATGTACCTATCCCTATCTGGATTTTTGAAATTTTTCGGGTCTACATTTAGTACTCGACTGTACAATACATTCAGTATATCTACACAGGATAAGCTACCACCAGTATGTCCAGCTTTGGCTTTATAAATATATTTAAGTAAATTTTTGCGAAGAAAAACAGATTTTAATTTTATTTCTTTATTTGTCATGATAATAGTTTTTACACAAAGTCAAAGTCTTTTCTGCATTAACCTTTATGCCTGTAAATATCCCAACCCATATAGTTACCAAGGGCTTCTTCTAGAATAGCACCCGTTTTTGAAGCATTCATGATTACATGATGCTCGAAGCCATTTCTACAAACATGATTCATTAAACCTTGTAAGTTTCCAATTTGAGCAACCGCTCTATTGCCAAAAGTATTTAATGGGTCATCTGTCAATTCACCTTCACCTATATAGCCTTTTATGATTCCTTTAGGGTCGTCAGTACTAATTCTACCATAAGTTAACGGCATGGCGGGCGTACGACCATCCAAAGCACCATAAGTGTTTTCAACACCAACGGTTGTCCCTAATATGGGAGCGTTGCTTATTTCGATATCGGGCAAAAAGGATTTTGCCCAATTTCCACAATGGAACAATACACATTTGTTAGGGTCTTCGGCATAATTGTTATTCCAATCTACCAGTGCACTAGGCGAGCCAGAAGCCAATTGCATAGCGTACATGCTTAATGTGCCGGTTACATCTACTTCGCAGGCAGAAGGCAGCATGTTTTCGGACATAATACTCATACTTGTACAAACATTGCATCCAAAATTTTGTTGTAACGATGTCCAACATTGAATAGCCGTAGCATCTAAGGCATATTCTTCAACAAAATCGTTTAAAACCACATCTAATTTTGCAATTTGAATCATCGCTTCATTAGGCGTTTTTCCTTTTGGAGCGTATGCATTGATCTTATCTAAATGCTGTTTAACAGAAGCGTCGTCTTTTGTAAGTTTATTGGCTTTTCCAAGAATTTCAGATAAATCGACCGTGGTAACCGTAATACCGTTCCTTTGTAATATTTTTTCTGAATAGCGTACGGTATTAAAAGCTCCAGGTCTGGCACCAACCGCACCTATACGAACGTTTCTTAATCCTTTAACCACACGGCAAACTGCCACAAAATCTTTTAAATCTTTCTGAAAAATTTCTTCAGATGGTGAACAGACATGGTTGCTTGTTAAAGTGTACTTAATACCATATTGGTAGAGGTTATTGCAGACCGAAATTTTTCCGCACCAAGAGTCACGACGATTAACAACATTCATTTTTGAGAGCTCATCTGGATACGCTTGGATTAACACAGGAACGTTAAGGTTTGCCAGTTTTAAAGTATCTGCAACACCTTTTTCATCTCCAAAATTTGGCAATAACACCAAAATACCCATTAATTCTTCTCTATTTTTTTTAAAAAGATCAGCGCAATTTCGAGCTTCTTTATAGGTTTCAACACCGCCTAGTTTAGTGTCGGTGGTATCTAACAGAATAGGTTTTAAGTTAAGTTTTGCAAAAACATCTATTATTTCAGTTCTTGCTTTTTCAACTAAGCTATCCGGAAAAAAATCCCTATTCCCAATTATTATTCCAATACTTAATGTAGATTTTGACATAACTATTTATTATGGATTCAAAGTTTATTCTTTAATTGAAGCGGATATTTATATTTTGACAAAAAAATGATTTTTTAATTCTCCGCTAAAATCACCTCGATTTCATGATTCTTAAATACTTGCTTATCTTTCTCTTCCATTCCTGAGTCTGTAATGATGTAGTCTATTAAAGACAAAGCTCCTAAACTTGCTAAAGCACTTTTACCTATTTTAGTACTATCTGCAACTAAATAAGTAATATCAGCAGCTTCTATCATTGCCCTTTTTACAACTAGATCACTAATACTTGGATAGGTTAGTCCAGCTTTTAAGGAAATCCCAGCGGTAGCTAAAAATAGTTTTTGAACATTAAGACCTTTAAAGAAGTCGGCCGCTTTTTGTCCTGTCAATGATAATGTAGGGGGTTTAAATTCACCTCCAGTCATTATGACTTCAATGCCGGA
Source organism: Mariniflexile sp. HMF6888 (assembly GCF_044335535.1). Classification (NCBI taxonomy): domain Bacteria; kingdom Pseudomonadati; phylum Bacteroidota; class Flavobacteriia; order Flavobacteriales; family Flavobacteriaceae; genus Mariniflexile; species Mariniflexile sp. HMF6888. The sequence goes on along the minus strand of NZ_JBIQVZ010000002.1, from coordinate 504,882 downwards.
TTCTGTTCCTAGCATAAGTGCAATGTTAAGTGCATTAGTAATGACAGTTAAGTTTTTGTAACCAATTAATTTTTTTGCTATTTCAGTTGTGGTGCTTCCAGAATCAAGAATTATGGTGTCTCCACTCTCTATGAACTCTAGACATTTAAGTGCTATTGTTTCTTTTTTTTCTAAATTTTCTTGTTGTAATAGAGAAAAGCTTCTTACATGGTCTTTGATGTTTTTAAGAAAAGCACCTCCATGTTCCCGCAAAATTAATCCCTGCTTTTCCAATTTCTCTAAGTCTTGTCTAATTGTAACTTCTGTAACCTTAAAAATTTTAGCTAAGTCAATTACTTTTGCGGAACCATCTTCTTGAATCAGTTCAATTATTTTTTCACGTCTTTTATTAGGTAAAATAGCCATATTTATTAAAAATAAAATTAAAAGCAAATAAACGAAAATAAACGAAAAAACATATAATATATCTGTAAGTTTTTTAAATTCATAATTGCTTCGAAAAATTTGGTTAGATTATTTTTTTATGAACAATTAGTAAATCTGTATTATTTCTTCTATTACTTTTCTTAAAAAATGACGTCCAGTGGATTAATAAACATTGTTTTTTATCTATTCACTTATGAAATTTTAATTTTGTTATATTTGTTTGATTATAAATAAATTAATGGTCATTTTTTGATTTTTCAATAAAATACTCATTAAAATCATAATGACTATAAATAGAATTATCGGCCCAATGGGTTGGAATGAATTGTTTTAATGTCTTTATTATTTCTTGGTGCCCACCTTCTTTCGCTAAATTGAACCACTCGTTTGGATCGCTTAATAAATCATATAGCTCCAATGAACCATCTTCATATTGTATTAATCGGAATCGATCATCCCTTACTGCCACATTGCCTTTTCCATAAAAAGAAAGGGCAGGATGTAACCAGTCTTTATCGGAACCATGAATCTGTCGTGATAAAGAATGTCCTTCTGCTAATTGATATGGAGGTAGATTACAAAGCTCCAGTAGTGTTGGATATATATCTAAGAGTTGGACGGGCTTGTCACATGTTATTCCACCATTGGTGTTTATGTCCTTAAAAATCAAAACAGTTCTGGTGTCTCTTTCCCATAGTGCTTGTTTTGCAAATCTATTTTTTTCACCTAAATGATATCCATGATCCGACCATAAAACGACAATGGTATTGTTATTATATTTTGATTCTTCAAGTGCCGATAAAACTTTCCCAACCTGAGCATCCACAAACGCAATACATGCCATATATGCTTGAATTGCACTTTTCCATTCACCCGATTGAATAAGCTCTTCTGTTGTTGGCATCATTGGAGCGTTGGTCACTCTTTTTCCTAATTCAGGAATATCATCGTAATCATCTTTTTTATATGGTGGAGTTTCAATACTATCAATAGGGAACATATCGAACCACTTCTTAGGAACGTACCATGGTACATGTGGACGAATAAATCCCACAGCCAGAAAAAAGGGACTGTCATGTGATTCCTTTAGTTTTTTTACTGCCCATTTTGCACTTTGGTAGTCAGACATGAGGCTGTCGTGTTCTGGGTATGCTCCCCAGTCAGTCATGGTATTACCAATTTTACCTTCAATTTTTGTTGGATCATAGTTCATTTTTTTCTTAGGCATTGGTCCATACCCCGCAAACTTCCCCCCATATTCATCAAAGGTGTTTGCAGCATCTCCATTGTGGTAAATTTTTCCAACAGCCATTGTTTTGTATCCGTATTTTTCAAAAAAATCGGGCATTAAAATCGCATTTTTACTTGCATCATTTGATTTTTTTATATCCACATCATTTAACTGTAAATAATTCCCAGTGGTTGAAGGATATAGGCCTGTCATAATACTTGCTCTTGATGGGCCACATATTGGAGCCTGACAATGTGCATTGGTAAATAATACGCCTTGTTTAGCTAATTTGTCTATGTTCGGTGTAGGTATTTTAATTGAACCATTCATACAATTCACGTAATCGTTCAAATCGTCAATTGCAATGAATAGAACGTTTGGTTTTTCTTGACTGAATGCACTTAATCTTAAGGTAATTAAAGCTATTGTTAGTATTTTGTGGGTTTTCATTTCTATTTTTTACAGTAATGGTTTTCTATATTTTATGATGACTTTTATAATTTAACTTTAACTCTTATGGCTCTGTTTGTTTCTATTTAATCTTATACAAGATTGTCCCCTTATCGTTAAACTTTTGAATCAAAAAATAAGGTTCATTAAAAGTCGTATTCTATTTCATTCATAGTAAGCATGGCTTTATGTCTGTAGTGTTGAATGCTGTTTTTTATTTAAGCTAATTAAGGTTATGATTTATAAAGACCATGATCTTCCTCTTGTTAACAGTTGTAAGTCTCCGCAATAGTAGGCACCGGGAACAGGATCATAAGCTAAAACATTCTCCCCAATTTCTTCATTAGTTATATAGCCTCTAACACATAAATTTTTTATGCTATTTAAAAGTTCTGATTTAGTCATCTTTAAAGACTCTGGATCTGCTTCTCTTTCTTCGTCAATGTCCTCTTCAATTAACATGTGTTTATCTAAAAGGGTTTTGTAGGTTTCTTGTGGAATTTCATTAATATTACTTTCAGTATTGGGTTTTAGTATTGATATTATATTTGTAAAAGCCGATTTAAACTCGATTTGTTCTTCATCATCAAAAACATCCTTTATATATTTATCTATAAACTGAGGGATATTTAATTCAATAGCTGATGGAGTCTCTGTTTTTGGTAATATAATATCCACAAGATTGATAAGCACAATGCCTTGATCAATGCTTAAAAACTCTGGTGCCCAAGTTTTGATATCACTTTTACAACTTTGCAATAAGCTGATAATAGCAGGGGTGGCTGCAAAAAAGCTTGTGGCAAGCCCGATTTTTTTTAATGCCGTTCGTCTTTTCATAATAAAAGTGATTAAAAAATACCTTTTCTTAACTGTTCAGCGGCATGGTTTGCAGCTCTGGCAGTGAATGCCATATAGGTTAAAGAAGGATTTTGACAACCAGATGAGACCATAAATGAACCGTCTGTCACGTATACATTAGTGCAGGCGTGAATTTGATTGAATTTGTTTAAAACAGAAGTTTTGGGATTTCTGCCCATTCTAGCGGTTCCCATTTCGTGTATGCCATATCCCATGGCGATTTTATTAAATTTATCATATCCTTTAACATTTTCAAAACCTGCTGCTTTTAACATCTTTACGGCTTGTGCTTTCATGTCTTTTCTCATGGCAAGTTCATTCTTGCCAAACGCAGCATTGAATGTTATTGTAGGTAGTCCCCAATCGTCAAGTTTATTGTAATCAAGATACATTTTATTATCATGACTGGGAAGTGTTTCTCCAAAAGCATTTAAACTAACCTTCCATTGTCCGGGTTTTAAAATAGCTTCTTTAAGTTTAGGGCCGTATTTCATTTCTGCAACTAACTCAGATATATTTTTTCTTGTAGCACCTCCTTGATAGCCATAGCCTCTAACAAATTCTTTTAGATTTGTGCCCTCGCCTATGTTTCGAAAACGAGGAATATATATGCTTGTAGGGCGCCTGCCTTTTTCTAGTTTGTCTTCAAAACCTACGGCTATTCCTTCAGCTCCCACATGAAAATGATGATCCATAATATTGTGGCCCAATTCTCCGCTGTCATTTCCTAAACCATTTGGGAAACGATCAGATTTCGATTGTAATAAAATAGCAGCCGAAGCGATACTGGAAGCGCATAAAAAAATAACCTTTGCTCTAAATATAAAGGTTTCTTTTGTTTCGGCGTCAATCACTTTTACTCCTGTTGCTTTTTTAGTTTTGTCGTCATAAATAACATGCTGAACAATGGAGTTAGGCCTTAGAGTCATGTTTCCAGTAGATTCAGCAGTAGGCAGCGTTGATGAATTACTGCTAAAATAAGCACCGAACGGGCATCCTCTTCTACATCTGTTTCTAAATTGACAGGTGCTTCTTCCTAATCCTGGCTTTGTGCCCTCTGTAATATGTGCGACCCTACCAATGGTTAAAACTCTTCCGTCATCAAACTTTTCTGCAATTTTCTCTTTTAAACGTTCTTCAACACAATTGAGATTCATTGGTTTTAATAACTTCTGATCGGGTAGCTGTTTCAAACCTAGGTTTTCACCACTTACACCAATAAATTCTTCAACATGATCATACCAAGGGGCAATATCTTTGTATCTCACTGGCCAATCTACCCCATTGCCGTCTTTTTTATTTGCAGTAAAATCAATATCACTAAGCCTATAACTATGTCTTCCCCAAACCAAAGAGCGACCTCCAACCTGATAGCCTCTTAGCCAGTCAAATCGTTTATCTTCGTTATAAGGATGTTTAGTGTCGTCTACGAAAAAATGTTCACATTCTTGTTTTGTTAAATGCTTGTCCCTGTGCTGTTTGAACTTACGCTGTTTTATGTCTCTGGTAGCGTCGCCTGCATTTGGGAAATCCCAAGGGTCTAAATGTGCGGTTGGATAGTCTTCAATATGTTTAACCATTCTGCCACGTTCAAGAACGAGTGTTTTTAAACCATTTTCGCAAAGTTCTTTGGCTGCCCATCCTCCAGAAATACCTGTGCCAACGACAATGGCATCATAGTCTTCTTCTGAAGTTTTAAATTCTGTGTGACTCATTGATAAATGTGAAATTATTTATTGTGTTTTGTTGTAGAATTGGTGTAAAGCAAATTTTAGCTAATTTAATTTATTTTTTCGAATATTTTCGTTTATTTTCAATTAATTTTGTTTATTTGTATTTGGTTTGTGTTTATTTGTATTTGATTATTGAAATCAAAAGATTTTTATGATCATAAACCAAGTTTTATTATATGTAATTGAAGAAAATGAAAAATGGGTGACAAAAAAAGACTTTTTTTTAACTATATGATGTTGTTTTTCTATTATATCTGTTGATGTTTAGAAAACTGTATATTTTGCCTATGTAATTTTCTTTTAAAGATTTGGTATTAATTTATTCTCGATTTTAGATATTAATTTCAAATTGTATAAGGTGACTTACTGTATCTACTTTGCAATTAGGATAGATTTAAATAACCATAATTAGGTTAATTAAATTCTTTTTAAGAGTTTCAAATAATTTTTAAGTTTGATACATTTTGGGCAATCATTATGTGGGGTCTATATTTTTAAATCAGTCTCTTGAAATTACTTAGTAATTGTTTTTGTTAAGAGGATCAATAATCGCTTTTTTATCAAGTAATCCTTGATAGTCAAAACGGTTTTTAATATCATTTTGAAAAGAGGAAACCAATTTTAAAATTTTGATTTCCTTCTTTTTTAAATTTATAGTAATCGATTACATAAAATTTATATATTTACATCAAAATAAAATTTATAAAGATAGTTCTTGTAAATTTTGTTAATAAACGCTGATCTGACACATGTTTTTTGAAGCATGTTTGTTAATAGTAGTGATTATTCAATTTTTTTTGAACTCTAATTTAACTAATCAGAAATTTTCGAAATATAAATTAAGATTTCATAATACTTTGATGGAAACTCTTATATATTTTTTTAATGAATAAAAAAACTAAACTATAAAGATGATAACTTTTATTATATCTATTGGTGTTTTAATAGCTGGATATTTCACCTATGGAAAGTTTGTTGAAAATGTTTTTGACATAAATAAAGATAGGGTCACACCTGCATTACGTTTGAGGGACGATGTGGATTTTACACCACTTCCTGCATGGCGTATTTTTTTAATACAATTTCTTAACATTGCTGGTCTTGGCCCTATTTTTGGGGCGATTTCAGGAGCCATGTTTGGTCCTTCAGCTTTTTTGTGGATAGTTTTAGGAAGTATTTTTGCGGGTGCTGTACATGATTATTTTTCAGGTATGCTTTCATTACGACATAATGGTTTGAGCATTAGTGAAGTCGTAGGTATATACCTCGGTAGTAGTGCAAAACAGTTTATGAGGCTTTTTACCATTGTGTTGTTGATATTTGTGGGAACTGTTTTTTTAATGGGACCAGCTAAGATTATTGATGGTATGACTGGGCACTCTTATGGTGTATGGATTTGGGTGTTTGTAATTTTGATTTATTATTTATTATCCACTTTGTTACCAATTGATAAACTCATTAGCAAGTTGTATCCTGTATTTGGTATAGCTATGTTAATTATGGCTGTAGGGTTATTAGCAGCATTGTTTTTTGGAAAATACCATATTCCTGAATTAATTCCTGCCAACATTAGGAATATGACTTCTAATCCTGACAGTACACCATTATTTCCAATATTGTTTGTTACCATTGCTTGTGGTGCGATATCTGGATTTCATGCGACACAATCTCCATTGATGGCTAGGTGTATGAAAACTGAATTATTAGGGCGTAAGATATTTTATGGAGCTATGATTACAGAAGGTATTGTAGCATTAATATGGGCAGCTGCCGCTATGGCTTTTTTTGGTGGTGTAGAAAGCTTAAATCATGCTATGTTAAGTAATGGAAATAATGCTGCTTGGGCAGCTAATGAAATATCTTTAAAAATGCTGGGAGGCGTTGGGGGCGTTTTGGCTATTTTGGGAATTGTTGCTGCACCCATAACTTCTGGTGATACCGCTTTTCGATCTGCAAGGCTAATTATAGCAGATATATTCAAATTTGACCAAACAAATATTTTTAAAAGGATTTATGTTAGTTTGCCTCTGTTTATTATTGCATTTCTACTCACTCAAATCGATTTTGGTATTATTTGGCGCTATTTTGCATGGAGTAACCAGGCATTGGCTACCATTGTTTTATGGACAATTACGGCTTATCTTGTAGGTGAGGATAAGCCGTATTGGGTTTCTTTGGTTCCAGCTGTTTTTATGACAATGGTATCTAGTACCTATATATTAATTGCTCCGGAAGGATTTCAGTTGGATAATCAATGGTCTTATATGGGCGGGACAATTTCAACTATATTGGTTTTTATTGGTTTTTGGCGTTCATACATTTTTAAGAATAAAAATGAAGTTAAAAGTTTAAAACTAAAGGGACCTGGATTATGATTTTATTAGAAAAAAAATAAATATTAAAAAATGAAATTAAAAGCTTTTGTAAGAATAACCTATATAATAATTTATCTATCAATTACTTTATTGGTAATTGTTCTGTTTTTCAGTTGTAAAAATATGAGCAATGAAAAACCGGAACAACTTCAAAGTGATGTTATAGAATCCGTTCAAAAAGTACCTTTCTTCAAATTGTCATTGGCACAATGGTCTTTGCACAGATCTTTCAGGAAAAAGGAAAAGGATTTGTTTCAATTTGCTCCTATAGCGAAAGAAATGGGATTTGAAGGTGTGGAATATGTCAGTATGTTATATTTAAAAGAAATAAAAAAATTAGGATTTGACAAGGTAATAGATTCTTTGAATGCAATGAGTGAGTTAAGTGGGGTAAGAAATGTATTGATCATGGTTGATGAAGAAGGTGATTTGGCATCTCCAGATGAAGCCGATAGGAATGAAGCTGTGGAAAACCATAAAAAATGGGTAGATGCCGGTCAGAGATTAGGGTGCCATTCCATACGTGTTAATCTGCGTGGGTCGTCAGGAGCAAAAGAATGGGAAGAAGCCTCAGTAGCAGGACTTTCAAGGTTGGCAGGGTACGCAGCCGATAAGCATATAAATATTATTGTAGAGAACCATGGTGGGTTCTCATCCAATGCAGCGATGCTTGTAGAGGTCATTCAAGAAGTGCACCTGCCCAATGTAGGGGTGCTTCCGGATTTCGGTAATTTTTGTATGGAAAAGAACGAAGATAATACCTGTGCAGGGGGAAAAGATTATAACAGGTATAAAGGGGTAGAGGAAATGATGCCAATGGCCAAAGGAGTAAGTGCCAAGTCATATGATTTTGACGAAAAGGGCAATGAAACTAAAATTGATTATTATAAGATGTTGCAAATAGTAAAGAATTCTGGGTATAGCAGTTATATAGGTGTTGAATATGAAGGGGATAGGTTAAGTGAGGAAGAAGGGACTCTAGCTACTAAGGCACTTTTGTTAAATGCAGCAGAGTCTTTAAAATAAAACCAGAAAAACAAACAAACAAAACTAACTAAACTAAAACAGATGGAAAGATCGACCCAATATGAATTGTCCTTGATGATGTTCCTCGAATTTTTCATTTGGGGCGGATGGTTCGTGACACTGGGTTCTTTTTTAGGGAACGATCTAGGTGCTACGGGATCGGAAACGGGCATGGCATATTCCACCCAATCATGGGGTGCCATTATAGCGCCCTTTGTAATTGGTTTAATTGCCGACCGTTTTTTCAATGCTGAAAAAATTTTGGGGGCACTGCATCTTGCGGGGGCTTTTTTAATGTATCGAATGTCGGAATCAACAGAGTTTGCTGTATTCTATCCATATGTTTTAGGGTATATGATAGTTTATATGCCAACGTTGGCCTTGGTGAATTCAGTGTCATTTAATCAAATGGATGACCCCGCAAAGCAATTTCCAAGGGTAAGGGTTTTTGGGACCATGGGATGGATCTTGGCAGGTTTAGCCATAAGTTTTGTCTTTAAATGGGACTCAATAGAAAGCATAAGACATGGCATGCTCTCAAACACATTTATAATGGTAGCAGTGGCATCCGCCTTATTGGGCGTTTTTAGTTTCACGTTGCCCAAAACACCTCCCAAAGGAAAAGTGGAGAAAGTGGGCATTTCAGACATCCTAGGTTTGGAAGCGTTAGAACTCTTAAAGGACAGGAACTTTTTGGTGTTCTTTGTGTCCTCGGTTTTGATCTGCATTCCGTTGGCGTTTTATTACCAGAACATTAGCCCCTTCTTAACAGAATATAAAGTAGAGAATTCAACAGCATGGGCCTCTGTAGGTCAGCTTTCAGAAGTCGCTTTTATGTTGCTGTTGCCTTTTTTCTTTAAAAAGTACGGGTTCAAAAGAACGATTCTCTTTGGAATGTTGGCCTGGGCCATCCGATATGGGCTGTTTGCTTTAGGCAATAGGGGGGATTTGTTTTTTATGCTGGTAATAGGTATCGCGTTACATGGTATCTGTTATGACTTCTTTTTTGTGTCCGGACAGATTTATACCGATTCCAAAGCGGGAGATAAAATAAAGAATGCAGCCCAAGGCTTGATTACCTTGACAACCTACGGAGTAGGCATGTTGGTAGGGTTTTGGGTAGCTGGGAACATAGTTGACAGAAACCTCTTAAAAACAGGGGAACATGGTTGGCAAGCTGTGTGGACCTTTCCTGCTCTTTTTGCTATAGGGGTTTTTGTATTTTTTGCCATCTTTTTTAAGAATGAGAAAGTAGTGTATAAAGCTTAAAATATATTAATGAGTAAAAAAATAAGATTGGGCATATTGGGCGGCGGCGGAGACTCTTTAATTGGGGTGCTCCATAGAATTGCTTCCACCATGTACGGTAAATATCAACTAGTTGGAGGTGTTTTTAACCCTGTATGGGAAGAAAATCTAGGTTTTGCCGAACAAATAGGGGTGCCAACCAACAGGATTTATAAAGATTTTGATACCCTAGTTGAAGAAGAGCTAAAACTTCCAAGGGAAGAAAGAATGCAGGCCGTATCGATTCTTACCCCTAATTTTCTTCATTTTCCAATGGCTAAAAAGCTGTTGGACAATGGTTTTCACGTCATTTGTGAAAAACCAATAACAACAACTTATGAAGAAGCAAAGGTTTTAAAAGCCTCATTAAAAAAATCACGGACTGTATTTGCGGTAACCTATACCTATACCGGTTATCCAATGGTTCGTCAAATGCGGCACATGGTAAAAAATGGGGAATTAGGGAACATCCATAAAATAGATGCCCAATATTATCAAGGATGGATCAACCCAATTATCCATGATAAGGAAAAACGATCAGCGACATGGCGGTTGAACCCTGAAAAGGCAGGAATTAGTTGTTGTATCGGCGATATCGGCACACATGCATTTGACATGCTTGAGTATGTGTCTGGAGAGAAAATAGAATCCGTTCTGGCAGATTTGAATTATGTATATACGGATAACCAGATGGATGTGGACGGGACAGTTTTGTTACGCTGTACCAATAATATTAAAGGTGTTATATGCGCAAGCCAAATAGCAACAGGGGAAGAAAATAATTTTATAGTCAAGGTATACGGGGATAAGGCGGGCCTGAAATGGGAGCAAGAAAACCCCAATCATTTGTACTTGATGGAAGAAGGCAGGCCACTTCGTGTTTTAAAACCGGGGCATTCTTATAATTCCGGTTTGTCGTTGGAAGGAACTAAATTACCGCCAGGACATCCTGAAGGTATATTTGATGCGATGGGGAATATTTACAAAGGAGTAGCAAGGGCCATTAACAAAGAGCCGTATGACCAAGGCGAGTTCCCCACAATGATGGATGGGGTGAGAGGGATCGGTTTTATTGAAAAGGTAGTTGAATCCCACCACAAAGGCAATGTTTGGGTGGCCATAGAAAATGAAGACAATGAAGACAATTAAAGGGCCAGCTATATTTTTAGCTCAATTTATGGACGACAAATCCCCGTTTAATTCTTTGGATGGGTTATGCAAATGGGCAAGTGGTTTGGGGTATAAAGGCATTCAAATGCCAACCTTGGATAAGCGATTGATAGATTTGGCAAAAGCATCGGAAAGCCAAACCTATTGCGATGAGCTTCTAGGAAAAATTAATTCCTATGGATTGGAACTAACCGAATTGTCCACACATATACAAGGGCAGTTGGTGGCGGTTCATCCCGCCCATGATATTATGTTCGATGTTTTTGTGCCAGACCACTTAAAAGGGAAGCCAAAAGAGCGAACCGCATGGGCCATTCAAGAAATGAAAAATGCGGCCATTGCAAGTAGAAGGTTAAAAACTAAGGCACATGCTACATTTTCTGGGTCATTATTGTGGCCTATGGTCCATCCATGGCCCCAGCAGCCAAAAGGATTGGTTGAGCTGGGCTTTAAGGAATTGGCAGACCGCTGGTTACCTATATTAAATGCATTTGATGAAAATGGCGTTGATGTTTGTTATGAAGTGCATCCTATGGAGGATATTCACGATGGGGATACATTTGAACGATTTCTTACGGCAACAGGGAATCATAAGCGGGTCAATATTTTATATGATCCCTCCCATTTTGTGTTACAGCAATTGGATTATATAACTTACATAGACCATTACCATGAGTTTATAAAGGCCTTTCATGTAAAGGATTCAGAGTTTAATCCAACAGGAAAAAAAGGAATGTTTGGAGGGTATAATGATTGGAGGGACCGAGCTGGGAGATACCGTTCCCCTGGTGATGGACAGGTAGATTTCAAGAGGGTATTTTCTAAGTTAACAGAACATGGATGTGATGTTTGGGCAGTTTTAGAATGGGAATGTGTTATTAAGAGCCCGGAACAGGGAGCCAGAGAAGGCGTTGCTTTTATTTCTGATCATATTATTGAAGCGACAGATAAAACGTTTGATGATTTTGTGGGAGGTCAGATAGGTAAGCAACAGTTAAAAAAGATATTGGGAGTCTCTAATACTGGTTACAAGAAAGAAAAATAAACGCATTTAGAAATATATGAGCATGAATTTTTCGAAAAATTCTTACTCATATAAATAATAATAAAATATTGGTACAAACAATTTTTTTAATAAAGAAGGCATGGTAAGGAAAATGAAAGCACATAAAACTGAAATCTTTTTAATTTTTATGTTACTTATAGTGCTTTCTTGTTGTTCATCCAAGGACAACGGGATTGAGATAAGAAAAGAACATGCTGGTTATTGGACATATAATGGCAAGCCAACACTTTTATTGGGAGGCAGCAATGATGATAACCTGTTTCAATGGCCAATAGAAAAGCTTGTCCCTCATTTAGACTCAATGGTAGATGTAGGAGCCAACTATGTGCGAAATACAATGAGCGATAGAAAGGCTATGGGTTTTGAAGTATATCCATTTTTGAAATTACCAAATGGAATGTATGATCTTGGACAATGGAACGATGCTTATTGGAATCGTTTTACTGCTTTTTTAGAAGAAACAGCAAAAAGAAACATCATTGTACAAATTGAAATTTGGGATAGGTTTGATTATTCCCGTGAGGAATGGAAACCTAATCCATATAACCCAGTCAATAATGTTTGCTATACTTACGAAGCATCTGGTTTTGTTGAAGAATATCCCAAGCATCCAGGGAAAAATACTCAGCCATTCTTTTTTACCACGCCAAATCTGCGGAACAATGCAACTGTTTTTAAATACCAGAAGGCTTATGTTGATAAATTACTGTCTATTTCTTTAAAATACAGCAACGTGCTTTATTGTATAGATAACGAGACCAGTGCCGAAGAGGCTTGGGGCGCATATTGGGCGCGATATATTAAGGAAAAAGCAGGAGATAAAAAGATATATGTTACTGAAATGTGGAATGCGCATGATCTTACAAGTGATGAACATAAACGCACATTTGATCACCCTGAACTGTATGATTATGTTGATATTTCCCAGAACAGTTGGAATCAAGGTTATGAAAATTGGCTAGGGGCTCAAAATGTTAAAGCGTATCTTTCAAAGAATGCAAGACCTATCAATCATGTAAAAATATATGGATCATCCACCCATAAAAGTGCAGAAGAAGGTATAAATTCAAGCCATGCAGCAAGAGTGTTTTTTAGAAATATTGTAGGAGGATTGGCTTCAAGTCGTTTTCATCGTCCTACAGCCGGACTGGGATTAAGTAAGGTTTCAATAAATTGTATTAAATCTGTACGTATGGTGGAAGAAAAAGTCAAGTTTTGGGATTTGCAACCCAACATGAGGCTACTTTTAGATTGTGATCCTGATGAAGCTTATCTCACAGCTTCTCTTGGTAAGAGTTATATTATATATTTTCCTAGTAAAGGTTCTGTTTTATTGAATCTTAATGAAGCTTCTGGGACTTTTGATATGTATTCCATAGATATCCAAAATGCTAGTTGGATTAAAAAAAATAAAGTAAAAGGGAAGCAAACATTAAAACTTACATCGGAGTATGAAAATGGGTCATTTGTAATTTTGATAAAACAATAAAACGGACATGTTATTAAATAGTTGTGTTTCATGCTAAGGAAGAGATTGTACTCATAAAACAACATTATTCCAGAACATAGTTATACATATATAAAAAGAAAAGTAGATACAAATAAACAATTTTAAAAAATGAGAAAATCTATCACATTGATTTTACTAATTGCTGTTCTATTTATTAGCTGTAATCAAATAAAACGAAAGCAAAACAACGAAAAACCCAATGTTGTAATTATATTGATAGACGATGAAGGCTATGGTGATGTAGGATGCTATGGAGCAACGGGTTTCGAAACACCCAATCTAGATCAAATGGCAAGCCAAGGAATGAAATTTACAAATTTCTATGCTGCTCAGCCTGTATGTAGTGCCTCGAGAGCTGGACTATTAACAGGTTGTTACCCAAATAGAATTGGATTCTCAGGAGCTTTATATCCAAATCATAAGATAGGAATGAATACAGAAGAACTCACTATAGCCGAAATGTTTAAAGAACAAGCTTATGCAACTGCCTGCTTTGGGAAATGGCATTTAGGGAGTAAAAAAGAGTTTCTACCATTGCAACAAGGTTTCGATGAGTATGTAGGTTTACCCTATTCCAATGACATGTGGCCACATAGCAATGTTACAGGTGAAAGATTGTCTGATGATAAGAAAAGTGCAAAATATCCGGAATTGCCATTAATAGAGGGAAATGAAATTGTAGAAAGAATTACTAGCTTAAAGGATCAGGATAAACTAACAACGCTTTATACCGAAAAAGCGGTTGATTTTATTAACAGAAATGCAAAGAATCCATTCTTTTTATATGTTCCGCACACAATGGGACATGTTCCTCTCGGAGTCTCAGATAAATTTAGAGGCAAAAGCGAAAAAGGTTTATATGGAGATGTCATGATGGAAATTGATTGGTCTGTTGGTGAAATTAGCAAAGCGCTAGAAAAAAATGGGTTAACAGATAATACAATTTTCATTTTTACAACAGATAATGGCCCATGGCTTAATTTTGGAAACCACGCAGGATCTTCAGGAGGTTTACGAGAAGGGAAATCTACGAGCTGGGAAGGTGGACAGCGAGTTCCTTTTATTATTCGCTGGCCGGGTAATATACCTGAAGGAACTGTATGTAATAAATTAGCGTGTGCAATTGATATATTACCAACATTAGCCGCAATAACAGATGGTAAATTATCTGACAATAAAATTGATGGTGTAGATATTACATCACTTTGGAAAGGCAATTTTGAAGCTACACCACGAGAAACCATTCTTTATTACTATGGTAAAAACAATTTAAATGGTGTACGAAAAGGAAATTGGAAGCTGGTTTTACCACATACCTATGCTTCGTATAATGCAAAACCAGGCAATGACGGACACAGTGGAAAAATGATTAAAACAGCAGTGGAGAAACCTGAGCTTTATAATATGATGAGAGACCCAGGTGAACGATTTAATGTTATTGAATACTATCCAGAAAAAGTACAAGAACTAATGAAAATTGTAGAAAAATCACGTAAAGAACTTGGCGATTTAAATGTTGGAATCGAAAAGGGAAACGAAAACAGAGAAATTGGAAAAATAGAAAATTAGTAATGTAAGATATCTGAGGAATTATAATATATCTGTATGCTAAAAATGAAAGACTTTTTGATGCGAAGTACGAAAAGAACAACAATAAATATATGTAATGCGGGGCGATATAGAAAATTTGAAGTTTAAAGCATTTAATAAACATCGTAACGGTTTGATAATGAATTGCCTGAAAATTCTGTACTACGCATATTCCAGACGTTTGATAAGTATAAGATTGATTAAAATTACTTAGTAAGAAATTACTTTTAAAAACATCTATACGATAAAATAAGCAAGCCATTTATTAAATATTTTTTATCAAAATCACAATTATAATGATTAAAAAATGTAAATTTATGTATTATGAATACAAATGATTTCGAAATACTTAATAGACTCAAGCAAAGAGATTCTGGTGCATTTAAGGAATTATTTGATTTGTATTATCTACCGCTAAGCACACATGCTCTAAAATATTGTGATTCTTTTGCTATGGCAGAAGATGTGGTACAGGATTTATTTGTTAAACTTTGGGATGATAAACTGTATTTGAAATTTGATAAATTTATTGGACCTTATCTTTTTAAGGCTGTTAAAAACAATGCCTTACAAGCTATTAAATCAAAAGCAAAATATCGGTTTGAAGATATAGAAAATCAGGTAGATAGTGTTCTTGTCGAAGAAAATTTAGATAAGGAATTTGTTGAACAAGAAAAGAAAAAGTTACATCAAAAAATTGAAAGTTTACCTAGAAGAAGTAAAGAAGTTCTATTGTCTATTGTATTAGAAAATCTTAAATATAAAGAGGTTGCCTTAAAATATGGAATTAGTGTGAATACTGTAAAAACATATTATTCTAGGGCTCTAAAACAACTTCGAAGCACTGTTGGAATAATCATTATGTTATTATTTATTTAAAAAAAAATATTTTTTGTCACCCATTTTGTGTCTTTTTCCATTATGATAATATAGCATATATTAATATTAATATAGCACAATCATGATGAGTGATAATAATCTAAAGATAATAAACCTGATTTCTGCATACATATCTAAGGATATTAGTAAAAAAGAATTTGATGAATTAAGTGAATGGTTGAATAAGGATCCTAATAATAGAAAATTATTTTCTGATTATTTGTTGATTTACAAAAAAGCCAGAAGACTAAAGTTTATTAAAAAGTTTGATAAGGATGCTACATGGAATAGTATTGTATCAAAATTGAACATGCCACTTGAACAAGAATTGCATTCTAAAAAATCAATTCAAAAAAGTACTCCTTATTCAATAGTTCCAATTCTTTACAAGTACGCCGCTGTAGCTGTTTTATTTTTAGGTGTGGCCTATTTGTATTCAAATGGTCTTTTGGTTCAAAACAATACTACCACAATTCCAGAGGATAGCATTACACTTCAGTTAGAAAATGGGAAAATTGAGATTCTTAACGAAGATGGTTCTAAACAGATAGTTGACAAATGGGGTCATGTTATAGGCATGCAAAATGGACAACAATTAGTGTATAACTATAACCCGAATGAAGAAGAGTTGGTTTATAATACACTAACAATCCCTTATGGGAAAAGGTATGAAATAAAAATGTCAGATGGTACTGTTGCTCATCTTAATTCAGGAACCTCACTAAGGTATCCCACCAACTTTATAAAAGGTAAGAACCGAGAAGTTTTTGTAAATGGAGAGGTCAATTTTGATGTGGCTAAAGATCCTGATCATCCATTTATTGTAAAGGCAGGAAATTTGAATATAAAAGTGTACGGAACTGTATTTAATGTGTCTGCCTATTCAGAAGATAAAGAGGCAGATGTTGTTTTAGTAGAAGGTTCTGTGTCAATGTACACAAATGTTGCTAATGAACAAGAAAGAATAATGTTGGTTCCTGGGATCAAGGGCTCGTTGGATAAAGAAAATTTAACTATATCTACAGAAAAAGTAGATACTCAAATTTATACGTCTTGGATGCATGGAGAGATGTTTTTCAGAAACATGTCTTTTGAAAATATTGCGAAAAAACTAGAACGCTATTATAATAAAAAAATAATGATTACTGATGAAGCACTTAAAAACGAAATATTTAACGCTCATTTTAAAGAAGAGCCTATTGAAAATGTTTTGGGTTACTTCAAAGAAAGCTTCCTTTTAGAATATAGAATAGAAGGAGATAACATATATATTAATTAATACATAAACCAACAGAAGCCTATGAAATAAATAATACAAACTAAACAAACAACGAACTTTACATCACTTTTTAACCATTCAATTGGACATAAAAAACCGGAAAATGGACCAACATCTTCCGGCATATTGAAAAAAGTGATTAACTAAACTAAGTCATTCACTAATTAAACATCATAAAAATATGAAAAAACTTCATAAAAAGAGGGGTATGATTATACCTTTTTTAAAATTTGATTTAAAAATGAAATTCACAATACTTTTTGTTTTTGCTTCTATTTTCAGCGTTCTAGCCAATAATGGCTACACGCAGTCTGTTACATTAAGTATTGAAAATAAAACCGTGTCTAAGGTTATAGATAGAATAGAGGCAACTACCGAGTACAGGTTTGTTTACAATACAAAATTTGTTGATTTAAACCGAAGAATTTCAATCAAGGTTGAAGATGTCAAAATTGAAACCGTGTTAAATATGTTGTTTTATAATACTAATACAGATTATAAGATAGATGATACACAAGTGGTATTAAAAAACAAAGAAAATCCAATCAAAGAAATAGGGCTAGTCATTCAAGAGCCTATCATTGATATAGAAATACAGAAATATAGTATTACAGGAGTTGTTGCCGATATAAACGGGCAACCCTTGCCAGGAGCCAATATCCTTGAAAAAGGAACAACAAATGGCACCCAAACGGATTTTGATGGCAAATTCTCTTTGGATGTAGCCAATGCAAATGCAGTCCTTGTTATTTCATATATAGGTTATTTTACCAAAGAAATTTCTGTTACTGGTAAAAACAACATTGAAGTTGTTTTATCGGAAAATGCTTCTAGTTTGGACGAGGTCGTTGTTGTGGGTTATGGTACGCAAAAAAAGGTAAACTTAACTGGAGCGGTTAGCTCTGTGAAAATGGATGAGGTCTTGGGAGATAGACCTGTTAGTGACGCAGGAAAAGCACTTCAAGGAAGCGTTCCTGGTCTTCAAATAACCTACGGTTCAGGACAACCAGGGAAAGATGTAGATATTAATATTCGCGGTTTTACTTCCATTAATGGTGGTGAGCCGCTTGTTTTGGTAGATAATGTTCCTATGGATTTGAATGATGTCAATCCTAGGGACATTGAAAATGTATCTGTTTTAAAAGATGCATCATCAGCATCAATTTATGGGGCAAGAGCTGCATTTGGTGTGGTATTAATCACAACTAAAAAAGGCAAAAAGAATCAAGCGCCTAAATTTAATTACTCAAGTACTATAGGATGGAATAGGGCTAGTACTATTTTAGAGAAAGCTTCTCCTAGAGAATTTGTAACAGCTCTTCAAGATTGGGGCTATACCAATTTTGGGAATCAGAATGTTGATACTTGGTTAGGATATATTGATCAATACGAAGCAAATCCTTCAGCATATCCAGATGGGATTATAACGGAGGATTCCGGTTTGAAATATACCGTTCGTAGCACTGATGTGATAGGTGATTTTTTAGACCAAGCAGGGTTTCAACAATTGCATAACATTTCAGTAAATGGAGGGTCTGAATCAACCACTTATAGAGTGTCTTTTGGCGTTACGGATGAAGATGGTATTATGGTAGGAAAGAAAGATACTTATAGGAGGTACAACCTTAATACTTTTATTTCAACTGACTTAACGTCAAAGTTAAACTTTACAGTGAATTCATTGTATAAAAATGCATTGAGAAAGGATCCTGTAAGTGGGGCATGGAAACAGTTATATAAAGATGCTGTTAACTTTTATTCGGCGATACCATCAGGTTATGGTATGTTAGAATCCGGGGAATTAGCACCTTATGGAACACCTGCTAATAGAGTACTTTTATCTCCAGTATCTAAAGCATACGATCAAGTTGTTAGATTGTTTGGTAAGCTAACTTATGATTTTACTGAAGATTTTTCTGTAAACGCAGAGTATACCTATCAAAGTTCTATTAATAATAAAGAAACACCTTCATACACGCCATCATTTATTCACCCTAAATCATTTGATTATAATGAATATAACGCTAATAAATCAAGTTATTATACCGCAAATTCAAGAGAAGTCTATAGTGCTGTGAATATTTATGGGAGTTTTGGTAAGGATTTAGGAGACCACAGTTTTAAGCTTTTATTGGGGTATAATCAAGAATATAACCAATTAAAACGGTTTGATGCAGATAGACAAGTACTTCTTTCTCCAGATTTACCTGGTTTAAGTACTGGGATTGGTCTTGTTAACGCCTCTGACTTTTATTCGGATTACGGCGTAGTTGGTTTTTTCTCTCGTTTTAATTATTCGTATAAAGATAAATATCTTTTTGAGTTGAATGGACGTTATGATGGTTCTTCAAGATTTGCAAAAGGTAAACGATTTGGCTATTTCCCATCAGCAAGTGCTGGTTGGAGAGTGTCTGAAGAAGATTTTATGAGTACGCTTAAACCGATTGTTTCAAACTTTAAATTACGCGTTTCTTATGGGGAAATTGGGAATCAAGATTTGAGTAAAAAGAAGAAAGATCGATTTTCAAATAATTATCCATATCTACCAACAATGAATCCATATGAAACCAATTGGATCAATACACAAACAGGGGCACTTGGTGTAAGTATTAAGTCTCCAAATTTGGTGAGTAATTCCTTTACTTGGGAAACGGTGAGAACTTTAGACTTTGGAGTGGATCTTGGTTTTTTTGATAATAAGTTACAAACAACCTTTGATTGGTATGAAAGAGAAACACTTGATATGTTGGCGCCAGGCGCCGAATTGCCAGCAGTACTTGGTGGGAGCGCTCCTTTAAGCAATGTTGCAGACCTTTCTACTAAAGGTTGGGAGTTGAGTGTTACTTTTAGAGATAATATAGGAGACTTTAAATATAGCTTAGGCTTTAATGTTTTTGATTCTCAAACTAAAATCACTAAATACAATAATGAGTCAGGGCTTATTAACCGATATTATGTGGATCAAACTATTGGAGAAATTTGGGGCTATACCACTGATGGTTTTTTTACAGTGGATGATTTTGAGCCAGGTACACTAAATGATAATCTTACAGGAGGAACACTTTTAGATGGTATAGCACCATTTAGAAAAGAAAAACCAAACCCTGGAGATGTTAGATATGTAGATCTTGATGGAGATGGTCAAATATGGCAAGGTAATAAAACTTTGGAAGACCCAGGCGACCTGCGTATTATAGGAAACGATTCTAGAAGATATCAATATGGTATTACTGCAACAGCCGATTATAAAAACTTTGATTTTAGTGTTTTCCTTCAAGGAGTTGGTAAAAGAGATGTTTGGATGGGTGGCGTAGAAGATTTCCCTTTACCACACCAATTCACAACTGTTTACAAGCATCAATTAGACTATTGGACACCAGAGAACACAGATGCTTTTTATCCTAGAAACTATGTGAATGGAAAAGGTAATTATAAAACAAACAGATCTGTTCAAACCAAGTATTTAAAGAATGGTGCTTATTTAAGATTAAAGAATATTACACTTGGTTATACTTTACCTGAGAAATTAATGAATAGTCTTAAGGTTTCAAATTTTAGAGTGTTTGTTACAGGAGAGAATCTCTTAAATTTTGACCATTTTCCTGATGGAATTGATCCAGAACTAGATTTGGTAACTGGTAAAGAGGGTAATTACCCGTATTTAAAGAACATTAGTGCAGGTGTAAATATAACTTTTTAAAAAAAATACTATGAATAAATATAATAATTTTAATAGACTATTCAGTTTGTTTTTAGTCTTTTCAACCTTGCTTTTTGCAAGTTGTATAAAGGATACATTGGATGCAGAGCCAAAGCTTTCATTTTCAGAAACAAATGCCTTTGCAAATTTTGCTAGTACACAAGCATATGCGTTAGGTTTTTATGGCTTATTTGACGGTTACGATAAGCATAGAGAAACTTTTTATAGCGAGTTTAATGGAGATCTTCTCCTTGATAATTCTTCCCCACAAGGTTCAGATTGGTTATGGGATAGAATTACGGTTCCAACGAATTCTGGCGTATGGAATTTTTCAACAATAAGACGTGTAAATTTAATGTTAGAGAATATTGAAAAATCAGGTATGACCGATGTTCAAATAAATCATTGGAGAAGTGTGGGCTATTTTTTCAGAGCACTTGATTATCATGAGAAGCTTTTAACTTTTGGAGATGTGCCATGGATAGATAAAGTTGTATCAGATGCAGATGAAGATGTTTTATATGCAAGCAGAACACCAAGAAATGAGGTAGCGGCGCACGTTTTGGAAGACTTACTGTATGCTGAAGAGCATATTTTAGAGCCAGGTACTAACGGTATTCCTGAAAATAGAATTGGAAAAGATGCTGTTCGGGTATTACTATCACGATTTGGTCTGCATGAAGGCACATGGCGTAAATATCATGGTTTAGGTGGAGAAGATACTTATTTAAGAGCGAGTGCCAATGCAGCACAAGAACTTATTGACTCATATCCAAATATACATCCTAATTATGATGAATTATTTAATTCTGAAGATTTAAGTAGTATTCCTGGCATCATATTATATAAGCAATATGAAGTTGGTGTACTTCAACATGATTTAACGTTTTATTTTAGAAGTCCAACTGCTACAGTGGGATGGGATTTAACTAAAAGTGCTGTGAATTTATACTTGATGCAAGATGGTCAGAGTAGATATACAAGTCCTCTTTTTGATGGGGAAATGAACCCTTATGATGAGTTTAGAAATCGTGATTATAGACTTTATTACACAGTTACACCTCCATATAGGGTTAATCCAGTGTCAGGAAACTCAAAGGCTTTTGAATACACTTCCAATCCTCAAGAAAGAGAATACATAGATTTAATGGCTTCAATATCTGATGAAACACACAAGTTTTTGCCAGAAAGACAGGCTACAGGAGGCATATTAAATACTGCTCCCCATTTTAGTGAATATAATGAAGGAAATAGTAACATGGTTACCAGAACAGGCTATAGACTATGGAAATATTATAATAGAGATAATGATATAAGACAACATAGTACGGATGCTCCTATTTTTAGAATGGGAGAAGTATTGCTAAACTATGCCGAAGCAAAATGGGAATTAGGCGAATTTAATCAGTCTGTAGCCGATGTAACCATTAACAAATTAAGAGCTAGAGGACATGTAGCAAATATGGTCGTATCCAATATAGATGCTGGTTTTGACCCGTCAAGAGACCCAACTGTTGATCCTGTTTTATGGGAAATAAGAAGGGAAAGAGCTGTTGAGCTGATGTGTGAAAACTTTAGATTTAATGATTTACGCCGTTGGAAAAAAATGGGTGCTTATGCTGCTAAAGAAAAACTTGGAATGTATATAGTATCCAGTGATTACAATGATAAAATACCTATCCAAAATGGAGCTTCTGAGGGTTATATATCCTATTTTGGCGCACCTCCTGCATTTCCGGATTATTATTATTTGTATCCAATACCTTCAAATCAAATTGTACTAAATCCTAATATAGACCAGAACCCTGGTTGGGGAGAATAATTAAGTTGGTCAAGAGTGAGTTAGTGGTCGGTGCATAGTTCTATTTTAAGATAAAGAATCAATTGCGAATTTTAATAGAAAAAGGTTAATAGCTAGTTTAGTTTTTTAATTGATGAACTGATGCACCGTTCCACACTAATTTTTTTTACAAATATTTGATATACAATAAGGCATTCTGTGAACAATAACTGTTTACAGAATGCTTAAAATAATATGCAATTGAATAGAAGAAGATTTATAAAGAAAACTGTTCCAGTAGTTGGAGCAGTAATGGTAGGATCAGGACTTTTAAAGCCAACACTATTGTCTGCTCTTAACCTTACTAATCCTGAAAGTACAGATTTCATTTCAATAGACTAGGTAAAGGGAAAACCATATTGCTTCTTTCTGGTTGGCAAGATGTTAATATTGGAGATATAGCTCATACTCCGGGATTATTGAATGTATTGCAAACCTTTTTATCAGAAGTAAGTAGCACCTGTTGACGGTTTTTATTTAGTAAACACAAACTCTACATCCAAAAACGGATTAGATATTTCACACCTAAAGAATGCCTGGTTCGAGGATACAATTAATAACGAAGAAGGATATTCGTAAACTATTGAACAAGGCGATAGAATTGATGTAGTATAGTTTCATAATTAAATAGTGATTATTGAAATGAAGCTATTATAAAGTTGAATAATAGTAATGAGGTTTATATACTAAATAGTCGGACTAATCAATCAATATTACATTTTTAATTTCGAAAAATATAGCGAATTTAAAATTAGAAAGTATTTAACTACATGGTGATTCGATTATTGTAGAATGATTGGTGTCTTGTTAGTAACTGGTTAAACACTTATTATTAAATATAATGTAATAAAATCACAAATAAGGAGAATAAAAATAATCAAAGCACAAATGACTTTTTCAATTAACGTTAACAAAAAAAAGTAGTTATGAAAAAAACAAATTTCAAATGTTTAACAAACAATTTTCGATTATATTCCATTAATATATTGTTCATATTGTTGTCGTTTTATACTTCTCAGGCACAACTCATTTTTGAGGAAGGCTTCGAAGACGGAATTGATGCATGGAAACCGGCTCCCGCAAATTATAGCTTTACTGACATGAGTAGAGAAGGAATCAAATCCATCCGTTTTTTGCCCGTAGCAGGGGATAAGCGCAGTGAACTGGTGATAAATGACGGTTTTGGTCAGTTTGACTGGGGAACCGAATATTGGGTCGGTTTTAGTTTACGCATAGTTCAACCAACTTATGGCTACGGAGTCATTTGTCAGCACCATTCAATTCCAATGCAATGGGACGAATTTGGTTCCGGTCCCAATTCCTTCACCATTAAAATCATAGACGACAAAAACTTGGAAATAAGAACATCAACAAATGCTTCCAATGTGGATGTAATCCCGGGGTCAGATAGTGCAGGGTGGGGTACTCAAAGTGTTACTAAAGGCTACTCTGTTGGTACTTGGTATGATTTTGTGCTTCATTTTAATTATGCGTTGGATGAAACTGGCTTTATTGAGGTGTGGATGAATGAAGAAAAAGTAGTAGATATTACTGGTCCTACAGTTTACAGATATGATAGAGGCGGACGATTAAGGACTACCCAACAATATCAGAAAATTGGAATGTATTATGGTACTGGAAACGAGAGCGTGGCTGGAGAATTGTTATACGATGCTTACCGTATTTGGAAGGGTGAAGGAGGTAGTTACGCGGACGTTGCGCCTAAAAATAATGAAACAAGAGTTGCTACTCCTGTATTTAGTGTTCCTACCGGAAATTATTTCGATTCACAATCTGTTGGCATCACCACGGGCACCGAAGGGGCTACAATCCGCTATACTATTGATGGCAGTGAACCCAGCAAAACCAACGGGATAATTTATTCTTCTCCTGTTACAATTAGTGCTACTACCACTTTAAAAGCAATTGCCTATAAAGCCGACATGGACAATAGCTCTATTACCAGCGCCGATTATGTAATTTTATTGCCACAACCTATTTTTAGCCCAAGTCCGGGAACATATTCGGATACACAACTGGTTATGATTTCTTCAGATAGTCAGGGAGTAACAATTCGCTACACTACTGATGGTAGCAATCCAAGTAAAAGCTACGGTACAATTTATTCTGCCCCTATTAGTATTAGTGAAAGTACAATCCTTAAAACGATTGCATATAATTCTGAAAATAGGGAGAGTCTTGTTATCTCCGGGAGTTATGACATTATCTCTGGAGGAGAATTCACGGTTTACGAGGCAGAATTATTAACAGTTAGTTCGGATGCCGCCTCCACCATTAAGAATCCTGAGGATGTGAATGCAAGTAATGGTTCGTATAGTCTTTTAGGCCCACCTTCTGAAAACTTTGAAGGAAGTTATGCGACATATTCGATCAATGTATCAGAAGCGGGCACTTTTAATATTAAGGCCATGATTACTACCCGGGATAACCGGGGAATCTATCAGTTGAAAATAGATGATGTTGACCAGGGAGGAGAGATAAATTGTTATTCAGAAGGCTCCGGAACCCTTTATTCAGAAGTAGATTTAGGTGCAGTAACACTCACCGCAGGGGAACACAGCTTTAGCTTTGTTTGTATAGGAAGAGACCCCCTGTCTAATCAGGCGAAACTGGGGCTTGACTACTTGAAATTGACAGATACTACATTGGCATTAGACATTTTTAGTCAAGTACCGGAAATTATTTCTATATCCCCAAATCCTGCAATTAATGAATTCTTCGTTGAATTGGAACCAGACAAGCTTATCTCTTTTGAATACAAGATAAGTTCAGTGTCAGGCAAACTTGTTTTATTGAAGAAAGCAAGTGTATTCGAGCCTGGTCGCCATTCTGTTAAAATCGACATCTCACAGTTAAGACAGGGAATATATCTGGTTAGTTTTATGATAGATGAAAAGTCAAAAATCTATAAACTCATTAAAAAATAGATATTGATATTTTAAATATAGATGCTTTGAGGCTATATGTTGTTAGAATTGGAAGTGATACATTTTACTGGACATTCAGTTAATCAATAAAATCATTGACTTAAAATCATGAACCAAAATTGAAAAAAGTACGACAAAGAATTTAAAACTTATGAAGCAAATAGTTTTACAGGACATGGTACTCCCAAAATGACAGATTTAGAGCGATAAAAAGCCCGTTTACGAAAAAAACACAGAGATATTAATATGGAACGATTTGTGGAAAAGGGAGATTTCACAATTATGATTGATTAATAAAATACACATTAACATTGAAAAGAAGAAAATTTATAAAACGATCGATTCCAGCCATTGCAACAGTTTTGTTATCCTCAGGCTTTATTACTCCTGCTATGTTGGAATTTAAGGATATTGATAAGTTGACTGTTGATGACTTTGCAAGTTTTGGTAAAGGTAAAACAATCCTATTGCTTTCGGGCTGGCAGGATGTCAATATTGGGGATATAGCCCATACACCAGGAATCATCAATGTATTACAAACCTTTTTACCAAAAGCCAAAATTATACTTTGGAAAAGGAGTGTAGCAATAGAACCTGTAAAAGAACTTCTCCATAAAAATTTCCCTAATGTTAAAGTGATCTATGGGGATGTAGATGAAAACAAAAAAGTAACTACTAATGTGGTGCTTGAAGCATTTGAGAAATCAGATATCATGATTCATGGTTCTGGTCCTTCTGTTCAAGGTCAAAAACATTTAGAGGCTTGGGTAGAGGCTACAGGAAAACCATTTGGAATATTTGGAGTTACCATACAATCTGTAAACAAATCATTAAAAGAATTACTTCTTAAAGCTTCCTTTATATATCCACGAGAAACAGCATCTTTAGAGGTATTGTCAAAAAATGGTATCTCGGGAAAACATGTTTCATTTGTGCCCGATGCTACTTTTTTTATGGATATTCGGGATGACAAGAAGGGAAAATCATTCTTATCAGAAAATGGTTTAGAACCAAAGAAATTTATTTGCGTTATTCCAAGGTTACGTTATGCACCTTATTACAAGTTCACCAATTGGAAATGGTCAGAAGAACGAATAAAAAATGTAGATGAAACAAACTTAAAGTACATGGAAGAAGACCATGCAAAACTGCGGGAGGTAATGATACGGTGGGTGAGAGAAACGGGCAATAAAGTATTGGTTTGTCCGGAAATGACTTATGAGGTGGATATTATGGATGAACTCCTAATAGATCCTTTACCAGATGATGTGAAACCTTATGTAGTTAAACGAGGCTATTGGATGCCAGATGAAGCTGCCTCTGTTTATAAGGATGCTCACAGTGTGCTTAGTTTTGAGTGTCACTCCCCCATTATAGCTTTAACTAATGGAACCCCAGCTTTTTATTTACGCCAGCCACAGGATACCATTAAGGGGCAGATGTACTACGATTTGGGATACAACGATTGGA
The DNA here is from genome assembly GCF_044335535.1 of Mariniflexile sp. HMF6888. Classification (NCBI taxonomy): domain Bacteria; kingdom Pseudomonadati; phylum Bacteroidota; class Flavobacteriia; order Flavobacteriales; family Flavobacteriaceae; genus Mariniflexile; species Mariniflexile sp. HMF6888. Next base: position 478,044 of record NZ_JBIQVZ010000002.1, on the reverse strand, counting down.
TTTTTGAAATCATGGATGTTACGGGTTCTCAAATTGCAGATAGGCTAATGACTGTGCATGATAGTTATGATGTTGCAAAAAAGAAAATTGAAGCATCCAATGAGGAAATTAGACATATTTATGCCAAGTCAGTTAAAGTGATATAGACTTCAGTAAAGAGTTTGTTTAGTTTCCAATCATTAAAACACATTGCAATGAAAATATTTATATATATAACACTACTACTCACGTCATTATTATCCTTTGCTCAGGTGAAGGTGCATGGTGGTGAACACATTGATTCCCGTAGTTCTTTTTATTCTGTAAAACTCAATGGAAAAGAAGTGTATGTGCACCACTATAAAGTGTATGAACCAGCCTACGATATAGAGTATAATTTTGTTAGTTATGTTCATTTTGATATGAGCCAACCCGTGGATGTAGAGGTTACTTTTAAGGATTTGATTGATCCAAATACCACTTGGTTGAGCCCTTTGCGAAGAAATATTCCCTATAAAATTACTGGTAAGGTTTTGACCTTTACTATTGATAAGCCTCAAAAGCTAATCTTGGGAATTAACACGGCTAATGATAAGAATCAAGATGTTGAAAGAGAAGGAATTTTAGCAATTATTGCGATGCCTAAGGAAGATAATATTCCTAATGTTTCTGATGACAATGTTTTGAACGTTTTGGATTATTCGAGTCCGCAACGTGCTTTTGATCAGTGTCCTTCGGGGGGAACCGTTTATTTTCCTAAAGGTATTTATAGAGGACAGTTTACTGTAAAAAATAGTAATACGACTGTGTATTTGGAAAGTGGAGCAATTATTAGCAGTAATGAAACCCCGCTAGTCATAAAAGACAAGGATTCTATTACACTAAGAGGAAGAGGGTCGCTTCAAACCAACTTTCCATCGACCAAATTTGTGCTAGAGCCTAGAAATTGTGATAATCTCACTATAGAAGGAATCATAATACGCATGGGAGGAGCCCGAGTGCATAAAGATGGTGTAAAAATACGAGGAGGTGGTTTTGCGGTTGTTCCTCATTATTGTAACTACCTTAAAATACATAACATTGCTGTTTTACGATATCCACATGGTGCGGATGGTATAGATCCGGACAATTGCCAGCATGTTGAAATTTCAGATAATATTCTGTTAACTGGAGATGATGCTATTTGTCCTAAGACGATGGAAGTACCTTATGTTCCGATGACTGATTTTAAGATAACCAATAACGTTGTACGAAACGGCCAGGCCAGTGGTTTTAAAATTGGTACTCAGGCTTCAAGCGATATAAGCAACATTGTGGTAGATGGTTTAGATATGATTCATACAGGGCAGTTTAAGTTTAGTGACAGAAATAAGGAAAGTGATATCAAGTCGCTCCTTATTAAAAACGCAACGATTGAGTATGCCGAACATTCAATATTGCAAATAAGTGCCGTTGATTTTATGGGAACTACTAAGGCTTTTAGAGGGAATATCAGTATGACGATAGAGAATTTAACGGTATATAAAACTGGAAAAGAAGATAATAAAGAAAAGTTTGCAGGACTGTTTTTATATGCAGAACCAGGTTATGATTGTAAAATCACCTTTGTTAACCTAGTTGTAGAAGGTAAAAAAATAAAGAACCTCAAAGATTTAGAGCAAATAGGCTGTTTGCCAAAGGATAGGTCAAAAATTGAAAATGTAAAAGTTGAATTTAAAAATTAATAATAAAATGAAATCAAAACAAGCGAAGTTTTTTTTAATGTTACCCTTAATTTTCCTAGCACTTTCAATGGGAATGCAGGAAAAGAAGGCAAAATTATTTGTTTTAGGAAGTAGTATATCAGAACATTATGGGAAATATTTAGAAGGTTTCTTAAAGGAAGACTTTTCATTTGATAGAAAGCGAGATGATTTAGGCCTGCCTAAATCTAGTGGTATTATGAGAGGAAGTAATGGCGGAGATTCCAGAAGTGCCCTTGCTTATTTAACAGAACGATTTAAAGACCCTTCTTTCTCACCAGATGTGTTACTACTTAATTGCGGAAGTCATGATATAAAAGTAAGTCCAAATGATGGGACCTATCAGGTCAATTCAGAAGATTATAAAAGAAATCTAGAAGCAATTTTAGAATTAACCAAGGAAAAAGATGTAAAATTGATTTGGGTTAGAACAACGGCTGTTGTAGATTCTATTCATAATACACCCAGACGGAAAAATTCGTTTCAAAGACATGCTGCAGACGTGGTAGCTTATAATAAGATCGCAGATGATTTGATGTACGATGCAAATATACCTGTAATTGACCTGTATACATTTACCAGAAATATTGCTGGCGAAAATGGCTATGTAGACCATATTCATTACAATGACAAGGTTCGAGAACTTCAAGCAGCTTATATCGCAGGTTCATTAAGATCTATTTATGGTAAATAGAAAATTTAACGGTGTATAAGACTGGAAAGGAAGATACAAGGAACAGTTCGCAGGACTATTTCTACATGCAGAACCGGGTTACGATTGTAAGATCACCTTTATAAACCTTGTTGTGGAGGGCAAACAGATAAAAAGTCTTAAAGATTTAGAGCTAATTGGTTGTTTGTCAAAGGATAAATCGAGAATTGAAAATATAAAAGTTGAATTTGAAAATTAGGAATAAAATGAAATCAAAACAAACAAAGCATTTATTAGGAATACCCCTGGTTTTCTTAATGCTTTCAATGGGATTACAGGAAAGAAAATCAGAATTATTTGTGTTGGGAGATAGTATATCAGAACATTATGGAAAGTATTTGGAAGGTTATTTAAAAGAAGATTTTTCCTTTGATAGAAAGCGAGATGATTTAGGCTTACCTAAATCTGCTGGTATCATGAGAGGAAGTAATGGAGGAGATTCCAGAAGTGCCCTTGCTTATTTAACCGAGAGGTATAAAGAACCTTCTTTTTCTCCGGATGTGTTATTGCTTAATTGCGGACTTCACGATATAAAAGTAAATCCAAAGGATGGGAGCTATCAGGTTAATTCAGAAGATTATAAAAGAAATCTAAAAGCAATTTTAGGATTAACCAAAGATAAAAATGTAAAACTGGTTTGGGTTAGAACAACGGCTGTTGTCGATTCTATTCATAATCCACCCAGACGGAAAGATTCTTTTCAACGACATGCTGCAGATGTGATAGCTTACAATAAAATTGCCGATAGTTTGATGCACGATGCCAATATCCCGGTAATTGACCTGTATACATTTACAAAAAACATTGGTGGCGATAGCAGCTATATCGACCATGTTCACTACAACGACAAAGTTCGTGAACTTCAGGCAGCATACATAGCAGGTTCATTAAGAGCTATTTACGGAAAGAAAAAAACTGATTAAGCTAGAATGTGTCTTATTTGTAGTACAGCAAATGTTTGAAATAATGATTAAAAAAAGTCTTTTAAATATGATTTGGAGCTATGGTTACTTTCTTTTAATGATCTTTATGACGGTAAATTGTGCTTCAGCACAGCAGTTTTTTAAAGAGGACAAACCACGTTTATTGGTACTAACTGATATTGGTGCCGATCCTGATGATATACAGTCTTTAAGACGTTTATTGCTTTATGCCAATGAATTCAGATTAACTGGTATTATTGCAACAGCATCAGGTAATAGACACCAACCCAAACTTAAAATAAATAAATATTTAATTGATTCGATTATTGATGACTATCAACTGGTTCAAAAAAAGCTTAGTCAGCATGCATCTGGGTATCCAAAAGCAGAGTTTTTAAGAGCGTTGGTTTTTGAAGGAGAAGCCAATGCCGGTAGTGGTAATTTACAATCAGGTAAAAGTACGCCAGGAACAGAACATATTATTAAAACGGTAGATAGCAGTAACGAAAAACTCAATATTGTGGTATGGGGTGGTTCGCATGATTTGGCGCAAGCACTATTAAATGTAAAAGACACTAGACCCGAAAAAGATTTAAAAACATTTATTTCAAAAATTCGTGTATATGCCATTGCAGATCAATATCCTAATGGATTTAATATAGGAACAGGTGAATGGATCTATAGAAACTTTCCATCAGTTTTTTATGTAGAAAGTGGTCCTTCTTTTATAGACACAAAGGCTGCTTCATTTCGTGGGATGTACCAAAATGATAGTAAAGGAGGGGATTATGTAACATTGCCTCTCGTAAAGCCGGGTGTTGAAACCTATAATTCTGAAGAATGGCTAGAGTCCAATATTCTTAATAAAGGGACATTGGGAGAAGGTTATCCAATCGTCAACCAAAACCCTAATACTTCTAGAAATACCAAAGGAATCAAGGAAGGGGATACGCCATCTTGGTTTTATTTTTTGCATAATGGATTAAGTGAGCCTGACCATCCAGAATGGGGTGGATGGGGTGGCCGGTTTGAGCACTTTTCTGGCAACCACTTTATTGATGCCCAAGATGATCATTGGTCGGGCGAACATGATGGCGCATTATGCAGAAAATGGACGGTCGCTCGTTGGAGAGAAGCTTATCAGAACGACTTTGCCGCCCGAATGCAGTGGTGTGTGTCTTCTTTTGAAGAAGCTAACCACAATCCAGAGGTTTCAATCAATGGTGATTCGAGCAAAAAAATCATTTTTCTAAAAGCAAAATCCGGAGAGACCATTAGTGTTGATGCCAATGCCAGTTCAGATCCAGATGGAAATAGACTATTGTTCAATTGGTGGATATATCATGATGCCTCCACAACATATGGAATTATAAGTAACAAGAATAAAGCCAAAATAAAAGTTAATATACCCAAGCAAGCACCAAAGGGAGAGATACATATTATCATAGAAGTTAAGGATAATGGTAGTCCTAATTTAGTTTCTTATAGGAGGCTAATTGTTAATGTTGTTTAATTAAATGAAAAAATGAAAAAGCGTTATAGTTTGTTTGTTGAATTAGTCCAAAATGCTAAGGTATATGTTTTAGCTTCTTTGGTGTTGTTTATCACTGCCTGTACTAAAGAAGAAAAGCTTAGACCAAATATCCTTTGGATTACCTTTGAAGATACATCGCCACAGTTTTTGGGGGTTTATGGTAACCAGGATGCGCGAACCCCAACTATGGATAAATTGGCAAATGGCGGTGTGCGGTTTACGAATGCTTTTTCTACCGGCACGGTCTGTTCTCCTAGTAGAACGGCAATTATTACAGGTGTTAAGACCTATAAAACAGGTACAGGAAACCATCGCAGTGATATTGAAATGCCAAGTTACATAAAGGGATTCCCTGCGTATTTGCAGGAAGCAGGATATTATACATCCAACAATAAAAAAACAGACTATAATGTAAAAGACGAAGAGCGTTTTATCGCTGAGGCTTGGGATGAAAGTTCTAGTAAAGCTGGTTGGTGGAACAGAGGAACAGGCCAGCCATTCTTTTCAGTCTTTAACTTTACGGAGTCGCACCAGTCACGTACCATGACAGAAAGTTTTGAATGGTATAAAGGAAACATTTTAGCCAATTTAGATGAAGAAGAAATCATAAAAGATGATGAATTTGAAATGCCTCCCTTTTATCATGACAGTCCAGAGATGCGAAAACAGTTTGCAAGAGTTTACAATGCCTTAAGATTGACCGATAAAAAAATCGCACAATTGCTTCAAAGATTAAAGGATGATGGACTCATGGACGAAACTATAATTTTCTTCTACGCCGATCATGGAGAGGGAATGCCAAGAGGAAAAACCAATGGGATTAACTATGGATATCGAGTACCTTTTGTGATATGGTTTCCAGAAAAATATAAAGAACTTTCTCCTTGGGGTACAGAGGTTGTCACGAATGAGTTGGTCGATTTTACCGATTTGGCCCCAACGTTAATTAGTCTGGTAGGTGGACAGGTTCCGGAACATTTAACAGGGCGGATTCTTCTAGGGGAAGGACGGCAAAAGCCAACGGACCATTTGGTGATTTCCTCGGACCGCTCAGACAATGGAATAGATATGGTACGGACCGTAACCGATGGACGTTATGTGTACTCAAGAAATTTTATGCCTTACATGCCAGAACTTAAGTACATCCGTTATATGGAAATAGGTGAAATAAAACAACAAATGCGTCAAGATTATAAAGCAGGTATATTGGATAGTCTTCAAAATAGCCTTTTTGAACGGCGCCCACCTGTTTTTCTTTTTGATTTGGAATCAGATCCCTGGGAAACCCAAAATTTAGCAAATAACCCAGACTATAAAGAAATATTAGATAAAATGGATGCTCAGTTGAGAGATGAGGTGTTACAATCCAAGGACATCATGTTCTTACCCGAATATGAATTAAACTTAGTAAAGAAAGCTGTTGCACCCTATGAATATCGATTGGATGGCACCAAATATCCCATTGCTGAAATATACAAAGTAGCTTCCTTATCGGGGTACCAGAATAGTAAAGTAGCCGAAAAACAGATAACATATTTAAAAGACGAAAACAAAATTGTACGCTACTGGGCAGCAATGGGGCTGCGTTCTCAAAGCACACAGATAATGCAAAAGTATGCTTCAGACATCCGAGATGCTATGGATGATGATTATGCTCCTGTTTCTGTGATTGCATCTGCCATAGCTTATCAGCAGTTTAAAGACGCCAAAGCAAAACAATTATTGCAATCATATTGTTTGGGCGACAATCTGGATTTAGCGCTCATGGCGGTGAACTTTCTTTTATATGTAGATGAAAAAGAAGCATTTATAGAGACCATAAAACTGGCGCACGATAAAGAAGGAAGATCCTATGATGTTAAGGCCGCCTGTATGGACTTTTTGGGAAGCTTGGATTTGGTGCCCAATAATACAAATTATAGACAATAAACCTTTTATGAACAAATGAAAATGAAAGCATACACGATATACCTAATTTTATTAATATTCAATTTCAGTTGTATATCTAAACAACACAAAAAGGAAGTACCTGTTTCTAAACCTAATATCATTATTATTTATGCCGATGATCTTGGTTTTGGTGATATTGGAATTAATGGGGCGAAAGGCGTGGAAACCCCAAACATTGATTTTTTAGCTCAAAACGGAATAAACCATCAGGATGCACATTGTTCTGCTGCAACATGTACACCATCGCGTTACTCTTTACTAACAGGTAGTTATGCATTTCGTAATAAGGCTGAAGTACTACCTGGAGATGCTCCTTTGATAATCAATCCAGATAAGGAAACGTTACCCGCAATGCTTCAAAAAGTTGGATATAAAACAGCTGTTATAGGTAAGTGGCATTTAGGTTTGGGTCTTGGAAAAGTAGACTGGAACAAGGAAATTACACCAGGACCAAAAGAAATAGGATTTGATTATAGTTTTTTGATTCCAGCTACGGGAGACCGTGTGCCTTGTGTATTTGTTGAAAATCAGAAGGTAGTGGGCTTGAATCCTGATAACCCCATAGAAGTCAATTATTCTCATAAATTAGAAGGCTACCCAATAGGACTTGAAAACCCAGATAAACTGAAACAGTTGGCTGATCCTCAGCATAGCCAAACAATTATTAATGGCATCAGTAGAATTGGTTACATGAATGGCGGTGAGGAAGCATTATGGACAGATGAAAGTTTTCCATTTGTACTTACAGATAAGGCCAAACACTTTATTACTGATAATAAAGAAAATCCATTTTTTCTCTATTTCGCATTTCATGATATTCATGTACCCCGTGCACCAAACGAAAAGTTTGTAGGAAAGTCTTCTATGGGCCCACGTGGTGATGCCATTGCTCAGATGGATTGGTGCGTTGGGGAGTTAATTAATCATTTAAAGAAGTCCAAGCTTCTCGAAAACACTTTGGTGATTTTCACAAGTGATAATGGTCCCATATTAGATGATGGGTATGCTGACAAGGCCGTAGAGTTGCTAGGAAGCCATAAACCAGCAGGTATTTATAGAGGGGCGAAATACTCGATTTATGAGGCAGGTACCCGAATGCCCACAATTGTATTTTGGCCTAATAATGTTGAATCGGGGCAAAGTTCCGCAATGCTTAATCAGGTTGATTTATATGCTTCGTTGGCAAGTTTAACTGGAGGAAAATTTTCAGAAGAGTTTGCTCCTGATAGCCAAAACCATTTGGATGCTTGGTTGGGAAAGAGTGAAAAAGGGCGCGAGATTATGGTTGAAGAAGCTTTTACATTGGCATTAAGGAAGGGAAACTGGAAGTATATAGAGCCTCAAGAACGACCAACACCAGATTGGTTGCTAAATAAAGACGTTGAAACAGGATTAATGACCACACCACAACTGTTCAATTTAGATGATGATCCTGAAGAAACTAAAAATGTTACTAGTGAATTTCCAGAGAAGGTAGAGGAAATGAAAGACGCATTAAACAAAATAAAACTTAGAAAGTAACTAGTAAGTAGCAGTTAATAAAATTTATTGAGATGAATAAAAAGTATAAAATGAAATCAATCATCATAAGTTTTTGTGTATTCCTACTTTCATTTGTAGGCTTTGCACAAGTGCAGTTACCAGCCATATTTGGAGATGGTATGGTACTTCAACAGCAATCCAATGTTAAGATTTGGGGGAAGTCGAATTCCAAAAAGATAATTGAGGTTATTACCTCATGGAATAATAATCAATATACGGCCAACTCAGACAAGAATGGAAATTGGAGTCTAAAGGTATCTACCCCAAAAGCAGGAGGGCCTTATGAAATTATAATAAACGATGGCCAAGAATTAATATTACAAGATGTATTGATAGGTGAGGTATGGGTATGCTCCGGGCAATCAAACATGTATATGCCCATGAGCGGTTACACGAACCAACCCGTATTGGGAGCACTTAATGATATCGTGATGTCATCCAATAATAGCATACGTTTGTTTACGGTTGATAAGGTAACTAGTGAAACGCCTCAAGGTGATTTTAAAGGCGAATGGCAAGAAAGTATTCCTAAAAATGTAGCCAATTTTAGTGCAGCAGCATACTACTTTGGGCGTATGATTAACAAAGTGCTTAATGTCCCCGTAGGACTTATATCATCCAGTTGGGGCGGTACTCGAATAGAGCCTTGGATAAGTGCTAATACTATTTCAGAATTTAAATTTATAGAACAAAAAGATATGGAAAAAGAAGGTAAACACCGACGCCCGACGTATCTTTTTAATGGGATGATAAATCCTATGGCGGGATATGGTATCAAAGGATTTCTTTGGTATCAAGGAGAGGCGAATAGAAAGGAACCAGATAATTACAAGAAACTTTTATCTGGGTTAATCAAGGATTGGAGAAACCAATGGGATAATCAAGATTTGAATTTTTATTACGCACAAATTGCACCTTTTGATTATATGGATACTATTAATTCTGCTGAAATAAGACAGTCTATGTTAGATGTATCTCTGTCAAATATAGAAGGAATCGGTATGGCCTGTTTAATGGATGTGGGAGAAAAAGATAATATCCATCCAGCAAACAAGAAAGTTGTAGGAGAACGATTGGCATACATTGCCTTAAATAAAACTTATGGTATAGAGGGTATTGAATATTCTGGTCCTGTATTAAAGGAAATGAAAACAGAAGGGAAATTTTTAAAATTGACTTTTGATCATGCCCAGAACGGACTGACAACCTACGGTAAACCTCTAGAGAACTTTGAAATAGCAGGTGAAAACAAGAAATTTTTTAGAGCTAAGGGGTTTTTAACAAAAGAGGGAATCGTTCTGTTCGCTGATAGAGTCGATCATCCTGTAGCGGTACGTTATGCTTACCAAGATTGGGTGGTTGGCGAACTTTTTAATACAGAGGGATTGCCAGCGTCATCTTTTCAGGTGGATAATTGGAAGAATTAAAGTAAAAAAGATAGGTATGTTTAATAAATATAAATACAAATTTTTAATTGTCATTGGTATAACTGCACTGGTAGTGACGAGTTTTTATTCGTTTAAGATTCCATCAAATGATGACGTTACTCCTAGCCCCAATATTATATATATATTAGCCGATGATTTAGGGTATGGGGATGTTAATTTTGGTATTCAAGGACTTAGTGAATTTAGCAATCCATATATAAAAACCCCGAATTTAGCCCAACTTGCACATCAATCTGTGGTTTTTACCCAACAGTACGCCTCCTCTCCAGTATGTTCCCCATCAAGGGCAGGTCTTTTGACAGGAAAAATACCGAATAGAGTTAATATTGATTTGTTTATAAGTGATAAGAAAGATAATGATCGCATTTTTCTAAGTGGAAAAGAGATTACAATTGCAGAACTTCTTAAGGAAAAAAATTATAGTACTGCCATCTTTGGTAAATGGCATTTAAATGGTGCTGATTGGAATGACCCTAATGCTTGGACAGGTAGGACAGGATCTTTTCCGAAACAACAGGGTTTTGATTATGGAATGGTAACCAAAGAAAATCCTCATTTAACAACAGCTTTAGAGAAAAATTCACAAAAAAATCCAGGAGATTTCTTTGATTTAGATGGACATCCACTTGGTGTAATAGAGGGGTATTCAAGTAAAATTATTACTGATAATGCTTTAAGATGGTTGTCTAAAACTACAGATAAGAGTAATCCTTTCTTTTTGTTTCTGTCTTATGATGCGGTTCATGAATTTATTTCCAATCCAGATGAATACAACAATATGTATTCTACTGGGGACCCTGATAAAGACCAATACTATGCAAATGTAACCTATCTGGATCATCAAATAGGAAGGTTAATGGAAGCTTTGGATTCTATGGGGTTACGAGAAAATACGATAATTTTTTTCTCATCAGATAATGGTCCAGAAGTGTGGAGAACTAACCCCGCGTCTGGCAGATCATTTGGGACGAGTTATCCTCTACGGGGGCAAAAGAGGCAATTGTATGAAGGTGGTATTAAAGTGCCAGGATTGATCTCATGGAAGGGAAAAATAGCTCATAGAATATGTGACATCCCAAATGTCAACTATGATGTACTACCAACAATATGTGATATTGCAGATATCAACCTAAATTCTAAAGTAAAAACGGACGGTGTTAGTATGTACCATTATTTGGTGAACAATAAACCAATTGAACGTGAAAATCCTTTATACTGGCAGTTTGAAAAACGTAGACAGAATTGGGAATTGAAGGGAGAAGGTTATAACCAAAGGTATATAGGGAATATACCTATAAAAGAGGGGATTCCTCCACAGGTTGTTATTAGGCAGGACAACTTTGTGCTATACGGTTATAGTGATAAGCTATATTTAAAACCTAACAGCTATAAATTGTATGATATTGAGACGGATCCTTTAATGACAAATGACTTGTCCAAAAATAACCCTTCTTTATTTGAAGAATTAGTTTCCAAATTGGAAGAAATGTATGAAGATGTGAATATAGACAGAGTTGAAAGTGCAAAAGAAATGAAAATGAGATTTAATTGAGAACCATTATGAATACATTAAGATTGACATGCTTTACAGTATTACTATTTGTAGTTTATGGGTGTCAGAACAAAGAAAAGAGTATCCCAAGCAGATTAGGTATTGATTCTGTTTTTGAGCGTGCAAACTCACAATACAAAGACTTGGCAGGGTTACTTCCATATAATAAGTTTCCCAGAAGTTTTGAAGATAATAAGTTAATTGCACGTAAATCAAATGATTGGTGCAGTGGTTTTTACCCAGGTTGTTTATTCTATGTTTATGAAAAAACAAAAGACTCTCTATTACTTTTAGAGGCTGAAAAAAGTTTAAAGGTTTTAGAAAAGGAAAAAACGAACAAAGCGACCCATGATCTTGGTTTTATGATGTTTTGTAGCTTTGGCAATGCTTATAGAATAACTGGCAATGAAGCTTATAAAAATGTAGTAAAAGAATCTGCTTATTCACTTGCTACACGTTTTGATTCTGTGGTAGGCTGTATCCGATCTTGGGATTTTTCAACATGGAACAATAAATGGGAGTATCCAGTTATTATCGACAATATGATGAATCTGGAAATGCTCATGTGGGCTGGAAAAGAATTTGCGGATTCCACCTTGACCAAGATTGCCATCTCTCATGCTGATAAGACGATGCAAAACCATTTTAGGGATGATTTTAGTAGTTACCATGTGGTGTCTTACGATACGATTACTGGCGCAGTTGAAAAGAAAACCACGTTTCAAGGCTATGCAGATGAATCTGCATGGGCTAGAGGACAAGGTTGGGGACTCTATGGATTTACGATGATGTATAGGTTTACGAAAGATCAAAGTTATTTAAATCATGCCAAAGGTATAGCCAATTATATTCTTACCCATCCTAATATGCCAAATGATATGGTGCCATATTGGGATTTTAATGCCCCCGATATTCCAACGGCAAAACGTGATGCATCCGCAGCAGCCGTTATGGCTTCCGCATTTTTAGAGCTGAAAGATTATGTAAATGAAGAAGATGCTTTGCGGTATGTGGAATCTGCAAAGAAAATGCTTTCTACATTATCGAGTCCAGAATATTTGGCTGAAAAAGGAACAAACAGTGGATTTCTTTTAAAGCACAGTGTAGGTCATTTTCCGAAGAATTCTGAAATAGATACTCCATTAATTTATGCTGACTATTATTTTTTAGAGGCATTACTAAAATTGAATAATGATGAAACACAGTAATATTAAGATCAATTTTGTTTGTATAGCGATATGCATTTTTTTTGGGACGTCTGTCTTTGGTCAATCGCGTGAGTTAATTTTCAGGTCGGGTTTTGAAGAAGGAACCACTGTTACTCAAATTGATCGTAAAGATGCCGAATTAAAAGGCATAGATACCTTAAATACCTCGAAAGGAAATTGGGAAGCCAATCTTGAAGGCGACCCCAATAACTGTGAGTTTAAAATTTATTATCAGGATGGAGATGAATCCATGCGTATTGCCAAGATTGTCCCAGACCCCATAAATCCAGAAAACAAGGTGGCTCATTTTAAAATTGACAAGCCTAATGTATTCAATGGGAAGAAAGGTCGTATCCAGGCCAATATGTATAATTGTAAAGAAGGATTTAAGAATTTAACCTATTCCATTCGTTTGTTCTTACCTAAAGACTTGGACGTTCTAAAGTCCTATCCAGATGCCTTTACATGGTTTACACTTATGGAGTTTTGGAACGATGCACCTTGGGAAAAACCAGAAACGGGGTTCCGAATATCAGTTGGGTTGCATAAGCCGAACAAAGGCATTGACTCTTTAAGATTTGCAATACATGGTCAGGTTTACAATCCGGAAACTAAAAAACATGGTAAAGTAATATGGGATGAAACCCAAAATAATTTTGCTGTACCTACAGGTAAATGGATGACACTTAAAGTAAATTTTGTTGAAGGTGATGAGGTTCATGGTATATTCCAACTTATAGCTGTCGTTGATGGAAAAGAGATTGAAATTTTTAATATCCACAACTATACATACAACCCTGAGAATCCTAATCCAGATGGGCTTACTCATCATAATCCTTTTAAGCTTTATACATCAGGAGAAATTATAAATTATATGAACTCTAAAGGAAAGTCTACGCATGTGTATTGGGATGACTACGAAGTTTGGGATAATTCTAATAAACAATAAATATGAAACAGTATAAAATTATTTTGTTGTTTGTTATTTCAAGCATTTCATTTCAACCTTTATTTTCTCAAGCAAATAATAAATCTGTATTTGTAATTGTTCATGGCGCATGGGGTGGTGGATGGGCTTTTAAAAAAGTAGATTCGCTACTTACAGCAACTGGGAGTGTGGTTTATAGGCCTACTTTAACAGGTCAGGGAGAGCGCGTGCATTTGGCGTCTTTGGAGGTTGGATTAGATACACATATTAAGGATATTGTGAACACAATTCTCTATGAAGATTTGCATGATGTTATTTTAGTAGGTCATAGCTATTCTGGTATGGTTGTTACTGGTGTCGCAGATAGTATACCTGAAAGAATTAAAAAGCTAATTTACATTGATGCTTTCGTTCCTAATGATAATGAAAGCATTGAGTTAATTAAAGGGAAAAGTATTAAAAATTATGAAGCTGTAAATGGCTTTGTAATTCCAACGTGGGTTTTAGAAGGGAAATTACCTCCTACGGATGTTCCGCATGCTTTAAAAACTTGGACAGACAAAATTTCTTTAAAAAATTCCGAAAGACTTAACATACCAACAACATATATTCTTACTGTAGATAAAGGTGCTGATCCTAAGTTAGATGATTTTGCACCACATGCTGAAAGAGCGAACAAAAAAGGGTGGAATATGATACAACTAGAAGCAGATCATAATGCGCAATGGTCGGCTCCAGAGGAGTTTGTTAAAATGCTGAAAGAAATAGAAAACCAATAAACTAACAGATAGTATTTTTTATATGCTCCATTAATGACACAGATACTATTATAAAATTCTTAAGAAATGAAACTAAAGTTAATAAGAATATTTTGTGTCGTTGCCATACTTTTTTTTAAAAGTATCAACACACTTTATGCCCAGCCAAGCCAATCAAGAGTACAAGTTATAGTAACACCAGACCATACCAATTGGAACTATAAATTAGGAGAAAAAGCCAATTTTAATGTTCAAGTTTTGCAAGATGGGCAGCTAGTACCTAATGTTAAAATCCATTATGCATTCGGATTGGAAAAAATGACCCATACGAAAGAAGATGATATTATGTCTGAATCTGGACGGGCTCATATAGATGGAATGAAAATCAATACTCCTGGTTTTCTTGAATGTGAGGTATCTATAGAAGTGAATGACAGAATCTATAAAGGAAGGGGAAGAGCTGCTTATGAACCACAAAATATTTTACCAACCGTAAAAAACCCTTCCGATTTTGATGCATTTTGGTCACAAGCAAAGGCAGAATTAGCAAAGGTGCCTATAGATCCGAAGCTAACACTGCTTCCAGAGTTATGTACCTCAAAAATAAATGTATATCAACTCAATATAGGTAATATTAAGAACAGTAGAATATATGGTATTTTATCAATACCTAAAGCCTCTGGTAAATATCCAGCAATATTAAGAGTGCCGGGAGCCGGTGTTCGATCATATGATGCGGACCTTCGGGCAGAGGATGGTTTTATTACCCTAAAAATAGGGATACATGGTATTCCGGTGAGACTGGATGATGGGGTTTATAGTGATTTAAAGAATGGAGCGCTTAAAGCATATTGGACCAGTAAATTAGATGATTTAGACGATTATTATTATAAACGGGTCTATTTGGGCTGTGTTCGGGCTGTTGACTATATTTTTTCCATGGAAGAATTTGATGGGGAAAATATAGCCGTTAATGGTGCTAGCCAAGGTGGAGGATTGTCCCTTATTACTGCAGGTTTAGATCCACGAATAAAATATTTAGCTGCCTTTTACCCCGCGCTATGTGATTTAACGGGGTATTTAGAAGGAAGAGCAGGAGGATGGCCCCACATGTTCAAAAATTATAACGAGGCAAAACGTCCAAACTGGATAAAGGTAGCCCCTTATTACGATGCGGTGAATTTTGCCAAAAGGATAAAAGTTCCAGGATGGTATTCGTGGGGTTATAATGACCCGACATGCCCACCAACGTCCATGTTTGCTGCTTATAATATAATAGATGCACCGAAAGAACTGAATATCTATTTAGAAACAGGACATTGGACATTTCCAGAACAATGGGACAAGGCGAATGAATGGTTTTATAAAAACCTAAAAAAGTAAAGACTTATGATCGCAGAAATCAAGAACATAAAAATTAGTATCAATAAATTATTACTTGTTTTTCTATGCATTGGATTTCAAGGATGGGGACAAAATACTTCAAACTTTATTAAGAACCTAAGGGCCCCTTCACTGGGTGTTACCTCGTCTACGGTGTTACTTCTTTGGGATGACCAATACGAGCCAAACGTTATGCTTGAAGATTATTCTAACTCCAAATTGTCTTATGATATTTATCAAGATGGTGTAAAAATAGCAACGGCAAATAAGCATACCTATACGGTAAAAGACCTTTCACCCGAACACAACTATAGTTTTTCAGTATGTGTTACAAAAAGTAAAGCACATAAATTTCTGGAAGAAAATGCTATTAATGTTACTACAAAAAAGGCAGGGAAAATTTTTAATGTAAAAGATTTTGGAGCAGTTGGCAATGGAAAAGTAGAGGACACCGAAGCCATACAAAATGCCATTAATAGTTGTGATAAAGGAGGAACGGTTTTAGTTCCATCCGGTTCTTACCTTATTGGTCAAATCGAACTAAAGAGTGATATGACGTTTGAGATCGAAAAAGGGGCATTTCTTACATTTATTGGTTATGACGATATCGGGGTTTTGAAGAGGTTCAAAACCACATTGGCTCACACTGATGGAGACAAAATCCATACGGGAAAAAGTTTGATTTATGGATCAAACATTCATGATTTAACCATAACTGGAGAAGGTGTTTTAGATGCCAATGGAGAAACTTGGTGGCCACATTTTCCAGTAGGTCTAGAAAAAGTAAATGGTGAAACGCGTCCACGTTTTCTAGAATTGGTAAAAGGGTCAAATATTCTCGTTCAGGGTGTGACATTTCAAGATTCACCAAAGTTTAATAATGTTCTTATTTATATCGATAATGTCATTTATTCAGATGTTAAAATTTTAAAATATTCAACAGTAGAAGGACGTAATGGTGATGGGCTAGATCCGTATGGTTCAAGAAATGTAACCATTGTGGGCTGTCTCTTTGGGAATCAAGATGATAGTATTGCGTTAAAAGGAGATGGTAAAAGCCGCTTTTGTGAAAATATTAAAGTGTTGGATTGTGTCTTTGATGGTAATGCAGCTCCAGGAGCATCACCTCTTGGCTTTGCTATAGGGAGTGGATGTAAGGTTAAAGGTGTTTTGGTAAAGAATTGTACGTTTATTGATGCCGCCAGTATAGCAAACATCAAAACAAAAAAAGACGCCTCGTACACTTTTGTAGAAGATGTAAGGGTGGAAAATATTACCTATATAAACACCAAACATATAGATAGAAAATGGAATCATGCCCCAATAGCTCTAGATCAGTATTATTATGCTCCAGAAGATAAAGGTCCAAAAGTGTTTCAGCCACTTACGCCAGAAACACCTTTCTTTAGAAATATCCAATTTAAGAATATCAGGATAAATAATCCTGTTGGGAGAGGTATCTATATTGCTGGATTTGCTGAACTTCCAATTCAACAGGTTTCATTCACTGATATGATGGTCAAGTCTCTAGACGGTTTTAGTATTCAGAATGTTCAAGATATATCAATGCAAAATGTTAAAGTAGAGTTAGTTACGCAACAAGATTGAAAAATAAATCAATATGAAACTTAAGTCCAATTTTTTATCAGTTTTAGCCAATTTAATTTTAGTGCTGGTTTTTTCCTGTAATTCAACGTCCAATGTTAAAAAGGGGTCGGAAATCGAAACGACGTTCCTTTTTAATCAAGATTGGAAGTTTATAAGATTGGAGGCACAAGATCAAAATAATAAAATGCTTCCAATAGGGGTTGATTTTCCTGATGAAGATTGGAAAACAGTTACTTTACCGCATACGGCTAACCTCGAACCTTATGTTACCTTAGAACAATGGCAGGGCATTTGTTGGTATAGAAAGACCATTGATCTCACTAAAGATCAATTGGGCAAAACATTTTGGTTAAAACTTGATGGCGCCATGAATGTGGCGGATGTTTGGATAAATAACAGTCATGTGACTCAACATTTAGGTGGTTTTTTACCCGTTGTTGTAGATATGTCCAAATTTCTTAATGAAGGGAAAAATGTAGTATCTGTTAAACTTAATAATGAGGATAGCCCAATAACAGGGCCAAAACCTTTAAAAATTTTAGATTTTAATACCTATGGTGGTTTGTATAGAAATGCATGGCTTATTGTGAAAGATAAATTATACATTACAGATCCCATTTTAGAAAATAAGCCGGCATCTGGAGGTGTATTTGTAACCTATCCCAAGATATCAAAAGATGAGGCATTGGCTTCAATAAAAGTTCATGTAAGAAATGAGTATGATGTAGATAAGCAGTTTATAGTTCTATCCGAGTTATATAAAGAAGATAAACTAATAGTAAAAACGCTTTCGACGGAAGAACACCTTGACCCCTCCCAAGATAAAGAGGTTATTCTTAAAATGAGTGTGCCATCTCCAGATTTATGGAGCCCAATGGACCCCAAAACCTATAGTTTAGTAACGAGCATCATTTCTAAATCGGGTCAAATTATTGATAAAGAATCCCACACCATAGGTTTTAGAAAGATAGAATTTAAAGAGCAAAAGCTTTACGTAAACGGAGAACCAATGTTTCTACGTGGTGTTAACCGGCACCAAGATTATCCCTATTTAGGCTATGCTATAAGTGATAATAGCCAATGGCGCGATGCAGTAAAAATAAAAGAAGGCGGTTTCGACTATGTTAGGCTGTCCCATTATCCACATGCCCCTGCATTTATGGAGGCATGTAACTCGTTAGGGTTGTTTGTTTTGGATGCCATACCTGGTTGGCAATATTTTAATGAAGACCCAAAATTCGCAGACCAAATAGAACAAACAACAAGAGATATGATTAGAAGAGATCGCAACAACCCCTGCGTATTAGCTTGGGAAGCATCTTTAAATGAGACCCAAATGCCAAAAGCGTTTATAGATAGATTAATTAAAGCAGTACAAGAGGAATATCCTAATGATAAGCCACTGACTGCTGGATGGATGGAATATGGATATGATATTTATTTGCAAGCTAGACAACATAGACATGATAATACTGTTGAAACTAAGAAACCATATAATGTATCAGAATATGGAGACTGGGAATACTATGCTCAAAACGCAGGTTTAAATCAAGATAGTTGGAACGATCTTAACGAATCTGACCGAACCAGTAGGCAATTGCTGGAATTTGGAGAAAAGGCACTTTTGCAACAGGCTACAAACATTCAAGAAGCACATAACGACAACCTTTATACACCAGCGCATGCTGATGGTTATTGGGTAATGTTTGATTATAATAGAGGCTATCATGATGATTTGGAAGCTTCCGGAATTATGAGTATCGATAGACTTCCAAAATTCAGTTACGATTTTTATAGAAGTCAACGTACTCTAGAAGAGAAGGCGTCACCAATGGTTTCTATTGCTAGTTATTGGACTCCAGAATCGTCATTAGATGTTAGGGTGTTTAGTAATTGTGATGAAGTTGCCTTGCTTTTAAATGGTGAGCAAATAGCCAAACAAAAGCCAGATGTCAACAGAATTTCAACAAATCTTAAAAATCCACCATTTACATTCAAAATAGAAGAATTTCAAGCAGGCACTCTTGAAGCTATTGGTTATATACAAGGAGAACCTGTTGCCCGTGATTCTGTAAGTACGCCAAATGAGTTCAAAAATATGACTATTGAGTTTGATGAGAGTGGCATTCAAGCCTCTACCAACGATGAAATTTTTGTTAGGGCAGTGGTTAAGGATGGAAACGGAACCATACTTCCTTATGAAAAAGGGCTAGTTCAGTTTACGATTATTTCAGGTAATGATGGCAAGTTGATAGGCGATAATCCTGCTGAAATTAAAGCTGGCATATCATCAATTATCTTAAAGACAGGTAATAATAAAACAGAATTTAAAATAGTGGCTCATTACAAGAATATACAGGCTCAAGGGACTTTAATCGTTCAATCTAAAATGTCAACTGAATAATAAAAACACCAATTTAAATAGAAAACAAATGGTTCGAAAAGCTATAATTTTTATCATTTTAACAGGAAACGTTTTCTTATCGTTTTCCCAAGAGTATCTCAACCCTCAGCTTCCGGTTGAAGAACGTGTTGATGACCTCTATAGTCGGATGACACTAAAAGAAAAAGTTGGTCAGATGACGCAGTATGTAGGATTGAAGTACATGCAAGGTTTAACAAGTGCAGATCAATTGGATGATATAGAGAACCAAGGTAAAAAAGAGTTCTATCCAGGTCTAGGTGTTAATGATGTAAAAGCTCGGATAAAAAATGGGGAGATTGGGTCTTTTTTACTTGTTAAAGGAGTGGATGAAGCTAATTTTCTTCAAAGTATTGCATTGCAATCTAGACTTAAAATCCCATTACTTATTGCAGAAGATGCCATACATGGTCACGCCCGATATGAAGGCGCAACCGTTTTTCCTACACCAATTGGTATGGCCAGTACATTTGATACCTTATTGGTAAAAAAAATAGCAACTATTACGGCTATAGAAATGAGGCAAACGGGTTGTCACTGGACGTTTTCTCCAAATGTAGATGTTGGTCGAGATGCACGTTGGGGACGTATCGGAGAAACCTTTGGAGAAGATCCGTTTTTGGTTGGAGAAATGGGACGTGCTATGGTTAAAGGATATCAAAATAATGAATTAGAAACAAGTGTTCTAGCTTGTGGAAAACATTTTGTGGCTGGAAGCCAACCTTTGCGAGGTCTCAATTTTAGTCCTATGGATGCTTCAGAAAGAGCTCTTAATGAAATTTGGCTACCTCCGTTTGAGAGCATTGTTAATGAGGGATGTGCAACCATAATGGCTGCTCACCATGATTTGAATGGCATTCCTTGTCACGCTAACGAATACTTGCTTAAAACACGACTTCGGGATGAATTAGGTTTCAATGGATTTATAGTCAGTGATTGGATGGATGTGAAACGACTTCATTCATTACATAGAATAGCGTCTTCACAAGAGGAAGCTAATAGGCTGGCCGTGAATGCAGGAATTGATATGAACATGCATGGTCCAGGTTTTTTCGAAACTGTAGTATCACAAGTAGAGAAAGGTGAAATTCCGGAAAAACGAATTGAGCAAGCTGTAAAAAGTATTTTAGCTTATAAGTTTAAGTTAGGCCTTTTTGAGAACGTATTGGTGGATCCCTCTAAAGTTAATTTAAGATCAGATACAGCAAAGGCAATAGCATTGGAAGCGGCACAAAAGTCTATGGTATTACTGGAAAACAAAAGAAATCTATTACCATTAAAGAGTTTAAAACAAACCCGTATTTTTTTAACAGGCCCTAATGCCAACAACCAAACCATACTTGGAGATTGGTCGGCAAGCCAGGAGGATGATCAAATTATCACGATTTTGGAAGCCTTTAAAAATGAACAAATAACTTTAGATTACTATGCAAGTGGAGACCATAGTAACATTTCTGATAAGGATATTGAAGAGACCAAATTACGGGCATCAGAATCGGATATTACCGTTTTGGTCTTGGGTGATAATCCTACTCGTAGTACAGAAGTTGTCCGAACTAGTGGAGAAAACTCAGATAGTGCAAATTTAAATTTATTTGGTAGACAAGAAGAACTGATACAGGCAGCTTATGATGCAGGCAAACCTGTTGTAGTTATTATTATTTCAGGTAAACCGAGAGCTATTAAAAAAGCAAAAGAGTTGGCCAGTGCCGTAATTTACGCATGGGAACCAGGAGAGTTTGGTGGGCAAGCTTTGGCCGATATTATTTTTGGTCGTTATAATCCTTCTGGCAAACTACCTATAACCTTTCCGTTAAGCTCAGGTCAGTTGCCTGCGTTTTATAATTATAGGCCCGCAGCATATTTCAGGGAATATAACGATGAGCCAACCGAATTTTTATATGAATTTGGCTCAGGTATGCATTATACTACAGTTACATATAATAATCTAGTTGTAGATGATGAGATTACGAATGAACAGCCAGTAAGCGTTAAGTTTAATGTATCTAATAGCGGCAATATGCCTGTCGAAGAGACTATACTTGTTTATGTAAGTGATGACTATGCATCAGTGACAACACCTGTGAAGTCCTTAGCGGCTTTTTATAAAGTTAAATTATTACCAAATGAAACAAGGCCCATTGAAATTAAAATTCCATATAAAACATTTTCATTATGGAACCAAAAAATGGAACGCGTTGTAGAAAAGGGAAGCTTTACAATAATGGTAGATGAGATGAAGGCTGCAACTCAATTAAAATAACAATTTAATTTAATAAGTAACTATGAATAAGATTTTTTTTAACCTATTACTTGGAATGATTCTGTTTTTTGTTGTAACGATAGGACATGCACAAAATGTTATAAATGTACTTGACTATGGAGCCAAAAATGATGGTGTATATAAAAATACATTGGCGATAAAAGCCGCTATAGAAAAAGCTTCATCACAAGGAGGAGGAACGGTTTATTTTCCCGCGGGTGATTATCTCACTGGACCAATCCATTTAAAAAACAATATCACGCTTCACATTGATGCAGGGGCAATTGTAAAATTCAGTGAGGATTTTGATGATTACCTTCCCATGGTTCCAACGAGGTTTCAGGGAGCAAATGGTATGGGGTTTTCACCTTTGATTTATGGGAACAATCTTCAAAATGTTTCAATTATAGGTATGGGCACTGTTGATGGACAAGGAGCGGTATGGCAAAAGGCTATTATGGACATACGAAAAGACAAAAAACAAGGAATTAAAAGAGAACCAAATAAATGGCAGAGGATTTTTGCCAAAAACAATCCTGAGAAAAAGAGTTTAGACCAGTCCGGATTTCAACGACCACTTTTTATTCAATTTTTAAACAGCTCCCGTATTAAGATAAAAGATATCAAAATAATAAACGCTCCATTTTGGACCGTTCATTTTGTAGATTGTGAAAATGTGACCGTAGACGGTGTTTATATTAAAAACCCTGAAGAATCTTCAAATACAGATGGTATTAATCCAGAATCCAGTAGAAATGTAAAAATCACCAATTGTGTCATCGATGTTGGTGATGATTGCATTGCCATTAAATCGGGAAAAGGACCTGAGGCTCGCGAAAATTATAAACCCTCAAAAAACATTCAGATAAGTAATTGTACCATGAAACACGGCGCCGCGGGCGTGGCAATAGGCAGTGAAATGTCTGCAGGTATTGAAGACGTGGTAATTAGTAATTGCTTTATGGAAAATACGGGAAAAGGAATTCATATTAAAACCAACAGGGATCGTGGGGGCTATATCAAAAATGTAAGGGTAAACAATGTTATTATCAAGGATATTCTCTATTGTTATGATGGGGTTCCGGCAGCGATACATATTAATGCCATGTATTACGATAAAGATTCCATTCAGTATATGCCCATAAACAAGAGTACACCAAAACTTGAAAACATTCATTTTTCAAACATAACCATGTCCAATATTAAGTATCCTGCTTTTTTGTATGGATTGGGAGAAAGCAATTTTAAGGACATTAGTTTTAGCAATATGGACATTAGCTCCGTTGAGGGGATGAAAATCAAAAATGTGGATGGACTTTCATTGAAAAATATTTTGATACGCTCAGAAGCTACAGATATTTTAAATGGAAAGTATATTAAAAATTTGAGTATTGAAGGATTAACAGTAAGAGATAGCGACAACAAGATTATAAATTTAGAAGACGCTATAGATGTAGATGTTATAGTAAATTCTACATCTCCAAAACGGTATAAAATTCTCGGAGAAACTACAAAAAACATAATTCTTTATAATTATTTAGACAATCCTATTCATGTAGATGTTAGTGAGGAGGTGCCTAAGGATGAGGTTTTTATAAAGCAATAAAAATAATTAAACAAACAAGATTTAATAGCATATACACTTTTATTTAAAATTATTTAAACTATGAAAAGATTCATACTACTTATTCAAATTATATGTCTTCCAGTATTAGGTTTTTCGCAAGAAAATGGAATATATAACATAAAGGATTATGGGGCCGTAGGTGATGGTTCAACCTTATCTACCCATGCCATTCAAACAGCCATAGACAGTTGTAATGCCAATGGAGGTGGAAAAGTTATAGTGCCTCCGGGAAATTATGTAACAGGGGCATTGTTTTTAAAGAGCAATATCTATTTTGAGGTTTATTCTGGCGCTACCCTTCTATTTGATGATACTATTGAAAACTGCCCCATTGTTGATGGACGATGGGAAGGGATTGAAAGGAAAGTGTATGCCTCCTTATTTACGGGACATGATTTACAAAATGTTACCATTACCGGAAGAGGAATGCTTAACGGACAAGGTGAAGCTTGGTGGGAAGCATTTTATAAAACCCGAGATATTAGAGCAAAAAATGGAATAACAGAAAGGGAACCTGACAATCCTGTCGGAAGTCCATTAAGAGTACCACGACCAAGAATGATAAATCTTTATAATTGTACCAACGTTTTGATTTCTGAATTGACTATAGTGAATTCACCTTCATGGACCATTCACCCTGTGTACTGTGAAAATGTAACCATAGAAAAAATATCAATAATTCAACCTTATGATTCGCCAAATACAGATGGGATCAATCCGGAATCGTGTAAAAATGTACGGATATTAAATTGTTTTGTTGATTGTGGGGATGATTGTATTACAATTAAATCGGGATATAATGAAGATGGAAGAAGGGTGGCAAAACCGTGTGAGAATATCGTTATTAGCAATTGCACTTTTGCCCATGGGCATAGTGCAATAGGCATAGGAAGTGAAATGTCCGGGGATGTTAGAAATGTAACTATTTCTAATTGTGTTTTTAACGGAACTTTACGTGGTATTAGAATTAAAACAGGTCGAGGAAGAGGAGGTGTTGTTGAAAATTATAGGGCTGATAATATTATAATGAATAATGTTACAACTGCTATTTCCATTGACATGTATTATGGGAATAAGGATACGGCTAAATTACCGGTTACCATTGAAACACCGTTTTTTAAGAATATTCAGTTAAGTAATATTACTGCTGTTAATGTTGAAAATGCTCTTATTGTAAAAGGCTTACCAGAGGCTCCTGTTGAGGGTTTATCTATAGTAAACTCAAACTTTACTTCCAAAAACGGATTTCAAACTAGTTTTATAGAAAATGCCAAATTCATAGATGTCACTGTTAACTGTGAAAACGGAAATCCTTTAACTATTGACAATGGAGAAACTGTTGATATTGATGGTTTTAAATCTGAAAATATAGAGAACAATGAGGCAATTATAAAATTAAGCAATAGTAATGACATTTATATTCATAATTGTAATACCAAAGAATCAACAGAAATATTTTTGCAATCAAAAAACACAGAGAATTTAAAGTTGGACAATAATTGGTTATACGGTGCTTCTGTTGTTAATGAAAAATAATCAAAATAAATACTTCAGATAAGTTTAGGGTTCAGAAATAAATCTAATAGCAAGCTAAATTCAATTGTAAATAAAAATTAATTGAAAAATTAATTATAAAATATTTAATAAAATGATGAAAACATATATTAAAATAACATCTAATGATTTCAACTGTTTAAAATATAAAACAACTTGTATGCTTCTTGTATTTTTTTTTGGATTAAACGTCACATTTGGACAGGAAGAATGGAAGTTTACTAACAGTGTTGTTGAAGGGAATCAATTTGATGTAGTTTCCTTTAAAAATAAAATACATATCATCGCTGCCCATTACTATGAGCTAGATACTGTGGGTAATATTGTCTTTGAAGATAATAGGATTGCAGATTCAAGACAGCAACCAATGGATTATGAACCCGCTATAGGAGTAAGTAAAAATGGAACAGTTCATACCTTAACAAGAGAAGGAGGTAATTGGAATGAAGGTCATATTCTAAATTATAGTAAAAAGGATTCTACTGGTAATTGGCTTATAAGAAATATGCAGGTTTCTGAGCCTGTAAAAAGAAATTATGTTGTAGGACTTGCAGCATTGGATAATGGAGATGCGTATTTGGTACATACTGACCCAACAGGACAAGAAGATATAAAAAATCTTTTTAGCTTTTATGAGGTCACACCTAAAGGAATTCAACGCTTAGGAAAGTTTGAGACAAGTTATAGTAGATTGGATGCTAATTTTCAAATGCGATATAATAATGGGAAAGTATATATGCTGTCGGGTAACCCTTGGCCAGATGGAAGTATTTGGTATTTTAATGCCTTGGAAGGAACGGATTTTATAAACCAACTGGAGAATTCCAAAAATAATATATCTCAAGGAATAGGTAGAAAATCTAATCCAGATATAACTTTTAATGAAGACGGTATCGGTATTTATTCATATGGTGCTTTTCAGTCCGTTTATTACAACTTAATAAAGAATG
Source organism: Mariniflexile sp. HMF6888 (assembly GCF_044335535.1). NCBI lineage: Bacteria > Pseudomonadati > Bacteroidota > Flavobacteriia > Flavobacteriales > Flavobacteriaceae > Mariniflexile > Mariniflexile sp. HMF6888. The sequence continues at coordinate 451,961 of NZ_JBIQVZ010000002.1, read as the reverse complement.
GAAATAGATTATATACTGACGATAAGCTATTGTTTTCAGATTTAGGAGAATGGCATTTATCTAGTGGCTTATCAGCCGTTTTTACCCTTTCTGGAGGCGAGGTTATAATGGCTATAGCTTTAAAGAGCAGACCAGACTTGTGTGATGATGATGAATCATGTATTGCCAAAATGAATAAAGGGGAAATAGTTTATAAATACTCTATAGATGGTGGAAATCATTGGACAGAAACAAAAAGTACAGAAAGATATACCAATGCAGGAGAAGGTAGGTCTATTCCTAAATTAATAGCACTAAATAATACTTTTTATTTGTTTTATTCTGATGAAGGAAAACTGAATATGGGGACATTCTCAATACCTAATGATTAGAATTTTCAAATGAAAGGATTTAGAAAAGTAAATTATTAAATAAATTATAGTATGTTAAAAATAAACAACATTTTCAATTCAAGATTTAATTGTATTTCAGTAACATTTCATACTTTAATAATATTCATTATATCTTTTAATGCTTTATCATGTAAGGAATCGAGTACCTTCGCTCAAAAAGTTCTTTATAAAGAATCCAATTCAGAGAAGAAACCTAATATTGTTTTTCTTTTAGCTGATGACATGGGCTATGGGGAATTAGGCTCCTATGGTCAAAAAATAATTAGAACACCATTCTTGGATTCCCTAGCGTCTCAAGGCATGCGGTTTACGGATTTTTATGCGGGAACCTCCGTATGTTCACCTTCAAGAGCCGTATTAATGACGGGTTTACACACGGGTCACGTAACTATTCGTGGCAATGCAGGTAGAATAAATGGTTCATGGAATAGAGTGCCTTTAAAGAAGTCTGAAAAAACAATTGGTGAAATGCTACAAGAAGCAGGTTACCAAACAGCAATGATTGGTAAATGGCATTTAGGTGTGCCTGAAGATATATCCACTTGGGCCAAAAGCAGGGGATTTGATTATGCAGTACAAGAGCAGTGGGGAACAAATAATAAAGGTGATGAAATTGATGAGCGTGTTCATTGGGTTAACAATAATCGGGATTCGGTTTTTTACAATTATAATAACTATAAATGCCTTGATGAATTTAGAACAAATTTTGCTCTTGATTATTTAGACGATAAAAGCACTGACAAGCCGTTTTTTCTTTATATGTCTTACCGTATACCGCACGCCCATGAATTTTTCTTGAGCGAAACAGATTTATATGCTGATAAAATACAAGAGTGGCCTGAAATTGAACGTCGCCATGCTGCTAGAATTACAATGTTGGACTCACAGATACGAAGGCTGTTTAACAAATTAATTGAGATAGGTGAGTTGGATAACACCCTTATTATCTTTAGTAGTGATAACGGTCCCCATAAAGAAAACTACCACGATGATTTATTTTTTAAAAGTTCGGGAGGTTTGAAAGGAAAAAAACGTGACATGTATGAGGGAGGCATACGTGTTCCGATGATTGCTTATTGGAAAGGAAAAATTAGTAAAAACGCAGTGAGCGACCATCAAGCAACGTTCTATGATGTCATGCCAACTTTGGCTGAGGTTGCCAATACTACCATCCCTCACAGAATAGATGGCATCTCGTTCATGCCAGAATTAATAGGCAAACCTCAAAAGCAACACGATTTTTTATATTGGGAAATACAAGAAGGACCTTCCATAGAAGGGTTTAGTCAAGCCGTTCGAAAGGGCAAATGGAAAGCCGTTCGACGAGGGGATAATTATCATACAGAACTTTATAATTTAACAGAAGATTTATTCGAGAAAAATGATATATCATCACAGCACCCTGAAATAGTAGAAAAAGCAAATGCACTTTTTAAGAGTGAAAGTGAAGAAAGTGAGCATTTTCAATATTCTGGAGGGGTCTTCAGATAATAAATTCATAAATCAGAGACCTAGTCGTTCAAAACTTTTATTTCTGAAGCTTACAAAAGGAGTTTAATAAAGAATGCTAGATTTATTACGTTAAATTATTAAATGGAACAGGGGTTATAAACCATTAAAAGTACCATAGATTATCAATATGAATACGGATTTATACGATGATTACCCACATAAGCGATTAAATATACTTACCCGGGAATGGGTGTTGGTCTCACCGCATCGCGTAAAAAAACCTTGGCAAGGGCAGAATGAAGCTGTGTTAAATGAGTAACGACCCAAACATGACGGACATCAAAAACAATACAAGTGAGTTGTGAAGAATTATATTTTTTATTAGAGCAAGCCAAATTAAATGATGTTTTTATTATCAGTCTGGGAGTGTAAAAATAATAGACGTTATTTGTAGTTTTATCATTCATTTTTTTATCAAATTTATGCAACTTCGAATATTTTATTTATTATTTATATGCACTATTTTTTCATGTAAAAAAGAAGAAAGATATGAGAAAATAACAAAGGACAATTCATTTATATCTGCAAAGGCAATTCCAGATAGTCATTTTTTAGGAGACCAAAAATGCAAGGAATGCCACCAAAAAGAGTTTAAGGACTGGCAAGGTTCCGATCATGATAAGGCCATGCAAATAGCAGATAGCAAATCTGTTTTAGCCCATTTTAATGGAGAAAAATTTACAAGCCAAGGAATCACTTCTCATTTTTTTAAAAAAGATGGAGGTTTTTTTGTTAACACGGAAGGCCCTGATGGCAAAAACCATGATTATAGGATTGTTTATACTTTTGGGGTAAGACCATTACAACAATATATTGTAAAATTTCCTGATGGACATTACCAATGCCTTAGAACAGCTTGGGATGTGGTTAAGAAGAAATGGTTTGACCTGTATCCGGATTTTAAAGTGGTGCATTCAGAATGGCTTCATTGGTCCAGAGGAGGCTTAAACTGGAATAATATGTGTTCTGATTGCCATTCTACCAATGTAAGGGAGAACTATGATGAGCAAACAACCAGTTATAACACAAAATACGCTCTCATCAATGTAAGCTGTGAAGCTTGCCATGGACCTGGAAAACAACATGTAGACGATGTCAAAAAATTTGGTGATAAGTATAAAAGCTCAGGCACCATGCATATGACCGTAGGAATGGCACCAAAAGAACTGGTAGACCAATGTGCCAGGTGCCATATGAGACGAGAACAGTTTTCTTCGAATTTCAACTTTGCAGGGACTTTATTAGACCATTATTTCCCGCAATTAATAGAAGAACCTATTTACCATTCAGATGGACAAATCTTGGACGAGGATTATGTATATGGATCTTTTGTTCAGAGCAAAATGTACCAAAACAATGTTGCCTGCAATAATTGCCACAATTCCCATTCCCTAAAGTTACGGTTTGAAGGAAATGCCCTGTGCTTACAATGCCATTTGCCAGAAAAATTCAATACACCTAAACACCATTTTCATGAAGAAAACACAGAAGGTGCCAAGTGTGTAAATTGCCATATGCCTGGCAAATATTATATGGGGAATGATTTTAGAAGGGACCATAGTTTTAGAATACCCAGACCGGACTTAAGTTTAAAATATGGAACTCCCAATGCTTGTTCAGGCTGCCACAAGGATAAAACAGACGAATGGGCTTGGGCTGAGTTTAAGAATTTGTTCGGGCAAGTTGACTCCACCCATTTTTCTGATAAATTAGTCCCTGGAATTTTAGGCGAGCATAATGGAGCTGTAGGCTTATCAGAATTAATAAATGACAAAAAACAATCTGATTTTGTAAGGGCTTCGGCAGTCAAGGCATTATCCCATTACGAAGCAAAAGTGTTGATTGACAAGTTTATATCGTATTTAAATGATGAGTCTGCACTGGTACGTGGAACTGCCTTAGATGTATTGGGTGAAATAAATACTACAGATTACAACAACTACCTTCTCCCTCTTTTAAATGATAACAAGAGGACGGTTCGCATTAAAGCATTTTATAGCCTTGGTGGTTTGCCAGAAACACAAGTGCCAGAAAAATATAAAACCAATTATCAAAAGGTGAAAAGGGAATTTTATGATTACCTAAAAACAAATTCAGATTTTGTAGGAGGACAAGCAAGAAGAGCTAAATATTATTTAAAACAAGGGAATCTCCAAAAAGGAATAGAAGGTTATGAGAAAGCATTGCAAATAGACAATATCAACAATAATGTACGATTGGATTTGGCAAACCTGTATTACAGTAACCAAGAATTCAAAAAATCTGAAGAGGCCTATAAAATGGTTATATTACAAGAACCAAAATATGGGCCTGCTTATTATTCGTTAGGGCTATTATATGCTGAATTGGAACGAACTGATGAAGCAATTGATCAGATGCAAAAAGCAAATCGTTTAATGCCTGAAAACATCAGGGTTTATTACAATTTAGGCTTGCTATATGACAAAATCCAAGAGTCATCCAAAGCAGAAAAAACACTCATTAATGGATTGAAAATTGATTCAAACAACGAAAGTCTGTTGTATGCATTAGCATTTCATTATTATAAGATGGGAGAAATAGAAAAGGCTAAAAACATATTGATGAAATTAGTTCAATTGTATCCAAATAATGCACAGTATAAAAGTTTTTTGCAAAGTTTAAATTAAGAAAGGTTCTTTGGTGTAAAAAATAATAACATGTTCTTATAGACTTTAGTATGCAATTAGGTGAACCATACTTGAGTAATAGTGTTTAAGATATTGTATTACAAGGGTTTAAAATTTTAAGAAAATCATAATTAACATTGTAGAATAAAGAAATTTAAACTCAGTTCTGTGTTGTACACTGGCATTAGTTCTCCAATGCTTCCAACAAAAACTTATTTATGTCTAAGCATTTATTATAATCGTTTAATATGGTTTCCAAAAGTTCAGACTTTAATGCTAAATCAGTTTCATATTTTTTATAAAAAGAAAACGTTTTATTTAATAGTAATGGTTGTATTTCTATTGAATCTTGATATTTGACTGGAATACGTTTATATTTTTCTCCTTTGATTTCACCAAAGGTATTTTTGAAATCAGTGTCATTTATTAGAGCATCAAACTTGCTTAAATTGTTGTGGATGTGTGACCTTATTTTTTCAATTTGATTAGTAGTTAAATTAAAGCAACCGCTGTAAATTCTAAATTCTTCTCCCGATAATTCAAAGTAGAGACCTGGGGTTGTTTTATCATACCGTCCACCAGTACTATCATTGCAGAAACGTGGTTTTTATAAGGCGTTTTAAAGATGTAGAACTAACAAGGTTCAAGGCTTTTAATACTATTGCAAATACAATAACAATAAACTACAGGTCAATACTGAACTACTTCATAAATCGAAGCACAAATGCGTCGGCTGAATCTTTTAATGCCAAAATTAAAGCCTTTAGAGCGCAGTTTAGAGGGGTTAAAAATGTAGAATTTTTTTTAGATTAACCAGAATTTATGCTTAAATCCTATTTAATGGTGATATTTGACATTATTGAAAATTAAAAACCCTGTAAACATTTAATTTACAGGGTTTTATAGGAATTTGATTATTTCCTAGCGGAGAAAGAGGGATTCGAACCCCCGGAGGTGTGACCCTCAACAGTTTTCAAGACTGCCGCATTCGACCACTCTGCCATTTCTCCTTGAGTGCCTCATCAGGTATTCCCTGAATGCGGGTGCAAATATAGAACCCTTTTTTAATTCTTTCAAATAAAATTCTATTTTTTTAAAAATAAATTTCCATGCTTTTACTATTAGCTTATTTTTGTAAAAACTAAAATCAATAAATGGATATTATCAAGCAGCTTAAGTGGCGCTATGCAACAAAGAAGTTCGATGCAACCAAAAAACTATCTTCAGAAAAACTGGATATTTTAAAGCAAGCGTTCAATTTAACAGCAACATCATTCGGGTTACAAACCATCAAATTAATAATTGTAGAGGATGAGTCATTAAGGCAATCCTTAGTCGCACATGCATATAACCAAAAGCAAGTTTTAGAAGCCTCACATTTATTGGTTATTTGCATGCAGGAAGACATTTTGGACACAGACGTTGTTGCTTATTATAATAATATAAAAACCACAAGGAACACCCCTGAGACCATTTTACGACCTTATAGAGAAGACCTCATTAAAATGATGCAAAACATGTCAGTCACAGAACGTCTACAATGGTCCAAAAACCAAGCTTACATTGCGCTAGGTAATTTAATGACAGTTTGTGCTATAGAGGGAATCGATTCCTGCCCAATGGAGGGTTTTTTGCCAGAAGCTATAGATAAGACATTACAATTAAGCAAAATGGGTTTAAAATCGGTATTATTGCTGCCTGTAGGTTATAGAGACGAAACCGATATTTTTGCCAACTTTATTAAAGTTAGAAAATCAATAAACGAAGCAGTAATAGAATTATAATTAATACAAAATATTTGGGCGTTACCGCAAGGGTCGGGTTTTCCGCTATATCTTTCTGCGAAGCAGTCCCGAACTTGTTTCAGGATCTCGCTATCCATATACGTTCGGTTCAATAAATGTGTATTGTTCCTACGTTTCGCAAAAAAAGATGCCGCTGCAACCCCTAACGCAAACACACCAAACACTAAAGAAAATAAATATGCCAGGATTTGAATTATTTGGAGATTTAGAAAGAAACGAAGTAAACGATGTATTAGAAAATGGCGTGCTCATGCGCTACGGATTCGATGGGATGCGTAATGGCCATTGGAAAGCCAAAGAATTGGAAAGGGCATTAGAAACTACTTTTAAAGTAAACCATGCACAATTAGTATCAAGTGGTACCGCAGCCATATCGGTAGCCTTGGCAGTAGCTGGCGTTGGAGCAGGTGATGAGGTTATTTTACCAACCTTTACCTTTGTAGCCAGTTTTGAAGCTGTTATGATGCTTGGTGCCATCCCTGTTTTGGTGGAGATAGACGATACCTTAACACTTAGCCCAAAAGCAGTAGAAGATGCCATCACGCCAAAAACAAAAGCGGTAATGGTAGTCCATATGTGTGGTAGTATGGGACATATAGACGCACTTCAAGATATTTGTAGTAAACACAACCTGTTATTGGTAGAAGACGCCTGTCAAGCCATTGGTGCTACTTATAAAAACAAAGCTCTGGGGAGTATCGGCGATTTGGGGTGTTTCTCGTTCGATTTTGTAAAAACCATTACCTGTGGTGAAGGAGGTGCGGTAATAACAAATAATAAAGATTATTATATTAATTCCGACCATTACAGCGATCATGGACACGATCATATTGGTAATGATAGGGGATTGGAATCACACCCATTTTTAGGGTACAATTTCAGAATTTCAGAACTTCATGCAGCGGTTGGTTTAGCACAAATAAAACGCTTATCTGAAATTTTAAAAGTCCAAAAGTTAAATTATACCATTTTACGAGATGCATTGTCCCAAATTCCTGAAGTAACTTTTAGAACAGTTCCTGAAGGTGGAGAAGAAAACTATAGCTTCTTAAATTTCTTTTTACCAGATTTAGAAACCTCGCTAAAAGTTTCAGAAGCATTTAAAACCCAAGGCATAGATGCTTGTTTTCAATACTATAATAACAATTGGCATTACATTCGGAAATGGGATCATTTAAAAGAGATAAAATCATTATTCCCAATACCTACAGAGGTGAAAAACGGACTGGAATCTCTTAAAATCAAGGAATTTCCACAATCTGACCATTATATTGGTAGAAATCTGTCCTGTTTAATAAAACTATCATGGACAGAAGCCGAAGTAAAAGCCAGAGCGTCTAAAATGGTTGAAATTATTAAAGCATCTTTGTAGTTTTAGTAATTTACATACTCTACAATTTCTAAACTATAACCAATCAAACCAACACGTTTGGTTTGTTTTGTATTAGAAATTAAACGCAGTTTATGAATGTTTAGATCGTGTAATATTTGAGCGCCAATACCAAAATCGCGGGCATCCATATCTATTTTTGGTGCTTTATATACGATATTAGGTTTTTGGTTTTCTTTTATTACAGATAACCTGTTTAGTATGTTCATGGATTGTGATTCTTGATTAATAAAGATGATAGCACCTTTACCTTCATTATTAATCACCTGAAACATATTATTTAATTGGGCATCAACATTATTGGTAAGCGTACCTAAAATATCATTATTTATTAATGTTGAATTTATTCTTGTAAGTACCTCTTCATTATCTTTCCAAGACCCTTTTGTTAAAGCTATATGTATTTGATTATTAGTTGTTTGTTTGTAGGCTCTTAATCTAAAACTTCCAAACCGGGTTTCTATTTCAAAATCTTCTTTTTTCTCAATCAATGAGTCGTGTTGCATTCTGTAGGCCACTAAATCTTCAATGGAGACTATTTTAACATCCAGCTTTTTAGCAACTTTCATGAGTTCTGGCAAACGCGCCATGGTACCATCTTCATTCATGATTTCAACAATAACACCAGCAGGTTTTAAACCTGCAAGTCTTGCAAAATCTATAGCAGCTTCAGTATGCCCTGTACGTCTTAATACACCACCTTCTTTAGCGACTAAAGGGAAAATATGTCCTGGTCTGGCTAAATCAAAGGATTTGGTATTCGGGTCTGTAAGTGCTTTTACGGTTTTGGCTCTATCACTCGCTGAAATTCCTGTTGAAACACCCTGACCTCTTAAATCTACCGAAACGGTAAAGGCCGTTTCCATATGGTCGGTATTGTTGCGCACCATCATGCCTAATTCTAATTCTTTACAACGGTTTTCGGTAAGTGGTGCACATATTAAACCTCGACCTTCAGTGGCCATAAAGTTTATCATTTCAGGGGTTACTTTATCGGCAGCAGCTACAAAATCGCCTTCATTTTCGCGGTTGGCATCATCTACAACTATAATTACTTTACCATTTCTAATGGCTTCAATGGCATCGTGAATGGTATCAAGTTTAAACTTAGGACTCGTGTTTTTTGTCATGGTATCATTAATCATTTTGTAAAGATATTGCTTATTTTAAAGATTCTAAGCAATTTTGCTTTAAGTCTTCCTTCACTTTATCGCCTAAAAACAGATAGGCAATAAAATATAAAGGGATTCCTATAATTATAAGTATTGGGTTTGGCCTTTTCTCTTTTTTGTTAATGTGCTTGTAAAACTTAGAGGCATTAATTAACGATTTTACGTAATAAACCAAATACAACAATAGCGATGTCATACTAAGTTGTATGGAAGCCGATGCTAATGATGGCATTTTATTGTTTTTAAAAACAAAGTGGAGGATAAGTAAAACTACACCAATACTATATAATACGATAGCTAATTTAGCATGATCTTTATAATCTTTTGCAATACGTTCAGAATCATCATAAATAGTATTTATTTCCAAACCTTCGTCTCGCAATTGTTTTTTGGTTAGGCCTCGCTCATTTAATATTTTTAAAGCTTCATACCGGCTATCTTCTAAATGCCCAAGAGTTTCATAGTTATTGATAACATCAATTAATTCGTCATTTTTATAAGATGAAAGAAACTTATAATCAATACTATCTTTTTCTTTTATATTGAGCATTTTCTTAATGGGTTCAATAAGGCCATCAAAATCAAACAAGCCTTTGTCGGCAGTAGCACGTCGTGTTAAAAAGATACCGAGAGGCAACATTACGAGTGTAGAAAACCAACTCGCCAATATAGGGTTGAAACTTCCATTTTTTGCACTGTTTGTTGCAAAAATACCTATAAAATGGTAGGTTAAAAAGAGTATAATGGCTATAACCATGGGTAGGCCTATACCACCTTTACGTATCAAAGCACCAAGTGGAGCGCCTACAAAGAATAAAATAATACAGGCAAAGCCTAGGGCAAATTTTTCGTGTAAAGAAATGATATGTTTATTTAACCATTCTTTAGAACTTTTTCTAGTAGCTTCATTTGTTTTAATAACTTGTTTAGAGCTTGTTACGGTTTTTAAGGAAGCATCAACCAACTCGTATTTTTCTTTAGTGTTGAAAATATCTAAAATAGGACCTAAGTATGTAGAATCGGCAACTTTTTTTTCTTTTCTCTTGATTGCAATAACGTTAGAGCGTTGAAACAAATTTTTTGATAGTATTTCGTGGGATGTTATTTCTTTTTTAGATAAAGAATCGATGGTTTTATGTAAACCAACCACATCGAGCATATTGTATTTATCTGTTTGGGATTGTTCATCAAAATCGACATTGTTCATTTGTGACAAATCGATATTTATAATATACTTTTCAAAAGAGCTTTTAGCAAAAGGCTTTTTGTTTCTGGATTTTATGTTATTGGTAGATACATCGGTATAATAATTCCCGTCTAATAAAATAAGCTTTAAAACATTGGAATCTTTTTCATTGGCAAGTTCACCGCTTTTGGATTTTATGGTTGTGGCATTGGTTCTGCCATCACTGCCTTTAACATGAATGGTTACATTATCAAGATATTGGTCTCTATCACCATGCTTATCTTCAAACTTAATATTGTATGAGGTTCCTTCAACTTCATTAAACTGTCCTTTAGCAAGTAACATAGCAGGTTTTAGTTTGGCTATGTTGGTGCGTAAGTTAAAAGAATTAAGTTCTGCCCAAGGAATAACGTTATTGGAAAAGAAAAAGGTAACGATTCCCAGTATAACAATAAAAATACTAAGACCAGACATAGCACGTTGAAGCGAAATACCTGTAGATTTCATAGCAGCAAACTCGTAGTTTTCAGCAAAACTGCCAAATACCATAATAGAAGCCAAAAGGATGGTTAGTGGTAATACTAGCGGTATAAGTTTGGGCATGAAATAAAACAAAAACTTAAAGATGACGACTATGTCTAAATCTTTGCCAGATAGTTCTCTAATATATAGCCAGATGGTTTGTAAAACAAAAATCAGCATGAGTATAATAAACACGCTGAAAAAAGTTTTAAGGTAAGTGGTTAGTATGTATCGGTCTAGTATTTTCACCCTTTGAATTTCAATAATATAATTATCAAATCGGCTTTATTTTAAGCAGATTATATGCCAAGTAAATACAATAACTTGAGTTTAATTAAGCTTATTAATATAATAGCCTTTGTATTTATTGGCATCAAAGGTAAATAAGGTTTTTGATAAAGGCTCGTTTGTTTTAAAAGAATTAACGGTTAATGTGGTTTTTGTGCCGTTTTTGCCAATTTGCATTAAGTTGTAAATGTGTTTTGTTTGGTTGTCTATCCCTAAAAGAATGTATTTTATTTCAGATTTAGAATCAATTGGGGTCAGTTTTACCAATTGTATTTTTCTACCGTTTATATTTTGCACAATATCCATGGCGTAGGTATAGCCATCTTCATAAAAAGATAACATTTTGCTAGGTGTTATGGCGCCTTCATCAGTTTCACTTTCAGATGAAATAGTAACTTCTTCATCTTCAATGCTAATACTGTAAAGTTTTTTTCCATCAAAAAGGCGTGTTACACCAAGTATATTCAGTTTATACTTTTCACCTTGCATAATAACATCCCCTTTAGTTTCTTGTTTTATTTTTTCGGCAGTATTTTCTAAAACATATTTGAATTCTATAGAAATATTATCATAGCTTTTTACTTTTTGAGAGACTTGATTTAAAAGTGTTTTAGCTTTATTTTGGGCAAAACCATTAAGCGATGCTGCTGTTATTATTAAAGCCAATAGGATATTCTTAATTCTCATTTTATTTTTATTATAAAGTTTCATTTTCTAAATGTTTATCCAAAGCCGTTAAGTCGGTTATTAACACCTGTCTTGCTTTACTGCCTTCAAACGGCCCTACGATACCTGCGGCTTCTAATTGGTCAATTAATCTACCGGCACGATTATAGCCTAATTTCAATTTTCGTTGCAATAAAGAGGCAGAACCTTGTTGTGCTGTAACTATAACTTCGGCAGCTTCCCTAAATAATTTATCTCGGTCTTCTATATCTATATCAAGACTTGTGCCATTTTCCTCACCAACAAATTCAGGAAGCAAATAGGCTTCTGGGTATGCTTTTTGTGACCCGATATAATCGGTAATTTTTTCAACTTCGGGTGTGTCAACAAAAGCACATTGTACACGAATTAAATCGTTGCCTTGTGTGAATAACATATCACCACGACCTATAAGTTGGTCGGCACCTGAACCATCCAAAATAGTTCTAGAATCTATTTTTGAGGTTACTCTAAATGCGATACGTGCCGGGAAATTGGCTTTAATAATACCTGTAATAACGTTTACCGACGGACGTTGCGTAGCAATAATTAAGTGAATACCAATGGCACGTGCTAATTGCGCTAAACGAGCAATAGGGGTTTCAACCTCTTTACCGGCTGTCATAATTAAATCGGCAAACTCATCGACCACTAAAACAATGTATGGTAAAAATTGATGACCATCGTTAGGGTTTAATTTACGAGCTTTGAATTTTACATTGTATTCGGCAATGTTTCTACATAAAGCATTTTTTAATAACTCGTAGCGGTTATCCATTTCAATACATAATGAATTTAATGTATTGATTACTTTGGTATTATCGGTTATAATAGCATCTTCACTATCGGGCAGTTTAGCTAAATAATGACGCTCAATTTTATTAAAAAGGGTTAACTCAACTTTTTTAGGATCTACTAAAACAAATTTTACTTCGGCTGGATGCTTTTTGTAAAGTAATGAGGTAAGTACTGCATTCAATCCTACGGATTTTCCTTGTCCGGTTGCACCTGCCATAAGCAAGTGGGGCATTTTAGCTAAATCAACCACAAAAGTTTCGTTGCTAATGGTTTTTCCTAAAGCAATAGGCAATTGCATATCAGATGTTTGAAACTTTTTCGAGGCAATTACTGAACGCATGGATACAATAGTAGCATTCTTATTAGGTACTTCAATACCAATAGTTCCTTTTCCAGGAATTGGCGCAATGATACGAATACCTAGTGCAGAAAGTGATAAGGCAATATCGTCTTCTAAATTTTTTATTTTTGAAATTCGAATACCAGCATCGGGTACAATTTCATATAGGGTGACTGTTGGTCCAATAGTTGCCTTTATACTCGCAATGCCAATATTGTAGTTTTTTAAGGTTTCTACAATTTTATTTTTATTTTCTTCTAATTCTTCTTGGTTGATAGTAATACCTTCGGAATCATATTTTTTAAGAAGGTCTAACGGAGGGAATTGGTATTTTGATAATTCGAGTGTGGGGTCGAATAGCCCAAAATCTTCAACTAATTTATCCGAAAGGTTGTTGGTTTCAGATTGCTCTTCGGCTACTTTCTCAACTTCTATTTCTAAGTCTAAATTATCATCTTCAAGATCTTCTTTTATGGGGGTTTTAACTACTAAAGGTGCTGTTTCAGTAACAAGATTTGCTTCTTTTTTTGGAGCAGATTCAGTATCTTCTAAAGGAATTTTGAAAGCCGATTTAATAGCAGTAGCTTCTTCTGACAGGTTATTATCTAAAGCAATAATTGATTCATCACCATCTGGATTGTAAAAATCATCTTTGATCTTACTTTTTGCCGATTTGAAAATAGTTGTAAAACTTTCGAAAGTGACTTTAAATCGAATAGCTAAATAGGTAATCAATCCAAATAAGAGCAGGAGTGAAGTACCTATTTTTCCTATGTAATCTTGAAGGAACATATTAACTTCAAAACCAATGGTACCACCAAGCACATCGTTTGTGTTTCCAAAAAAACCGAATAAAATGGATAGCCAAATGACAATAAACATACCCCAAAACCAGTGTGTTCTTAGTTTGGCTTTACTAAGATTCATTAAAACATAAATCCCCGATAAAAATATAAGTCCAGAAATTATGAATGAAGCAACCCCAAACCCACGCTGAATGAAGAAGTCACTTAACCAAGCACCAGATTTACTCACCCAATTTTCTGTTTTCACACCGCGTGATGCAAAATTAGATAAACTACTTTGGTCTGCCTCACCAGTAAAAAGAAACGAAAGAAATGCCATGAAAAGTATAAAGCCAAAGATGACTAAAAAGCTACCAAATACCAGTCTTTGCTGGCTCGATAACTTAAAACTTGGCATTTTAAATTTTTTTCTTGGTTGTTTGTTGGTGTCGTTTTTTTTCTTCGCCATTAATGCACTGTTAGTTTAAACAAAAATACAAATTACTAACGGTTAACCTATAGGTTATAGTATTTAAAAAATCTTTGGTAAATAGATAATAAATCCGATAATAATAGCAAAAATAGAAGAAAAAAATACCGCACCAGCAGCTATATCTTTTATTAAGCCGATTTTGTTATGATGCTCTGGATGAATAAAATTAGCCATTTCTTCTATTGCCGTATTAATGCCTTCCATACTCATAACCAAACCTATTGCCAGTAGTTGCGAAATCCATTCGTTTAAAGAAATGTCAAAAAAGAATCCTGCAGCTGTAACAAGTAAGGCTATTGTAAACTGAACTTTTACGCTAGCTTCATTCCTTAAAAGCATGATAGCACCTTTAAAAGCGTAACCAACACTTTTTATTCGGTTAACAACAAAGGGGGATTCTTTTTTGGTCATTTAATCTTATTCAATTAAGCGTGTAAAGCTTCTAATGCCGCCTTGTAATTAGGTTCGTCTACGATTTCAGCAACTTGTTCGGAATATAAAACAGTACCATTTTCATCTAAAACAACGACGCATCTCGAGTGTAATGCTTCTAGAGGACCTGTAATAAAGTTTAATCCGTATGCTTTTCCAAAGCTTCCGTCTTTGTAATCAGATAGGCTTATAACATTATTTAATCCTTCAGCACCACAAAAACGATTTAGAGCGAAAGGTAAATCATGGGATATACAAAGCACTTTTGTGTTTTCCAGTTCACTGGCTTCTTGATTAAACTGTCTTACAGATTGTGCACAAGTACCAGTATCAACACTTGGGAAAATGTTCAAAACTAATTTACTTCCAGCAAAATCACTTAAACTTTTTGAAGATAAATCGGTTGCTGTTAATGTGAAATCAGGTGCTTTTGCTCCAACTTTAGGTAGTTCTCCAGAGGTTTTTATAGGGTTTCCTTTTAATGTTACTGTAGCCATTCTATTGTTTTTAAATTATGGTATAAAAATAGTAATTATTAAGTCTTAAGTTGAAATAGGGCTTATAATTTTTAAATTCATTTGTTAATATTCTGTTAAAGGATTGGTTTTTGAAAACCTACACTTATTAAGATTTTACACTTATTTTGAATGAGATTCTCACCTTCGTGGGGATAAATAAAAAATATTGTCATAAAAAATCAAATTTATTTACTGCTACTGTTTTTGCAATCATACTCTTTGTTGGTTAAGGTTTAACAACTCAAAATAAAATGATGAAAGGAGATATTAAAATGGCTGGTATGTACTACTAAGTACCTAAGTTAGATTAGTTAAAATCTGCTTCATTTATTTGAAGTTGTTTTTTTGTTTTTATAGGGTTGATAATTATCACAAATAAATTTTGTCAATTATTACATAATTTATATAGATAAGGTTATGCTGTTTTTTATTTGGTAATTCTTAACTTTAGGGTATTCAGAATAATATAAAAATTTTAAAAATGGAAAATAGTAAGCATTCAAGTGTATCTGGAGAAAAGTGTCCGTTTTCAGGGGCTGCTCCGAAGCAAGCTGCTGGAGGTGGTGCGAAAAATCTAGACTGGTGGCCCAATAGATTGAAATTAAACATACTGCGTCAGCATTCAGCCTTATCTAATCCTATGGGAGATGGATTTAGTTACGCCGAAGCGTTTAAAAAAATAGATTTTAACGCGTTAAAGAAAGACTTAACAGATTTAATGACTGATTCACAAGATTGGTGGCCAGCAGATTATGGCCATTACGGAGGGCTATTTATCCGTTTAGCTTGGCATAGTGCCGGTACGTATCGTATAGGTGATGGTCGTGGAGGTGCAGGTGCAGGTCAACAACGTTTTGCACCGCTCAACAGTTGGCCAGATAATGCGAGTCTCGATAAAGCACGGAGACTACTTTGGCCAATAAAACAGAAGTATGGTAAAAAAATATCATGGGCAGACCTTATGGTATTATCGGGCAATGTAGCTTTGGAATCGATGGGATTTAAAACGTTTGGTTTTGCAGGTGGTCGTGAAGATGTTTGGGAACCGGAAGAAGATGTATATTGGGGTTCCGAAAATACTTGGTTGGATGATAAAAGGTATACTGGTGAACGTGATTTGGAAGATCCCCTTGCCGCTGTGCAAATGGGATTGATTTATGTGAATCCCGAAGGACCTAACGGTAATGGTGATCCACTTTCGGCTGCTGTAGACATTAGAGAAACCTTTAAGCGTATGGCTATGAATGACGAAGAAACCGTGGCTCTTATTGCAGGAGGCCATTCGTTTGGTAAGACCCATGGTGCAGCAGATCCTGGGCAGTATGTAGGTGTTGAACCGGAAGCAGCAGCTATTGAAGAGCAAGGTTTTGGTTGGAAAAATACTTATAAATCTGGAAAGGGGCCTGACGCTATTACAGGTGGGCCTGAAGTTATTTGGACACAAACCCCAACAAAATGGAGCAATCTCTTTTTTGAAAACTTGTTTGGTTATGAATGGGAACAAACAAAAAGTCCAGCAGGAGCCATACAATGGGTAGCTAAAAATGCAGAAGCGACCATTCCAGATGCTTTTGATGCATCTAAAAAGCATCTGCCTACTATGTTAACTACCGATTTATCTTTGCGTTTTGACCCTGCTTATGAAAAGATATCGAGACGTTTTTATGAAAATCCTGATGAATTTGCAGATGCTTTTGCAAAGGCTTGGTACAAGTTAACACATCGTGATATGGGACCAATAGCACGTTATTTGGGACCAGAAGTACCTAAAGAAGAACTTATTTGGCAAGATCCTATTCCTGCTGTTAACCATAAATTGATAGATAAAAATGATGTCGCCAGTTTGAAAGCTAAAATATTAAATTCAGGTTTATCGGTATCTGAGTTGGTATCTACAGCTTGGGCATCGGCATCAACGTTTCGTGGTTCTGATAAACGTGGTGGTGCCAATGGTGCACGTATCCGTTTAGTACCTCAAAAAGATTGGGAAGTGAATAATCCTTCTCAGTTAGCAAAAGTTTTAGGGGTGATTGAAGGCATACAAAAAGAATTTACCAATGGTGATAAAAAAGTATCTATAGCCGATTTAATTGTACTGGCAGGTTGTGCAGGCGTTGAAAAAGCGGCACAAAATGCAGGATATACTATAGAAGTGCCTTTTACACCAGGACGTATGGACGCATCGCAAGAGCAAACAGAGGTAGATTCCTTTAAATACTTAGAACCTTATGCTGATGGATTTAGAAACTATCGTAAAACAAAGTTTGATGTGTCAACCGAGGAATTATTGATTGATAAAGCACAACTTTTAACATTAACCGCACCTGAAATGACGGTTCTTGTCGGTGGTATGCGTGTATTGGGTACAAACTTTAATCAATCTAAAAACGGTGTATTTACAAATAAACCAGAAACGCTTACTAACGATTTCTTTGTGAATTTATTAAGTATGGGTACTGAATGGAAAAAATCTTCAGAATCTGATGAAGTTTTTGAAGGACGTGATAGAAAAACAGGGACCCTGAAATGGACGGGAACGAGAGCCGATTTAATTTTCGGATCAAACTCTGAGTTACGTGCTATTGCCGAGGTTTACGCTTGTGAAGATTCAAAAGAAAAATTTGTAAATGATTTTGTTACTGCTTGGAATAAAGTAATGAATCTGGATCGTTTTGATTTAGATTAACATCAGAGATCATTTAAAGAAATATAAAAGCCACTTTTTAAATTACGAAAAGTGGCTTTTTAAATGCTTAAAATAATTTACATTATTTATCTATAGAACCTAAAACCCTACTCATAAAGTTATTAAGAGCATCTTTTTTAGGGGTACCGTCTTTAATCATTTTATTAACTTCAACAGCACCATACATATTGGAAATAAGCTCTCCAATAACGTCCAATTCTTCATCTTTTAACGATGGTACTTCTGTTAATGCTTCTAAAGTTTCAATGGTTTCTATGATGAAATCTTCATCATTGTCTTCAATAAACTGTGTTAAATGCTTAATTACTGGTAACTTCATCAACTAATTCTTTTAAAACTTCGAATTTATTTGTTTGAACTTGATTTACAAAAGCACCGTTTTTGAATGTTGCAAACGTAGGTAAATTATCCACAGTCGCTAATTTTCTAGATTCCGGAAACTTTTCGGCATCGGCCATAACAAATGTAATGGTTTCATTTTCTGTTGCTAGCTTTTTAAATTTTGGCTTCATAATGCGGCAATTACCACACCAACTAGCAGAATACTGAACAATTACGGTACCGTTATTTGATACCAATTCGGTTAAGTTATCTTGTTCTAATTCTTTAAGCATATTAACTTAGTTTAAGTGCGTTTTAAGGTACTCAGCAGTTCCTTTAGCATTCGCTTGCATCGCTTGTTTGCCTTCTTCCCAGTTTGCTGGGCACACTTCACCTTTTTCTTGAACATGTGTTAGGGCATCAACTAAACGTAAATACTCATTTACATTTCTACCAAGTGGCATGTTATTAATGCTTTCGTGTTGTACGATACCTTCTTCATCTATAATATAGGTAGCTCTGTAAGTTACATTATCACCTTCAACAGTTATGATACCCGTTTCTTCGTTGAATTGTTCGTTTATGATGTCTAAAATGCCTAAATTAGATGCTAAGTTTCTATTGGAATCTGCCAATAATGGATACGTTATACCTTCAATACCTCCATTGTCTTTAGGAGTGCTTAGCCATGCAAAGTGAACTTCGGCTGTATCACAAGAAGCCCCAATAACTAATGTGTTTCTTTTTTCAAATTCACCTAATGCAGCTTGAAACGCATGTAACTCGGTTGGACAAACAAAGGTGAAATCTTTTGGATACCAAAATAAAACTACTTTTTTCTTATTGTTAACTGCTTCTTCAAGAACGTTTACTTTAAAAGTATCGCCCATGTCGTTCATTGCGTTAACGCTTAAATTCGGGAATTTTTTTCCTACTAATGCCATATTGAAATTTTTAATAATTTATTTGATGCAAACTTAAGACTCGTTATGGCGATTTCAATCGTTTTTCAATTAGTAAAACTTATGGAGTAATAGCTAATAAAAATGGATTTAAAATTGTAGGGCTATTTTTGTTAATTTGACAAAATAGCTGGTATTATATTGTCAACTTCACAATGAATTGACAAATACAGTACACTTTGTAAGTTACTTTTTTGACAATTCTTTTATTTTTATTCTTAGGGCGGCAAAAAGTAGTGTTGTAAACGGGCTTAACCAATTAAATACGGCATAACCTGCATAGTGAAGTGTATCAACTCCTAAAACACCGCTTTGGTAAGCACCACAGGTGTTCCAAGGAA
This sequence comes from Mariniflexile sp. HMF6888, assembly GCF_044335535.1. Taxonomy (NCBI): domain Bacteria; kingdom Pseudomonadati; phylum Bacteroidota; class Flavobacteriia; order Flavobacteriales; family Flavobacteriaceae; genus Mariniflexile; species Mariniflexile sp. HMF6888. The sequence continues at coordinate 432,644 of NZ_JBIQVZ010000002.1, read as the reverse complement.
TTAAAACAGAAGTAACTGTACCTGAATCTTCCAATGTTCTGCTTAAATTTTCAGGAGCCAAACCTCGGTCTTCATAGGCTTTTTTAAACATTTTTCCTGGGATCACAATAGCTAAATATTGGTCGGATGCTATAGCATTTAAACCCAAGCAACTTATAACGGTACTTGCAAAGAGTCCGAAAATAGTAGTAGCAACAGAAAGTAAAGCTTTTGTAATTCTTGATAACGCACCAATGCCATCCATAATACCACCAAAAACCATGGCACAAATAATTAAATAGATGGTCCAGAGCATACCTTTCATGCCGCCTGAGGAAAACAGGGCGTTTAATTTTTCGTTGTTGGTAGTGATTTGTGTATCTGTTAATATAGAGGTGGTTATGGATTTTAATTTTGAATTAGACAAATGGGCTAAAATTTCGGGTTGAAATATAAAGGCAAAAATAGCAGCTAACAAAACGCCTGTACCCAAAGCAATTAATGGTTTTGTTTTTAAAAGAATTAACGCTATTACAACCAGAGGCACTATAAAAAGCCAAGGCGAAGTATTAAACGTTGTGTTGATGGTTGATAGAAGACTACTTAAGTCGGCGCTTCCCGATGGTTCAATATTCATACTTATAATACCAAAAACAATTAGTGTTACAATAAGCGTAGGAACCGTTGTAATAGTCATGTATCTGATATGGGTAAACAAATCGGTGCCAGCCATTGCAGGGGCTAAGTTGGTAGTATCACTTAAAGGTGACATTTTATCACCAAAATAGGCACCAGAAACCACCGCTCCAGCGATCATACCCGTGTTTATACCTAATGCAGTACCAATGCCAACTAGTGCAATACCTACAGTTGCCGAAGTAGTCCAAGAGCTTCCTGTTGCTATTGAAATAACGGCACAAATTATTACCGATGCGGGTAAAAATATAGACGGACTTAAAACTTGTAAACCATAATACACCATGGCGGGAATAACACCACTAATTAACCAAGTTCCTGCCAAAGCACCCACTAAAAACAAAATCATGATTGGGATAAAAACACTTTTTAGGTTTTCCCAAATTTCTTTTAACATACGTTCTACAGTTACTTTGTTGAACAAACCAACAGTAGCAGCAACTAATCCACCAAGAAGTAAAATAATTTGGTTGGTGTACGTGCCAAACCATTCTTGATCTTCAACAAAAAAGATATTGTAGGCAAGCATTCCCATTAAAATAACTACTGGAATTATAGCTTCCCAAATGTTGAGTTCTTTGTTTTCTATAATGTGTTGATTCTCGATTTCTATTTTGGAAATATTTTTGTCGTCTTGCATTGTGTATAATTAGTTCTGTAATGTTACAATTTTAGATGAATGTATGCAAATGGATTTAATGTGTACTTTTGTTTCTTCTATTTATTATTTATAAAAATTAATGGACTCATTAACTCAAATTGTTTTAGGAGCTGCTTGTGGTGAAGCTGTTTTAGGGAAGAAAATAGGCAATAAAGCATTGTTATTTGGCGCCATTGGAGGCACTATACCAGACTTGGATGTTTATTTTGGTAATATAATTTATAACCATGAAATTGATGCCATGCTTTTTCATAGAGGGTTTATGCATTCTATTTTGTTTTCGATTTTAGCAGCTTTCATTTTGGGTTGGGGTGTTTTCAAATTATATAATTCTGGAAATCGAATTGGCACTACCCCCTCAAAAGATTGGATATCATTGTTTTTCTGGTCGCTGTTTACGCATATCATATTAGATTGTTTTACACCTTACGGAACACAGCTTTTTGCACCATTTAGTGATTATAGGTTTGCTTTTAATAATATAGCAGTGGTTGACCCTTTTTATACCTTACCATTTCTAATTTGTATGATAGTTTTAATGTTTTTCAACAGAAAAGATATTAGAAGACGGTTTTGGTTGAAGTTGGGGTTGGGTATTAGTTCTATTTATATGGTTTTAACTATTGCAAACAAACTATATGTTGATGCTGTTTTTAGAAAATCAATAGCAGAAAGTAATTTGAAGATGATTAGATTTAGTACGCAACCAACTCTATTTAATAATGTTTTGTGGTACGGAATTGCAGAAACGGAAACATCTTATTATGTTTCATATTACTCATTATTAGATACGGAAAATAGGTTTTTAGACTTTGTTGAATTGCCAAAACAACGCGATTTACAACCTGAAGCGTTTGACGATATTAAAAATTTAGCGAGGTTTAGCAATCAATACTACAGTGTTTATAAAATAGGCAATAACCAATACCAATATAATGATTTGCGCTATCCCTTATTAGATGGAAAAAAACCTAATTCTTCTGTGTTTCACATGTTGCTTTTTAAAGAAAAAGGTCGCTTAAACATGAAGCCTTTTGAGCCAAATACCAATGATTTTAACAAGGTAATGGTTCGTATTTGGAAACGACTACAAGGGATTTAGTTTATAGAATACCAAGTTCTTTCATGCAGGCATTCATCATGTGGTAGGTGCGTTCAATATCATCATCCAACCCAATTGAGAAACGAATTAAACCATCACTTATGCCCATCGCTTTTTGTTCATGCTCAGGTATTTCAGACGATGTAGAAGTTCCTGGAGCGCTAAACAGCGTTTTGTAAAAACCCAAACTAACAGCAAGATAGCCTAAGTTTCTGTTTTGCATAAGTTCCATCAATTCATTGGCCTTTTCTAAAGTGCCTACATCAATAGTGAGCATTCCGCCATAACCATATTGAGCATTCATCATACTTTTAAACAGTTCGTGCGAAGGATGTGATTTTAGTCCGGGATAGACGGTTTTTAAACCATCGGCTTCAAACTTTTGAGCTAAAAATAAGCCGTTTTTGCTGTGTTGCTGCATTCTTATATGAAGTGTACGCAGGTTTTTCAATATGGAAGCGGCTCTTAAACTATCCATGGTAGAACCCAACAACATCGACGCCCCCTGGTTTACGTTACGTAAATCATTAATAAATTTTTGTGTACTGCAAACGACACCACCAACTGTATCGCTGGAACCGTTAATAAATTTGGTTAAACTGTGAATTATTATATCGGCACCCCATATAGCTGGCGAAATGGATAACGGAGAAAACGTGTTATCTACCACCAATTTTAGCTTATGTTTTTTAGCTATAGCAGCTAATCCTTTTATATCGGCTACTTCTAAAAGCGGGTTACTGACAGTTTCACAGTACAACACTTTGGTGTTTTTGGTAATGGCAGCTTCAACAGCATCTAATTTTGTAATATCAACGAAAGATGTTTCAACGTGGAATCTGGAGATGAAATTTTTTAAGAACGCATAGGTACCGCCATAAATAGTTCGGCTAGAAACAATATGATCGCCAGCACCACATAGCTGCATTAAAACAGGGGTAATGGCTCCCATACCCGATGCTGAAACGTTGGCGGTTTCGGTACCTTCCATAGCCGCAAGCGCTTCACCTAAATACAGATTAGAAGGTGAGGAGTGGCGTGAGTATAAATAGCATCCATCAGCATTACCTTCAAAGGTATCAAACATGGTTTTTGCTGATAAAAACGTATAGGTAGAAGAATCGGAAATAGACGGGTTTACACCTCCAAATTCTCCAAAGTACTGTAGATCCTGTATGCGGTTTGCAGGTTTAAAGCCCATGATGTTAAATATTGGTTATCTAACAAATTTCAGTATTAATAGATTAAAAAACAATATATATGATTTATATCAGTAAATAAAACTATATTTATGTATTTTTATAGATTATGTATTTGTAAAACATAAAAGAAACGGTAGTTTAACGAATTTTATTCAGTTATGATATTTGACGATATTGATAAAAAGCTATTGGAATATTTGCAGATAGATAGCAAACAGACCAATAAAGAGCTCTCAAATAAGCTAAATCTTTCTGTTACGGCAGTCTACGAACGGATTAAAAAACTTGAGAAAGAAGGGTTTATTAATAGTTATGTGGCATTGGTCAATAAAGATCATGTAGAAAAATCGTTTGTAGCTTTTTGCCATATTAAGCTCATTCAACATGCACAAGAATATGTGGTTAAATTTGAAAAAGAAGTTGCTAATTTGCCCGAAGTGTTGGAGTGTTACCATATTAGTGGCGATTACGATTACTTATTAAAAGTATTGGTAAAAGATATGGCTGCTTTTAGGGAGTTTTTGGTAAAAAAGTTAACATCTATCAACCATATTGGTAGTACTCATAGTATGTTTGTAATTAATGAAGTAAAACATAGCACGGCTATTAATTTTAATTCGTGAATAGTGAGATGTGAAAGGTTGATGGTCTTGGGTCTTGAATCTTGAATCTTGAGTCTGAGTACTTGGAAGGGGTGAACCATGTAAGGCTTTTTAATATAGTGACTCTTATTTCTTATAATTAAAACTTTTTTTACTACTTTTAAACTGCTATTATAACCTGAACTCATCTCGACTTTTTTTGCTTTGAAGCAAAAAAAGTCGAGATGAGTTCACTAACTAAACTTTTTATTATGAAAAAATTAAGCTACATTATTTTAGGGATCATTATAGGTGCTTTGGCAACCTATTTTTTTTGTCCGAAACAAATCAGTGAGAATTCAGTAACAATAGTAAAACCAAAAGGTGTCATTTCTGTTGAAAAGGCTAAAGAATTGAATGCTAATTGGACTTTACATCGAAAAGCTGCGGTAGATTCGGCAGCACAGAAACAAGGAAGAAACCAGGATGACCGCTCTACATATTGGTCATTAGAAGATATTGAAAATTATTTAGGTTATGCAAAAAACCAAGCAGATAGTTTGGGCTACCAAATGACTGGTGTGCGTGTTTATTTAGGTGTTTACGGAAAAAATGCAGGGCAAACCAAAAAAGATTTAACCACCATGTTTATAGTGCCCACAGGGAAAAAATCTACAGCAAGTAGTTTAAACCTTAATTTTAGAGGGAATGATGGAGATATTCCTGGAGGGGATCCTTTAAATGATGGAAATGGAGGACAAGGGGGCTATCCACAATAATAATTAATGAATGGATTTTTATTAGAATATAATAGTACTATTACTTCCAGCATAGAATTTTTAGCAGCTGTTACAGGTTTATTGTTTTATAACAAGTATAAACAAACAGCTGCTAAATATTTTATATGGTTTTTAGTGTATTTGTCTGTTTGTGATTTTCTTGCCAGCTATGTACATTATATAAAGAACGGTGGTTTTTTAAGTTTTTTAGAAGACACTGTTTTTATTAGAAATTTTTGGTGGTCAACCTTGTATTGGAAAATAGGCGCTATTCTATTTTTTTCTTTCTATTATTATGGCATTTTAATTAATAGAAGATTTAAAAGAATTGTAAAATACAGTAGTTGTTGCTTTTTAGCTTTTTCAATTATTTACATACTATTCAATTGGGATGATTATTTTGTTCAGTTTTTCCCAATAATAAGCATTCTAGGAGCGGTCATTATTTTTTTATGTACGGCATTTTATTTTTTTGAAATATTAAGCAGCGAAAAAATATTAACGTTTTACAAATCCATTAATTTTTACATAAGTGCTGCCATATTTATTTGGTGGCTTATTATTACGCCTTTGGTATTTTACGATATTTATAATTCCCATTACGATTGGAATTTTATATTCCTAAAATGGCAAATCTATTTGTTTGCAAACATAGTGATGTACTTGACATTCACATTTGCATTAATTTTTTGTAAACCCGAAGCAGCCAAACAATAAATAGCAATGACCGAACTCTTACTTAATACGACTTTAATACAACAAACCGAACGGTTGGCTAGCACCGCTTCTGAACGCTATTTATTAGTGTATATGATTGCTGTTTTGGTTATTGTAACCACATTGGTTATTGTATTTTTTGTGGTTTTTTTAAGAAGAAAGAATAAATTATTATTCGATAAAATAAGACAAGAACAAGCTTTTGAAGCAGAAATTACACAGGCACAAACCGAAACCCAAGAGCAAACCTTGAAAAATATTGGATGGGAGTTGCACGATAATATTGGGCAGTTGCTATCGTTTGCGAATATGCAGTTAAGTATTTTAAAAATGCAGGTGGCGGACGATGTGAAAGAAAAATTTAAAGACACTGCCGATGCGCTAAAAGAAAGCTTGGCCGAAGTACGGGCACTTTCAAAAACCCTAAACAATGAGGTGGTACTAAACGTTGGTTTTGAAAAATCCATTACTAACGAATTGAACCGAATGAAAAAAATGACATTCGAATCGGCAGAACTTAAAACAATAGGGGAAAGTATCGATTTTAAAGAAAGAAAGCATGAAATAATTCTTTTTAGAATTCTTCAAGAGTTTTTATCAAACTCAGTAAAATATTCTGAAGCAAAAAACATACTTATTGTTTTAGATTATCAACCTGATAATTTAGTGATTACCGCAAAAGATGATGGTAAAGGGTTTAATTTAGATGAAATCGAAAAGGGGGCTGGTTTAATTAATATGAAAAGTAGAGCGTCGTTAATAAATGCTCAATTAGAATTAACATCCCAACCAGGTGAAGGTGTAAAATTAATTTTAAATTATCCAATGGCAACTAATCAGTATTAAATAACAACCGCAATGAACGCAAAGAAAAATCGCAAAGTTCGCAAAAGTTTACTTTGAATTCTTTGCGAAACCGTAATCGTTAAAAAAATAGTATGACAGAAAACGAAATCGCTAATAAGATAATAGGTTTGGCCATTGAAGTTCATAAGGCACTAGGGCCTGGGTTACTTGAGAGCGCGTATAAAGAATGTTTAATGTACAAAATCATTCAATCTGGAATGTTTGCAGAAAAGGAAAAGCCCATGCCTTTAGTTTTTGAAGAGGTTAAATTAGATTGTGGTTACAGAATTGACATATTGGTAGAGCATAAACTGGTTATTGAAATAAAAAGTGTGGAAGCATTAAATGATGTTCATTTGGCACAAACACTAACTTATATGAAGCTTGGCAATTTCAAACTTGGATTGTTGATCAACTTCAATGTTGCATTGTTGAAAAACGGAATAAAAAGAGTAGTAAATAATCTGTGAGTTCCCTTCGGTTTTGCTCAGGTCATACTTTGCTGTACTTTGCGGAAACCTTTGCGTTTTTGCGGTTAAAAAACAGACTGATAAATAACACTCAATATTATAATTACGAAAAGAATTTAAAAAGTTTTTTTATAAGATTGCGTTTGCCATTATATGGCGGATACCTTAACGAAGGGTCCATCCAATTCCCCCGCTTTATAATGGCTTTACTATGCGTAAAGGTGTCAAATCCATATTTTCCGTGGTAAATGCCCATACCGCTAGCTCCAACGCCACCAAAAGGGAGTCTGTGATTTCCAAAATGAATTAAAACATCATTAACCACGCCACCGCCAAAACTGTAAGTGTTTAATATATATTCTACAAAGGTTTTGTTATTCGAAAAGGTGTACAATGCCAAAGGTTTTTCAAAATTTGTAATAATACGGTCTATGTCTTTTTCGGTATCATAAGTTAGAATTGGTAAAATAGGACCAAAAATTTCATTGTTCATCACCTCGCTTTCTAAAGAAGGTTCATCAATTAAAGTAGGGGCTATGTAATTGTTCGTTTCATCAATAGTACCGCCAAAAACAACGGGAGCGTCTTTTAGCATATTAGCGATTCGCAAGGTATTTTTAGTATTTATAATTCTTGGGAAATCTACCGATTCTTTAGGGTTCTCACCATAAAACCTAGTTATTTCATCTTTTAAAAACACCATAAATGCCTGTTTAACATTGCGTTTAACAATAATATAATCGGGTGCGATACATGTTTGTCCACCATTGAAAAATTTACCCCAAGCTATTCTTGTTGCTGCAAGCTTTAAGTTTACCGTATCATCAACAATACAGGGTGATTTACCGCCTAATTCTAAAGTAACTGGTGTTAAATGTTTTGCGGCTGCTTGTGCGATTATTTTACCAACAGATACACTTCCTGTAAAGAAAATATAATCCCATTTTTGGGTCAATAATTCTGTTGCTACATTAGCATCACCTTGTATCGATTTAGCATACGCTTCTGGAAAAACAGTCGTTAATATATCGGTTACTAATTGTGAGGTGTGTTTGGTAAGTTCGCTTGGTTTTAAAATGACCGTATTTCCTGCGGCAATTGCCATGATAACAGGTTCAAAAGCTAGTAAAAAAGGATAATTCCAAGGAGCAATGACCAACACGTTTCCGTAGGGTTCTTTATAAATATAATCTTTAGAGGGGAATGTTAGGATAGACGACTTAATCCGTTTTGGTTTTGACCATTTCTTAAGGTTTTTAATAACCAAATTTAATTGGGACATGACAAGTCCATATTCACTAAGAAAAGTCTCTAATTCCGGCTTTTTAAAGTCTTTATTTAATGCATCATAAATAGCTTGTTCTTTTGAAATGATTTCATTTTTCAAAGCCTTTAAATAAATCAATCTGGTTGCTACCGATTTTGTTTTTTGTGAATTAAAAAATGCCTTTTGAGACAAAATAATGTGACTAATACTATCCAAAATGTTTTTTCATAAAGATATGGAACATCCTTGATTTATTCTAATCACATAATACGAAGCGATTTAAAAAAATAGACAATAGAAAATAGAAGTAGGCAGTAGGCAAATAGGCAAATAGGCAATAGAGAATAGGGGAAATAGAAGAGATACTTAGTCTGAATATCAGAAACTTTGAGGCTTTGAAGCTTTGCAACTTCTAACCATTACAAGCATCCCAAATTGGATCATTTGGCAATGGTGCAGTAATACTTATAGGAACTAATTTTACAGGATGTATAAAGGTAATATGTCTTGCGTGTAAATGGATGCTGGCATCTTTATTGCTTCTATCGAATCCGTACTTTAAATCGCCTTTTATGGGGCAACCAATAGTTGATAATTGCGAACGTATTTGATGGTGTCTGCCCGTTTCTAAATTAATTTCAAGCAAGAAATAATGGTCTAATTTCTTTAATGTTTTATAATGAAGAATGGCTTTTTTACTGTCTTTGACTTCTTTTGGATAAGCTGTGGATTTATTGTTCTTTGGATTTTTTTTTAGCCAATTTACCAAAGTGTCTTTTGCTTTTGGTGGTTCGTTTTTTACAATAGCCCAATAGGTTTTATCAATATCTTTTGAAACAAACAGGGCATTTAATCTGGGTAATACTTTGCTGGTTTTTGCAAAAATAACAAGACCTGTCGTGGGGCGGTCTAAACGGTGCACAACCCCTAAATAGACATCCCCAGGTTTGCTGTATTTGTCTTTTATGTATGCTTTAACAATATCGCTTAATGGTTTGTCACCTGTTTTATCACCTTGCACAATATCACCTGCACGTTTGTTTATAATGATGATATGGTTATCTTCATATAAAACCTGTAGGTTGTTTTTATTGGACAATTTGGACATATTAGATTATTAGACTACTTAGACTATTTAGATTTTTAGTGTTGATTTGAATTTAGAAATCATTTTTATTATTTCTTCTAATTCTTTTGAAATAAGATTTAGTTCTTCAAAAGAAATAAATTTTAAATCGAAAGCAATAAGCAATTGCGTTTCAATTTCATAGCAAGAACCTAAAGTAATCTCTAAAAATCTAGAAAAATCTTTATTTGATTTTCTAGATGAACCTTCGGCAATATTAGAAGGAATTGAAACAGAGGCTCTTCGAAGTTGATTTGATAATCCGAACTTTTCCGATTCAGGAAACTTAGAAGTTAAAGAATATATTCCAGTACAAAAATGTCGACCTCTTTTCCATATTTCTAATTCTTTAAATCTATGCATAAAACTAAATAAGTCTAATTATCTAAAACCTCCATCAATCTAACAAGTCCAACAATCTAACAAGTCTAACAATCTAAATTAATACTGCTCATTATCATTTGGGAAGTCTAATGTTTTTACATCATCAACATATTGGGAAATAGCACTGGTCATGTCTTCATACAAATTCATATAGCGGCGTAAAAAACGTGGATGAAATTCGTGTGTCATCCCTAGCATATCATGTAAAACCAAAACTTGACCATCTACACCATTACCAGCGCCAATACCAATAATGGGGATACTAACACTTTCGGCAACTTCTTTAGCAAGTTTGGCAGGTATTTTTTCGAGAACAATAGCAAAACAACCAATGCGTTCAAGCATTTTGGCATCTTCTATGAGGCGTAGCGCTTCTTCTTCTTCTTTAGCACGAACGGTGTAAGTTCCAAATTTGTAGATAGATTGTGGTGTTAAACCTAAATGACCCATTACAGGGATGCCAGCATTTAAAATACGTTTTATAGACTCTTTAATTTCTTTTCCGCCTTCCAGTTTTACAGCATGTCCGCCACTTTCTTTCATAATTCTAATGGCAGAACGCAGGGCTTCTTTCGGGTCACTTTGATAGCTTCCAAAAGGCAAATCTACCACCACTAAAGCACGGTCTATAGCACGAATTACTGAAGATGCATGGTATATCATTTGATCTAAAGTAATAGGCAATGTGGTTTCGTGCCCTGCCATAACGTTGCTAGCCGAATCACCAACAAGAATAACATCTATACCGGCGCCATCTACTATTTTTGCCATGGTGTAATCGTAGGCTGTCAGCATGGATATTTTTTCACCATTGGCTTTCATATCAACCAGTGTTTTTACGGTAACACGTTTATATTCTTTTTTTGCAGTGGACATATTTTTGTTTTTTCTAATAGATAGCAAAAGTAGTAAAACAAATTCGTAAGAAATAAAAAATGAAATCTACTTATCAGGGCAAACTCATACTTTAATAGAAAGGAAAGCCACGAATTCACAAATTTTTCTATTTTTTGGTAAAACAAAAAGGATTATCACTAATTTCTTAAAAAAATCTATAGATTTTTTATTCGTGATGATAATATTTTCACATAACGCTAAGTTTTATTCGTGTATTCGTGGCTAATTAATTCTCTAATAAAAGTATGAGTTTGCCCTGACTAATTACACCAATCCACACTAATAGAGATCTTTTAATATTATCCAAATTCGCTAAAAGCGAAAAATTAGTGTCATTTATTTTTGAAAATCATTAAAATTCACCTGTTGGCAGATACAGATTTGTGTTAATTCGTGACCCGAGCGACAGCGAACAGGCGAAGCAAATTCGTGGAGAAAAAGTGTGCGTTTGCCCTGAATCTACTTATGTCAAACATTTTTTAAGGTAGAAACAGGTTATTTAATGAGTTCGCCATTTACTTCAACATTTTTAAAAGTAACGCCATTAATGATGCTTTTATCGTAAGTACCATCTTTGGCTTCAACTTTTATGTTTTCAAATGTGAAATTGGAAAGCTTGTCATATTCGGTAATCTTCATATCATAAAAAATATCGCATTTTAAGTCAATATTTCTCATGGTAATATGATTTGAATATGATAAAGGCACATCCTTTCTTCCTTTTAAATCGAAAAACTGCGTCCAAGGCTTAATATAAATAAAGCTGTGGGCTTCACCTGTAATATTTTCAACGGTTATGTATTCGTATTTTTGAGCTGTATCCGGGCGCATTTTTAGCCATAATAAACGCTTGGCTTCTTTTACGGTACAATTCCGCATCACTATATTTTTGTTGTGTATGGCTTCGCTTCCGTTTGTTAAAGCGGCATGACAAAATCCGAATTCGCAATCTTCAATTATAATATTGGTGTTTTCGCCATTGCTAGGGTCTTTATCTGCCCAAGGGCCTTTACCACCTTTTAATGCAATGGCATCGTCGTTTACTGCCATGTAGCAACCTTTAATTAGCATGTTACTACATACATCTATATCAATAGCATCGGTACTTGGAGCTTTTACTGGTTCATGTGGCGAAGTAATGCGTAAATCTAAAATTTTTACGTTATTACATTGATAATAATGACTGGTCCAAAAACCAGAGTTTCGTAATGTCACATCTTGTACTTGTACGTTATTGCATTTCCAAATAAATACCAATCGTGGTCTTGATACTTCTAAATTGGTGCATTTAGGGTTTTCTTTTCTACGTTGCCAGAAAGCTTCCCAATATTTTAAACCGTTTCCGTCAATAGTACCTTTTCCAGTAATGGTAAACCCGTCTATACCAAAGGCATTTACTAAGGCCGAGAAATATTCAATACTTTGCCCTTCAATTCTAGAAGGTTTAAAAGGATAATCGGCAATATTATCAGAACCTTTTAAAACACCACCTTCGGCGACATGTAAATGGGTATTCGGTTTAAAAAACAGTGCACCACTTAAAAAAGTTCCCTTAGGAATTACAATAACACCGCCACCATTTCTGTAAGCTTCATCTATAGTATTTTGAATGGCTTCTGTTTGTATTATGGTACTGTCGTTACTAACACCATAATCGGTAATGGTATAAAAAGTTCCTAAATCGGCAGGGTTTATTTTAGAATAGTCAAAAAACCAATCAGGAATTTTAGTTCCGTCAGGAAAAAGGTTGGTTTCTACTATTTTAGTTTCTTGATTGCATGATACGAGTATTACTGTAATAATTAGTAAATAAATGTTTTTCATTGGTAAAGTTGATTTTTTTAGTGCGGTGTTTAACCAAGTTAACCGTCGCTTTTTGTGCAATAGGTGTAAAAATACTAAAAACAGAAGTTATTTTACCGCTTAGTAGTATTAATGGTCTTTTATTTAGACGCTTTTTCTGTTAATAATTTGATTAGCAATCGGATAAGTTTACACTAACAGCCAAACCACCTTTAGAGGTTTCTTTGTATTTTGTATTCATATCTTTTGCGGTTTCCCACATAGTTGCAACTACTTTATCTAGTGGCACTTTTACGTTTTTCGGGTCGGTGTCTAAAGCCATTTCAGCAGCATTTATTGCTTTTATGGCCCCCATGGCATTGCGTTCTATACATGGTATTTGCACCAAGCCCCCAATGGGATCGCAAGTTAGGCCTAAGTGGTGTTCCATGGCAATTTCGGCAGCTACTAAAACCTGTTCGGGCGTGCCACCCATTAATTCACATAAAGCAGCAGCGGCCATGGCAGACGATACGCCAATTTCAGCTTGACAGCCACCCATAGCGGCAGAAATAGTAGCTCCTTTTTTAAAAATGCTGCCAATTTCTCCGGATACCAGTAAAAATTGTTTTATATGATTAAAATTTGCTTTATGATTTTCAATAACCATGTAGTACATTAAAACAGCAGGAATAACTCCAGCACTTCCGTTAGTTGGTGCTGTAACTACACGACCTAAGGAGGCATTCACTTCATTTACACTTAAAGCAAAACAGCTAACCCACTTTAATATTTGCCTAAACTTAACTTTGGTTTTTCGAATGGTTTTTATCCATTCTTGTGGCGAATTATACGGTGAATTCCCTTTTAATGTTTGGTACGTATCGAAAGCACGACGCCTAACGTTTAAGCCTCCGGGTAGGTATCCTTCGGTATGGCAACCTGTGTAGATGCATTCTAGCATGGTGTTCCATATACGTTGCAGTTCAAAATCAATGGTTTCAATGGGTCTTATTGATTTTTCGTTTTCTAAAACAACTTCAGATATCGATTTATTTAATTGTTTACAATACTGTAATAAATCGGTTCCTGTTTCAATAGGATAAGGAAACGTACAGTAAAAAATGATTTTATTGGCTTCTGAAATTTTTCGTGCTTCTTGAACCACAAAACCACCTCCAATGGAGTAGTAAATGGATTTTATTTTTTTTCCGTTGACTGTAGCAGAGAATTGTAACGCATTGGCATGAAATGGCAAAAATTTTCTATTAAATATAATGTCCGTTTTTGGGTTGAATGTTATGTTTTTTTCAGCGTTAAAACAAACGGTGTTGGTGTTATTAATTTCTGAAATAAGGGAAGGTATTGCTTCCGTTGGAATGGTTTCAGGATTTTCTCCACTTAAGCCTAACATAATGGCATAATCGGTAGCATGTCCTTTTCCTGTTAAAGATAATGAACCGTATAAATCAACAGTGATGGTTTCAACTTTATCAAAATTATTTTGGTCTTTTAGTTCTTTTATCCAACGCTGGGTGGCACGCCAAGGACCTAATGTGTGGGAACTTGAAGGTCCAATACCTATTTTAAGCATATCAAATACAGAGATACATTCCATTTTTATAGAAAATAAGAGAAGCAAATATAGTTTAAATAAAAAGGCTGCCTATTGATTTTTGACAGCCTTTAAAAAGAACTCGTTTAAACTTTTTATAATTGGCTAAAAATGATTCTTTTTTTGGCCATATGCCACCCGGCTCATTGGCTATGCCGAATCTTCGATTTCACTAAAACAGTCTGCTGACTGTTTACTCACGACACTTAATTATTTGAAAAATACGTGTTCGTGAACCTTACGGTTTCTTAACGTTCTGTCCTGTCTTTTCTTCCTTCCATAGTCCTGCTGAAAGAAGGATCTTATAATTAAGAAACACAATCATTAAATTTATCAATATGACATCATGTCAGCATTCATTTATTGGCATAATCATTGACTTTTACATATCGAATTCAAAAATGAACATTCAACACAAATAAAAAATATATTATGAGTAAAATTATTGGAATCGATTTAGGTACAACCAACTCTTGCGTTTCTGTTATGGAAGGTAACGAACCCGTTGTTATCCCAAACGCAGAAGGTAAAAGAACAACGCCATCGGTTATTGCTTTTGTTGAAGGCGGCGAAATTAAAGTTGGTGACCCAGCAAAAAGACAAGCAGTAACAAACCCTACAAAAACTGTTTATTCTATTAAACGTTTTATGGGTAATAAATATTCTGAATCTAAAAAAGAAGCAGAACGTGTACCATATAAGGTAGTAAAAGGTGATAACGATACGCCTCGTGTAGATATAGACGGGCGTTTATACACACCTCAAGAATTATCTGCTATGATTCTTCAAAAAATGAAGAAAACTGCTGAAGATTATTTAGGAACTACAGTTACAGAAGCAGTTATTACGGTACCTGCGTACTTCAACGACAGTCAACGTCAAGCTACTAAAGAAGCTGGTGAAATTGCAGGCTTAAAGGTAAGACGTATTATAAATGAGCCTACAGCTGCTGCATTGGCTTATGGTTTGGACAAAAAAGGTAAAGACCAAAAAATTGTGGTATTTGACTTTGGTGGAGGTACACACGACGTTTCTATTTTAGAATTAGGAGATGGTGTATTTGAAGTATTATCTACTGATGGTGATACCCACTTAGGTGGTGATGACGTAGATGAAAAAATCATCAACTGGTTAGCAGATGAGTTTAATGCTGAAGAAGGTATGGATTTACGTAAAGACCCGATGTCTTTACAACGTTTAAAAGAAGCTGCTGAAAAAGCTAAGATTGAATTATCATCTTCTGCACAAACAGAAATCAACTTACCATATATTACGGCTACTGCAAGTGGACCAAAACACTTAGTACGTACATTAACAAGATCTAAATTTGAGCAATTAATTGACGATTTAGTAAAACGTACCATTGCACCATGTGAATCTGCATTAAAAGCAGCAGGTTTAAGTAAAAACGATATTGACGAAATTATTTTAGTAGGTGGTTCTACACGTATCCCTGCAGTTCAAGCTGCTGTTGAGAAATTCTTTGGAAAATCTCCAAGTAAAGGTGTGAACCCAGACGAAGTTGTATCTTTAGGTGCTGGTATTCAAGGTGGTGTATTAACTGGTGATGTAAAAGATGTATTGTTATTGGACGTAACGCCATTATCATTAGGTATTGAAACTATGGGTAATGTTATGACGAAGTTGATTGAGGCTAATACCACGATTCCTACTAAGAAATCCCAAGTATTCTCAACAGCTGCCGATAATCAACCATCTGTAGAAATTCACGTATTACAAGGTGAAAGAGCTATGGCTGCCGATAACAAGACCATTGGCCGTTTTCACTTAGATGGTATTCCACCAGCAAGAAGAGGAACGCCACAAATTGAAGTAACGTTTGATATTGATGCCAATGGTATTATTCATGTGACTGCAACAGATAAAGCTACAAATAAAACACAAGATATTCGTATAGAAGCATCTTCTGGTTTAACTGAAGAAGAAATCAAAAAAATGAAAGCAGATGCAGAAGCTAATGCTGAGGCAGATAAACAAGCCAAAGAGAAAGCAGAAAAATTAAATGCTGCTGATGCCATGATTTTCCAAACCGAAAGTCAGTTAAAGGAATTTGGTGATAAATTATCTGATGATAAAAAGAAACCAATTGAAGAAGCATTAGAAGAACTTAAGAAAGCTTTTGAAACTAAAGACGTAGCGGTTATAGACCCAGCTTTAGAGAAAATAAATGAAGCTTGGAAAGTTGCTAGTGAAGAAATGTACAAAGCACAAGCCGAAGCACAACAAGGTGGTGCACAACCAGGACCAGATGCTGCAGGTCAAAATGGACAAGCAGAATCTAGCGATGTTGAAGACGTAGACTTCGAAGAAGTCAAGTAGCCTGTGCTGAGCGAAGTCGAAGTATAGATTTCGAAGAAGTGAAATAAACGGTCATTCCTGCGAAGGCAGGAATCCAAATAAAACTAAAAACGCAACCAGAAATGGTTGCGTTTTTTTATTCAACAAGTTGTTTTCTTACCTCAGTATCATTAGAACATGAAAAACTTAAAAGGATAAAAGAAACTATAAGGATATGTTTGATTTTCATAGGATGAATGATTCACAAAAAGGTTGCGCTTTTGTTTAATATTTTATGTCGATGAAACCAAAAAACGTTATATAGTTGTTTTATAAAAATAATAATGTATTTTCGCTCAAATATTTATAAATGCTAAATCGCATATTAAAAAAAACTAATAATTCCATATACAAATGAAAAAAATCAATTTATTTATTATTGCAACATTTTTTGTTTTATGTTCTTGTTCAACTGAGGATGTTGCCCCCGAAATATCTTCTGATATTATTGGTACTTGGATTGCTACCTCTGTAGATTATGGAGGACAAACCGTTACTGAAGTTTCAGGAGAATCTTTAACAAACACTTTCACTGGAGAAGGATATGATATTGATTTTACAGTTACTTTTAATGATTCTCCAAAAACATATATTTCAGATGGAAGTTATAGTATTCATTTAACTAATACTGTTCTTGGACAAACTTTTACTGAAGATGTTGAGAATGTTGAGTTTCTGGAAAATGGCTCTTGGGAACAAAATGGTAATAGGCTTATAATTGAATCGCAAGGTGAAGAAACTGAAGGGACAATTGAAAAATTAACACAAGATGAATTTGTTCTATTTGTAGAATCCATTGAAGATTTATCAGAACAAGGGGCAACTATTACAAGTACAATAGTAGTTAAAGTGACGTTTACACGGAAAAAATAAAAATACAGTTTAATTTTATTTAAAAACAACTTTCTAATTCCTGTCAGAAAGTTGTTTTCATTTGATTAATTTCAAAACAAAACAATATACTATGCATGCATAATATTTGTTATATTTGTCGAAATCAATTTTAGAAATGTCAACGAAACTTACTCAACTTTTAGAAATTAAATACCCAATAATTCAGGCGCCTATGTTCTTGGTATCAAATACCGCCATGGTTATTGAAGCTATGAAATGTGGTATTGCTGGATGTATTCCTGCACTTAATTATAGAACCTTGGAAGAACTAAGAGCAGCTATTATTGAGTTGAAAAAGGCAAAAGTAGCAGGCGGTTCGTTTGGATTTAATCTTATAGTAAATAAATCGAATATTAAATATAAGGAACAATTACGCATACTTTGTGAGGAAGGTTGCGATTTTATAATAACCTCTTTAGGAAGCCCGGAGGAAACCATAAATCAAGCACATCGAGTAGGTATAAAAGTGTTTTGTGATGTGGTCGATTTAAAGTTTGCGCAAAAAGTAGAGGGATTGGGAGCCGATGCTGTCATTGCTGTTAATAATCAAGCCGGTGGGCACAGAGGAAATCTGTCACCAGAGAATCTTATAAAAGAGTTGGTTTCCAATTGCCAGATTCCGATTATTTCGGCAGGCGGTGTGGGCCGCAAAGCAGATATTGATACCATGTTAAGTTATGGAGCTGCTGGCGTTTCTGTTGGGAGTCCGTTTATCGCATCGGTTGAAGCTAATGTCACAGACGAATATAAACAAGCATGTGTGGAATACGGAGCAGAAGACATTGTAATGACCGAGCGTATTTCGGGGACACCATGTACTGTTATCAATACACCCTATGTTCAAAAAATAGGAACTAAGGCTACTTGGTTAGAATCTGTTTTAAACAAGCATAAAAAACTTAAAAAATGGGTGAAGATGATTCGTTTTTCGATAGGAATGAATGCTACCAAAAATGCCGCAACCAAAGTCACCTATAAAACGGTTTGGGTTGCAGGTCCTAGTATTGAGCATACACATAGTATATTACCTGTAAAAGCTATAGTAAAACGGTTAATAGAATAATAAAGACAAAAGACAAGAAATAAGAGATAAGAGACAAATAGAAAATTGACAAAGAGAGAATGATTGACAAATAGACTAAATGCCAACAAATTGATTTACTTTTCTGTTTTTTATAATCACTGAGTAACTTATTATTACAAAAGGCAAGGCTACAAATCAGTAATCTTTAAAAAGTCATTATCACTGTGTTTGCAGTGAATTGTAAAAGTTTTATCGGATAACATGAATATTAATTCACCAACGCTATTTTTTTTCGTTCCTTATTTTTTTTTCCAACAAATAGACTAATAGTCGTACTGGCTGTTAACCCACCTAAAGAAGAGGCTATCAATTCACCGGTATCCCAATAATAAGAATAGCCTTCTTTACCTTTTCTTACACTATCATAGAGTTCTTTAGTAGCTCCAGCAAGCACAGAGGCTCCAAGACTATACCAAAAAGCCTTTTTCTTATTTTTAGTGGTTGTATAAACAACGGCATAAGTGGTTGCGGAAATTAAAGCACCCGCACCAAAGTGTAACTTGTCATCGGTCGAAATAAACTGTGCATGACCAATACTCGAACTCAAAAAAAATATAATTAAAGAATTGTTTGTAGTTTTCATAATACTTAGTTTAAAGTTGGTTTGATTAAATCTATAGATTAAAACTTTAAAAATGTTATATATTCGTTTTTTATAATATTTATACGGTAAAGAGTCTTTTTTTAACACAGGCAGGTGTTATTTGCACTCAATTTTGAAATTAATACAAGTACATTCAATGAAAAACAGAAAATTAGGAGTTAACGGATTTAATATTAGTGAAGTAGGTTTAGGTTGCTGGCAACTAGGAGCCGATTGGGGTAAAGACATTTCAAATGAAACTGCTTTAAATATTTTAAATGAATCTGTTAAAAATGGTATCACGTTTTTTGATACTGCAGATGTGTATGGCAATGGAAAAAGTGAAACGGTTATAGGTGAATTTTTAAAAACGTGTGATGTTTCTATACGTGTGGCTACAAAATTTGGTAGAGCAGGGGATGCGTATCCAGATAAATACTCAAAAGACGTTTTACGAAAATCTGTTGAAGGTTCTTTACAACGTTTAGGCGTAGAGTCGTTAGATTTGTTACAATTACACTGCATTCCAACACACTATTTAAAAGAAGGAAGGATTTTTGATTGGTTGCGCGACTTACAGCAAGAAGGACTCATTAAACATTTTGGTGCCAGTGTAGAAACGGTTGAAGAAGGTTTAATATGTATGCAACAAGAAGGGTTGCTATCGTTACAAGTCATTTTTAACGTTTTCAGACAAAAATTGGTAACCGAACTATTTCCGCAAGCGGAAGCAAAGGGCGTTGGCATTATTGTGCGCTTGCCATTGGCAAGTGGGTTGCTTTCAGGAAAATTTGATAAGAATACACGCTTTCCAGAAAACGATCATAGAAATTATAACAGAAACGGCGATGTTTTTAACGTAGGGGAAACTTTTGCTGGTTTGCCATTTGAAAAAGGATTAGAGTTTGTTGATACTATTAAAAATAGCATATTGCCAGATAATTTAACCATGGTTCAACTGGCTTTACGATGGATTTTAGACCACCAAGCTGTTAGTTGTATTATTCCGGGAGCAAGTTCTACAAAGCAAGTCATTTCAAATGCCGAAGTTTCAAATATTAAAGCATTATCACCTGAAACGCATTTAGCTTTGGCACAGTTATATAAGTCTGAAATACATGATAGCATACGTGGTGGTTATTAATGATTTTGTAAATAACCTATTGGGTTTTGTTGATAACTAACAGTAATATTAAAAGCATTACACTTTAGTATTTTTCTTTCCAAAATACCAAAACACAAATAAAACTAAAACGACAAGGGCACAAAGCGCCAATGAAAATTTAACAATGGTAGCCACACTTGATAATAAATTATTATTACCTGTTGCAACCAGCGATTTTGAGTAATTTTTGGGCGTGTAGATAAGATAGGAAGTAGTTTGGCCTATTTTTTTAACATCTTGAATATACTGTTTGTATTCACCTTTAGTTATGTTGTCTTTTTGTGTTTTTAGATAGTAATAAAGGTTTACTGCTTTTTGTTTTCTATTATAATCTACTTTCCATTCATAATAAAATCCAGGGGAATTAACGTATAGCTTTTCGTTTTCAATGCCCCAATCCATTGGAAGGTTTATTTTAATTTGATGTTCTCTAATTATGGGGTATATTATGGATAATTCAGAATCTCTTTTGTCCTTAGTAGGCAAGTACAATGAATTTAAAAGACTGCTAGGGATAAAGGTTGCAGAAATATAGTTTTCTTTTTCAATCATTGGTTCCCAAATACTATCCAATTGGTATTCTTCGTAAACTTTGAAAATGTTACTGACTAATTTATCTTCAAAGTGTGGTGACTTTACTGAGGACACATTATAGTAATAGTTTGAATAGAATTTTTCATATTCTTTTTCTATTGAATTGATGCTATTATTTTTGAAATAATGCCGCATATTATCTGCTTCAGATTCATAATAGGTTGAAACCACTTTTAAAGTAGCTCCCTTTCCTATTTCTTTGATGGTGTACTCTTCAAATATTTCTATTTTATTTTCAGAATAAGGCTTAATTTCATCAAAAGCATCATTGTCCTTTTTTAGAACCAATCCCAAAGCGTAATCAGGGAAATGGGTGCTGTTATATTCGCCACCTTGATTTGTTATAGTAGGATCGTACCAATGCGTGTTGCCATCTACAACTTTAACAACACAATGGTCAAAAAGCTTGGGGGATGGTAACAAGTCTTTAATGCTTTGTTTTAATGAGGTATTTACAAGCATGGGGTATGCTTCAATATTCATTTTGTTTAGCATAACTGTCATTAACAGACTTTTATCTTTACAATCGCCAAACCGTTGTTTAAAAACTTGATTTGGAGAAAATGGTTTATAACTTCCAATTCCAGATTCCAAACCTAAATATCTAATGTCATTTTGTACAAAATCTAAAGTAGTTTTAATTTTTTCACCATTAGATGCATTGGAATTGTTAATTTCATCAATCTTTGCTTGTAATTCCGGGTCTATAGGTTCATTGGTCTTAAAAACATCGACTCCCCAATTTATAACGTCTTTCCATGAGTCAAATTCGCTTACAAAAACCGACTCGTAAACGAGTTTCCAT
The DNA here is from genome assembly GCF_044335535.1 of Mariniflexile sp. HMF6888. Classification (NCBI taxonomy): domain Bacteria; kingdom Pseudomonadati; phylum Bacteroidota; class Flavobacteriia; order Flavobacteriales; family Flavobacteriaceae; genus Mariniflexile; species Mariniflexile sp. HMF6888. The sequence continues at coordinate 411,057 of NZ_JBIQVZ010000002.1, read as the reverse complement.
ACAGGGATGTTTTCTTCATAATCTAACTTTTTAGTATTATGGGCAGTCCAAGTGTATTTATGTAGATTACCTGATTTAGAAATTATAGGTTTTACAGATGTATTGAAAGATTTATATTTTAGTTTGTTTTGAGATAGGAGCGTCACATTTATTTTTCCGGTGGATTCAACATCATTCAAATAAAAATGACTGGAAAAAATATTTTTATGTATCGGATTAAAACCAATAATGGAGTAGGAGTAATCAATAATATCATCTGTTCTTACATCAGAAATATTCATTACTGCAGATAAAGAGCCGTCATATAGGTGGTTTTCGGCATTTAACTCACGTCGCATGACTTGAATGTCTGAAATATTCAATTTATCAATCACGTCATTATTTCGGATAATATTTATTTTATGGAACTTTAATTTTTGATAACTAGGGTCGTAGCTCACATTTATGGTTGATGCATTTTGAATACCAACATTATCAGTAACTTTAATCGTTAATCTATTAAAAGCTATTTGTTTGGGAATATTTATTTGGGTGTCGAATAGCAAAATGTGTGTGCCTGCTGCAACGTCGCTCTTTTCTATTTTAGATTTGGAATAGCTTATGTTATCAATCCAAGAGGGTTCGGTTTCTTTTGTTACTTGAGCGAAAATTTTTGAAGAAAAACAGAAAACAACAAATAAACCAATAAAAATGTTTCTCATAAACTGTAGTATTTTATCATGAACAAATGTAATCGTTTGTAATTTGCTTACAAATTTATTATGCTGAAAATCATTTTCATCCGTTTAACCCAATCGGTTATCGATTTGCTAATACGGCTTCTAAAATCCTTTAAAAACATCATTTTTTATACCAATCCATTCCTCATTCAAAATTCCATAGCAACAAGTATTTCGTTTAAAACCATCAAGCATCAAGGTGTCTTTTCGCAATATACCTTCAAGTTTAGCACCTAATTTTTCAACCGCTTTTCTAGATTTTATGTTGCGTTCATCAATCCGAAATTCAACTTTATCAAAATTCAAGGTTTCAAAAGCATACTGTAGCATTAAAAATTTTATGTGTTTGTTTAATCCAGTACCTTGAAATTGGGTGCCTATCCATGTCCATCCAATATGCAACACTTTATTATGCCAATTGATATGTCCAAAACGTGTACAACCGGCGTAACTACTTGTTCGTTTATCAAAAACAATAAAAGGAATGGCTGCTTTTTGGTAATAGCAATCTACAGCATCTTGCACATACTCTTTTAAATTTTCTGGTGTATCAATTTTACTAGGGGAGTATTGCACTAGGTTGGGTTGTTGGGCAATTTCTATTAAATATTTATAATTGCTTAAACCCAATAAAGTGAGTTTTACATGGTCGTTTTCTAAAGTTGGTACTAGCATCGTTTTGTTAATTTTGTGTAGGCAGGAATATATTAAATTGAACCTTAAATTTTATATCTGTTACAAGTGTATTTTGTACTTTTACAGGCGCGAATAAAAATACAATATTTCTATGCAATTAACCAAAGAAGTCATTATAGCAAATGCCAATGAAGCTTGTAAAAATACCTTAATGGCAACCTTACATATTGAGGTTGTAGATTATGGTGATGATTTTTTAGTAGCACGTATGCCCGTAAATTCTAGAGTATATCAGCCTGATGGCGTGCTGCATGGTGGTGCAACCGCAGCTTTGGCTGAAAGCGTAGGTAGTTTTGCTTCCCATATTTTTATAGATACTGAACAGTTTTTTGTACGGGGCATCGAAATTACTGCCAATCATTTAAAAAGCGTTAAAGAAGGGTTTGTATATGCTAAAGCAACGTTTATGCATAAAGGCAGAACCACACAATTATTGGATATTAAAGTAACAGACGATGCTAATAATTTGATAGCGGTTTGTAAATTAACCACCATTTCGTTGCCAAAAAAGAACTAATTAATGACTTCGGAAGATTTTTTTAAACGTATTGAACAACAATACCACAATGAACTGCCCTTTGTTGTTTACAGAAAGCCTAATAAAAGTGACGTTAATGGATTGCTTCAGTCTCATAATGAATTAATTTCCACAAAGAATTTTACTGAAAAGGGCTTTGTCTTTGCCCCATTTGATAACGCAAAAACCTCGGTATTGATGCCTTTTGATGATTCTCAAGTTATTTCTTTGTCATCAATGCCAAATGACATTGAAATTACTGAAAACAAAAAAAATATAGACGAACAGGAAAAGCAACAACACATACAGCTTGTAAAAAAAGGAGTCGAAGCTATCGAGGCTAAGGATTTTAAAAAGGTTGTGTTGTCAAGACAAGAACATGTTTCAATAACAGAGACCAATCCTATTGTTATTTTTAAAAGACTTTTAAGCATGTACACATCGTCTTTTATTTATTGTTGGTACCACCCCAAAGTAGGATTATGGTTGGGGGCAACACCTGAAACACTTATAAAGATTGAAGGCAGCCAGTTTTCTATTATGGCGCTGGCAGGCACACAGGTTTACAAAGGAAATTTAGATGTGGTTTGGCAAGACAAAGAAAAACAGGAACAAAAATTTGTAACGGATTTTATTGTTGATAGTTTACAACCTTCCATAGAAAGCTTAAATGTTTCAGAGACAGAAACTGTAAAAGCAGGTAATTTGGTACATTTAAAAACCATGGTTTCGGCACGTTTAAAACCAGATTCCACATTAAAAGATGTTATTTGTACCATACATCCAACACCGGCAGTCTGTGGGTTTCCAAAGGAAGAAGCAAAGCAATTCATTTTAAAGAATGAACATTACAACCGGGAGTTTTATACAGGTTTTTTAGGTGAGTTAAATTTTGAAACCACTACTGCACCACGTTCCAGTAAGCGAAACATAGAAAACAGAGCCTATGCCGTTACCAAAAAAAGCACGCAATTGTATGTGAATTTACGGTGTATGAAACTAAAGAACAATACAGCCATTATATATGTTGGAGGTGGCATAACCGCCAACTCTAACCCTGAAAGTGAATGGGAAGAAACCGTATCAAAATCTTTAATTATTAAAAACATTTTGTAATTGGCTTAATTTAAGCCCTATTTATTACTTTTACACATTGATTCAATTATATGATTTATCCAAAAATCCCTCTCGCACAAACCGTTATAGAGCTTTTTAAAGTTAAGGGTATAAAACATATTGTTATTTCTCCAGGCAGTAGAAGTGCGCCATTAACCATTGGTTTTACCAACAATCCATATTTTACTTGTTACAGTATTGTAGACGAGCGTTGTGCCGCCTTTTTTGCTTTGGGTATCGCACAACAATTAAAAGTGCCTACCGCGGTGGTTTGTACATCGGGTAGTGCTTTGGTAAACTATTATCCAGCGGTTACAGAGGCTTATTATAGCGATATTCCATTGGTTGTGGTATCTGCAGATAGACCAAAACATTTAATTGGAATTGGAGATGGGCAAACCATTAACCAGAAGAATGTTTTTCAAAACCATATTTTATATTCCGTAAACTTAAAACTGGATATAAAAGACGAAAATAATATTCCTGAAAACGAAGAATTGCCCATGTTGAAAAACCTTGAAGGCAAATTAGAACGTTTTTTAGGTTTGCAAAAAGATATTCAAACGCATAACGAAGAAGAAATCAATGAAGCTTTAAATTTTGCATTGGTAAAAAAAGGGCCTGTACATATTAATATTCCTTTTGACGAACCACTTTATGAAACCGTTGATAAATTACGGGTGACCCCGAAGTCGACAAAATCAACTTTAAAGGCCAAAGTTATTGAAGATTATGTGCTTAATGAGTGTTTGGAAGACTGGAATACGGCTTCTAAGAAAATGGTACTTGTGGGTGCTAATTATCCAAATGAAATTGATAAGAAATGGTTGAATGAATTGGCAGATGATGACAGTGTGGTTGTGTTTACCGAAACAACGTCAAATTTATATCATGAAAGTTTTTTTCCGTCCATCGACCAAATCATTGCACCTTTAACTGAAGAAGAAAAAAAAGCACTTCAACCAGAGATTTTATTAACCTTTGGTGGTTTAATTGTTTCAAAAAAAATAAAAACATTATTACGAAAATTTCAGCCTAAATATCATTGGCATGTTGATGAAAAAAGTGCCAACGACACGTTTTTCTGTTTAAGCAATCATATTGATGTGACGCCTAATCAGTTTTTTTCGGCCTTTTTACCAAAAATAACGCATTATGTAAAAAGCAATTATAATGCTCATTGGACTGCTGTAAAAAAGCACCGTTTAAAAAAACACAACGCATATTTAAAAACGATTCCTTTTTCCGATTTAAAAGTTTTTGATATACTGTTTAAAAATATACCCAGTAACCATATTTTACAAATAGGCAATAGTTCGGCGATTCGTTATTCGCAGTTGTTCGATATTAACAAAAACAACACGATATTTTGTAATAGAGGTACTAGTGGAATAGACGGTAGTACATCAACCGCTATTGGTTGTGCGGTAGTGAACGCTAAACCAACCACCTTAATAACGGGAGATTTAAGCTTTTTATACGATAGCAATGGGCTATGGAATAACTACATCCCTAAGAATTTCAGGATTATTGTTATAAACAACCAGGGAGGTGGGATATTTAGAATTCTTCCGGGACACAAAAACTCTGATAATTTTGAAACTTTTTTTGAAACCACCCACAATTTGAATGCAAGACATTTGTGCAGGATGTATGGGTTTACCTACAAAAGTGTTTCAAAAGAAAAACCATTAGAATATTATTTAAAAGAATTTTTTGTGGAAGACGGACGTCCTAAACTTTTAGAAATATTCACACCCAAAGATATTAATGACGAAGTACTTCTTCAATATTTTGAATATTTAAAATAGAAGACGTTGTGACTTTCTTTTTTCAGAATTTATTGGTCACAGAAATAGTTAAAACTATGCACTTTAGTGCATTTACCTTTTAGGGTCTAAAAATTTTTACCGCAAATTCGCAGATTACCAAAAACGCTAAAAATTTGCGAATTTGCGGTAAAATTTCACCGATTAATTTCGCAAACTAACCTTGGAGACTTTTAGTCTGCAAATAAAACTATGGACTTCAAGTCCATGGTTTATTTAAACTTTTTAGATTGAAGTGAGTGAAAAGGACTATTTTTTAGCCAATTTTGAAGAGTTTAAATGAGTTTAATTTGTAAAAAAAGTTATCTTTAAAGCCATTAAAACAAAAATTTATTATGAATAAACGTGACGAACTTATTGCTAAGTATGCTGCTGATTTAAAGGAAAAATGTGGCATAACAGCAGACATGGATTTATTAACTAAAGTAACAATTGGCTGTGGCCCCTCAATTTACAATGCGGACTCTTCAGCTGTTTCCGGAACAGACGAATCTGAACTTACAACCGTAAAAAACAATTTCTTAATTAAAAAATTAGGACTGAAAGACAGTGCCGATTTAGATAAAGGAATCTATGCTGTTATGGAGCAATATGGTAAGACTAATCGTAATAAATACAGAGCAGTTGTTTATTATTTGTTGACTAAGCATTTCAAAAAAGAATCTGTTTATTAATATAAAGAATTCCTCGGGGATTGTTCGTTTCAAGAAATTGTTTATTTAAAAATAGAGTTTATAATTATAGAGCGTTGCAAATTAAAATTGTAACGCTTTTTTGAGTTGCATAGCAGCGCTCAATGTCATTAAGGGAAAACAGATTCTGTTTTGTCATTCCGAAGCATGAGGAATCACACTTTTTGCTCACGTTATGTGATTTCTCCTTCGTCGAAATGACATAAAAAAAGCTTAACTTAATAACATTGTAGTAGCGCTACGGAAGGAAGAAAAGGCAAGAACAGAGCTGAAATCAGCAATTTTTCAGCCAATTGAAAAACTTTAAATGAGTTCATTGTCTAAAAACTAATATGATTACCTTTGCAGCATGATAAGAATTGGGGAAGTAAATACATTAGAAATACTACGCGAAACAGAGCATGGCGCGTATTTGGTAGACACAGAAGATAATGAAGTTTTATTACCAAATAGGTATGTGCCGGAATCGTTCAAGATTTGGGATAAGTTAGACGTATTTGTGTATTTGGACAACGAAGAACGTCCTGTGGCAACTACCGATATGCCGTACATTAAGGTCGGTGAGTTTGCCTTGTTGCGTTGCAATGCTGTGACAGAATATGGTGCCTTTTTAGATTGGGGCTTGGTAAAAGAATTGTTTTGTCCGTTTAAAGAACAAGCGTTTAAAATGAAACCAAAAGGCTGGTATTTGGTATATTGTTATCTAGATGAAAAAACGGGAAGATTGGTAGCTTCCAGTAAAACCAATAGTTTTTTAGATAATAAAGTACTTACCGTGAATCAGTTTGATGAAGTAGATATCATCGTATCCCATCCATCTGATATTGGTATGAATGTGATCGTTAATAAAGTACATACAGGACTCATATACAAAGACCAAATTTTTACCGATTTAAGTGTTGGTGATAAGTTAAAGGGCATCGTAAAAAAGATTCGTCCCGGTAATAAATTAGATATTTCGTTAGGGCAAATAGGCTATAGAAACATAGAACCTAATGCCGAACGTATTATGCATGAACTTCACGATAATAGTGGGTATTTAAACCTTACCGATAAATCTGATCCAGAAGTTATAAAAGACATGCTTCAAATGAGTAAAAAGAACTTTAAGAAAGCCGTAGGTACTCTGTATAAGCAGAAACAGATTGAGATTAAACCAGACGGTATTTACTTAGTTTAAATTATGATCGATCAAGATACCATAGTAGCCTTAGCTACCCCATCTGGTGCCGGTGCCATTGCTGTTATTCGTTTATCTGGTAACGATGCTATTTCTATAGCAGACAGTTGTTTTCGATCCATAAAAAGTAAAAAGACACTTAGCGCCCAAAAAACACATACCATTCATTTAGGTCATATTATTGACGGTAATAAAACGATTGATGAGGTGTTGGTTTCGGTATTTAAAAACCCAAATTCTTATACAGGGGAAGATGTGGTTGAAGTGTCTTGTCATGGTTCCAACTACATTCAGCAGGAAATTATACAGTTATTCCTTAGGAAAGGCTGCCGTATGGCAACAGCAGGCGAATTTACCTTGCGGGCTTTTTTAAATGGGAAATTGGATTTAAGCCAAGCCGAAGCGGTTGCCGATTTAATTTCTAGTGAAAACGAAGCATCCCACCAAATAGCCATGCAACAAATGCGTGGCGGTTTCTCGTCTGAAATAGCAAAACTTCGTGAAGAACTTTTAAATTTTGCTTCCTTAATAGAATTGGAATTAGACTTTGCTGAAGAAGATGTCGAATTTGCCGATAGAACACAGTTTAAGGAATTGGTAGAACGCATTAGTTTTGTTTTAAAGCGTTTAATAGACTCGTTTGCCGTTGGTAACGTTATTAAAAATGGCATTCCTGTAGCCATTGTAGGTGAACCTAATGTGGGGAAATCGACACTTTTAAATGCGCTTTTAAATGAAGAACGTGCCATTGTCTCAGAAATAGCAGGCACCACCCGCGATACCATTGAAGATGAAATATCGATAGGAGGGATTGGGTTTCGTTTTATTGATACAGCAGGCATTCGTGAAACTAAAGATGTGGTAGAAAGCATTGGCATCAAAAAAACTTTTGAAAAAATTGACCAAGCACAAGTGGTTATTTATTTGTTTGATAGCACTCAATTTAAAACATTGGGATCGCAATTTAAAGTGGAATTAGAAAAGATTAAAAATAAATATCCTCAAAAACCTTTAATCATTATTGCTAACAAGGTTGATAAACTTAGCAACGAAGACATCTCAAGTCTAAAGTCTCAAATCTCAAATCTAGAATTATTATCTGCAAAAAAAGGGATTGGGGTTGACGAATTAAAAGATAAACTCTTAAGTTTTGTTAATACAGGTGCTTTAAGAAATAATGACACCATTGTAACGAACTCAAGGCATTATGATTCGTTATTGAAAGCTTTAGATGAGATTGAAAAAGTGAAACACGGACTGCAGTCTGGTTTATCTGGTGATTTATTAGCTATTGATATTCGTCAAGCATTGTATCACTTTGGTGAGATAACCGGAGAAATAACAAACGATGATTTGCTGGGTAATATTTTTGCTAATTTTTGCATCGGAAAGTAACTGATACAAAATAACAAATTATAAAACATATTAAAAACTCTTATAAAGCCTTATTTTAAGGCTTTTTTTGTTGGTTTGAAGCTAGCTGTTTGTTTTGTGATGTTTTGCGTTATTAGGTATAAATTTGTACCTTTGTTGTACCTTGAATAATTTGAGGTACAAAAATTAAGAGTTTATCTTTTTGTTTTGCGCTTAATTACACTTAAATATACTTAATAATATTTAAAGCTATCTAATGAGTAGTAAAATTGAGGTACAACGCATTTGCCAATATTGTGAGCAGGAATTTACAGCCCGTACAACGGTAACTAAATACTGTTCGCATAAGTGTGCCAGTAGAGCTTATAAAGACCGTACTCGAAAAAAGAAAATACAAAAGTCAAATGCTGAAACTACACAAATAATAAAGCAACCTATCGAGATTGTTAAGGCAAAAGAATTTTTAACCGTTCGTGAAGTTGCTCAATTGTTGAACTGCTCAATTCGTTCGGCTTATTACTACATTAAAAGCGGTACTATTTCAGCTGTGAACTTAGGAGAAAGAATGACAAGGGTAAAACGTTCAGAGATTGATAAATTATTTAAGGATAACTGAAAAGTTTTTAACTATTTTCACAAAGCATAAAAGACAATGGCAATAAAAGTAAGTCTAAGACAAAAGAAAATAAGCAAGGGACGCAAAAGCCTATACCTTGACTTTTACCCTGCAATACCACATCCAGATACAGGCGAACCTACACGCAGGGAGTTTTTAGGGCTTTATATTTTTGAAAAGCCTAAAAGCCCTTTCGATAAGCAACATAATACTGAAACTTTAAAAATAGGGGAAAGCATACGCCAAAAGCGTGAAAACTTCTTAAATAAGCCTGAAATTTACAGCCAATACGAAAAGGAACAACTAAGGTTAAAAGAGTTGGGAGAACAATGTTTTGTTGAATACTTCAAAAAATTAGCCAACAAACGCAAAGCCAGTAATCACGATAACTGGAACGCAGCTTTAAATTATCTTGAAGCATTTACAAATGGTAATTTGAAATTTGCCAACCTCAACGAAAGGTTTTTTGAGGATTTCAAAGAATTTCTACTAAATACTAAAAGCAAAAGAAGTAATAAAACAACCCTTTCACAAAATTCAGCTGTTTCTTATTTCAATAAGGTAAAAGCAGCCCTAAGACAAGCTTATAGAGACGGTTTTTTACAGCAAGACTTAAACGCTAAAATAACCCCGATAAAAGCAGAAGAAACAAGACGGGAATACTTGACCTTAGATGAACTCAATAAACTTGTAAAAACCTCGTGTAATGATGTTTTATTGAAACGGGCAGCCTTGTTTTCAGCACTTACAGGGTTGAGGTTCTCAGATATTCAAAAAATGACTTGGAGTGAACTAGAATATATTAACGAACAAGGGTATTTTTTAAATTTCGACCAAAAGAAAACTAAAGGTGTAGAGGTATTGCCAATTTCCGAACAAGCTTACAGTTTTACACAGGGAGCCGAAAATCCAAATGATATGCCACAAGACAAACCAGTATTTGAGGGGTTGAAATATTCAGCTTACCATAATAAACATCTTTTTCAATGGATTGGAGCAGCAGGAATAACAAAGGATATTACCTTTCATTGTTTCAGGCACACGTATGCTACTTTACAACTGTTTAACGGTACAGATATTTACACCGTATCAAAAATGTTAGGACATAAAGACTTGAAAACAACTCAGGTTTATGCCAAAATAGTTGATGAGGCTAAACGAACAGCAGCTAATAAAATTAAGTTAGATTTAGAATGATTACCAACAAAGAGAAAGAAGATATTTTTAATAATTTGTGTTATTTCTATACTTCGGCGAAATTTAATAGAACGGGTCTTAAATTACATTTTAATAGAGGTTATAATGACGAAGAGGAATTTAAGAAAGTGTTATTTAAAGAAAACACACGTATATTTTTTAGATATGCAGTTACGCTTAAAGGTAAAGAGTTTTTGAACTGTATTAAAAATGAATTTATACTATTTTGTACTCGTTGCAATATTGATAATAGTTCCAAAATTGATTGGTTAGATAATACTTATAATTTTATTGTGCCGATAAATGGCTTATCAGGTTTTATAAATAAATCGGATACGGTTAATTTTATAAAGTGGTATGATAAAAAGGTTAAAAAACTTCAACAAAAATCGCAATCAATAGACGTAAACCGAAACAGAACCAAAGGGGTAATTACAGAAACCTTTGAAAATATGGATAAAAAAGGATGGCAGTATGCCTTTGCAACTGAACAGGATTATAACTTGTTTGCCGATTTACTAACTAACTTTTTTGAATACAAAGACTATTTTATACCCGAAACAGTAATACAGCTAAAAAGAACTTGTAAAACAAAAGTGGCTAAAGCGTTGGGAGAAATGCACGCTGAATTAAGTGAAAATCCTTTAAATAACGATACTGAATATTTCAAAATTGTTAAAGCCCTGAACCACTTTAAAGAGGTTTCAAATTTTGATTTAGTTAAAGCAATGCAAAGATAAAAACAACCAACAATAAAGAAACAGAGACCCCCGTAAATACCACCTTTTTACCCGTAAATACCACACCGAACATTGCAAAAGAAATATTAAAAATCTTTTGTAATGGAACAAAATTTAACATTCGACCAGTTACCCAAAGCGGTAACAATGCTAACAAAAGAAGTTAGTGAACTCAAACGCTTGTTAACTGAAAAGCAGGAAAGTAAACCCACCACCGAACAGCCTGAAAAGCTCTTAACTGTTCAGGAAGCTGCACAATTTCTTAATCTTACAACACCTACCATTTACAGTAAGGTAAGCAAAGGTGAATTGCCCGTAATGAAAAGAAGTAAACGCCTGTACTTTTCTAGCACCGAACTTATGGAGTACCTAAAAGAGGGGCGTAAAAAGTCAAACGCTGAAATTGAGCAGGAAGCAGAGGCATATTTGTCTAAAACAAAAAAAGGTTGAAATAATGGAAAACCACGATAACAGCCAGAATAAAAGACAAAAGCAAAATACGGAAATTTTGACGAACGATAAGGACTTCTTAAAAAAAGAGCCTTTTAATTCTAATTACATCCTACTTCAAAACGAGAATTTGTCTCCACAAACTAAACACGACCAGAAACGCATTAAATATAAAATTGATGTACTGGAAGTAATACCACCGCCCCAGATAGCTTACAGCTTAGCATATACAAAAACGGACGGTTACGCAATATTAGGAACGCTTGGAAACTTTAGCCTTGTCATAGGCAAAGCAAAAAGCCGCAAATCGTTTTATATTAATATAGCTGTATCGGCAGCATTGAGTAAAGATTATATTTTAGAGCGATTTAGAGGTTGTTTAAAGGATGATAAAAACGAGGTATTATACTTTGATACGGAACAAGGGAAATATCATGTCCAGAAAGCTGTTAAAAGGATATGTACCCAAATCAAACAGCCAGAACCAAAGAACTTACACGTTTATTATTTAAGAAGCTTAACGCCGTCCGAACGACTGGAGTTTATCGAAAACGAAATTTACAGTAATGATAAGATCGGGTTCGTGGTAATTGACGGTATCAAAGATTTAGTAACCTCAATAAATGATGAAGAGCAAGCCACGAACATAGCCAGTAAGCTATTAAAATGGACTGAGCAATGCAATATTCATATTGTTACGGTACTGCATCAAAACAAGAGTGACACTAACGCACGTGGTCACATTGGTACTGAGTTAATAAATAAAGCTGAAACTGTCTTAGAGGTTGCAAAAGCTGAAAGCGATAACGATATTTCAGTAGTAACGCCTTTACAATGCAGGGATATAGAGCCAGAGGTTTTTGCTTTTGAAATAAATGAACACGGTATTCCAATTATTGCCGAAAACTTTGAAGTTAGAACAGAAACCAAAAACAACAAATTTGATATTTCAGATTTAGAGAACTTCAAAAAGTATCAGTTATTAACTGAGGTGTTTTCAAACGGTTCAAGCTTTAGTTATTCTGAATTGGTTATACAGATAGGTTTGGCATATAAAAACCAACTCAAAGCCACCATAGGCAATAATAGGGCGAAGCTATTAATTACTGATTGCAAGAATAATAATTGGTTGCTTCAAGAAAAACCAAAAGCACCTTACACGCTTGGAGAATATATTCAAGCCAAACAATTTTAACTCTATCGGTTTAGTTTAAGCGTATATATACGCTATTAAACTGTTAAACCTTTGATATAAGGTTTAATAAACTGGTTTAAACCGTAAACCGACGAACAATTAGTTAAAACAATGAAAAAATTATACCAAAGTAGTTTAAAATAGATTAATAAAATTTCAAAAATCATGGCAAACAATACAGGACAAAAATTCGGAGGACGCAAAAAAGGAACAGCCAATAAAAATACATCTGAGATTAGGCAAAAATTTCAAACGCTAATAGAAAACAATATTGATGTATTACAATCCGATTTAGATAGCTTAAAGCCAATAGAACGATTAAAAACAATTATCGATTTAGGGAAATTTATTTTGCCCACTCTAAAAGCTGTTGAGGTTCAAACAGATATTAGCAAAAAAGAAAGACCTAAATTTGTCTTTATAAACAAATCAGTAGAGAAAACTAAGTAGTTTAAATAGACATTATTTTGAATGAAAATCTAACAATTCCTTTGGTTCAATTTCTAAAGCATTTGCAATTTTAATTAGTGTTCGTACCGTAGTATTTACTTTTGCTCTTTCAATTCTGCCAATTTGTGTTTTTGGGATATTGCAATCATTTGCTAAATCTTGTTGAGACAAGTTTTTCTTTTCACGTAATTGTCTTATGCGAACCCCAAGATTGATAATAAATGCTTCTTCCGAAATATCCATATTTCAAAAGTCAAAAGATTTATAATCTGTTTGGATGCATATATGTGTCCAATTTTATTATATTTGAAAAAACTTACAATAAAAAGAAATGAAAAAAATGTTATTTGGTTTGTTCTTTATAACCATTACAAACTTTAGTATTGCTCAAAATTGCAAATACGAAAAAAATGAAGTTGATAAGTTTACTAACGCTTCTATCAAAACTACTAAAGAATTATTTGTAGCTGGAGGTAGCACAAAGTTAGACGGCACTCTATATGCTTCTTTATCAAAGATAAATAAAAATAGATTTTTAAATATAAAACTGACTACTTGGGATAATTTTGTAATTGAAACAGACGGGAAATTTTTAGTGCTATTTGATGATAATAGCGTTATGGAACTTTCTTTTATTAAGTACGCTGTAGGAGAGTATGATAATAATTCTGGTCTTGAAACTTGGACAGCAAATGCAGTATTACATCTTACTGACAACGACTATGAAGAATTAAAATTAAAAGAAGTGAAAGAAACAAGAGTTTATCTTAAAGAGGGATATTTAAATCTACCTGTTCCAAATAAGTTTTGGAAAAAATTCAAACAAAATTTAAAATGCATAGAATGAAAAAAGTATTAATATCTCTATTGGTTTTAGTAGAATTAGTTAGTTGCATTAAAGAAAATCCAGTTGAAAAAAGCATTGCAAATTACGTGCAAACTAACTTCAAAGACCCAAGCTCTTATGAAAAAATATCTATTAAAATATTAGATACTATAACGGTTGCTAAAAAAATAAAAATTTATGAGGATAGAGGTATGAGCCATACCCAATTTGACAATGAGCCTAAAGATAAATTTCTTTACTATACTGTTAATCATAAATATAGGGCTAAGAATTCGTTTGGTGCAATGACCGTTTATGATGATATTGTTTCTATGGATAAAAATTATAATATTACTGGAAGTCATAGGGTGAACGAATAATGATATTTAAAATTATAATTTTAAAATATATTAGGTTTCCAAATGGAGACCTTTTTTGTTAAAATAAATTATATTAATAGCCAAAACGATATATGAAAATTTTTAATTAAGAAGCTTCCATGACACTAGAAGAATATAAAATCAAAATATTAGAGATTCAAAAGGCTCTTGAACTAAATATGTGTGATTTTTTTGATTGTGAGTTTTCTCCACAAAGGGAGGAAATATTAGAGGTGTTTAAATTTTATAATGAGGCTTTATTGAATCATTCCTATTATGGGATTGTACCTGCATATATTTATATAAATAATTATACAAATGTTAATGCATTTGCAACTTATTACAGAGATAAACAGAAATATTCCGTAAGCATTAATATAGGTACTATAATTTGGTTAATTCAGACATTTAAACTTAATCATTGCATTGTTAATAATACAAATATTAGATTGTTTCAAATCATAGAACCTAATATCGATACATCCATAAATAATCTCATGTATCAAACGGCTTTACATTATACTTTTTATCATGAAATGGCTCATTTAATTCAAAATTCAACTTTTTTAGAATTGAATTTGGAGGAAATCCCTAGACCAGATGGGTATTTAGAAAGAAAACATGTACTTGAATTAGATGCAGATGAGTTTAGTGCTTTATGTTTAGGAACACACCTATTGCAATATGTTGAAAAAATATTTGATAATAGATTAAATAAGCCAATAATGGAAGGTATGCTTGTGCTAATGTGCATTCCAATTATGCTTTATTTAACATCCTTTAATAGCTTTGATTATGAAATTTATTTTGAGGAAAACACACATCCACATCCAGTAATTAGATTGTTTGTTATTGTTTTGACAGTTGTGCAATATTGTAATGAAAGCTTAGAAAAAGAAGATAAAGGGTTTACTGTAGACCATAAAGAAATTATTTATCGTTCATTAGCATTATCAAGTCAAGTTGAAACTATATGTTTTAATAGAGATAAAATATCTCAATTTATCATTAATTTAAGAGATAATACTGCAGGCGTCATTGACTATGTTCATAAGTTTGAAGAATTGAGAAAAAAGGATGCTTCATTATCTGTAAACAAGTGGAATGAGCATGTTACTTTGAGAGGAGATATTTAGATTAAAAATTTTATGTATCGATTTAGAACAATAGATAAATTGTTGGGTAAATACCAAGAACTAGAAAATCAAGAGATTTATTTTGCTTCATCCGACGAATTAAATGACCCAATGGAAGGTTTAAGGGACGTGTATTGGACAGGCGATGAGATTGTATGGGAAAATTTTATAAAAAATTATACTAAGAGCTTAGAACGAGTTTATGGGCTAACCATACTTTTGAGTGAAGATAAAATAATTACGGAGATTGATATCCAAGTTTCTTATGAATTATTAAACTTTCCATCAAATCAAAAAAAGTTGATTACAGATGAAATAATAGATAAAGTATTTAAAATTCAATTTATAAATGAATTACCTATTGGTTTTTCTAAAAGACAAGCACATATAAGGCGTTCTGAGCTTTTATCTTACCTTCAAATTTCCCATCCACTTATTTTAAATTGTATTGCAGAAGTATATTACAATAATGGATTGACAAACAAACTGTTATTTCATCAAAATATAGATGATATTCATAAAAATAATGTTTTGCCTGAAATAATAAATAAGTTGGAAAATGAGAGCAAAGAAAATATTTCGGAATACCTTTTTAGTTTTATCAATCAAAATTTTCAATCAAACAATTTACACTCACAATACGAATTTTCTAATAAAGGAATTAAACCTAATATTTTCTTTTTAATATCAGAATTTCCAAATAAATTCATCACAAAACTGGAAAACGAAATTTATCCTCCTTGGTATTCTGCATCATTTCTTGGAGATAACAAAAACTCTGCAATTTGGGGTCACTATGGAGACAATCATAAGGGAGTCTGTTTAAAATATAAGACAATGAGGGAAGGGGATGATTTAAATTTAAATTTGCAAACGGAATATGGATATAGCTCAAGTCCAATAATAGGTATGAGACCTCACAGGTTTAGAAAAATAGAATATCATAATAAGCATGTCGAAATAGATTTTTTTAGGTCTTTGGGAAGGTTAAGAAAATTTGAATTAAATAGATTGTGGTATCATAATTCTAATAGAATTTTAAGTGAATGTGGTTCTCATTTAAATTCACTCGAAGAAGAAGAGAAATGGAGGGAAACCTATTGGAAAAACTATAATAATAGCCTAAAAATTAAACTTAAAGAATGGGAATATGAAAATGAATATAGATTGATAATTCATGGAGATTTTATTGATTATACCAATGCTTCAAATAGAAAGCTGAGATATGACTTTAATGATTTGGAATCTATAACATTTGGAATTAAAACTTCAAATTCATCAAAATTTGAAATAATAAAAATTATAGAAAATAAATGTAAAGAGAACAACAGAAAAAGGTTTGATTTTTTTCAAGCATATTATTCTAAAAAATCTGGACAAATAGAAAGTTTTAAGTTGAATTTTTAAGAATAAAAAAAGCATTATTAAAGTATAAAGTTAATTTTTTGAGCCAAAACTTCTAATATTGAAATATATTTCACTTAGTTTTTCATCGTGTTTTTTTAATAACTCGTTTTCAAGTGAGTTTATTATATAGTTAATTTTGGAAAATCTTTTACAGAATGATTCCCAATTAAATTCAAAAAGCCAATTTACATCAAATTCATCTTTTTTGAATTTTTCGGGATTATGTAAAAATTTGAATTTAGGTTCTGTTATTTCACTTACATTAATATCATTAGTTTGAATAATGCCTTTATATGCTAAATCATAAAATTGTAAAATAGGAAACAGAATCCATTTTACATTTGGAGTTGAATCATCGAATTCTAATTTTAGTTTCCTTAAAATGATTTTTTTATACTGTTCCTTTATTTTTTTTGTGTTTAGTATTTTTTCTCTGATTGAAAGATAAAAGATTTGGGTGTCTTTTTCTTCATCAAGTTTTGCTGTTAATAAACTTTTGAATTTAGATTTCATTTCAATTGGAAGAGTTTTATATATAATAGTAAATCTATAACTATGGCTTTCAATTTCATATTTATTTAAGTTTATACCAGTATTTTTAAAAGCTCTATTCTTTTTTATTAGGGCTTCTAATATTAAATTATAAGAATTATTTATATAGTTTTTTTTATTAAATATTCTTAAGCTTTCTTCTAATTCTTCACTATCCAAATCATCATGCCTATTAATGATTATTTTTTCTAAACCATAATAATCTTGAATATTAAATGGCATGAAATCAATATAATGATTGATATTTTTATAGATTGTTTTAAACTGTTCTTTTGAAAAATCAAAGTAAGCAACAACGAGGCATATACTATTGAAAATTCTTATTAAATCATTTTCAAATAATTCATTCCCTTCAACAACATTTATAAAAGAAGTATTTTTTTTAGCTTCATTACTAAAATGCATAGGTATCTTGTAGCTTGACTTTAGAAAATTATTAATCCATAGAATTATTCTTCCAATACTACCTTTAGCAATTTTTATATTATTTATTTCATTTTTCTTTAAAAATTTTAATAGTTCTTTTGGTTTAGAATCTTCTATAATTAATTTGAAAAGAAATGTATCGAATTCACCTATATGAGATAAACCAAATAACTTATTATATTGCTTATCAGCAAAACTTTTTAAATAGTATCCTAAAATGAAAGTATTAATGGATTTGTTAAGGGTTACTTCGACAGGGGAGAAGCCGTTACCTATAATGAAGTTGTCTTGTAAAAAGCTTTTTAATTTTTTAACTGTTCGATATAAGTTGTTAAACACATTACTGCTTTCGGAGCCTCCATTTTTTATGTTTTCGACGGTCTTAGGTACTTTTACAAATATCTCATCTATTTCGTTGCACAGTCTTTGTATATATATACCGTCTCTTATTTCTTTTAATAATAAATATACGTCTTCATCAACAAAATATTTAACTTTATCTAACTCATCATCAAGGTCTATTTTGTCAATTTCTTCATTAACTTTCTGAATGTCATCCCAATTAATTTTATCATTGTAAAAATCATTACGGATTGCCCATTTTAATCTTTTAAGATTATATTTTGCCAAAAAACTCACTTCTAATCTATTTAATCTATTAGATTTTGTAATTATTTTATTTAAAGCAAAATAGCAAGTATAAAAATCACAAACTCTAAATAAATTATATGCATAGACTAAATCTTCCCACAATTCGGAGTTATCATTGATGTCATATTTGAAAATCTTTTTTATAGCATTTGAATAATCATATTTGTCAATTAAACAATCGATACATTCACAATTTGGGTCAACAGTAATTTTAGTAGTTATATCTATTTCATCTTTTACTGAGTAATTTCCAAAAGAGTCGATTTTGCCTGGTTTGCCTATACTGTAAACACCAGAGAAGACTATCCTAGACAGGGAATAATTTAATTTTTCCTTTTCATCTTTAGAATAATTCTCATCATCTTTACCCTTGAAATCTGCTATTAGATTATAAAGTTCATCATTAAAACATTTTAGTGTAGCCCCATTAATTAAATGAACAGCCTCTTGTTTTGAATTCTTACAAATTGGAAACAACCTAGCCAAAGTATTTTGGGGTAGAACTCTTATGTAATGAAATCTTGATAAAGAATTATATAACTCATTAATTGTTTTAATTTTAGATGAATCGTTATCTAAAAAACTTCTGTATTCGTACAGTTTGAAATCTTTAATGTATTTTAATTGATTATAAATATTGAATCCAATATCAGATAATCTTTTTTCTATAGTTTCATCTTTTATTATTGATTCTGAATCTTGAAAAACAATATTAATGCCTAAATTTTCAAAATACTTAACTTCTGAATCTGACACTTCATTTTTTGCTGTTATTAAATATGCTCTTTGATAATGTTTTTTTAGTATATGCTGAATATCTCTAATCAATAATTTTAAATTTGGGTCTGAAACGCTATAACCAACGAAGAGAATTGTTTTATTACTAAATAATGACTTTACAAATACTTCTTTTAAGGTGTTATTTTGTGAAAACTCTAAGTAATCATTTTCTTTTAAGACTATATTATGATTTTCAAAATCCCCATGATATTTTATTAGTAATTTTTTATGTTTAGCATAAGGTAAATCTTCATCTTTTGATACAATTGAAAAAGGTAATCCCTCATCTTTTATTACATTCTCAAAATAATGGTCATAATTAGTGGTTATAATATGTTGAGGGTTTATATCTAATAATATTTCATGCAGTAAATTATGACGGGTGGTATTTTTGAAAAGAAGCTCTTTTAAAATATCATTATATTCTTTTTCTCCCTTTTCATTATATAGCATTTGAGCTATTTTTAAAGCGTCTGTTTCACTTGTGTATTCATTTAAGCGATTTTTTATCCCTTTTTCTAATTCATGCCATAAAGGAATACCAGAATCTTTTGAAACACCAGCTCCTGCAAATATCACTAGCCTATCATTGATAATTGCTTCCTTTATAGAAGCAGCATTATTATTGTATCTATTTTTTAACATATAAATAACTACTTGCCTTTTATTTTATCATTATAAAATTTAGAAAGTATTCTATAACCATTATAAACAAAGAGCAACGTCAATCCTATATACAAGTAAATTCGCATTTGGATTTTTTTATCTAATTCTGAAACAGTATCAAAAAAACTAACGGTTGTAATGATTCCAATAACTATAAAGGCTAAGCCCATTAGTACAATTAAATAATAAAAAGTAAGTTTATTTCTTTTATTCATATTTAGAATTATTAATTAATAATCATACTAAAATATGATAATTGTCTTATATGATTTGATTTTTATGATGTTTTATTATAAAATTAGTTATTAGAAGAAATAAACTTCAATAGGTTTAATTGTATCTTATTTGTACCTTATAATTATAACTTGTTGATATTCAGTTTAAGTTATTTTCTGCATCGGGAAATAGACAGCCATTTTTTTTGATTTCATTTGATATTAAATCAAATGATTGTCGATAACTTTTAAAATCTTGTTTTCTTTATTATTACGTAGTTTTTTATTCTTTAAACTTCATTGAGTTTAGTATTTTAACGATCTCATTATAATTGTTTTCAATTACATTTTCATTGATATTGTCGAATGTCAGAGTGATAAATAACCGTTTGTTTTTATAGCCAAATTCAAAACGAAATTGATATAAATTTTCATC
This sequence comes from Mariniflexile sp. HMF6888, assembly GCF_044335535.1. Lineage (NCBI taxonomy): Bacteria > Pseudomonadati > Bacteroidota > Flavobacteriia > Flavobacteriales > Flavobacteriaceae > Mariniflexile > Mariniflexile sp. HMF6888. The sequence continues at coordinate 390,811 of NZ_JBIQVZ010000002.1, read as the reverse complement.
CTTATAATTTAGAGCATAGACTACAGATTGATATTCAGAAATGTTTTTAATTTCGGCTTTGTGTCCGCTTTGTTCTATTTCCGATATCGATTCGTTTAAATCAAAGACATAATTTTTGTCAGAATGCTGGAATGAACTTATCTGTAAAATTCCGACATAATTTTTCAAGTTAATAAAATCCGAAATGGTTTTATTTCTAATCTTTCTTATTTGTCTCCAGTTCGGTGTAAATTTAATTGAAAAGTTATTTGATTCAAAAGAATCGATCTTTTTAGTCGTCAGATTATTATATAAAATTCTATTCACAAACTTATAATAGTTAAAAAAATGACCATGTACATCAGGTTTTAATCATTGAAACCATTTTTGTATAGGTTAAAATTGATTTAATATTCTGTTTATAATTAGTTATATTTATGCTTGTGTTAAAAATATAATTTGTTTTGTTTTTCTCATTAAAGTTTACTACATTTAATTTCTCCTTAAGCATTATACCAATAGCTGTTCTAGCTAATACTTTTATGCTCTCTCACATTTATTAGACTGGATCATTCAATTTTTGTTGATGGATTTATAATGTCTTAAATGGGAAAACACGTCAATAATATTACAAGCTTTAAAGGGGCAAATCTTCTTTCGGCTCAAAAGGAAGAACATGCAACTAAATCCAATGCTATTCAAATTCCGGAAATCTCTCTTCCTAAAGGAGGAGGTGCTATCAAAGGAATTGATGAAAAATTTTCAGTAAATGCCATCAATGGCACATCTTCTTTCTCCATTCCACTTCCATTTTCTCCAGCTAGGGGTGTTTCGCCCGAGTTAGCTCTATCTTATAATTCCGGTGCCGGTAACGGGATATTTGGGTTAGGGTGGAATTTGAGTTTGGGATCCATCAAAAGAAAAACAGATAAAGGACTTCCTCAGTACTTAGATCCCATTGATTCGGATGTATTTCTGTTTTCTGAAGCAGAAGATTTGGTACCGGAGTTTAAGAAAGCAGTTGATGGTTCTTTTATCAAAGATGGGAATGGTGACTATGTTATCAACGAAAATGATTCTCCGAATAATTTATTTACCATTCGATTTTATAAACCGAGAATAGAAGGATTGTTCGCCCGCATTGAACGATGGACAAAGAAGGATGCCAGTGAAATAAAATGGCGGGTCATCACCAAAGAGAATGTAACAACCTTATTTGGTTGGTCAGCAAATTCACGCTTGAAAGATCCAACAGATTCAAGAAAAGTATTTGAATGGTTGCCTGAGTTTGTTTTTGATGACCAAGGAAACTGTACGCAATATCTTTACAAGCAAGAAGATGCAATTGGTTTTGATGAATCATTAATTCACAACAGGAACCGATTAAAAGCCGGAAACATCACCTATACCAATCTTTATCTTGATAAGGTTTTATATGGCAATAAAATACCATACAGGCAATTCGGGGATGCTTTTCCCGATGGAACGGATTATTTATTTAAAACAGTATTTGATTACGGCACAACAGATTATAACACGCAACCGATAGATCAATTAAACCCTTGGGATTTCAGACCAGATGCCTTTTCAGACTATAAATCAGGTTTTGAAATACGAACTACCAGACTATGTAAAAGGGTTCTATTGTATCACCATTTCAAAGGCGCTAATGAATATGATGGTCTTGTACGTTCAGTAAATTTTGATTATGACACTTCCGCAGAACAAGATTTTACTTTTCTAAAAGCTATTACATCCTATGGGTATATTAAGAAGCCAAATGGGACCTATTCTTATAAAAAACTACCTGCTATGGAGTTTGAATACCAAAGCCATGACTGGAATAGTGATATAAAAACGGTTTCACCTGAAGCGCTTATTCATGCTCCAACAGGAATAGAACAAACCCCTTATCAATTTATAGACTTATTTAATGAGGGGCTTTCGGGAATATTATCAGAACAGGCAAATGGTTGGTATTATAAGCACAACTTGGGTGTGTGGAATGATGATAGTGATCCCAAACTGATGTTTGAACAAGCTAAGCTGGTTTCTCCTAAACCTTCCTTTGCAGGATTGGGTGGCCAACTTCAATTGAGTGATTTGGATGCTGATGGAGGTAAACAGTTAGTTAGTTTTAATGGGGAACCAAGAGGTTATTTTGAACTGGATGATGACCATGAATGGCAAGGTCTACATCCATTCAAAACCTTGCCCAATATTGATTTTGGAGACCCCAACACCCGGATGTTTGATCTAAATGGGGATGGGAAACCTGAAGTGGTCATTTCGGAAGATTATGTGTTTACATGGTATGCATCAGAAGGAAGGAATGGCTTTATGCCTGCCCAGAAAACGAGTAAACCTTTCGATGAAGAGGAAGGTCCACACATCGTTTTTGCCGATGCCAAGCAAACCATCTATTTGGCGGATATGTCAGGTGATGGCATGACAGATATTTTGAGAATCAGGAATGGTGAAGTTTGTTATTGGCCCAATTTGGGCTATGGTAAATTTGGAGCCAAAGTAACATTGGACAATGCCCCGGTTTTTGATCATCCCGATACTTTTAATCCCGCCTACTTAAGGTTGGCCGATATAGATGGGTCCGGAACTTCCGACATCATTTATTTGGGTAAAAACAAGTTTACTTGCTGGAAAAATCTTAGTGGAAACAGATTTGGTACGACTCCTTTTGAAATAGGTACATTCCCCGAAATACACGATCAGTCTAGAATTACAATTACTGATCTATTGGGGAATGGCGTAGCCTGTATTGTTTGGTCAAGCTCCTTGTCCAAGGATTCAAATGCTCCTTTAAAATATATTGACCTGATGCATAGTAAGAAACCTCATATCATGGTTTCCTATAAAAACAATCTTGGCAAAGAGGTTTCTTTAGAATATGAGCCTTCAACCAAATTTTACATAGAGGATAAACTAACCGGCAAACCCTGGATAACGAAATTGCATTTTCCGGTTCATTGTGTTTCAAAAACTACTACCGAGGACAAAATTTCTGGATACAAGTTTATTAGTAAATACAAATACCATCACGGTTATTATGATCATGCTGAAAGAGAATTCCGTGGATTTGGAATGGTGGAACAGATTGATGCAGAAACTTTTGAGCATTGGGGCAAACAAGATGCTACTAACATTACAGAAGAAGACTTGCATCAAGAACCCGTGGTATCTAAATCATGGTATCACACCGGAGCCTTTGTGCAAAATGAAAAAATCCTTAATCAATTTGAAAAGGATTACTGGTATCATGACTATGAAAGAGAATTTGGGGCAGTAGCCCACCCTGAAGTCGCATTGCCTGATGCCCGACTCACAGTTCCAGAGAGAATGGATTCAAGCATTCTTAACCAACTCACCGCCGATGAATGGCGGGAAGCTTATCGGGCTTGTAAAGGGATGGCATTGCGTTCTGAAACCTTCGCCAAAGATGCCATCAAGTATGGAAACTCAGAGGAAGCAAGAAGAAAAGAGTTTACGCCTTTCTCTGTGGCTACCCACAATTGCGTTATTGAACTATTACAGCCCAAAGGCAACAATAAACATGCTGTTTTTGTGGTGAAGGAAAGTGAGGCTATTACCTATAGTTATGAACGCAATGCCGAGGATCCGAGAATTGCTCATAACCTAAATATAAAATTGGATGAGTATGGCAATGTCTTGGAATCTGCTTCGGTAGTTTATCCAAGAATCAAACCTGATGTTTCTCTGCCCACAGAAACTCAGCAAGAACAGGGCAAAACGGTTATTATTTATACCCAATACCAGTTTACAAATGATGTTCTCGGTGAAAATATGCTTCGATTAAGATTGCCTTCAGAAGTAAAAACCTTTGAGCTGAAAGGAGTGGCAAAATCGGATACATATTATGCTGTTGGTGATTTTACAAACATTTTGGATGATTTAAATTCAGATACTGCCCATTACCATGAATTGAATAAAGCCTTAGCCTTGGGAAAAGCCCAGAAGCGATTGATTGAGCATATCCGTACCATTTATTACCGCAACAATTTAACTGGTGCTTTGCCATTGCATCAGTTGGAATCGCTCGCACTTCTATTTGAAAGCTATCAATTGGCTTATACACCTGAATTGGTTGCAGATATTTTTGGAACAAAAGTCAATGCATCCATCCTAACAGAGGGGAAGTTTACCCACAGCGAAGGCGATAATAACTGGTGGATTCGCTCAGGCACCATTCAATTTAAATCTATCACTGAGAGTCAAATAGATGCCCAAAATCGCTTTTATACCCCTATTTCTTATACCGACCCATACGATGCTGTTACCAAGGTGAAATATGATGGATCCTATTTTCTTTTTATTGAAGAAACGGAGGATACCTTGAGAAATAAGATCAGGGTTGAACATCTTGATTTTCAAAATGACAATACTAAGAAAGGATTTAACTTTCGCACACTTTCTCCACAATGGATAAAAGATCTCAATGGCAATTTTTCAGAGGCCATCAGTGATGAACTGGGATTGTTAAAGGCAGTAGCCGTAATGGGTAAAGGCAATGAAGCAGACGAATTGACAGGATTATCACAAGTCACTAATTCGGCAGAAACTACGGCCATCCTCAACTTTTTCAATGCCCCTGATTCTGTTCAACTTGTTTTAATAGGAAAAGATTTACTAAATCATGCCTCTTCACGATTTGTCTATGATTTTGATGAATATAAGAAGGTTGATGATGAAAATAAACAACATATTAAAAATGGGGAACCCCAAAAAGTAAAGCCTTTGCCTCCAGCAGTTATTGCTTCCATTACAAGAGAAACCCATTATAGGATGCTTGATGGAAATCTGAACCCTCAAGGAAGTAAGGTTCAAATTGCATTTGAATATTCCAATGGCATAGGCGAGGTGGTGATGAAAAAAGTTCAGGCGGAACCCGGCAAAGCCAAACAAGTAATGGTCAATTCTGATGATTCAATCGTGGTAACTGAAATAGATACGGCTTCTCTTAATCCAAAACAACTCCGCTGGATTGGAAATGGTAGAACCATTAAAAACAACAAAGGCAATGCCGTAAAGCAATACGAACCCTATTTTTCACTCATCTGGCATTATGAGGATTATAAGGAATTGGTTGAAACGGGTGTGACGCCCAAAATGTTTTACGATGCTGCGGGGCGGTTAATTAAAACCAAAATGCCCGATGGTACGTTCTCCAAAGTGGAATTTGATTCCTGGAAGGAAACGGTGCATGATGTCAATGATACCATTTTAGATTCAGAATGCACCTGGTATATTAACAGAGCTTACCGACTTATTGATGCAGAGCTTTTAGCAGAAGGGAAAGACCCTGGCAGAGAAAAAATTGTCGCCGACAAAGCTGCTAAGCATGCCAACACGCCTACTGTAGAGCATGTTGATACCTTGGGAAGAACAGTACAGTCTATTGAACACAATAAAAATATACAAACAAATGCAGATGAATTTTACACAACTCACTTGAATTTAGACATTGAAGGCAATCTTCGTTCGGTAACGGATGCCCGTGGTAATATGGTGATGCAATACAAGTATGATATGCTGGGTAATAAAGTGTATCAAAACAGTATGGATGCCGGGCAGCGATGGATGCTCACCAATATATTGAATAATCCGCTCCGTACCTGGGATGAACGCAATCACGAGTTTCAATACTTCTATGATAATGCCCATCGTCCAACCCATAGCATAGTGCTTGGAGGTGATAGGAAGAAAGCTGATGGAACGGATGATCCTCTCAACCATATTTTTGACAGGATTATTTATGGAGAAAGTTTACTAACCAGTAATCGCAGTAACGAAGTGGCTATTCAAACCCACAACATTTTGGGTCAGGTAATCCAGCAGTATGATACAGGAGGCTTAGTGGATACCCCTGATTACGATTTTAAGGGGCAACCGTTGAAAACCACCAGAAAACTATTCAGAAAATACAAAGAAGTCGCTAACTGGATCGATGCCAACTTGTCAAATGATTTGGAACCGGGTGTTGGATTTACTTTTACGATTGAGACGGATGCATTGGGAAGGATTATCAAACAAACTGAACCTGATGGTAGTGTTATTACACCCACTTACAACGAAGCCGGTTTATTGGATGGAGAAAGTGTGTTACATTCTGGGGAAACCAACTCCTCTGTTTATGTCAAAGACATTGATTACAACGAAAAAGGGCAACGCAATAAAATCATCTATGGTAATGATGTAATCACCAAATTTTATTATGATAAGGAAACCTTTCATCTAAAACGATTAGAAAGCAAACGCTTGAATGGTGATCGTTTACAGGATTGGTTTTATACCTATGATCCTATAGGAAACATCACCCTTATAGAAGATAAAATTGCCCCCGTGGTGTTTTTCAGGAATAGTGCTGTACCAGCGCTTTGCTCATATACCTATGATGCCTTATACCGCCTTGTGGAAGCAACCGGCAGGGAGAATAATGCTGCCATAAATTTTAGCGATTGCGATAACTGGAATGACAGGTCCTTTATGCGGGCCATGAATATGGGCGACCCGATGGCGGTACGAATTTATTCCCAAAGCTATCAATATGATGCGGTAGGAAACATCATGGAGATGAAGCATGTTGCTGCAGGTGGTAATTGGACTAGGGGGTATGAATACGAAACCAACAACAACCGTTTAAAACGAACTTTCATTGGAAACAACGGGAACCCTGCAAACTATACCAAATATAGCCATCAGCCCAAACATGGCTATATGGAAGAGCTACCGCACCTTGAAAAGATAGGCTGGAACTTTAAAGAGGAAGTGGTACTGACCAGTCGGCAACATTGTACCGATGATAATATTCCGGTCATTACATATTACCAATATGATGGCAGTGGACAACGCATACGTAAGATAACCGAAAACCAAACCAGTGCAGGGGTAGCACCTACTAAAAAAGAAGAACGCATCTACATATCGGGTTATGAAACATTCAAAACGTATCAAGGGAATAGTGTCAAGTTTGAAAGAGAGACGCTTAGCCTGCTTGACGAAGGACATCGTTTTGTGATGATAGAAACGGTCAAACAAAATGCCGATCCTGCTCCCCCGCAAGAGGAGCGGGTTGGGGTGAGGTTGGTGCGTTACCAATTACACAACCATTTAGGTTCTGCCGCCCTTGAGTTAGACGGAACACTAGATTCGAAAGTAATTTCCTATGAAGAATATCATCCCTATGGCACTACTGCCTATCAGGCTAAAAATGCTGCCATAAAATCTGCTGCCAAACGCTACCGCTATACTGGTATGGAGCGGGATGAGGAAACGGGGCTGGAATACCATAGTGCGAGGTATTATTTGCCGTGGCTGGGCAGGTGGTTGAGTGGGGATCCTATTGGGATAGAAGATGGTATAAATCTATTTGCTTATACCAGCAATAATACATTGAAATTTGTAGATCCATCTGGAACCGTAAAATTATCCAAAGATAATGCTGAATTTTTTAAAGATGTTTATTCTTTTTTAAGTAGTGAAAAGAAAACGTATCAAGAAAAAATAGAAAAATTAAAAGAGGAGTATAAAAAAAAGAATTGGGCAATTGATGAGAATAAAGGGGAATTCAAGCTATATAAGGATAGAATTGTAAAAATAGATTCCATGAGAACTTCTGTGGATAAAATTAAAAAAGAAGCTGAAGCAAAACATGGAGATGATCTATTAAGGTTAGCCAATATCGTTTATAACGAAGCAGGATCTGTAAAAGGACTGAAGGGGGAGGAGAAAGAAAAAGCCCAGAAGGCAATAGCCTATGCCTATTTGAATAGAACTGGTGGAACAGTAGACAAACCCTCAAAAGATGATATTAGCGGTTATGTAGAATTAAAAGATCGTTTTGATAATCTTTCCTCTAACTCAAGATATACATTTTTAGAATCCTTTCCATCAACAGTTGATGCTGCCAAAGCTAGGTTGGATGATACTAATCCTTCTAAAAATGATCCAACAAAAGGTGCAACACATTGGGTAAGTCCTATTGGGCTTCCTGAAAAGAAAAAAAAGAATGGAATAAAAAGATACAAAAGAACATTTGAAGGTCTCCAAAGGTTTTTCCCAGTTTGGGCAAGAAGTAATAAATGGATGGCAGATAATCCCAAAGAGGCAAAAAAAATAGCAATTGATGTTACTAAGTATAAGGAGTTTGGTATTGCAGGTGTTTCTAAGAAATTCTTTCTTTTCTATACTAGTGTTAGATAAAAAAAGAAGTAAAAAATACTCGAAGTGAACCAAACTGAAACCCTAAATATCCAATTTAAATGACAACCTATTGAATCAGATAAAAACATAAAAATTTTTCATTATGAAATTTGAACCACAAAGTTTTTTCATCGGATTGATTGATTTCTTTTCAATCCTATTACCAGATGGATTGTTTGTCTACGTTACCAAATGTCAATTCATGTTAGGGCAGGTTGAGTTCACCGAAACATGGATGGTAATCATTTTTACCAGTTATGTTGCAGGTCATTTCAACTATTTGATTAGTGTATGTCTTTTGGACAAACACATCTATGAATTCATTTGTGAGTTGTCTCATCAATTACAAATTGAACGACTTGCCAAGGGGGAAGAGTTGAATTCAAAGTTAAGGTGCTGGTTGGGTTGGAATGAGTCTAAAACCGTAAGAATAAAATTTTAAATAGTGTATTTACAATGTCAATAATATTAAAATCAAAAGCAAAACAGGTACGGGGTGAGTGCGTATTTGGATTTGATGGGGTATGATCCATCAAGAGCTTGGAATATCAACATTATAATATGGAAAATTATTTAAAAACTTTATAAAAAAAATGTCATGAAAAAAAAATATTCAGAAGCGACAACAACGCGGACTAAATCAGAGGAACAAAACCAACGATTCACTTATCCTGTAAGTGACAGGGTATTTAAGCAAGTCTATGACTCCCCTGCTTCACTACCAGGAAAATTAAAATGGCTCACCAAAGAAGAGGATGTTAGAGCCATTGAAAAATTATTGGGTATGCCAACAAAAACAATTGGTGCCCCACTTTGGGTAAGTGGAGATAGAAAGACCTGTGTTAAATGTAAGCGTGAGGTTAATTGGCTGGACATCGTCTCCTCAGCGGCCAGTTCTATTCACTCGGCTAGCATGATAGCTCAAGTAATTCTTGGGGAACAAAAATATGTAAACACAGAAGTACCTCATGCAATTGAAGGTTTGAGATGCTACAATTGTGGGACTTCTTTCAAAAATCTTAGAAGCTTTAAATGTCATAACTGGGCATATGCTGTTGGGGATTTAGCAAAGGTGGTTCAAGTAATGGAGGTTGGATTTAAAAGTAAAAAATAGGTTGATGCCACGAAGATTTAATTATAACAATAACGATCATGGAAACACTAACAGAAATAGCCATTAAAATCTTTGTTGAAGCCATCCTAATCACAGGTATCATAGGATACTTCTTTAGTAAACGTGAAGAACGCATGAAGAAAACCATTGAAGAGGAATTTAGTAAAAGGGATAAATTCTTTGAGGTTCGTTTTAAATTCAAGTTAAGGGCATTGGAAGAATTATTGGCTCCTATAAAATTACAATTGATACGTAGTAAGATAAACCTTACGGGTTACGATGCCAATAATGAATACCGTGAAAAAACCTTAAAGGAGTGCAATGAAACCATCCGTAGTCTACTTTTAGAAAAAGGTAATCTTATTCCTATAGATTTAATGCCTTATACAGAAAAATTCATCAGCCATTATGATGAATGGTTACAAGTTTATAGGGCTAACAGGGAGATACAGAACAAGACCAATGTCAAACATGTATTCACCTACAATTTTCCACATGATGTAGAGAAAGCATTTTTGGAAAAATTCGATGCAACAGAAAGGAACTGGAAATTGAAGGGTCCCTAGACTGAAAATGGGATATAAAAACATTTAAATAAAACATCATAGCTACAGCAACTAAACCCCAAGATCCCAAAACCGTTTTCGGTTAAGCAAAAGATGTGAACGATCGTCTGTGTGCAAGCCTTAAAATCAAGACTCAATAGTAATCAATATTTTATCAAACATTTGAAAACCAATTATATAAACAACATTAATTAACTTAAATTATTTAGACATGAAAACAGATGAATTAAAAAATGATGCTTTATTTACCGTCTCACTTGATGGTATAAATCTTACAAAAGAACAAATCAGCAACATCGACAAAGGTATTAAACGTGTTGTGATGAGCGAGATTGCACAAATAGATCATGGGGGAGATCTAATTGTCAATAAAAAATTAGAATTAAATCCAAGATTCAAGGGTTTTAGATTTCCTATACTTTGGGGTATTTGGATAGAACCATTCGATATTTTTCGAAAAAGGATGATAGATGGGTTATAATAATTAATAATAACTCTTATCAGAAGTCATATTCTGATAAGAGTTTAAAAAAAGAGAAATGGAACCTAAAAATAATTCTACACCCAACGAAAAGCAAAATTTAACTTGTCCCAGTTATGTATGCAAACCGGGAGCAAAACTATATGGGATAGTTAATGCCAATGGCCTTATTGACTATCTAAAAGAACCGATAGAAATTGATGAAACTTTCATGGCTACAGCGCTTAAGGGGAGAGAACCAGAAAAACGGTTTCGATTTTCAGGGACATGTGCCAAATCCGGATGTAAACAATGGGATACAACAGGACATGAATGTGGACTTATCAATTCTGTTATAGAAATTATTGGTAATGATGAATCGTCAGAATTACAACATTGCGGAATTAGGGCTAAATGCAGATGGTTCGCCCAACGAAAAGGTCTTGCTTGTGCGCAGTGTAATGAAGTGATTCGCAACATCGAAATGAAAATTGTTGGATGATGACCTTCCATTTTTACTAAAGAAACAATTATTTAAGCATTAAAATAAAACATCATGGCAACAGCAATCAAACTACAAAACCCCAAAACCGTTCTCGGAAAAGTAACCGATGCTAACGGTCGTCCTTTGTCTAACCTCAAAGTCGTAATATACGATGTGGATATGCGGGAATGGCAGCCTCTGGCTGATACATTAACAAACAAAGAAGGGAAGTATGAACTCCGCTGGACACACGATCAATCCAAAGGCAAAGAAAGGAAAACAGCCGATATTGGAGTAAAAGTCTTTACAAAGGTCAAAGGAACGGAACTTTATAAATCTTCCATGGATGGGATACGTTTCAATGCCTCCGACAGGGAAGAAATCAATATTACCATCCGTCAGGCTTTGCCAAAAGAGATTGTAGAATTTGATTACCTGTCAAAAGAAGTTTCTTTCTTAGCCGGCAAAGTTGCCATTGTCGATTTACAGGAGAATGATGAACACCATGATATTACCTTTCTCTCCAAAGAATTAGAAGTACCTGCCGAAAAGATTGAACATTTGATTGTTGCTTACCGTTTGCATGATCTTTCAAAGGTTGATACGACTTTCTTTTATGCCATACTCCGTAAGAATACGTTATTGCATAATAATTTTGCCAAAAACCTGAATGCCCGACTTTCTATAGGTATTGGGGTGGAAGATGAAACACTGTTGTATGATGCTGCCCTTGCTGACCACAAAAAAATACTGGTAGATATAAAAACGGCAGTTGAAGAAAAGATTGTTTCTACAGCAACAATAAAAAACGCGAAACGCAATCTGGAAATTCTGTCTAAATACCGAAAAAAGGCTGAGGAATACTATAAAAATGAACATCGGGAAAAAGCTTTTAACCTGCTTACCAATTTCTTCAAAGAAGGCAAGCTCAAGGAAATCCAAAAATTATTTGTAGAAAATAAAAATAACCTAAATAGCTTTTTTGATAAAGTAAGTGATCCTGACTTTTATGATTCCAAGGGAAAAGAAAAAGAGGCAAAAACAACTATTGTATTGGGAAAACTCTTTGGTTTTGGTAGCGAAGTCATACCTAATATTATGAAGGCGAAAGGCATCAAAAAACCAGAAGATGTAAGAAAGCTAGCGAAGTTAAACAAGGCAGAATGGATAAAGGAAATTACTAAGGCAAGACCAGATATTAAAGACAAGCAATTGATTGGTACCTATGCATCTGCCATAGTAAGAAAAATGGAAAAGGAATTTCCGACCCTTGCGTTTGCTGCCCAACTAGAGCGGAGCGAAGATAATGTGATTAAGAATAAGGATAAAATGGTAGCATTCTTTAACAAACATGAAGATTTTGATTTCTTAAAACACAACGTAAATCTATTTTTAAAAGAAAAGAGAGTATCTAAAAAGGATAAAGAAGCGATCACCGAGGAATTGAAATCAATTCAGCGTGTATTTAAACTGGTACCTAAATATAGTAAAACCATGGCATTACGTGAGGAAAAAATCCACTCTTCACAAAGTATAGTTGCTATGGGTGAATATCGATTTGTAAAAGAGGTAGCGCCTAAAGCTGGCATAGAGGAGAAAGAAGCCAAAAAAATTTACCGCAAGGCAGAAACCAAACACACGGCTGCTATGCTTGTGGTGGGTGATTTACAGGATAGCATGAGTGTAAAGGACATTGCGTCTTTTGAAACGACTTCATTGACGAAAAAATTAGAGGCTGTCAGTAAAGATTTTCCTAATCTAAAATCACTCTTTAAACTGGTCGACACCTGCGAGTGTGAACATTGCCGTTCGGTTTATAGTCCGGCTGCTTATTTGGTGGAGTTACTGCAGTTTTTGGATAAGCGTAGTATTGCAAATGCAATTGGCACTCCTAAAGGTGTATTGTTTTCAAGAAGACCTGAACTGGGCGAAATTGACCTTGGATGTGCTAATGCCAATACGCCAGTTAAATATATTGATCTGGTTTGCGAAATTTTGGAAGAAGCGATAGCTCCCAATTTCGGTATAGACTATTCGGGCGTGCTTTCCGATGGAGCAGATCCCTTGAAAGGTAAAATCTCAAATGCGCTTCATACAGCCTTAACTGCTGCCAATCTTAAACCTACACCCAAGGCTACAATCTATGAAACGGAATCATCAATAACAAAACCACGCTATTTACGGGACAAAAACTTGGTTTGTAAAATTGAAAATACGGGAGGTAGCAACTATAAAATTTATCACCTGAGGCAAACATTTGGCACTGCTGCAGAATTAGATGCAGCCCCCGAATACGTCAATGAGAAGGCTTATCAGGAATTGAAAATTAAAAAGTATGCTTTTAAACTTCCGTTCGATTTGCATCATACAGAGGCAAAAGCCTATCTCAATCGTTTTGATGTAACGCGTGCCGATTTGATGAAAACCTTTCAAAAAAGTCCGGGGACTCCGTTAAGTGTAAGCATAGCTAAAGAAAGACTGGGGCTAACAGAAGCAGAAAAAGATATTGTAGTAGCCACTCCGGTTCCCAACGATAATGCGGCGCAGCAATCCTTTTGGAATGTTCCCATGCCCGGTGATGTTGTGGATTATTTGAAAACAGTGGATCATTTCCTTGATAGAACAAGTCTTAAATATAAAGAATTGGATTTATTATTAAAGTTGAAATTCATTGATAAAAATGATAACCTATTCATTAAGCATCATAATCTAACCTGTGATACGGCTGAAAAGGAAATAGCAGGGTTGGATCTTGGGGACTTGGATAGGATCAATCGATTTCTTCGTTTGCAAATGAAAACTGGGTGGAGGTATCAGGTTTTGGATGCCATAATCTCCCAAGGAAATCTCGGAAATGGTACTCTGGACGACTCTTGTATTGTAAGGGCTGGACAAATTAAGGAAATATCAGAAAAACTCAAGATTAAGGTTGATGAATTGATAGGTTTTTTTGGAGAAATTCCTCATGCAATTATATACGAAGATGAGCATGACGAACCTAAACCCTTGTATCATCAGATATTCTTGAATAAGGCAAAAAATGGAGTCATTAATGAAGGGTTACTCCCGGAAAAAGTTGATGGTTCTCAATTGTTGAATGCCTTTACCGGTTACATCGCCACCTGCCTGCAATTAAAACAAAAGGATCTGGAATTTATAACCCCATTACTTCCAGATGGTAATCTGACTTTTTCAAACTTGAGTTTTCTTTTAGCCTCTTCAAGGCTTATCAAAAACCTGAAATTAAAGGCAGAGGACTTTGCCATCATTCAAAAGTTTAGTGGCATTGATATTTCGGCAAGCCCTGATAAAACATTGGAATTTATTGAAGTTGTTGAAGAATTTAAGAACTCTCCGTTAAAGGCTACCGATGTGAAATTCATCCTAAATCATGAAGCAAGCAACCTATCAGACAGGGAAGTAAAAGTTGAGAAAATTGAGGACATTCTAAAACAACTCAAAGAAGGATACAAAAAAATAAATGAAGAGCAGCGTTCGAAATTTAATGATAAGCTTTCAACAGACGAACAAAAGGAAACTTTAATTGGTGTGATATCAGGATTACAGGGCAAGATAAAAGATGATGGAAGTATAAATCTGATTACTGAAGGAGATGTAAAGACTATCATAAAATTCCTGGCAAAAGACTGGACGGATGTAATCGATGTAGCTGGAGCCAAAACCTTTATTGATGATAAGTTTGATAAAGGAATAAGCAGAACCAATATAAATGCTGCTATTGATGCTTTGGAGGCAGTAGCTTCAAATGCAGATTCTAGCAATGAACAAAAGGCTTTAATCAAGGCTTTTTTAGACGCTATTGCCGATAACCAAATAACAACGAGTAAACAAACCCTTTTAAATCAAACACTTTCAACTTCATTCAAGGTAGATTTAGCTTTAGCTGGAATTGTGGTAAAGTATGCCAAACTTAAACAACCAGCTCCTGGTACAGATTTAATTTGCGATTTGCTTTCAGACAATTTTGATAACCTAATTACCCCGGGAAATTATGCAAAACAATATGCTGCCATTAAGTTGCTGCATAAAATATTTGTACTGCAAAATACATTCAAATTAAGCAATACAGATGCAGAATGGTACTTTAAAAATAATGCAGATCCTGCCTTGAGCTGGTTTGAATTTGATAGTATTCCATACGAAACGGGACAAACGGCAATAGACTTTGCTAAGTATGTGGCGTTTTGTTCGATGGTTGCTTATTCAAAACAATTAACAGCTGTTTCAAACCCTTTAGATGCAGAGCAACCCATTGGTTTCTTCACCATTGCTGAACTTATCTTGCAGGGTGCCGGTGCAAACAGAGCAGAATTCCTGCTTAAACTGGCTCTGTTGACAGGTTATGAAAAAGAGGGTCTGGATGCTATTGATGCCTATTTATTTGCTGCCTTTGATATTGCCAACTATAAGATGCCCAAAAATTGGAAGCGGCTATTTGACTGTGCCGAATTTGCAAGAAAACTGGGTGCAACACTATCACAAATTACAAAATATATCAATCCTATACTTACTAAAACAGAGGTGGATGATTTACGGGCAACCTTAAAATCCCGATATGATGAAGATACCTGGTTAAGTACCCAAAAGGAAATTATGGATGCCATTCGTCCCCAAAAAAGGAATGCTTTGGTGGCCTATTTGTTGGCAACAAATCCTGATATAAAAGACGAAAATGATTTGTATGAATATTTTTTAGTTGACGTCGAAATGGAATCCTGTATGCCTTCATCCAGGATCGTTTTGGCCCATAATAGCATCCAGCTTTTTGTGCAACGTTGTTTGATGGGATTGGAACCAAATGCCATAGCAGATGTTGAAAAAGACCCCAATTGGAACCAATGGAAATGGATGAAAAACTACAGGGTTTGGGAAGCCAACCGTAAAGTATTCCTGTATCCGGAGAATTGGTATGATGTGACCCTGACGGATGATAAAACTTTTTTGCTCACGGAATTCATCAATGAAATTCAACAAAACGAATTAACCAACGATACCGCTGAGGAGGCACTAAAAAAATATTTAGAGAAGCTCGATAATATAGCATTTTTGGAAGTCATGGCGACATGGTATGATGTGCCTGCAAGGAAAATGCATGTATTTGCCCGTACCAAAGGTGGGGATCCTGCCATATATTATTACAGACGTTTTGAAAGTGAACGCTATTGGAGCCCATGGGAAAAAGTGGAATTGGATATCACCGGAAACCATCTGTTGGCATTTGTGCGAAACAACAGATTACACCTAGCATGGCCAATTTTCTCAGAAGAAGCTAAGCCTGATCAACAATCCAAAATACCATCAAAACAAGAACAAGAAGACGGTCACGCAAATACAGAACAACCAGAAAAGAAACTTAAAATTCAGTTGGCTATCAGTGAGTATACCAATAAGAAATGGCAACCTAAAAAAGTATCAAGTGAAAGTGTTTCAACACCAAAGGACTATTATGAGCAATATCCCTACTATTCGTTAAGAAGAGAGCAATTTAACCTTCGCTATTTAAAATACACGGATCAGATTTGGCTATTTAGTAGTGGCTTTAAGGATAATGATTATCATTATAAAAGAGGTGTGTTTGATATCACTGGATGTAAGGGTTATCCGGAATTGGTGTTTGAAGGATTTGAACCTTTCACTGACTTTTTACCAGATTTCAAGCAAGCAGAACTTAAATCACAGCGGTATAATGAAATTAATTATTTACAACCTGATGATTTATCAGTTCGAAATGGAATATCTCCATTTTATTACTATGAGATATTAGATAAAACCCCTGGGAAGTTCAGGATTTCATATCCTCATCAATTTACTGGCATTGATTTGATTGCATTGATTTTTCAATTCTTTCAATTGATTATTAATGCCGGTAAAACTAAAGATAGACGCAATCGGTTCAAAATTCCTTTTGGGACATTGCTACCATATTTTAAAGAAGACAGTTACCATGCCTATGTAATTATTCCCGGCTTCTATAAAAAAGTTATGGATAGTGGTGAATTTGTAGAAACATTTACGTTAAACGACTCCGAGAAAAGGACTGCATCCAATGCTTTTCAGTTTTTGGATGATATTACCAATTGGTTTAAGAAAATTTCTTTTGAATTTAAAGCAAATCCTCCTGTAGATGTTCAAACTGCCATTAGGGTTATCTTGATTGATACGGGTTTTCAAAACATATTGAAAGAACTTAGTAAGTATGCAGACTTGGATGTCTTTCTTAATCTTTTAGTTGGGTTAAGTGGGGACCCAAAAGTTGATGAGTTTTTAAAAGCACTGATTGAAGAGGAGCCATTGAAATATGGAGAGCAATTCAAAAACATGTACCATCCATTGGTATGTGCATTGAGGAGTATATTGTATAAAGATGGTATTCCGGCATTGATGAAGCGGGAAACACAGTTGCAGAAAACAAATTTTAATTTTAAATCCCATTTCAATCCAAATTCGCAAATTGTCCCTCAAACCTTTATAAAAAATCCAGATGGAACAAAAACATTAAGTTATCCAGTAGAAGATATTGACTTTGAAAGTGATGGAAGTTATAGTACCTACAACTGGGATTTGTTCTTCCGTGTTCCGCTCCATATCGCTGGAAACCTTACCAAAAATCAGCGTTTTGAAGAGGCCTTGACTTGGTTTCATTATATGTTCAATCCAACAGGTGCTCTATCTGGAAACGGTGTTCAAAAATATTGGGTTACCAAGCCGTTTTATTTAAACCAGGAAACAGATTACATCATCCAAAGAATTGATACACTAATGTATGCCGTTTCCGATCCTTCGCATCCAAATGTTCCAACCGGGGCATCTTCAGATCCGGCCATAAGGGATTTGGAATTTGCCATATCAGAATGGAGAAATAAACCGTTCCGCCCGGATGTGATAATGCGGTTCCGGCCTGTTGCTTATCAGAAAGCTTTATTGATGAAATATATTGATAACCTTACTGAATGGGGAGATTATTTGTTCAGACAAGACACCATGGAATCCATTGCACAGGCCACACAGATGTATATCCTCGCAGATAAATTACTAGGACCTAAACCAAGAATTGTTCCTGCTGCTGTCAAGCAACCCTATGAAACCTATAACCAAATAGAAGCCAAATTAGATAGTTTTGGTAATGCCCTAATCGAATTGGAAAATATTCTGCCCGATCTTTCTGTATTACCAGAAGGAGGAGATGAATTACCTCCAACTCCTGTAACACTCTCTACGCTTTATTTCTGCATTCCATCAAATAACAAAATGTTTGAATATTGGGATCGGGTTGCTGATCGCTTATTCAAAATCAGACATTGCCAGAATATTGATGGTGTGGAAAGAAGTTTAGCATTGTTTGCGCCTCCTATTGATCCCGGCATGTTGGTTCGTGCTACTGCTTCCGGTTTGGATTTATCCTCAGTCATTGCAGGATTAAATGCACCCACACCTTATTACCGTTTCAATGTTTTATCGCAAAAAGCAACCGAACTTGCCCAGGAAGTAAGGGGCTTAGGAAACTCGTTATTACAAGCATTAGAGAAAAAGGATGCCGAAGCGATGTCACTTCTCAGAAGTGAATTGGAATTGAAAGTACTCAATGCCGTTAAAGATATTAAAGAACTTCAAATCGATGAGTCAAAAGAACAGATTGAAGTTTTGAAGAGAACCAAAAAAGTTACGGAGGAGCGTCAAAAATATTACAGAGAGATAGAATTCATGAATGCCCTTGAAATTACATCACTGACTATGAATGGTATTTCAGCGGTAGCTTTTACAATTGGTTCAATCATGGAAATGACAGCAGGAGCAACAGCCTTAATCCCAACAGTTACCGCTGGTGGTTCTGGTTTCGGAGGTTCACCAGTAGCAACTTCAACAATTGTTGATGGAGACAAAATTTCAAATTCTGTAAGCTCATTTGCAAAAGCAATTTTACTTGGTTCGCAAGTACTTGATAGAATTGCTGGCGGCATTTCTACAGTTGCAAATTATCAACGAAGATATGACGACTGGAAACTTCAAGAGCGTTTGGCTAATAAAGAACTGGCTTCTATAGAAAAACAGATTGCCGCTGCAGAAATCCGTAAAGAAATTGCAGAAACCGATTTAAATAACCATGAACTCCAAATTGAGAATGCAAAGAAAACTGATGATTTCTTGCATTCTAAGTTTACCAATAAGGAATTGTATGATTGGATGATTGGGCAGATAAGTTCTGTCTATTTTAAGTCCTATCAATTGGCACATGATTTTGCAAAAAAATCGGAACGTTGCTATCAATTTGAACTGGGCAATGACGACAGTTTTATTTCCTATGGTTATTGGGACAGTTTGAAAAAAGGTTTGCAAAGTGCTGATGCTTTAATTCATGATATCAAACGCATGGAAACCGGCTATCTGGATAAAAACAAACGTGAATATGAAATCACCAAGCATGTTTCATTAGCGCAACTGGATCCCTTGGCATTGATAAGGCTTCGTGCGACAGGAATTTGTGATTTTGAAATTCCAGAAGTGCTTTATGATATGGATCATCCGGGACAATATTTTAGAAGAATAAAATCAGTTAGTGTTAGTCTCCCATGTATAGCTGGATCCTATACCTCGGTCAGTGCAAAACTGTCATTGGTAAATAATAGGTACAGGAAAAATATAAATCCTGATAATGTAGCGGGAACAGGCTATACTGAAGATCCGGGTAATGATGAACGTTTTGTTTACAATGTGGGGGCTATACAATCTATTGCAACAAGTAATTCCCAGAACGACAGCGGTATTTTTGAACTCAATTTCAGGGATGAACGCTATCTGCCGTTTGAAAACACCGGTGCCATAAGTAGTTGGAGACTAGAACTTCCAACGGAAGTCCACCAGTTTGATTACAATACCATTTCGGATGTAATCATCCATGTAAAATACATGGCTAGAGAAGGAGGGTCAGGTTTAAAAAACTTATCCAATACAGTACTTAAGGAACAACTTCAGGCCATTGGTCAGGATTTAAATCAGTCGGGTTTGCATGTCGCTCTTAATCTAAAACATGATTTACCCAATGAGTGGCAGTTGCTGAAAAAAAATAATACAATAGGTTTAACAATTGATAAATCAAGACTGCCCTACATGGCTCAGTCATTTAATGTTGAAATAGAACATGTTACGTTTATAGCAAAAGTCAAGAACAATCCGACCCCATTTTCTTTTAAAATTGATGGAAATACTTTAAATCTTGCTTGGGTAGATGAGTTAGGATTATGCAAAGGAATCAGTTCGGCCATTGATTTGAATACATCATTTACGATTACCATAGCGAACGCAAACAACCTCTTATTGGAAGACTTATTAATGATCGTGAAATATAAGTTTTAAAATTTAAGGTGTTTTTTTAAACCTGACATATTGAATGATATGGGATTGGAGGAATTGAAGGAAAATTTTAAAAAGATAGGATTAAACCCTTTCATTCTATTTGAATTTTATTTGCAAATTTAAGTCGTTGTAAGGATTGGTTTTTGTCTCCCATTTGTATCTCAAATCTTTGAAACCATTGTAAAATAAGGAAAGTTATTATTGTATTGGGAAATAGACGGTCATTTTTTTGATTTTTGAAAACCTAGACCATATTCTGTTTCACTCGTTTTCTACATTCAGGCCTTCCAGTTTTTCCCCGTACAAAAGGGCAACCACAAAGTTTAAATGCCATGCTTTTTCAGACAGGATTTCTAACTGAAACTTGGTAATGTCATAGTTTTTAAAGTAACGGGCAGTGATGTAGGCTTCATCCAATAGTTTTAACAGATCCCGGTCTTCTTCCCTGTCCATATTAAAGATACGTCCAAGTTCCGGGGCAAAAGCCTTGATATGGGTTTGATGCTCCTTGATACTGTGACTTTTTATTTCTTTGCCCATGACAAGAAGCTCTGCATTACGGAACCATATTTCCATATATTGGTGCAGCATAAAGGCAGCCTGGGGAAAATTCTTGTTTTCCATGTAAAATGTGGCGCCTTCCATAAAAGCGCCTACGCGGCTAAGTTCGTTTTCAAAACCCAATGCCATGGCTTCTTTGGTGTCTTTATGTATTACAGGTACTTTCAGTCCTATATCAGTGTTGTCGCTTTTGTAGATTAGTTTGGAGGGATGACACCCATGGATAAAAAATAGATTTTCCTCCCTAAGTTGCTGTTGGGCATGTTCAAACGAAAATATGCGGTATAAGACATCTGTTTCTTCTTGAAATATTTTAGCAACCATAGAAGATAATCCTTGGGTTAAGGAAGGACTGGTTTCTTTTAAAACGATAATTAACAGCGATTTGCCGTAATCTTCAAACACAATGTCTAACTTGTAAATATATTTTACCTCAAGAAAAGTGGTAAGTTTATTTATGACCTGTTCTCTATTTGAATTCGTTTCTTGACCCATAACCTGAAAAATTAAGTTTATATATTCGGATATTTATTTCTTATAATCAGAACTAATATACATATAATAAGACAAAATAACAAATGTAAGTTTAGAAAATCGGAAAACTTTATCTTAAATGTTAACTTTATATACTGAAAACAGGACAAATACATGACAAAATTAGGACTCTACTTCGCTAAAAAATCAATAAACAGATCGGACGTGTCTCGCAAAACCGGCATTAGCAAAACACGATTAAGTGAACTTGCAAATAATACAACCACCCAATTGAAAGTGAAAGAGTTATACTTGATATCTCTTGCTATTGACGAAGACCCAGGTGAATTATTTAAGGAAGTGTGCAAAGACTATAAATTACCCAAAAAGTGATATAGTCGAAGTTATAAACTTGAAGGAGCAGGGAAATAGACAGTCATTTTTTTTTGCATTAGATGTTAAATCAAATGATTGTCGATAACTTTTAAAATCTTGTTTTCTTTATTATTACGTAGTTTTTTATTCTTTAAACTTTATTGAGTTTAGTATTTTAACGATCTCATTATAATTGTTTTCAATTACATTTTCATTGATACTGTCGAATGTCAGAGTGATAAATAACCGTTTGTTTTTATAGCCAAATTCGAAACGAAATTGATATAAGTTTTCATCCTTATAATTCAGAGCATAGACTACAGATTGATATTCAGAAATGTTTTTAATTTCGGCTTTGTGTCCGCTTTGTTCTATTTCCGATATCGATTCGTTTAAGTCAAAGACATAATTTTTGTCAGAATGCTGAAATGAGCTTATCTGTAAAATTCCGATATAATTTTTCAAGTTAATAAAATCCGAAATGGTTTTATTTCCAATCTTTCTTATTTGTCTCCAGTTCGGTCTAAATTTAATTGAAAAGTTATTTGATTCAAAAGAATCGACCTTTTTAGTTGTCAGATTATTGTATAAAATTCTATTCACAAACTTGGGGTCTAAATTACTTACTACAATTGGATATAGACAATTATTGTACATCCATACGATGCACCAAGATAGTAAATCTTATATTTTACTGGCTCAAATAATAGTTTATTTTTTAAGCGTTTTCAAACCTTTGGGTGGTGGTATTTTTTGTTAGTATGATAGTTACTGTAGTGTTAGTCTCTTATACATTTGTGAAATAAAAAACATTTACCGAAAGAAATTTCAGTAAAATATTAAAATCCTCAATTTCTTTTTTAACTTTAGAGTCTCCCTAAAAATGATTAATAATAGCGTCTCATAATAGCCGCTTTATTTGTTGTAATTAATTTAAAAAGTTACATTAAAATACAATAAGGGCTAGCCCAAAAGAATTATATGGAAAATTTATTAGAAATATTAGCCACTCCTAAACAAGTAGGGCTATTGATTGGAGCAGGTGTTTCAAAGGCTTGTGGATTACCGAATGTTGAAGACTTAACTAAAGATGTTAGAAAAAAAATTACCAATAAAAAATTCAATGAATTATTAGAGGAAACGGATAATGTAGAAACAATACTAAACAAGGTTCAACAATTAAAGTCATTAATTACTGGAGAAAAAAAACTAAATGATTTAACATTAGCAACAGTTCAAGATATTGAAAAGGAGATAAAAAAAACAATTTTTGAAAAGTTGTCCGTAGATCAACCAATTGATAAATTATCTGATTTAGTCGTTTGGTTAAATTTCATAAATGGTGAAGTTCAAAAAGAAATATTCTCGTTAAATTATGATTTACTTTTAGAAAAAGCCCTTGAAGGCAACAGTTTACCATACTTCTCTGGATTTATAGGAAATGTGAAGCCTTTTTTTGTTTCAGATTCAGTAGACGATTTTACTGGACTTCATGTTAAGCAAACTTGGACAAAATTATGGAAATTACATGGTTCTCTTAATTTTAAAAAATCTTCAACTGGACAAATATTTATTGAAAACAATATAGAATCTGAATATGAAAATTTATTAATTTATCCTTCAATGGATAAATATCTTTCATCAAGAAAAGCTCCATTTATTGCTTATATGGATAGATTTAGAAAGTATCTATTAATAAATGAAAAGGTGCTGCTTATTTTGGGGTATTCATTTTGCGATGACCATGTGAATGATATTATTATAAATGGGTTAAACAATAATTCAAGACTTTCTGTTTTTGCATTTTGTTATGATGAAAAAACACTAAATAAATGTATTGAAGTGTTAGGTAAATATCCCAATATTTCAGCTTATTCAGATAAATTGAAATTTGTCAACAAGACAAAAAGTGAATTTAAAAACAAAGACAACATTGGCGATTTTAATAATTTCATTACTGTTATAAATTCATTGGTCAATCAAAAGAAACCAGAAATAATTAATGAGATAACTAAATAATGGAAAAGGAATTTATTAACGGTAAAATAGGTAAGGTAATCGAAGTAAATTCGGAGAGAGTGATTATTGAAGTCAGTAATGAATTAAATAATTACAATGTTATTCATAAAGGTAATTTATATAGAATAGGGCAAGTTGGAAGTTTTGTTAAAATAATTAATGGATTATCCTGTCTTTATTGTGTTGTAGAATCCTTTTCAACATTTATGCAGTCGGGAGATAATATTATAAATAAAAAGGTAATTAATGTTACTCTCTTAGGTTTTAAAACTGTTGTAGGAGAATTTGAAAGTGGAGCTAAAATTACGCCAAGCATTGATGACTCGGCATACATTATTGATGAAGATGATGTTAATATCATTTTTAAATCAGATGTTAAATTTCCAATTAAAATAGGTGACAATTATTTTTCCAGCAGTTTACCTGTTTATATAAATTTAAATGAATTTATACTTAAACATTCACTTGTTGTGGGAAGTACAGGTAGTGGTAAATCAAATACTGTTGCCTATCTTCTCAATAATATTGTAACAGAATATCCCAGTTCAAGGGCAGTAATTATTGATATTCATGGTGAATACATGAATTATCTTAACAAAAATGCGACAGAATTTTCAGTATACAGTACGACCAATAAATTTATTATTCCGTACTGGATGCTTGATTTTGATACTTTATGTAAATTATTTGGGTTTCCAGTTAACTCAATATCTAATGCTACAGATTTATTTCGAGACCGAATTTTACAAATGAAAAAAGATTATGTCTCTGAAAATTACTTAACTGATAAAATTAGGGTTAATGATATTAATATAAATTCACCTATCCCTTTTTCTATAAAAGAAATTTGGTTGGAATTTTATAGTCGTGGCTACGGTACTTTTACTATTTCTGGGGAAAGAGAGCCTAAAAACTACGCCTATGAGACTGATGATGAAGGTAAAAATTTAATAGGAAATGCCGAAAAACTTGAAAAACCTTTGTTTAAAATATATAAGCCTGGTGGGCCTTTCAAATCAAACGAAACTAATTTTTGTGGGATTGCAGATTCTATATTAAATATTATGAGTAATGACGATTTTAGTTTTATGTTCGGTGATAATGAATTTATAAATGGTAAAAAGACAATTGAGGAATTGATTTTAAGTTGGATTGAAAATGATAGGCAAATTTCGATTTTGAATTTAAGTGGAATACCTTATAACATTCTTGATGTTGTAATTGGAATTATTTCAAATCTTCTATTCGATGTTATTTATTATTCATTGAAGATAAAGAAGCCTTTTGAAGGCAGACCCCTTTTAATTTGTTTTGAAGAAGCACATAAATATCTTAACTCAAATACACAAAACAGTTTTACTCAAAAATCAGTTGAAAGAATAATGAAAGAAGGTAGGAAATTTGGCATTGGAGCTATGATAATTTCACAAAGACCAGTTGAAATTCCTAATACTGTTATTTCTCAAGTTAGTACATTTATTGCACTTAGATTAACTAATAGTGATGATCAATCACAAGTTACTAAGTTTGCTCCTAATAATTTCTCAACATTTCTAAAATCATTACCCTCACTCGGAAATGGGGATGCTTTTGTAATAGGAGAATCAATGAAAATTCCAATGAAAGTAAAAATTCCATTGCTTGATTCTGTTAAATATATTGAATTTGATAAGAAAATAAGTATCTGGCAAAAAGCAAGAATAGAAAAACCTAGTTATACTAACACTATCGAAAGATGGATAAAAAAATAAAAATATGGAAAATTTAGATTGGATTGAAATTGGACATGATTCCGATAACATAATTAGAATTGCTCATTCAGGGCAAGATTTGTTTGTTGAATTTAAACCAAACGGAAGTGGTTATAAATATTATAATGTGCCATTTGAAATTCTTCAACGGATTTTAAATAAAGAATGTATAAGTAAAAGTAAAGGGAGACCATCATATGGTTCTACTTTGCATGTGTTAGTTAAAACTGAGGGTTATCAATGTGAGCAATATAAATAGATTTTAATTTTTAATCTGCATGCATTTTCCTAAAAATGATTAATATGAACAATGAAACCCAAATAAAATGCCCCAACTGTGGTACTTCCATTGATGTCCAAGATATTCTTGCACATCAATTAGAAGAAGAAATCAAGCAAAAGTATCAGTCCCAATTAGCGGAGGAAAAGAAGAAGTATGAAGCTGAACAAGAAAAATTGAAACAAGAAAAGCTTGATTTTGAACAAAAGAAAAAGCAGGAAAATGAATTGTTTCAAGAGCGTTTTGATAAAAAGATAAAAGAGGAAAGAAGTATTATTGAAGGCAAGTTAAAAGCAAAACTTCTGGAAGAACAATCGGAGCAATTTAGTGAGTTACAAAAAGAACTTAATGAAAAATCTGAGAAAATTAAGGAACTCAATAGAACTAAAGCTGAAATTGAAAAACTAAAACGAGAGAAAGCTGAGTTAAAAGAATCGGTGGAAGCAGAATCACAAAAACGTTTAAACGAAATTATTCTTCTAGAAAAAGAGAAAATACGGAAAGCTGAAGAAGATAAAAATGAGTTGCGTTTTAAGGAAATGCAAAAACAATTGGAAGACCAAAAAAAGCTTACTGAAGAAATGAAGCGTAAGCAAGAACAGGGATCCATGCAATTACAGGGTGAGGTTCAAGAACTGGCAATTGAAGAATGGTTGGCGATTCAGTTTCCATTAGACACGATTGAAGAAGTTAAAAAAGGAGCACGTGGGGGTGATTGTATTCAGATTGTGAACACCAGAACGGAACAAAATTGTGGTAAAATTTATTATGAAAGTAAGCGTACTAAAGATTTCCAACCTAGTTGGCTAGAAAAATTCAAAAATGACATTCGTGATAAAGGAGCAAATATTGGTGTTTTAGTAACTGAAGTAATGCCTTCCGATATGGACAGAATGGGTTTGAAGGATGGTATTTGGATTTGCAACTATGATGAGTTTAAAGGGCTTTGTAATGTGCTGCGTGAATCAATAGTCCAAGTAAACTTAGCAATAAGCTCACAAGAAAATAAAGGTGATAAAATGCATATGCTTTATGATTACTTAACCAGTAATCAGTTCAGAATGCAAATTGAGGCCATTGTTGAGGGATTTACTTCAATGAAAACGGCTTTGGATAGTGAGAAAAGAGCAATGCAGCGTATTTGGAAAGAACGTGAAAAACAAATCGAAAAGGTAACTGCAAACACTATTGATATGCACGCTTCTATTAAAGGAATCGCAGGAAATGCCATTCAATCAGTAAAAGCCTTGGAGTTACCGGGAATGGATGAAGAAGAACTAAATCAACGGAATTAGGACGAAGCGTATAAAAATATTTTTGACTAAAGTGTAAAAATGAAAATAAAATAGTGTGTTATGGAACTAATATTAAAAGACATCACATTTACGGGTGATATTCTTAATCAAATTAAAATCGCCGTTGCCAATGAAAGAACAACTGTAAAAGATTTAATCGCGGCTAGGGTGGAAGCAGAAGTTGAAGCTTACAATAATAAACTGCCTGAGTATTTTAATGGTTTGATACAACCCACGAATGCTGAAAAAACGTTAAATGGTTTTAAGCTTCGAGATAGAAAGCAAAAAATAGATATAGAAAAGCAAGTTTTAATTGCTTATGACGCTTTTCAAAAAAATGGTTATTTCATACTTATAGACGACCAGCAAGCAGATGATTTAGAACAAGAGGTTCTAGTAAATAAAAGTACTGAAATTAACTTCGTTAAATTAACACAATTAGTAGGAGGCTAAATTATGGGAATTAAAGAAAGTCTAAGTAATTTATTTGGTAAGCGTGAAAACCAAAATTATAAATCTAATAAAGAATTTGATAAAATACTTGATGAATTAGTTGAAGAATCCTATAAAGATGCCCAATTCAATAGTTATTTTTATAATGCCCCAATGGGAAAGTTAAAAGCTTATGCCCAAATTAAATCGTTGGATGCTACAACCAAGAAAGACATACTGTTTTATCTTATAGAGCCAATAAAAAGTTTTGAACTGATTACGAGAAAATCAGGAGGATATCAAGGACGCGAGCATATTTTTAAGAAAAAACATATTTATAACGAGCTGTTTAATCTGTTGATGCGTAGTAATCTAGATTTTTCTAATGATGAAATAATTCAACTAATTAAAGAGTTTAAGATTTCTGATGAAGCCCAGAATAAAAAATTTGTTGATTGGCCTATAGGTTTTTCTATTCAGCAAATAGAGAGAATTGTTAAAAAAGAAGGTCTTGCTGATGGTCTAAAGATTTTTTTAAATGATTTGCTTAGCTGGAAACAATTAAAGCAAACTAAATACTATTATGGCACTGATTTAGAAAAAGTGCGTGTTAAAATTGAAAAAATACTTTTTGAAAACACTAATGAATCAGGAAGCGTGGCTCCATATACACTTCCTGATGATAGATTATCACAAATTGTAAATCCGCAAATAGCCGCATTAAAAAAGGAGTCACAGGATTCATGGTTTTCTTTGTTTCATTTGTTTATGAAAGCGACGGGTGCAAAGCCCAACCAAAAATTTTTAAAAGAAACCAGTGATCTAATTAATGACATTGGGCTTCCCAAATATAAAAGTGTTGCCCAAGAATGGATAGAATTGTCAGCATCCTTAAAAACCATTGAAACACCCAAACAACATGTATATTCTGGAGGACAAGTTTATAATTACATAAGTCATGAATTTTTAAATGAGAAGAATCTAATTTTTTTAAAAGGGTTGGTTTGGAGTATGTCCAAATTTCACGATTCGCATACCCTTAATGTCATTGCTAAATTAGCTGAACGTTGTTTTGAAAAAATCCCTGGTGTGGGACCAACAGCGGCAGGCGTTGGAAATGCCTGTATTTATACCTTAGGCAATACGAAAGGATTAGAAGGAATCAGTCATTTATCAAGATTAAAGCTTAGGATTAAACAGAATAATACAAAAGGAATCATTGAGAAGTACATAGAGTCTTCTTCTGTTAAACTAGGAGTTTCAACCTCGGAAATAGAAGAATTATCCATACCAGATTTTGGTTTGGTAGATGGTTGCAAAACCTATTTGTTTGATGACTATACATTAGGAATAGAAATAAAGGCTTTGGGAAAAGTTTTGCTTACATGGAAAAAGCCAGATGGAACTACACAGAAAACAGAGCCAACATTTATAAAATCCTCGGCAAAACATAAACAAACCTTAAAACAAGCAAAAGAAACAATCGTACAAATAAAAAAATATTTAACAGCCCAAAGAGATAGAATAGATAGGTTGTATTTGTATGAAAGAGTATGGGCATATGAGAAATTCGAGAAGTTTTATTTGAATCATGGACTGGTTAGTTTTATTGCAAAAAACTTGATTTGGAGTTTTAAAAAGGATGGAATAGAAGAAACAGGATTATGGATTGAAGATAAATGGAATGATGTTCATGGTAACGAATTAACAAGTATTGATAGCCATACAGAAGTAAGATTATGGCATCCCATTTATGCGAGCATAGATGATGTTTTGGCATGGAGAAATAGACTAGAAGTATTGCAAATACAACAGGGATTGAAGCAAGCATATCGAGAAGTGTATATTTTGACAGATGCAGAGCTCAATACAAAATCCTATAGTAATAGAATGGCAGCACATTTATTAAAGCAACATCAATTTAATGCTCTCACAGGCATTAGGGGGTGGAGATATTCATTGATGGGAGCTTATGATGATGGTAGGGATGCAGATATAGCTTCTATTTCGCTTAAAGAACATGATTTGGAAGCCCAGTTTTGGATTAATGAGGTGAATGCAGATGATGCTTTTAATGATGCTGGGATTTGGAATTATGTCGCAACCGATCAAGTACGTTTTGTAAATAATGAAAATGAAGTTGTAGATTTAATTGATATACCAAAGATTGTGCTTTCAGAAGTAATGCGGGATGTTGATTTGTTTGTTGGTGTGGCTAGTGTGGGTAATGACCCAGAATGGCGGGATAATGGTGGTTTGCCACAATACCGAGATTATTGGACAAGTTACTCGTTTGGAGAATTAACAGAAGTAGCAAAAACAAGAAAAGAAATCCTTGAAAAATTAGTACCTAGATTGAAAATAGCAAAAGTGGCGTCTTTTGAAGGGAAGTTCTTGAAAATCAAAGGAAAGAAAAGAGTGTATAAAATTCATATTGGGAGTACAAATATACTAATGGAACCTAATGATCAGTATCTATGTATTGTTCCGGCTAGAGGTAAGGATACTAATACCGATAATATATTTTTGCCTTTTGAAGGCGATAGAGGTCTTTCGTTAGTTTTAAGTAAGGCGTTTTTACTAGCCGATGACGATAAAATTACGGATACAACTATTTTAACTCAAATTAATAGAAAATAAGAAAATCCAATCGAAGCCAATACATTGAATTTATTTAAAATGATTTTCGGTTAGTTTTTTGTCCAAAAAGCATAACTTTAGGTGATTATAATCGCCAAAAGTTATGCTTAATAGAGCTATACATAAAACTTTAAATGAAAAGATAAACTCTGCCAAGGCTGTCATTTTAATTGGTCCAAGAGAAGTGATATTTGGAATGGTTGCCGCTCGTTATAATGAGTCTACTTTTTTAGTAAATGAGTACAATTTCTCCAGTACTCCTCCTTTCCACATTCAAAGGGTTACAGTACCTCCCATGATTATTTACAAAAACATTAGTGCATTAAAAAGCACTTTTTCTATGTTTTTTTGCGTCTTTAATGTAATAGTGTAGGAGGCCAGTCTTCTAAAAAGTCCTTTAAATTTAATTTATCAGGTTTTGCTTGTCGAAACCGATATTGATTACCAGCAAGTCAAAATATTTTAACTATCTCAATATGAACATAGAACTGGACTTTTCAGACAACCTCTTCGTTGTTTGAATGAATCTATCATAAACCTGACCCCACATTTTATATCAAGATAAAACTATCTGGAATGGCTTTCTTGTTAGTTGAAGCTGTTAAAATATAATTCAAAAATAATTCAGAATAATCTTTGGTTTATTAGAAATAGAAAATATATTTGCACCTTATTTTAAATCAGTCTAAATAAATATAAATGAAAATTATTACACTAACTACCGCTTTATTATTATCATTCTATGCCGGTTCCCAAGGGATAAAAGGGAAGGTTACCGACGAACATAACCAACCTCTCTTTGGAGCTACCGTTTATATTGCAGAACTGCAGCAAGGCACAACAACAGATTATGATGGAAATTATGAACTATCCCATGTTAAAGAAGGCACTTGGAAAGTAACCTTTAGAATGTTGGGATACCAAACCCAAACAGAAAGTTTCTCGTTCATACGGAATGGCACAATTTCACATACAGCGATATTAAAGGAAGATTTAAATAATTTGGACGAAGTTGTTGTCTCGGCAAGTAGACGTTCAGAATACCTTTCGGAAATCCCAGCCTCGGTAACAGTTGTTAATGAAGTTAAACTCCAGGAATTATCAAATTCCACAACAAACATTAGTGACATATTGGAGTTTACAGTGCCTGGATTGGCTGTTTCTACGGGTACGTTTTCCAACTGGGGACAAACGTTACGTGGACGTTCGCTTTTGGTAATGGTCGATGGTATTCCACAATCTACACCGTTAAGAAATGGGCAATTGGGAATAAAATCAATAAGCCCAAATGATATCAGTAGGGTCGAGGTTATTAAAGGCGCCACATCCATATTTGGTAATGGAGGTAATGGCGGTTTTATTAATTACATAACCAAAAAGCCCAATGCTACTAAAAAAATAGAGGGCACAACGAATGTTTGGGGCACATCAAACTTAGCAAAAACAAACGATGCCTTAGGTTTTGGAGTGTATCAATCCTTAAATGGTAATTTGGATAGGTTTAATTACTATATAAGTGGGAGTTATGAAAAAACAGGTAATAAATATGATGCTGATGGTGTCGTCATTCTTCCGACTTACGGACTTGACAACACACATATTTACAGTACGCTAGCAAAATTAGAATATCAAATTGCTGATAATCAAAAAATCACCTTAGCCGGAAATTTATACAAATCTGCTCAAGACACCCCTTTTATTCCTGTTCCTGCGGAATTTGAGGTTTTTAACGAGGAAGGTGATTATTCGCTAACAGCCGGTTATGGTGTTGAAGGTTCTGTTGAAGGACAAGAACCAACAGGGACAACACTTATAAATGGTCAATTGAAATATAACCTAAACCAAATTTTTTCCGGTACTACAGATTTTACGACGGATCTCTATTATCAAAATACAGAAAACATTTTCTTTTATTCCGATAAATTCGAAAATGGCGGGCAATCTGTTATCAATGCTGAAAAGTATGGGCTTAGACCTAATTTCAATACAAGCATTAATACCAATAGTTCCGTGGATGTTTCTTTAACCTATGGTGTCGATTTACTTAAAGATAGAACCAATCAAGGCCTTTTAGATGGTAGATTATGGGTACCAAATACCGAAATGTTGAGTTGGGCGCCTTATCTACAATCTACTTTGAAATTTGACAATAAATGGGTGGTTAAAGCAGGTCTAAGATATGATGATATGAATATAGATATTGCAGATTACAACACGCTGCCTTATTCTCCTCTAGGGGATGGAAATTACAATCCTTCGGTTGCCGTTGAAGGCGGTAAAATTGGATTTGACAACCTAGCATTTAATGTAGGATTGCGTTTTGTAGAACACCAAGAATTTATTCCTTATGTAAGCTACTCACAAGGATTTTCTATTGCCGATTTAGGTTCTGTTTTACGTTCTGCGACTGCCGATAATATAAATGACATTCAGTTAGAGCCTGCAGTAACCAAAAACTATGAATTTGGATTTTTATCGAAATTCAATAATTTTAAATTAGAGGCAGTAGGCTATTACAGTACCTCCAACTTAGGAACAGGTGTTGTTTTTGATGAAAACACCAACGCTTTTGTGCCTTCCAAACAACCACAGAACATTTATGGTGGCGAAGTAGCCATTGATTATATTTCAAACAGCAATGCATTACAGATAGGTACATCTTATTCATACGTGGAAGGTGTAACACATAGTGCTGCAAATAAAAATACGTTGACCTATTTGGGAGGTGATGTTATTGCCGCACCAAAATGGACTGCTTATGTTACTTGGAAACCTACTGAAAAAATCAATACGTCTTTGCGAATGACCAATTTGGGGGATAGAAAACGATTTGATCCGTATTTGAATGCCAACGACGATTATACATACAGACACACGCAATTTCCTGTTACAGGCTATACCTTGCTTAATTTTTCTATAGCTTATCAATTACAGTCCAATATGTCTGTTGCTTTAGGAGTCAATAACTTATTGAATGCATATTACCTTCCAGCTAGATCGCAATGGGCAGCGCCTTTAAGATCATTTACAGGTGCAGGAGAAGGCACCAATGCCAAACTAAGTATACATTATAATTTTTAATATTAACCAAACCAATGCTAGTAAAATATGCTAGCATTGGTTTTTTATAGATTCCATCCTATAACAATGCTATCCTTTAATACAACAATACGGAAAATCCATCTTTGGCTAGGGCTTACTTGCGGACTTATTGCATCCTTCTCAGGGCTTACAGGTTCTCTATATGTTTGGCAGCCAGAAATAACAGCAGCCCTTAATCCCGAATTATTAAAAGTTGAAAACGTAGAAAATATTAAAGAGGTAACCATTTTAAAATCTGTTGTATCTTTAATTGAAACCCACAAGGATAGTTTAAATAAAATTTTTCTTCCCTATCGGGAGCAGCAAACCATAGCCATTCAGTTTAAAAATGGCAAAACAAATTACTACCATCCAGTAACCAGTGAATTTTTAGGTGAAAAATCGGCATCTATATCATTTTTTGAAAACTTACTAAATCTGCACCGTACTTTGGGAATTCCCCAAATAGGCAAGTACATTATAGGCACCAGTGCCATCATATTTTTTATAATCCTAATAACTTCTGGCGTTTATATTTGGTGGAAAGCCTATGCCAACAACTTGAAAAAAGGATTTAAAGTAAAATGGAAGGCAAAGAAAAA
This sequence comes from Mariniflexile sp. HMF6888, assembly GCF_044335535.1. Taxonomy (NCBI): domain Bacteria; kingdom Pseudomonadati; phylum Bacteroidota; class Flavobacteriia; order Flavobacteriales; family Flavobacteriaceae; genus Mariniflexile; species Mariniflexile sp. HMF6888. Next base: position 357,091 of record NZ_JBIQVZ010000002.1, on the reverse strand, counting down.
GAAGTTTAACTTCGATTTACACAAAGCATTAGGAATCTATTTTTTCATTCCACTTATTATCATTGCTTTTACGGGTTCTTATTTTACCTATAATGCCGTTTATAAATCAGCTTTAAAAGTCTTTGATAACCCAAATACACACTTAATTAACCAACAAAAAAACAAAAACTTTTCAACCCTAAATGAAACCTTATTAAACTCCAATGAAAAATATGCTTTACGAGCTATTTATTTCCCTAAAGACAAATCAGGCATGTATCGAATCAGATACATAAAGGACCGTTTTATAAAAGCGGGTTATCGAAAAACAAAAGAGGTAGAAATTAATGAAAAAGGAGACATAACAACTTTATCAGATTTTAGGTTTGATTCCAACAGCAATCGTATAGTAGCACAATTCTATCCCATTCATATCGGGGAAATCGCAGGTATTTGTGGTAGAATTTTGGTTTTTATTTCTGGGATGGTACCTCTGGTTTTACTTATTACCGGTTTTAGAATATATAGATTAAAAAAAAATAAAGGTTTAAAGAAAAAGTAAAGATAATTTGGCGGCAAAACAATAAGGGAGATTAATATCCGTGAAGACTAAAACAATTTTAAAAAGATGATTAGTCTAAAGAATTCCTCAGGGCTAGCCCCAGGGTTCCCACATTGACCTCTCCTCGAGGAGAGGCCAAAACTGTTAGGTAGTTTTGTGTGCCGGTCATGAATAAATGTCAGTTTTTGTGTCTTTTTAGGACAAAATGAAATGAACAAAATAGCCTCATGGCTCTGCTGAGGATTACTCATTTCAATAAATTTTTTCATTCAGATTTTTTAAACTTCTGTTAAACAAATGCAGTAATTGTTAAAATTTTGTACTTTTACAGTAATATGCAACAGGTATTCCATAAAATAATGTCCATTTTTATGTCATTCGTAGTATTGTTTTCTACGATGTCATTTACTATTGACATGCACTATTGTGGTGATACGTTGATGGATACAGCAATTTTCCATAAAGCCAAAACCTGTGGCATGGAAATTCAAAAAACGGCGGCCAGTTCATGTTCTATAGTAAAAAAAGGTTGCTGTAAAGAAGAACAAATTGTTGTAAAAGGTCAAGACGAGTTAAAAATAGCGTTTGAAAAACTGTCATTTGACCAACAAATTTTTGTAGCTTCATTTGTTTATTCTTATGTAAACCTTTTTGAATACATTGAGGAAAAGGCATATACAATTTCAGAATATCCCCCTCCGCTCATAGTCAAGAACATCTATAAGCTCGACGAGACTTATTTAATTTGATTTTTAAACATTAGACCATGTTTCCAGTTGCGATTGCTTCTTGGATAATTTGTTGTTTTTGGTGTTCTCATTACACCCATGTCTAACGGTTTAATAATCAAATTACATGTTAAATAAAATCATAAAATATTTTCTAGAGAACAAATTAATTACCGTTCTTATCTTAATCACTTTTATTGTATGGGGTGTATCCACATCGCCATTCAATTGGAATACTGGGTTTTTGCCAAAAGATTCGGTTCCTGTTGATGCCATTCCAGATTTAGGTGAAAACCAACAAATAGTTTTTACTGAATGGATAGGGAGATCACCACAGGATATTGAAGATCAGATTACCTATCCACTCACAACCTCCCTTCTAGGAATACCAAATGTAAAATCCATTAGAAGCTCTTCCATGTTTGGTTTTTCTAGCATATATATCATTTTCGAAGAAAAGGTCGATTTCTATTGGTCTCGATCTAGAGTTTTGGAAAAGTTAAATTCATTGCCAAACAATTTATTACCCGAAGATGTGAAGCCAGCTCTAGGACCAGATGCTACGGCATTGGGGCAAGTATATTGGTACACCATAGAAGGTCGAGATGATAAAGGAAATGTTACTGGTGGTTGGGATTTGGATGAATTGCGCTCTGTTCAAGACTACTACGTAAAATACGCCTTAAATGGTGTTTCTGGGGTTTCAGAAGTGGCCTCTGTTGGTGGTTATATAAAAGAATATCAAATTGATGTCAATCCAGACGCCTTAAAAGCTTATAATATTGGCATTGATATGGTCATGAAGGCTGTTAAAAATTCCAATCGCGATATAGGGGCTAAAACCATTGAAATCAATAAAGCGGAATATTTTATTCGCGGACTTGGGTATATAAAATCTACTCAAGATTTAGAGAATACAGTCGTTAGTGTTACCAACAACAAACCCATTCTTATTAAGGATGTAGCCCATGTGGGTTTGGGACCAGCAACCCGAAGAGGGGTTTTGGATAAAGGTGGCGCCGAAGTTGTTGGAGGGGTTGTTGTGGCTCGGTATGGTTCAAATCCTTTAGAAGTCATCAATAGCGTAAAAGCTAAAATAAAAGAGTTTTCAACAGGGTTACCTAAAAAAACGTTGGCTGATGGAACAACAAGTCAACTCACCATTGTTCCTTTTTATGACCGTACCAAACTCATTGAGGAAACCATTAGCACTTTGGAAACGGCATTGTCGCACGAGATTCTCATTAGTATTATCGTTGTTCTTGTTCTTATGATGAATTTAAGGGCTTCTTTTATTATTTCCAGTTTATTGCCTGTTGGCGTACTCATGACATTCATTATTATGCGTTATACGGGCGTAGATGCCAATGTGGTGGCATTGTCTGGTATTGCCATAGCCATTGGTGTTATGGTCGATATAGGGATTGTATTTGTTGAAAATATCATTCGACATTTAGAAATGCCCGAAAACCACGGCGTAAAGGGTAAAGAATTGATGCATGTTATTTATGTTGCGACCAAGGAAGTAGCATCGGCCATCACAACGGCTTTGGCAACAACAGTAGTAAGTTTTATTCCTGTTTTCGCCATGGTAGGAGCCGAGGGAAAATTATTCAGACCACTTGCGTTTACAAAAACATTTGCCCTATTGGGAGCTTTCGTCTTAGGCATTGTTGTGTTGCCAGCTTTAGCACATTTCGTTTTTGGTATCAATTACGATAAAAAGAAGGTTAAAAGAACCTGGGGTATTATATTAATTGTTGGCGGATTGCTATTGACAATTTATATGCACATTTGGCTCCCATTAGTATTGTGTGTTTTAGGTTTCAATTCACTGTTTGAACATAAACTGCCAATTAAATTCAACAAATATTCCAACTATATCAATATAGGGTTGACCTTATTTATTGCCACATTTTTCTTGGCTGAAGAATGGATGCCACTAGGACCACAAAATCACCTTATTGTAAATTATGTATTTGTACTGGTACTAATTGGAGCCATTTTAGGAATGCTGTTAACCATTGTCCATTTTTACGAACCTGTTTTAAAATGGTGTTTGAACAATAAAGGTAAGTTTATGTTGATTCCGCTTTTCACCCTGTTGTTTGGTGTTTTCATTTGGTTGGGATTTGATAGTGTTTTCGGATTTGCTTCCAAAGGATTTGAAAAAATGGGATGGAACATCAAGGAAACAAAAGCCTGGTCTTCAATTTCCAAAACATTTCCAGGTATTGGATCCGAGTTTATGCCAACCCTGAACGAGGGATCATTTCTGTTAATGCCTTCAGCCATGCCACATACCGGATTGGAAGAAAGCAAAAACACCGTCCAGAAATTGGATATGCTGTTGGCCAATATTCCAGAGGTTGACATTGCTGTTGGTAAGTTGGGAAGAGTGGAAAGTGCCATTGATCCTGCGCCTATTTCCATGTTTGAAAACATTATCAATTATAAACCGGAATTTATAGAAACCTATAATGGAAAACCTATTCGATTTAAAGTTAGTAAAGATGATAAGTTTATTCTTAAAAATGGAAAGGAACTAACAAACGATGAAGCCTTACATCAGAGTATCACTGAAAAAGATTTAGTTCCTGATGATACTGGTGAGTTTTTTAGAAACTGGAGGTCACAAATTAAAAGCTCAGATGATATTTGGAAAGAAATAGTCAAGGTTTCAAATCTGCCAGGAGTAACATCAGCACCAAAATTACAGCCTATAGAAACGCGTTTGGTCATGTTACAGACCGGTATGCGTGCTCCAATGGGAATTAAGGTATATGGACCCGATTTAAAGACTATTCAAGATTTTGGTTTTGAGTTGGAAGGTATATTAAAACAAGTACCTTCTGTTAAAACGGAAGCCGTTTTTGCCGATAGAATTGTAGGGAAACCTTATTTACAAATGAATATTAACCGTTCTGCCATTGCCCGTTATGGTTTAAGTGTGGAAAAGGTTCAGCAAGTCATAGAAACAGCTGTTGGAGGTATGAAAATCACATCAACGGTTGAAGGCAGGGAACGTTATCCTGTTAGGGTGAGATATCCAAGGGAATTGCGTGATGACCCTGAGAAAATCAAAAAAATATTGGTTCCAACACCAACGGGTGTACAAGTGCCGTTAGGTGAACTGGTTAGTTTGGAATTTGTTCGTGGTCCCCAAATTATAAAAAGCGAAGAAACCTTTTTGGTAGGGTATGTATTATTCGACAAAAAAGAAACATTCGCCGAAGTTGATGTGGTTAATGATGCCCAAAAGTTGATAGAAGACAAGATTGATGCAGGAGAATTGTTAGTTCCAAAAGGTGTGAGTTATAAGTTTTCCGGTAGTTATGAAAACCAAATTCGAGCAGTCAAAAAACTGTCTATTGTTATCCCAATAAGTTTGGTTATAATATTTCTGCTCTTGTACTTTCAATTTAAAACGGTCATTGCATCATCCATCCATTTTTCTGGCGTATTTGTTGCTTTTGCGGGTGGCTTTATTATGTTATGGCTCTACGGACAGGATTGGTTTTTGAATTTCTCCATAGCCGACGTCAACATGCGGCATTTATTTCAGATTCATCCAATCAATTTAAGCGTTGCCGTTTGGGTTGGGTTTATCGCCCTATTCGGAATAGCAACGGATGATGGTGTTATTATGGGCACCTACATCCACCAAGTTTTTGAAGAGAAACAACCTGAAACAATAGTAGGCGTGAGAGAAGCTGTTTTAGTTGCTGGTAAAAAACGGGTAAGACCCGCAATGATGACCGCCGCTGTTGCCATCATCGCTTTGCTTCCTGTGCTAACCTCAACAGGTAAAGGCGCCGATATTATGATACCAATGGCGATTCCTGTATTTGGGGGGATGATTATTCAGCTTATGACCATGTTTGTGGTACCCGTTTTACAAGCTTTTTGGAGAGAATCCGTAATTAAACGCAATTAATAATGAAGACAATAGGTGAATATAAAATATTGAAGTTAAGATGTTTAACTTTTATTGTGGTTCTTTGTTCAATAAGCAGTATTGGTCAAACATTACAGGATTATTTAAGCACAGCGTCTCAAAATAATCCTGAGATACAATCTGCTTATAATGAATTTGAAGCTGCTTTGCAAAAAGCACCACAAGTAAGTTCATTACCAGATCCAAGTTTGACCATGAGTGCTTTTGGCCGTATGATAGAAACTAGGGTAGGAGCCCAAGAAGCCCGATTTAGTCTGATGCAAATGTTTCCTTGGTTTGGCACGCTTGAAGCTAAAGAACATGCCGCCAATTTAATGGCTGAGGCTACTTTTCAAAAGTATTTGGATTCAAAAAATGACGTTTTTTTAAAGATTAAAAAAACCTATGCAGAACTTTATGAAATCAATACAATAATCCAGCTAGAAGAGGAAAATCTTCAAATATTGGATAACTATAGAGAACTAGCTTTGAGTAAGTTTAAAAGTGGTAAAGGTGCCATGGTAGACGTTGTGAGAATCGATATAAAAAGAAACGACAGTGAAACCAAAATCCAATTATTGAAAGATCAAAACCTACCGCTACAAATCGAGTTTAATAGTTTGTTGAATAGGGATTTAGACGAAATGGTTACTATTCCGAATTCCTTGCCACTGGTTGAAAATGATGTACCCTTAGAAAGAGATAGTTTATTTGTTTTCAACCCAAAACTAATGGGATTAGACAAAAAGATTGAATCTTTTGAAGCACAAAAAAAGGTGGTCAAAAAAGAAGGGTATCCCATGGTAGGAATTGGTTTGGATTATTCCATCATTTCAAAACGAGATGTTCCCGATTTGGAAATGAACGGACAAGATGCCATTATGCCTATGCTTTCGGTGACACTGCCCATTTTTAGAAAAAAATACCATGCTAAGCAAAAAGAAATCGACTTTATGTTACAAGCCATTCATTATGAAAAACAAGCTGTAAAAAACAATTTGCAAACGTCGTATAGTATGGCCAATTATAATATTTCGAAAGCTAAAACTTTAAAAGAATTGTATAAAAAGCAAACTGAAAGTACAAAACAAGCCATGTCGTTATTAATAGCGGCTTATAGTAATTCAGGAACTGATTTTGAGGAAATTTTAAGGATGAACCAAGATTTATTAATGCTTCAAACTGCAACGGTTTCAGCAAATAAAAATCAATTTATTGCACAATCGACACGAGATTATTTAATTTCTAAACAGGAATAAGATGAACACAAAAAATAAAAATATATTAAAAATGGTAGGTATCCTATTTGTTGGGGTTCTACTTGGATGGTTGGTTTTTGGAGGAAGTGATGCTCCAAAATCTGAGGATGAACATAGTCATGTAGAAGGCATGGAAACCATTTGGACCTGTTCCATGCATCCACAAATACAGATGAAAGAACCTGGTCAATGTCCATTATGCGGTATGGATTTAATTCCATTGGAGTCGAATGATTCTGCAATAGACCCCAATGCGCTTCAGATGACCGAGGATGCTATGAAATTGGCCAATGTTCAAACGATGGTCGTAGGAGGAAGTAAGGAAACCAACAAAAAGTTGGCTCTGAATGGTAAAGTGCAGATTGATGAGCGTAAACTATACACGCAATCATCTCATATTCCGGGTAGAATTGAAAAGTTATATATCAATTTTACAGGGGAAAAGGTAAATCGTGGGCAAACATTGGCGATGGTCTATTCTCCTGAATTGGTGACCGCCCAAGAAGAATTGCTACAAGCTTATCGTATCAAAGAGACGCAACCAGAATTATTTGAAGCTGCTAAGCAAAAACTAAATAATTGGAAAATAGGAGAGAGCACAATAAATAAAATAATAAGTAGCAATAAGCCCATCCAACAATTTCCGATTACTGCAGATGTTTCAGGTATTATCACTGCTAAAAAAGTCGATTTAGGCGATTATGTAAGTCAAGGCATGCCCATCTATGAAATAGCAGATTTATCATCTCTTTGGGTGCTTTTTGATGTGTATGAAAGCGATATGCCTTGGGTAAAAGTTGGCAACAAAATAAATTATACCATCCAATCGTTGCCGGGAGAATCCTTTGAAGGAGTCGTTACCTTTATAGATCCTTTGATAAACCCACAAACGCGGGTCGCATCGGCACGAGTTGAGGTAAAAAATCCTGAAAATAAACTAAAACCTGAAATGTTTGCATCAGGTGTTGTAAATAATAATGTCAGTACTTCAACGTCTAAAGACATTGTGATTCCAAAATCGGCAGTGATGTGGACTGGTGAACGTTCGGTTGTTTACATCAAAAGTATCGTTTCCAATAAGGTAAACTTCAAACTGAGAGAAGTCATATTGGGAGCTTCCCTTGGAGATGCTTATGTTATAAAAGAAGGACTTTCAATAGGAGAAGAAATTGTAGTTAATGGCACATTTACTGTTGATGCGGCTTCACAATTGGCAGGTAAACCAAGCATGATGAACCCAGAGGGTGGAAAAGCAGTAACAGGACATGAAGGCATGAATATGGGTGACGACGACATGAAACGACCATGACTTTGTACACCCAAGGAAATGATTATTAGGGGGTATGGAATAGAGTAATAGAAAATAAAAAATAGAGAATAGAACCAATACCAAGAGCCAAGAATCAAGAGCCTTTGCAACTTTACAATCAATAAATAGAACAATAATTAATAATTTTAAAACAATAAAAAATGAAAAATTTAAAAACGACCATGGGAATTTTAGCAATGGCTTTTATAGCTTTTACAACACTATCGTGTAAAAACGAAACAAAAAAGACAGACACAGAAGAAAATATGCATATTATGGAAACAAATCATAATGATGATGAATCTATGAACCATGAATCGGACTATCAAAAAAATCCAGCAACAACGCCAATTATAGAAGCTTATATTCAAATTAAAAATGGTCTGGTTGCAGATAGTAAAGAGAAAGCCGCAAACGGAGCAGAGGTATTGTTAAAAGCTTTTTCGGCATTTGATATGACAAAATTGACCGAAGATAAACACAAAGCATATATGGAAATATTGGAAAGTGCCAAAGAGCATGCTGAACATATAGTAAAAAGTTCTATTGACCACCAAAGAGAACATTTTGAAGCTTTAAGTACAGACATTAGTGATATGATAGCTTTGCTTGGGACAGAAAAAACACTTTACAAAGATTTTTGCCCGATGGCAAACAACAATAAAGGAGCCTATTGGTTAAGTGAAGTCAAAGACATTAAAAACCCATATTTTGGATCTAAAATGTTGAAATGCGGTAGTGTGAAATCGCAAATTAATTAAATGAAAATTGTTAAAATCGTTATCATGATTTTATGTGTTGTGTTTGTGGGTATTCAATTTATACCCACAAAACGCAACGAAAGTCATCTTTTATCAACTAGCGATTTTATGATGGTGAATACGGTACCGAAGCCAATAGAATCAAAAATTAAGGAGTCCTGTTATGATTGCCATAGCAACCACACAAATTACCCTTGGTACAATAAAATACAACCTATTGCTTGGTTTATGGAAGACCATATAAAGGAAGGCAAAAAAGAATTAAACTTTAGTGACTGGGAAAATGTCTCAGACCGAAGGAAGAAAAGCAAGCTTAAATCCATAATCAGTCAAATTAAGAATGACGAAATGCCGCTGTCTTCCTATACTTTAATTCATCGTGATGCAATTTTTTCTGTAAGTGACAAAAAATTGATTGTGGATTGGTTTCAAAAGTTAATGAATAGTATATAAAAATGAAAAAAAAGATTCTCATAAAAAACATGGTTTGTAACCGTTGTACATCCACCATCTATACCGAACTGAAAAAAGCAGGTTTTGATATTGACTCCATTGAATTGGGCCAGGTTATATTAAATACCAATTCATCTCATGATGATTCGATTGTGGAATCCATTTTGAAACACCATGGCTTTGAAATTATAAAAGATGAAACCGATGTGTTGATAGAGCATCTAAAAATGTCACTCATCAAAAAAATAGAATCAAACGAAATCAATAATTTATCAACTTTTCTGAGCAAACATTTTAACAAATCGTATTCTGCCTTAAGTAAGCTATTCAGTAAAAAAGAAGGAATAACCATTGAGAAATACTTGATCAATCTTAAAATAGAACGTGTTAAGGAGCTTATTCAATTAGGGCAATTAAACTTTTCAGAAATAGCTTATGCTCTCAATTATAATAACAGCAGTCATTTATCCAGTCAATTTAAAACCGTAACAGGGATGTCTATGAGTTCATACAGATCATTGCAAAACTGGGATAGAAAAACGTTGGACCAAATTGTATAAGAATTATCCAAAACTGTACAAATGTAGATGGGTTGTAGAAACTAATTTTCATAATATGATAAATAATTCTTAAATTAAGGAATAATAAACAGCTTTAAAGTGACCAATGATTGAAGTCACATTTATCGAAAATGCCATAATGATATTTATGGCGGTAACACTGCTAACTTTTAATACATAATATGATGAAATCACATATATTTTGGATGATATTTGGTTGTGTTCTTCCACTATTGTTAATATTCCTGGCTCCAAGTTTAGGATTGGGTGAAAACGTCTCCTTATTCATTTTTATAATTCTGATGTTCGGATGCCATCTATTGATGCCACATCACAAACATCATAAACGGGATCAAAACAACGAAAACAGAATAAATAAATAGTAATCTAAAAATTAAATATTATGAGAACATTAGTAATTATTTTTTCGGTAGTAGGTTTTATGACGTTAAATAGTTGTAAGCAAAAACCAGACGTTCAAGCATTGCTTGAAAATGCAGAAACAAGAAGTGAAATTATTCAATCGATTGTCAATAATCATAATTTTATGAATGAATTTATGGAGCATATGCAAGGCAATCAAAAAATGATGAATATGATGATGGAGGATGAAGATATGCAGATGATGAAAGACAGTGTGATGACAAAGAATATGATGCATTCTATGATGAAAGATGGAAAAATGATGGGTATAATGATGCAAATGATGCATAAGGAAGGAATGATGAGCGAAGATTGTATGAGGTCCAGTATGAAGATGATGAGTGACAATGGAATGGGTATGGGCGATATGCATAATAATAGTAATTAACTTAAACATTAAAACCAAGAAATCATGATGTATTTATGGATTATTCCACTGGTAATTGTCCTATTGGCGATTTTGTGGTATGTTAAAAAAGAAAAATAGTATAAACAAGCAGGAATGTGACAGCACGTTCCTGCAAAAAATAAGATAGTATGCATTTTTATGATGGACATTTTGGCGGTATGCACGCCTTACCGAAGCATTGCTTTATTTAGGCTGTATGGTGGTAATGTTTACGGTCGGTCAAGAAGGCTCGGTAAAATTTTTCAACAGTTTATTACACGGACTGGATGTTTCAACCATAATAAGAATGGAAATCCCATTTTGGGAAGCTGGTATTGGAATTGTTCAAACGTTTATCTTGAGTTGGTTGATAGGTGCTTGTATCGCAGCATTGTATAATGGGCAAATTAAGAAATGAAATGAAAACACTTTAGGTGAAGCAAAATAATTTACGTAAAAATGGAACGAAGTAAGTGCAAAATTCAAACAAATTGGTATGTGCTAACAGGTGGGCCGTGTACTGGTAAAACCACAATGGTAAATATGTTGGCAACACAAGGTTATAAAACCACCATAGAGCACGCTAGGCATTACATAGATTCACAAAGGGAGAATGGGGAAAACGTGGAAGAAATTCGGGCAAATAAAAAGAAATTTCAAGAAGGCGTATTAGATATGCAAATTGAAGAAGAAATGGGGCTAAACCCTCAAGATACGGTATTTCTTGATAGAGCAATACCCGATGCAATGGCCTATTATCAGTTTTTAAATTTAGAATACGATAAGAAGTTGCTTGATGCTATGGAGTTGTTTTGCTACAAAAAAATATTCATTCTAGATAGACTTCCACTGGTAAATGATTATGCAAGACGTGAAGATATAGAAGAGCAAACCAGAATTCATAACTTAATCATCAAAGTATATGAATCGCTACCATGCCCAACAGTTTTTGTACCAGTATTATCACCAGTTGAAAGAATGAATTTTATTATTGACAATATAATTACAAAACTGGGATAGAAAAACGTTAAACCAAATTATATAAATTTTTTCCAAAATTGTGTACATCACGTTTAGCTTTAGATGGTAAATTTGAATATAAATTAAAATCTTAATGCCATGAAACACCCTTTATAATAGTATTCATACATATGAGGATGGTTATTCAGGGTGTTCCATCTGACAGTCAAAAAACAATAAAAATAAGCAGATGACACACACATATCATATACACGGAATGACTTGCATGGGTTGCCGTAGTCACGTGGAAGAAACACTTTCAAAAGTTAAAGGTGTTTTAAATGCAACGGTCAATTTAGAAAAAGCAGAAGCCATTATAGAAATGGAGACTCATATTCCCATTGAAACATTTCAAGAAGCTTTAAAAAGTGATGGAGCTAGATATACTATCCATAATTTAGGAGACCATCAACATAAAGAACAGATAAAAGAAGAAAAACCTAAAGGAAAAGGTACGGGAACTTTTTATTGTCCCATGCATTGTGAAGGGGATAAGACCTATGATAAAGCTGGAGATTGTCCTGTTTGTGGAATGGACTTGGTACAGGAGCAATCCCCCCTCCTTGGGAGGGGGCTAGGGGGAGGCTATACTTGTCCTATGCACCCTGAAATTGTAAAAGACGAACCAGGTTCTTGCCCTATTTGCGGAATGGATTTAGTACCTATGGAAGCAGACACTTCTGAAGAAAACAAAATCTATAAAAGGTTATTGAAAAAGTTCTGGATTGCTGTAGCATTTACAGTTCCTATTTTTCTATTAGCCATGTCCGAAATGTTAGATCATAATCCTTTATATGACCTTTTAGAGCAAAAATATTGGAACTGGATTCAATTTGCATTGTCAATTCCGGTGGTGTTTTATGCTACTTGGATGTTTTTTGAACGGGCTTACAAATCTATTGTCACTTGGAACCTCAATATGTTTACGCTCATAGGGATTGGATCTGGTATTGCATGGGTCTTTAGTGTATTTGCCTTATTGTTCTCTAATGCATTTCCAGATGAATTTAAAACTGCAGATGGAAACGTATTTGTTTATTTTGAAGCGGCAACAGTCATTTTAACCCTCGTGTTGTTGGGGCAATTATTGGAAGCCAGAGCGCATAGTCAAACAAGCGGTGCCATTAAGGAATTGTTAAAATTAGTTCCGTCAACAGCGACTTTAGTTGAAGACGGTAAAGATAAAGTCATAGCCATTGATAAAATTCAGCAAGGTAATTTACTACGTGTAAAACCTGGAGAAAAAATCCCAGTAGATGGTAGTATTGTAGAAGGCAGTAGTAGCATAGATGAATCGATGATTACAGGGGAGCCAATTCCCGTTGATAAGGAGGTAAATGATAGCGTAACTTCGGGAACGATTAATGGGACAAAATCATTCATTATGAAAGCTGAAAAAGTGGGTTCGGAAACTTTGCTTTCCCAAATCATTCATATGGTGAATGCTGCAAGTCGGTCTAAAGCACCTATTCAAAAGTTAGCGGATAAAATTTCTAAATACTTTGTGCCCATTGTTATCGGGGTTTCGGTAATCACGTTTGCAGCTTGGACCATTTATGGTCCAGAACCAGCTTATGTATTCGCACTTGTAAATGCCATAGCCGTATTAATCATTGCATGTCCATGTGCATTAGGCTTGGCAACACCTATGTCTGTAATGGTTGGTGTTGGCAGAGGTGCACAATCTGGAGTATTGATAAAAAATGCGGAAGCTTTAGAGAAAATGAATAAAGTGAATACGCTAATTGTAGATAAAACGGGAACCATTACAGAAGGAAAGCCATCTGTTGAAAAAGTCATTTCCACAAGTGAGCTAAAAGAAGAAACTTTAGTTCAGTTTATAACGTCATTAAATCAGTATAGTGAGCATCCTTTGGCAGAAGCTGTTGTGAATTATGGTAAATTGAATCATGTTTCAATTATTAAAGTAGATGATTTTGAAGCCGTTGCTGGAAAAGGCGTTGTAGGAAGCGTTGGAATGAAAAAAATAGCATTAGGGAATGCAAAACTTTTAGAGCAATTATCGATTTCTATCCCAGAAGATTTAGCTAATAAAGTAGTGAACGAACAAGAACAAGGAAAGACAGTTTCATATATTGCGGTTGCTGATGAGGCCGTTGGCTATGTAACCATTTTTGATGCTATTAAATCAACCAGTAAAAAAGCCATTAAAGAACTTCAGCATTTGGGCGTTGAAGTGATCATGCTCACTGGAGATAATAAAAATACTGCTAAAGCAGTTGCAGAGCAGTTAAATTTAAAACACTATAAAGCAGAATGTCTTCCAGAGGATAAGTTAAACGAAATTAAATCACTTCAAGAACAAGGAAAAGTAGTCGCTATGGCAGGCGACGGCATTAATGATGCACCTGCATTAGCACAATCGGATGTTGGTGTAGCGATGGGAACTGGAACAGATGTAGCTATCGAGAGTGCTTCCATTACGCTTGTAAAAGGAGATTTGCAAGGCATTGTTAAAGCTAAAAAGCTAAGTCATGGCGTTGTTAGAAATATTAAGCAAAACCTGTTTTTCGCATTTGTTTACAATGTTTTTGGTGTACCTATTGCTGCGGGTGTTTTATATCCGGTTTTTGGATTGTTATTATCACCCATGATCGCAGCATTAGCAATGAGCTTTAGCTCTGTATCCGTTATTGCTAATGCTTTACGGTTAAGGAAAATTAAAATATAAACGATACTATTTCAGTAGAATATCCTTAATTTATAATTGAGATTTTTTTTTGGTATTTTCAATGTCTATTTGTCTCTATACTTTATAAATAGAAATATGTTTTGTTTTAATTGATGTCCGATAAAACTTTTGTAATTCACTGCAAACACGGTGATAATGGTTTTTTAAGAGATTACTGATTTGTGGGCTTGTGTTTTGTAATAATTAGTTACTTATCTAGTAATTATTAAAACAGACACACAAATAGACATTTGTATATCAATTTGTTGCCATTTAGTCTATATTCTTTAGTCTATATTCTATTTTCTTTTAAAGTGGTCTTGACTCTTTAATCGGACACTAATGAAACGTATGTTTATAATATTTAAGTAAGTACCATATTTTACTTCAAAACTAAATTATGCTAATAAATTCAATCATTAGCACAATTAATTACATCTTAAAACTAACTATACTGTATTAATAAAAATCATAAAATGTAAAAAACACAATAAAAAAATTCGATAAAACGCTTGTTTTTAACGATTAATTACATAGATTTGTTTTTTAATCCCTAAATCATAGATATGAAAACAAAAATTATTCTATTTAGTGTAGTTTTATTTTTAATGGCAGGAGTAAGCTTTGCCCAGAAAAAGAATGAACCAAAAAGTATTATTAGTGAAAAAGTAGCTATAAAGAAGTATCATAAAAAGGAAGAATTAGAACGTATGCAAAAAGGTGAGTTGTTATCCCTTTATATAGAACGCATAGAAGTTTTAATAAAAACATTACCTTATATTGCCTTTGCAACAAAGCCAGGTGTTACAATGAGTACTTTAGGGATTCCAAATGATAACGATAATAGAAAAATATTAGATAGTCAGTTTGAATCTACAGATGATTATATGGAGGCTACTACAGAATTTCATAAAAAAATCTTGCCGTATTCAGATACCAACAAATTAATTTCTGCTATTATATTCTATGAGGAAATTATGAAATCGTTGCATGAGTATAGTGCCTATCATTAAAATTTCAAGACAACTATCTAAATTACCCAAAAGAACTAATAAATTAATACCCAAACACAAAGTGAATCTTGGTTTCTAAGATTCGCTTTTTTATAGTATAGCAAAAAATTCAACGCAATTATTTTTAATATAACAACACAGATATTTTTTTAATAAAATGTTTTTAGTCTATAATATGTGCATTTCATCGATTTTATTTAAAGACAAATTTATTTATTTTGTGTATTTCAACGAAATATTTGGTATTTCGTGGAATATTTTATAGATTTGACCCATAATTCGTCGAAAAATCTTATTTAGTTTTTATAATAAAAAAATACAACTATGAAAAACCTCACTCAAATAACATTAATATTTCTTCTTATATTAGGAAATGTCTATGCTCAACAGGAAAAAGGAATTATAGGATCCAATAATTGGTTGTACAACTGGACAGAGTTTAAACCTAGCCAAAAACAGTACGACGAACCTACGCAAATATTGGCGGGAAACATTGATAAAGATACAAAATTACTTAAAAGAGAAACCTACATGTTGTTAGGAAGTGTTTTTGTTACTAACAATGCAACGCTTACTATAGAACCAGGAACGGTCATTATAGGTGATTTTTCTTCAAAGGCATCATTAACAATTACTAAAGGAGCAAAAATTATTGCAGATGGTCTTGAAACAGACCCTATTATTTTTACTTCTAATAGAGGTATTAAACGATCAGGCGATTGGGGTGGATTAATTATTTTAGGAGATGCTCCAACAAATAAATTCGGCAATGGCTCGGTAGCATCTTTTTATAGTGATTTACCTCAATCTTCATACAGTAGTACCAATTATGGAGGCGAAAATGTAGAAGGTAATTCGGGGATTTTAAGATATGTTAGAATCGAATTTGCAGGAAAAAGAATTAAAAACGATGATTACTTTAATGGTTTGTTATTGGCTTGTGTTGGAAATAAAACCATTTTAGAAAATATCATGGTTAGCTATTCGGCAGGTAACTCTTTTGAAGCATGGGGCGGTGATATTTGTTTAAATAAATTAGTATCATATAGATCGAACAGTAACGATTTTAAATTTAATTATGGGGTGCAATGTAAAATGGATAATTCTTTAGCTATTAGATCTCCTTATGTATCTAGCAGTACCGCTGCCAGATGTTTACAAGTGGCGTCTTATAATAATAGGGAAGAAGTAGATTTTGCTAAAAAAGGAACCTTAGTAAATGCAAATAATTTAACATTTTTAAATGATAGCGAAAATTTAAAATCGGATATAGAAAAAGGCTTGGTTAAAGAAGCTGTTTATATAGGTCAGAACGCTAAGTTAGATATGAATAAAAGTGTTATTTCTGGCTTTAATCCAGCAGTCATATTAGAAAGTACCATTAATATCAATCAAGAAAGTTTAGAAAAAATCAAGTTTGCCAATATGTATTTCAATAATTGTAAAGGAAATATTTTTGTTGAAAACGATTCTAATAACGAAGATTTAGAAAATTGGTATGGTAACAGCGCTTTTTTTAATGTGTATTCTAAAAGTAATAATGCCGAAACCTTTATTGATTTTTCAAATGAAAAACGACCAGACTTTAGATTGCGTATTAATAAAATAATAGCGTCAAAAGATGCTGTTTATGCCAAAGAAGATTTAGGAATTAAAGATTGAGTTATTAACTAAATTATAATGAAGTTGATAAAACATTAGTTCTTTATTTTCTTGTTGCTTTGGATAATTTAAAAAATTCTTTTTCAGCCAAGGTTATTAGGATGATAAAATTTTTTAGAAGCTTTATTCACAAAAGAAAACAATATAGCATGAAGAACTTTACTTTTATAAACATTCTTGTTTTTTTTGTATTTTTTTTAACTGAAAGAACTGTTAATGCGCAAATAGTAATTGGTAAACCCAGTTTGGGCTTTAGCCAAGCTTGTGCGAGCACATCATTTAATACCTATAATACAACCTTTACTTTCTCGCCAGATACGTCCTTAGGAGGCACCAACCAGTTTATCATAGAGCTTTCAGATAATACCGGTAGTTTTACAAATGCTACTGTTATTTATACATCAACTCAAGGAGCCGTAACAACTTCACCGGCAACTTTAAGTTTTTCTTTGCCAACTACCACAGCAGGAGAAGCTTATAAAATTAGAATTAAAAGCACTGCTCCGGCAGCAACCAGTACGGGTTCAGATGCTTTTGCGGCATATTATAAATTACAGGATACCCCATTTACTATTAATAATTTAATTTCGACAGGTGCTTATTGTGCCGGAGGAAGCTATTTATTAACTATCGACAATCCTGGGACTGGTGACAATGATTCACCTTTAAAATACCCATCGTTAACCTTTAATTGGTATAAAGTTAATGAAGCTAATCCAACAACATCGATATTTGTAGCCTCAGGAGAAACATTATCTGTAAATACTCCAGGAACTTATTTTGCCAAAACAAATTATGGCACCTGTACATCAGAGTCCTATTCAAATCGTGTCACAATCAGTGAAGCAACTTCAGGTGGAACTTCAACAATTACTTCTAGTTTAGGAAATCCGTATTGCTCAAGTGAAGGTGCTACAACATTAAGTACTATTAATGGGAATAGTTATAAATGGTTCAAAGATGGTGCCGAAATACAAGGAGCAACCAATCAAACGTATGTAACTAATGAGGCTGGAGCTTATACTGTATCTGTTAATTTGGGCAATTGTACGACAACCGCAACAATAGATCTAGATAATAGCGGATTTACAAGTAACATAAATGTTCCGGAGGTACCGGAATTTAACACTTTAGGAACAGACGGCACCTTAGTTGTTACTGTAACAACCAATGCAAGCAATCCAGAATTTGAATGGTATTTTAATGAAACGATTATACCAACAGCCACCAGTAATAGTTATGAAGCCTCTAAGTCTGGTAATTATAAAGTAGCCGTTACACAAACAGATGGCTGTATGGCGACAACAGAACACCATTTTTCAATATCTGAACCATTTCCCGACGTGGAAGCCATCCCTAATTTAATTAGTCCGAATAATGATGGTTATAACGACACTTGGGTAATTCCTCAAGCATATGTGGCAGGCACCAATACACAGGTGGTCATATTAAGTTCTCAAGGAAAAGTGATGCTTCAAACCAATAATTATCAAAACAATTGGCCAGAAAACCAAATAGACTTCAATGCTGTAAACCCTGTTTACTACTACATAATTACAACAGCGACCAACAAAACTAAAAAAGGCTCTATAACGGTTGTAAAATAATATGCTAAAACATCTACTATATATATTAATTTTTTTGTGTTTATCACAAACGCTTCATACGCAAGAAGACGGTGTTGTTGCTTTTGCGTTGCCTGTTAGAAACTCTTTAAAGTTTAACAAATATGCCATAAATCCAACATTTAGTTTTGTAAGGGAACAAAATAAATACCTTAGTTTTACTAACAAACGCCAATGGGTTCAGTTTGATAATGCACCTCAAACGTATCTGTTTAGTTATTCAGGAAGGTTTGCTGAAAATTCAGGAGCTAGTATTGGCTTGTTTCAACAAAATTATGGCGTGTTAACTACTTTTGGAGGTGTGTTAAATTATGCCTATAATGTTGTTTTAGATAGAGATAATAATTTAACTTTTGGTTTGAATTTGGGTTTTTATAAAAGTGGTATTAATGAAGGTAATGTTATTACAAATTTCTCAGACCCTTCGTTAGAAAATGTACCTTCAAACATGCTTGGTACGATCAATCCAGGTATAAACTATGGTACTGCTTTTTTTGATTTTGGCGTGTCTCTAAACAATCTTGTTTCCTATAATTTCAAAACATCTCAAATTATCGAAGAAAACCCTGAGCAAAGCGTTCAAGCACATGTAATGTACACGGGCTATGTAGATAGTCGTGGTTTTTTTGATAGTAGCAAATTTTCAAGTTTAGTGCGGTCGGAATTCAAAAAAGACCAAACCGTCCTTTCAGGAATTATGATGCTAACAACAGCGAAAGGTATTTGGGGGCAAGCGGGTTATAATACTTTATATGGATTATCCGCAGGAATTGGACTTAATATAACCAGTCAAATTGCCATAGAGTATAATTATGAAAAGGAAATGGGTGACATGTCCACTTTTGGAAATTCACACGAAGTTACTTTGGCATATAAATTCGCTAAACGGGAACGCTACAATTATAGTGATGACGATGATGAAGGCGCATTAATTTCTCCAGTAAAAAAATCAAGAAACGCTTTAGCAAAACGTAATACGACAACAGGAGGTAAAGTAGATAGAAAAGCCATTGCAGAAGCCAAAGCACAGGCTAGGGCAGAGGCGCTGGCCAAATTAGAAGAGAAAAAAGCTGCCCGACTTAAATTGATTGAAGAATCTAAACAAGACACCGATTCGCAAGCCAAAGCCGAAGAAGAAGCTAGGGTTAAACTAGCCCAAGAAGCCAAAGCCAAGGCAGAAGAAGCAGCTAGGATTAAACTAGTCCAAGAAGTCAAAGCCAAAGCAGAAGAGGCAGCTAGAATTAAACTAGTCCAAGAAGTCAAAGCCAAAGCAGAAGAGGCAGCTAGAATTAAACTAGCTCAGGAAACTCAAGCTAAAGCCGAAGAAGCAGCTAGGATTAAACTAGCCCAAGAAGTCAAAGCCAAAGCCGAAGAAGCAGCTAGAGTTAAACTAGCCCAAGAAGCTAAAGCCAAGGCAGATGAAGCAGCTAAGGTTAAACAAGCACAGGAAGCTCAAGCCAAAGCCGAAGAAGCATCTAGGGTTAAACTAGCTCAGGAAGCTAAAGTCAAAGCCGAAGAAGCAGCTAGAGTTAAACTAGCCCAAGAAGCCAAAGCCAAAGCCGATGAAGCAGCTAAGGTTAAACAAGCACAGGAAGCTAAAGCCAAAGCCGAAGAAGCAGCTAGAGTTAAACTAGCCCAAGAAGCCAAAGCCAAGGCAGATGAAGCAGCTAAGGTTAAACTAGCCCAGGAAGCTAAAGCCAAAGCCGAAGAAGCAGCTAGAGTTAAACAAGCCCAGGAAGCTAAAGCCAAAGCCGAAGAAGCAGCTAGGATTAAACAAGCACAAGAAGCCAAAGCCAAGGCAGAAGAGACAGCTAGGGTTAAACTAGCCCAAGAAGCCAAAGCCAAAGCCGAAGAAGCAGCTAGAGTTAAACTAGCCCAGGAAGCCAAAGCTAAAGCAGATGAAGCAGCTAAGGTTAAACAAGCCCAGGAAGCTAAAGCCAAAGCCGAAGAAGAAGCTAGGATTAAACAAGAAGAATTAGACGCTGCTTTAATCTCAGTTCCAAAAGATGCCACTGGTATAGCTATGCAAAATTTAACAAAATTAGCTTCAGATTCTAAAATCGAACAAACCGAATTAATAATCAAATTGAACGAAACCGTAGTTAGTAGGAAAAAAGATCTTCGAGATTTAAAACAAGAAAATGATTTAAGTGAACAAGGTATTTATACCGAGCCTAAACCTTTTAAAAGCGTATCAGCTGAAAATGCTGCTTTAGAATCTTTAAAAGTTCAGATTGATGATGTTATAAAATCCCAAGACATAAAAATCAAAGAATTAGAAAATCTGTATAAAGAAAGACTTAAAAATGTTCCTAATGAAGAAGATGCAATAAACATGATTTATCTAAATGAAATTTTAATACTAAAAGAAGCCCAAACGAAAGCGAAACGTTCAAAAGAAACTTTAGTATCGGAATTGGAAAGTATTAAAATAGCGACCGAAATAGAGCGTAAACGACGTATAAAACGTGCTGCATATGATAATGAACAAGATCGATATAACAAAGACCGAGCAGCACTGAAACTAATAAAACAAATTACAGAAGTAAGTGAGGTACCACTTAAGGAGTCGGATTTCGATTTTGGAGAAGAACAGAGCGATAATATTCAAATTATTAAGGATGTTAGAAATGTAGAAAGTGGCTATTACCTTGTAATTGCTGTGCATAGTGATGTAGCTAAAAGAGATGAGTTTTTAACAAAAGCTGTAGCGGCGGGACAAAACAACATTAACTTCTTTTACGATGTAGCTACCAATAAATATTATATTTATTATGATAAATTTGATGGCATTGAGAGTGCTAGATATGCCATGAAATCAAAAGGTAACACTCCTTATAATGGTAAAATGTCTATGGTGAAAATTGAAAATTAGTTTTCACAATAGTTTTCAATGGTATTAATTTTCAATTGTTTATGCATTATAATCAATGGAAACGTCTTAAATATCTTTTATAATATTCTAGAATTCCTTTAATCTAAAGGATCCCTCGGGGCTTGCCCCGAGGGTTCACTTTATTCGTGTCCGATTCTAACTCTCTTTGAGGAGAGGTCAAAACTGTCAGACAGTTTTGGGTGAGGTGTCATAAATAAATTTTCGGTTTTTTGTACTTTTAGGACAAAATGAAACGAGTAAAATACTCCTATGGCTCTGCCGGAGATTATTCGTTTTAAGAATTTTATTTATTTAAAACAGAAATGCAAACAGACATTTGAATATCAATTTGTTGCCATTTAGTTTATGAAGTGGTTTAAACTTTTTTCCATTGAATCGAAGATCAGTCATTTTTTGTCCAAAGAATTATTTTTTTCAATAAATACGTCAATTAAAAGATTACATTTCTTACATTTAAGCACTAAATAATTTATATGCTTAAAAAAGTTTTTGGAAGTGCCGTTTTTGGTGTAGAAGCCACGACCATCACCGTTGAAGTGAATACCGATACAGGTATTGGATATCATTTAGTTGGCTTACCAGATAACGCTATTAAAGAGAGTAACTACCGTATTGCAGCGGCACTTCAAAATAATGGATACAGGATTCCCGGTAAAAAGATTATCATTAACATGTCGCCTGCCGATTTACGAAAAGAAGGTTCAGCCTACGATTTAACTTTGGCAATAGGCATTTTAGCGTCTTCCAATCAAATTCAAGCCGAAAATTTAGACCGTTATATTATTATGGGCGAATTGTCGCTTGACGGTACTTTACAGCCCATAAAAGGCGCATTGCCCATTGCGGTAAAAGCACGAGAAGAAGGTTTTAAAGGATTTATTTTGCCAAGTCAGAATGCAAAAGAGGCTGCCATTGTCGATAATCTAGAGGTTTACGGTATTGAAAATATTGAGCAGGTTATTAACTATTTTAATAAAGGAGAACCCTTAGAACAAACCATTGTAAATACCCGAGAAGAGTTTGAGAAAAATTTAGATTTTCCAGAACACGATTTCTCCGATGTTAGGGGGCAAGAAGGTATCAAGCGCTGTATGGAAATTGCAGCAGCTGGTGGACATAATATTATTTTAATTGGGCCTCCAGGTGCAGGAAAAACCATGTTGGCAAAACGCTTGCCAAGTATTTTACCACCGATGACGCTCCATGAAGCGCTGGAAACCACAAAAATTCATTCGGTTGTTGGGCGTGTAAAAGACACAGGTCTTATGGCACAACGGCCATTTCGGAGTCCGCACCACACCATATCAAACGTTGCGCTTGTTGGCGGTGGTAGCTTTCCACAACCGGGAGAGATTTCGTTATCACATAATGGTGTGTTGTTTTTAGATGAATTGCCCGAATTTAAGCGGGATGTTTTAGAAGTCTTGCGTCAGCCATTAGAAGATAGGGAAGTGACTATTTCGCGTGCGAAGTTTACAGTGACCTATCCATCATCATTTATGTTGGTGGCAAGCATGAATCCCAGTCCCGGGGGCTATTTTAACGACCCGAATGCACCAGTAACGTCTAGTCCTGCCGAAATGCAACGCTATTTAAGTAAAATTTCAGGTCCTTTGTTGGATCGCATTGATATTCATATTGAAGTAACGCCCGTACCTTTTGAAAAACTATCGGAAGACAGAAAAGGAGAAACCTCGGTAGATATTAGAAAGCGAGTTACTAAAGCTAGGGAGCTTCAAACCGACCGTTTTAAAGAAAGTGATCTAGTACATTACAATGCGCAGATGAGCACCAAACAAATCAGAAAACATTGTGTGTTGGACGAAGCCTCCAAGCAGTTATTAAAAACCGCTATGGAACGATTGAATTTATCGGCACGTGCCTATGACAGAATCCTAAAAGTTTCAAGAACCATTGCCGATTTAGAAGGTGTTGAAAGCGTAAATGGGTCGCACATTAGTGAAGCCATTCAATATAGAAGTTTGGATAGGGAAGGCTGGTTGGGTTAATTCCCGCGGCTTGTGCTGAACTTGTTTCAGTAAGGCGGGAATCTTTTTAATTAATAAATTTTTTGTTATGAAATTAAAAATCGGTGGCTATAAAGTGGATTATGTAAAAACTTATTGGTGTGATAGTAGAGATATTGAAGTTAAATTACCACAATATATATTGGGGGATGATGTAAGAATAAAAGTTAATAATAAATGGGTAAAATGTAGGTTTAATTATCAAAATCGTAAAGATAAAACTAATGTTGACATAAGTGCTAATGCATATAAATACGATAAGAATAATAGTAAAGGAACGTCTGAACTAGGTGAAGTTAATCAACAGGGATATTTTACAACTTTAAAAATTAACAAATTTAATCGTTTGATGATTAAGATTTACAATATACTTTATGGTTGTAAAATTCAAATTTTGAAAACTATTGATTGGATTAAAAGTATTAAGGTGAATTTTATTCTTATATCTATTAGTGGTTTAATTGCAACATCATATTATTTTATTAATATATGGTTTGATAATGTATTACAAAAACTAATCAATGAGAGTGTTTTTGTTCAATCACTAATTGTGTTTCTGAGTATTTCGAGTTTGATTAATATTTTTCATCCTTTTACTCTGAGAAGAGAAATAAGTATGAAAGAGGTTGATATATTTTTAAAAAAGAGGCAAAAGATAAAGCGAAAAGGGATGAAAGATTGAGAAGAAGATCTGTTTAGATTTTAAAAAAACGACTCTGCTTAGTAGAACTTAGGGTAGATGCTCTTTTTAATTAAGATAAAAACCAATCTTTGACGCCACGAGCGTGACGTTCGCGGGAGCGGGGTTAACCCCATTACAATTGAAAACAATAACTTTATAGAAATTTTAGACAATTAAACAGTTCTAATCTGGGGAAGCTTACAAGATGAAATGTATGAATTTTAATTTAATATTGTAAGTTTTTTTTCTATATTGCCTTATATAATTTACTAACCAACCCAACAAGTTATGAAACATTTACTTTTTTTTATTTTTCTATTAATTTTTGTTTTCAATACAACTTTGGAAGCACAAGACGGAGGAGCTAAACCAAAATCGAAATGTGGAACAGAAGATTCTACTGGAATTAAAACAACAGTGTTTACTATAGATTTAGGTCAACCGGATATAAAGAGCGTTCAAAATAGTAGTAAAAAAAATAAATTAGTTTTTACAAACAAAAGCCCAATTCAAGTTAAATTGATAAATGGTAACCCTTTTAAGTATAGGTATGTTTTGAATTATAATCTAGTTAATTTATTTTTTGATGAAAACCTTATTCCTTTTAGTAGTAGAGGAATTGAAATTGATAAAAATGTAGGTTCTATTGATAGTATTGATGAAAAAAAAGTATTAGCTACAAATGATGAAATTAATACTGAACAAAATAAACTTCTTATTGAGGTCAATGATTTAAAAGTAACGTTAAATGGTTATATTAAAAGTTTAGCTCATAAGGACGAATTAGATTTTGACCAATTTGACAAAGAAAGAAAAGAATTTAAAAATTCATTTGAAGATGCTTTAAATAAAGATTATTATTTAGATAATCAAATTGAAAACCTAACTACACCATCTACTTTAACTATTGATAATCAAAAAAAAATAAATCAACTACTAAAAGATTGTGATGAGAAATTAGAATTATTAATGAGTGTTAATACATCCATTTATTTGTATCCAATTGATGTAAATGGTGATAACATTGATTATGTTGAAATTACTTTACAAAGAACAAATATTAATACTTCAGTTGTTGAAAAGCCTTATGTATATAAATTGTGGATAAGAGGTGGTGTTAAAGTTGATTTTAGTGGTGGTGCATTTATAAGTTCTATTTTTGATAATACATATATTTTAACAAATGCTTTAGATGATACGGGAATGCCAAATGGAAAGAAAACAATTTTAAGACAAGATAATGGTAATTATGATTTCGGTTTTGGAGCAATGGTTAACGTATCTCTAAGGGGTGGGTCTTGGTTAAGACCTTCATTGAATGTTGGAGCTTTATTTACAAGTAATCAAAAATTTCAATTGTTAACTGGTTTAGGCTTTATTGTAGGTAAAAAGGAAAGGTTTATTTTTCATACAGGCTTGTCAATGGGACGTGTTAGTGTTTTGCAGGATAATTTTATTGCAGATAATGAAACTCAGTATGATTTAGGAAATGCAGGAAACCCTCCGATAGTTGATAAATTTAAATTCGGTCATTTCTTTGGAATAACGTATAATTTTGGGAAACCAAAATCACAAGACTCAGAATAATATTAACGAAAATAATTAAATACATTATTTTAAAATGAGTTTAGAATTAGAATTTGATGATGTTAAGAAACTTAGGAAATCATTATTGGTTGCATCAGTAATTGGTATATTTTTAGCCAAATTAGTAAAGTATTCAAAAGAAGATACTACTATTGATTTTTTAGGTTTTTCATTACCTATTGGTGATGCAACGTTTTTGCCAAATTATATTGGTTACTTGATTATATTTTTCACTATTGCTTTAATTATTAGATATAATAACGATACATTTAAAAAGGAATATGAAAAAACAATAAAGATAATTTCAAACGAAAGAATATCCCAATATAATTTTAAATTCAATAGTGAAGAAGAATTAGCTAGAAAAAGACTTTTAAAAGATTTTGATGAAAAGGTTAAATTAAAAGCTAATTTCACATACTATTCGGTTATGGTTTTAGATATTATATTTCCAATTGTTTTAGCTTTATTTGCTTTAGCAGTAATTTTTATAAAACTTTAATATTTTCCCCAATACCTTATAAACATATAGATTCAAATAAATAGATATATTAAATCCAGTTCATTATGATGAACTAAATACTTTTTTTAAATATGAGTACAATTGATAAAATAGAATTTGATGATTTTAAAAAAGTAAGGAAATCATTATTAATATTTTCACTAACTGGAATTATATTTAAAACTTTAATTAATAATTCAACTGGAGATTTTGAATTATTTGGTTTAAGCTTTGATAAAAACAATCAAGACATTATTCCTAACTTGTTATTTTTTACAATAATATTTCTTTTAATAGCTTTTATAATTAGAGGATATAACGAACATTTTAAAGAATATTTAATTAGGAAAACAAAATCATATTTAACGGATTTTAGTAAAATAAATGGAGAAATAATTAAAATAACTAATGGAGGGAAATCTGAAAAAGAAATTAAAGAAGAAATTAACAAAATATTAGATGAGTCTAGCGATATTATTCAAGCTAACGATAATTTTTATTTTAATAACCCCACTCGTTTATATCAAATTAAATTAAAGAGCGTCATTAAAAAGCTAAACCGAATTTCAACATTTCATAAATCAACAGAATCAATTTTCAATTTATTTTTAATTATTTTAGATATATTATTTCCTATAATCTTTGCTATTATATCATTGTTGGTTATCAAAAATTATATCTTAATTTAAACATTAACATTTCCCCCAATCCCTTATAAACACTAAGCTATATTATACCCACACATATTTAACTTTCACAAACGTTGCGCTTGTTGGTGGTGGTAGCTTTCCACAACCGGGAGAGATTTCGTTATCACATAATGGTGTGTTGTTTTTAGATGAATTGCCCGAATTTAAGCGGGATGTTTTAGAAGTCTTGCGTCAGCCATTAGAAGATAGGGAAGTGACTATTTCGCGTGCGAAGTTTACAGTGACCTATCCATCATCATTTATGTTAGTGGCAAGTATGAACCCCAGTCCTGGAGGTTATTTTAACGATCCGAACGCACCAGTAACGTCTAGTCCTGCCGAAATGCAACGCTATTTAAGTAAAATTTCAGGTCCCTTGTTGGATCGCATTGATATACATATTGAAGTAACGCCCGTGCCTTTTGAAAAACTATCGGAAGACAGAAAAGGAGAAACCTCGGTAGACATTAGAAAGCGAGTTACTAAAGCTAGGGAGCTTCAAACCGACCGTTTTAAAGAAAGTGATCTAGTACATTACAATGCGCAGATGAGCACCAAACAAATCAGAAAATATTGTGTGTTGGACGATGCCTCCAAGCAGTTATTAAAAACCGCTATGGAACGATTGAATTTATCGGCACGCGCCTATGACAGAATCCTGAAAGTTTCAAGAACCATTGCCGATTTAGAAGGTGTTGAAAGCGTAAATGGGGCGCACATTAGTGAAGCCATTCAATATAGAAGTTTGGATAGGGAAGGCTGGTTGGGTTAAATTCCTGCGGCTTGTGCTGAACTTGTTTCAGTAAGGCGGGAATCTTTAAAAACTAATTTTTGACGCCACGGGTGTGACGCTCGTGGTAGCGGGGAATATTTATTATATTCGTAAATATATAATTTGGATATAGACAATGTATTTATATTCAATGTTGTGTATGATTTGAAAAAACACTGCAAATAAAAAATAAAATGAAAAAATCGAAAGAGAATAGCGAACATTATATATGGGGAGATAATTGTAGTGGTTGGCACTTAGTGAAATCTCAAAGTTTAAGTGTGATAGAGGAATTAATGCCTCCGAAAACTCAAGAGACAAAACACTACCATAACTTATCACAACAATTTTTTAGAATATTAAGCGGAAAAGCGACTTTTGAAATTGAAAATGAAATAGTTGAAATTGAAAAGGGAAACGGAATTCATATTCCACCAAGAACAAAACACAGAATTCGAAATGACCAATCAGAAAATTTAGAGTTTATTGTGATTTCTGAACCTACAACTCGTGGAGATAGATATAATGAAACCGACAAATAAAGCCTCTGCTCGCGCGAGCACAATGTTATTAAGTTAAGGGAAAACAGATTCTGTTTTGTCATTCCGAAGAATGAGGAATCACACTTTTTGCTCACGTTATGTGATTTCGACTTTAGTTTATCTTGAGCTAAGACGAAAGGGAAACTTCAAAAAATGAAAATTTGATGCAACCAAATCTGGCAGTTGATATACAAAATGATGTAACTTTTTCTCTTAATTATGTAACTATATGGTCAAATAATAGCCCTAATTTGTGTTACACAAAGAAGTTCACCATTAAAAATTATAAATCATGGATACTAAAGAACTAGAAAAATTGCCAAACAAAGATGGAGAAATTGAAAAAGGCAATTCCCATATTATCGTTGAGTTAATAGAATATGAGCATAATGCTGTTGTTAGTAAGTCTATAATGAAAAAGACAACAGGGTCAATAAATGCGCTATCATTTGCAAGCGGTGAAGGACTTAATGAGAAGGTTTCTCCTTTCGACACATATGCACAAATTATTGATGGCAGCGCAATTATTGAAATTGACGGCAAGGCATCTACACTTAAAACAGGAGATGGTATACTTATACCTGCTCATAGAGCAAGTCGTATTAAGCCTAATGGACGATTTAAGTTGATTTTAACAGTGATAAAAAGTGGATACGAATTGTGACAAAAGTAGATACAAATAAAAAATAAGCATGTTCGACCCTAGGTAAAAAGTTACTTGTTACGGGGTTGGTGCAAAAAAAATATCTCGATAATTTCAGTTTACACACTTAATGGATACTGATTCAATTTGTCTATTTTCACTCGTCTCTTGTCTATTTTCTATTGTCTTTTAGCAAAACGGTCTTGAATCTTTAATAGGACATTGAATACTTAATCTTCATAAACTCTATTTTCTTGTTCATTTACGCGAATAAAAGTAGTACGTTTTGTAAGTTCTTTTAAGCGTTGTGCACCTACGTAAGTACACGTGCTTCTAAGTCCGCCTAAAATATCTTGTAAAGTATTTTCAACATCGCCTTTAAAAGGGACTTCAACCATTTTACCTTCGCTGGCTCTATATTCAGCAACACCGCCTACATGCTTTTCCATGGCTGTTGATGAGCTCATGCCATAAAATTTCCTATAGGGTTTCCCTTCTTTTTCAATAATTTCGCCACCACTTTCGGTATGGCCAGAAAGCATGCCGCCCAGCATAACGAAATCGGCACCTGCACCAAAAGCTTTGGCAATATCGCCAGGTATGGAACAACCACCATCACTAATTATTTGTCCACCCAAACCATGAGCAGCATCTGCACATTCTATAATTGCCGAAAGTTGTGGGTAGCCAACCCCTGTTTTTACACGGGTTGTGCAAACAGAACCAGGGCCAATACCAACTTTAACGATATCGGCACCTGAGAGCAATAATTCTTCAACCATTTCTCCAGTAACAACATTCCCTGCAATAATAATTTTATCAGGATATTGGTCTCTAGTTTGCTTTACAAAATTGGCAAAATATTCAGAATAGCCATTGGCAACATCTATACAAATAAATTTTAAATATGGGTTGAATTTAAATATGGAAGCTAATTTTTCAGAGTCATGCTTACTCACACCGGTACTTACAGCGATATAATTTTCTATGCCCTGTGGTAAATTTGATGCAAATACGTTCCAATCGGTAGTGGAATAATGTTTATGTATGGCAGTGAATAATTGTTTTTTTGATAGTGCTTTAGCCATTTCAAAAGTACCAACGGTATCCATATTTGCTGCCATTATAGGGATTCCTGTCCAAGAAAACGGACTGTGTAAAAACTTAAACTCACGTTCTAAACTAACTTCGGCTCTACTTTTAAGGGTAGAACGTTTTGGCCGTATCATAACATCTTTAAAGCCTAATTTTATATCGTATTCTATGCGCATGTATATTTGGGATTAAGGTCGTTTATAAAAGTATATCTTTATTATCTTTATAATGTTATAAAGTTAAAAAAAACAAAATAATATATTGAAGTGGTTTAAACTTTTTCGATTGAAGCAGGACGGAGCGTGAAAAAATAACCCAGTGGGTTATTTTAGCGAACGGGCCAGCCAGCGCAATGGCAATTTTACTCAATCGAATTCTTCTTTTGAATTGCATAGCATCGCTACGGAAGGAAAAAAAGACATAGAGTGGACAAAAAAGGGCGATTTTTTAGCCAATTAGAAAAAGTTTATACCACTTCATTGAGGTAATACCTATATTACTTTTGTTAATACATAGAATAATAATAAGTTTGTTAAAAATGTATGCGAAGTAAATGAGATTTCCTTTACAGTTTCTAAAATCTATTAAAACAAAGAAAATATTATCTATAATTATTTTTGTTTCAATAGCTGTTGTCCTATTGTTAGTATACTTTTTTCTTGAACAGAGAATAAGTAACAATATGCTGGTTTTGTTTTTATTTGGATTTGCAATTGCTCAGATTTTTGTACTGCAATACTTTTTTAAAAATCAATTAAGGAACGAAATAAGGCTTGCGAATTTAAATACCAGAATTAAGGAATTACAATCCAGTCTTGATGAAGCCAATAAGCTTGTCGATTTCAAATCGGTTTATATAGCTAATATGAGCTATGAAATTCGTACACCACTTAGTACGGTGTTGGGTATGCTTAATATGTTAAAAGGCACACACTTAGATGCCGACCAAAAGGCACAAGTTGAAATTGCCGAATATTCTTCAAAGCATTTATTACAGCTTGTAAACATGGTTACAGATAATGAAGCTGTAGACAAAGGTGATGTAAAACTCAATTTACTGGCACTCGATTTAAAGACCGATTTATCACATCTTTTTAAAGTATTTGAATACCAAGCTTGGGAAAAAGGCCTACAGTTTGATTATAAATTTTTAATAGACGAGAAGCGTAAATTTTCTCTTTTAGGAGATTCTTTGCGTATACAACAAGTACTAATAAATTTGATTAATAATGCCATTAAGTTTACAAACTCAGGAAAAATTTCAATTATTGTAGACCAAACTATTAGTATAGAGGATGGTCAAATCGTAACATTTTATATAAAAGACACGGGTATTGGGCTACGTCCTGAAGAAGTTAAGCAAATTTTTAATGATTCTAAAGCATTTAGTATTTCACAAGGAAGAGATTATAGAGGCGGCGGTATTGGTCTAGCTATTTCGCATCAACTTGTAAAATTAATGGGTGGAGAGTTAAAATTAGAAAGCAAGGAAAATGAAGGCACTACCTTTTATTTTAGTTTACAGCTTAAAAAAACATTGGGAATAAAAAAAGAAGAAGATATCCAAGAACCTATTTTGTTAGAAAAATTTAATGTTTTGGTTGCTGAGGATAACAGGATGAATCAAAAAGTAATTAAATTTTTATTAGAACAACAAGGTGCCGATTGCACGTTTGTAAAAAACGGTTTAGAGGCTGTTGAATTATATAAAATTTTAAATTTCGATATGATTTTTATGGATATTTATATGCCAGACATGGATGGTTATGAAGCTACCAAAGCCATAAAGGAAACAGAGAAGTATTCAAGATATAATACACCCATTATAGCGGTATCTGCAAGTGCTTTTGAAGCAGATATAGCCAATGCAAAGCTTGCCGGAATAGATGATTTTTTAGCAAAGCCACTTGAGGTCTCAAAACTAAAAGAGTTATTAATAAAATATTCGAAAAAGAATGTTTCGTAATAATTTAACCTGAGTTCGGCATAAATTTTAATGAAGTTCAAAATTCAGAGTTCAAAGTTCAGAGTTTGATGTATTGATGAAGTTTGTGATACACAATTCAACGATTACACGGTTAAACTATTAAAAGTTATAGGGTATGTTTATCAACCGAACTAAGGTTTTGTAATGATATCGTTTTAAATATCTTCAATTACTTTACGGCAATGACACTAATTTCCACATTTACATTTTTTGGTAATCGAGCTACTTGAACGGTTTCGCGTGCTGGCGCATTGGCTTCATCAAAAAAACTTCCATATACGGCATTTATTTGAGCAAAATCATCCATATTACTGATGAAAATCGACGATTTTATAACATGTTCAAACGTCATGTTAGCGGCTTCTAAAACAGCTTTTAAGTTATGCATGACTTGCTTTGTTTCCGCTTCAATATCATTTAAAACCAATTCGTTAGTTTCTGGATTGATGGCAATTTGGCCAGAAGTATATAAGGTGTTTCCGCTTAAAATAGCTTGATTATAAGGACCAATAGGAGCAGGGGCATTTGGTGTAGTAATAATTTTTTTCATAACGAGGATGTATTCATTTTACTAGATTTTATAAGCAGAAAGATAGCAAATATTTTAATTTCTCAACTCATAACTCATAACTCTTAACTTTTAACTCATAACTTTAATTTTCAAGTTCAAGGTTTGTCAACTCATAAACAAATAAACAATAAGTAAAACGCGAGGAGCGAGTAAACACTTTTTATACAATTAACTTGTACAAAGCGTAGTCGAAGCATGGGAGGGAAGCATAATAAGTGTAGAATGATTTCGATAAGAATTACATTAGATAATTAACGTGTTCTTGACAACATACTGATAATAAATATGATATAAATATAAACATGACAAATGTCATTTTTTTAGTCATATATAAATTTTACATTGTTTATCAATTCGTTCTTTAATTTTCGCTTATTAATAACAAAAAGCAATATTGTGAATACCATTTACAATAAAATATTATCAATTGGCATGTCATTCATCGTGCTATTTTCTACTGCTTCTTTTTCAGTAGACTTGCATTATTGTCGTGATAAATTAATTGATATTGGAATTTTTGAACAAGCCGAAACATGCTGTGTTAAATCTCAAAAAAGCGGAACGGACAATTGCAAGGATTTATCTGAATCTTGTTGTCATAAAGACAAATTATTTAAAATAGGGCATAATGATTTAAAAAAATCTTTCAACAATAATTTTAGCAGTAACCCAATTAATTTTGTTGAAACCCACTTCTCTTATATTAATGCATTCCTTGAATTAAAAGAAAGAACGAGTTCGATTAATGATTACAGACCTCCTTTACTTATTAGGAATATCACCATTTTACACGAATCGCTATTGATTTGATTTTTGTTATTTGATTATTCTAATATAATCTTCCTATAGCCTTAACATTAAAATTTAATTGTAATCACTTATAATTAGTTTGATTATAAGTAATAAAAATTTAAACAAAATGAAACCTTATAACATTTACATAAGTGCTATACTATTTATACCGCTGTTATTCCTTGCTGTAAGCTTCAATAAACCCATTCAAGATAAATGGGTTGCTCCAAAATATGCAGACAAAATTACCAACCCTTTAAAAGGGGATATTAATTCAGTAGCATCCGGTAAAAAACTTTACAAGGTGTTGTGCTTTGTATGTCACGGACCAAAAGGAAAAGGAGATGGTATGGGAGGAACCGGTTTAATTCCAAGACCAACAGATTTAACTAGCGAAGCAGTTCAATCTCAAACAGATGGAGCTATTTTTTGGAAAATTACTGAAGGAAGATCCCCAATGGCAGGCTACAAAACGTCAATCCCAGAAAAAAAACGCTGGGAAATTATTAACTATATAAGAACACTTAAATAATGAAAACGATAATCGCATTAATTCTAATCATTGGTTTTGGTCATATTTCTTATGGGCAAACGTACAATGACTTTGAGATTGATAGTGCATCAAAATCTCAACCAGACAAACCAAGTAAAACCCAATTTATGGTCAGAGGTTATGGTCATACGGGATTAAACTTTATGGATACCGAAGGTGAAAAAGAATCCTCATACGTTGGATCTGCATTTTCTCCTATTTTCTTATTCAAACATTCAGACAGGCTTATGTTTGAAGCAGAACTTGAATTTGAGCTTGAGCATAACGATCTTGAAATAGGTTTGGAATATGCGGATATTATGTATGTTTTAAACAAAAACATGACGGTTCGAGCTGGTAAATTTCTTCTTCCTTTTGGTACATTTATGGAACGGTTCCATCCTGCTTGGATTAACAGACTCCCTACAAGACCTTTAGGTTTCGGACATGATGGCATTGCGCCCGCTTCTGGCATTGGTGTGGAACTTCGAGGTGCTTTTAATCTTGGAGGAGCATCTTTAAATTACTCGGTTTATTCAACCAACGGTCCACGGTTAAAAGATGGTAGTGACGAGCCAGAGGAAGCAGGTATGCTTTTGTTTCAAAATTATGAAGACAATAATACCAGTAAAGCATTTGGTGGGCGTTTAGGGATACTTCCTTTTGCCGATTCCTCTACTGAGCTTGGTTTTTCAGCATACTCAACAAATGGTGTTGGCGAAACAGATTCCATGTATGAAGATGTTGGAGCATTCCTATATGCCATTGATTTTTCCTTCGTAAAACAAATAGCAGCTGTTGGCGGGTTTGTTGATGTCAAAGGACAATACAATAATTCCAAAATTGATGATGCCATGTATATTGAGATGCATGAAGATGGCGATGAAGAGGAATATACTTTTAAAAATGAAAGTAACTCATTTTATGCGCAACTGAGTTACCGTCCTACCATGGCAGAAAGTGATTTTCTAAAAAAAATGGAGTTTGTTGGTAGGTATTCAAATTTCAATGCGCCAGAAGGAGCCGAATGGGAAGAACAGTCAGATCAATATGCTTTTGGTTTAAATTATTGGTTGACTTGGAGATCTCTTATAAAAATGGCATACCAAACAACAGACCGTGTTGGTGGTCATGGTGGAGGAGGTAAATCTAATGGCTTCTTTATACACTGGGCTATTGGTTTTTAATAAACATATAAAAAACAAAAATCATGAAAGCAATACATAAAATAATCATAACTGGCTTAATGTTATTTATAGCGGGAGGATTCATAATAGGTTGTTCTTCAACAAAGCATAAATATACGAGTGCAACAACTGTTGGAGAGGAATTTAATATTGAAAAATCTGGTGCTCAATTATGGGGAGAAGCCTGTAATAGATGCCATTTGGCGCCATCGCCCGCAGATTATAATGATACGGATTGGAGTACGATAAGTTTACACATGAGGGTACGGGCAAATTTAACCGAACATGATATTAACAAAATTGAAGAATTTCTAAAATCTGCCAATTAGATAATATTTAGAGTATTATAAAAACTATATTGTTGTGCTATACTTGGGTTCTGGGTTCAAGGTTTGTGGTTTGGTTCATAAACCAATGAATGAATAAACTCATGAGCTTATAAACAACACACCACAGGACTTCGACAAGCTCAGTCTGACAGGGGAACTGTTAATTGATTTACGATTAACGATTTTTGATTTGCGATTTGGTGTGAAAGGTGATATGGGGCTGGGTTCTGTTTTTTTGTACTCATAACTTTAATTTTCAGGTTCAAGGTTTGTCAACTCATAAACCAATAAGATATTAGAATGTTACTAGTTTCAACGAAAGAATAACAGGGTTGTGTTTTACATAAAAATATAACCGCTATATAGGGGCTCCCACAAAACTCCAATCCAAAAATAGGAGCAAAGCACCACCTCTTTTTAAGAAAATACAAATCAAAAAACAGTCACTTTTTTTACAAAATATGGGTTTGTTATAATAAACTCTCACTTTTTATTTCGATATTTGATACTGGGACTCCTAGAAGTCTTTTAATGTATTCAAACATCGAAACCAACTAACCATGAAAAACATCATCCTTACTCTTGTTGCCAGTATGGTTCTGGCTTGCTCTTTGGCACAAAACTTTAGTGAATTAGCTAGTTATGAATTTAAAACCCCGGAAAGCTATAAAACCGGCGAAAGCCAGGTGCTCTTATGTGCCAATTATTTGTTTAGCCATCCTGCTAATGCCGCTGAATTAGACCGATTAAGCGCCATAAAATACATTTTAAACTGGATGATGGGCACACCAGATTATACGTTCGCTATTGGAGCAAGCGCAACGGAGTTAACCAAAGGAAGTGATGAGTTATTTGGACTTTATATGGCAGCCCTGTCTAAAGTAGTGCTAGAACATACTGGCGAGGCATTGCCTAATGGGGACATCTATAACCACGCAGAAAAACTGTTGGTAGATTATTGTGCTGTTGCCGACAACCAGATAAAACCTTCTAAGAAGATTAAAAAATTATTAAAGGAACGTGAAGGGTAACCAGGGCAGACTCATACTTTAATAGAAAGGAAAGCCACGAATTCACAAATTTTTCTATTTTTTGGTAAAACAAATATTATTATCACATAACACTAAGTTTTATTTGTGTATTCGTGGCTGATTAATCGAAAAGAATTCCTCGACGCTCTGCGTCGGGGGTTTCCGTTGAAATTGTCATTCCCGTGAAATCGTAAGATTCATGAATTCATTATTATAAAAATATTAAATAATGAATAAAACGGGAATCTAAATAACATAATTTCGATTTTTGACCCTAAGGTCAAAATGAAACGAGCGAAATACCTCTATGGCTCTGCCTCGAGGATAGTTCGTTTCAATAAATTATTTTATTTCTCAAATAAAAGCATGGGTTTGCCCTGACTAATTACACCAATCTACACTAATTGAGATCTTTTAATATTATACAAATTCGCTAAAAACGAAAAATTAGTGTCGTTTATTTTTGAAAATCTTTAAAATTCACCTGCTGGCAGATACAGATTTGTGTTAATTCGTGACCCGAGCGACAGCGAACAGGCGAAGCAAATTCATGGAAAAAAAAGTGTGCGTTTGCCCTAGAGGGGTAACCAACAACTAATACAAATCTCATGAAAAAAGTAGTATGCCTAGTCCTAGTAATGACTGCAAACATGGCATTTTCCTTCTGCAGGTATCAACCTTACTCCAGTGAGTATTGATGAAAATACAGTTAAAAAAAGTATAATACCTCTAAGACCAATGCATCATCACTAACTCCTTTTATTGGGCTTATTGGTGACACCAGACTTCACGTATATTTTTATCGCACATACAGATTTATAAACCAGAGCCAAAAGGGGGTAAAAAAATGCTTTGACAAGCTCAGATTGACATCGGGATAAATTTGGGTTTTTGTCTTGTACTAAACCAAAAAGACATTTGGCGACTTTGGTTAAGAGGCATAAAACTCAAAGGCATCTATTATAATATTGTCATCTACCAAACAGTCTATTCTTGGTTTTCCAATGTTTTCCAATAACACAAAGTTGATATTCCCGTGGTTGTTTTTTTTGTCGTATTTAAGCAATTCAATGATGGTAGCATATTCTGAATCATCGATAGCTACTTTTCCATAATAGTCAACAAATAGGCTTTTAATATTGTGCGCCACTTGTTTTGGGAATCCTGCTAATTCGGTAGAAATGTAGGCTGCTAAAATCATTCCCACGATAATGGCTTCTCCATGTAGCAAAGTGGTTTTGTTAGGATTGCTTAAAAAGTAAGATTCAATGGCATGACCAAGCGTGTGTCCAAAATTTAAAGTTTTCCGTAGGTTGTTTTCAAAAGGGTCGATTTCAACAACATTCTTTTTAATCATTACGGATTCATAAATCAATTCATCTAAATCGGCTAATGATAGCTTCGCCAGGTCTTGAAATTTATTCCAATAGTTTTCATCACTAATTAGTCCGTGTTTTAGCATTTCTGCTAGGCCAGAACGCATTTGGTTTTGTGGTAACGTACTTAAAAAATGGGTATCTATAAGGACTAAATCGGGATTGCTTATAACGCCAATCTGGTTTTTTAAATGCCCTAAATCAACTCCGGTTTTTCCCCCAACAGAAGCATCAACCATAGACAATAGGGTCGTGGGTACATTAATGTAAGCAATGCCACGTTTAAAAGTGCAGGCAACAAAACCACCTAAATCGGTGATAACACCACCGCCAATGTTTATTAGCAAGCTTTTTCGGTCGGCATCCAGTTCTGAAAGTGAGTTCCAAACGCCAACACAGGTATCAATGGTTTTGTTTATTTCGCCAGATTCTATTTCAATAATTTCTATGGTAACCTTAGTTTCTAGCTTTTCTAAAAAATAGGGTAAACAAAATTGATGTGTGTTTTCGTCTACTAAAATAAAAATTTTAGAAAAATTACGAGTGTTAAGGTGTTTGTTTAGAGCCGAATAACAAATATTATTAAAATGAATAGTACACTTGTTTGTTGCTATAGAATCCATGAAATAGTTATTTTTTTTGAAACCACGAAATTAAGGAGATTTTATATAAAATAATAACTTGTGGTTGATTATATTTGCAGCAAATTTTGAATATAATGCAAAAAAGTCCCCCTATTTTTGATAATACCGAAATTGCTTTTGCTTTAAAAAGTGATTCTGAATTAGAACGCGCCTATTTTTTGTTCAAAATGATTTCAATAGAGCCTTTGGTTCGAATAGGTACAGCAGTTACAAATTTTGCCTTAAAAGTGCATTTACCTATTGAGGGATTGCTTCGTTCGACGGTATTTGATCATTTTTGCGGGGGCGTCAATGAAGAAGATTGCTTGCCAGTTATCAATAAAATGTATGAAAAAGGCGTGAGCTCTGTATTGGACTTTTCGGTTGAAGCAAAAGAAAGTGAAAAGGAGTTTGATTATGCCCGGGATGTTACCCTTAAAATTATTGAGTTCTGTAAAGAAATTAAAGCCATTCCCATAGCGGTTTTTAAGCCATCGGGTTTTGGCCGCTTTTATTTATATGAAAAAATAAGTAAAGGAGCTCCCTTAACAGACAAAGAACAGGAGGAATGGCATAAGGTGGTAGCGCGGTTTGATGTGGTTTGCAAAAAAGCAAAAGCCAACAATGTCGCCGTATTAATTGATGCAGAAGAAAGTTGGATACAAGATGCAGCCGATGCATTGGTAACCCAAATGATGGAAAAGTACAATACAGAAAAGCCGATTGTTTTTAACACTTTACAAATGTACAGGCACGATAGGTTGGCATTTTTAAGGAGTGAGCATGAAAAAGCGAAGAAAGGTCATTATTATCTTGGATATAAATTAGTACGTGGCGCCTACATGGAAAAAGAAAACGAGCGGGCTGAAGAAATGGGTTATGAATCTCCAATTTGCAAAAGCAAAGCTGCTACAGACGAGAATTTTAATGCTGGTTTAAACTATATGTTGGATCATTTAAACTATATGTCTTTATTCGCAGGAACGCATAATGAGGTCAGTTCCTATTTGCTTATGGATTTGATGGCTGAAAAGGGCATTAAGAATAATGACCCTAGGGTTTGGTTTGGACAGCTGTATGGTATGAGCGATCACATCAGCTTTAATCTGGCAGATAAAGGATATAATGTGGCTAAGTATGTGCCGTTTGGTCCCGTAAAAAACGTGATGCCCTATTTAATACGTCGTGCGGAGGAAAACACATCAGTAGCTGGGCAAACAGGTAGGGAATTAGCACTTTTAGCTAAAGAGAAGAAGCGACGTGGGATTTCGTGAAGCGCGAAGCGTGAAAGGGGAGTTGGTAGTTGGACTTTTTAGACTGCTTAGATTTTTGGATTTTTAGATTGGTTGTTAAGTTGTTCTTTAGTTTTTTAATCTATAATGAACCTTTAGCCTTGGATTTTTGATTACCGATACGCTGTGTGCTCCTCGAACAGTCCTCAATTATATATAGCTTAATAGCAATTGCTTTATTTCTTGTGGGGATAGGTAAGGGGTTATATTTAGTAAGCTATCCCAATTGGTGTTTTTAAATGGGATTTCTTTATTCTGTTTTACCAATAAAATGTCTTTATGGTCAGTAGCTACTAAGGTTTCATTTTTAGAAATCAGGTCTTCGGTATGCTTTTCGCCAGGGCGTAATCCTGTTATTTTAATGGCTATTTTTTCATGCTTACTTGCGTATAGGTCAATAAAGCAATTGGCCAAATCAATTAATTTGATAGGTTTGCCCATATTAAAAGTAAACACACTGCCTTCGGATTTATTAAAAGTGGCTATTTTTAAAATTAGATGGCAGGCTTTATGTTTGTCTATAAAATAGCGGGCTATGGTTTTACTGGTTATTGTCAAGGGCAAACCATGATCTATTTGTTTTTTAAAAACCGGTAGCACCGATCCGTTAGACCCAATAATATTTCCAAAGCGTGTAATTATAAATTGTGTGTCGCTTTTTTGAGCATGCTGCATGATATAATTCTCCGCAATGTATTTGGTAATCCCCATGACACTGATTGGGTTTACGGCTTTATCGGTAGATATAAAGATGAATTTTTTAGCATGATATTTAATAGCTAAATCTGCCAGTAACTTAGTAGCAAAAAGATTTGTTTTAACAGCTTCATACGGATGCGCTTCCATTAAAGGTACATGCTTATAAGCAGCTGCATGAAAAATGAGTGTAGGCTTATAGGTTTCGAAAAGAAATTCAACGGACTCAACATCATTTATGCTTAAAGGCAAACACTCAATCTTTGTTAAATCTTCATTTTCAAATGCTTTGATTAAGTTATAAAGTGCAGATTCTGCAATATCAATAAGAATCAGTTTTTTGTAATCACATGCTAAAATATGTTCAGCAAGTCCGCTACCAATTGATCCCGCAGCTCCAGTAATTAAAATGGTTTCTTCAGAAAAATCAAAACTTTGAAATACTTTCTTAGAGCTTCCGTTTGAATGAATGATCCCGGAATCCTCTATTAACTGTTTTATATGGTTATAGGTATCTTGGGTCATGTGTTTTGCATTGGGTTACGTGTTGCTGCACGGACTAAAGCACTGTTCTAAAGTAGGAATAATAAAGCGTTTATACAAGTGGAAATTTGTTGATTCGTGGATTTGTTGTTCTCCATTAACAATTAGCTGTCGTATGCTTAGGTCTTCGACAGGCTCAGACTGACATTGGGGTTGTTATTGGCTATTTACTATTGTCTATTGTCTAATGACTAATGGCTATTTTGCCACCACTTTGATGATGGTTATGAAGATGAGTTTTAAATCGAAGAAGAAGTTTCTTTTTTTGATATACTCTTTATTGAATTTTAATTTATCTGGAATGATGGTATTTATAAAGAACTCTTCAGGGTTTTCGGCAGCTTTTAAAAGTTCTACCTCGTTTCTGTATTTTAATGAGGCAAGTCCCGTTATACCTGGACGAACCGCAAAAATTTCCATATCGTCTTCATTGTAAAAATTCACATAATAGCGAAGTTCTGGTCGGGGTCCTACAAAACTCATGTCTCCTTTTAGAATATTTATGAGCTGTGGGAATTCGTCAATTTTATAGCGGCGCAACACATAGCCTATTTTGGTGATTCTGGAATCGCGGTTTCCTAAAGTCAGCAATCCTTTGGTTTCCGATTGCATACGCATGGTTCGAAACTTATAAATATTAAAGTCTGTATTGTTTTTTCCAACGCGTCCTTGTATAAATAGAATAGGACCTTTGGAATCTAATTTAATAAGTATGGAAATGAGTAATAAAAAAGGAGCCAGTATCATTAAACCAATAATAGCGCATATCACATCAAAACAACGTTTAGCTATCATTAATTGGCTATTCTTAAATTTGTTATGGTGGCAATGCTATCGCAGTTTTCAACGGTTAATATTATGTCCTTTTCTTTATAATCACCTTCCACTATATAAATACCACAGGGTTTCTGTCTAGCATTGCTTTCGGAAAAGTTAATGTTTCCTTTTCTTAACACATAATTCACTGCAACAGAATCTAAGTTATTGTTATACAATTGAGATTGCGTATTGTCCAAATACTCAATTTTTTTTAACCGAATATTTTTTAATACGCGTGCATCGGGTCCGTAGCTACACGATGTTTTTTTACCGTTTAAAAAGAATGCTAATATGATTAAACCTAGTGAAAAACCTCCTAGATAATAGCCAATACGCTGAATTAATTTCATCTATCTTATGTTACTTTTTTTAATGGTCAGATGGTACACCCATAATCATGATCCTGTGTTTGAAAGGTGTTCTTAGCATGGATGCTTCATTTAAAATAATTTAAGTTCATGACAAAATAAAAACAATCTTTCCAATGTATCCGACTTTAGTTTATCTTGGCACAGCCGAAAGGCTCAGGCTGACATTTGAATATATTTTGATTTTGTTATGTACTGAAAAATAATAGAAGTCTTTGGGATGATTTGTTTAAAAAATAATCAAATTAATATCGCTGTAATTTAAACCAAACCATTCACCAACAGATTTACTAGTTAAAATTCCGTGGTAAAAATACAACCCATTTTTTAAACCTCTATCAAATCGAAGGGAATTTTCCAAACCACCGTCTTCAGCAATCTTTAATAGGTAAGGTGTAAAAATATTACTGATTGATACTGAGGCTGTACGCGAATATCTGGCAGGAATGTTTGGCACACAATAATGAATCACACCATGTTTTTCAAAGGTTGGCTGTTTATGGGTTGTTACCTCACTGGTTTCAAAACAGCCACCGGTATCGATACTCACATCGATTATAATAGCTCCTTTTTTCATAGATTGCACCATGGCTTCAGAAACGACAATAGGCGATCTGTTATTTCCTCTTACGGCACCTATAACCACATCGCAGCGTTTTAAAGCTTTAGTTAAGTTTTTTGGTTGCGTGGTGGAAGTAAAGAGCGGTCTTCCAAGATGGGTTTGAATCCGTCTTAATTTGGTAATGGAATTATCGAATATTTTTACATTGGCACCCAAACCAATAGCGCTTCTTGATGCAAACTCACCAACGGTTCCTGCGCCTAAAATAACCACTTCCAATGGTGGTACGCCACTAATGTTTCCAAACATTAAGCCATTGCCTCCTTTGGTGTCTGATAATAATTCGGCGGCAATGAGCACCGATGCCGTACCAGCAATTTCGCTTAAAGATTTTACAGCAGGATAGGTGCCATCTGAATCTCTAATAAACTCAAACGCCATAGCTGTAATACGTTTAGAAGCTAAAGCTTCAAAATAGTTTTTTGATTGGGTTTTAATCTGAAGTGCAGAAATTAAAATGGTTTGCGGATTGATAAGTTTTATTTGCTCTAGACTTGGCGGTTCTACTTTAAGTATCATAGGACAAGCAAAAACCTTTGCGGTGTCGTTGGTGATTTCGGCACCAGCCTCACTATAGTCCTTATCGCTAAAGTTAGCCCCATCGCCAGCACCAGATTCCAATAACACTCTATGCCCATTATTAACAATGGCATAAACAGCATCTGGGGTTAAACAAACACGTTTTTCCTGAAAAGCCGTTTCTTTTGGAATTCCTATAAATAATTCTCCCTTACGTTTAAATATCTCAAGGGTTTCTTCTTGTGGTAAGAGTTGTTGTTTCGTAAAAGGAGACAATTGTTTTGCCATGGTTATTTAGTTTAAAAATAATCAAATTACAAATAAATTTTTTATTGCATTGACACAATTCAAAAATAATTATTTTAGACTTTATAAGACGATTATTTATGTATTTAAATAAAAAATTTCTTGAAACAGACTATCCTCGGCAGAGCATAGAGGTATTTCGCCTGTTTCATTTTGACCTCAGGGTCAAAAACCGAAATTTTGTATTTTACCTCACCCAGAACTGCCCGAAAAGGCAGTTCTGACCTCTCCTCCAAAGGAGAGGTGAATTGGACACCCCGAGGCAGAGCCTTTCGGGGAATTATTTAGATTAAATTGTTGTATTTAAACGAAAAAGCTTAAAAACTAACGGGATTTACTGTTGATTAGTATAAATTTATACCTTTGCAAACAGATACAAATATATGCCTAAAAGTTTATTCACCTGTTTCCTATATCTCTCGCCTTTATTAGTCTTTACTCAAGGTTTTATTTTAACAGGTCGTGTTGTAGATGAAAGCAATTTACCTGTTCCGTTTTCGAATGTTGTTTTATATAGCGCAGATAATGTCACTTTTATTGAAGGTACAACAACCAATGAAGAGGGTGTTTTTCAATTTAAAAATTTAAAGCTTAATAATTACACTATAGTAATAAGTTATTTAGGTTTTGAGGAAAGTAAAAGCACGTTCAATATTGATAAAACCCTGGATTTAGGTGTTATCATTCTTAAGGAAAAAATCCAGACGCTGGATGGTGTTACGGTGGTCGCCAAAAGACCAACCGTTAAACGGATGGTAGATCGATTGGTTTTTAAC
This sequence comes from Mariniflexile sp. HMF6888, assembly GCF_044335535.1. NCBI lineage: Bacteria > Pseudomonadati > Bacteroidota > Flavobacteriia > Flavobacteriales > Flavobacteriaceae > Mariniflexile > Mariniflexile sp. HMF6888. The sequence continues at coordinate 312,916 of NZ_JBIQVZ010000002.1, read as the reverse complement.
GTCGAGAATTCAACACTTTCCAATAATAACGTATTGGATGTTTTAAAGCATACCCCAGGTGTCTTAGTGCATGATGGGACTATTACTATAAAACAATCTACACCAGTCATATACATAAACGACAGAAAAGTGCATCTATCACCCAATGAAGTACAACAACTTTTAGAAGGCACATCAGCCAATAATATAAAATCTATTGAAGTCATTACAAACCCACCTGCAAAGTATGAGGCTGAAGGAGGGGCGGTACTGAATATAATAACCAGTAAAAATATTATAGCAGGTTATAATGGTAGTGTTTTTGGGAATTACAAACAGGGTAGCGAATATCCCAAATACGCCTTTGGCACCAGTCATTTTTTTAAAACAGAAAAACTAAATACCTATATAAATTATAGTAATAGCCCACGAAAGGATTATAGACATAATAGTGAGTTTATTAACTTTATAGAAAACGACCAAAACACATCCCGTTGGGAAACCGATTTTAAAAGAACGCGGGAAACATCCAATCACAATATAAATACTACTATTGATTATGAATTTAATGATAACAATAGCTTAGGGTTCTCAACAATGCTATTGCTGGCTCCAAGAGAACATACAAAGACATTTGTAAATTCTTTGACAGAAGTTTATAATGCAAGCCATGTTTTAGACTCCACTTTTAACACCATAAACAGATTGGTGGACGAAACTATCAATTTGGCTTTTACGGTAGATTATGTTCATAAATTCAAGAAAGAGGGTGAAAAACTAGTAGTTAGTATGCACCACACCAATTATGATTTTTCGAGTTTTCAGGATGTGAAAACAGGTTATTTTTTACCAAATGACCCTGTGGCGTTTAGAAACAATAACTTTCAAACATTTTCCAGTCAAAAAATAAAATTATATACAGGACAATTAGATTATGAGCTACCCATTAATAACTCAGCTCAATTTGAAGCTGGCGCCAAGATTTCCAATATAGATTCTGAAAGTATCTTAACCCAATATATTTTTGAAAATGGTGAAAAAGTAGTGGATTTGCAGAATTCCGATACCTTCCTGTATGAAGAAGTTAATTATGCGGCTTACAGCAGTTACTCAAAAGATTGGGGAAATTGGAGTTTAAAATCGGGCGTTCGTATTGAATACACAGATATTACAGGAAATTCCGTATCTACCAAGATCATAAACCATAAAGATTATGTAAAGCTTTTTCCGTCATTCTATCTATTGCATAGATTAAATGAGCATAATAATATTTATTTTAATTACAACAAACGGATTTACCGCCCAAGATATAGTGAGTTAAATCCTTTTAAATATTTTTTTAATGATAATAGCTATTTAACCGGAGACCCCAATTTGAAGCCTCAAATAGACGACGTTTTTACTTTGGGTTATACGTTTAACAAAGATTATACTTTTGAGCTTTATTACAGGTATGAAAATGATCCCACTTTAGAAATAACATTTCAAGATAACGATGAAAATATTTTAAAATATGTCAATACAAATATTAATACAAGTATTTCATATGGGTTGGACTTTACAACTTATACAAGATTGGCTAATAGATGGAATATATCTGTATTAGCTTCTATTTTTTATTATGAAAATCAGTTTTTCGCATTAGAAAGTGGTAACGAACTGACAAAAATAGACAAATGGTCTTTATATGGCAATTTGGTGAATTACTTTACATTATTAAAAGATAAAAGTTTAACCTTAGATATGGCTTATTTATATATATCACCAATTGTGGATGGTCCAAAAAATGTTAGTAGCAGACATGGACTTGATTTAAACCTAAGAAAAACATTATGGACCAACAAAGCTTCCATAAGCATTGGCTATATTGATGTATTTAATAATCAAAATTTTAATACAACAACCAAATATTCAAACCAAGATATTTTTTTAATGTCGAGATTGGAAAACCGATTATTTACTTTAGGATTTAATTATAAATTTGGAAACTCCCATCTCAAAGACAATCAAAAACAAATTGATTTAGAAGAGCGCGACCGATTAAATGCCAAAAACTATTAAAAATACTGTTTAATTTTTTGCCAGAAGTTTTTTGGCGATATTTTGAACTCATCTTCTAATTCCTCTAAAGATTTGTCTGCATCATTAATTTTATTGAAAATTTGAGCTCTAATTAAATATATAGAAGGAATAACAATTGCCATGACGGGAATTAAATAAAATATTTGATTATCGTCTGCGAATGCTAAATCGTCATTTAAAACAATTATTATTTGGTATATATACATCGCAATAGGAACAAGTATAGAGTGATACCACCAATGCCTACAAGTAAAAAACCAAATAAAGATTAAAAACAATGGAATAATTTTGCCCGTTAAAGTCCAAGCCAAAACTAACAGACTTTCATAGTATACACTAGTATATGTGCCAAAAAAAGTGTCCCAAACTTTAATATCTGGAACACTTTCGTACAAACTGTACAAGTAAGGTGTAATTGCTATTAAAGTAGCAGTAATACTTCCTAAAACAAGATTACCTTTATTGCCCCCCTCCTTCGACTTTGATTCTGTTTTTCTCGATTTTTGCTGTTGTTGCTCCATCTAAGTTGTACGCGTTAGCTGTATAAACAGTAAACAACATGCCTCCGAAAATCGCCATGGCGATTAAATACTTTTTAGTTTTCATTTTATAAGGGATTTAATTAATTAATTACCCAAATTTAAATAAAGACTAATCTGAAGCATGTGTTAAAATGTTAAAAAAATGTTAAAAACAGGTTTTTTTGAATTTTGTGCTGTGGGTTTCCCGTAATAGCATAACATTCAATATGTTTTTTGTTTTTTAACTGGATTGTTTATGGCTTTCTGCTTGGTTTTTTAGTTAATTCTTTACGGTTAATTTTCTACTATTTTCAGAGCTTAACTCTAAATATATCATGTCAAAATCATTGTTTAAAATAGGTTTTACCACATCTGGCCATTCTATTAAAATCCAATGATCGGAATCTAAATAATCTTCAATACCAAAATTATAGGCTTCTTCTAAATTTTTAATTCGATACAAATCAAAATGAAAAATCTTATCATTTTTTAATTCATATTCATTAACAATAGAAAATGTTGGACTACTAACATCATCATGACTACCTAATTCTTTTACTATATTTTTAATTAAAGTCGTTTTTCCAACACCCATATCACCATATAACAAGATGGTTTTGGTTTTTAATTTTTTTAATAGCTGTTTTACAACAGTATCTAAATCAATTAGTTGATAATCTATTTCCAACTTCACATAATTTTGTTAGCAATATTACAAATAAAAACCAATAAAAACTAATAAAAAGTGTATTTTATCGGTGTTTTTGGTATTACATGGATTATCTTGGGTTGAATACAGCAAATGGAATGATCATTTCTTCCAAGGAAACACCACCGTGTTGATAGGTGTTTCTAAAGTAACTTACATAGTGATTATAGTTGTTAGGATAGGCAAAAAACAGGTCGCTTTTTGCAAAAATATAAGAGCTGCTCATGTTTATAGAAGGTAAATGAACGTCTTTTGGGTCTTTAAAAACCAAAACGTCTTTACTTTCGTAGGTTAGACTCCGACCGGTTTTGTAACGCAGGTTTAAACTGGTATCCCTATCTCCAATAACTTTTGAAGGGTTTTTTACGTTGATAGTGCCATGGTCTGTAGTCAATATCAACTTAAAACCTAACTGTTGCGCTTGTTGAATCATTTCTAATAAAGGCGAGTTTTTAAACCAACTTAGCGTTAACGAACGGTATGCTTTATCGTTAGATGCTAATTCCTTTACGACTTCCATTTCGGTTTTCGAGTGTGAAAGCATATCTACAAAGTTATAGACGATAACGGTTAAATCGTTATTTTTTAAGGTTTTAAAGTTTTCAACCAATTTTTTCCCTGATTTTAAATTGGTTATTTTATGAAACTCATAAGTTAAATGATTTAATCCTAGGCGCTTTGTTTGTGTTTTTAGAAAATCTTCTTCATGTAAATTTTTCCCCCCTTCATCGGTATCATTTTTCCAATATTGAGGAAAAAGTTTTTCCATCTCACTAGGCATTAATCCTGAGAAAATAGCATTTCTAGCATATTGCGTTGCCGTTGGTAAAATGCTAAAAAAGGCTTCTTCTTTTTCCTTTTTGTAATGGTTGTTTATGATGGGTTCAAAAACTTTCCACTGGTCGTATCTTAAATTATCAACCACTACCAATAGAGTAGGCTGGTCTTTACTTAGCTCTGGCACCACTTTTTCTTTAAAAAGAGTATGTGACATAATGGGCGCTTCGGTATTTTGCTGAAACCATTTCGCATAGTTTTTCTCAATATACTTACCAAAATGAATGTTTGCTTCATTTTTTTGGGATTCCAAAATCTCAAACATGCCTGCATCTTCAATATTTTCAAGTTGGAGTTCCCAATAAATCAATCTTTGGTAAAGACTTACCCATTCTTCATAAGAATTAACCATGGTTAAATCCATCGCTATTTTTCTAAACTCTTGTTGGTAGTTCGATGTTGTTTTCTCTGAAACAAGTCTTGAGTGGTCTAAATTCTTCTTGATGCTTAAAAGAATCTGGTTTGGATTTACGGGTTTAATAAGGTAATCGGCTATTTTATTGCCAATAGCTTCTTCCATAATATACTCTTCCTCACTTTTTGTGATCATTACAACAGGCAGGTTGTCTTGTTTCTCCTTTATTTCGTTTAAAGTTTCAAGACCTGTAAGCCCCGGCATATTTTCATCTAAAAAAACAATATCAAAATTTTCGCTTTCAAGGGTTTCAATAGCCTCCGTACCACTTTTACAGGTCGTAACGGCATAGTTGCGTTGTTGCAAGAATAATATATGTGGTTTCAATAAATCAATTTCATCATCTACCCAAAGTATTTTTATTGTATTCATTTATATGTTTTAATAAGTATTAATTTCAATTTGTTCTTAGTATAGTCTTCTATATGTTTTAATATATAAGGTATATAGTTATATTTGTGTCTATTAAACCTTAACTTTTAAAGTTTGAACAAACTTAAAATATTAAACGACCCAATTTACGGATTTATTACGATTCCAAATTCCCTTATTTTCGATTTAATACAACATAAATATTTTCAGCGTCTAAGAAGAATTACGCAAATGGGGATGTCTTACTTAGTATATCCAGGGGCACATCATACCCGGTTTCATCATGCCATTGGCTGTGTGTATTTAATGCAAAGAACCGTTAATGTGCTTCGTTTTAAGGGAGTTGCAATTTCCAACGAAGAAGAAACGGGTTTGTATGCCGCTATTTTATTGCACGATATTGGCCACGGACCTTTCTCCCACGCCATGGAACATAGCATTGTTGAAACCGTATCCCATGAGCAAATTTCCCTGCTTTTTATGGAACGTTTAAATGAAGAATTTAACGGAAGTTTAACGCTTGCCATTAAAATTTTTAAAGGTGAATACCCCAGAAAGTTTATGTGTCAACTTATTTCTGGGCAGTTTGACATGGATAGGGCCGATTATTTAAAACGTGATAGTTTTTATACAGGTGTTGCAGAAGGCAATGTGAATAGCGAACGCCTCATAACGATGCTTCATGTAGTGAATGATGAATTGGTGGTGGAAGAGAAAGGTATTTACAGTGTAGAGAAATTCCTTATAGCCAGACGTTTTATGTATTGGCAGGTATATTTACATAAAACAGGATTGGCTGCCGAGCAATTATTGATTCGCGTGTTACAACGCGCTAAAGAGCTACACAATAATCACCATAGATTGGAAGCAAGCAAACCCTTATTATATTTTTTGGAAAACAAAATTTCCATGGATGATTTTAATAAAAATACGCTCGCTATTTTTTCCCAATTGGATGACTTTGATATTATTTCTGCCATGAAACATTGGCAATTTGATTCCGATTTTGTGTTGAGTCACTTATGTGAAATGATAATCAATAGAAATTTGCTGACCATTAAGTTAAAAAAGAAACCTGTAAAAGAAAAAGAGTTACAAAAGCATCTGGATAAGTTGGTTTCAAAATATGGTATTACAGAAGATGAAGCCACATATTTTGTGTTTACGGGCAGCATTTCAAATCAGGCATATCAAAATAACCATAAAGGCATCAATATATTGCATAAATCAGGTAAGGTTGAAGATATTGTTAAAGCGTCCGATCAGCTTAATTTAAAGGCTTTGTCAAAACCCGTAACGAAGTACTATATATGCTACCCAAAAGAGGTAATAGCTAATTGAATTTATTAACAATTATTTAATTTGTATTTTAAGCAATTGTAATTCAGTCGTTAACAATAAGAAGGCCAATTGAAAAAGTTTAGTACATTTTTCCTATTTTTGCCAAACAAAACTAAGAGCCTGTCTAAATTTTGTTTTTGAAATGTTTTATAATGTATTTTTTCGTCAGGCGAAGGTATTTTGTGGTTCATAGCTATCGTTACGGACCGAAAAATAGCTGAAATATGGCGGAAGAAGATGCATAAAAGAACCAAAGGATAAAACTTAGACAGTCTCTAATAATACAATAAACTTTAAAGTGTGAAATTTACAGCACAACAAATAGCAGGGATTTTAGATGGTGATGTTGTTGGAAATCCAAATGCTGAAGTATCAAAACTTTCTAAAATTGAAGAAGGTTTTGAGGGTTCTTTAACGTTTTTGGCAAACCCGAAATACACCCCCCATATATATAATACCAAGGCTTCAATTACTATAGTAAACAAAACCTTTGTTCCTGAAAGCGTCCTGAATACAACCCTAATAAAAGTTGATGATGCGTATTTAGCCTTTTCTAAGATTCTTGAGTATTACAATTCTATAAAGCTTAGTAAAGTGGGCATTGAACAACCTTCCTATATTTCAGAGTCTGCCAATTATGGCGACGCTGTTTATATTGGGGCATTTTCATATATAAGTGATCATGTTAAAATAGGGAATCATGTTAAGATATTTCCAAATACATATATTGGAGAAAATGTGGTTATTGGCGATAACACCATCATTTTTTCTGGAGCAAAAATTTACTCAGAAACCATTATAGGTCATACTTGTGTTATAAATTCCGGTGTTATTATTGGATCAGATGGTTTTGGCTTTGCACCAAATGAAAATGGAGGCTACAACAAAATCCCACAAACAGGAAATGTAGTTATTGAAGATTATGTGGATATAGGTGCTGTAACAACTATTGATAGAGCTACTATTGGTTCAACGATTATTCGCGAAGGTGCCAAATTAGATAATCATATTCAAATTGCACACAATGTTGAAGTTGGCAAAAACACCGTAATTGCAGCACAATCCGGTATTGCTGGCTCCACTAAAATTGGTAGTAACTGCCAAATTGGGGGTCAAGTGGGTATCGCTGGGCATGTCATTATTGGTAATAATGTGAAAATCCAAGCGCAATCTGGCATTGCGAGAAACGTAAAAGATAACGAAGTGCTTCAAGGCTCTCCAGCACTTGCATTAGCTGACTATAATAAATCGTACGTTCACTTTAAGAACTTACCTAAGATTGTTAGAAATATTAATGATTTAGAGAAAAATAAATGGGAATAGTAACTACTGAAATAAAACAAAAAACCATAAAGAAAGAAGTTTCTTTAACAGGTGTTGGTTTACATACAGGAAAAAATGTAACATTAACCTTTAAACCTGCGGAAGCCAACACAGGATTAGCTTTTAAACGTGTTGATTTAGAAGGGATGCCTCTTATTGAAGCAGATGCCAATTATGTTACAAATACACAACGTGGTACGTGCTTAGAAAAAAATGGGGTCATCATACAAACTTCTGAGCATGTATTGGCGGCTTTGGTTGGTTTAGATATTGATAATGCTATTGTAGAGCTTAATGCTTCCGAACCTCCAATAATGGATGGGTCGTCCAAATTTTTTGTTGAAGCTATAGAAAATGCCGAAGTTATAGAACTTGATGCTTTTAGGGAAGAATACGTAATAACTGATATTGTTTCATATACTGATGAAGAATCAGGCAGCGAAATATTAGTAATGCCTTCAAAAGAATACCAAATTACTACTATGGTAGATTTTGGCACAAAAGTTTTGGGTACCCAAAACGCAACCCTAAACCAGCTTTCAGATTTTAAAGATGAAATTTCCAATGCACGTACCTTTAGCTTTTTGCACGAAATTGAAATGCTTCTTGAAAATGGATTGATTAAAGGAGGAGATTTAAATAATGCCATCGTTTATGTTGATAAACCGTTGTCAACCGAAATCATGGAAAAGCTTAAAGTAGCCTTTAAAAAAGACACCATTGCCGTAAAACCAAATGGTATATTAGACAATCTTACGTTGCATCAACCAAACGAAGCGGCAAGACATAAGCTTTTGGATGTTTTAGGAGATCTAGCACTTATAGGCACCAGAATACGGGGTAAAGTGATAGCCAATAAACCTGGGCATTTTGTAAACACACAATTTGCCAAAAAACTTTCAAAACTTATAAAAAACGACCGTCGTAATAATGTGCCAAATATCGATTTGAACCAAACGCCTTTAATGGATGTCAATCAAATTATGGCTATGTTGCCACACCGCCAACCTTTTTTATTAATTGATAAGGTTTTTGAACTTACGGATAATTATGTCATCGCTCAAAAAAATGTGACCATGAACGAATCCTTTTTCGCTGGTCATTTTCCTGGGGCTCCTGTAATGCCAGGTGTTTTAATTGTAGAAGCTATGGCACAAACAGGCGGTATTTTAGTTTTAAATACCGTTCCAGATCCAGAAAATTATCTGACGTTTTTCATGAAAATGGACAATGTTAAGTTCAAACAAAAAGTAGTACCGGGCGATACTTTAATTTTTAAATGTTCGTTAATAACACCTATTCGTCGTGGTATTTGCCATATGCAGGGTTATGCATACGCGAATGGTAAGCTTTGTGCTGAAGCAGAGCTCATGGCCCAAATATCTAAAGTAAAATAATTAAATCTATTTTTTATTTATTAAAAATAAAAACCAATAAATGAATCAACCACTCGCTTACGTGCATCCTGGTGCTAAAATTGCAAAAAATGTTGTAATAGAGCCTTTCACAACTATATACAGCAACGTGACTATAGGTGAAGGGACATGGATAGGTAGCAATGTTACCATTATGGAAGGTGCTCGCATAGGTAAAAATTGCAGTATTTTCCCAGGTTCAGTCATTTCTGCTATTCCGCAAGACTTAAAATATAACGACGAAGAAACGACTGTAGAAATAGGAGATAATGTAACTATTAGAGAATGCGTTACTATTAACAGAGGTACGGCAGATAGAATGAAAACAGTCATAGGCAACAATTGTTTGATTATGGCGTATTGCCATATTGCACACGATTGTATCGTAGGCAACAACTGTATTTTTTCTAATAACAGCACACTTGCAGGACATATAACCATCGGTGATTATGTTGTTTTAGCTGGTATGACAGCTGTTCACCAATTTGTATCTATAGGAAATCACGCCTTTGTAACTGGTGGGTCTTTGGTTCGTAAAGATGTACCGCCTTTTGTTAAAGCTGCTAGAGAGCCTTTATCGTATGTTGGTATAAATTCTGTCGGGTTAAGGCGACGTGGCTATTCAACTGAAAAGATTAGGGAAATTCAGAATATATATAGAATTCTATACCAAAAAAATTATAACAATACACAAGCAACCGAAATAATGGAGGCTGAAATGGAAGCAACCCCAGAGCGTGATGAAATCCTTCAATTTATAAAAGACTCGCAACGTGGTATTATGAAAGGATATTTTAAATCAAATTAAAAAGTTAAGTTGTTTGTCGTAGAGTTGTTCAGCCGTTTTCAACTCATCAACTTACCACTTAATTAAACAACTTAACAACAAACGGCTTTACAACATACATTAATAACAAACAATATAATGGCAAATACAAGTGATATTAGAAACGGATTATGTATTAGGTATAATAACGACATCTATAAAATCATAGAGTTTTTACATGTAAAACCAGGTAAGGGCCCTGCGTTTGTGAGAACAAAAATGAAAAGTGTTACCAATGGAAAAGTGTTGGACAATACCTTTTCTGCAGGACATAAATTAGAGGATGTACGTGTTGAAACCCACAAGTTTCAATTTTTATATAATGATGGTGAATATTATCATTTTATGAATACGGAGGATTACACACAAATCCAACTTCGAGAATCTGCTTTAGATAGTCCGGGATTAATGAAAGAAGGTGAGATAGTTACCGTAATAATAAATGCAGAAGACAATATGCCACTTTCTGTAGAAATGCCCGCAAGTGTTATTTTGGAAGTGACAGCTACCGAACCTGGTATTAAAGGTAATACAGCTACCAATGCTACAAAACCTGCAACGGTTGAAACAGGTGCTATTGTTAACGTGCCTTTATTTATTAACGAAGGTGATAAAATTAAGGTGGAAACTGAAAAAGGAACTTACAAAGAACGCGTAAAAGAGTAATGAAGTTTATTTGTTGATTCGTTTATTTGTTTAAACAACTCAACGGCTAGACGACTAATCGAACAAATGAAGTTTCCAAACTCATATACTTTAAAACAGATTGCTCAATTAATTGATTGCAGTTTTGTTGGTAGCGATAACTTCCCTGTATTGGGAATGAACGAAATCCATGTTGTAGAACCAGGTGACATTGTATTTGTAGATCATCCCAAGTATTACGATAAAGCGTTGAATTCTGCAGCTACCATTGTCTTAATTAATAAAGAAGTTGATTGTCCTGATGGCAAAGCGTTATTAATTAGCGATGATCCTTTTAGGGATTTCAATAAACTTACCGATCATTTTAAACCGTTCAATATTGCTACGAGCAATATTTCCGATTCTGCTATTATTGGGGCTAATTCAGTCATACAACCTAATTGCTTTATTGGACATCATGTGGTCATTGGAGAGGGGTGCACCATACATTCCAACGTGAGTATTTACGATGATGTTGTTATTGGCAATCATGTGACCATCCATTCAGGAACCGTTTTAGGGGCCAATGCTTTTTATTACAAAAAAAGACCAGAAGGTTTTGATCGATTAAAATCCTGTGGACGTGTAGTCATTGAAGACCATGTGGACATTGGTGCTAATTGTACTATTGATAGAGGCGTTACAGGCGACACGACCATAAAAGAAGGCTCTAAGTTAGACAATCAAATACAAATCGGACACGATACCGTTATAGGTAAAAAGTGTTTAATCGCGTCACAAGTTGGTATTGCTGGTTGTGTTGTAATAGAAGACGAGGTAACTATTTGGGGGCAAGTAGGCTGCACAAGTGGTGTAACCATTGGCAAAAAAGCGGTAGTTCATGCGCAAACGGGTATAAGTAAATCATTAGAGGGGAATAAAACGTATTGGGGAACACCAGCGCAAGAGGCTAGAGCAGAAATGAAAGAGATGGCAAACATCAAACAAATACCCGACATATTACAGTTTATAAAATCTAAAAAATAAATATAAAATGCTGCTAAAAGTATAAGCAAAAAAAGTATTTTTGCGCAGCTTTATTCAAAATAAAAAATAAAAATGAGTGTTTTAGTAAACAAAAATTCAAAAATAATAGTTCAAGGTTTTACAGGTAGTGAAGGAACGTTTCATGCAAGTCAAATGATTGAATACGGAACTAATGTTGTAGGCGGCGTTACACCGGGAAAAGGTGGTCAAACACATTTAGATAAGCCTGTGTTTGATACGGTAAAAGATGCCGTAGAACAAGTTGGGGCAGATACAAGCATTATATTTGTACCACCAGCTTTTGCTGCCGATGCTATTATGGAAGCTGCTGATGCAGGTATTAAAGTGATCATTACTATTACTGAAGGGATTCCAGTTGCCGACATGATAACAGCTTCAAATTATATAAAAAATAAAGAGTGTCGCTTAATTGGGCCAAACTGTCCAGGAGTTATCACGCCAGGTGAAGCCAAAGTTGGTATTATGCCGGGGTTTGTTTTCAAAAAAGGCAAAGTAGGTATCGTTTCTAAATCTGGAACGTTAACTTATGAAGCGGCAGACCAAGTTGTAAAACAAGGTTTAGGGATTACAACGGCCATTGGTATTGGTGGTGATCCAATAATCGGAACGACGACTAAAGAAGCTGTAGAGCTGTTAATTAACGACCCAGAAACAGAAGTGGTTGTTATGATAGGTGAAATAGGAGGTCAGTTAGAAGCAGATGCTGCAAACTGGTACAAAGCGAGCGGTAGTAAAAAACCAATTGTAGGGTTTATTGCTGGTGAAACAGCTCCTGCAGGACGTACCATGGGGCACGCCGGTGCTATTGTTGGTGGAAGCGACGATACGGCACAAGCAAAAAAGAAAATTATGAGAGCTTGTGGTATTCACGTTGTAGATTCTCCTGCTGAAATAGGTAAAAAAGCAGCTGAAGTTTTAGCTTAAAATATTTTAAAATATTTAAAAAACCTCGCAATAATTTGTGAGGTTTTTTATTTGTTGCAATAAACTCATTTGACTTTTTATTTTTTAGGAAACAGAAAAAGTCAAGATGAGTTCAAGATGTATTTGTTATATTTGAATTTAAGAAATAACCAACTATTTATATAACATGTTGTATAAGTGTTTATTAAAAAATTAAATAAGTTATAGATGAAATTATTAGAAGGAAAAACAGCCATCATCACAGGGGCCAGTAGAGGTATTGGTAGGGGTATTGCACAAGTATTTGCTGCCCAAGGCGCTAATATTGCGTTTACATATAGTAGTTCTGTTGAGGCTGCTAACGAACTTGAAAAAGAATTAATAGCACAAGGTGTAAAAGCTAAAGGCTATAAAAGCAATGCTGCTAGCTTTGATGAAGCTCAAAAATTAGCAGATGATGTGGTGGCTGAATTTGGTAGTATTGATGTATTGGTCAACAACGCTGGTATTACAAAAGACAACTTATTAATGCGTATTACCGAAGAAGATTTTGATACTGTTATTGAAGTCAACTTAAAATCGGTTTTCAATATGACCAAAGCAGTACAAAAAACCATGCTAAAACAGCGTAAAGGCTCTATTATTAACATGAGTTCGGTTGTTGGTGTGAAAGGAAATGCAGGACAAACCAATTATGCAGCGTCTAAAGCGGGCATTATCGGGTTTTCAAAATCAGTAGCCTTAGAATTAGGATCTAGAAACATAAGAAGCAATGTGGTTGCTCCAGGTTTTATTGAAACCGAAATGACAGCAAAACTTGATGAGGAAATCGTGAAAGGATGGCGTGCAGGAATCCCATTAAAACGCGGTGGTACACCGGAAGATGTTGCCAATGTTTGTGTGTTTTTAGCAAGTGACATGAGTGCCTATGTTACAGGACAAACGCTTCATGTTGACGGAGGCATGTTAACTTAATTAAGATTTACGAATTACGATTTTAGAATTTAAAATCGTAATTCAAGAAATCTCTAGTACTTGACAAAAATCAAATATATTCAGATGTCAGTCTGAGCCTTTCGGCTTCGCTCAAGATAAACTAAAGTCGAAGACATTGGAAATAGTGTTTTTAATAGCATTTCGACTGCGCTCAATGTAACACTCTGCAATTTTTGTCATGTACTAAACAAAAATCGTCAATCGTAAATGCAAACAGAAACTCTATTATACATCATATTTTCTGGAATTATTGCTTTGCTTATAGCAGGATTTCAGTATAAATTCAATAAAAAAAGCATGTCTAGACGGAACATGCTTTTTTTGTTTTTAAGATTTCTTACGATTTTCTCTGTGTTATTGTTACTTATCAATCCTAAGTTCGAGCAAATAACGCTTTCTACCATAAAACCTAATTTGGTTATTGCTGTCGATAATTCAAGTTCCATAAAGTATTTAAAACAAGATGCGAATGTCAACAGTTTAGTTGAAAAATTGATAACCGATAAAAGATTAACCGATAAATTTCATATTGAAACCTATACGTTTGGTGAAAAGTTAAGAGCTTCAAATGTTATTGAATTCGACGAAAAGCAAACCAATATAGATGCTGCATTCAACCAACTGTCCCAAATTTATAAGCAAACAATTTCACCAACCATTTTAATTACCGATGGCAACCAAACCTACGGAAACAGCTATGAATTTGCTTATAGTAATTACAAACAACACATATATCCCGTTATTTTAGGCGATACAGTTAGATATACCGATTTAAAGATTCAGCAATTAAACGTAAACAAGTATGCCTATTTAAAAAATCAGTTTCCAGTCGAAACTATTTTGGTATATAATGGAGATACTGCCATCAATTCTAAATTTATTGTTACAAGTGGAAATTCCGTAGTATATTCTGAAATTGTAAACTTTACAAAACAGAATAACTCTAAGGTTATTAACTTCAAACTTCCAGCAAATAGTGTTGGTGTACATGCATACAAAGCGTTGTTGGAACCTTTGAAAAACGAAAAAAACACCACCAATAATTTAAAAAATTTCGCCATTGAGGTTATAGACCAAAAGACTAAAATTGCATTGGTGAGCGATTTTATTCATCCCGATTTGGGCGCTTTAAAAAAGAGTATTGAAAGTAATGAACAACGTTCGGTTTCGTTTTTAAATTCAAATAGTGTTTTAAATCAAATAAATGATTTTCAATTAGTTATTTTATACCAACCAAATAATAAGTTTAACAAACTATATGAAGTTTTAAATTCAGAAAATAAAAACAGATTCACGGTAATTGGCACTAAAACCGATTTAAATTTTCTAAACAAAATCAATAAAACGTTTACTCACGAAATAACACAACAAACAGAAACTTATCAAGCCGAATTAAACAAAAACTACACACCATTTATTATTGAAGATATTGATTTTGAATCATTTCCTCCGCTAAACACGCATTACGGTGCTGTATCATTTTCACTTTCTTTTGAGACTATTTTAAATAAAACCATTCATGGCATTTCAAAAAAAGAGCCATTGCTTGCTACTTTTGAAACAAATGGTAGGCGAGAAGCGGTTTTGTTTGGTGAAAATATATGGCAATGGCGTGCACAAAGTTACCTAAACAGTAAATCGTTTAATTCTTTTGATGATTTTGTAGGGAAGCTTATTCAATATACGGCTTCGAATAAACAAAAAAACAGATTGAATGTTGCATACGAATCCTTTTATAATGGCAATACAAATGTTATTATTAAAGCTGAGTTTTTCGATAAAAACTATGTGTTCGATACGCGTGAAACACTTCATATTACTGTGAAGAATGTGGCTACTAATGAAACCAAAACCTTTCCGCTTATTTTAAACAATACCAATTATCAAGTAGATTTAAGTAGTTTGCCTGCATCCGATTATGAATTTACAATAAAGGCTTCAAAAGAAAACATCTCTAAGTCGGGAAGCTTTAAAATTTTAGAATACAACGTTGAGCAACAATTTTTAAATGCCGATGTAACAAAACTCCAACAATTAGCTACTAACAGTCAAGGCAAAAGTTTTTTTGTAAACACTGCGGAAAACCTAGCAGAAACCCTTTTAAACGATACGAGGTTTGTTAGTATCCAAAAAAACAATAAAAATAGCTTACCTTTGATAGATTGGAAATATCTACTCATCATAATCGCTTTAAGTTTGTCTCTAGAGTGGTTTTTAAGAAAATATAACGGATTAATTTAAATAAAAATAAAAATGGAAAAATTACCAAAAATCGCATTGCCTATAATTATTGGAGCAATCATTTTAATTGTATTACTAACTAAATCTGCAGTAACTATAGGTTCTGGAGAAGCAGGCGTACTTTATAAAACGTTTGATAATGGTGTCGTAACCGATGAACCTCCTTTAGGAGAAGGGTTTCATATTGTAGCACCTTGGAATAAAGTTATTATTTATGAAGTGCGTCAGCAAGAACTTTTTGAAAAAATGAAAGTACTATCTTCTAATGGGCTAGAAATTCAAATAGATGGGTCTGCATGGTATGAACCTGTTTATAATGACCTAGGAAATCTTCATCAATCTTTAGGAGAAAATTATTTACAACGTGTTATCCAGCCAGCAATTAGAAGTGCTGCTCGTAGTGTTGTTGGCCGCTATACACCCGAACAATTATATTCTAGCAAACGTGATGCGATTCAAGATGAAATATTTGTTGAAACTAAAAAAATACTAGAAAAGCAATATATACAACTCAATGAATTTTTAGTGCGCGATGTTACTTTGCCTGAAACAATTAAAGACGCTATTGAGCGCAAATTAAAACAAGAACAAGAATCCTTAGAGTACGAGTTTAGATTGGTTACCGCAGCTAAAGAAGCTGAAAAAGTAATTATAGAGGCCGAAGGTAAAGCAGAATCAAACAGAATTTTAAGTGCCTCGTTAACCGATAAAATTTTACAAGACAAAGGTATAGACGCCACTATAAAATTAGCAGAATCGCCAAATAGCAAAGTCATTGTTATTGGTTCTGGTGACAGTGGTTTACCTATTATTTTAGGAAACCAATAGAGAATTGAACAAAATAATTCAACTTTTTTTGGAATATTTTGAATATTAAATAATTAATATTCGCTATAAATAAGGAATACTTAATAGTGGTAAGTTTTATTACTATTTTTTGGAATAATTAACTTTAATTATAGATATTTGCAAAAATAAAAACATAAAAATGAACTTTATTCAATCACATCATCACCATTTTCAAATTTGCTCTCAAGCGAAGTGAAGATGTATTGAATAAAATCAACATATTTTTATAAACCCGTTTGAGACAATCAAGCGGGTTTTTAATTTTAAGTCCAACTAGATTGTTTCAAACTCATAAAAACAAGAAAATGAGTACATTAAGAATTGCAGTACAAAAATCAGGTCGTTTACACGACGAATCTATGGAACTACTTAAGGATATAGGTATTTCTATTGATAATGGCATTGACCAATTAAAAGCATCGGCAAGAAATTTTCCTGTTGAAGTTTTCTACCTAAGAAATGGCGACATTCCCCAATATTTAAAAGATGGTGTTGTTGATGCAGCTATTATTGGCGAAAATGTGTTGATAGAAAAAGGTAGTGGTATTAATATAGCCGAAAAACTGGGGTTTTCTTCATGCCGCGTTTGTATTGCAGTGCCAAAGACAATGAATTATACGAGTATTAAAGACTTAGATGGCAAACGCATTGCAACATCTTATCCAAATACGGTTCAAAATTATTTGGATGCACAAGGTATTACAGCAAACCTCCATATTATTAACGGATCTGTTGAAATAGCACCCAACATCGGGTTGGCAGATGCCATTGTTGATATTGTTTCAAGTGGAAGTACGTTATTTAAAAACAATTTGAAAGAGGTTGAAATGATTTTAAAATCGGAAGCGGTTTTAGCAGTTTCGCCTATTTTAGATGCTGAAAAACAAGCTATTTTAGATAAAATTCAATTCAGAATCAAATCGGTTTTAAAAGGAAGGGAATCTAAATACGTTTTACTTAATGCACCAAATGATAAAGTTCAAGATATCATTGATGTGTTACCGGGCATGAAGAGCCCGACGGTATTGCCTTTGGCAGAAGCGGGTTGGAGTTCCATACACTCGGTAATAAGCAAAAACGAATTTTGGGACGTTATTGACGATTTAAAAGCAAAAGGTGCCCAAGGTATTTTAGTTTGTCCTATTGAGAAAATGGTACTGTAATCAATTAATAAAGAAAAGTTAACAATTAACAATGACAGTGGCTTTAAGCTTTTTTGCTTATAGCTTACAGATTAAAAAGATGCAAACAATTAATAACCCAAATAGAGGCGAATGGTCCCAACTATTAAAAAGACCAACTCAAACCGTTAGCGATATTGAAACGGTTGTAAATCAAATTTTTGATGCTATTCGTTTAAATGGCGATGCTGCCATTACTAAATACACTCAACAGTTTGATGGTATCGCTTTAGAATCAAATCTGGTAACCATAGAGGACATTCAAAAAGCCATAGCCCATGTGCCAGAAGCACTTCAAAATGCCATAAAAAAGGCAAAACAAAATATTGAAGCTTTTCATGCTGCACAAAAAACAAACAGGGTCGAAGTTGAAACCACTCATGGTGTAAAATGTTGGCAAGAAAAACGCCCCATTCAAAAAGTGGGACTATATATTCCAGGCGGTACCGCACCTTTATTTTCAACAGTTTTAATGTTGGCAATTCCTGCTCAAATTGCAGGTTGTAAAGAAATTGTGCTTTGTTCGCCACCAAATAAACAAGGGGAACTGGCACCAGAAATTTTGTTTGCAGCACAACTTTGTGGGGTTACTAAAATTATAAAAGTAGGAGGTATCCAAGCCATTGCAGGATTAACTTTTGGAACGGAAACCATACCACAGGTGTATAAAATATTCGGACCCGGTAACCAGTTTGTAACCGTGGCAAAACAATTAGCAACCAAATTTGGTGTAGCTATCGATATGCCTGCAGGTCCCAGTGAATTGTTGGTGGTTGCCGATGCATCCGCAAATGCTTCATACATCGCATCCGATTTATTAAGTCAAGCGGAACATGGTACGGATAGCCAGGTTATTTTGGTTTCAACTTCGAATGCTTTAATTAATAAAGTTTCGGAGGAAATTGAAAAACAGCTTCGTGTGCTTCCGCGTAAAGCGATTGCTGAAAAAGCCATAGCAAATTCAAAACTCATTTATTTAGAAAATGATGATTTGGCGTTGGAATTAATAAACGAGTACGGACCAGAGCATTTTATTATCTGCACAAAAAATGAAGATTTTTATGTAGATAACATTGAAAACGCAGGCTCTGTGTTTATTGGCGACTATACACCGGAAAGCGCAGGCGATTATGCTTCTGGAACCAACCATACATTACCTACTAACGGATTTTCGAAAGCCTATTCAGGTGTGAATTTAGATAGTTTTTACAAAAGCATGACCTTTCAAAAGATATCGAAAGCAGGTATTTTGAATATTGGTGAAACCATAGAACTTATGGCAGAAGCAGAAGGTTTACAGGCACATAAAAATGCCGTTTCCATTCGATTAAAGGATTTAAAATAGTTACACGTCAATTTAAAATAATGAGATGCTGAAATAAATTCAGCATGACGAACACAAATGAACATACAAGATTTAATACGTCCGACTATAAAAGCACTAAAACCGTATTCATCTGCACGTGATGAATTTCAAGGGGTGACCGACGATATGGTGTTTTTAGATGCCAATGAAAATCCGTTTGAGAATGGTGTAAACCGTTACCCAGACCCACAGCAGGGAAAATTAAAGGCGGTTTTATCTGGGATTAAAGGGATTTCAACCAAGCAAATCCTTTTAGGAAATGGTAGTGATGAAGTGCTAGACTTGATTTACAGGGCTTTTTGTGAACCCAATCAAGATAATGTCATTATTTTACCTCCTACGTATGGCATGTATGAAGTGTTGGCAAACTTGAATGCAATTGGTATTAAAAAAGTGAATTTAGATGCAGATTTTCAGCCAAAAGTTGACGCTGTTTTAAATACAGCGGATGCTAATAGCAAGTTACTATTTATATGTTCACCAAACAATCCTTCGGGGAATAGTTTTTCTTCAAAAGCCATTGAAGCATTGGTTAGTAAGTTTAAAGGCATTGTGGTTATTGATGAGGCTTATATCGATTTTTCCAACGAAACCAGCTGGTTGACAAGATTAAATGAATTCCCTAATTTAATTGTGACGCAAACCTTGTCTAAAGCGTATGCCATGGCAGGTATTCGATTGGGGATTTGTTATGCTTCAACTGAAATCATTACGGTTTTAAACACTATAAAACCTCCTTATAACATCAATGCATTAACACAAAATAAAGCTATTGAATTATTAGGTATCAAAGATTTGGCTAACAATCAAATTGCCGACATATTAAAAGAACGCAGCGCTTTAATTTCAGAATTAAAGTCTATCGGTTATGTTTCAAAAATATATCCATCAGATGCTAATTTTGTATTGGTAAAAGTCGATGATGCCAATAAACGTTACAATCAACTTATTGAGAAAGGTATTGTAATTAGAAATAGAACAACACAGGCAGGTTGTGAAAACACATTGCGATTAACCGTTGGAACACCTGAAGAGAATGAGATATTGATAAAAACACTTTTATCAATATCGAAATCCTGAACTTGTTTCAGGAACTTTTAAATTATGTTGATGTATTATTGCTATATAACATCAAATAAAAATAGAACAGTATTATATATTGGTTATACAGATAACTTAAAACGAAGATTAGTTGAACATTCAAAAGGAATTGGGGCTGTATTTACAAAAATGTACAAGGCAACAGATTTAGTTTATTTTGAAACATTTGACAATAAAAAGGAAGCTAAAAAAAGAGAAAGTCAATTAAAGAATTGGCATAAAGAATGGAAATGGAACTTGATAAAAAAATCAAATCCAAATTTAATAACCTTAGAAATTAATTAGACCCTGAAATAAATTCAGGGTTGCTTAATAAATTAAGCATGAAAAAAGTATTATTTATAGACCGCGACGGCACTTTGGTTTTGGAACCACCCATTGATTTCCAATTAGACAGTTTGGAAAAATTGGAGTTTTATCCAAAAGTGTTTCAATACATGGCTAAAATAGCAAATGAGCTAGATTACGAATTGGTGATGGTTACAAATCAAGATGGTTTGGGTACGGATGCTTTTCCTGAAGACACGTTTTGGCCAGCACAGAATAAAATCATCAGTGCCTTTGCCAAAGAAGGGGTCGAGTTTGCAGACATTCACATTGACAAAACCTTTCCACATGAAAATGCGCCAACCCGTAAACCTAGAACCGGTTTGTTGACAAAGTATTTTTCAGAAGCCTACGATTTAGAAAATTCGTTTGTATTAGGTGATAGAATTACCGATATGGAACTGGCTAAAAACCTAGGAGCTAAAGGTATTTATCTTTCCGAAAATCCAAATTTAGGTGCAGACGAAATCGAAACGTCCAAACAAGATATTTTAGACGTCATAGCTTTAACAACAACCGACTGGAAAGAAATCTATGAGTTTTTGAAATTAGAAGACCGTGTCGCTGAAATTACCCGTAATACCAATGAAACCCAAATCTACATCAAGTTAAATTTGGATGGATCTGGTAAAAACGACATCAGTACCGGCTTATCGTTTTTCGACCACATGTTAGATCAAATTGGTCGTCATGGTGCTATGGATTTAACCATCAAAGTAAATGGCGATTTAGAGGTTGATGAACACCACACCATTGAAGATACCATGATTGCCTTTGGGGAATTATTCCACAAAGCATTAGGCAATAAATTGGGTATAGAACGCTATGGGTTTTGTTTACCAATGGATGATTGTTTGGCTCAGGTAGCTGTCGATTTTGGTGGTAGAAATTGGTTGGAATGGGATGCTGAATTTAAACGTGAAAAAATAGGGGATATGCCTACCGAAATGTTTTACCATTTATTTAAATCCTTTACCGATGGTGCTAAATGTAATTTAAATATAAAGGCCGAAGGGGTAAATGAACACCATAAAATAGAGGGTATTTTTAAAGCCTTTGCAAAAGCCATGAAAATGGCGGTAAAAAGAGACTCAAACAAGATGTTTTTGCCTTCAACAAAAGGCATGTTATAATCCCATCCCAACCTTCCCAAAGGGAAGGAGATACTATATCGTAATGAAATTAGAAGACAACAATATATCGGAAATTAAACCCTCCTCCTTAGGAGGAGCTGGAGGAGGAAAATTAGTTATTATAAATTACGGCGCAGGAAACATTAAAAGCATCCAATTTGCTTTTAAGCGTTTGGGTGTTGATGCGGTTTTATCAAATAGCCCAGAGGAAATCCTAGCAGCCGATAAAATTATTTTTCCAGGGGTAGGCGAAGCGAGCTCTGCTATGGCCATGCTTAAAGAAACAGGTTTGGATACACTCATTCCAAAATTAAAACAACCCGTTTTGGGTATTTGTTTAGGGATGCAATTGCTTTGTGAATTTACCGAAGAAGGGAATACCAAAGGCTTGGGTGTTTTTAAAACCACAGTAAAACGTTTCGATAATAACGTAAAAGTACCTCAAATGGGCTGGAATGTTATTAAAGATTTGAAATCGGAATTGTTTAAAGGCATCAAAGAAAACGAGTACATGTATTTGGTACATAGTTACTATGCCGAGCATTGTGCGGAGACCATTGCAACAACCGATTATGGGATTAATTATGCTTCTGCACTAAGACATAATAACTTTTATGGCGTACAATTTCACCCAGAAAAGAGTAGTTTAGCAGGAGAAAAAATATTGGAGAACTTTTTGGAGTTAGATATTAAATATTAAAAGTTAGATATTAAATATTAAAAGTTTTTAATGAAAAACGAATTAATTGAAAGAACAAAACGATTTGGAATAGACCGCTGGCATTTCTGTTTTAAAGTTCCTAAATCTAGAGAATATAATGCTTTTGTCAATCAATTAATAAGAAGTTCTAGTTCTGTAGGAGCAAATTATAGAGCTTCCCAACGCGCCAAATCAACAGCTGATTTTATAAATAAATTAAAAATAGTTGAAGAAGAAGTAGATGAGAGTGTATATTGGTTGGAAATTTTTGAAGAAGTTCTTTCAGGTAATCCCGAGGAAATTTCAAACCTTCAAAAAGAAGAAAGAGAGTTATTAGCCATAACAGTCGCTTCTATTAATACAGCAAAAAGAAATAGTAATAAATAAGTTAGTAAGTACAATTACTTTGCATTTCAAACTTCTAATATTAATAAATTGATAGCCAATATGCTTAATATTTTTAACTTTTAAAATCTAACTTCTAATATTTAACTTTTAATATTTAATATTATACATGAGAATTATACCAGCCATAGATATTATAGACGGAAAATGTGTAAGACTGACCAAAGGTGATTACGATACCAAAAAAGTATATAATGAAAACCCACTTGAAGTGGCTAAAATGTTTGAAGATGCAGGAATTCAGTATCTACATTTAGTCGATTTGGATGGTGCCAAAGCACAACACATTGTAAACTATAAAGTACTGGAGCAAATCTCATCAAAAACCAATCTTAAAATTGACTTTGGTGGCGGTTTAAAAACCAATGAAGATTTACATATTGCATTCAATTCTGGTGCCAAACAAATAACTGGTGGAAGTATTGCCATTAAAGACCCACATACATTTGAAGGGTGGATTTCTAAATATGGCGCTGCTAAAATTATTTTAGGAGCCGATAGCGATAACGGAAAAGTGTCTATAAGTGGATGGATGGAACAAAGTAAGGAAGATGTGATCCCATTTATAAAAGCATATCAAAAGAAAAGTATCCAGTACGTGATATGTACCGATATTTCAAAAGATGGTATGCTTGAAGGGCCTTCAATAGATTTGTACAAGCAAATCATTTCTGAATGTACCAATAGTAGTAATGGACAATCCATAAAACTAATTGCCTCTGGAGGTCTTTCAACTATTGATGAATTGCCGATTTTAAAAGACATAGGCTGTGAAGGTGTTATTATAGGAAAGGCTATTTATGAAAATAGAATAACACTAAAGCAATTAGAAAAATTTGTATAAATTATAAGTACAATATTAAATAGTAGAAGTAAAAAGTTGAGAATAAAATTTACTTCTAACCTTTAATATTTAACTTCTAACTTAAAAAAGATGCTTACAAAACGAATTATACCGTGCTTAGATATTAAGAACGGACGCACTGTTAAAGGTGTGAACTTTGTCGATTTACGCGATGCTGGCGACCCTGTAGAGCTTGCTAAGCAATATGCCAATGTGGGTGCAGACGAATTGGTGTTTTTGGATATTTCAGCAACCTTAGAAGCGCGTGCAACGACTTTAGATATGGTCATGCATGTAGCAGAACAAGTCAATATTCCATTTACAGTTGGTGGAGGCATTTCGTCTGTAGAACATGTAGATGCCTTATTAAAATGTGGTGCCGACAAAGTATCCATCAATTCATCGGCGGTGAAGCGTCCAGACTTGGTAAACGAACTTGCCAATAAATTCGGTAGCCAATGTGTCGTTGTCGCCATTGATGCTAAACAAATTGATGGCAATTGGAAAGTGCATTTAGCTGGAGGTAGTATCCCAACAGAAATCGATTTGTTTGAATGGGCAAAAGAAGTTGAGCAACGTGGTGCAGGTGAAATTTTATTTACCTCTATGGACCATGATGGCACAAAAAACGGATTTGCCAATGAAGCGTTAGCTAAACTGTCGGAATTGTTAAATATTCCAATAATAGCATCGGGTGGTGCCGGTACTGTGCAACACTTTGTCGATACCTTTAAAGAAGGGAAAGCAGATGCTGCTTTAGCGGCAAGTGTGTTTCATTTTGGTGAAATACCTATTCCGGAATTAAAAAAAGAATTAAAAAAACACGATATAGAGGTACGACTTTAATCCCCTAACCCCAAAGGGGAAAATAAATTAAGAATTAGAATATGTCAAATAAAAAAAATACTCAGATCATTTCTCCCTCTTGGGGGGAGCTAGAGGGGAAATTAATTCCTGCCATTATTCAAGATGCCACAACAAAGAATGTGTTGATGTTGGGTTATATGAATGAGGAAGCTTATCAAAAAACCTTAGAAACAAAACAAGTCACTTTTTTTAGCAGAAGCAAGCAACGTCTTTGGACAAAAGGAGAAGAAAGTGGTCATTTTTTAAACTTGGTTGATATTAAAAACGATTGTGATAACGACACTCTTTTAATTCAGGTTCACCCTGTTGGACCCACTTGCCATAAGGGTACAGGCAATTGTTGGGGTGAAGAAAATAAATCCAATTATGGTTTCTTTTCAACTTTAGAAGATATTATTACTGAGCGTGTTGCTAATAAAGATACTAGCAAATCGTATGTGGCGAGTTTGTTTTCTAAAGGGATCAACAAAGTAGCTCAGAAAGTAGGTGAGGAAGCTGTTGAAACTGTTATTGAAGCCATGGACAACAATGATGAATTATTCCTTTACGAATCGGCAGATTTACTGTTTCATTATTTAATGTTGTTACAAGCCAAAGGCTTTACTTTAAAAGATATTGAAGCTGAATTAAAAGGTAGGCATAAATAAACAAAAAGAGGCTGTATAAAAAGTCTAGTTCTATGTCATATTGAGCTTGTCGAAATAGTTTAATTACTGGTAATCAATATCGGTTTCGACAAAGCCTGTGCTGAGCTTGTCGAAGTGCTCAACCTGACAAATTAAATTTAAAGGACTTTTTAGACAGCCGTTTTTTATTTATAAAATTTCATTTAAGAGACTGTTTAAGTTTTATCCTTTGGTTCTTTTATGTGCCTTTTTCCACCATATTTCAGCTATTTTTTGGTTCGTAGGCTATGGCTATGAACCTCAAAATACCTTCATCTGACGAAAAAATACCCTATAAAACATTCCAAAAACAAAATTTAAACAGTCTCTAAGAAATCCACACTTTTGAAATCGATTTTTTTGAAAACCAAACCAAGAAAATAGCGAATGCAATAATGCTAATGGTCATACCAATACCATCAAAATGGCCTTGAATTAAAATATATCCCATTTGTGCAATTACCGCAATTAACGATACTACCAATAGCATGTAAGCCCATTTTTTTCTTAGCAAAAGTCCTAAAGAACCTAAGGCCCCTGCAAAAACTGCAATAGCAAATGCAGCGGTTAACCAAGAAGGAAAACTGGAAATCATTTCAAATTGTTCATCGGTAAGTGCAGCGCGCCAACTTTCAGTTTGATAAGCTTGACCCAAATACTCTTTTACGCCCATAGCGTTCCATAACAGTGCAATAACACTCACAATCCAAAACCAAACAGGTGGTTTTTCTTTTAAATTTGTCATATTGATTGGTTTTTAGTTAATAAATTTATTTAATAAAAAAAGTTATACAAGTTATTAAATTTTTGTCAGAATTAATAAAAAACTTACTTTCCCCAATCGAACTCATCTTTAGAAAAAACAATGAAGAAGTATTTTTACGTCATTACCATTCAATATTTAGGATACCGTTTTCATGGTTGGCAAAAACAACCCCATGTAAAAACCTTGCATTTAATGGTAGATAGAACGCTAAATTTTGTATTGGAAGGAAAACCTTTTAAAAGTTTGAGTTCAGGAAGAACAGATGCTATGGTTTCGGCAGAATGTGCGGCTTTTGAATTGTTTTTAGAAACACCTCTAGAAGACCAAGATGCGTTTTTAGATCTTTTTAACTATAATTTACCACAAGATATTCGGGCCATAAGTATTCGGGAAGTTGATGCTAAATTCAATATCATCAACCATTCAAAAATTAAGGAGTATCTATACTTATTTACTTATGGTGAAAAATGCCATCCGTTTTGTGCACCCATTATGACAACCATTCTTGATGATCTAGATATAGATTTAATGAAGCAAGGTGCTAAACTTTTTGAAGGCGACCATTATTTTAAGTCGTATTGCTTCAAACCTACAGATCATGGTGTTTATAATCGAGAAATCATAACATGTGAACTGGTTGAAAATACCATTTATACAGCTAATTACTTCCCCGAAAAAACATATATACTACGCGTTCGAGGAAAAGGCTTTATGCGTAATCAAATAAGACTCATGATGGGAGCACTTATAGATTTGGGCAAAGGCAAACTAAGTTTGGAAACCATTTCAAAAAGTTTAGAGCAAGACTGCTTTATTAAAATGGAATATATTGCCCCAGCTTCTGGCTTAATTCTTAATAAGATAGAATTCTCTTAATTAGCATTATTGGTAACAGAAACAGTTAAAACTATGCTATGCACTTAAGCGCACTTCCCTTTTAGGTTCTAAAAATTTTTACCGCAGATTCGCAAATTTTTAACATTTTAGGCAATCTGCGAATTTGCGGTAAAATCTCACTAATTAATTTCGCAAACGAACCTTGCAGATTAGTCTGCAAACAAAACTATGGACTTGAAGTCCATGGTTT
Source organism: Mariniflexile sp. HMF6888 (assembly GCF_044335535.1). Classification (NCBI taxonomy): domain Bacteria; kingdom Pseudomonadati; phylum Bacteroidota; class Flavobacteriia; order Flavobacteriales; family Flavobacteriaceae; genus Mariniflexile; species Mariniflexile sp. HMF6888. The sequence goes on along the minus strand of NZ_JBIQVZ010000002.1, from coordinate 285,973 downwards.
GTGTTGTTGATTATCAAATACTTAATGTGGTATTCATGTGAATTATACAAATTATAATAAAAAACATGTAACACATAAAGCGCTGTTAAATAGCACCTTTGTATTAATAGAAGTTAAATCTTCAAAAATTAATATGAATCATTAAAACTTGAAATTATGTTACGTTGGACAATCACCTTTATTATTATAGCTTTAATTGCTGGTGTGTTAGGTTTTTCTGGTATAGCAGGAGCATCCGCTGGTATCGCTAGAATATTATTCTTTCTATTTATTGTACTTGTCGTATTATCATTAATAAAAGGTGGTTTTAAAAAGAGTTAGAAACCTTGATACATACTTTTCAATACTAAAAATTCATTAACAATTAAAAACTTAAAAAAATGAAAAACATAATATATGCTTGTCTGTTCTTGTTTGTCGGTAATATTTGGGCCCAAGAAGCGCCTAAAAATGTTTCTGAGGAATCTACAACAAAAACTGTAAAAACGGATAATGGAACAGAAGTAGTTGAGAAAAAAATTAAAGTAACAACTAGGGAAGAGCAAGATATTGAATTCGCCGAAAAGGATAAAAACAAACGAGATAAGGATGTTGTAAAAAGTCCTGTAAAAGTTAAGAAAACTATTGAAATTGATAACGATAGGGGCAATTCCTATGACGCTAAAACTGAAATTAGGTATTACGAATTTAATGGGAAACGATATGGTTTCAAGAAAGTAGACACTGGTTTTTCTGTATTGGAAAAAGACCATGAAACACCAAATAACTATGGTCAACTTATTAAATTCAACAGAGAAAATCACTATTTATTTCAAAACGGAAACGATATGGGTATTGGATATTTTAATGACGATGGAAGTTTTACCATTGAATATTATGATAAAAAGACCAAAACCGTAACAAGTCAAGAATTTATTTTGGTAGAGAAATAATCAAAAAAATATTCATTAAAGATATCTTAAAAGTCCTGCTATAACAGGACTTTTTTGTATTTTGGGATTTTATAGAATTAATGAAATATTATGAATCCGAAAATTTCAAAAGAAACCTTAGACTTCTTTAAAGCATTAGAGAAAAACAATGATAGAGATTGGTTTAACGAACATAAGCCTGAATTCAAAAAAATAGAAAAGGATGTTAAAACTTTTTATAATGCGGTTTTAAAAAGTTTAAATGAACATGATGACGTTGATAAACTTAAAATGTTTCGTATTTATCGCGATGTGCGTTTTTCAAAAGACAAATCACCTTACAAAACACATTTTGGTGGGTCATTCCATAGAACAAAGCCCAAATTAAGAGGCGGCTATTATTTACATATTCAACCGAATAATGAAAGCTTTATTGCTACAGGCTTTTGGGAACCTGCTCCGGCCGATTTATTGCGTATTCGTAAAGAGTTCGAAATGGACGATACCGAAATGCGATCCATTTTAAACAATAAATCATTTAGTAATATTTGGGGAACTTTTGTGGGCGACGAGGTGAAATCGGCACCAAAAGGGTTTAGTAAAGACCACAAAGCCATCGACTTAATAAAAAAGAAACAGTATATCTTTATTAAAAAATATACCGATTCCCAAGTGCTAAGTGATGGTTTCATTGATGATGTAAACCAATCCTTTAAAGCCATTCGTCCCTATTTTAATTATATGAGTGATGTGTTAACGACCGATTTAAACGGTGTGTCTCTTATATAATTTCCGTAATAACATATTTATTTTGGTTAAACTCAAAGCTCGTGTTTACAGGTTTGTTTATTAACAGCTGCCCAATAGGCGAGTTTACCGAAATAGCATAAAAAACAGCATCGTCAAGTTCAATTTTGCCGATGCTGGTAGAAATGTAAAAATCCATCACATTTGTTTTTACAATACTGCCCAACATAGCGTCTTTGCTCTCTACATTCGTTTTTATAGTACTTAAATACTCCTTGGTTTTTTTGGCGTCATTAAGATAAGCCATGTTTTTTTCTAAATCATTCAATAATTTACCATGACCAGAATCGTCGTCTTCAGAACTTCCTTTGTCGTTACTAGCTATAGATTCTTTTATTAAATTAACTTCCTCCTTGTAATCATTAATACGTTTATCTACACGTTCATTACAAATTTGCAATAGTTTCTGTTTTGTTGTCATTAAATATCTTACACTGCTTTTAGCACTTCTGACTGCTCAAAAAGTTGCACATTACTAATTAATCGTTCTTTTACAATTTGCATCATACGCTTATTTAAAGCCGAAGAATTTTGGATGTATATTAAATATTCTTCTACAGTAAACAAACCTATTACAATGCCTTTTAGTGAGTTACGGAATTTTATATCTTTATTTACAGCGTTTTCAATGTATAATAAACGCTTCTCTAAAGGGTAACTGTAAAACACCATTTTATGCTTAGCAATATAGTTTTTAAAAACTTCATTTAACAAATCATTTTGCAACTTTATTATTGGGCGCAGTACTAAATTTTGAAAACGCTCGTCATTACTCATGTTATCATTAATTGTTGAACTAAGAATTTCAGGGCGAATGCTTTTTAAGTTGAATTGTCGTGTGTTCATGGTTGAAGAGTTTTCATTAAAAATATCGAATATTAAAACTTGAAATGTTTTGGAGTATTTATAGTTGTTAACGGGGTTATTAACAACAAAGAAATTTTTATCTTTAAACCAAAAAAATGACATGAAGTTTGGAAGCGTAGATAACCCCCAAAACATAGATTTTTCATTACCGCCAGATCATCCAGATACCCAACGTGTTTTAAATAAGTTTAAGGACGATAACATCCCCGAAATTTATGTGGGCTGTGCCAAATGGAATAAGGCCGACTTAAAAGGATTTTACCCAAGAGGCACCAAAGACGAATTGGTGTATTATTCCAGTCAGTTTAACGCCATAGAGTTAAATGCGACATTTTATAGAATTTTCCCTGCGGAACAATTTGCTTCTTGGCATACTAAAACGCCCGATGGATTTAAGTTTTTTCCGAAGCTAAACCAAGAAATAAGCCATTGGAAACGCTTACAGGAAACCAAAGAAGTGGTTGAGCATTATTTGTACAACGCTTCCAATTTAAAAGAAAAATTAAGAACCGTCTTTTTACAGATGAATGATAATTTTTCACCAAAAGACTTTGATCGCGTTATTAATTTTGTTGAAGAATGGCCTAAAGAAATACCATTAGCTATGGAATTTAGACATACCAATTGGTACAACGATGCTTCGATAGCAAGCGAGTTATATCAGCTTTTAGAAACTAACAACATTTCAAACATTATTGTTGATTCCGCTGGAAGACGCGATATTATGCACATGCGTTTAACCAATGCAACAGCTTTTGTACGCTATGTTGGGGCAAACCATGCAAGCGATTATAACCGTTTAGATGATTGGATTGCACGATTGAAAGATTGGAAACAACAAGGCGTCAAAGAAATAGACTTTTTCATTCATCAAAACATAGAAAAGGAATCGCCATTACTTTCAGCCTATTTTATAAAAAAACTGAATAAGGCATTAGGATATCATTTAGTTGTTCCTAATGAAAACACTAATACACAACAAACATTACTTTAAAAAAAACATGAGATTTCACACTAGAAAATGGGTAAAACCAGAAGATTTAAATGCCAATGGAACCTTATTTGGAGGCAGATTATTAGAATGGATAGACGAAGAAGCCGCTTTATATACCATTATACAACTTGAAAACCCCAAAGTGGTAACCAAGTACATTAGTGAAATAGATTTTAAAGCATCGGCTAAGCAAGGCGATATTATAGAAATAGGCATTGATGTCGTGAAATTCGGAAAAGCATCGCTAACCTTGAGTTGTGAAGTTAGAAATAAAATGACTAGAGAGACCATTATAACCATTTCTAATATTGTAATGGTTAATGTGGGTTCCGATGGTAAAGCGAAACCTCATGGAAAAACACAAATAGAATATGTGGAAAACAGATTGAAGTGATTTTTATTTAAAAACATGCTTTAAAATTTGCAACCAATAATACTATTCCATTAAAATATCATCGATTTTTTTAAGTTCCATTAATAATACTATAAAAATAAATAGTTGAACGTCTTAAATTTTGTGATAAGTCCAATAAAAATGGTAGTTTTTTCTAACTTTGCAAGCCTTTTTGCCAATGATAGTTATTGGTGGAAATTCACGAAGATTTAAATTTAATTAAATATAATATGAGCAAAACATTGTTTGATAAAGTATGGGATTCACATGTTGTAAGGAAAATTGAAGGCGGCCCTGATGTATTCTTTATAGACCGTCATTTTATTCACGAAGTTACAAGTCCTGTAGCATTTCTTGGATTAAAGAGTCGCGGTTTAAAAGTATTGTATCCAGAGCGTACCTTTGCAACTGCCGACCATAACACACCGACAATAAACCAACATTTACCTGTTGAAGATCCATTATCTGCTAACCAGTTAAAAGCTTTAGAAGATAACTCAAATGAATATGGCATTAGCCATTGGGGTCTTGGTCATCAAAAAAATGGTATTGTGCATGTAGTAGGACCGGAAAATGGTATTACATTCCCAGGAGCCACTATTGTTTGTGGTGATTCGCATACATCTACTCACGGTGCTTTTGGTGCTATTGCCTTTGGTATTGGTACTTCGGAAGTTGAAATGGTGCTTTCTACACAATGTATCATGCAGCCAAAACCTAAAAAAATGCGTATTAATGTTAATGGGCAATTAGGAAAAGGGGTGACGCCTAAAGATGTTGCTTTGTATATCATATCCAGATTAACCACTTCTGGAGCTACGGGCTATTTTGTAGAATATGCAGGTGATGTGTTTGAAAACATGACTATGGAAGGCCGTATGACGGTTTGTAACTTATCTATCGAGATGGGTGCACGTGGTGGTATGATTGCACCAGATGAAACAACATTCAATTACTTAAAAGATAAGCCATTATCACTTAAAGGTGATGCTTGGGATACTGCCGTAGCACATTGGAAAACCTTAAAAACTGATGCTGATGCAACGTTTGATAAAGAATTAACGTTTTTAGCAAGTGATATTGAGCCAATGATTACCTACGGAACCAATCCGGGTATGGGTATGGGTATCTCTAAAAACATTCCAAATGCAGAAGCTGTAGAAGGTGGTGTTGCAACTTATAAAAAGTCTTTGGAATATATGGGCTACCACGAAAACGATGCTATGATTGGTAAAAAAATCGACTATGTGTTTTTAGGAAGTTGTACCAATGGTAGGATTGAAGACTTTAGAGCCTTTGCATCTATTGTAAAAGGAAAGAAAAAAGCAGACCATGTTACCGCTTGGTTGGTACCTGGATCGCACGAAGTGGAAGCTTTAATTAAAGAAGAAGGTATTTTAGACACCCTTACGGAAGCTGGATTTGTATTAAGACAACCTGGTTGTTCTGCATGTTTAGCCATGAACGACGATAAAGTACCTGCTGGGAAATACGCCGTAAGTACCTCAAACAGAAACTTTGAGGGGCGTCAAGGACCAGGTTCAAGAACTTTGTTAGCGAGTCCTTTAGTAGCAGCAGCAGCAGCGGTTACAGGCGTTGTTACAGACCCAAGAGATTTACTTTAATAAAAAAAGCAATAAGCTGTAAGCAAAAAACTATAATTATTATCGGCTTAAAGCCTAAAGCTTAAAGCCTAAAGCAATTAAAAAAGATGGCATACGATAAATTCAATATATTAACAAGTACAGCGGTTCCATTACCATTGGAAAATGTGGACACCGATCAAATCATACCTGCTCGTTTCTTAAAAGCAACAAAACGTGAAGGTTTTGGCGATAACTTATTCCGTGATTGGAGATATAATAACGACAATTCACCAAAAGAAAGTTTCGTTTTAAACAACCCTATTTATTCAGGTAAAATATTAGTAGGAGGTAAAAACTTTGGTTCAGGTTCTTCTAGAGAGCATGCTGCTTGGGCGGTTTACGATTACGGTTTCCGTTGTGTTGTATCAAGTTTCTTTGCAGATATCTTCAGAAATAACTGTTTAAACGTAGGTGTGTTACCTGTTCAAGTGAGCCCTGAATTTTCAGAGCAAATTTTCAACGCTATTTACGACGATCCAAATACAGAGATTGAAGTAAATCTACCCAATCAAACCATTACCATTCTTTCAACAGGAGCACAAGAATCTTTTGATATCAATAGCTATAAAAAAGAAAACATGTTGAATGGTTTTGATGATATCGATTACTTACAAAACATCAAAGGAGACATAGAAACGTTTGCAAACGGCTTACTACTGTAAATGATTCCAAAACGAATTGAAATAATGGATACGACACTACGCGACGGTGAACAAACCTCGGGTGTGTCGTTTTCTGCTTCAGAAAAATTAACCATTGCCAAGCTCTTACTGGAAGAATTAAAGGTAGACCGCATTGAAATTGCTTCTGCAAGAGTCTCAGAAGGTGAGTTTCAGGCAGTAAAAAGTGTTACCAATTGGGCCAAGGAAAACAATTATTTAGATAAGGTTGAAGTCTTGACTTTTGTTGATAAAGGCATCTCTATCAACTGGATGATTGATGCAGGAGCGAAGGTTCAAAACTTACTTACTAAAGGTTCATTGAACCATTTAACTTACCAGTTAAAAAAGACTCCTAATCAGCACTTTGAAGAAATATCGGAAACCATTTCTTTAGCAAAAGAAAAAGGCATAAAAACCAATATATATTTAGAAGATTGGAGCAACGGGATGCGCAATTCCAAAGACTATGTTTTTGAGTTTTTAGCATTTTTAGCAACACAACCTATTGAGCGCATCATGCTTCCGGACACTTTAGGGGTTTTAACTCCAGCAGAGTCTTTTGAATTTATTAAAGAAATCAAGGATACGTACCCTAATTCACATTTCGATTTCCATGCACATAACGATTACGATTTAGGTGTTGCCAATGTTATGGCAGCTTTAAAAGCTGGTGCCGATGGACTGCATTTAACCGTAAATGGCATGGGCGAACGTGCAGGAAACGCACCTATGGCAAGTACCGTAGCGGTTATTAACGATTTTATGCCCCATATCAAAATTGATATAAACGAAAAATTCCTATATACTATAAGTAAATTGGTTGAAAACTTTTCGGGGATTATGATTCCTACAAACAAACCCATTATTGGAGCCAACGTCTTTACCCAAACAGCTGGTATACATGCCGATGGTGACAATAAAAAGAACCTATACTTTAGCGATTTAATGCCGGAGCGCTTTGGTAGAACCAGAAAATACGCTTTAGGAAAAGCGTCTGGTAAAGCCAATATCCAAAAGAACTTACAGGAATTAGGACTTCAACTTAACGATGAAGACTTAAAGAAAGTAACCCAACGTATTATTGAACTGGGCGATAAAAAAGAAGTCGTAACCAAAGAAGACTTACCTTATATTATTTCTGATGTGTTGGATAGTTATTCCTATGAAGAAAAAGTAAAAGTCAACTCCTATGTACTTACGCATGCCAAAGGATTAAAACCGTCAACAACGGTCTCCTTAACTATAAATGGAGAGACTTTTGAGGAAAATGCACAAGGTGACGGACAATTTGATGCCTTTATGAATGCCCTAAGGAGCATTTATATCAGCAAAAGAATGGTGTTACCGGATTTGATAGATTATGCTGTTAGAATACCTCCGGGAAGCCATTCAGATGCGCTATGTGAAACTATTATCACCTGGAAAAGTCCGGAAAAAGAATTTAAAACACGTGGCTTAGACTCCGATCAAACGGTTTCTGCTATTAAAGCCACCGAAAAAATGTTGAATATTATTATTAATTAAGACGGCAGACCGGAATTAAATGATAGTTCGGTTTAGGGTTAGGGATTTGAAATCGGGAATGCTTCACATTTGAAGAGAAAAGCCCGACCCTAGGGAAACGCACAAAAAAAATTAAATTAAAAGATTAAAACAAATAAAAAATGAAATTTAATATAGCACTTTTAGCAGGTGATGGTATAGGGCCTGAAGTGATTGATCAAGCAGTAAAAGTAAGCGATGCTGTTGCTAAGAAATTTGGACACGAAATAATATGGAAACCTGCCTTAACGGGGGCTGCGGCTATTGATGCGGTTGGAGAACCTTATCCAGACTCAACACACGAAGTATGTGCTAACGCTGATGCGGTTTTATTTGGGGCTATTGGGCATCCAAAATATGATAACGATCCATCGGCACCTGTTCGTCCAGAACAAGGTTTGCTTAAAATGCGTAAAAAATTAGGCTTGTTCGCCAATGTGCGCCCCACATTCACCTTTCCTTCTTTAATTGATAAATCACCTTTAAAAAGAGAACGTATTGAGGGTACCGACTTGGTATTTTTACGTGAGTTAACTGGTGGGATCTACTTTGGTGAAAAGGGTAGAAGAGATGGTGGCGAAACCGCTTTTGATAACTGTGTGTACACTAGAGCAGAAGTACAACGCTTGGCTAAAAAAGGTTTTGAATTGGCCATGACACGTTCTAAAAAACTATGTTGTGTAGATAAAGCCAATGTTTTGGAAACATCACGCTTATGGAGAGAAACAGTACAAGCTATGGAAAAAGACTATCCAGAAGTAACGGTTTCTTATGAGTTTGTTGATGCCGTAGCCATGCGTTTGGTACAATGGCCAAATAGCTATGATGTATTGATTACCGAAAACTTATTTGGAGACATCCTAACTGATGAAGCTTCGGTGATTTCAGGTTCTATGGGATTAATGCCATCGGCATCTATGGGGGCAGAAGTATCTTTATTTGAACCCATTCACGGATCATACCCACAAGCTACAGGAAAAAATATAGCCAACCCTATGGCAACTATTTTATCGGCTGCTATGATGTTTGAAACAGCTTTTAATTTACCAGAAGAAGGTAAAGCAATTAGAGATGCCGTAAATAAAGCATTAGCTGAAGGTATGGTGACTGAAGATTTAGCTGAGGGCGGTAAATCATTTGGAACTAAAGAAGTAGGCGACTGGATCGCTGCTAACATTTAATATTTATACTTATAACCAATTAAAAAGCGTGAATTCTAAGAATTCACGCTTTTTTCTTGACTTCCGCACTCCAATCTTACAAAATACCTATATCCTTTTAAACAGATCCAGTATGACGAAGACCAGATATCGTTATTAGGACAAGCTCCATTATACAAGCCGGTAACTGTTGCTCAAGCTATAATTTAATAAAAGCAAGAAATAATATAAGAATTTTTAGGTTCCCGAAAATACAGCAGAACCATTTAAAGGCTATCCCTTTTGGTTTTAATTTAAAAGTCCTCATTGTGAATGATCGTTTGAACCGATTTAGAATTTTTATAGTCAAAAATAATGCTGTTTTTAATTTATTTTGTAATTAATGTTACTTAACCTTAGTTATATAAATAATCTTATTTAAATTTATAGTTAGGAACCTATTATAATAATAATTTTTTGCACTAAACCACTCTATGGATTTGAAATCCATAGGTTTGATTACAGACTGAAAGTCCGTTTCCACACGAATACAACCATATTTATTCGTGTGTTCGTGGCGTATAATAAGTTTTAAAAACTTGAAAGGAGATGCACTATAATGCATTGTTTTGACTGTTTTTGAGACCAATAATTAATGAATTTATAAAACCAAGGCTTTTGCATTGCATTACGTAATCCTATGTCTAAAACAGTATCAGAAAACCTAATTAATTTTTTATCTGAAATCCCGTTTTTTTCAGAATTATCCCAACAATCACTTAAACGGTTGTATGATAACGCGGAAGAAGAAACTTTTATTAAGAATGAAACCCTATTTAAGAAAGGTGATGTGGGCGATTCCATGTATGCCATAATCAATGGTTCAGTTAAAGTCCATGAAAACAATCATATCTATGACACATTAAAATCCGGTGACTGTTTTGGTGAATATGCCCTGATTGACAATGAAACACGCTCTGCTTCCATAACGGCTATAGAAAAAACGACCGTTTTAAAATTGGATAGAACACATTTTTTAGAATTGATGACTCATGACAGAGGTTTTGCTAATAGCATCCTTACGGTTATGATTAAGCGGCACCGCGAGTTAGATATGATTCAAGAGGCATTGGCTTCTTCCAAAAAGGAAATAGAAATAGTAAATAGTAAAATGAGCGGACTTATTAATGGTGCCATGGATGCCATTATCATGTTCGATAGTAATTTCAAAATCATTCTTACAAATCCTTCTGCTAATAAATTATTTGAAAATGATGACGTTTTACAGCGTAATATACTATTCTTTTTTGATGAAGATAGTGGTAATTTAATAGAGTCATTAGTGAAATCGGAATTGGGAGATGACAAAAAATCGGTCAACCAATATTTACCAAATATTGTTAAAGTCATTGGATCGAATGATGCCAAAACCTTAAATGAAGGAACCATAAATAAATATGGTAGCCATGAAGAAACATTTTACACCCTTATATTAAGAAATATTGAAGACCGGTTAATTGCTGAAGACACCATAAATTTATTGACCAAACAAACTGAATATCTGGAAGAGGAAATTAAAGAACTTACAAGCAATTATGGCATTATTGCAGAACATAAAACCATGAAAAAAGCTTTAGATTTAATTCAGCAAGTTGCGAAAACAGATGCCACTGTTTTAATACATGGTGAAACTGGAACCGGAAAAGAATTGGTAGCTAGGGCCATTCACCAGGAAAGCAAAAGAAGTGATAAACCCCTAATCCGTATAAATTGTGGTGCCATCCCTGCCAATTTAATTGAAAGTGAATTATTTGGTCATGAAAAAGGAGCTTTTACGGGTGCTACCGTCAGTAGAAAAGGACGATTTTTATTGGCTGATAAAGGCACCATTTTTTTAGATGAAATTGGAGAAATGCCTTTAGAACTTCAACCGAAACTATTACGAGTTATTCAAGAAGGCGAATTTGATCCAGTGGGCAGTTCGGAAACCATTAAAGTAGATGTCCGTATCATTGCTGCAACCCATAGAAATCTCTTGGAATGTTCAAAAGAAGGGAAATTTAGGGAAGACTTATATTATCGCTTAAACGTATTTCCTATTGAAGTTCCTGCACTTAGGGAAAGAGGCAATGACATTTGCATAATTGCTCAAGACATGCTTAAACGGTTTTCAAAAAAACTAAATAAGCCAGTTGTAGATTTATCAGATGATGATAAAAAACTGCTTTCTTCTTATGGTTGGCCTGGAAACGTTCGTGAGCTTCAAAATTTAATAGAACGCGCCGTTATTGTATCCAAAAACGGAAACATTAATTGGCAAGCCATCATACCTAACAATTCATTGTCCGAATTCATTACTGAAAAAACCGTAGCAGAAAAAATTCTTACTTCAAAAGAATTATTAAATTTAGAAAAAGAAAATATTCTTAAAGCTTTAAAGCAAACCAAGTGGAAAATTTCTGGTGCTAATGGAGCCGCCAATTTATTACAACTACCTCCTACAACTCTGGCCTCAAGAATAAAAGCATTGGATATAGAAAGGCCTATATAAAATTATCAAAATGGCTATTGACGTTTACAAACATTTTAGAAAACATCCTCGATATAACAAACTAGTTGGCAATGATTATTTGTTAGTGGAATATAAATGCCCGATAGAAGTTGAGAAATTTAAACTATGGACAGAAACTCCATTTATTACCTATGTAATTAGTGGTCAAAAGGATTGGACTTCTTTGGATAAAACCTACACTATTAAAAAAGGTGAAGCGCTTTTTATCAATAAAGGTGTTTACAATACCAAGCAATACTTTGAGGTAGATTATTGTGTTATGCTGTTTTTTATCACTGACAATTTCATTAGGCGTTTTGTTAAAAAACATAAAGATCTTTTACGCTCTAAAGGTTCTGGAATGTCTAATAGTCAAATTTTCAAGATAGATGTTGGTGATACTTTAAATACATTGTTTTTATCTGTATTTAACTATCTGAATCAAGGTAATAACATTCCTAAAGAATTGGTTGAAATGAAGTTTAACGAACTTTTGTTCAATATTACTTTGAATCCTATCAATAACGACTTAGTTCAGTTTTTCAATTCATTACTCAGTACCGAGGGAACATCCCTTAATGACATAATGATGAAAAACTTCCATTCAGATTTAAAATTAGATGAATATGCACGTTTATATGGAAAGAGTCTGTCTTCCTTTAAAAGAGATTTTCAAAACTTCTATAAAGACACTCCAAGAAAATGGTTAAACAATAAAAGGTTGGAATACGCAAAAACCTTACTAGAAAACCCTGAATTAAACATCAACGACATTTGTTTTGAAAGCGGTTTTAAAAACGCTTCCCATTTTAATAAAAGGTTTAAAAGCATGTATAAGCTTCCGCCAAATCAATATAGAAAACTGCACTATAATCTATAAGTGTTTAAACTTTTTATTTCTTTTTCCCTTTTGAACTTTTTAGAAACAAAATTGGACTTTATAGACAATTTGAAATTCTAATGGTGAGCTACTTTTGACTCATAATAATTAAAAACACAAGAATTATGAGAATTTTAATTTTATCAATGGTAGGCATTTTTTCTTTAATAGGAACTGCCCAACAAAATGACCTTGCTCTTTTGGAGCGTAGCACAATAGAAGCTAAAGACACTAGTAAAGGCAACACAACTTCTGTTAGATCCAACTCATTTTATTTAAATGAACTACCATCCAATCAATCTTCCGCTATAGTTAAGCAATGGAGAGAACAATTAGCAAATTATAATCCGAAAAGTAATTCAATTTTTGACGATTCTGAAAAAGCGACGTATTCCGTGACTTTTAAAAACAAACAAGTCAACATTACTGCTAACTATGAAAGTGATGGAAGCTTGTTATCTACTCAAGAAACTTATAAAAACATTAAAATCCCTTTTGAGTTGAGAATGAAAATATCCAAAACTTATTATGGTTGGTCATTTTCTAAAACCACTTACCATCTAAGCTATAACCATAAGAATGGTATTGACAATCAATTTTATAGAGTACAAATCAGTAATGGAAAGGAAAAAAAGATTTTAAGGTTTAACAAAAACTTTAAATCAATATAAAACTTCAATCACTGATCAAAAATTAACGAAATCTCATTAATAACATAACGATATTTCGTTAATAAATGAATTATCGTGACAATCTATTGTGATTAAAATATATTTAATTAACTGATTTTCAATTCATTAATAATTATGGCACGCCATTGGCATTAACCCAACCGAACAATAATGTTTAACAATTTAAAAATTAGAAAAAATGATTACAACAGGAAATGTAAAAAACGGAGTAAACGTAGACCAATTAGTAGAAACTATAGGTCACATTCAACAACAACCTGAATTGGCAAAATTCGAATTCAGAGCAAAAAACAACTGGATTGATGGTGGACATTGTGTGTCTAGCATAAAAAGCTTTTATGGAGCTGGTCAAGAAGACACTACACGTGAAAAAACTTTCACCATGGAATGTAGCCACCCACAAGTATTACTTGGACAAGATGAGGCTGCAACACCACCAGAAGTTGTATTACACGCATTAAGTTCTTGTTTAACAGGAGCCATGGTTTATCATGCTGCAGCAAACGGTATTGATATTGAAGGTGCTGAATCTACTATTAAAGGGACTGCAGATTTACACGGATTTTTAGGATTGGATCCAGAAGTAAGAACAGGTTTTGATGGCATAACTGTTCAATTGAAAGTTAAATCGGATGCTACCGCAGAGCAATTAGCAAACCTAGCAAAATTCTCTCCAGTATTCGATATCATAACCAACCCAACACCTGTTAAGTTAGAGATTATCAAACAATAACATCAAAAGTGCAGAAAAATGGCTGCTTTCAGAATTTTCAAGCAGCCATTTTTTCCTATTAAACCAATTTTCATTCCATATTACTACAAATGAAAACTTCAGAATTCAAAATTGTTAATGCCAATCAAGCAGTAGCTCAAATAGCTTATAAAACCAATGAGGTGATGCCTATTTATCCTATTACGCCTGCTTCAGAAATGAGTGAATTGGTTGAACAATGGCGTGCTGAAAAGAAAGAAAATTGCTTTGGAAATGTGCCAACTGTTTTTCAAATGCAAAGTGAAGCAGGTGTAGCAGGTGCCATGCATGGAGCATTACAAACGGGATCATTAGCAACAACATTTACAGCTTCTCAAGGTTTATTATTAATGTTACCAAATATGTATAAAATCGCTGGAGAGCTCACTCCGAATGTGATTCATGTCGCCACTAGAAGCATTGCAACACATGCTCTATCTGTTTTTGGTGACCATAGTGATGTTATGGCGGTTCGTCAATCTGGTTACGCTATGCTAGCAAGCGCATCTGTACAAGAGGCACAAGACTTTGCCCTAATTTCCCAAGTAGCCTCCTTACGATCCAAACTGCCTTTTATTCATTTTTTTGATGGTTTTAGAACTTCACATGAAATCTCAAAAATCGAAACCATTGAAGATGATATTATCAAATTTATGATGAATACGACGGACATAAAAACACATAAAGAACGAGCTTTAAACCCCAACAACCCTGTTATACGAGGAACTTCTCAAGGTCCTGATGTATTTTTTCAGAGTAGAGAAAAAATAAATCCTTATTATAATAATTGTCCAGATTCTGTTCAACAAACCATGAATACGTTTGCATCATTCACCGGAAGGCCGTATCACTTGTTTGATTATTTTGGACATCAAGACGCAGAACATATTATTATTTCCATGGCTTCTTCAACCGAAACCATTGAAGAAACGATAACCTATTTAAACAAAAAAGGCGAAAGATACGGACTTGTCAAAGTACGCTTATTTAGACCTTTCAGCTCCAAACACCTATTAAAAGCCATACCCACTGCTTGTAAAAGCATTGCCGTTTTAGATCGCACAAAAGAACCCGGCTCTACAGGCGAACCGCTCTATTTAGATGTCGTCAAATCAATTTCAGAAGCTTTTCAAAACAGAGGCATTCATTCGCTTCCAAGAATAATCGGTGGCCGTTATGGTTTATCATCCAAAGAATTTACACCCCACATGGTGCATGCCATTTTTGAAAATTTAAAACAAGAATACCCAAAAAATAATTTCACTATTGGTATAAAAGACGATGTTACAAATTTAAGTTTAGAGGTAGAAAAATTAATTCCGATTTGTGATATGCAGCAAGCAATTTTCTATGAAAACAAGCATAAAAGCATTACACAGAATCTTAATAATACTCTTCAAATAATTGGAAATCAAGAAAATATACTCGTCCAAGGTTATACGGAGTGTGATTATAAAAAATCAAATTCCAGAAGCGTGTCCCATATTCGCATAGCTTCAAAACCAATTAAAGCACCATACCTTATTGAAAATGCTGATTTTATTGCTTGTGAAAATCTAAACTTTCTAGAAAAAGACAATGTATTGCATACCATAAAAAAAGGAGGTACCATTTTAGTGAATACAGCTAATTCAACTAAAAAATTCTGGGAATCAATATCCCAAAAAAAACAAAATGAGATTATTGAAAAAAATATAGACCTATTCATCATCAATTCCCGTGAAATAGATACTTTAAAATTACTGCAGGATGATCATATTTCAATACAACAAGCATGCTTTTTAGCCATACAAAATCAAGACATTCATTTGGATTTTACGGCACCTATCAAAGATTACATATATAAAGTTGATACTTCAATACTCATGGATCGTGTAACTCCATTTACTGAGGACGACGATTTTTCAAAAACACTTTTGGGTAGGCTATTAAATAATAAAGACACTCATATTCCTGTAAGCTTGTTACCCGCCGATGGGACATACCCAACAAATACGTCATTATTTAATACCATTGAACAAACTGATTATTTACCAGATTGGGATACAAATATCTGTTCACAATGTGGCGCCTGTAGTATGGCCTGTCCACAAGGAGCTTTAAGGATAAAAGTTTATGATGATCATTATTTAAATGATGCTCCAAAACAATTTAAATCATTAAAATCTAATGAGGAGGATTGGGAGGTTGATTTGCTTAATTACACCATTCAAATAAACCCAGAACAATGCAATGGTTGCAATAACTGTGTTGATGCTTGTTCTATTAAAGCTTTGAAAATGGTTAAGAAAAAAGTAGGCATGGATGAACAAAAAATAAACTGGAAGTATTTCGAAACCATTCCAGAATTTGATAGAAACAAAATTGATGTGGATAAAGTCAGTCAGCAACAACTACAAGAGCCTTTATTCAAATACCCTATGGGCGTTAAAGGCTGTGGTGAAGCACCTTACTTGAAACTATTGTCACAATTATTTGGGGATCGATTATTAATAGCAAATGCCACTGGAACCAGTTCTATTATTGGTGGCGCTTTACCAACAACCCCTTGGGGCAAAAATAAAAATGGGCAAGGTCCTGCATGGTCTAATTCCTTATTTGAAGACAATGCTGAATTTGGTTTAGGCTTCAAATTATCTTTGGAGCAACAAGAAAATCAAGCTAAAAATTTATTACAAAAACTATTGCCAAAATTGAATTTTGATTTGGTTTACGATATTCTTAACGCAAACCAATCAACCGAAAAAGAAATTAACCAACAGCGAGTTAGAATTGAAACATTGAAACAAGAATTAAAAACAATCAATTCTTTTGAAGCAAATCAGCTATTGACAGTCTGTGATGCGTTGATTAAAAAAAGTATATGGATCGTTGGTGGTGATGGTTGGGCTTACGATATTGGTTACGGTGGCATTGACCATGTTTTAGCCTCAGGAAAGAATGTAAATATTCTGGTTTTAGACAACGAGGTTTATGAAAATACCGGTGCACAAGCCTCTAAAGCAACACCTTTTGGAGCACAAGCAAAATTTGAATTTACTGGCAAACAAAAACAAAAAAAGGATTTAGGATTATTAGCAATGACTTATGACAATGTTTATGTTGCCTCAGTTGCCATTGGTGCTAACCAAGCACAAACCTTAAAAGCCTTTAATGAAGCTGAAAGTTTTGATGGTCCATCCATAATTATAGCATACTGCCATAGTGAATCTCATGGCATTGATATGGAAAATCCAAAACAATACCATAAAGCAGCTGTTAATTCTGGACAATGGTTACTGTATAGAAATGACCCCAGAAAAGAAAAAAATAAACAAAATACATTTCAATTAGACTCTAAAGCACCAAGTATTGAGATTAGAGCGTATATGCAAATGCAAAATCGATTTAATAAAATTATTGATAGTAATAAAAGTGAGCCTATTGACTTTTTTAGTGATTTACAAGCTCAAGTTAATAGACGCTTTAAAAAATATTCATTGTTGAATATCGATTATTAATAATAAAACAACACTTTATGGATTCAAATAAACACTATTTTTCTTCCATAATGTTTACCATATCCCAATCATAAGGCGCTCCAGAAATAGTATATTCAGCCGATTTGGTAAGAAAAAAACCGGCTACTTTATCTTGTGGATTTATAGATAAAACACTATCAAAAGCGGCCAATGCCTTTGGAAATTCTTTATTAGAAAAAAGTTTTAGTCCTTTGTCAAATTTTTTCATTGTTTTCTGCTTCAATACAATGATTTCTTCTTCATCGCCATCAAAGCATTCGTAAATACCGATGACATTGTTTTTACCCTTCACTTTAACTTTTCCTAAATATCTAAAATTAAAGTTTTCCTTATTTTTTATATTGTTTAAACTATCTTCACTTATAATAATTTTTGCACCATAATATTTTGTAACCCCTTCCATACGGGATGCTGTATTTACTGTATCAGCAATTATAGCCGTATCGTTTCTATGCACGTCTCCAATAATTCCCATAACCAATCCACCCGTATGCAATCCCATACCAACCGATATGGGAATGTGACCTTCTAAAATCCGTCTTGAATTGTAAGCCATAATTTCTTTTTGCATGTCAATACAGGCTTGAAGCGCAAAACTCGCGTTTACAGGGAATAGTGCCATAATACCATCTCCCAAATATTGATTAACAAAGCCTTTGTTTTTTTGTATTATTGGCCCCATTCTACCTACATAGGCATTTACAAATTTAAAATTCTGCTCGGGCGTCATTGATTCAGATAAGTTTGTATAATCCCTAACATCAGAAAACAAAACGGTTACTTCTTTTTCGATATAATCACCTAAAACAACATCGGTGATGGTCTCCCTTCCAACTGATTTTAAAAATTCTGAAGGCACAAATCGGCTTGTTGCTTTATGTATGCCTTTAAGGTTAAGATGGGTTTTAATTCTACTTAACAATTCATTTTTAGAGAAAGGCTTGGTTAAATAGTCATTGGCACCTACATTAAAACCAGCAACCAAATCGCTAACCCTATTTTTTGCTGTTAATAATACAATAGGAAGCTCGCTAGGGGAGTATGTCTTTCTAATAACTTCACATACTTCATAACCAGACATGTTGGGCATCATAATATCTAGTAGTATTAAATCAAACGCTCTTTGTTTAACAAGTTTAAGTGCCTCGTTTCCATTATTTGCTTCAACTACTTTATAACCAGCTACTTTTAAATGATTTTCAAGCACACGCCTATTAATAGGTTCATCATCTACTACCAAAACTGTTATATTTGAATTCTGGGATTGAGGGATAGTAGCTTCATTATCATTAACTTCGGTTTTAATATTTTGAATAAATTCTTCTGAATTAGCATCACTCAAATTAGACATATCCTTTCGTTTTATATCGCTTATAGGCAACATAAATGTGAATACCGAACCTTTACCCACTTCAGAATCTACGTGAATGGTTCCTCCATGAAGTTCAACCAATTGCTTAGTCACAGAAAGGCCTAATCCAGTCCCTCCATATACTCTTTCTGTAGTGCCATCCACTTGTTCAAAAGATTTAAATATATCAGCGAATTTTTCTTTAGGAATCCCTATGCCTGTATCTGACACCGAAATTGAGAGCATATTGTTTAACGCTTCTGCATTAACTACCACTTCGCCTTGCTCGGTAAACTTAATGGCATTACCAATAAGATTATAAAGTATTTGTTGAAGTCTGTTTTCGTCTGCATGAACTAAGGGTATATCTTTAGGAATAGCATTGATTAATTTAAGTGGTTTTCCTTTAGACAATGATTCTGAAATTCTTAGAACCAAATTTGTAACAGAATAAATATCAACGGGTTGAAAAGACAATACTAAATCTTTATTTTTTAATTTCGAAAAATCAAGAATGTCGTTAATCAAATTATATAAACGCTTGCCACTATTTACTATCATGTCCAAATTATCAATAGCTTTTGGTGGTAATTTTCCAACCACACCATCTTTGAGGGATTCAGACAAACCAATAATACCATTAAGAGGTGTACGCAATTCATGTGATGTATTGGCTAGAAATTGATCTTTAAGTTGATCAACCTGTTTCAGTTTATTTATGATCTCGCGTTCTTGTTTCAACTTAATGCTCTTTTGCCTTGAGCGCCAATAAACAGTTCCAATAATCAACAAACCAATTGTGCTAAAAATAACAAGATTGACTTTATTTCGCTGCTTACTCAAATTTTCTGCATATTGTAATTCTTGTTCGGTCTTTTCATTGTTAAACGCGATACTATCTGCTAATTGTTGCCGTTCAAATTGGTATTCCATTTCCTGGCGCGTAATCTCTTTTGTTTTTTCATTATTAAATAAAGAATCTTTTGCTATAATGGATTGTTTAAA
This sequence comes from Mariniflexile sp. HMF6888, assembly GCF_044335535.1. Taxonomy (NCBI): domain Bacteria; kingdom Pseudomonadati; phylum Bacteroidota; class Flavobacteriia; order Flavobacteriales; family Flavobacteriaceae; genus Mariniflexile; species Mariniflexile sp. HMF6888. Next base: position 266,260 of record NZ_JBIQVZ010000002.1, on the reverse strand, counting down.
ATAACTTAATGATTTATTATAATCACCTAGTTTTTCCCAAACGATACTTAGACATTCACATGATTCTTTTTCAGCTATCAAAACATTCATTTCCCTAGCGAGATTTAATGTTTTCTCACAATCATTTTTAGCCAAAAAACAGTTATTTGTATTTAAATATACCCCAGTACCTCTTTGTAAATAAGCCGTTAATAAGCCTTCTCTATCCCCAATATCATTTTTTATTTTTATGCTTTTATTTAAATAATTAAGAGCTTCTTGGTAATTGGCTTGTTTAGAATAAAGTTCCCCCATATTCGTATATACCCTGGTAACCAACCGCATGTCATTTAACTCCAAACCAATATTTTCACTTTTAGAATAATTTTCAACAGCAGCATCATACTTTCCCATACTGCTATAGGCCAACCCAACATTGTTATATGCATTTGCCAAAGCGCGTTTATCTCCAATTTTCTTTTTTAACTCCAAACTATATGTGTAATATTCTAAAGCTTTATCATGGTTTTTTTGGCGAGTGAAAACGTTTCCTAAATTATTTGTAACCCTTGCTAAGTTTACAGTGTCATTTAATTCTTCAGATAGTTTTAGGCCTTTTAATAGGTTGTCTAAGGCTTTAATAAAATCACCCAATTCATTATACGTCGTTCCTATATTATTATAAGTTATGGCCATTTCTTTTTTATTGGATAACTCCTTTAAAATATCATGGCTTTTATAAAATAATTTTAACGCTTCTTGAAAGTTGCCTTGAGCTGCATGGGAATTTCCAATAAACCGAAGTACTGTTGCTTCCCAGCTCTTATTTTTTCTTTCTTGCGAAAACTTAAGCACCTGATTTCCAAAAATCCTAGCAGAATCTAAATTTTGCCTAAATAGAACCATAAAGGCATCCAGACCAGATTCAAAACGAATGGAATCAGGAGCCTTAGTATTTAAAAATGTATGCGACAAACTATCTAGTCTAGAGGATTGACTAAATAAAAAAATAGAATAGAAATTTATTAAAAACAATATACATAACCTGTATCTCATTTTTCTTTGGTTTGGTTTCGATACCATAAATTTAAAACTTAAATTTGAGAAAATGAGAATTAATAATTGCTATATAAAAAAGAATAACAAAATCTGACATAATACTCAATATCGGTATGGTAAAAACACAAGATTTCAAGTTCAATCCATTGATTACTCACTATTTGATGTTGGGTTATAACTAAAGAGAGTGGGGCATGACCTTTTGTTGGGAAGCATATTTGATGAGATAGGCTTTAACCAGACAGAAGGCCGCTTGTTCGGAGCTGGTTATTGCCAGGGTAGCTTTCCTTAAGAGCAAGCTAAAGACCAAGGAATACCTGTATCGTTTTTAAACAGATCCAAAACCACCACTACTAGGCAATTCAAAGACTTCTAAATCAAAATAGGGAAGTGCAGCGATCAGGTGATCAAAAATATCGGACATGATATACTCGTAGTTTTCCCAACGTTTATCACTACTAAAGGCATAAACCTCTAAAGGAATACCTTGTGAAGTAGGGGCTAACTGGCGTGCCATAATCATCATGTCTTTATTAATGGCCGAATGGTGCTTTAAATATGAATCGACATATTTTCTAAAGACCCCCAAATTAGTCAGGTTTCTACCGTTTACTAAAAGGTCTTTATTTATTTGGTTGGACACATTGTACGATTTAATATCAGACTGTCTAGTTTCTAAATAGGTGCTGATAAGTTGGATGCTCATAAGACCCTGTACGTCTTCATCCGTTAAATACTTGACGCCACTTTGTTTAATGAATATAGCACGTTTAATACGCCTGCCTTCAGAATTGGTCATACCACGCCAATTCTTAAATGAATCGGAGATTAGGGCGTAGGTTGGAATGGTGGTAATGGTTTTATCGAAATTCTGAACCTTTACGGTCGCTAAATTTATTTCAATCACATCACCATCGGCACCATATTTTTCAAAGGTAATCCAATCACCAATACGCACCATATCGTTTATAGACACTTGGATGCTGGCTACAAAGCCTAAGATAGTATCTTTAAAAATTAAGATGATAATTGCCGATGCAGCGCCCAATCCTGTTATAAAGTTTATAAAAGGCGTACGGGTTAAAATGGCAATCGCTGAACAGATACCAATAATCCAGGCAAAAATCATGAATACCTGTATGTAACTATCTATGGGTTTGTCTTTTAAATTTGGTAAGGTTTTAAAAAAGTCCTTAAACGTATTTAGTATGCTGCGTACAATCCATAAAGACAAAACAATGGCAAATACTTTTAAACCCCGTTCAACAACTATTTCAAAATCAGCAAAATCATAAAATACATCTGAAATAAACTCCAAAGCAACCAATAACGGTATAATGTGGGCAATGTTTCTCGGCACTTTGTTTTTCACCAATAAATCGTCAAAGTTTGTTTTGGATTTTGAGGCAAATTGAGAAAAAACACCAATTATAAGCTTTCTAATAATAAAATCAATAATGAAGATAATGATTAACAATGCCAAGGCCAACCCAAGCATGTTTAGGTATTTTGCTGCAGCCTCCGTGGAGCCAATGCTTAGCAGATAATCGTATATAAAATGTTTTATTTTATCCATCCTTTAGAGGCTTTAAATACTTTTTATCGATATAAAAAGTACCAAAGGGAATGATTGCCGCCAATAATATTTCACCAAACGGTTTACGGTCCCAGTTAAGCTCTTTTTTAAGCATAAAAGCCATAATAACGTATCCAATAAATAAGAGACCATGTGGCATGCCCAACAGTTTTACATATTGAGGATCTTCCAAAATGTATTTTATAGGCGTTGCTATAAACAATAATAAAATATAGGAAATACCTTCTAATAGTGCGGTAATTCTGAAAATATTTAAGAATGAAAACATAGGAAACTTAATTTGTATGCAAAAATACGGTACAATACTTAAAAAGTATGTGTCTTTAAGACTTTTTTAAAAGGCACTAAAAATAACAAGTCCATAAATTAAAAAGCGGAGTAAACGCAACGATCCGTAAGCCACCACATTTTTGAACGGAAACTCGATGATACCTGCTGCCATACAGGAAATAGAAAAGGGTAGAGGCAATAGGGCACCTACAATAATTAAAAAACCACCCCATTTTCTGGAATTCTTTAACTGCTTTGCCATTTTAACCTCCAAATAGGTATGCACACTAGGTATTCTGGTAATGATGTGCCCGATGTAATAGGATAGCAACCCTCCAAAATATGATAGAAACGCCAAACCAGTTAGGTATAGCCATGGCGCATCCATTTTGCCGGCCCAAGCAATGAATATTTCCGGGGGCACCAAACCCAATAAGGTTTCCGATATAAAAAAGAACGCCATCACACCATAAGCCGGTAGTGTTTCGGTAAGATGTACCAAGGCGGCATTGATATCATAATAATGGTTCACTACATATATGGCAGCAACAATAAGTAAAATAAACGGTAATGACTTTTTTACAGCTTGCCAAACAAAATCATAAAACCCCGTGTAGCTATAATACTGATGTAATAGCTGCCAACGCGTTTTTTCTGTTTTGGATTTAGACTTGGGTTTCATAAGTAATAAGCTTCCTTTTTTAGGAGTACAAATATACTTCAAATAATATGTTTTGTCTGTTAATTACCCAATTTTAATATTTTTATAACATTAGTGTGCGATTCTAGATTCAAGACTGCTTCGTTAATAGAAAACAGAATACAGAGTAAAGAAAATAGACTGTTTGAAAATAGCTTCGACAAGCTCAGCTTGACACAAAGGTTCTCTATAGGCTTTTAAACAATGTAGTCACTAGCCATTAGGCATTAAGCAATAGGCAATAAAAAAAGACCGCTTATAAATTATAAGCAGCCTTTTCAATGGATTAATATTAATTAATTGAGAGGGATTTATTATTCATTAGATGCCATAAGGGCAAAGAATTTATTGATGTTTGGTAAAATAACAATTCGTGTTCTTCTATTTTTTGATCTGTCTTCTTTGGTATCGTTACCAGCAACAGGTAAGTAGCTACTTCTACCAGAAGCTATTAGTTTCTCTGGAGCCACATTGTATTTGTTTTGAAGTGCTCTAACTACCGATGTAGCACGTAGTACGCTTAGATCCCAGTTATCTGCAATTTTTGGCGTGTGAATTGATCTGGCGTCCGTATGACCTTCAACCATTACTTCAATACTAGGTTCTGAGTTAATAACGTTTGCTAATTTCTGTAAAATGTTGTTCGCTTTGCTGCTTATGCGGTAGCTTGCAGTATCAAATAACATTTTATCTGAAATAGAAATCATAACCACGGTTTCGTCAATATCAATAGCGATATCCTCGTCTTCGTTTAACGTACTGTTATCCAATGATTTTTGCAGGTTATACGACACAGCCAAATTCATAGAATCTTTAAGGGTAGTGGCTTGTCTTAATTTATTTTGATCCACATTTTTTAAGGTGTTACGCATTTGCTTTTTGGTATCGTTCGATATAACGGCAACATCACCAACAGCTTCCATTTTTACGTCGTTTTCTTCTGTTAGGGTGTTTATTTTGGCATTATATGCCTCAACACGTTCTTCAATTTTAGCGAACTTTGTTTCTAATTCTTCTTTTTCAAACTGTGTTTTGGTTAGTTCACTTTTAATTTGACCATTTTCGTGCTCTAAAGCCACATACTTTTTTTTAGACACACAGGCAGTCATTAAAATAACTGCTAGCAATACAAACGAAATTTTTCTCATAATATAATTTTATTGTTTAGTTATAGTTACGAACAAAAAGAGGATATAGATTATTTGATAGCAAAAAAAACAAAATTGTTTTTTAATTAACTGAAATAGAGTGGTTTCTAAAATATTCTATTTTACATAATATCAATTATAGTACACATTATAACAATTAGCGAAATAGCGCTTTTGGGCGATATTTGACATAATTACAGATATAACGTCTTTAGACTTATATCGATAGTAGTTATGTCAAGCTAATTGTGGCTTCGTAGTTGTTTTTTTTATTGTGTAGTTATAAATTCTCTATTATATAAAATATCCCAGAAAGTTTTTAGTTTTAAAAGAAAGCTTCAATACTTGGGTCATTACACTTTATCGTTTTGCTTTTCGTATAATTTTAATATTCTGTACAATCATCAATAATTTTTTAAATACGCGAGTATTCGCAAGGTTAATATTTTTTTAGATGAGCTCATGAATGCAAAAAAGCATTTCTCAAGGAGCTTCATAATTTATATTTACACACAAATGCGTAATGCGTAGTATTCATGAGCTCCTTATTAAAACAATTAAAATGCGCGAATAACTTCCAATAAAATGCGCGAATAACTTCCAACGCTTGCCAACGCCAAAATAAAAGCTAACCTTTTTACACTTATTAAAAATCGCGTATTCGATAAAATGTACGCAATAAAAAATTTTAGACGATTCTCGTAAGCTTGCCACAAGAGTATAAAATTTAAGAAATCGAGTTTTTACGAGATTCACGAACACATTTGAAGTTTTAGCAAATAATTAAATATGTGAGTAAAAATAAATTTCTATACACTTGTTATATTTTGAACCTCTATTAATCTTTTTTTTTCTTCTTTCATTTTCTTTTGTCTTGAAACAAAAGAAACAAAAATTCAAGGCTGCATATAATTTTGGAAACAATTAACGGCTCATTCACTATATTTTAGGAAACATTGAAACTGGTTTACATTGCTTTGAAATCCCATTTATATTTGAAACTCTTAAGAAACTGTATTACTAAACCCCTAAAATATGGACGCTTATTTCTCCTATTGTTTTGACCAAAATTTTATGAGGCCGAGTTAAACATCGAGATTCTATTTTACATAATATTTTCATGACAACTAAGCTTTGTCAAAAAATATTTTATTATTTAGAACAATATTTGTATATTTGCAGTAACAATGTCCACCACGCTTATTTTTCTTAATCGAAATCGCGCATCTGGTGGACTTCTTGTTTTATAGACTTTATATTTTCCATATATTATCGTTCTCCCAACCTTCAGGGAATCCCATAGCTCCAAAATCTATATCATGTTCTTCTACCAGCTTAAATAAAATAGTTTTAAATCGAATTTGTTCTTCTTTATCAGTTTTTTCAAATATTTGCATCAAACAACTCAATACTCCATATAGCATTCTTAAATTAGCAATATCTGTATTAGTAATAAATTTTTTTGAGGGTCTAGTAGGTATCTTAACATCCTTAACCTTCCTATTCCAGACACGACCATGATGTGCACAAGCATTTCGTAAAATAACAAAGCTATGTAGCCATGAGCTTAAATGGTCTGGAGTTAGTGCTCCTAACCTTTTTGCAATGGCTCTTTTTTCATCAGAATGATTTAATAACCAAAATAATCTAGAAAGTTTTCCGAAAGAAATACTTTCCATCATCATCCAAGATGGAACCGGACAACTTTCATGATGTTTTTCATAAAAGGCTTTGATAAATGCAGAATCTTTTTGCTTAACAACAGAATTATTTATCTCATTTAATAAAATATCGTATAATTTTTTATCTACCCTTAAATAAGATTTTTGAGCTGTATTTTGCTCATCAATTATGCAATCCAAAACTTCAATTTCAATGGTGTCATCTTTAAATAAAACAGGATTTACATACCAGTCTGAATTTAATGATAAAGATAATGTATCGGTAATCGATGTTCTTAATTCAATTTCAAATTTTTCCAATAATTGAAATATGATTGCTTTCAGTTTTGTGTCGAATTTATACAATCGTAAAATATCGTTAAAGGTAGTCCCTTCTTTAAACACATCTTTCTCATTTTGCAATGGACCAAAATATCCTGATAGCCTATAATAACCAATAGACCTTATTAATTGTTTTGATATTAATTCATCTTCTTCATTTACAACTAAACCTCTTTCTTTTAATTGGTTTAACAAATAATCTGCATTTCTAGCAGGTTTACTAAAGACTTCTTGTTTAGCCATTTATTAATATTTTAAAGTTTTAAAAGGCTAACAAAGCCAATATTATTTCTCTAATTCAATATCCTAATTATTTCTCCTAACAAAACATCTAAATCACTACTAAAGTTAACTTGTGTTTTTGTTGGTAAAGTTTCCTTACGTCTAATATGCGTATGCAAAAAAGAATCAGCAATTTTTCTTGAAGATTTATCTAAATGAATCATAGAATCTTTAAAACTCTTTGTTCCATATCCACCAGCTACTTCAGAAAAAGAATTTTTATTAAATATAGGCGGAATATGGTCAGTAATAGCTCTTGTGAGCATTCCAACAGAAAAATAAGATTTTGTAGAATATGATATATTTAATTCCTCACATTTTCGGATTAACTTTGATAAATCAAACTTTTCTTTTCCAATCTTCTGAAGTTGTTCAATCCTTTCTGGGTCAACAAAAACAAGGCCTTCTCCTAAACTTTTGTTATCTTTTTTTACTTGGTCTATGATAAAATCCGTGTGTTTCTTTTCATCGTACATCAAATTTCCTTTATCATCAACCCACATAAAACTCGTTTTCTCTGATTCAGTTTTTATTTTAGTCGAGCCTCTTTCCTCTTTTTCTAAATATTTAGTCCAAGAGTTCATAACAGAAATAAATTTAGAAGTATCAATATCTAACTTCAAAGTACTTATAACATATGTTGCACTTTGCTTTTGATTTTTACCATTATTTAAAATTCTATTGTAGTCTCTAAAAACTGTATTATTAGTTATGGAAATTTTTATTACCCCCTCAATCATTCCTCCTTTAATTAAATGGTCTTTGTAAATATTTCTTAAACTTAAATATTTACCATTAACTTCAATTACTTCGACATAAATTAGAAAATACAATGCTTTCTTCACATAGAAAGGCGTTTTATCTATTGCGTCAATAATCTTATTCTCTGTTATATCATTTGTTTTTGCAAATAAATTGAGATAATCTAAAATCTCTTCACAAACTTTGAATGATGGCGATACTAGTTGCATTTACTGTAATTTCTTTTTTACCTTTTTTAGCATAGCATCTACTATTAATAAATCTTCTTCTTCTTTAATAACTATTTGGGAATCAATTCCTGGACCCATAATATGAACTATAAAGTCCGTAGTTTCTGCTTCAACCCTATTTGTTGTATTATTTTTATTTTCAATATGCAATATCTGAGCAGTTGGTTTTTCAGGTAAATAAGGACTTGAATAATTTGATTTAATTGGTAAATCGTTTTCATCTTCTATTTCAGCGTAATCATCTTCTACCTCTAGGCTTTTGTTATAATCTAATAAATTATTATTACCATCTAATAAATTTAAATATTGTAAACCATCTATAAAATATTTAGATACAGGTACAGCCTGTTTTTCTTCTACGTCATACTCCCTAATTAGTAATTTTGAAAGCATTCCAACAGGTAGTTCAGAGCCCTTAAATCTATCATATAATTTATTAAAGACTTCTGGTTTTAAGAAAGCTTCAGTTTCAAATTTCTTACGCTCAACATCATTATACGCATTCTTAATGAGTTTATAAAGTTCTGTTATTTGAAGCTTTCCCTTTTCCGTTGTAATTAGTTCGTACTTTGCAGTTGTTCCAATTTTAGTTCCAAATGCACCTGACATTTTCAATCCCATTTTATGTGCACATGATTCCCTATCACAACTACCTCCTAGTGAAGATACAGCTTCCGCTAAATCTAATGAGTTCTTAAAATTTCCTTTTGGGTATTCAATTATTTTTGGCATAATAAATATTTTATATAGCAAAAATAATAAAAAAGTAATAAGGTTTTAATTTAACACTTTTAAAAGTTATTAACTATTTTTTAATACTTATTAACTTTAAAATAAAAGTATTTTTAAAAAAAAATATTGATTAACAATTGATTAAAGATATTATTTATTTCTTTTAATATAATTTTTTGATATTTATATTGTTTTAATTTTATGGAAATAACATTTTTTAAGGAAAAAAAAATGAGGGTTTATTTCTATTTCATACAAATTACACTTCCCTCCTACATGACGTTAGTTTCACTTGAAATGATAAAAATCCCAATCCAAACTATCCTCGTTATTGTTATGAGTATTCTTAATCTTATCTATTAATCGATATCTGTGACCTGCGCCTACAAGAAACACTGCCTTTTTAGGTTTATTTATTTTAAAGTAGTTATATATAACATTAATCCATTGGTTCTCGCGTAGGTCATTCCATTTTAACCACTGTGAGTAAAAATTTGACAACCCTTTATATTTCATCTTATTTATATTTATGAAATACTTCTCCATCGAATTTTTGTCTTTACATATTTTGTCGCAGTCCATACTGTTTAAAAATGGGAACCCTTTTAAATATGTCTCATTGTGAAGCATTCGAGTTGCACCTAAATATTCTTCCATTTCTCGTTTAATTAATTCAAACATTTCCTCAAGACGTTGGTCGAAAGGGTCTTCATTAACATCAACTGGAACTATTTCAATAGATTTTTTTTCTTGGGTTAATCTATTAATGACGTTCATTTCTGGTGTGTTAACATCAGTCCTCTTTAAATATTTAGGTAATTTTTCAGGTGAAGCCTCACAAAAAACTACCTCAGGATTGATTTCCATGATAATTTCATGTAATTTTTCAGATGTACATGCTCCATCTACGTAATGAGCAGTTCCAACAACAATCACAGTACACATAAATCTATTTATTTGATTTCTTTGGGGTCAAAAGTTAGACCAACTGATGATTTTTTAAAATTTTAATAAAATCACTGACAGAAATTCAAATAATACAAGAAAAAGGTGTCGCTATGTCATTAAAATATCAATTTCTTATCCATTTCACACACATTATGCTTCCCTCCTACGTCGTCGCATAAAAAGTGTTCCATTAACATCGTAAAGAAACTTTTGGGAATAAATTTTTTCAAGAAACTGTAGTAACAACTTTCGCTTTTAACCAAAGCTCAAGTTACATAACGCAGAACATTATAGTACATTTAATAACAATTAGCGAAATAGCGCTTTTGGGCGATATTTGACATAATTGCAGATATAACGTCTTTAGACTTATATTGATAGACAAATCGAATTTATAAGATTCATGAATTCAAATTTATCAAAATAACATGCATGAATAATTATGTAACAGCTAGCAGTTTGTTAAACATTCGTAAGCTATAATTCTATACTATGTAAAATATCCCAGTAAGCTCTGTACACTAAATAAACTTTAGTACTTGGGTCATTACACTTTATCGTTTTGCTTATCGTATAATTTTAATATTCTGTACAATCCTTCATCAATTTTTAAATACGCGAGTATTCGCAAGGTTTATATTTTTTTAGATGAGCTCATGAATGCAAAAAAGCATTTCTCAAGAAGCTTCATAATCTATATAAACTTTTGGAAACAATTGCGGTTCGTTCCGCTAAATTTTAGACTATTTGGTGTTAAGATTAACCAACAAACCCGCAAACTTATGGTAGCGGGTTATTTAGCAGATTACCTACAAGCCTTACTTCAATCACTTGCCAAAAAAGGATATCGATAATCTTCTGGCGTCACAAATGTCTCTTTTATTAACCTTGGAGAAACCCATCTTAATAAATTTTGAGCAGATCCAGCCTTATCATTGGTACCAGACGCTCTTGCGCCTCCAAAAGGCTGCTGACCAACTACTGCACCCGTAGGTTTATCATTAATATAAAAGTTTCCTGCACAGTTTTGTAAGGCTCTTGTTGCCTCATTAATGGCATATCTGTCCGTTGAAAGCACGGCTCCCGTTAATGCATATTCTGAAGTTGTGTCAATTAATTTTAAGGTTTCTTTCCAATCTTTGTCTTCATAAACATAAATTGTTACTATAGGACCGAACAATTCAGTTTCCATAGTTGTATATTTTGGGTCTGTAGTTAGGATTACGGTGGGCTCAATAAAATATCCCGTGGATTTGTCATAACCTCCTCCTGCAATAATTTCAGCCTTTTCGTCTTTCTTGGCTTGTTCAATATAGGTAACCAGCTTATCGAAAGATCCTTCATGAATCACCGCCGTGATAAAATTATCCATATCATACGGAGATCCTGGTTTTTTAAAGGTGACCAGATCGGATTTGACATATTCCAATATTTGGCCCGATTTAGATTTAGGCAAATAAACCCTGGATGCGGCACTGCATTTCTGCCCTTGAAATTCAAACGCTCCTCTAACAATAGCTGTCGCCACTTGTTTCGGTTCTGCCGAAGCATGCGCCAAAATAAAGTCTTTACCACCCGTTTCTCCAACAATTTTTGGATACGTTTTGTATATATTGATGTTATTCCCTATTTGTTTCCATAATGCTTTAAAAACACGTGTTGATCCTGTAAAATGAATCCCTGAAAAATCAGGACTACTTAGTACTGTATTTGAAATCATTACCGGATCGCCATACACTACATTTATTACACCGTCGGGCAACCCTGCTTCCTTAAATATATCTACAATGACTTTAGCTGAGAATACTTGACTATCACTAGGTTTCCAAACCACAACATTGCCCATCATAGCAGCACTTGCCGGTAAGTTTCCTGCAATAGCGGTAAAATTGAAAGGTGTTATGGCATAAATGAACCCTTCCAATGGACGGTACTCTACACGATTCCAAACGCCCTCTGTGGATTTAGGTTGGTCCTTATATATCTGAGCCATAAAAGCAACATTAAACCGAAGAAAATCTATAAGTTCGCAAGCGGCATCTATTTCTGCTTGGTGTATATTCTTAGATTGCGCAAGCATTGTGGCCGCATTAATTTTATATCTATATGGACCAGCAATCAAATCTGCTGCTTTTAGAAAGATTGCTGCCCGTTGTTCCCACTCTAAATTTGCCCATTCCTTTCTGGCTTCCAGTGCACTTTCAATGGCTTTAGCAACATGTTCTTTTTCAGAAATATGGTACTTCCCAATTATATGTTGGTGGTCATGTGGTGGAGAAATATCCACTGTGTTTCCTGTTCTTATTTCTTTACCTCCTATGTACATTGGTATATCTACATAGGAGGTATTATAATCCTTATACTGTTTTAGAACCAGTTCTCTTTCTATAGACCCTGTTTTGTATGCTTTAACAGGTTCATTATGTGCTTTTGGAACTTTAAAAAATCCGTTTCCCATTATTCTTATTTTTTTGTAATTGGCATATCCAAGGTTTAACTTAGGATTCTATCGGCCATATAATTATTTGTTGATTTATTTCTTCTTGCTATTTCCTTTTTTATCAAATAAAGTTCTCTTGAGGTTTGAGCGCCTACCGAAGTGTTTTCTTCTGCTCTTCTAAGCAAGTAAGGAATAACTTCTTTAACTGGACCAAAGGGAAGGTACTTAGCTGTATTATAACCCATATCTGCCAAATTAAAACTTAAGTGGTCGCCCATACCGTAAAGTTGGCCAAACCAAATTCTATTATCATTATGGCGTATCTCTGCTTTGTTCATCAAATCTACTAATAGTTGAGAACTCAATTCATTATGAGTTCCTAAAAACAGTTCGAACACGTTTAGATTTTGCAAGCAATAATACACGCCTTTATTAAAATTTTCATCTGTTGCCTGCTTGTTATTGCAAATAGGACTTTGGTAATGTTTTTTTGCCGCTCGCTCTCTTTCCTTTTCCATATAAGCACCACGAACTAATTTTATACCAACAAGATGGTTTTCCTTATTTGCCTTTTGGTTAAGCATTTTCAAATACTCCAATCTATCCCATCTATATAATTGTACCGTATTGAAAACCACAACCCTATTTTTGTTGTATTTGGACATCATTTTCTCAGCAAGCCCATCTATGGCAGGCTGTATCCATGATTCCTCTGCATCTATCATTACCTTAATATTAGGGGTCTGTGAGCATTGTTTGCAGATCTTGTCAAAACGGGCCTCAATGTTTTCCCATTCTTCTCTTTCCCTTGCATTTAGCGCTTCTTTTTTGGAAACTTTTTCAAAAATTCCAAACCGTCCCAAGCCAGTGCCTTTAAATACCAAAAAGGGAGTTGCTTCAAGACTTTTCGCAAAATCAAACGTCTTTAGGATTATATTCAAAGTGAAATTAAACTGTTCTTCACTTTCCTTACCTTCTATTGAATAGTCAAGAATTGAACACACCTTTTTTTTATTGAACATATTTGTTATCACTGGCTTGCATTCCAATATGGATTCGCCTCCACAGAATTGCTTAAATACGGTTCTTTTAAGAATTGGAATTATTGGGAACCTTATAAACAATAAAAACATTGTAATGGGCCTTGCTACAGCCGTTAACTGTCTATTGCCTATTATAGTAAATAATACATTAGCCCATTTCACCTCTTTGTTTGATTTTAAGGAAAATGCAATTTTTGTATCCTCAAAGTTTAGTTTGTGCCTCATGCCCGATATAAATTTAAAATTTGATTATTCATCTCTGTTTTATGTGAGCCAGAATAACGAAACCATCCATGGCTAGAATATGTTTCTGACATAGAGTTTCGGCTACTTAAACTACACAGGATTGATTTTGAAAATGCTAGCTTATTAAAGATAAACCCAATCCAGCAACATACTGACTGGAATTGGGTTCACTGAAATTAACACATAATACTTTAGAATTTAAACGCAAGTTTTGTAAATAATCTAGTACCATCCAAACCAAATTGAGTGGTTTGCCATGGGTATTTGAAACGTCCCACAAAGTCCAAATTTCTATCGTTTGGTACGCCTCCATTTGTCTTGTAAGCATCGGCGAAGGTGTCTGGATATACATTGAATAAGTTATTGGCTCCTAGAGTGAAGTCTATCTTATCTGTAATTCCGTAGGTAAAGCTCAAATCGGTTAAAGTTTTACCGCTATAAGTAGCGTCGTCTGCTGGATTGCTTGAGTGTCTGTAGGTTACCTCTCCATAATTCATAAACGATAAGTTAGTAGAAAACCTATTGATTTTGTAGTTTACAGAAGCCACTATTTTTTGTCTTGGTCTCCATGTTTCAACTCTTGATACATCTTCTCTTGAAAAAATAGCATCCTCTAAATTATTGTTCTTGATGAAATTAGGGAAATTGGTGTCTACAACTTCTGTCTTATTGAAGTTAGCAGCAATGCTTCCCGTTAATAGTCCCTTTCCAAGTGTAATATTATCATAGCTAAATACAATATCGATACCCTTGGTTCGGGTGTTTATTGCATTTAAGAAAAACCCTGCCGACCCTACATTTACAGATGCCAATGTTTGGTCTATTGGACTTGAAGGATCTCCTGTTGGTGTAACTTGACCAGAAAGCACAATTCTATCATCTACATCAATTTGATAGACATCTGCTGTTATTCCAATATTTTTACTTATTCTATATGAAATCCCCGCTCCAATATTAAAAGATGTTTCTGGGTTTAATCTTGGAATGCCTAAGGCTCTAAGCGCTGGATCTGAATTATTGAGGGTTCCGTTTTGTTGAATTCCGTTTTGAGTCAATGTTGTTGTAATGGCAGTATAGAACAATTGATGTAATGATGGTGCTCTAAAACCACTACTTAAAGATGCTCTTATGGAAAGTTTATCATCATTAGTCTTCCATCTTGTATTTAACTTCCAACTGACGTTAGATCCAAAATCACTATAATTTTCATAACGTAATGCTCCACCAATCAAGAAAGATTCTGAAAGATCTGCTGTTATATCTGTATATATACCTAAATTGCTTCGGTAATCGTCTGATGCACTTTCTGGTCTAAAACCTCCAAAAGATTCAGACCCTGTTCTGTCGGCAACATCAGGAGTTCCATCATCATAAGAAGCCAATTCACCTGCTTCGGTAACAAAGCGTTCTGTTCTATGTTCTGCTCCAAAAGCAACAGATATTGAACTTTCTCCTCCTCCTTTAAATGTTCTTTCAATATCCAAATTATTTACAACATGGCTAAATTGATGTGCTCCATTATAAAAATCTGATGGGCTGCTAGCTCCATAAGATTGATTAAAAGAGTTTGTTATATAATAATCAATTCTGTTTTTCCCCATAGTTGAGCTAAGATCAAAATTCCATTCATTAAAAACCGTTTTTATTCCTAATGCCAAGGTATTGTCCTTAATTTGCGGAGACATTTCTGCTAAGAAAAAGTCCTGTCCTGGATAAATTAGCTCGAAACCTGGCACCCAGTATGGTACCCTTGCAAACTGTGGCGCGGAACCACTTCTGTTAGCCAATGTACCAAACGAATACACTTCAGTCTGCGTTTCTTCATCCAGTGTATAGCCCATGTTATATGAGAAATTGGTAATAGTCATATTAGGTAGGCCTACCTGAAACCCTGCACTTGGGTTTCTATCTAAAAAAGAGGTCAAATCGCTTGTGTTAAAATCGGACGTCTCAGTAATTCCCCAGTAATTGGCTTCATCATCAACACTGGTTATTGTTCCCGCACGTTGTGTACGTTTTTGATCAAAATAATTTAATGTAAAATTGGCATATCCTCTATCAGCAATATTGACACCAAAACCAGATTCAATTTGATATTGTTCGCCATCTCCTTCACTGGTTATACTATAACTGGTATTAACAAAAGGATCCAAAGATTTTTTAAGTACTAAATTTATGACTCCAGCTACGGCGTCTGAACCATACTGAGCGGCGGCTCCATCTCTAAGTATTTCAACGCGTTCGAGAGCAGCAGTGGGAATAGACTTCATATCAACACCAACCTCTCCCCGGCCTGGTGTTACGTAGCTGTATACCAAGGCACTGGCGTTCTTTCTTTTACCATTTACCAAAACAAGGGTCCTACTTGGAAACAAACCTCTAAGGTCAGCTGGACTAAAATGTGCAGCCGCATCAGATATGGGTTGTTGGGTAGAATTGTATGAAGGCACCTTGAACATTAATTGTTGGTCCAAAACACCTTTTCCCGTTTGTGTAAGTTCTGTGGTTTTTATGTTATCTACAGGCACTGGCGAATCAAAAGAGGTTCTTGGTTTTCCCCTGCTTCCTACAAGAACCACATCATCTAACTGTGATGCGGCTTCTTCAAGGACTATGTCAACAATACTTTTTCCAGTAATATCAACCTCAACGGATTTAAAACCTATATAAGAGACCTCAAGTATGGTTAGATTATTTGGCATCACAATAGAAAAGACTCCATCAAAATCGGTCTGAGCACCAGTACTGGTTCCTTTTACCACAATGTTAGCACCTGGAAGTGGCTCTCCATTTTTGTCCTTTACCGTCCCTTTTATTTCTTTTTCTTGAATCTTAAATGCTGAAGCAATTATTTTTTTTGTTAAAACAATCTGTTTATTAGCTATTTTAAAATCAAAATTTGCTTTCATCCCCAATCTTACTAGCACTTGGTTTATGCTTTCTTCTTTTGCACTAAACGAAATTTTTTGGGTATCATCTATTTCATTGACATTATAAAAAAAACTATATCCTGTCTGAAATTTTATTTCATTAAGAATCTGTTTTAAAGGGACCCCTATGTAATCTAGCTGGATCTTCTTTTGTGACATGACAGGACTTGCCGACAACTGGAGCAAGATAAAAAAAGTTAAAACAAGGCTTAATTTCATTTTTAAATTCAATTTTCTACTACGTCTTTGAACAAAGACATTGCATCCATCTCTTTTTTTCATAATTTTGCGTGTGTTTGATTGTTAATATTTATTTATTAATGGTCTATAACTAAGGGGAGTGCTGGAACACTCCCCTTATCTTTTTATTCTGTAATGGTTATTACATCTTGGTTTATCTCATATTTAAAAGGCGTACTCAAAGCAATTGTTTTAAGTATTGTTTCTATATCCTCATTGTCAAATTCCCCTTTATAGATTTTATTGTTCAAATGCGTTGTTTTGTTCACAAATTCCACATGATATTTTCTTTCAAGCCAAACCAATATTTCTGAAAACTTTAAATTGTCAATAACCAATCTATTCTGCATCCAAGCGGTATAAATATCAGTATTGACCTTTTTTTTGCTAAAATGATTCCCAAATTTATCATAACTGGCCTGAAAACTTGGTTTCAGCAACAAGGCATTTTCTGGGGTGCCGGTTTCATAAACAGAAACAGAGCCTTCAACTAAAGTAGTGGCTATAAAGCTATCTGTTTCATAGGAAGAAATATTGAATTTTGTACCCAGTACTTCAACATTCACCTCATTGGTATTTACAATAAAAGGTTTGTCCTTATTTTTAGTAACTTCAAAAAATGCTTCTCCTTCTAAATAAACCATTCTGTTTTTATCGGAATCGGTGAATTTTTGTGGGAAACGTAATTTAGAGCCTGCATTAAGCCAAACCATCGTTCCATCAGACAATTTCAACTTAAATGTTTGTCCATAGGGTATATAAATTTCATTAAACATAGTCTTGGAACCAACCAAATCTGTTTTATTATCAAAACTGAGCAAATTATCTCCTTTGTTTGCTATAATATTTCCTTTGGCATCCGCTATTTTTTCATCGCCTTCAGATTTTAAGACTTTAGTACTTCCATCGGCCAATTTTACAACAATGTTGCTTCCTTTGATTATGTCATTCCCAATCAATTTCTCTGAAGGTTTGATATTGGACATACTAAGTAGGTTTTTAGTTAAAAAACCAATTGCCAAGAGCACAACAAATACAGCAGCATATCTTAACACTGTATGAAATAATTTTGGGGTTTTCTCTTTGGATTTAAGGATATTCAAAAATCTTTGATAAGCCATGTCTGCATCAAAATCCTGTTTTGTATTCTGACTAAATTCCTTGATACGGTTCTTGAAGAACTTCATGTTGTCGTCATTTTCCAAAATCCATTTTTTCAAAACCTTTCTTTCTTTAGATGAAATGGTTCTGTTCAAAAATTTATCAATCAATAAAATATACTTTTGCATTTATATATACTTTTTAACTTAAAGATGCGTTTATTTCAAAAAACCCCTATGTTCTTTTTGTTTTTCTTTGAAAATTTCCAAAAAAGTTGATTATTTTATTCTTTATTCTTTATAAATAATGCTAGGTCTGGTTTTTTTTTATAGTTTTGGGTCACATCCAAGCCATAATGAATGAACAAAAACTTATAATAAAACTACAAAAAGGTAAGGCAGAAGCTTATAGTTATTTGTTTTCTGAATACTATGATTGGCTGTGTAACTATGTTTTTAATTTATCTGGCGATCGATTGCTAGCTGAGGACATTGTTCAGGATGCCATGGTAAGTTTATGGGAAAAAAGAAAAACAATACTTATCAGCACATCCCTTAAAAATTACCTTTTTAAAACCTGCCATAATCAATTTCTTCAACATATTAGAAAGGAAAAAATTCAATATGACACCTTGGATAAAATAAGATGGGACACTATTTCGGAAGCCACCTTGGAAAATGACCCCTATGATTACAAGTTGGAAAAACTGAATAAATTGATTGACCAACTCCCCCCACGTTGCAAGGAAATATTCATTAAAAACAAGTTGGAGAAAAAAAAGTATAAGGAAATAGCCTTGGAATTGGGGATTTCCATAAAAACCGTTGAAAATCAGATGTCTAAAGCCCTGTTTTTTTTAAGGGAAAATGTATCTGTATTTCTTTTATAATTTAATGTTGACGGAAATTATTCTTACTTTCACCATGTTTGCATCTGATATTTACCAACCATAGGAGTTCGAGAACCACAAGAGGTTTCATTAACATTATAAAGAAACTTTTATAATAAATTTTTTCAAGAAATTGTAGTTTGCCAAAGCGCCAGCTGGCTCATTCGCTAAAATAGTCCACAGGACTATTTCTAAACGCTCCGCCTTGCTTTTAACCAAATCGACGAAGGAGATTTTCAAACTCCACTTTATCAAATATAAAACGTGACACTTTGCTCTCTCAACTCCCCTAGCATTGTTGCACAACAAAGTGTTCCATCATTAGTTACCACCAACTAAAATTCAAGGACATTCATACTGTCTTTCTAAAATTATGTTAAAAAAGAATGAACATTCATTTTTTTATTATCTTTGTGCCATAATTTAAAACGATATGGCTAAACTTCAAAAAAGCATAGACAAACGTAACGCACTTATAAAGGCTACAATTGAGTTGGTAAACAACAATGGTTTCCACGCAACTCCCATGAGTCAAATTGCAAAAATGGCTAACGTTTCTCCAGCTACTATTTACCTATATTTTGAAAACAAACAAGATTTGGTAAACAAAACCTATATAGAAGTTAAAGCTAAATACACTACATACGCCTTTGCTACTTATAACGAAACGATGCCGGTTAAAGAAGGCTTTGAAATCATTTGGAAACGTATCGCAGATTTTAAACTTAAAGATTGCGAGAATGCCATGTTTTTAGCCCAATGTGATAATACGCCTATGATTGATGAACCGAGCAGACAAGAAGGCATAAAGCATTTACAGCCCCTACTCGACCTTTGGGCTCGTGGTAAAAAAGAAGGCATTATAAGACCGATTTCAGATTACTTATTATATGCCTATGCTATAAATCCGTTATCATTTTTAATGATTATGCAAAAACGGGGGGCATTCAAGTTAGACAAAACCCAAATAGAAGAAGCTTATCAATCTGCTTGGAGCAGTATTAAAGTTTTTTAAATAAATAAATAAACAATAAAAACAAAAATTAAAAACATGGAATTATTAGATAAATTAAATTGGAGATATGCTGCAAAAGCAATGAATGGTGAAACTGTCCCAGAAGATAAAATAGGTCGCATTTTAGAGGCTGCACGCTTAGCACCAACATCAAGTGGCTTACAACCTTTTGAGATTATAGTCATTAAAAACCAAGCTATTAAAGAAAAAATCAAACCTGTAGCTTGGAACCAATCCGTTATAACAGACTGTTCACACCTACTCGTTTTTGCGGCTTGGGATACCTATACAGCAGATAGAATTAATTACATTTTCGATTTAACAAATGACATTCGCGGATTTAAAAACGAAGGTTGGGAAAATTACCGTCAAATGCTATTAAATTCCTATCCGCAGAAAGATGCCGAGGAAAACTTTAACCATGCGACAAAACAGGCTTATATCGCTTTCTCGCAAGCCATAAGTGCTGCGGCTTTTGAAGGTGTAGATGCTACGCCTTTGGAAGGTTTTGACCCTGCTGCTGTCGATGCCATTTTAGGTTTACGCGAAAAAGGATTGCGTAGTGCTGTTCTATTGCCATTAGGTTACAGAAAAGAAGATAAAGATTGGTTAGTAAATCTTGTAAAGGTTAGAAAACCTATGGAAGATTTAGTAACTGTAATAGACTAAAAAAAGCAATCATTGATTTTAGTGATTCCAGTGCGGTGTATGCCTTAAATAAAGCCATCTTGTTGGCCGATTTTAAACTTGTGGACATCAGTTGCCAACTGGCTATCTCATCCCTCCTATTCCCGGACGCTTGGATTATCTGTGGCATGTGTGGGATGTGCTTTCAGAACAATTACATAGCGGTGCAGATGCTAAACTCAACAAGTTTTTTTTGCAGGTAATTTATCAATAACCATATTTTTAAATTTTAATCTATTTATTAAAATATTTTAAAATTCGTTCTTTATCTTCATTGGCTTTATCATTTTTATGATATAACTCAACAAAAATTATTTTTTCATCTAACTCAGTTTCAACACCATCTATATTCTCTATTCTTTTCTCAAAATGGGCATATACAAGTCTTAATCCAGTATTAACTCCTTTACCTTTTAAGCTTTTGCATGCCATTTTTTTTACTTTAATTATGCAATCTGTAATTCCCAATCCATCAATATTAAAACTAAAAGGAGGTCTTGCCTCAGGGTTTACTTTTAATACCTTTCTTATAATTTTTAAATCATCACTTAATGATTTATATCGTTTAGAGAGTTTTTTTAAATCTTTTTTAAATTCTTTTAATTCATCAAACTCCATCTCCCTCATTATCATAATTTCTGACCGAATAAGGCTTTTCTCTGTAAAAGGCTAATTCATAGTCAATCACATCTCCTTCTTCTGTTGCTAACCATGGAATATCCTTGTGTGAATAATCACTAATCGCACTAGCATAATAATCAGAAAGCTGGTTAATCACTCTGTCTATAACATCAATTTCACTTGCTTTTAATTCAGTTAAATCAGGCTTTGTTAATGGTAAATAGCGAGTCTGATGATAGCCATGAAATTCTGTTTTAATTCTTTTTATTTCTCCAATTTTTATCATTTCATCAATAACAGAATCTATATTATTCGGAACAGGACCATACGGTAATTTTCGATATACAGCACCTGTTAAATGACTCTCATACACTTCATAATAATTGAAATCTGAAAAGTATAAAAGCTTATAAAGAACTGTTTCTCCAACGTTAGCCTTACCTGCACACCTTTCAAGAATATACAATAAGATATTCCTAAATTTATCTACCATTAAATCTGGAATAGATATTCTCTCTTCAACATTCACTTTAACTTCTTTACTCAAATTAACATCCTCTTTCTTGAGTTCAAAATCTTTAGCCAATATTTTATCAATCGAAAGTCCTAAGTTGAGAGAGAAATTCATTAGTTCTATAATTGAAATTTTTCTGTTTCCCAATTCAATTTGAGCCAAAGAAGATCTTGAGATACCAATTACTGAAGCCAATTCTTCTTGTGAAAGATCTTTTTCCTTCCTTATCATCATTATTCTATTACCTAATTCTTTATTAGACAGTCCCGTTTTCATTGATTTTAAATGGTTTTAGTTATGTAAACATATAAAATGTTTTAAAAGAAAACAAAGAAATGATTGATTTTCTAACATTTTATCTTAATATACAATAATCATTCAAACTCATTTCACTACACTCCTATCGTCATTTATTCATTATTTTCTATTTTAATAAATTGGAATTCATGAATCTCGTACCTCGATTTCGTAAAACGAGTGTTTATTCACAAGATTTCTATTGTTTTTAAAGGAGTTCATGCATCTCGTATCTCGATGTCATTAACATCGTAAAGGAAACTTTAGGAATAATTTTTTTCAAGAAACTGTAGTTTGCCAAAGCGCCAGCTGGCTCATTCGCTAAAATAGTCCACAGGACTATTTCTAAACGCTCCGTCCTGCTTTTACCCAAATCGACTAAAAGGAGATTCGCAAACACCGTGTTTTAAACACAATTTCCAACCACCATACACCTCTCCTATGGCCTCTGGGGAACAGAGGCCTGTTGGAAAGGAAAAAAAGCTATTAAACAGAATCCTAAAAAATACTTTTATTTAGTAGGAACACATGCCGTACCATTCCATTGGCAATCGTTAGCATGTGTGAGTATGACATCTATAGTATAGTAATAGACGTCATTTTCAATTTTTGTCTGAGTGAGTGTACAAGACACCCCATTTTGGTACATAACATTCACCAAAGCACCTCCTTGGGTGATGTTACCACCCGAATCGATGATGGCATATTCAGAGGGATTTGCTGTATTAACAATGGTGAAAAATGCATCCCCATCAATATCCGACAAGGTCGTTAAAGCTTTAGAGTTGCTCACAATATATAAATTGGCACCATAAGTTTGATAGGCGTTAGTAAGTCCTAGGTTGATACCACTTCCATTTATTCTAAAAACGGTAGTCAATACATCATCATTATCACTTAAAGGAACATACGTGTCTGACACAACGTTGTTGTAATAATCAATGGCATTTGTTAGGGCGATTTGATTTTGGGGATAGACAACTTGGTAATTTAACATGGCATTGACGGCATTAGAATAAATAGTCTGTGCCTGTGGCGTGGTTAAAAATTTAGTGATACTGCGTGTGCCTCCTTGGTTTAAATAGGCGACATAGGCCGAATCCAAGGTTTTTCGATATGGTGATGGAGAAGCGTCACTAATAACAGCACGGGGATATGGTGGACAGCCCCCACAGGATGAAGCATCAAATTCCAATCGCTGGATGGCTTTCCCGAAATCGGGGTCTGTTTGAGTGTAAACGGTACGACTTAGGCTTTGTAGGGTCATCATACCACTGCACATGGCACAGGGTTCCAAAGAGGTATATAGCACATACGGATTGTCGCTTTCATCTGCCAATGAGAAATATTCCGTGGTATTTAAATAACTGGTCATTAAGCGGACTTCCCCATGTTGGGTGCCATTTCCTGTGGTATCCACACAGTTTCGGGCCCATTTTACAACCTGACCGGAAGGCGCCACCAAAACCGATCCGATATTATAGCCTCTTACCGGATTTGCATTTGGTGTTTGCCAATTTTTATACACAACAGCCAAAGATAACAGACTAAAAATTTTATCCCTTTCAACCTGGACACTATCCGTCACGGAATACGTGTTATAACAGGTTGTAGTTGATGAAGGTCCCTCAGCCAAATAAATATCAGCTTTTTTTTCGACCGCCTTTTTACAAGACATAATGACGCTTAATACGACCATTAGACAAATGATTTTTTTCATAATTTAGTGTTGATTAGGTTAGTTTTTGCCATCAGTTTATGCATCTTATTTTTGATATAAAATAAGGGGTACATTTTGATGGATACAATTAATACTACTACTTGTGCTAACTTAACTTATAAATAGGGAGAGTTTAAATATACAAAAAAATATGAGAAGTAGATTACATTAAATCTTAATAATTAAAAAATAATTTGCTGGTACTAATGGTTAAGATATTTTTGTTGGTTAGATTATTAAAAATCAGTGGATTATTCCACACTTAACCTGATGATAAATCCTTTTTATTAAAATGATTATACAGCCGATATAATTTTTTTGCCTATCTTGATGATAGCGCCACCCACTTTTTCAATATTTTCAATAAGCTTGATCTTTTTTTCTTTATCATCAATATCAAGGTTGATTATTTTTAATAATTCTTCAAGTTCCACTCTGTCAGCTTTTTTAGGAAATAAAGCTTGTACTTCTTCAGATGTCAATATGGTTAAACTTGATATCTCATCTGCAAATGCCTTTTTGGTTTTGTCACTTGCAAGTTTACCTACATTCGATTTTTTAGCCATTTTATAAAAGTTATGTATTTGTATTTGTTAAGAATATCAATTAAAGTTTTCTAATTTGGTTTTCAATGTGTTCTTAATATTTTCAAGGGCATCATCAATGGCATCCAATGACAAACCGGGCTTTATTGAGCTTAGCATGGTATCTATTGTTTTACGTTGGGAATCATTTAATTTCTTGAGGTTATCAATCCAATTCCCTGTGGTTCTATGTAAGTCAATGGCATTCTTGTATTCTAAGATGATTGATGTTTTTAAATCAAATCTGATTTTTTCAATAGGCAAAATCTGCTCTTGGTATTCAGCTACTAAATCATTGTACAGCTTGGGGAAATCATTTTCCTGATTATAATCCCTACCATTTAATTCTTTAAAAGACGCCATCCAATTAGTACGATACACAAGGCCATACTCATTAAAAAAGAAAGCTTCAAACACTAAAATTTTCTGATCTACATAAGCATCTACCATAGCTAAATGTGAAATTTTAAGTGATTCTATTATTTCTAATTCCTTTAAATGAACCTTTGTAATTTCTGGTGGTATTGAAACACAACTAGATGTTGCTGAAAGAATAAAAAGACTAAAAATTATTTTTTTCATGAAGTTTGAATTAAATTAATAACATTAGAACTAGAAATTTCAATTAAGCAGGAATTCTAATTCAATTATATGTGCCGTTAAAAATTTAAGAGCGGATTGTATTAAAAAAGCACGCTAGTAAATATAAAAATAAAGTATGATTTTTCCTAAAAAAAGAATCAAAAAATATGTATAATCCACTCACCTATTCTTTTTACCAAAAGTTTTTTAGTACATGAGAAAAGATCCAAAAGCCAAGATTCAAGACCTAATAGGCTGCAGCCATTAATCAATAGTCATTAATCAATAGTAAATAATCCTCACATACCGCGTTTTGTAAAGTCTTTTTCAATAGTTGCAATGACCCACTTTGTTATTTTTTTTGAAAGCTTATTGATAACAAGACCTTTGGTTAAACCCCACAACCAACCTGATAACTTATCATTCAATTCAGCCTTTAAAATGGCTTTCACGCGATTTCTTATTGGCTTCTCTAATGTCTCGAATGCTTTCTTATCTAATTTAGGAAAATCTGGAACCTCATAACTTGAAGGATTGGCATCATCGTTAGGATCCAATTTAGTCACATCCGGGATAATGGGCATGAATACTTTTTTTGTACCATCATCTTGTTCAACTATTTTTCTAAACTTTTTAACCGCTTCTTTACTAACATTATAAAATAAATTATTTGGATCCTTTTCATCATATTCCATGAACATGATCCCTCTCAAAAAATTCTTTGCGTTTTTACGTCCAAGAAAAAAGTCATGCTTCCTGAACGCTATATCTATAAAACCACCAAAACCGCCAATCCCACCGGTAGCCAAAGGGGGATGATCGACCTCTTCAAGTTTCCCTAACTTTAATTTTCTAGGAAATGCCATAAGCTTAAATAATCCTACCCCATAGGTATCATGATGCTTGTTACGTGCTTGGTTAAGAATCGTTGGGATTAAACCACCAATAACATCCATAATCGTGTTTTTTTGATAATTAGGCGTGTCATACAGTATCTCATTTTCGAAGTTCGGAAAAGGATCGATTAAGAGTGTCCCATATTTTGGATTAACAGGATCTTCAGGGCCATGATTTGCCACTAGACATCTTAAAACTTCATCAAAAGGCTCGTTATTAATGACACCACCATCTACTGCAGTAAATTGAAAATCCCCTTCTGTATCTAGCTTCAATTCAATATCCATTTGAGCATTAAAAGCCTTCCGCTCTTTTAAACTATTACGAACGTATGTCATAGGGAATTCCACATCAAAATAACGTGGTGCGAGTCCTATAGGAAAAGCACCAGTCGCTTTTGTGACTTTGATTAAAAAATCGCGATTTGATTTTAATGCTTCACCAGAGGCATTCACTGGATTTTTGATAAATGGGCAAAATGGTAAAAACTTGTTTCTATCTGCTATCTCATCATATTTTAATTTGAAATGCGCCACAATATCATGATTGCTAATACGATGTCCAGGCGTTGAATCAAGAAACTTTGATATAATTTTGCTGAACTTCACTTTATAATCCAAAGGACGCAAGCTGGTGACCGTCAGTAACAGCCTAAGGTCTTGAGATATGTAATTGGGAAGATTATTAACAGAGGCATCTTCGGGAAGCAACTTAAAAACCTGTTCGGCAATCGTATCTATTGGTTTTGAATTTAATAATGACGGTGCCGATTTGTTATCATGGAGATCGTCATTAGAAAGCATCTTCTCAAAGGTCGTTTTTCCCTTCCCACTGCCATCATATAGGCTGTCATCATCATCAAGGAACACCCAACTATCATAAAGAATATTACCGGTTTTTGTGTTTGAAACATCTCTTACGGGGTCTATTTTACCCGAACAAAGCGCCAAGGTTGTAATCATACTCACCATCCCTCCTGCCGAAGCTCCTCCTATGGCATCAATAATAACGTTGTGATTGGGAATAGGACTCTTGGGATTTGTTTCATTTTGCTTTTTAGCATCTTCCCATGCGGAAAGTGCCTCTAACATATAGTCCATAAAACCAGCAGTATAAGCACCGGCTGAAACCGCACCGGCCATCGTTAGGCCTAAATGAAATGTGTTGGAGTTTGATTTTTTGCTCATGGGTCGATATTTAGATTGTATCCAAAAAAGAGTGTTTAGTAGCATGCTTCAACTTAAAAGCGTGTATAGATTAGCTTCCGTTATAGTGTATGATGAAAAGTTCCTTTCTTTCATTTTCTTCCACACCATAACCATCACCCATCTTTACCTCAAATTCGGTCACAGCTCCTTTTGAATTCGGCATTTTTTTAGCAAGATCCGTGAGTATTTTGGCAATGAAAATAGCTTTGTTTTTATTTGATGCTTGATAGTATAAAACAGTGGACTGATTTGAGAAAAAGGAAGGTTTCTCTGTCCAGTCGGGATATAGTTTAACCTGAAAACCTTTAGCCTCCAATTTGTTCCTAATGGCATATTTGATTTTTTCATTCGGTTTAAAACAATATATTCTTATATAAAGTTTTGCGTTTTCATTGGTAGTAGATGTCGATTTTTCAAAACCAATTTCCATAGCATCTTGCTTCCATTCAAAGCCTCTTGCACTCAAAAATGGTTTTAAGTATTTGATCTCTACTTTATTTTCAATAAGTTTTTTGCGTAATAAATCCACATAATCTTTATTTACATTCCCACCATAGTATAAGGCGTTCACTTTTCTTGTGCCATCATCATTTGGTACATCACGATAATGTAAATAGAAGTTAGGCTCATCTATACTTTTAATGGCTTTTACGACGGAGTTCCCATCTGCTTTGCGTTTATAGTAACGTACTATAATGGTATCCCTTGCGATGGATTTGATTGTGTTCACCTTCTCTTGTAGTAAATCTATTTTTTTTATAACATTTTTGTTAATTCCTGTTTCGCTCTTAATTTCATTTATTTTAGTTTGAACTTGTTGTAGCACTTGTTTTAGAGAGTCCTCCCGTTTTATTTTGTGAACATACTCAATGGAATCTTTTATTTCTGAATCTTTTATTAGCTTGTTATTATAGTCAAGCAGGATCTCTGTATCCTTCTGCGTCTCCTTCTTGGTATAAACATTATAAACGAATAAACCTGTGAAAACAAGTAATCCAACAATGACTATAATAATACCATTTCTATTTGTTTTTCTACTTTTTGATTCGTATTCCTTAAATTTTTTACTGAATTCATCCATAGTATTCGTATTATCTATTATTTAACAATGTCCCAAAATTGTTGGTTTAGATTTTTAGCTGTGTCATTTGCTGATGCTGGGATTGGAGGTGTTTGAAGTCTTAGCATGAATTTTTTTATTTCAGTTTCCAACAGTTCCAATAAGGTTAAAGAATCTTCAATCCTGTCTAACTTATCTTTAAACCATTTGAGCAAACCAAGTGGCGCAAAACTTATAAGCGCATAAGCCTTATCCTGAATATCAAGTAATGCCCATATAGATAGTGATATGGAAATAAAGATAGTAACACCTATTAAGATGTGATAATCCCGCTTCCGTCTTTGATGTTTCGTTCTAACTAAAGTAAAGTTTTCAGCAGGTACTATTTCTACAATTTGCATTTCATGATGCTCATAATTTAATTGAAGATTGGTATTACCAATTAAAACAGGAATACTTTCTTCGCCGAATCCATCAATTCCAACAACATCCACCGCCGTTTGAAATGAATTGCTTATAGACTTGCCCTCAAAAAAAGACGTATAAAATGCTCTCGAAAAAGATAATGCTGTATCATTAGGTACCTCACTATTCATTCCAATGACTGCTTGATTATCTGTCACCACAAAATTATCGGTTTCATTCAAACTGAAACAGGCATTCATGAATACGCACTTGAGATTTGGTTTATAATTTTGTATAAACTCACTAAACATATGAATAGATAATTCCTTCTTATGGTTTTCTTCATCATGGAAATAAAGCACACCTTCATCGCTACCATGACCAGAGATATGCAAAATATTTGGTTTATAATTTTCCAGATAGCTATGCAACATATCCTTCGTTACAGCGCCTTTGGATTTTATCTCAAAATAGTCACGATTAGCAGATAATTTACGCGATTCTTCAATGCTATTTTCTTCCGTATCAAGAAATAGATTTGTCGTACCGATGGGATTTACCTTTATGAATAATATCTTTATCAAAGCTTTAAATTAAAGGGTTATATTAATTGTTGCATTTTTAATATCCAAGATCTTATCTGAACGCACATTAACACCAGAAACAATGAGTTCTTCAGGAGTGTTTTCTACAAAATTTTCGACAGCTTCATGAAACGTCAGTCCAGAGATGTTTTCAATAAAGTCAACTCGGACTTGATAAGTTTCTGCATCTTTGAATGTCATAAACAGATTAGCTTCTTCCTCCATATCCGCACGAACAGTGGGCTTTACAATACGACGTTTCTCCAATATATTTTTTTGGCTCGTTAAAAACCCCGTTCTGTGTAATGTTCCATTGCTTTGGTAGTAGATCACTTTCCAGAATAAATATGGAATTTGTATGGTATTGCCATTAACCTGTGTGACAAAATATGGATCGTCTTCAAAAAAAACAGGACCAGTAAATAGGTTGATTTTAATTTGGTGTGTAATGGTTTGATGGTGCAGGATATAATCTTCAATAAGTCTCCAAATCCCTCGGTTTAGTTTATCCACCTGTGGCATGGCATTAGTATAAAAGAAAGTGGATTCTGCCGCAGCTATTGCCTTATTACGATCTGTTCCCCATTGCACATCCTCTCGTTTTGTTAGATGGCCTTTATCAAAATCACTTTTTACGGCACTATATAATTCGTGACCCCATTGTTCTTTCTCGGGAATACGTGGATCTTTCTTCCATCTGTCACCTTTCCCTGCAAATAATTCTTTTCTGGTTATTTTTTGAAAAAGGTTACCATGAATATTACTCGCAGTGAAATAAGGAAACTTTCGAAAAGGATTGTGAAGGACACTGTAATTCACATATTCCAAGAAATATTGAGAACGATTTAAATCATTCATCTCAAATTTCTCAACTTCCTTTGTAGATATTTTAGGAATTGGAACATCTGAACCTCCCATAAATGTACGCATATAACTCATTGATAGTCTAATCAAAAATTTATATTCTTCAAAGGGAGAATTAAATATAATAAAAATATTTTAGAATAAATTAAAAATCAACTAATTAATATATAGATAGCTGCTTCCATGCCATAAGGTAAACCGATAAAAATATACGCAATGAATTAATCCATGCGATTCTAACAAATAGATATTTACGTAGATTTGTATCAATAATTATTTTAAAATAAATATGGAAAGAATATTGCAATTACTTATCATCTCAAATCCTTTATATATAGTCTCTCAAGATTTAAATACTGATTTACTTATTCATTATCCATTTAATGTTAATGGAAATGGTTACGATGGCACTAATTTTGGAGCAATGTACACTACCGACAGACATGGCAATGAAAACAGCTCCATTTATTTTGATGGAATTGATGATTCTATTAACATGCCTAATCCAGTTGAGTTAAAGTCCAATTTAGTTTTAAATTAATAATATGCGCCATTTCTTTTCAAAAAAACATTTCTTAAAAGACCTACTAGAAGATTTTGTGGATATTCACAACCACATACTACCCGGTATAGATGACGGTGCAAAAAACTTAAAGGAATCAATCGATTTAATTAAAAAACTTAAAGAATTGGGCGTAAAGCAATTTATCCCCACACCGCACATCATACAGGATTTTTATCCTAACACAGATGAAACTATTGGTAGTGCTTATGAATCCCTATTAGGAAGCTTAACTCAAAAACTACAAAATGGGATTACTATAAACCCAGCGGCCGAATACATGCTGGACACCACATTTGAAACACTTTTAGAAGAAGGAAATCTTTTTACCCTAAAAGGAAATCATGTACTTATTGAAATGTCCTATTTCCAGCCACCCATAAATTTAGAACAGCTTATTTTTAAGATTAAAACAAAAGGCTACACACCGGTATTGGCACATCCAGAACGCTACGCATTTTATCACAACAACCTTGATTATTATAATAAACTAAAACAATTAGGATGCTTTTTTCAACTTAACCTATTGTCGTTAAGCAACTATTATGGCAAAAATGTAGAAACAACCGCTAATTATTTAATAGATAAAAAACTTATAGACTTTGTTGGAACAGATACACATAATGCACAACATATCGAGAAACTATCAAACATAGTATTAGGCAAAAAAAACGTTGAAAAAATAGCACCTGTCATTAAAAACACAAACACCACATTTTCAGTAATCCAAAACCCCAAATAGTCATTAGTCAATAGCCATTAGTCAATAGTCAATAGTCAATAGTCATTAGTAAATAGCCGGTAGCCAATAAGTTGTTAATAACCAAATAAACAATAATCAATAACAACCTCCAATGTCAGTCCGAGCCTTTCGACTGCGCTCAAGATAAACTAAAGTCGAAGACCTAATAAACCCAGTAGACAAAATAGCCAATAGTTAGTGAAGAACACCCATTTAAACGATTCAACGATTAAACAAATAAAATTCACAGTTTGTCAAGCTGAGCCTGTCGAAGCTATATAAAGGAACTTGTTGGTAATAGGACTTCGACAAGCTCAGTCTGACATAATCAATTAATGATTAGTGATTAACGATTCAATGAATAAACAATATAAAATAGCCACTAGTCAATAGTTTGTAGAGAACAAATAAACGCATCAACAATACCTACCCCTTAATGTCAGTCAGGAGCGCAGTCGAAGACCTAATAAACCCAGTAGACAAAATAGCCAATAGTTAGTGAAGAACACCCATTTAAACGATTCAACGTATCAACGAATAAACAAATAAAATGGGTTTTGTGAAGCACAGTTTGTCAAGCTGAGCCTGTCGAAGTTATATAAAGGAAGTGTCGGCAATAGGACTTTGATAAGCTTATTCCCGACATAGTCAATTAATTATTGTGATTTACAACTCAACGCATCAACGATAATCAATTAAATAAACGCTTAAACAGCCCCTTTTTTTCTGGAGTACCATAATAACCATATTTGGCACCATATCCAAAATTTGATTGATTCACATCGTTCACAACCAACATCATACCATTAAGCTTTTTAGTAGCATGAAGTTCTTTTGTAAAGTTTAAAATTTGCTTTTCGGTATAACCAGCTCGCGTTAAATAAATAGTATGTCCTGCGTATTCACTAAGCAATAGCGTGTCGGTAACCAACATGGCGGGGGCAGTATCTACAATAACAATATCATATTGGCTAGAAGCATAATCAAACAACTCTTTTACCCTTCCCGTCATTAATAGTTCGGCGGGATTAGGTGGTACTTTTCCAGAAAGTAAAATATCCAATTTAATATCATTAACCTTATACGTATTGATGGTTTCACCCGCTAAAATAGATTTATCTACTAAAAACTCTGTCAACCCTATATCAGAAGCATTAGCCTTCATTTGGCTTTTTAAGCTGCTGTGTAATTTAGGACTTCTAATGTCTGCACCTATTAGTAATACGCGTTTGTTGGTGTTTGCCATGGTAAGGGCCATATTTAAGCTAAAAAACGATTTTCCCTCGCCATTGATGGTAGAAGTAACAAATACGACATTGTCGTACTGCTCTACGTTTCTACCCCGTCTTACATAGTCAAAGTTAGTGCGCACAATCCTAAATGATTCCGATAAAACAGAACGGTCGTTTTTTTCTACT
This sequence comes from Mariniflexile sp. HMF6888, assembly GCF_044335535.1. NCBI lineage: Bacteria > Pseudomonadati > Bacteroidota > Flavobacteriia > Flavobacteriales > Flavobacteriaceae > Mariniflexile > Mariniflexile sp. HMF6888. Next base: position 233,901 of record NZ_JBIQVZ010000002.1, on the reverse strand, counting down.
AATAAACCTCTACCCTCTTTGAAAGCCTTTTTAACTCTTGGGATTTCCCCTAATATGGTAATGTTCTTAATTTCTCTTTCTAAATCTTCTTTATTATGGATTTTGGTATCTAACAAATCACCAACATAAATAAAACCAAACGGAATTAAAAATCCCAAAAATAAAGCGCCTATATAAAACATCTTTTTGTTAGGAGCTACAGGACTTCCAGAACTATAGGCCAATTCAACAACTTTCGAACTAGGTGAAGTAGCTGTAAGTGTAATAGCAGCTTCTTCCCTTTTTTGTAATAAGTAAAGATATAATGACTCTTTAATACCTTGCTTCCTTTCAATACCTCTTAATTTGCTTTCTTGACCCGGAACCGAAAATATTCTGGAATTAAGTATATTGGACTGGTTCTCTAAACTACTGATTTGAATTCCCAATGATTTCTTGGAATTTTGAATACTGCGGCTTAGATTTTCCTTTATACTTCTTAAATTTTGGTTTAACTGTAAAACCACCGAATTCCGTTCCCCAGCACTTTTTAACAAACGCTCTCTTTCTACAATCAACTCGTTATATTTAGAAGATAATGTAACGATGGTTGGATCTCCTAGACCTAAGTTAGAAGGAATCGGTGTATAAGAATCTGTATCTCCTAAAGCAGAATCCATATAATTTAGCTGGCGTAATTGCATCCTCGACAACTCCAGTTCTTGCTCGTTTTGAACACTTGAAGATAAAAATTGACCCGCTTCCGATGTAACATCCGTTACTTTATTACCTGTTTTAAAACGAACGATACTATCATCTACACCAAGTAAATCTTTTGCAATTAATTCAATACGTTCATCAATAAACCTGGCCGTATTTGTCGCCTTTATATTCTTTTGGTTAATGGTAGCTTCATTATATTTTACTATTAAGGTATTTATAATATCTTTTGCCCTTTCGATGATAGGATCTTGGATAGAGATATTAATTATTCGTGAGGATTTATTTTCTTGATAGGTCTGGATTCTATTTTTTAAAGATTCAGCAATAGATTTAACAGGCAGGATTTCTGTTCTAATTTCAGTGCCAATGCTTCTCTCCAAGTTAGGAAAACGCGGGGTTATAATCATACCTCCAAGGAAGGTTGGGATTTTTTCGCCAAAAGAAATTTTCTTAGGATCGTCATTCTCGTTTATTCGGTACTCAAATTCTTTATCAGATAAAATTTTAATGTGAAAACTAAAGTTTGTTCGGTCTATGATGGAGTCTGATGCTATAAAATTAATAGTTATTGGTGCATTTTTATAAATTTCAGAATCATAAATCCTTCCTTTTAAGTAATGTTTAATGTTAAGACGCAAATCCTTGATAGTACTATTAAAAAATGCTCTAGACATGATCACGCTCATTTCATCTTCAATCTTCGCATCTTCCTTTTCGGCAAAAAATGGCAAATCCTTAAATATAGCACTTGCTCCCGATGCTTCACCTTCATCAACTAACATAATTTTGGCGGTAGCTAAATATTCTGGGGCGGTATAGCGTAAATTAAAATAAGCGACACCCAAAAAAATGGATATACTTAGTACAAACCAAAACCAACGTTTCACATATATGGAAGCGGCTTTTTTAAAATTAAACTGGTTTGCTGAATCCATTTTAGAAATATTATTTAAATCTGACATAATAAATTAATTTCTTGTAACAAAAATTAGTGCGGTTGTTAAAATAAATGAGGAGATGCTAATAATGGTGCCTATTCTAGAATCACCTGAAGCACCACTTATAGCAGAGTGATTAGGCTCTACATACACATAATCATTTTGTGTCAAGTAATAAACAGGCGAATTAAAAACCTCTTTATTGGTTAAATCAATACGAGTATATGTTTTGGTGCCATTAAAGTCTCTAATAACTAAGACGTTATCTCTTCTTCCTTTAATGGTTAAGTCCCCTGCCATACCCAAAGCTTCTAATATAGAAACACGTTCACCCGAGACGGGATAAACCCCAGGTGATCTGACCTCTCCAGCAACCGTTATTCTAAAATTCAAAACTCTGATCATAACAACAGGATCATTTAACAATTGGCCTTCAGAAAATTTACTTTTTAAAAGTTCCTTAGCTTCCTCAATGGTTAATCCAACAAGTTTAACTTTTCCTAAAACAGGATAATCAATATTACCATCTACATCTATTAGATAATCTATTAATCGGCTATTATTGCCACTTGCAATAACTATATTGTAGGGTTGTGTTACAGTTGGGTCTAAAGTAGATATGTAAATACTAACCACATCTCCAACTTTAAGTTTTGCTTTAAAAGTATCGGTATCTACTATAGTCTCAAAATTTTTGGCATTTTGAAAATATACAATGTCTTGCTTAGTTGAACAGGATGTTAATAACAATAAAACACCACAAAATAAAACAACCAACCTGTTGTATAAAAAGGATTCAATCATAGAAATAAAATATTTGGGGAAAATACTAAAATTTTTGCTTACTTAGGCTTTACTGTATGTTTTGTCTGTTTTGTCATGCAAAATTTCTTTTACCTTCTTGTAAATCTGAACTTTTTTATCAAAACGTTCGTAATCAGAATTATTGGATTTATATTCAGGTATCAAACGCTTCATTTTCATAACAATACTATTGCTTTGGAAACGATTGGTGATACATAATTCTTCAATCTCATGTTTTACTGAAGCATAATCCAATTCCCTGGTTTTGCTTATCATTATTTTTCTATGATAGGTAGACAAGGTGTTTTCGCCATTTGCCAACAACTCTTCATATAGTTTTTCACCTGGACGCAAACCTGTAATTTGAATATCGATATCTTCTGGAAAATTCAATCCTGAAAGTTTAATCATGTTTTTGGCCAAATCATATATTTTTACAGATTCACCCATATCGAAAATAAATATTTCACCTCCTTTACCCATAGTACCTGCTTCCAAAACCAGTTGCGCAGCCTCAGGAATGGTCATAAAATACCTGGTGATTTCTTTATGGGTTAAGGTTAAAGGACCACCATTCTCAATTTGCTTCTTAAACAAAGGAATTACAGAACCATTAGAACCCAATACATTACCAAAACGTGTTGTTATAAACTTCGTTTTACTTTCTTTTTGTAAACAACTAATATACATTTCAGCCATACGCTTGGTAGCTCCCATAACACTGGTTGGGTTTACAGCTTTGTCTGTAGAAATAAAAACAAATTTCTTAACATTATAGCGGGAAGATGTATCTGCTAACAACTTGGTGCCATTAACATTAATCTTTATGGCCTCATAAGGTGATTTTTCCATTAAAGGCACATGCTTATAAGCGGCTGCATGAAACACCATCGTAGGCCTATATTCTTGAAAAATACTGTCAATTCTTAAACCATCTCTTATATCGGCTACAATAGCAGTGAAACGGTGCTTGCCATCGCGTGTCAAATCTTGTTCGATATCATAAAGACCAGACTCCGCTTGATCAACCAATATAAGTTTTTTAACATCAAAATCAGCTAATTGTTTAACCAACTCACTACCTATAGAGCCCGCTGCACCGGTAATTAAAATGGTTTCTCCTTTAAATTCATTGAAAAGGTTCGGGTTATCAATTTTTATTGGTGCACGACCTAAAAGATCTTCTATTTGTACCTGTTTAATTTGTTTAACATTTAACTCACCATTTATCCAGTTCTCGATAGGTGGAACTTTAGTTATTTTTATATGTAAATTAACTAAGCTCAATAAGTTATCTTTGTTGATATTTTCAGACGTTACAATAATTTCGTCAATGCGATGCTTATCAATATAATCTTGATCGATTTTATTTTTGCTAAGAATTAAAATACCGTTAATTAATTTTCCATTTTTACGGGAATTATCATCAATAAACGCTATAACATCAAACTTTTCCCTAACATTGCTAATTAACGCATTGTAAGTCACAATACCAGAATCTCCTGCACCATAAATTAAAACACGTTTGGACGAGATGTATTTACATTTTAAATGATTATAAGCCATTTTAAAAAGCAACCTACTGGAACTTAATAATACAAAACTCAATAAAGTATGCATTATTAATATAGACAGAGGTATAGTAAACCCTTTAATGACTTCTAATTCTCTATTTAGTAAAACAAATAATACAGACAGCATAGACATTAACGATACCGACTTGAATAAATTAACAACATCGGTAAATCCAGTATGTCTAATAACGCTTTTAAAAGAGCCAATAAACAGGAAACTTACGGCAGCAAAAAAGAGTACAATGGGTATTTGAAACAGAAATTGGGTAAAATCAAAATCTAGAGTAAAATTAAACCTTACAAAATAGGAGGCGCAAAATGTAATTAAAACGATTGTTAAATCAATTGCAAAAACCAACCATTTTGAGGCGTACTTTTGAGAAAGATAGTTAAAGTAATTGTTTATCATGATATTTGAGGGATTTTTAATATGATGTGTAGAATGCTTTCTAAATCGTCTTGACTTAAATTAGATCCGCTAGGTAAACAAAGCCCTTTATCAAAAAGGGTTTCCGATGTACCATCCGTAAAGTGCAGACAGTCTTTAAAAACAGGCTGCATGTGCATGGGTTTCCATAACGGTCTTGACTCAATGCCTTCTTCTAAAAGCGCAAGCCGTAAGTGTTCCCGTAATTCATACGAACTTGTTGTAACACAAGTCAACCATCTATTGGAATAAAACCCTATCGGTTCATCCAAAAATGAGAAGGAGTCGTGTTTTGACAAATGCGTTTTATAAAAATTATAATTATGTCTTCTGGCCGCTACGCGCTCATCCAGCACTTCCATTTGGCCTCTGCCTATACCCGCCAAAACATTACTCATTCTGTAGTTAAATCCAACAGATGAATGTTCGTAATGAGGCGCATGATCTCTTGACTGTGTAGACAAAAAGACCGCTTTATTTTTCAACTCCAAACTTCTGGTTATAAGGGCACCGCCTCCAGAAGTGGTAATGATTTTATTTCCGTTAAAAGACAAAATACCAATATCAGAAAGTGTTCCGCAAGCTTTGCCGTGATATTTACTCCCTAAAGCCTCAGCACTATCTTCCACTACAGGGATTTCATATTTCCTGGCAATAGCATTTATTTCATCCGCTTTATAAGGCATACCATATAAATGAACAGCCACAATAGCCTTTGGCTTTTTATATTTTTCAATGCGGTCCCTAATAGCTATCTCAAGTAATTCCGGAGACATATTCCAAGTGTCCTTTTCACTATCAATAAAAACAGGCGTAGCCCCTTGATAAAGAATGGGGTTTGCTGAAGCCGAAAAAGTAAAACTCTGGCACAGTACCTCGTCGCCTTTTGAAACACCTAATAACTGCAGGGCAATGTGTATGGCAGCAGTTCCAGAACTTAGTACAGCAACTTGGGAATTGTTTCCTAAATAGTGCTGTATATCATTTTCAAAACCATCTACGTTAGGGCCTAATGGAGCGATCCAATTAGTTTCAAAGGCTTCGTTAACAAATTTTTGTTCCGAGCCACCCATGTGAGGTGATGATAAGTATATTTTAGTTTTAGTTAACATGTTTAAATTTAACTTAATTAAATAAATAAAAGAAGCTCAAAAGTTAGCGCATAAAAATCCTGCCCTAGGCATAAACCTAAGGAAAATGAATGTTTTCGTTTTTTTTGATTACTCTCTTTTAGATAATACATAAAACAAAATTTTAATTATTAGCTTAAAAATAACTGTCTCTAAATGTTTTTTAATAATCTAACAAATTATTCACAAATGATAGATTAAATTGAGAGTCTAAAAATAGAATATAAACATTTATACAATTAAATTAATGATGCTATTAATCAATTCAATTTTGTATTTTGTGGTGTAAATTTAGTAATTGTTTTCAATCAAAAAACCAAGAATTAGATTAATTCGCTAAAAGAGTAATTATAATCGGTTAACGACACGACAATTTTTAGTTAATAGTAAAACTAGGTCGCTTGTCGATTTAGATATAGCTAAAAACTAAAGTTAAAAAGGTATGAGCCTTTAAATCGAAACAACGAATAACTCCTTCCCTATTTTAAGGGAAGGTGGATTTGATTTCGTGAAAAGAAATCAAAGACGGAAGGGTAAAACGTTCTATAAAAAACCACCTCGTCTCCGGTTTCTTTCTGCGAAACCGAATCCACTCCTCCTTTAAAAGGAGGAGAGTTTAAGGGGCAGGTAAATACCATGATCATGCCTATGCTGTAATCAAACCAACAAACAACTCCTTCCCTATTTTAAGGGAAGGTGAATTTAAATCAGATAGTATTTAAAGACGGAAGGGTAAAACACATCAAAAACCAACCCTAACAATCCAACAACCACCTTTCACGTCTCAAAATTCACCCAAAAACCATCGCAATTTGAATTTCATCGGAAAAATCATAACATTAATATAATAGTTAACATATCTAAATATATTTTTACAATATTTGCCCAGCTATTAATCATTCCAAATCTAAAAATGACCGAACAACAATTAAAAATACTAAGTAACAAAAGCGTTCTTGTTACAGGCGGTGCAGGTTTTATAGGCTCAAATCTATGTGAAACCTTGCTTAAACATAAGATACAAGTCGTTTGTTTAGACAATTTTTCAACAGGAAAATTAGATAACATCAAGCCCTTTCTCGAAAATAGTCTTTTCCAACTGATAGAAGGTGATATAAGAAATCTAGAAGATTGTAAAAAAGCCTGTACCCATGTAGATTATGTGTTGCACCAAGCAGCCTTAGGTTCAGTACCACGATCCATTAACGATCCTATCACAACCAACGATGTGAATGTGTCTGGCTTTTTAAACATGTTGGTAGCAGCAAGAGATGCAGGAGTTAAACGCTTTGTATATGCAGCAAGTTCATCAACCTATGGCGACCATGAAGCCTTGCCAAAAGTAGAAGACACCATAGGAAAGCCACTTTCCCCGTATGCCATAACCAAATATGTAAACGAATTGTATGCCGATATTTTCCATACCACCTATAATTTCGATACCATTGGCCTTAGATACTTTAATGTCTTTGGAAAAAGGCAAGACCCCGATGGCGCCTATGCGGCGGTCATACCAAAATTTGTACAGCAATTTATAAAGCATGAATCCCCCATTATTAATGGTGATGGAAGCTATTCCAGGGATTTTACCTATATTGACAACGTCGTGCAAATGAATCTGAATGCCCTAACGACCACCAATAAAGACGCTTTAAATACCGTATATAACGTAGCCTATGGTGAGCGCACCACACTTTTGGAATTAGCGACCCTATTAAAAACATATTTATCGGAATTCGATAGCACTATAAGCAGTATTGAAATAAAACATCGAGATAATAGAATGGGAGATATCCCCCACTCTTTAGCTTCTATAGACAAAGCCAAAAACTTATTAAATTACAACCCAAAATACGATATCAAAAACGGACTCAAGGAAGCCGTTACTTGGTACTGGCAACATTTGAAGTAGGTGTTGGGGGTTAGTCAAGTAAATAGAATATAGAATATAGAAAATAGAGAATAGACAGTGGACAAAATAGTCTATTCACCGAATAAACAATAAAAAATAATCAATAACAAACCCAATGTCAGTCTGAGCTTGTCGAAGACCTTAAAAAAACAAATAGCCAATAGGCATTAGTAAATAGTCAGTATGCAGTTGTCAATTCAACAAATCAACGATTCAACAATTAAACGATTCAAATTAAGAATTATGAATTAAGAATCAAAAGTTGTTCAAAGTTCAACAAATAAACAAATAAACGAATCAACATTCCAAATGAAAACCATCAAAATCGCAATCATAGGCTTAGGCTACGTGGGCTTACCACTAGCAAGACTCTTTGCCACAAAATACAATGTAGTAGGTTTCGATATCAATCAAAAACGCATTGACCAACTACAAGAAGGTAACGATGTCACCCTAGAAGTAGAACAAGATATCCTTAAAGCCGTTATAAAAAGCACAAACAATACCGAAAACGGCCTATTTTGTTCAACAGATATAAATGCTATTAAAGACTGCAACTACTATGTGGTAACAGTACCTACACCCATTGATAAAAACAACCGACCCGATTTAACACCTCTTTACAAATCTAGTGAAACCGTGGGTAAAGTGCTTAAAAAAGGAGACATTGTTATTTACGAATCCACTGTATACCCAGGTGTCACCGAAGAAGAATGTGTTCCTGTACTGGAAAAAGTCAGTGGTTTGAAATTCAACGAAGATTTTTTTGCCGGTTACTCCCCCGAGCGTATTAATCCAGGAGACAAATTGCATACGGTGGATAAAATTTTAAAAGTGACTGCAGGCTCCACCCCAGAAATTGGTAAAAAAGTAGATGCCCTATACGCCTCTGTTATAACGGCAGGCACCCACTTAGCCCCTACGATCAAGGTGGCAGAAGCAGCGAAAGTTATTGAAAATTCACAACGCGATATAAACATTGCCTTTGTAAACGAATTGGCAAAAATTTTCAATCTCATGGATATCGATACCCATGCCGTATTGGAAGCCGCTGGTACTAAATGGAATTTTTTGCCCTTTAAGCCAGGGCTTGTTGGTGGGCATTGCATTGGAGTCGACCCCTACTACTTGGCACAAAAAGCCCAAGAAGTGGGTTACCACCCCGAAATTATTTTGGCTGGGCGTCGTGTGAATGATGGTATGGGGCAATATGTAGCCTCAGAAATTATTAAGCTAATGGTTAAAAATGATATTCGAATTAAAGGCGCTAAAATTCTAAATTTAGGCATCACTTTTAAAGAAAACTGTCCTGATGTTAGAAATACAAAAGCCGTTGATGTTATTAATCAACTAAAAAGCTATGGCACAAACGTGACCATCTACGATCCATGGGCAAACCATGAGGAAGTTATGCATGAATATGGCTTGATAACAATCAACAAATTACCAGAAGAAAAATTTGATGCTATTATATTAACAGTAGCTCATAATGAATTTTTAAATGTAGAACTAAATGCACTTTTAAACACTAATGGTGTTTTATATGATGTAAAAGGAGTTCTAACAAATCCAAATTCTAAAAGACTTTAATGAAAGTTAACCAACTTAAAGGAGGCGCAACTTTATCTTATGTTACTATATTTTTAACCAATATAGTAGGGTTAGTACTTACCCCTTTCATAATTCGCTCTTTTGGAAGTGCCGAATATGGTTTATATACCATGATTGGTGCATTGGTGGGTTATATGAGTGTTTTAGATTTCGGTTTAAATAATACCATTGTTCGTTTTGTAGCTAAATATAAAGCAGAAAACAACAAGAAAGGTGAAGAGAATTTTTTGGCACATAGCTTCATCATGTATACCTTCATATCATTAATAGTAACAATATTAGGATTTATACTATATTTTAATTTAGATAGCTTATATAGTGAGACTCTAACCGTAGAACAAATTGCAAAAGCTAAAATAATGATGCTTTTGCTGATTTTTAATTTAGCAATTTCACTCCCGGGCGGTGCTTTTGCTGGTATTTGCTATGGCTATGAAGAATTCATTCTCCCAAAAATAACTAATATAATAAAGTATGTTGTCAGAAGTATATTAGTAGTTGTCATTTTGCTTTATGGTGCCGATGCTGTTGGTTTAATAATTTTGGATACCATAATGAATCTTCTTGTTATTGCTATAGATATCTATATTGTTATTAAAATATTAAACGTTAAAATTAAGATACATAAATTCGACAGAATACTATTTTCTAGCATTCTTGGTTTTTCACTTTGGCTATTTGTATTTGCCATAGTTCACCAGTTAAGATGGCAATTTGGGCAAATGATTATAGGTTTATATTATTCTACATCAACCGTAGCAATTTATGCTGTAGGGATTACTTTAGGAAATTATTATGGGGCGTTTTCAAGTGCTATATCTTCAGTATTTTTACCTAGAGCTATTCAATTGACTGTTAAAAATATTCCAAAAGACGAATTAACTGATACATTTATTAAAATTTCTAGAATCATACTCATCATTTTGCTATATATTTTTGGAGCTTTTATTATTATAGGTAAAGATTTTGTTTTTTTCTGGGTTGGAGACGAATATAATTTGGCATATTATTATGCTATAATAATAATGTTCGGTTTAACTCCCATCCTTTCTCAAAGCTTTGCAAATAATATTTTAGAAGCAAAAAATTTATTAGCTTATAGAGGTAAATTGCTTTTAGCTTTAACTGTTACTGGAACAGTTTTAAGTGTTTTTATAGTGCAAAAATTTGGTGTTTTTGAAATGATAGCAACTGTGGTATTTTTTATGTTATTAGAAAGAATAATCATGATTTCTTATTACCAGAAAAAAACCAATTTAGATATGTTGAGATATTACAAAGAAATATCTCCACTTTTCTTAACATTTACAATAATTACTTCATTAATGCTTTTTTTTACAAGTAATTTTTTGCCAGAAAGAAATTTAATAGTTTTTGTGTTTAGTGCTTTAATTTATAGTTTATTATATGCTTTTGCATCAATTAGAGTTATGACTGAATATGAAAAATCTCTTTTAAAATCAACATTAAAACATTTACCTTTTCATAAAAAATAAGTTGCAAGCAACCTCAAAATAAATATAAATAAATTATGGAGAAAAAGATAGTCATGCTCGTCGGGGGAGATCATTCTTCTTATGCAATATATAATGCTTTAAAGAATAACTATAATATTACTCACGTTATATTAGAAAAGTCAAAAAGCAGAAAAGATTTTATTAAACGACGCATAAAAAAATTAGGCCTAATAAAAGTAATTGGTCAAGTACTTTTTCAAAAATTAGTGGTACCCTTTCTAAATAAAGAAAGTAAAAAAAGAATCAAAGAAATTATAAAAAATAACTATTTAGATTTCACGGGTTTTGAAAAAGATAAATTAATCAATGTTCCTTCTGCAAATTCAGAAGTATGCATAAAAACACTTCAAAAAATAAATCCAGATATTGTAATTGTTAATGGAACCCGTATTATATCAAAAGAAGTACTAAACTCTATCAGAGGAATATTTATAAACACACATGCAGGACTCACGCCTTTATATAGAGGTATCCATGGCGCTTATTGGTCTAAAATAAACAACGATGGGTATTGTGGTGTAAGTGTACATTTGGTAGACCCAGGTATTGATACTGGCGGTATTTTGTATCAAGATTTGATTCAAACAAATAAAGATGACAACTTTGTATCTTATACTTATTTGCAATTGGCAAAAGGAATCGACCTTATAAAACTTGCTATAAATGATTTATTGAACGATAAACATAAAGTAATAACTAATGATTTAGACAGTAAATTTTGGACACATCCAACCATTTGGTTTTATTTAAAACATCGATTAATTAATAAAGTAAAATAATTATCAGTTAAAGTTTTATAAAATGATTTCGTATATAAAAAAAATAATTCCATTATCATGGAAAACAAAATTGATATTATTCTCACTTAATAAAAAGTCAGTATCAGACTTTTCATTTAAAGTGCTTAACAATAAAAAAAGACGCATTTTTATTTTTTTAGCTGCAGATTATGGTAATCTTGGTGATGTAGCCATAACGTATGCACAACATAAATTTTTAAATATTTTTTTTCCAGAATGTTTAGTTACAGAAATACCAATTAGTAAAACTTTAGAAGGTATTGCTTTTGTGAAAAAAACAATAAAACCAAATGATATCATCACTACAGTTGGAGGAGGTAATATGGGAGATTTATATGCATCTATTGAACTTTACCGACGTTTGGTTATTGCTAACTTTCATAAAAATCAAATAATTTCTTTTCCACAAACCATTGATTTTAAAGATGATAAAAAAGGGATTAGAGCATTAAACAAAACAGTGAAAACGTATTCAAAACATCCAAATCTAACTTTGATAGCTAGGGAACATAAATCATTTGATTTTTACACCGTTAATTTTCCTAAAAATAAAATAATATTAACTCCAGACATTGTATTATCCCAAAACCAATCTATACCTCAAACCAATAGAAATGGTGCTATTATTTGTTTAAGAAATGATAAGGAGAAAAAATTAACAAATATCCAGGAAGTTACACTCGTTAATTTATTGAAAAATGAATTTAGTACTGTAACCAATAGAGACACACACATTGGTGGTCAAGGTTTAGGTCTAAAAAATAGAGTGGGAAGTTTAAAATTAATTTGGAGTGATTTTAAAAAATCTGAATTGGTTATTACCGATCGTTTACATGGTATGATATTTTGCTATATAACTGGTACTCCTGCTCTAGTGTTTTTAAATAATAATCATAAAGTAAAATCCTCATATTTTTGGATTAATAATGCCGCTCACATAAAATTAGTTGAAGACCTCTCTGAAATTTCTATTAAAAAAGCTTTGCAGGAAGTGAAAGGAACACAGACCGAAATTGAGACTAAGAGTTTCTTAAAAAAGTATCAACCTATAATTGATGCTATTAAAAACTAACGCAATGAAGCAACCTATACTATCTATAGTCATACCCGTATATAATGTAGATGCTTATATAGATAAGTGTATACATAGTTGCTTTGACCAAAACGTTAGCAAGAATTTATATGAAATCATTTTGGTTAACGATGGCTCTACAGATAATAGCTTAGAACTTTGTGAAAAACTCAAATTGCAATACCCATATATTAAAATAATCTCTCAAAAGAATAAAGGCTTAAGCGGTGCAAGAAATACCGGACTAAAGCATTCCTTAGGTGACTATGTTTGGTTTGTAGATTCTGATGATTGGATTAAAACAAATTGCTTACCAGATATCCTCAAAAAATTAAACTCTGATGTTGATATTATATGGTTAGGACACGATGTTTGGTCTTTAGGTCAATCAACCAAAGTATATATTCCTTCAGAAATATTGAATCCAATTTCAGGTGAAGATTTTTTTATCAATCATTTAAAAAATCAATTCTATATTTGGAAATTTATATATAAGAGAGGTTTCTTATTAACTAATGATCTAACTTTTTTTGAGGGTATTCTTTATGAAGATTTAGAGTTCACACCCAGAGCCTTAATGCATGCAAAAAAATGTATTACCATACCTCAAGTATGCTACCATTATTTAGTACGAGAAGGCAGTATTGCTAATAATATTAAGGAAAAAAACATTGATCATCGGTTTATCATTTTAAATAAGCTAGCCAACTTAATTGAGAGTGATACCGTTAGCAAGCCCTATAAAAGCGCCATAACAAAAGTGATATTACATACCATTACAGGCACAGTAAATATGGCGGCTAGAGCAAATATTAAAATTCCTGAAAGTGGTTTTATAATAATAAATAGGTTAAAAAAAGATACTATTTTTAAATCTAATTTATCCTTAACAACAAAAATAATTAAAACGGTTCCAATAGGCTATTATAATGTTTTTAAATATACATATAAACTATACAAGATCTTACCCATAAAAAAGTAACTAATGAAAAGAATATTACAAGTTGTTGGAACTATGGATAGAGCTGGTGCAGAAACCATGGTCATGAATCTGTATAGAGCGATAGATAGAACGCAGTATCAGTTTGATTTTGTATATTTTACAGAGCGTTCATGCTCTTATGATGATGAAATTTTAAGCCTTGGTGGTAAAGTATATAGAATTTCTGAAAAAGATTCCAAAAATCCCATTGCTCGTACTTATCAATTGTATAAAATTATAAAAAAAAATAAGCCTTTTCATGCTGTTCATTGTCATCAACTGTTAGCTAATTCATTTCATCTTACTGCTGGGTATATTGGTGGTATAAAAAGGCGTTTAGTACACGCACATTCAACACAAGATTTTAATTCAAAAAGTGTAATTAGAAGCCTTTATCAAAAAATTTCAAAATTAGTAATTTCCATTTTAGCCACTGATTTTATTGCTTGCGGAAAAGAGGCTGGTGATTTTTTATTTCCAAATAAATATAAAGACATTATTTTTATCCCAAATGCAATAGATGTACATAAGTTTTTAAAAGCTGGTGACTTGAAAAAAAATATTGAATATTTCAATAATAATAAAATCAATAATGAAACACTTATCTTATGTCAAATTGGAAGGTTTATGCCTGTAAAGAATCATATATTCTCTGTAAATTTTGCACTATTTTTAAAAGAGAAAGGACTAGATTTTCATATGTTATTTGTTGGAGGGGGCTATTTAGAAGATGAAATTAAAGAATTAGTAAATTCTAATGAGTTAGGCAATAACATTACTTTTTTAGGGGTAAGAAAAGATATTGATATTATTTTATCAAATTCTGATGTGCTTTTAATGCCTTCTTTATATGAGGGGTTTCCAGTTATATTGGTGGAGTCACAAGCCGTAGGTACACCAGCATTAATTTCAGAAGGAATATCAAATGAAGTAGATTTGGGATTGAATTTAGTAAAATTTTGTTCACTTAATCAACTAAGTGATGTTTGGTATGATGCGTTAATATCCCTCATCAATAATGAAAAATTTAGTTCTAAAATAAGACATAATGTTCTTAAGCAAAAAGGGTTTGACATTGAAGTGAGTGTCAAAAAATTAGAAAAAATTTATAATAAATAATTAGTAGTTTTAATCATGTTAGATTTTGTTCCAATTAGATATTATGTTGATATATATTACTATACTATATTGTTAGTATGTCTTATCACATTTTTTCATACAATGATATTAAATTATAACGATTCTAAAACTCTAAATTTTAATAGATTTTTTGCCTTATTACTATGCTTAAGTATTATAATGTATATAGGGTTTAGACCAGTAAATGGTATTTTTATTGATATGACGACATATGCCCATATATTTGAGAGATACAAATATGGAGCATATGAAATTAATGCTGATTACGGGTTTTCATATTTTATACTTTTTTGCACTAAAATAATGACCCTAGAATGGTTTTTTTTTGTATCTGCTTGTATTTATGTTATACCGTTATATATTGCCTGTAAAAAATGGTTTCCAGATTACTATTTTTTTGCATTTTTATTATTTGTAGGATCTTTTTCTTTCTTGACATATGGTGTAAATGGCATTAGGAACGGTATGGCTACCTCATTATTCATTTTAGCAATAGCTTATAACGGAAAAAACTTCTATTTAATGTTATTTTATTTTTTGCTATCTTTTTCATTTCATAATAGTATGCTTTTACCAATTGTCGCATTTGGAATTACGAGCTATATACCGGATACAAAAAAATATATTTTCTTTTATATTCTAGCAATTGTATTATCTATTACCATGGGAGGTATATGGGAAAATATATTTGCTAGTATTGGGTTTGGTGATGATCGCTTTTCAACATACTTAACCACAGATGCTGATGCTAATAAATTTGCCTCCGTTGGGTTTAGATATGATTTCTTAATTTATAGTGTAGCTCCTATATTACTGGCTTTGCATTATAAATTTAAAAATGGTTTTAAAGATATAATTTTTGACAGATTACTACATACATATATAATAGCTAATGGTTTTTGGATTATGATTATTCGTGCTAACTTTTCAAACAGATTTGCATATCTATCTTGGTTTATGATGGCTGTTATTGTAATTTACCCCCTATTAAAGGAAAATTTATGGGTAAATCAATTTAAAAAGTTAGGTTATGTAGTATTAATATATTTTGGTTTCACGTTTGCTATGTTTTTATATTATAGCATTAGATAACCGATATTATATATTTATATTCGCCAAGTTAATTTAATAAAATATTTGTATAAACCTTAAAAAATAATCTATGGGTATAACAATTGGTCTTCCATTTTACAACGCCGAAAATTATTTAGAATTAGCAATAAAATCAGTATTTGCCCAAACCTATCAAGATTGGGAATTAATTTTAATGGATGATGGTTCTACGGACAGATCATTAGAAATTGCAAAATCAATTAATGACCCACGAGTTAGCGTGTATTCTGACGGAAAAAACAAAAAACTGGCCGCTAGATTAAATGAAATTGTAAGATTAGCTAAGTATGATTATTTAGCTCGAATGGATGCCGACGATTTGATGTCAACTAAGCGTATTGAGACCCAAATGAATATTCTAAAAAATAATCCAGAAATTGATTTAGTGAGTACTGGCACCATTTCTATTACTAATGATTTAACCTATTTAGGAGGCCGATATGTACAATTAAATGAGATTTCATTTAATGATTTACTTTATAAAAGAGCAACACCTTTACACGCAAGTATAGTAAGTAGAACCGATTGGTTTAAAAGAAATAAATACGATGAATCTTTGAAAATTGCACAAGATTACGATTTATGGCTACGGTCTTGCAAAAAAAATGACTTTAATATTAAATTTATAACAGATTTATTGTATTACTATAGAGAAGAAAATAATGCAACTTCAAAAAAAGTATTGGCCGCTTATAAAAATGAAAGAGTTATGTACAAAAAATATGCAGATAGCAAGTTTTTGCCTTTGTATGTAAAGTCAAAATTCAAATCTTTAATTGTTTTCGGCATTTCTTTAATGAATAAAGAAGATATTCTTTTGAAACGCAGAAGCTATAAAGGTACCGATACAACTATGGAGGACAACTATTTAAAAGAAATTGAAATTATTAAAAACACCAAACTTCCAACTTTTTAAATGATTATACTATGAATGGCAAATTTATAATTTCATTAGATTTTGAATTACATTGGGGTGTTTTTGACGCTCTTAGCTTAGATCAATACCAAAATAATTTAAATAATGTAAAAGGAATTATTGATAGATTAATTATTTTAAGTGATAAATATGGTGTAAAGTTAACATTTGCCACAGTAGGTTTATTATTTGCAGATAGTAAAGACGAAATTAGAAAATACTTGCCGGCCAAACTTCCACAATATAGTGACCCTAAACTAAACCCATATAGACTTATTGATGAAATTGGTGAAAATGAAAGTACAGATACTATACATTATGCAAAATCTATTATAAAAAAAATAGTGTTAAACGGAAATCACGAAATTAGCACCCATACCTTTGGTCATTATAATTGCCTTGAAGCTGGTCAATCAATTGATGAATTTTCAGAAGATTTAATTGCTGCTAAAAAAATTGCTAATGATATGAATATTGAAATTAATAGCATTGTGTTTCCTAAGAACCAAGTAACAAAAGAATATTTAGGTGCATGTAGACAAAATGGTATAATTTCATATAGGGGTACTGAAAATTATTTTTTATATGATGTTAAGTTACTTCAAAAAAGAAAGATAATAAGAAAGCTTTATAGATTAATAAGGTTTATGGATGGATACATCAACATTAGTGGTTTTAATACGTATCCAATAAATAGTTTAAAAAAAGATGAATCGGGATTAATAAATTTACCATCAAGTAGATTTTTGAGACCATTTATTCCCAAATTATATTTTTTAGAATCCCTTAAATGTCTGAGAATAAGAAAAGCAATGCGTTATGCAGCATTAAATAATGAGCTTTTTCATTTATGGTGGCATCCACATAATTTTGGATCTAACATCGAAGAAAATTTTTATAATTTGGAATCTATTTTTAAGGAATATGCTCTTTTGAATGAGAAATATAATTTTAAAAGCGCCACTATGACTGAGCTAACAAATGAAATTTTAAAAGAAAATATTAATATATGAAAAAAAAGTTCATTATTGTTTCAACAGTTTCAGAAACATTAAATTTTTTTAGAGGACAAATTGAGTTTTTAAACAAAACTTTTGATATAGAATTACTTTCCAGTTATGACCAAAATTTAAAAAACATTGCAGAAAAAGAAGGTGTTAAATACCACTCTGTTAAAATGGAACGTCCTATTTCAATTTTTAAAGACATAAAAAGTCTCATTAGTTTAATATCTCTATTTAAAAAAACAAAACCACATATTGTACATGGTAATACCCCTAAAGGGGGGTTGCTTAGCATGACAGCTGCTTGGTTTGCCAGAATACCCCATAGAATATATTATATTCATGGACTTCGCTATGAAGGTGACAAAGGATTAAAACGTTACATATTAGTAACAATGGAACGCCTGACTTGTTATTTTGCGACTGATATTATAGCTGTAAGTTTTGGTGTAAAAGAAAATTTAACTAAAAACAATATTACAAAAAAGCAAATTTTAATAATTGGAAAAGGCAGTGCAAATGGTATAGACCCTAAAGAATATTCTGAAACATTATTTTCTAAAGAAAGTTTAAGGGATAATTATGATATAGCCAAAAGTGATTTTCTCTTCGGATATGTAGGTAGGTTAGTTAGTGATAAAGGAATAAACGAATTAATTTCAGTTTTTGTTAAGATTAACAAAAAATATCCACATTCAAAATTATTAATGCTTGGTAGGTATGAAGATGAATTAGACCCGCTTCAAGATCATATAAAAAATGAAATTATTACAAATAATAACATCATAGCTGTTGGTTATCAATATGATGTAAAACCATTTTTAAATATCATGGACGCATTTATTCTTCCTAGCTATCGAGAAGGCTTTGGTGTTTCCATAATGGAAGCGGCTTTAATGGGACTTCCTGTAATATGCTCAAATATATCTGGTTGTAATGAAATTATTAAAGATGGCCATAATGGAAAATTAATCCAACCCCGATCTGAAAGTGATTTAATTGATGCCATGGATTTTTTTATTAACAATCCCGAGTCCATAACTAAAATGAAAGAAGTTACAAAGGATTATGTATTGAATAAGTATAATCAAGAATTTGTTTGGCAAAATGCACTAAAAACATATCAAGCTATATCTGCACGTAATTGAATTTTAAAAAAAAATATGGACTAGGGTTCGATCATAAAAACCAATCAATTTGATTAAATTTACGATTTCAAAAAATTGAATGATATTCTTTTTGTAAAACTATATACTATTGGTCATTAGGTATTAAAGAGCAATTTTATATATTTTGGCCTTGGCTTAATAAATGCCTAAGTATAAATAAATTATTTAATGTCTCTGTTTTATTAATAATATTACTTTTTGAAACAAAAATAATTCTTCATTTGTTTATTTCTGGTACTACTTTACAATTAGCCATTCATGTTACTAGATTTCAATGCATGGTGGCAGGTGGCATAGGAGTTATTTTTACAAAAACAAAGAATCAATCATAAAATATTTACACATAAATTATTCAAGGTGTTTGTTGGTTGTTACCATAATTATTGTTTTATGCCAATTCTTTTATTACAAATTCATTTTTTCTCATAAAAAATTAAATCAATTCAATATTGAAGATAATGAAAGAATGCTCTTTCCGAACATTTATTATATTATTGAGACTCAATTAATTTATTTGATTAAAATACAATATTTTAAGTTTTTTTAATGTACGATATATAGAAGTAAATTCTCTAAATAAAAATATTTATAACATAAAGTCACTAATTAAAATAGGAATTTACCTGTAAATACTTTTTATTCCCCTCATAAGTCTATGATTTACTAATAGTTATCAACAATTTTGCGCTAAACATAAATCTGTTTTTATATTTGCAAATCTAAAATTTTTAAACGTCTAAAAGCTGCGCTTTATCGTATATGGCTCTGAACTTACTAAATATAAGTTTTATTAATTTATTTGAATATTAAACTCTCAAAAAAAGCAAAAAAATAAAAAATTCCTTCTATGAAAACTAAAAATTTTTACTTATTAGTATTATTATTAGTCGTATCTTTCATCAGCAGTACACTCACTGCTCAACAAAAAACCTATATTCCTGACAACAACTTTGAAAAGGCACTTATAGACTTAGGTTATGATAATGTCTTAGATAATTATATAACAACAAGTAATATTATCAATGTTACAAATTTAGATGTTCGATCTAAAGATATTTCTAACTTAACAGGGATTGAATCTTTTACTGGATTAATTAGTTTAAATATTACTTTTAATCAAATAAATCAATTAAACGTCACTAATAATACTAAGTTAAAAGAATTATATTGTGCATTTAATGATCTTGAAAGTTTAGATTTAAACAAAAACACAGCTCTTACCTATTTAGATTGCGGTTTCAATAAATTGGATGTATTGGATGTTCAAAACAATACAGCCTTAACAGTTTTATATGCAGACCACAACAACTTAGTGGACCTAAATGTAAAGAACGGTAATAATGTAAATTTTATAAATTTTGATGTTACTAACAATACTAATTTGAAATGTATAGAGGTTGATAATGCTGTTTATAGTTTAGCGAACTGGCTTAATAAAGATACTACTTCAAGTTATGATTGTGATGGTAATTCTGGTTCTCAAGATCTTACCCATGTACCCGACAATAATTTTGAGCAGGCCTTAATAGCATTGGGGTATGATACTGTTTTGGACGATTATGTAACTACAGCCAATATCAGTAAAGTTACGTCGTTAGATGTTTCTGATAAAAGTATAAATGACTTAACAGGTATAGAAGCTTTTACTGCTTTAACATCTTTAAATTGTAGAAAAAACAATTTAAGTGTTCTGGATTTGAGCAATAATCTTTCCTTGACCTATTTAAACTGTTCCCTAAACTCCATTAGCAGTTTGGATGTAAGTAAAAATGTGCTTCTAACCAATTTAATTTGTTTTTATAACAACTTAGTTACTTTGGATGTTAAAAACGGCAACAATATAAATTTTACAAATTTTGATGCTAGGTACAATACCAATTTGAAATGTATACAGGTTGATAATGCTACCTATAGTAATACAAATTGGCTTAGAAAAGAGGCTGGCGCAATTTTTAGTGTCAATTGTAATGGTGATAGTTCTCCAGGACTTACCTATGTACCTGACAATAATTTTGAACAGGCCTTAATAGCACTGGGGTATGATACTATTTTGGACGATTATGTAACTACAGCCAATATCAATAAAGTTACTGTGTTAGATGTTTCTGATAAAAGTATAAATGACTTAACAGGTATAGAAGCTTTTACTGCTTTAACATCTTTAAATTGTAGAAAAAACAATTTAAGTGTTCTGGATTTGAGCAATAATCTTTCCTTGACCTATTTAAACTGTTCCCTAAACTCCATTAGCAGTTTGGATGTAAGTAAAAATGTGCTTCTAACCAATTTAATTTGTTTTTATAACAACTTAGTTACTTTGGATGTTAAAAACGGCAACAATATAAATTTTACAGATTTTGATGCTAGGTACAATACCAATTTGAAATGTATACAGGTTGATAATGCTACCTATAGTAATACAAATTGGCTTAAAAAAGAGGCTGACGCAATTTTTAGTGTCAATTGTAATGGTGATAGTTCTCCAGAACTTACCTATGTACCTGACAATAATTTTGAGCAGGCCTTAATAGCATTAGGGTATGATACTATTTTGGACGATTATGTAGCTACAATCAATATCAGCAGTGTAGAGTTTTTAGATGTTGCTAACAGAGGTATAAAGGACTTAACTGGTATAGAAGCTTTTTCTAGTTTAACCACATTAGATTGTTCAAAAAACAGTTTGAGCAGTTTGGATTTGAGCAATAATTTATCCTTGATTGATTTAAAATGTTCAGTTAACAGCCTTACCAACCTAGATTTGAGTAAAAATGTGCTTCTAACCAATTTAATTTGTTTTTATAACAACTTAATCACTTTAGATGTTAAAAACGGGAACAACAGAAATTTTTTAAATTTCGATGCTAGGTACAATCCTACTTTAAGCTGTATAAAAGTTGATGATGTTACTTATAGTACGGTAAACTGGCTTAAAAAAGATGCCACTGCAAATTACAACATTGACTGTGGTGGATTAGTATTCGCTAAATCTTCCTCTAGCTCCAAAGCAGTGTTCAGCGATGATGAATCTTTAAGTACACAACCACAGCAACTATTAGATAAAAGCAATTTTAAAATATATCCAAATCCAGTAAATGATGTTCTGAATATTAATTTAGATTATGGAATTAAAATGCAACAGGTCAATTTTTATAATGCTTATGGTCAGCGTGTTTTTTCAGCTAATACAAATAAAATAGACGTTAGTAATTTTGCAAAAGGTATTTATTTTGTAGAAATTGAAACGAACCAAGGAAAATCTACAAAAAAGGTAGTTGTAGAATAAGTATTTTTCTTTTATGATACACTACTAATCGTTAATAAAACCTTACTTAAAAAGTTAATTGAAATTCGGTTTCAATTAACTTTTTTTTTGATATAAGCATGAAAAAGCGATGGTTACTTTTGAAAGCACCAACCAAATTCTATTGGGAAAACATCAAATTACTCCAAATAACAATTCTTAAATAAAATAACTTGCATCGATTTCTTTGGTTTTAAAAATAGATATTTAAAATAAGTGCCTACAACAATTAGCAAAATGTAACGACTATTCAACAAGAATATTAAAACGTTATTCTAGTTCTTATGTATCAATTATTCTCAAATTATCTATTCGCTCATTGTAGAAATAAATCTACTTATTATTATAATATTTCCACAATATAATCTATTTTACTTTCAGATAGTACTAATTAAAATCTATATAACTTACCAGATAAAGTATGTGAGATTCACAGATATGTAAAAGAAGATTTAAAGAAATCATTCTTGTGGTGCAGTGATAAGCAAACCTATTTTAAAGCTTTTTAAACCGCAATTCCAGAAGCTATTTTTAGGGAAGCCTACAAATTAACTTCAAAAAAAGTTTTTTGTGATATTATCTAAAGGAAGTAAAATGCGTAACATAAGCATCCTAAATTAACTAAATTTTTGACTTTTAAGGTTTTACTATGATTACGTCCACCAAAAATTTAGATATATTTGAAAGGCGATTAAAACATATATCGAGGCTTATCTACTAACACCGAATATGGCTGTTTTAAAAATTTTATGAGTCAGTAAAACACTTTACCAATAAATCAAAAAGAACATCTAGGATGTTCTTTTTGAGTACTAAATAAAATAAATTGTATTCTAATGAAACCTTTTCATCTGAATTTATCTCTTCTTCACATTAGTGTGAGGAACCTAAAAATTATTTTTGTCAAAACACCATTTTGTGATGTTTTATAGTATGTTATCGAATTGAAAAAAAACAAAAGGGTATTGTTATTTCTCTTCGTTTTTAGACTTTGAAACCAAACATCGGGATCGTTTAAATTTATAAGTTTTTTAAAATTTTAATTTCAATTATTTATAATATTATTTGTTAAAATAAGATTATCTGAATCAATAATTTCAAAATCAGTATTACTTATATTACTATCAAATTTAATGTTTCTTCCATTAGAAACATGCAATTTAAAACCTGTATTTTGTGTATTAAAATTACAATTTTTAAAGGTAATTTGAGTATTAGTTGATGTAACTTGATCAAGAATTTTAATTAGGCTTATGGGTCTGTTCTTTACATTTATGGTCTCATTACTAATCATAACATTGTACAAATTTTGACATCCGAAAAAGTTTTTATAGCCAAAACTAACATCTAAATTACTAGTTATATTATTCCCAGTAAAAACTCCATTTTTTAAATCGTCTATCAAAAGTATACCTGTGATACAATTTGTAATGTTATTATTACTTACCAATTGATCTTCACCAGCTGCTTTAATTCCAACGCCATAATTCTTTATGGTATTATTTGTCACTCGGTAGTGATGATTAAGTTCATTACCATCTAAATCCTTGTATGTTTGAACACTAACCGCAAAAAAATCTGGATCTCTTGACTCAAAAGTGTTATTATCAATGGTAATATTAAAAGAGGCAAAATTAGCAACCCATTTATCAAAATAGTTATTTTCAATAAGAACATCATTTGCTGTATATACTACAATGTCTCCTGCTTCATTACCAGTAAATCTGGAATTTTTTATTACTATGTTTTCAACTACTGCTGTAATATTAAGGCTATTATCTGATTCTCGTTCTCGAATGGCTTCTAAATCTATGCCGTATCTAGGTGCGGTACCAGCACTACTAGCAATTTTAGCACCCGAACTATCATACTTCTGCTCCCCTCTTCCACAATCAGTAATTATACAATTATCTATGGTGATATTCTTACCATCCAAAAAACTAATATTATTTCTTCTACAATCTGTGACTGTAGTATTTTTAACAATCACATTATTTACTTCTTTATTATCAGCTTGAAGTGTACCATCTGGATTTCTTCTATCTTTTGCATGAAATAATAAGCCATCTCCTGTTGCTTTACTTAACTTCATATTTTCAATCTCAATATTATGCGATCCAATAATCCATAACAATTGCCCCCAACCATGTGAATTACGCTCAACACCTGCTTCATCAATTATTGGAGAATAATCATGTTCATATCTATCTCCAATGAGATTTCCTCCTGAAATCTTAGAATTATCTACTAAATACATCGTCATTAAGGTATAAGTTGCCTGACCATTTGGTTGAACTCTCAAGTATGTATTATCATTCATTTTCAAATGAAAATCTGAAGGAATTTGAATGGATTCATTTGAATTTTTAACTCTGCTTATACTATTCAAATCTACCTTAAAGTAGGCATCCATTTTACCAATTTCAAAAAGCTTTACTCCTAATTCTTTAGTTTTTTTAATTACAGTATTTAGTATGTCCTTATTTTTTTCTGCAACTTCATCTGATACCTTACCTTCTATAATACCCCAGCGTTTAGGATTAAAATTAAATTCGGGGTCTTTTACTAATGGTTTGGATCCGCCTAAAGTTAAAGTAGGGTTAAGAAGCTCGCCAGATATCACAGTATCATTATCAAAATTTATGGTACCATTAATGATATCACCACCTTCATATATAATGGTAACATTCGATGGCAAGGTGATGCTTTGACCACCTAAATCCATAACACAATTAATAACAACAGTGTCACCAGACTGTACCGTACTCAAGTCAAAATCACAAGGCGTACTTACATTTATAGCGGGATCGGTATCTTCATTAGAAGTTTCAGGTTCTACAACAGTTTCGTTGTTAAGTTCAGTAAATAATTCTTCATTATTACATGACATAAAGAAGGTCATACATGCAAATACAAAGGTAAATAGCATAGGTTTAATCATCATTTTCATAAGTTCTCGATTTGGGGAGGCATTAAATTGTTTAACAATATTAAAAATTAAAATAAATTTATCGTTCATCTGCTTTGTTTTTTCGACAAAACGCATTTGAGTAATCAAAAAAAATCGTTTAAGTGTAATTTTATACCGATAAAAGTAATTTTTAAGAGTGTTTAAAACGTTATACGTCAAATAAAAATATTTGGACGTTTAATTGAAAAAATAAAAAAAGAAATGCAAAAATATTATAGAAAAATAAAACTGTAACTCCTTGTTAATGGATACTAATAATTTTTTTAAGGGAAAGAGCACTCGTTTCATCGTCATTTTCATAAGTTCTTATTTCGGAGGAGTTTTCAATTTTTTGCAATGATAAAAATTAAATTGAATTTACCGCTTATGTGATTCGTTTTTTCGATGAAATGCGTTTTTTTTAACAAAAAATAACATTTATACCTACTATTCACCCGGTTCTCAATACAAAATGCTTCGTGCCTCAGCATTTCACTCGAACTGACAAAAAAACCAACACCCATCAACCAACTTGTCAGTTCGAGTGATTTTCGAAGTATGAGAAAATTGTATCGAGAACCAAGCACAAAGCATATCAAAACCCCATAGTTTTAACTACTTTTGGAATCAATTAACACTTCAAGAAGAATATCCAGAATTGAGTAAACGTTACTGGGGCAGACATTTTTTGGCTATTGGTTATGGTGTTTGGAGTACAGGCAATATTACAGATAAAATGGTTCAGGATTATCTTGAACATCATCGAAATCCATCTAATGAAGATGGAGAGGATACTATTATTTTGGAATTAGAATTTCATTCTTTAAAAAAAACTATGGCCTTGCAGTCCATAGGAGTGGTTTAGTTGAATTATTTAAAACAAGCAATTAAAATATAAATTCGACATTCAAAAAAGAAGAAAACAAAACAAAAGAGAATCAACTAATATGAGATTTCTATTTTTTATGAATGACCATATTTTACAATATTACTAATGCTTATGTGCAGCAGGTTTATTTTACAATATTATTATTAAGCAAAATAATATTTTCAGAAGTATTAATTAAATAACCCGTATTACTAGTGTTTTCTTCAAACTTTATGTTTTTGGACTCTTTTATTAATAAATCAAAATTTAAATTAGGTGTGTAAAAATTACAATTTTTAAAAGTAACTTGGATGTTTTTTAACATACTTTCATTGAGTAGTTTATTAAACGATACAGGTCTATTTAGAACATTAATTTTCTCATTACTAATTATTACATTGTTTAAATTTTTACAATTAATTAAGTTTTTATACCCAAAGCTAACATCCAAAGAACTAGTGATAGTATTATTAGTAAAAGTACCATTAGTTAAGTCGCTTATCAAAAGTATACCTGTAGTACAATCGATAATATTGTTATTACTTATCAATTGATCCTTTCCTGCCGCTTTAAGCCCAACTCCATAATTTCTAATCGTATTATTAGTAACTTCATAGTGATGATTCAATTCTTCACCAAGGTCTGTGAGATAAGTTTCTACACTAATAGCAAAAAAAAGAGGGTCTCTAGACTCAAAAATATTTTTGTTGATAGTAACATTGTATGAGGCAAAGCTTGCTACCCATTTATCAAAATAATTATTTTCAATAAGTACATCATTCGCTGTATATACAACAATATCACCCGCCTCATTGCCTGTAAATCTAGAATTTTTAATTATCACATTTTCAATCAATGCTGTCTCATTAAGTGACCCATCTGGATTACGGGTTCTAATTGATTCTAAATCAATACCATATCTGGGAGCAGTTCCGGCACTACTGGATACTTTTGCACCATTTGAGTCATATAGTTGCGTTCCTTTACCAGCATCAGTTATTAAACAATTATCAATAATAATATCCCGACCGTCTAAAAAACTAATGTTATTTCTTCTACAATCAGTAATCGTTGAATTTTTAACCAATATGTTTTTTACTTCACGATTATCCGATTGAAGGGTGCCATCTGTATTTCTTAAGTCCTTAGAATGAAAAACTAATCCATCACCCGAAGCTTTACTCATATTTACATTATCAATTTCGATATTATGTGATCCAATTATCCACAATAAGTGACCCCAACCGTGTGAATTACGTTCTACACCAGCTTCATCAATAATTGGTGAATAATCATGCTCATATCGATCACCTATCAAGTTTCCACCAGTAATTTTAATATTGTCAGCTAAGTAAGCAGTCATTAAAGTATAAGTTGCTTGTCCGTTTGGTTGAACTCTTAAAAAAGTATTATTTCCCATTTTTAAGTGAAAATTGGAAGGTAATTGAATAGAAGCTTGTGCGTTTTTTATTCTACTAATACTATTTAAATCCACTTTAAAATAGGCATCCATTTTACCAATTTCCATGGTAGTAAAGCCTAAATCTTTTACGTGTGCTAATAGGGAGTTTAAAATATTTTTGTTTTTCAAGGCAATTTCGTCAGAAACCTTACCTTCTACTATTCCCCAGCGCTTAGGGTCAAGAGTAAATATTGTGTCTTGTACAATTTCCTTAGATTCTATGTCAACTAATAAATCATCAAAATCAGTTTTTGTGTGAGCAAATAAATCATTAATACTACATAATATTGTTAATAGGACAATTAACAACATGAAAATGTTTTTGGTTTTAAGCATTTTTTGAGAGTTTAATATTCAAATAAATAGTTTTTTATAACTTACTGTTTTTCAAGCTTAAAGCTATATACGGTGAAGCGCAGCTTTTAGACGTTTAAAAATTTAGAATTGCAAATATAATTTAGAATAAACGGTTATCATAAAATTGTTAATAACTATTAGTAAATCATGTACTTACAAAAAACACATGTGTTTTTTTTTATAAGTGCAATCTCATGTTTTATAGATGATTTTATATAATATCAAATTATCATTCTTAAATTATAAATTTAATTGAAGATGAATTTTTAAAATCTAAAAATCAAATTATTTGTGGCTCAACGATAAAATAATTAATATAAACGGAATTTTATTGTTAGAGATGCATAGTACAAAAGATAATTTTATATTTGATACATAATTATGTTTTAAGTTAGATGCTCAAAACCTCATAAACATTATATTAAAACATTAAAATTTACAACCTACATATTTTTCTTATGAATTATAAAAATACCTTTAAAAGACTCTTTGACTTATTAATATCTATAGTAATGCTAACGGTACTCTCGCCTATTATTATTATCTCTACAATTCTTTTATTTTTTGCTAATAATGGTAAACCATTTTTTTTTCAAAAACGTCCCGGTAAAAACGAAAAAATATTTAATATCATCAAGTTTAAAACAATGACCGATAAAAAGGATGCTAACGGTAAATTGCTCCCAGACTCCCAAAGACTAACGACTATTGGGAAATTTGTACGCAAAGCATCCATAGATGAAATTCCGCAGCTTTTTAATGTTTTAAAAGGAGATATGTCTATTATTGGTCCAAGACCCCTATTACCTGAATACCTACCCTATTATACAACCACCGAGAAAATAAGACATCAGGTAAGACCTGGCATTACAGGTTTGGCACAAGTAAATGGAAGGAACTATTTAGAGTGGAACCCCAGATTGAAATTAGATGTAGAATATGTTGAAAACATGTCCTTAAAACTTGATGTCAATATTTTAATGAAAACAGTATATAAAGTATTAGCCTCAAAAGACATCGCTACCGATGCCACAAAATCACAACCATACTTAAACGAACTAAGAAAAAATGACATTAAGAGCTAAAAACATTATAATTATTGGCGCATCTGGTCATGCCAAAGTAGTTATTGATATTGTTGAGAAGCAAAAAATGTTCAATATTATTGGACTTATAGACTCATATAAAAAGGTAGGCACTAAAATATCGGGGTATAAAATTTTGGGAACAGAAGATATCATTGAACAATTGATGGCCGACCAAGAAGTTATTGGGGGTATTATTGCTATTGGAGATAACTGGACAAGACATTTAATAAAAGAAAAAATAAAAAAAACAACTCCCAATTTTGAATTTTTATCAGCAATTCACCCAAACGCTGTGCTAAGCAAAAACATAAAAATCCCAAAAGGAACTGTTATAATGGCTGGAGCCATCATTAATTCAGATGCCATAGTTGGCGAGTTTTGTATTATTAATACAAACGCATCATTAGGACATGAAAGCACCATGCAAAATTATTCTAGTTTGGCACCTGGAGTTAATATTGGAGGAAACGTTAACATTGGAGATTTTTCTGCTATATCAATAGGTGCTACAATAATTCAAAATATTAATATTGGAGACCATGCTTTAGTAGGTGCTGGGGCTTTAGTTATTAATGATGTAAAAGATTGCGATGTGGTATATGGTGTACCCGCAAAACATATTCGAACAAGAAACATTGATGAAAAATATTTGCATAAGTATGAGTAACCAAAATAAAGACAATAAAAAAATAAGAATTTACGGTGCTGGAGGGCATTCCCAAGTAATAAAAGAGGTTTTAATAAAAAACGGTTATACCATATCCGATACTTTTGATGATAAGCCCGAAACTGTACATTACGCATCCAAAAATGTAAATGTGGGAGCTCGGGAGCATCTAGCTGACTTCCCGCACGAAGGCGACCCAGTAATAATAGCCGTAGGCATTAATTCTGACAGAGCTGAAATTGCTAAAATTTTAAAATGCTCTTACGGAAAAGCAATTCATAAATCTGCAATAATTTCTGAAACATCAAAAATTGGAGATGGCACGGTTGTTTTTGCAGGAGCTATTATTCAGCCCAATACCACTGTTGGTAAACATGTTATAGTAAATACAGGTGCAAGTATAGATCATGATAACATTATTGGGGATTTTGCACATATTTCACCCAAAGCAGCATTATGTGGTCATGTTGAAGTAGGTGAAGGTACCCATATAGGTGTAGGCGCCGTGGTTATACCACTTGTTAAAATTGGTAAATGGTGCACTATTGGAGCTGGAACCATCGTATTAAAAGATGTCCCCGATTACACTACGGTTGTAGGAAACCCAGGCAAAATTATAAAAACACAAAAAAAGTAATTCATTTTGAAAAATTCAAATAGCATAGCACATATAACGTTTATTGGATCAGGCATTTCCACTTCGTTTACACTTTTAAAATTATTTAATTTAATTGAAAATGATGCGCACTTCAACCATAAGTTAATTATTAATGTTATAGATAAATCTTCTGAATTTAATACAGGAATCCCATATGGTAATCGATCGGGGTTTTCTACCCTGCTTATTACATCATTAAGGAATTTTTTACCTGAACCCGAACTAAGTGAATTTATTTTGTGGCTTAATAATAATAAAAACTATTTGTTAAGTGCTTTTAAAAAAGAAGGCGGTAAATTATCCCAAAAATGGTTAGAAGACCACAAAGAACAGATAGATAATAATGCCTGGGAAGACCTTTTTATACCACGACGTTTTTTTGGTAGTTACATAGATGAAAAAGTTAAAAACGCAATACAATCACTAGAAAATAAGAAAAAGATTGAGTTAAACTTTTTAAAAGGTGAAGCCATTGATATTTTAAAAGAAAACCATATTTATAATATATCACTAGATTCTGGACTAAAAATAAGAACAAATAAAATGGTGCTTTCCGTAGGGTCGTTACCTGTTAAAAACCTTTGGGGCACCGATGATTTTATTGAGAAAGACAATTTCATGCTTGTCAACACGCCTTATGATCCCGAATTGAATAGTACCTTAAAAAAAATCAAGACGCATTTAGATAAAGCAAAAAACAGAGATAAAAATGTTCTTATTGTTGGTGCAAATGCGAGTGCGCTAGAAATACTATACAAGCTAAATGACACGAATACTAATGACATTTCCCTAAATAAATTTGTTTTCCTATCCACTCAAGGTAAGGCTCCTGATGCTAAAATCAACGAAAAAGGTAAAGAAGAATTTATACCAATTAATTTATATAAATTAAAATCCAAACAAGTTCTAACTGCAAAAGCCATTGCCGAAGCCACAT
This sequence comes from Mariniflexile sp. HMF6888, assembly GCF_044335535.1. NCBI lineage: Bacteria > Pseudomonadati > Bacteroidota > Flavobacteriia > Flavobacteriales > Flavobacteriaceae > Mariniflexile > Mariniflexile sp. HMF6888. The sequence goes on along the minus strand of NZ_JBIQVZ010000002.1, from coordinate 202,799 downwards.
TTAAGGACATCAAGAGGTCTGAGGAAATAAATTTGGGGGCCGCTTCTACCGTCGAAACAATATCGGCAGCCTTTGGGAATTTATTAGCAAACCTTGACAAAAGGGAACTTGAAAAATTTGCTTGCCTATATGGTAATGAAATAGGAAAAAAACAACGTTGCGCAGGATTGCACTATTCAAATACAATAGACGATTTAGTTCAAAAAAATAAATTTGAACATGTGGCAGGTCGATTTCATAATTTATTACTTGATGAAAACAACGATTATTTTTTAGAATATTTAGATACCGAAACCAATAAAGTTAAAAAGTATGAAACACCATTCCATTTAGTAATTAACTGTATTGGAGGCATGAAACTCACTCAAGACTGTACCCCAAAACTTATTCAAAACTTAATAAATAAAGGGTATGCCACTCCAAATGATTCGGAAATTGGTTTTCGTGTAAATAAATCCCTTGAAACAATAGACAATTTTCATGTTATGGGGCCTCTGTTGGCAGGAAATGTTATTAATAACAATGCTGTATGGCATGTAGAACATTGTGGTAGAATTATTTGGATTTCTGAAATTTTATCAGAAATCATATATAAAGACATAAGCAGTAAAAAGCTAAATGCTATTGAACAAAAAACAGATAAAAATAACGCTACGTTTGTGGAGCTTACAAATAAAAAAGATTGGGATGACACCATAAAAGATATTAAAAACTACGATTTTTATCATACCTACGATTACCATGCCCTATCTGCACAAGAAAATGAAACACCAGTATTATTAAAATATGCTGAAGGTGATTTTATAGTAGCTTTTCCTTTAATATTAAGGAGTATACCAGGGACAAAATATAAAGATGCCACATCAGTTTATGGATATGTAGGCCCTGTTTTTAAAGGAAATCCGAATTTTGATAATTCAAATTTCATTAAAGTGTTCACCAAGTATTTTAATGATAATAATATCATATCTGTTTTTTCAAGATTAAACCCTTATATAACAGATCAAAACAATATTTTAGAAGGGTTTGGCAAACTCATTTTGCAAGGTAAGATTGTAAACATTGACCTTGATTTAAGTCTAGATGAACAAAAAAGCAATTACCGAAAAAGGCTTAAAACATACATTAATAAAGCAAGAAAAGAGTGTTCAATAAAAACATCCAATTCTATAGAAGATTTACATAAATTTATTGATTTGTATTACGAAAATATGAATAGAGTAAATGCTAAAAAGTTTTATTATTTCAATAAAAGCTACTTCGAAAACATTATAAAGAGTAAAGAATTTGAAACAACCATCCTATTGGTTTCGCCTAATAATTCCGAAGAAGTAATTGGTGCCAGTATGTTTATTGCTTCTAATGAAATAGTGCATTATCATTTATCTGGAACATCGGAAAAATTCGTTCAACTAAACCCTACAAAGTTATTGATTGATGAAATGAGAATTATGGCCACTAAAAAAGGGTATAACTCCTTTAATCTAGGAGGCGGTCTAGGTGGCGCCGATAATGACTCTTTATTTCACTTTAAATCATCTTTTTCAAAAGATTTTAGAGATTTCAAATTATGGACATTTATTGCTAATGAGAAAGTATATAACGAATTGGTTTTGAAAAAAGGCATGACTAAAGAGCCCAATTATTTTCCACTTTATAGATATGTTGATGACTTAAATGTTAATTTGTGTGATTCATAACAACCCATTTACATCCAACACGTTTACTAACTTATGGTTAAAACAGTTTAATATAAACAAAAGCTATGCCTTTGATTTTATCAAGCAACTATCATTTTATAAACCAAACTTTTTACCTGTATACATTAATTTAGGAAGAAACTTAACAAAAGGCATAAGCTACCAAATAACTAAAAGTAACGTTGCCAATTTAAAAAGCAACGCATGCCTTATTTACGATGTACCCAAATACTTCAACATCAATACCAAGGAGGCTCCTGAAAATTTAGGTTTAAAAAAAATAACACAATACCCCGGCTTTTTAATTACCTTAAAAAACTATAACAATTTCAATGCATATTTAAATGAAACCTTTAGCAAAAGCAGCAACCAAAAGTTAAATAGATACAGGAACCGCCTGGAACGCTGCTTTAATATTAAAGAAAAAATGCTTATTGGATCAATTGATAAAGCCGAGTATGACTTTATATTCGATCACTTTAAAACATTATTAACAAAGCGTTTTGAAGATAAACAAATAACCAACAACAATTTAAATCCCGAAGAATGGCAGTTTTATAAAGACGTTGTTTACCCAATGATATTAGAAAACAAAGCGGCACTTCATGTTATTTATAACGAAGACACCCCTATTAGTGTGAGGCTGCTGTATTTTTCCGATACCATAATTTTTGATGCCATGACCGTTTTCGATATCGATTATGCTAAGTTTCATTTAGGAAAGATTTCCATAATGAAAATGTTGGAATGGAGCTTTAATAGTCCTTACGAAATATTCGATTTTTCAAAAGGCTATTTTGATTATAAAGAAAGTTGGAGCGATTTAAAATATGAGTTTGAATACCATATTTATTACAATACGAAATCGCTAACAGCTACCCTACTTGCATATGCCTTGGCTGTTGTTTTTAAAACAAAACAATACCTAAGAGATAAAAGTATAAATGAAAAAATACATAAACTGACCTTTGCTTTAAACAAAAAGAGTAAAAAGACCCAAGTAACTATTGAAGAATTAAACATAGAAGAGCATCCTTTTAAGCAAGAAACGCTTCGGGAAGTAAAGCTAGACAAACAATTGGCGTTTTTAAACAAACCTGTTTTTGATTTTTTATTTTTAAACAGCATACATTTTAACGACCTAAAAATTTACAAAGTACAAAGCAAAAACCAATACCTTATAAAAGGTACTAACAAGAGTCAATTAGTAGGAGTTAAGTAAACAATGGGTTTTAACGTCATACATAAAGGAAATTTTTACACAGATTTGTTTGAACAGAGGAAGGTACCATCTATTTACAAATGTATTTCTAATACCTACAATACAGAAACAACTCAAAAAAATAATTACAATTCATACAGAATTTCAAATAAAAGAATAGGCTCGTTTCAATTAGTGCCTAACTATTTAAAAACAAGCATAGAAGCTGGTTATACTTTAAAAAGAGTGTTTCAGAAACACGGGCATGCTGCAAACTTAAATAACATCGATTCTGTAGAAGATTATTTAAGTAAATATTGTAAAGCAAATTTCAGAGGTAATGTTAGAAGACCTCTTAAACGACTTGAATCTTGTTTGAACATACATTGCGATATGTTTTTTGGAAGTATTACTGATGAACAGTATAAACATCGTATGACTTGCTTTCATGAAATGCTAAGTAAACGTTTTAATCTGTTAAATGTTAAAAACCCAACGCTAGATAATTGGAAGCACTACAATAATATTGCTTTAGAAGCTATTCGAAAAAAAGAAGCTTCCCTTTTTGTTATGTACAATAATGACGAACCAATAGCCTTTTCTCTAAATTTTCATTTTCAAGATATTTTTTATTTTGCAATTCCTACATTTAATCTAGATTATTCTAAATTTACTTTGGGTAATGTGGTTATTTACAAAAACCTAGAGTGGTGTATTCAAAATAATTTTAAAGTATTTGATATGGGCTATGGTAGCTTTGAAAATAAAGTAAATTGGTGCAACACAACTTATCGTTTTGAGCATCATGTTATTTTTAAGCCTTATAATATTTTAGGACATATACACGCGTTTACCATAAAAAACAAGCATAAACTAATAAACTACCTGCTAGCAAATAAAATAAATGAAACCTACAGAAATGTTATAAACCTAACAACGGGAAACAAGAAATCAGTCCTATTGGACTACAAAATTTTAAATAATTTTAGTGATTATGAAGATAAAGAGTTAGTGAAAATTAATTTTGCTAATGAAGCCTTTGACTCTATAAAAAAACCTTTTTTCGATTTTTTGTATTTAAATACAGAAAATATTAATGATGTTTCTGTTTACAAAGTAAATAAAGAGCTATGTACTTATATCATAAAAGGAAAAAAGAATACCATAAAAATTGAGATAACTTAGCCGTTAAATAATGCCATACATAACAAGGGAACAGTTTCTTTGGGATTTCTTAAAAAAAGAAATGATACCAAATTGTATTGAAAGTGTTGAATTAAATGATTTTAGTTTCATTAACAAAAATAGTGCTATTGACAATCATGACAATAAGCATCTAGCAATTATAAGCTTGGCCCCAAATTACTTAAAGTTCAATTTTAGCAACAAAGAATCATATCTTGAAGAAAAGATTGACAATATACATTTGGATGGATGTGGCATTGTAATTAACGAAAAAGAGACCTTAGAATCTTACCTGAAAAATGTTTTAAGCACACAAACAAGAAAAAATGTAAAACGCTTCTGGAACCGATTAAACCAATCTTTCAATATAGAAATCAAATACTATTTTGGACACATTTCTGAAGAAACATGCGCGTTTCTATTATCAAAACTTCACAACATGGTTATTAAAAGATTTGATGATAAAAAAACCATCAATTCATTTATATTTAATTGGGAAAACAATACTAAAAATGTTTTCTCATCTATAAATAACAAAAAGGCGTCTCTATTTGTTATTTACAGCGACGGTATACCAATAAACATTACCTTAAACTATCATTCCTATAATGCCATTCTTTATGCGGAATGTAATGGTTTTGACCAAGATTATTATAAATTTGGTTTAGGGCATATAGATAATTATATATTATTAAAATGGTGCATCACTAATAATTATAAGTATTTGGATCTAGGCAATGGCATGATGGATTATAAAAAAAAGTGGAGCAACTCATTTTATAAAATGCAATACATTGTATATTTTAATAACAAGAATTTAGTATCTAAAACCCTAGCTTCCACTGAAATATTTAAAGTAAAAACAAAAAATTTCTTCAAAAAAATAAAGCTAGATACCTTTATAATTTATCTAAAACACTTTTTAAAGTCACCAAAAACAGATAGTAAAAATGCTAACATGACCTATAATCTTGAAAAAATTGACGATACTGCATTAAACAAATTAGTAGATTTGATTGAAGTAGATTTAAAAGCAAACGATTTTTTAAGAAAACCTGTTTACGATAGTATATTTAATAGCAAAGAACACATTAACGATATCATCATCTATAAATTTTCTAAGAATACCTATATCATTAAAGGAAAAAAAACAGTTCTAAAACTTACCATCGGTACATGTTAAAAAAACTCTTGCTATTAAAATATACGTTTCATGACTTTTTTCATGATTTTATTGTAAAACGCAATAAGTATGCTTTTTATAAAGCAATCATCAACAATACCACCAATTTAAATATTGATACAACAGACAATATAAAAGAAGTTAAAAATAGCAACGCCAAAATTCATTATGTCAATCAAATACCACCTTATATAACCATAGTACCGGTTGAAACATACAAAAGCTTCAAGTTTAATTTATACAATGGGTATTTAATTGATATTAAAGATTTTGAATCACTTGATGCCTATATGGCACACCAATTTGGATCCAAAAGCAGGTCTAAAATCAGAGCTTATACAAAAAGACTCGAAACATGCTTTAATATATCATACAAAATGTATTTTGGCAACATTGATAAAAACAACTATGAGGCGTTGTTTGATGTTATGAAAATAATGATTGAAAGAAGGTTTTTAGAACGTGGTGATGTACACCAGGCAGCAAACGATTGGGTGTTTTACAAAGAAATTTTTTATCAACTAATATTAGAAAAAAAAGCGTCCATGTTTGTTATTTATGACAATGATAAACCTATAGATATCAATCTAAGCTACCATTACGATAACATACTCATTAATTATATAAGAGCATACGATGTAGATTACTCAAAATTTAGGCTTGGATATATCGATATTTCAAAACAATTAGCATGGTGCTTTGCTAATAACTACCACATATTCGACTTAGGCTTTGGCAATTTAGATTACAAAAGACAATGGTGCAATAAAGTCTATACTTTCGAAAACCAAATACTATACTATAAAAAATATTTACCAAATATTATAATTGGGAATATAATTATAATATGCTACAAATTAAAAGTAAGGATAGGTAAACATAATAAATTAGAAACGAATTTCAATACGACCGAAAAAAATGCCGGTTTAAAAAATGAACTACTGAGTTTTGATTATATAGCATTAGAAAATGTTATTAAAAGTGACATACATACTGAAGTTAATATAGAAGATGAAACTTATGCACTTTTAAGAAAACCAGTTTATGATTTTTTATATTTAAATTTTGAATCTAAAAATAAAATCACCATTTTTAAAGTAAAGAATGAACCAAATGTATTCCTGATTAAAGGAAAAAACAAATCATCAAAATTGTTAGTAACAAACAATTAATGGTAATGCATATAAAAAGAGAGCAATTTATTTGGAATTTTTATAAAAACAGCAAAACAATTATTCCTAGTTGCTATGAATATGTGCGTTTTAACAATCAAAAAATTTTAAACAGTAATGCAAGTTTAGCAACGACATTACCAAATGTTATTTACGTAAGCCTATTCCCCACATTCTTAAGATCAAAACTAGTTAATGAAGAACATTATAAATCCAAAAGCATAACGCACTTCGGTTTTTCTGGGGTCGGAATTACTTTAAACGGGTCACAAACAGTAAAATCGTACTTAAATAGTTGCATAAGTCGACACTTAAGGGTTAAGCTTAAAAGAGCTGTTAAGAAACTAGTAAATGATCCTAATATCACTTACGAATTCAACTTTGGGGACATTTCAGACGAAAAATGTGAGTTTCTGTTAAATACGTTGCACACAATGACAAGCAAAAGGTTTGAGAATAAAAAAGAAGCCCATATTTTTATGTCGGAATGGGAAAGCAACACCAAAGACTTGGCAGCGTTAATCCGACAAAACAAATCCTCTCTTTTGGTTATTTATGATGGAAAAAAACCGATTAGTATTTCAGTTAAAAGACATATTAGCAACACCATCCTTTTTAGTGAAACCCACGCCTATGATATGGATTATAGCAGATACAGCTTAAGTGACTTAGATAAGTATTATACACTAAATTGGTGCATAGACAATCACTACCCGTTTATTGATTTAGGTATAGGATTATCATACCACAAAAAAAAATGGGCTAATTTAATTTACGATATCCAATACAAGATATATTATAAAAACAACGCAATAGCAAGAGCTATTGCGCTATTTGAAATAGCTAAAATCAAACTAAAGAACACTTTAAAACAGCAAATAGAATATATTAAGAATAATCCGTTGGGTGAAATTAAGAAAATTTAATTTATAACGAATTTTGATTATGAACTCATTTAAACTTTTTGGATTGCAGCAGGACGGAGCGTGAAAAAATAACCCAGTGGGTTATTTTAGCGAACGGGCCAGCCAGCGCAATGGCAATTTTACTCAATCGAAGGCTTTTTTGAGTTGCATAGCAGGGCTACGGAAGGAAAAAAAGATGAAGAATGGGCGCAAAAGGACAATTTTTTAGCCAATTGAAAAAGTTTAAATGAGTTCTATAATTCAAAGTCAATTTATACTCAAGTGTCAGTCTGAGCCTGTCGAAGACACTAGAAGATACATTTCGACAAAGCCTGTGCTGAGCTTGTCGAAGTGCTCAATGTGACAATTTATATAAAAATTAGTATCGATAAAGCAATTATACCCAACGGGTTAAGAATATCAAATCAAAGAATAAGACCTTAACCCTAACTATAAAATAAATGCCAATTTTAAAAAAAGAAGATTTTTATAATTCGTATTTTCAAAAGGATAAAACATTTGAGTATTATTCCAAAATAGGCTATACCCATAACAATAAGATATTCTATAGCAAAGCGGCAACAACGAATAAACAAAAAGCCTATGCCATAAGCTTATTCCCAAATTATTTTCACTCAGAAGTATTAAAGAGCTCCTACAACATAAAGAAAACAGTTCAAAAAAACTTAGATGGCTTCGCTGTTTTAACTAATGGATACAGCAACATAAACGAATACTTGCAAAACCACTTAAAACCAAAAACAAGAGGCCCTATCCTAAGAAGAATCAAACGCTTAGAAAGCTGTTTTAACATAGAATATAAATTATGCTATGGCAATATCTCTAAAGAATTATATGATACAGCACTTTCTAAATTAAAAGAAATGCTTTTAAGTAGATTTGCGCAAAAAAAGGACAGCACCGAAATTTTGGATAAATGGGAACACTACGAAAAAACAACGTTTGAAGCTATTAAAAACAAAACAGCCTCTTTATTTATAGTCTACGCAAATAATGAAATTATTGGCATCTCTATAAACTACCTCATAAAAGATATTTTTATTGGACACATATTTTGTTATGATATCAATTTTTCAAAGTTCAGTTTAGGAAATACGATGGTTTACAAGCTCTTGGAATGGTGTTTCGAAAATAAATACAGTATGCTTGATATGGGAAATGGTGACCTTGAATACAAAAAAATTTGGTGTAATTTAAAATATAACTACGAATACCATTTTATATACAAGAAAGAATCAATTCCAGGCTTTATCTTAGCCCATTTAGAAATTTTAAAAATTAAGATTAAAAACACCCTTAAATATTATAAAATAGACAAAGCATATACTTACGTAAAAAAGAAACTAAAAGGTCCAACAATACCAAATAGCAATCCTTTTTTTAATTATACAATAGAACCGATTAATCCTGAGAGCTTAAACCAACTGGAAGTTACAAAAATAGACTTTAATAAAAGCCCACACCTTAATAATATAAAAAAGCCCATGTACGATTTTTTATATACAGAACAAGAACATATTGATAATTTGGAAGTTTTTCTAATAAATGAAAATAATTATATTTTAAAAGGAACCAAAAAAGTTAAAAAAGTTACATTTGACCTATGACATTAGTAATAAAAAAAGACTTCTACAAGACCTTAACCGAGCATCATAAGGTCTTAAAACACTATAAAAATTTAGTTTTTAATCCTAACAATACCCTGGTCTACAGTGCCACGGAAAATGATACAAACGACATCAGTACCCCTATTTCCGTTAAATTATTCCCTAATTATTTAACGCCTTTATTTTTAACATCTTACAATTCAAAAGTTAAAGTAGTACCTCAAAAAAAAATCAATGGGTATGCGATTGTTTTAAACAAAAACCAAGAACTAAACGAGTTTCTTAATAACCAATACAGTAAAAGTTTTAGAGCCAACATAAAGCGTTTAACAAATAGGTTCGAAACTTGTTTTACAGCAACCTACAAAATGTATTATGGCAATATTTCTGAAGAAGATTACCAGTATTACATGAGTGCTTTGCAAGTAATGCTAGTCAATCGATTTAATCAAAGAAACGATAAAAACGATATTTTAACTCGTTGGGATTTCTACTTAAAAACCACCCGCCAATTAATTAACAATAATGATGCTTCCCTTTTTGTGATATATAGCAATAATGTGCCAGTACATATTTGTATAAACCACCACTACAATAATATATTCTATGTGTCTATACCTTCTTACAACATAGATTATGCAAAGTTTGCTTTAGGCAATATATCCCTCTTTAAACTGTTGGAATGGAGTATCAATAATGGTTACGACATGTTAGACATGGCCTATGGTGACTTAGAGTACAAACGAAGATGGTGTACCCTAATTTACCATTTTGATCATCACATTATCTACAATAAAGAAAACCTCAAGTCTCAATTATTGGCATTTTTAGAAATAGGAATCATTAAAACAAAAAACGTTTTAAAAAAGTACAACATCGATACTTTGGTTAAAAAAATTAAGGCTTTTAACTTAAAAAAGAGTACGACAAACTTAGAGCCCACCTTCAATGTTACAGAAAACCCAACTATTGATTATACTCAACTAATTGAGATTGATTACAACAACAGCAATAATCGGTTTTTAAAAAAGCATGTCCTTGATTTTTTGTACAGACACAAAGAACACGTAGATAACATTAAAGTGTATAAAAACACAATAAACAACCATATAACGATTGTAGGCAAGTCAAATAGTGAGCTGTTATCCATAAGCGACGCTTCCTGACTTTTTTGATTAAAGCGAAAAAGTCAAGATGAGTTCCGTACTAATTAATCATTAATGCGAATCTAGGGTTGGGTTTTAAAGTGTATTAATATTCGGTAAGTTGAAATTTAACCTTTGCCAAAGTTTTGAACTTTGGCAAAGGTATCTCCCTGACTGGTAAGTCTCGTTTACAACCCTTGATTCATATCATTAATCTAATTATATTACAACTTGTCGAGTTTAATATATTTTAAAATTTTTTAGCAATAAATTCATTTGTTTTTAATTTAAAACCAGTCATAGCATGAATATTTTGAACGAAATAATGGCGCTTAGTGCACCTGTTGAAGAAGTTTCTACTTTGGATTCCAGCACATTTAAAAAAAAATATTTCAACAAAAAACCTGTTGTTATCAGAGGGCTTGCTAAAGAATGGAATGCAACCAGAAATTGGGATCTCGATTTTTTCCTGAATCTTAAAGAGGATAGAGATGTCAATTTATTGGAAGGAAACTTTATTCAAGATGATAACCGATATAAAAAATCGTCTTTCAAATCCTTCATCAAAAAATTAATAGATGCCGAAGCCAATAAGGAGGAAATAAAAGATTATTTAACAACCCTAGACATCTTTAACTATTTTCCAAATCTAAAAAATGACGTTGATTTTTCTATTTTTGAAGACCACACCCAAATTAATGACATCACCGCTTGGATAGGGCCATCAGGCACTATCTCTGGATTTCATAACGATACGGGCAAGAACATGTATTCGCAAATAAAAGGAAGAAAAATGTTCATTATTGCGGCACCCAAGTATAACAAAAAAATGTATCCGAGCCCAAAATACATCAATGGCGGAAGAGCAAGCAAAGTAGATATAAACAATTTTTCACCAGAAAAATTTCCGAAATTTAAAGAAGTAAAATTTTTATACGTCATATTGGAACCAGGTGACGTGTTACATGTACCTGCAAAATGGTGGCATTATGTACAATCCTTAGACACATCTATAAGTGTTAGTAATTTTGGCTTTTCCAAATTGGAAATGTTTGGTATAAAGGCATTAGATTATATTCACAGACGCGGGTATTATAAATCTAAAAATTGTTTTTGCTGTAACTAATGGGTAATCAACAACTTTAAAATATGACATTAGGTATAGTAAAAAAAAATTACAAACCCTTAATATGTACCTGTTTCCTTATCCCAAACTTATTGGTTATTATATTTGGAATTGAAAGTTTTCCATATACCTGTGCGCCTATGTTTGGGCATTATATAAACAAGGATACCAAATTTTATCTATTTAAATTAGAAGGTGTTAAAGATTCGAAATCAATAGATTTAACAAGGTATTTGGGAAAATCCGACGATTTGTTTATGAGGCATTTTTTTAGCAAAGTATATGGTTCTACAGATGCCATATCCCCTTTTACAAATAGATTTTCGGAAAGCAAAAGCGATTTCCAAGAACGAATGGATATGTTTTTCAAGAACTATTCAAACCTACTGATGAATAAATACAAACGTTCATTTGACAAAATCAATTTAAAAATCGTTGAGGTCAATCAAAAACGAGAGCCTCAAACCAAACCAGAAATTATTGCATATTATGATTCTGAAAAACAACACTATGTTTCGCTATATAAAAACCAAACGATAGACAAAAAAATTTCAAAAGATAATTAAAATGAAATTTTCAAGCAATATTGTCTACGCCATCCGGTTTGTTATAAACCAGCCCTTAAGCATCTTAAGGCTTTTACTGTCAATTTTAATAGGGAAAAAACTTATTAGTGAACTAAGATTTGTTTCTGAATTAATAGGAAACCCAGATTACCAACTGGCGAAAACATGGTTCACTAGCATGTTGCCAGATTCCCTATTTGCTTTTGATGCCAGTACAATAGCCACATATCACACCCTGATCATTATGGCTACTATAGGTGCTGCAGTAGGATTATTGGGAAGGTTAAATATGCTAATATTAGCATTTTTTAGTTTTTTTCTGTACGGAATAGGTGAAGGCATTGGCATTTTTGACCACCATGTATCATTACCAACACAAGTTTTATTGGCATTAGCTTTAGTGCCAGGTTCTATGAAACTATCTATAGATTACATATTACTTAAATATTTTTATAAAAACAATAACATTGGTTTTGGAAAAAAACCGAAATGGGGATTAAACCTTATATTAATGTTAGTAGCTCTAACTTACTTCTCTGCTGGGGTTTCTAAACTTAGATACGGACATGGCATACATTGGATGGATGGCGCTACTTTAGGATTTTATCTAAAAGAAAGAACCAGTTTGTATAATCAAGGTGATATACAATTGATTATAGGAGACAGTGAAATTACTGAAGATGAAAAATGGAAAGACAAATTCGGTTTTATTGGCCACACGTATGCTAACTACCAAACGGCTCCAAAATTTATTGCAATTTCTGGATATATAGCTAATAGTAAATCCCTTTTAATGCTGCTTGCTATAGGCTCAGTAATGTTTGAACTATTGGCTTTTATAGTATTCATCAATTCTAAATATAGAAATATCTACCTTATTTCAGCCATCTTCTTTCATATATCAATAGGGACTTTAATGGGTATCTCGTTTAGGCAATACCGTTTAATTTGTTTCTGCTTAATAGATTGGAACCTTATATTTAATTATGTTTTTAATAAATTAAAAAAACTTAAGCCACTATTTAGCAATAAATTATCAACTGAATAAATTGTATTTAATCGATTTTTAATGCTTCAAAGCTTTTTAGTAATTACTTTTATGTAACGAACTACCCCGAGGCAGAGCCATCGAGGTATCAAGCGGAAAATTATTTTTTAATTGATGAAAACCTAAGGTTTTCAAACTTTCCACTTAACTCCGACGCAGAGCGTCGAGGAATTCTTTAGATTAAAATGAAACGCCTTAATAAATGAAACTGCTATTTGGAAAAATAATATTGTATAGTATACTGCTATTTATTAAGCTGGAAATTATTGTGCGCGTTTTTCATCTTTATGATGAATATCCTCAATTCATTATAAACGATAAAAATGTTAAAACCTATGCCCCAAACCAAGAAGGCTTTACGGTTACAGGCAATAGGGTAATGAACTTTGCCCAATACCACATCAATAAATCTGGGTTTAATTCATATAGGGAATTTACACCTTCAAAAAACAAAACAGATATAGCTATTATTGGCGATTCATTTATTGAAGGCTTGCATCAAAACTATAACAATTCAATTGGCAAAAAAATAGAGGATAAACTTAATAATGGCACACAAGTATTTGAATATGGGCATTCTGGATATGACTTTGCCGACCAATTACATCTCATAACCGCATATAAGGAAAAATTCGATTTAATAGATCATATAATAATTTATATGAAGTTTGAAAACGATTTACAAAGAGATTACTACGAACCTGATCAGTACTGGGTTGACTCACAATATTTTCTTACTTCAAGAATAAAAAAGAAAATAAAGTTGTTTGATTACATTGAAGATATTGGACTTTTTGAACCTTTAAGAGATTTTAAAGGCAAATTATTGGAATTAGCACATGGGAACACTGCAAACAATAAAACATCCGATGAAGCTATCGAAAAAAACATAGCTGATAATTTAAAATATTTAGAAAATTTTAAAAAGCTTATAGAAATATTTGGTTTTGATAAAAACAAAAACACTATTCTAATTGACTCTAGAAGCACCAACAAATCATTTTTGGATTATTGCGATTCAATGGGCTATAAATACATCGACTTTGGTAAAGCCTTTGAAGACTCCAAAATACCAACTACACTAATTTACGATATGCATTGGAATAACCATGGTAGAAACATTATAGCTTCTGTTATTACCAATTACATTAAAGAAAATATAAAATAATCATTGTATCCAATAAAACTTTTACAATTCCCTGCAAACACAGTGATAGTGATTTTTTAAAGAGATTACTGACTGCTGCCTTGCTTTTTGTAATAATTAGTTACTTATGCAATCAAGGGTTGAAAAATGAGCCTTGCAAATCAGGAAGATAGCTTTGCAAAAGTTTTAAACTTTGGTAAAGATTAGATGTAACTTGCTAAATATTAGCATTCTATAAAACAAACTCTTGATCCACATTACTTAACGAGTATAAAAACAGACATGCAAATTTAGTTTTTATTCTATTTTCTTTTAGCGAAGCCTTGATTCTTTAATCGGACACTAATGTAAAATAATATGGATACCCGTTTTGTGTCATATCACTTATTCCCACATCATACTGAGGCTTCGCTCAAGGTGACAACAATTACTAATATTAGGGTTTAGGCTCCATTTTAAATCGAACTCACATTAAATATTGTGCTGTGCGTGGTTGCTACTTTATTAAATGCGTTCTTACATAATCTGCTATGACTGATGCCACTATGGTTCTTCCGTTGTTATTCCAATGCCTATCGTAAATTAAAGTCGCTGGCTTCTTTGATTTTGCAAATTCTGCACCAAAATCTAGGTACGTGTACCCCATGTCATCACAATGTTCCAAAAACAACGGACTTGTTTTTCTTTTATCAAGCAAGAAGATTGTTTTTTCTTTATTAAAGCCATATGTTTTTACTAGAGCCTTGAAATTTTCTGTATATTTTTTATGTAGTGTTTCCTCTGCAATTGTATGCTGTTTTATGGGTTTATTTTGTCTGTAAATAATTTTCCTAAAACCATCAAAAAGTCCGATTCTATCTGCATACATAAAAAGTTTAATGTTTCTTTTGACTTTAAATTTAAGCGTGTGCTTTAAATTAATATAATCATATCCAGGTGCATATGAACTTCTCTTAAAATCATTTTCAAACTTCATGTAGATAAAAATATAATCAATAAGGTCAAAGTCTTTTTTATAAGCATTGATTAAGTGTAGCTGATCGGCCATATCATAACCACCGCGCCCATATTCATAAACCTCTACACCTTCCAATCTGTCTTCTACTTTTTTGCCGGTAGAGTCGTAATAATGCTGGTTAAACCCTTCTATAAATGAATCACCAATTAGAGCAATCTCTATCCGCTCTTTAGTGGGCCTAAACTCTCTATATGAATTATAACCAAAACTATTTATTTTATACTCAGCATAGTTTTGCCTTCTATTTCCAGTAACCGAGAAACCTGCTTGACCTGGTATGGTTTTTTGCACCCCACATGCATCAATATACAGCAAAGGAACATCATCATATAAATGAAATAAACGTACAAAACCTTCTAATGAAAAAAGGATCAGAATAATATATAAACAAATATTAAAAATCAACCTCTTCATTATTGTTAAAATTTAGAATTGGAAATAAATAAACGATCTATCAACCCCATCATCGTAAAACAACATCATCAATAGAATAACAAGCGTATAAGTAACAAACCTAACGATTTTAGATTTGAATTTAAACGGAGAACGCTCATCTCTACGCATTCTATACTCATAGAGAACGAAAATGATAATAAGCACATAATAATCAATCATACGATAACCCATAGGATGATTATAGGTTCCATATGAAAAATCAGTAAAAATTTTATCTATAAAACCAAAAGCTGATGTAATAGATTCAGACCTGAAGAATATTCTAGAAAAAGTAACAATTGAAAAAGTTAGCAATACTTGTCCTACTTCCGTGAATGTTGGGAAAAAAGTGCGCTCTCCCACTACCGAATCCTTATAAATAGTATTTCTGCCCATTAAGAAAACAGGAATAAAAGCCAAGGCATGAAAAGCACCCCAAAAAATAAAGGTCCAGTTTGCACCATGCCAAAAACCACTCACCAAAAACACAATGCAAATATTTCTTACCGATTTTAACTTGCTTACCTTTGACCCTCCTAGCGGAATGTAAACATAATGTCTAAACCAAGTAGATAACGACACATGCCACCTTTGCCAGTACTCTGCCACATTTCTAGAAAAATTCGGAAATTTAAAATTCGACATTAATTCAACTCCAAAAAGTTTCGCTGTTCCTATAGCTATATCAGAATAGCCACTAAAATCACCATATACCTGGAAACTGAACATAGTTACTCCTAAAATAAGTGTAGATGCCGGATAATTTGAATAATTCGAGAATATATCATCTACGATAGGAGCCAATGCATCGGCTATGGCTACTTTTTTAAATAAACCCCATAGAATCAATTTAAGGCCACTTACAACCTGATCGTAATTAAATGTACGCTTATTTAATATTTGGGAAAGTAAGTTTGAGGCCCTTTCAATAGGTCCAGCTACTAACTGTGGAAAGAAACTAACAAATGCTGCAAACGATAAAAAATCGGTAGTTGGTTTGACTTTTTTATAATACACGTCAAACGAATACGACATGGTTTGGAAGGTATAAAACGAAATCCCAACAGGTAAAATAACACGCAGGGTCCACGTGCTTTTAATTTCATACCCAAATAGAGAAACCATGTCTACCCAAGAATCAACAAAAAAGTTATAGTATTTAAAAAAACCTAAAAGACCAACATTAAAGAAGACACTAACCCAAAGCCAGGATTTACGTTTAAATTTATCTTCTAAGCCATCTATTTTTAATGCTACAAAGTAATCTACAATAGTGCTTAATAAAATTAACGAGAGAAATCTCCAATCCCAGAGACCATAAAAGACATAACTAGCTATTAAAATTAATATGTTTTGGGCCTTTAAATGCTTTTTAAAAACAAACCAATAAAGAACAAAAACAATAGGAAGAAATATAAAAAAATCTAAAGAGTTAAATACCATATAGAACAATTATAAATACAAAACCAGCAATAAATTTACATAGAACTTATCTGACATTTTTGATTGAAGCGAAAATACCATTTGTGCAAGCTGGCTCATTCGCTAGAATAATCCACCGCACTTTTATACGCTTCGTCATATACAAACATCTATATTTAATGAAAATATAGCAAAAATATTCTTCAAAAGACGGATTAAAACTTTAATCTACAAATAGCAAAAAAAAAGCCAGTTCAAAATTGAACTGGCTTTTAAATATCTTTATACAAACTACATCTCATTAAAAATAGAGTGCATTAACCGTTTTTTATCATTGATGCTTTCTTCTAAAGAAATCATGGTTTCGGTTCTATAGACACCTTCAATATCGTCTAATTTAAATATGATTTCTTTAGCATGCTCTGTACTTCTTGCTCTAATTTTACAGAAAATATTAAACTTTCCTGTAGTGATATGCGCTACAGTTACAAAAGCAATTTCATTGATACGTTCAAGAACAAATTTTGTTTGCGAAGTATTATTTAAATAAACACCTACGTATGCTATAAATGAATATCCAAGTTTTTTATAATCTAACATCAAGGACGAGCCTCTTATAATGCCTTGCTCCTCCATTTTTTTAACACGTACGTGGACTGTACCTGCTGATATTAATAATTTTTTTGCAATGTCTGTAAACGGAATCCTTGTGTTATCGATTAACATGTCAAGAATTTGATGATCAATCTCGTCTAATTTAATTTTCCCCATAATTAATTATTCTTAAATATTAAGCAAAATTAATACATTTTTACTAATAATTACGCATAATACATACACTTTATTTCGGTAATAATGAGATTTTTTCATTATCTATCATTACGAAAACGTTTTCGCTATCAACTTTCAATAATTTACCATCTGAATTAAAAACCTCTAACTTATTAGCTTGAATTACTTTATGTCCAAAATAAGCATCTAAGTTTTCTATATGCGTCACTTTAGGAATGAAATTAATTTTACCTTCAATAAGCTTTTCTTGATATAAAATGCCAATGTCTGTTATAAGCTCACTGCCATGACTCACTATTTTTACATGTTTTATAATAACATCTAAAAAGCACTTTTCGTTTTCCGGGATCTTTAAATAAGATTCATAATGAGCTCCCGAAACATTGTTTTTTGAAATATAATCTAATGAAGCTATATAAGACATAAAAATAAATGCTCTAGTTGCCTCCCTACCATAATCATTATGATAATGTCCAGCTTCAAATAATATCGTTGGAACGTTTTCGCTTTGAAACGTGTCTCCCACGCAGTTTAAATTAAAGGCATCATCATAAACCCCTACTTGATTTGGGATAACCTGTTGTAACACCCCATTCATAACACCAATGACTTCCATAGCTATTTTTCTATTTGGTGTTATAGTACAGTCTTTATCCTGGGCAGGTGCCAAAAACGATACGGTGGCAGGTTTATTTGTTTTTCCGGCACTAAAAATAGTGCGTTGGCCATGTAAATTATAGCAATAATGCGGCTTGAACATTTTAAAAGTATCACGCAACACTTTGCTCTCAGGTTGAGTTAAATCTTGTGCATCCCTATTTAAATCTACCTGGTTTGCATTCACCCTTGTATACGCCTGGGCACCATCCGGACTTAAAATAGGGATGATATATAATGTACAGGAGTTTAATATGTGGCTTACAGATAAATCATCGCTTAATAGTGCGTTTAAAAGATCAAACAAAGCTTTTGTAGTGGTAGATTCATTACCATGCATTTGAGACCACATCAAAATGCGTTTACTACCATTGCCAATTTTAATTCCGGAAATAGGGTTGTTTAAAACAGACTTTCCAATAGTCTCTACATGTACTTTATGAGTCATATTTTCCAACAAAGGAGTTATGTGACTATTGGTAATATAACGGTGATTTAAACCAGATTCTTTATATTTTAAAAACAAGGATTTTATATGTTCTGTTTCCATCATTAAATTTTAGGATACAAATGTAAACAATTACGAATTTACATTTGTAAACAACAAAAAACGTCTTTTTGTTTACAATGTTATACAGTTACAAACTGTATTATGCTTAGATATGTAAACAAATTGACTTGAATAAATGATTTAATCATTAAAATACTATATTTCAGATACATATACTAATTTACATCAAGTTTTAATTTAAATTCTAAACATATTTAACATTGTATTATGCTGGATTTTGATTATAAAATATTACATTTGTAAAAACAATATACATTTGTAACAGTTACAATGATAAACACCGAAGCTTTTACTAAAAGACTGCAACAAGTCATAGATTACTACGGCGAAAGCGCTTCTTCCTTTGCTGAAAAAATTGGTGTTCAGCGTTCAAGTATTTCTCATATTTTATCCGGCAGAAACAAACCAAGTTTAGAATTTGTTTTAAAAATACTCTCTGCTTTTCCAGAAGTTGAATTGTATTGGCTGTTAAATGGCAAAGGCGAATTTCCTGCAACAAAAAAAACGACGGAATCCAATACCATTACATCACCACCCGCTCCTGTTATAGAAGATAAAATGGCATCTGAAATTAAAAAGGATCATTCCATTGAACGAATCGTTATTTTCTATTCTGACGGAAGTTTTAAAAATTTCCAGAATTAACTATGAACTCGTATATACTTTTTTGATTGAAGCGAAAATTTAACCTATCACCAGCTGGCTTGTTCGCTAAAATAACCCACTGGGTTATTTTTATGCTCCGCCTTGTAATCGGTTGAAGGCTTTTTTGAGTTGCATAGCAGGACTATGGAAGAAAAGACAGGACTGAACGTTAAGAAACAATCCAGTGGACTGTTTTAGTGAAATAGAAGATTCGGCGTAGCCAATGGGCCGGGAGGCGTATGGACAAAAAAGGACAATTTTTTAGCCAATTATAAAAAGTTTAAACGAGTTCTATTTAAGTTTTGTAGTTTTGCATAGAAACTTTTCACTATGAAATTCTTTTGTCTTTTATTTTTATTAAGCCTTTTTAGTTGCTACAAAACAAGTAGAAATTGTACTGACTATAAAACGGGCAATTACTATAGCGAAGTAACCATTAATGGCGAGTTATTTAAATCGAAATTTAAGCGCACCGAAGCGTTACAAGTTGAAGTTTATAATAACAAAACGGATTCATCTCAATTACGTTGGATAAATGATTGCGAGGTTGTTTTTAAAACCATAAACCCTAAAAACATGGCAGAAAAAAAAGACATTCATCTAAAAATCTTGACCACAACCGATTCATCATACACCTTCGAATATTCGTATGTAGGCGAAACAAAAAAACAAAAAGGAATTGCCTATAAAATGGATGCTAATTAAACGGATACAAAAATGATTCAACCAAATTAAATTTAAGCTGTTTATCTTCCGTTATTTCATAAGTTAAAAACAACTCGCCCCAATAGTGGCCATCTGAAAAATCTGCTATAATCCATTTATGGTTCAACAGTTTTATGGTATTAATCATCATGCGCTTCCCTTCCTCCGCGGCATAGGGAATTATGGGGTGCTCACCTTTTTCTTCATTCAACTTATAAAGTTCGTCTTTTATTAATGGAATTAGCTCGATCACATTATAACCTTGATTTTCAAAATAACTGATAGCATCCTCATTTCTTTCTAAATTGAAATGCGACAAATCTAAATTCTCGTCTTGCAAAACAACGACAGAGTCTTTATAGCGCTCTAATTGTCCTTTATACCCATCCAGTTTATGGTTCATGTCTTCAAAAACCCGTTTAGAATTCACATACTGAAACAACACCAGTAATATGGAAAAAACAAATAAATACATAAAAATTTTCTGTTTCATTTTTTTAAAAATTAAATTGTTATTTATTAGTACTTGACAATTCAGATGTCAGACTGAGCGCAGTCGAGTCCTATTACCAACACTTCTATTATATAGCTTGACAAACTTATTTATACACTTACTTTTTATATATTTCCCTGTCAGACTGAGCTTGTCGAAGTCCTAATTACCAACATTATTGTTAATTGCTAATTGCTAATTGTTAATTGTTAATTGTTAATTGCTAATTGTTAATTGTTATTTGTAAGCCATCATAAGCCAAAAACACGTTTTTAGGTAATGTTTTTTCAACATCATCATGAAATCCTAACATATGGCTAATGTGTGTTAAATAGGCTCTTTTCGGTTTTACCTTATTAATAAATTCAAGCGCTTCTTCCAAATTAAAATGCGATTGATGGGGTTCGATTCTTAAAGCATTAACGACTAGTACCTTAATATTTTTTATTTTTTCAATTTCTTTCTCTTTAACTGTTTTCATATCGGTTAAATAGACAAAGTCCCCAAATTTAAAACCAAAAACCTGTAATGCGTCGTGCTTCCCATTTACAGGAATGACCTCTAAGCTATTTAAAATAAAAGGTTTGTTTTTTATACGATTCGGAACAACAGAAGGTGCTCCAGGGTATTTGTTTTTTGTAGCAAATATATAATCGAATCGCTTTTTAAGTGATTTTAAAACCCGTTTGTGCGCGTAAATAGGGATATCGCCTTGCCTGAAATAAAAGGGTCTAATATCATCCAAACCCATAACATGATCTGAATGTTCGTGCGTAAACAAAACCCCATCTATCTTAGTGCACGCTGCACGCAACATTTGATATCTAAAATCTGGTCCACAATCAATAACATAGGCAAATGTATCCCATTCTACCAAAACAGAAACACGCAAGCGTTTATCCTTTTTATTGTCACTTAAGCACACCGGATGTGTACTCCCTATAATGGGAATACCTTGTGAAGTTCCGGTACCTAAAAACGTTATTTTCAAAAATCAGTATTTATTTTTTTTTAATTTATTTTCACTTAATCACTTATTTTTCAAAATAATTATTACTCAAA
Organism: Mariniflexile sp. HMF6888; assembly: GCF_044335535.1. NCBI lineage: Bacteria > Pseudomonadati > Bacteroidota > Flavobacteriia > Flavobacteriales > Flavobacteriaceae > Mariniflexile > Mariniflexile sp. HMF6888. The sequence continues at coordinate 180,993 of NZ_JBIQVZ010000002.1, read as the reverse complement.
ATAACTATATTTGAAAAAATCGATAATTTACCATTTGCTTTTTTATGGAAACATTAAAATAATGAAGTCATTTTATATGTTCATCAAAAGGGATCTTACCTACCAACAAAATTAGAGTTATTTTTTTATTTGCCTCTATTATTTGATACCTTTGTTAACATAATTAAGTAACCCAAACAGTAACATGGAAATTACCTTAAAGGGAGATCGGGAATTTGAAGAGATTCCATCATTAAAAACCAAAGCGCTCCGCATTAACCTTAACGAGAATATTTACGGTACTTTTGCAGAAATTGGAGCAGGACAAGAAACAAGTCGTCATTTTTTTAGAGCTGGCGGTGCATCTGGAACGATAGCAAAAGCAATGTCCGCCTACGATAAGGCTTTTAGTGATGCTATTTATGGTGCCGAAGATGATGGACGTTATGTTACAGAAGGTCGCTTAAGAAAAATGCTTAACCACGAGATTGATCTTATTGAAAAACGACTTTCCAGAAAAGATTATCCCAATAAGCTGTTTTTTTCGTTTGCAAATACTGTAACTACCATCGATTTTGCAAAACAGTTTAAAGGTCATGGTTGGATTGGTATTAAATACCAAATAGAACCAAACCAAGAGTATAATGACATTATTTTACATATCCGTTTTAAAGAAACCGATGCCAGACTTCAACAAGAAACCCTTGGTGTCATTGGCACCAATTTAATTTATGGTGCTTTTTACAAGTATAATGAACCAAAAAAACTGCTTCGTTACTTGTATGACCATTTAGATAAAGATCAATTAGAAATTGATACAGTTAATTTTTCTGGCCCTTTATTTAAAAATGTAGATAACCGATTGATGTCTCTACAACTTGTTAAAAATGGCATGACTGATGCCGTAATGTTTGGTCCAGACGGGAAAAACGTACTACCAGCCCGTGTATTGTACAAAAAAAACATTTTAGCCTTTAGAGGAAGTTTTCGACCTGTAACCCAAGTAAATATAGATATGTATGAAAACGCATATAAAATGTTTATTGAAGAAAAAAAGGTTGACAAAGACAATACCGAGGTTGTATTTGAAATAACACTTTCAAACTTACGTGCAGAAGGCGAAATTGACGAACAAGACTTTATGGATAGAGCCGATTTATTATGTTCTTTAGGGCAATCGGTTATGATATCCAATTTCCAAGAATACTACAAAGTTGTTGAGTATTTTTCTAACTACACTAAAGCAAGAATGGGTCTAGCAATGGGCGTTAATAATTTAGTTGATATTTTTGATGAAAAGTATTATCGTCACATAAGTGGAGGCATTTTGGAAGCGTTTGGCAAACTATTTTTTAAAGACCTAAAAGTTTATTTATACCCAATGATTGATGTAGCAACGGGTGAACTAATTACTAGTGAAAACTTAAAAGTTTACCCACGTATGAAAGAATTGTACAAATTCTTTAAATACAACGGGAAAGTAATAGATATTAAAGATTACGATAAGAAATGTTTAACCATATTCTCAAGAGAAATTTTACAGCAAATAGCAGAAGGAAAAAGCGGTTGGGAAGACAAATTACCTGAAGGTATTGCTGACTTAATTAAAGATTATCGCATGTTTGGCTATACAAGAAAACCCTTAGTCTTGCCTAAAAGAAAAAAATATATCAGATAAAAAAGAAAAGTGACTCCCTAAAAAGTCCTTTAAATTTAATCTAAAGAATTCCACGGGCTTGTTGCTGATTATCTGTTATTGTTTATTCGTTTAATTGTTGAATCGCCAACCTTGGCTAATGGCTATTTTAATCATTAATTGATTATGTCAGACTGAGCCTGTCGAAGTCCTATTATCAACATGGTTGTTTATTTGTTTATTCGTTAACCACCAACAACCAAAAACCATCAGCCATTGATTAATGACTACTGGCTACTTTTATATTGTTTATTCGTTTAACCGTTGAATTGTTGAATTGATTGTTGACCACCAGCTATTGGCTTTTGGCTAATGGCTACTTTTATATTGTTTATTCGTTTAACCGTTGAATTGTTGAATTGATTGTTGACCACCAGCTTTTGGCTAATGGCTAATGGCTAATGACTATTGACTATTGGCTATTTACTAGTAGAATTATTAATTGTTAATTGATGCTAATATTTGGGAAGCGTGAATTTTTGCCTTTACATTATCAATAACACATTCTACAACTCCTGTTTCATCAATTACAAATGTTTTGCGGTGAATACCGTCAAAGGTGCGTCCCATAAACTTTTTTGAGCCCCAAACTCCAAAAGCCTGTATCATAACCTTATCTACATCTGCAATCAAAGGGTATTGAAAATCATATTTTTTTTTGAAATTTGATTGTTTTTTTTGAGTATCTGCACTAACACCTAATATTTCGTAACCAGCATCTGCTAATTCTTTATAATGATCCCTTAGGTTGCAAGCTTCAACAGTACAAGTCGGCGTATTGGCTGCTGGATAAAAGAAAACGACTAACTTTTTTCCTTTGTAATCAGATAATTTTATAATAGTTCCTTGCTCATCAAATACTTCAAAATTTGGTACTTTGTCTCCTTGTTTTAATGTGTTCATAATAGTAACTTTGGTTTCCACAAAAATACAACATGACAAAGGATAAAAAGGTAGAATTCGTAATAAAAACACTCAAGGAATTATATCCAACCATACCTATTCCGTTAGACCATAAAGATCCATATACTTTATTAATAGCGGTTTTAATGTCGGCACAAAGCACGGATGTTCGCGTGAACCAAATAACACCTTTATTATTTGAAAAAGCAGACAATCCGTACGACATGGTTAAACTTTCGGTTGAAGAAATTAGGGAAATCATAAAGCCTGTAGGATTATCACCTATGAAAAGCAAAGGTATTTATGGGCTTTCTAAAATTTTAATTGAAAAACACAATGGCAAAGTACCTCAAAGTTTCGAAGCTTTAGAAGCTTTACCCGCTGTGGGACACAAAACAGCGAGCGTTGTCATGTCACAAGCCTTTGGAGTACCAGCTTTTCCCGTGGACACACATATTCACAGGCTTATGTATCGATGGAATTTAAGCAATGGAAAAAACGTGGTGCAAACTGAAAAAGACGCAAAAAGATTATTCCCAAAAGAATTATGGAATGACTTGCACCTTCAAATTATTTGGTATGGTAGACAATATTCTCCTGCTCGTGGATGGGATTTAGAAAAAGACACCATAACCAAAACTATTGGAAGACAATCTATAATTGACGCATATTATAAATTAAAAAGCCCTAACGTTTAAATTAAACGTTAGGGCTTTTCACCTTAGTTCAGAAGCGCTTCAAACTTCATCTTATTATATTTTATAACGCTTAAAACTTTAGAATAATTTAAGATAAAGTTAACCGTTTCAATTTTCGGTTCAAGTTCGTTCAATTTTTCAATAGAACCTTCAGAGTAGAGTTTTGCCATTTTAATAATTTAAAGTTGAATTTAAGTTATTAACGCAGCTAAATTTACTTTATTGTACTAATTTGTTAAAATTATATTGTGTTTATCTATAATTTTTCTCAGGTTAATTAATGCATAGCGCATACGCCCCAAAGCAGTATTGATACTAACACCCGTTTTATCTGAAATTTCCTTAAAGCTCAAATCTTCATAAATACGCATTAACAAGACTTCTTTTTGGTCTTCTGGCAACTCTTCAACCAAACGTCTCACATCTGTTTCAACCTGTTCTTTAATAATACTATTTTCAGCATTTAAGCTGGTATCGCTTAACACAGAAAAGATATTAAACTCATCTGTATTGTCAAATTTTGGCATCCTGTTGCTCTTCCTAAAAAAGTCAATCACCAAATTATGTGAAATACGCATGACCCAAGGTAAAAATTTACCTTCTTCATTATAAGCACCTCTTTTTAGGGTACGAATTACTTTAATAAAAGTGTCCTGAAAAATGTCTTCAGCAACATCCCTATCGTAAACTTTTGAATAAATAAAACTGTAAATTTTTTGTTTGTGCCTGTTGACAAGAATCTCTAAAGCACCTTCATCACCTTTAATATAATTGCTAACTAAGGTAGCATCTTGTATAAGTTCGTATTGCATAATCATTACTTTTAGGGCATAGAATGGCTTCTCTGCTTGGGGTTATTAGTTTAAAAGTAATGTTCAGCTATAGGCGAGAGTTAATTAAAGTAATGATTAATAGAGTCAAATATACCAATAATCATTCCAAAAAAACAAAATTTAAGTCGGTTTTTTAACTTTTATTTAAAGTACCATGCATTTTTTAGCTTGCAATACTTATAGTATCTTTGCAAAATTATTCCTGTAAAAGCATATGGATACTAACATTTCTGAAGTAAACCCAAAAGAAAACATCATTATAAAAGGTGCAAAACTGCACAATTTGAAAAATATTGATGTTGTAATACCTAGAAATAAATTAGTGGTTATCACAGGATTGTCGGGTTCGGGAAAATCGAGTTTAGCCTTCGACACACTTTATGCCGAAGGACAAAGACGTTATGTTGAAAGCTTATCGAGTTATGCACGCCAATTTTTAGGTCGATTGAATAAACCAAAAGTCGATTATATTAAAGGCATTGCTCCTGCCATTGCCATAGAACAAAAAGTAAACGCCACCAATCCGCGTTCAACGGTTGGAACCTCTACTGAAATTTACGATTATCTAAAATTACTATTTGCCAGAATTGGAAAAACCTATTCGCCGGTTTCTGGTTTGGAAGTGAAAAAAGATACCGTTTCAGATGTTTTAAATTATTTAAAAACATTTCCAGAAGGCGAAAAATTACTACTCCTCGCTCCTATTCATTTAGAAAAAGGACGTACCATGGAAGATAAACTGAAAGCACTGCAACAACAAGGTTATGCCAGAATTAAAGTTAATGATAGCGTTGTTAGAATTGACGAAGCCAATTCCTTAAATGAAAAAGACACTATTTTATTAGTTGTTGATAGGGTTATTATTAAAGATGAGGAAGATTTTCAAAATAGACTAGCAGACGCCATACAAACAGCTTTTTTTGAGGGTAAAGGCGAATGCTTCATTGAAACCTTAAGTGATAGCAAACAACGTCCGTTTAGCAACAAATTTGAAATGGATGGTATGTCCTTTTTAGAGCCAAACATTCATTTGTTCAGTTTTAACAACCCATATGGAGCTTGTCCAAAATGTGAAGGTTACGGTGATATTATTGGAATTGATGATGATTTGGTGATTCCCAATACGGGGCTTTCTGTTTATGAAAACGCTATTTTTCCGTGGAGAGGTGAAAGCATGAGCTGGTATAAAGACCAATTGGTTAATAACTCCCATAAATTCGATTTTCCTATTCATAAACCCTATTTTCAATTAAGTGATACACAAAAGCAACTTATTTGGGATGGCAATCAGTATTTTGAAGGGTTACATGCGTTTTTTGCAGAATTGGAAGCTAAAGCCTATAAAATTCAAAACCGTGTTATGTTATCACGTTACCGTGGAAAAACCAAATGTAAAGTGTGCAATGGGAAACGTTTACGGGTTGAGGCTAATTATATTAAGGTTGGAGGCGCAACGATTACCGATTTAGTAGAAATGCCTCTAGATAAATTAGCAAATTTCTTTAAACAATTAGAATTAAACGATTACGATACACAAATAGCAAATAGGTTATTAAAAGAAATTAATAGTCGTTTGTCTTTTCTAGCTAATGTAGGATTGGATTATTTAACATTGAATAGAAAGTCCAACACACTTTCTGGTGGCGAAAGTCAGCGTATTAATCTGGCGACCTCTTTAGGCAGCAGTTTGGTGGGATCTATGTATATTTTGGACGAACCTAGTATTGGCTTACACCCCAAAGACACCGAACGCTTGATAGTCGTTCTGAAACAATTACGCGATTTAGGAAACACTGTTATTGTGGTTGAGCATGATGAAGATATCATGAAAGCTGCCGATAACATTATAGATATTGGTCCTGAAGCCGGAACTTTTGGTGGGCATGTGGTAGCTTCCGGTACTTATGATGACATACTAGCTTCAAATTCGCTAACTGCACAGTATTTAAATGAAACATTAAAGATTGAAGTACCTAAATCACGTAGAACTTCAAAATATTTCATAGACATTATTGGAGCACGCGAAAACAATTTAAAAAATATAGATGTCCGTTTTCCTTTAGGAATGCTTACGGTTATCACAGGTGTCTCAGGTAGTGGAAAAAGCACATTGGTTAAAAAAATATTGTTTCCGGCACTTCAAAAAAAACTAACTGATTTTAGTGATAAAGCAGGTCAGTTCACTTCATTAGAAGGTAATTTTAGCAATATAAAACACATTGAGTTTGTAGACCAAAACCCCATTGGAAGGTCGTCACGCTCAAACCCTGTAACTTACATTAAGGCTTACGATGATATTCGAGCACTGTTCTCAAATCAAAAATTAAGCAACATTAGAAACTATCAAGCAAAACATTTTTCTTTTAACGTAGATGGCGGACGTTGTGAGACATGCAAGGGAGAGGGTGAAGTAACCATTGAAATGCAGTTTATGGCAGATGTGCATTTAGAATGTGAAACTTGCAAAGGCAAACGCTTTAAAAAAGAAGTGTTGGAAGTTACTTATGCCAATAAAAACATTGACGATATTTTAAACTTAACCATCGATGACGCCATTGCTTTTTTTGAAACCAACAAGCAACCTAAAATAAAAACCAAATTACAACCTTTGCAAGATGTTGGCTTAGGTTACGTAACTTTGGGGCAAAGCTCTTCTACCCTTTCTGGTGGTGAAGCGCAGCGCATTAAACTGGCATCTTTTTTAGGAAAAGGCAATAATAAAGACAAAGCGCTTTTTATTTTTGACGAGCCAACTACAGGTTTGCATTTTCATGATATCCAAAAATTATTAAAATCGTTTAATGCTTTAATTGATAACGGACATTCTATCATTGTTGTAGAGCACAATATAGATCTTATTAAATGCGCCGACTACATCATAGATTTAGGACCTAAAGGTGGTGAAACAGGTGGAGCTTTGGTTGCCACAGGAACTCCCGAAGACATCATATTAATTAAAAACTCAGAAACCGCCAAGTTTTTAAAGGACAAACTACATAAATAGTCTTGTTTTTTAATCTTTATTTTACACCACTTTATTTATAAGACACACAGTTTTCGGTTATAGATTTTGCATATTAGATAATGGAAAGTGTTTACAGAATCGACCTCCGATCAAAAACACCATTGAATTATTAATAACTGCTCTATATTACATGAGGTTCTTTACTTGGTCAAGATCGAATTATTAAAATGTTTGAAGCCGATGCCAAGTAATTAAGAGAACACTTTTTCATATGTTGTAACATTTCCAGACACATCTATTCTTTTAAATGAAATTCCACAAGGAACACAAATTGGAACTAATGATAGAAGTCGTCTAAAAAGTAATTTTTAGACGACTTCTATTTTTCTGGAAATTAAAAAGAAGTAAAATTTATTTTAGCTGTTATGTTCAATAGGAACTTATTATTGCTCCTAAATAAAAACTAGTAGGAAGTTAAATAGGCAGTCCAGAACAAATTACTAAAATCAAAGCATCTACAAACGAAAAATATTTAATAGTCAAGATTTAAAAACTTTCATTAGAATCAATAAAACAAAAATGCAAAAACAAACAAGATACTAGCTGCCAATGGCATTACAATCATTAAAAAAGTTAAGGATGCAATTCCACTTTTCAACAAACTAACTAAGTGTCCTTGATTATAAAAACGCTTTACGGCTAAAACTAAATAGAAAAAAGTGGTAAGTAAAATTAATAAAGTTAACCAAAAAGGAATTTTCCACACCAAACCAACTAAAACCATTAAACTAAAAACCGTAAAAATAAATGCAAAGAAATAAAAACTAAAGACTAAATGATGTGAAAAACTTCCTGTTTTAAAGTATAATAATTTCAAAATAAATGCAAAGATTGGTAACAAAACAAACATTGCAATTGGGATAGTATCTAAAAAAGCTTGATAAATCGAGCCGCCATTTCTTTGTTTATAAAATTTAAGCATTTGCGAATACCCTTTTCGGCTAAATGCTCCAGCATCATCTTTCATACCCATAGCCCTGTATATGTCCTTGTCTGGAGCATTAATTTTAATTAATGAATCTATTTTCTTTTGGCTAAAATCAAAACTCAAACCCGCTTTTAAATCCTTATTTCCCAAATCTGCTGCAATACTTTTGTCTTTTAAGTTTTGGTCTATTTCATTTATCTTTAAAGAGTCCAATATGTTATCATAGTTAGTAGAGTTAGTCATAACAGGGTTTAATTTTTGTAAATTTTTATCAATTTCTTCTACTTGATTGCGACTGATAAAAGAGAATAAAAAGAAGAATACCACTGAAATAAACAAATACATTTGAGCGGGATGCAAATACAGCAACCGCTTTCCCTCTACAAAACGTTGTGCCAAATAACCAGGTTTAATCATGAGTGGTATAAAACTTTTAAAAAAACGGGCATCTACCGAAAAATAATTACTTATAGTGTTGTAAAACAATACTTTTAAGGTTAGGTTTTCGTTCGATTTCTGTCCACAATGCGGGCAAAATTGAAATCTATCTTCAAATTTTTGTTCACAATTATCGCAAATGATATATTTTTTTCTCATTGAAAAAGCTGGTTTGCATAAAATTAAATATTTTTTCAATAAAAATGAAAACCCTCATTATTTTTATAACTATCTCTTATTTAGTTTTTTAAAAATTTAAATCATCTACGTTTTTGCACAAAAAATTGTTAAATAGGCTCAAACTTTTTTTTTTGGCACACATGTTGAAAATTTGAAAAGTAATTGCGAAAGCCGAAACGCTTAAGAGTAGGCAGAATATTAAATATTTGAATTATGAAAAGAACAGTACTTTTAATTGCAGGTTTATTAATGGTATTAACAACTGCATCAGCAACAGATTTAAGCAAAAACAACAAAGAGAACGATATCGATGTTACAAAACGCTACCGCTACGCGCAACCTATAGTGTTTGTAGAACGAGGTATAGAATTTTTAATATTTCCCGATGGTAGTTTCGATTTTAACACGAATTTTCATGAGGCTCATTATAATTCTAACTCTAAACGAAACACGATCAATGCATCCTACAATAGTCCACGGGTAAGCATCAACTATACGTCATCGACACCAAGAAATACTTATATTTCTCGCGATAGAAGTGGTAACATAAGAAGTATTGGCAATGTGTATTTAAATTATGATAGATATGGAAAAGTTACCAGAATTGGTTCTGTGTTTATAGATTATAGCCGAGGCAGAAACGCTACCCTGTCACAAGTTGGTGGCTTAAGAGTCAACTACAACCATTGGGGAGAAATTGTTTCGATACGAGGCGTAGTAAACCAATATAATCGTTTTAATGATTACCATATTGATAACCATAATACATGGGCACATAACAACCAACATTGTGATAACGATGACGATTTTTACTATTACGAGCAACATGGTAAAGTGAAAAAGCAGAAAAAGAATAAATGGCATTAAAAGATTAAATAGTATTAGTTAGTTGAAAAAATCCTGAACTTTAAAACTTTAAGTTCAGGATTTTTTGATTTAATAATTAAGATCGTTTGATAGGATTATCTATATAGATTGTTAAAATTTCAAAATAAAGTATTTAATTACAGTTAGTTATATATATACGTTATTTTTTGGCACGCTGTTTGTAATTATATAAACGTATCACAAATTAATACTCACAATTATGAAAATTTCAAATAAATTTCACGAACACGTAATCAAATTAAATGTCGTGAGTAAAAGATTTATATTTTTATTAGTAGGTTTAATCTTTACGGGATTTACCGTTAATGCAAACACAACCCATACAGGAAACACAAATGCTATCTACGACAGAGGTTACGGTAACTCTTTTATTTTTGTAGAAGATGGTATCGAATTTTCAGTATTTCCCGATGGGCAATTCGATTTTAATATTTTACGTGGCAATTCGCGTTTAAATGTTTCTGTTGGATCACCAAATGTAAATATCAGTTTTAACTCTGGATACGATTATAATGCCTATGTACAATATGATGAATATGGTGCTATTATTCAAATAGAAAACACGCCTATCTATTATGACTATTACGGGCGTGTTTCCCAAGTAGGCAACTTAAATATAAACTATAACAACCGTGGTTATGTTACCCGTGTAGGTGGTTTGTATGTGCATTATAACAATTACAATGTTTTTTCACATTGTACAGGCTATATAAATGTTTATAACAGACATTATGTGTATAGACCTTGGCATCGTTACTACAGCATTCCTGCATACGATTATTGTGTCGTTTACAACAGACCATACAGACAGTATTACCAACCAGTACGCTACGTGTATAACAGACCGTTTTACAACAATTATAGACCAAGAACTGCTATTTACAGCAGACGTGGTGAAACGATTGAAAGAAACAGAAATTATGCGACTGCGTACAGAAGTGATAGAAACGTCACTCAAATTAATAGGAATGCAACTTCTAGAAGAGACCTTTCAGACACTAACAGTTCTAGACGTTATGATAACAATACCAATAGAAGTTCTACGGTAAATAGAATTGATAATAGATATGATAACTCAAATAATAATAGAATTTCTAGAGATAATAATTATCAAAACAATGATACTAAAAGAACCAGGGAAAACGTTAATAGAACTGTAATACAAAACAATTCCAGAACAAATGATGTAAAGCGTACAAGAGAAAATATGATTGTTCAAAAACCAAATAACAATGATTCTCGTACATATACTAAAAGCAATACAAATACCAGAAGTGTACCGCAAGTAAAACAACGTACCTCGCAAAGTAAACCAAGAGCTGCAGAACAAAGAACTGTTACCAGGTCTACACAAAGCAAACCAATGGCTACGCAAAGTAGAGGTAACTCTGGTAATAAAAATACAAGATCGGAAACTCCAACAAGAAGACGATCATAACAATTTTGGTTGGTTAGTTTGGAAATCCCTGCGATAAGTTTGCCTCAAAGCAACATCGTGGGGTTTTCTGTTTCTATTCCCGCGCAGGCGGGAATCTCAATGTCATTAAATTATGCGCGTTTATTGGTCACAGAAATAGTTAAAACTATGCACTTTAGTGCATTTCCCTTTTAGGTTCTAAAAATTTTTACCGCAAATTCGCAGATTACCTAAAATGTTAAAAATTTGCGAATCTGTGGTAAAATTTCACTGATTAATTTCGCAAACTAACCTTGAAGACTTTTAGTCTGCAAACAAAACTATGGACTTCAAGTCCATGGTTTATTATAAATTGTCACATTGAGCATTATAGAAAATGAAAATGTATTTTCATTTGAAGATAAAAGCGCAGCTTGCGAAATGCTTAACAAAAAAGAGCTTGACAAAGGTTTCGACTGCGCTCAACCTGACATCAAAATATAAGCAACTTATTTTTAATTAAATAGATTCTTTATTATATCGAGTTAATTAAGAAATTTCAAATACTTCTTTATAACCAACGAAATATCTTCGGAAACATCCAGTTTCAAAATAGCTAGAACATAAAAACCGCTTGCTAGCAGTGTTTTTAAACCAATGTTAATAATGGGGTGAAATGGAAATTCCCAAAAGTAAAAAAGCAATACACTAAATATAATCAGCAACAAAACTTTGGAGGTATCTTTATTAAAAGGCATCATATTAAACTTGATCTTCACAAAATAAATTTTAATGGAATTATATATTGAAACTGCCAAAAACGTAGCAAATGCAGCCCCATCGATACCAAACACGGGTATAAATAGTATATTAAGAAACACTGTTAAAACCGTCAAAATAACGCCAAACAACAAAACTACTCGATAATAATCGCTATTGAATAGTACCACATTATTGCAGCCCATCAAGCAATCGTAAAGTTTTGCTATTCCTACTAAAAAAACCACAACAAGCCCACCACTAAACTCTTTTGGTATAAGAAGATATAGGGTGTTTATATTTATAATTATCATTATAAATATAAATCCACCAATAATAAATAAGGTTTGCGAACTTCGTATGTATAAATCTTTAAGGGCTACTCTATTCTTATCATTTAAATACTGTGCCGTTAATGGTTGAAGGATTTGTTGCATAGAGCGAGATGGCACAACAATAACCGTAGCAATATAGATGCCCACACCATAATACGCTACCTCCTGAATAGGAATGTACATGCCTAACATAAACGAATCGATGTCTAAAATAATCGTTGCAATAGACCCTGCAACAATTATTAACGCAGAATATTTCAAAATAGCACGCAAGCCTTCGATTCTGTAAAACTTTATAACAGGATATCTTACTGTAAAGGCATATAACTTCATAATAAGCATGCGTAAAATATAAACGCCTACAACACCTACGATAAATTGTTCAACATCCAGCCATTTAAAATATACCGCAAACAAAAGGAGCATTACACCTACCCTGTGAAACACTTCTTTCATAAAATTACCAAAAACGGTTTGCAGTTGCGTTTTAGACCATGCAAAAAACACCTCGAAATATGCCATAGCAATAGCTGATACAAAAATATACCAAACATAATCTTTAACAATGGGGTTCTTTTGCGAAAACAATTCGCCAATAGCTTCGTAAGTAAAACATCCTATCAAACCAATTGGAATAATAAGCGCCAAAGGCAAAAATAGCATGAGTGTTAAAAAACTGTTTAACGAATTCTTGGTTTTAAATGCAGAATAGAATTTTATTATAGTGTTGTGGGCACCAAATGCCATCAAAGGCATGATAATGTTAGCAGTACTTAATATAAATGCTACCAAACCATAATATACATCAGAAATAAAATAGGTATATAAAAATAAGGTATTGAGCGCACCAATACCAAAGCCAATGTAGGTTGAAATGGTGTTTTTAAAAGATTGTGATGTTACAATGCCCATTTATAATAATTTCGATAATGCTTCTGTTAGCGATTTTCGGCTGTATTTTTGCAAACCTATGGGGTGTACTTGCAATGACTTATTTTTATATGCTTTATAATGCTCTAAGATAGTTGTTTTTAACAAATCATAATCCGTATAATTAAAGTAGTTGCCAGTATTGGTTTCTTTAATAATTTTTTCAACATCGGAATCTTTTGGTCCAACAGCTACAATAGGTCTGTTAGAAACCATGTACTCAAATAATTTCCCAGGAATAATACAGGTCGTATCCTCTGAATCTATTTCAATCAATAATAAAATTTGTGATTTTTTTTGAAATTTAATAGCTTCTTTATGCGATACATAGCCTATATTATTTACATAATCACTTAAATGGTTCTCTTTGATGGAATGAAGCACATCATCACTAACAAAACCTATAAAATTAAGTTGAAAATCTTTTGAAAAGGAATCGTTTTCTGCAATTAAATCACTTAAAACCCTCCATAAAGTTTCAGGGTTCCTCTTGGATAATAATGATCCAATATGTGCTAATGTGAATTTAGAATCCATTTCAAAATCCACAATCGATTCTTTATCGTAACCATTGGTTATAACCTCAATAGGCTGATTCGTTATTTGCTGAAACTCTTTTTTCGTCTTGAAACTCGTAACAATTATTTGGTCGGCAGTAATTAAAACCTGCTTTTCTAATTCTTTGTGTTTTGCTTTTGAAGACTCCGTCAGTTTTAATTGCTTGTGATACCCAATGGTCGTCCATGGGTCCCTAAAATCTGCCACCCACTTCACGCCTAGTTGTTCTTTTAATTTTAAACCAATTAAATGCATACTATGTGGTGGTCCCGTAGTAATTATGGTTTCTATATTTTCTTTTGAAATATACTCTGAAAGAAATGCAGCCGAAGGTTTTACCCAGTTTTTACGGGCATCGGGTATAAAAAAATTCCCTCTTATATATAGCAGTAATTTTTCAATGAAGCTTTGGGTTTTCTTTTCGGAAATCACCCCTTTGCTAATGGTTTTCGTTGTCTTTTTCGAAAATAAATCCGCCAATTTATAAGGCTCATTAATAGGTTGCTTAATGATAGTAAGCGCACTAGAAACTTCAGAATTCAAACTGTCGTCTATTAAAGGATATCTTGGGTTTTCAGGGATATAAACAATCGGCTCCATATTAAAATCGGGCAAATACTTTACAAATTTTAACCAACGTTGCACCCCTGGACCACCAGCAGGCGGCCAATAATAAGTTATTATGAGTGCTTTTTTACGCACCTTTTCCTGATTTCTTTTTAAACTCGTAGAACAAACCGCCTAGCAACAACAAGCCAACCAAAATAGAACTTGCCAATGCAATACTACTGCCTGTTTTTACCACATCAGGGTCGAACTTAAATTCAATGGTATGCTTACCTGCTGGAATCCCCATACCTCTTAAGGTATAATTTACACGGATATGGGTCGTTTCCTTGCCATCAATAAATGTTTTCCAACCGTTACCATAATAAATTTCAGAAAACACTGCAAACCCATCGTTTGAGTTGTTTGATTGATATTTAAGATAGTTTGGTTTATGTTCAATTAATTTTATGGAAGCTAAAGAATCCATTTTGAATTTAGGAATTTCGGAAGATTTATAATACGATCCAAAATCGGAATTATCAAATACAGCAACGTTCTTATTGTCCAAACTATCCAATGCTTTTATTTCTTCATTTGCAGAATCAACACGCTCTAGCTCCTTAACAAACCATGCATGCCCGTTGGCTTCATCGTTTTTATAAGGAAATAGGTTTCCATCTTTATCTTGCGCAATAATGTACTTGGTGTTAAGCATATTAAGCACATTGATATTGTTCTTGACTACGTAAAAGTCAAATAACTCGCTGTAACGTTTTAATTCAGCAGCGTTATACCCATTTAGTGAATTGTGGAAATACGATGGTTTTGCCGCACCGCCAACCAAATCGAACACGCGATAATAATCGGTGTCCTTTAAAATATAATTATCGACTTCGGTTGCCTCAAAAGGTTTGTTTACTTGAATAGCCGATATAAAGTCATCGTTGTTCACATAACGTCTATCCACACCAACCAAATCAAACAAAATAAGCATTCCAAAGATGACAACTACCCATGTCTCTTTAAGCTTGTTTTGCAAGTACATATAAATAGCACCTACTGAAAGCAATACCAAGATTAATGTTCTAATAGTATCATTAGTAAAAATGGTCTGCCTGTCTTCTTTTAAAGCATCAACAAACGCTTCGCCGTAATTCTGACGATAAAAACCATCATTCGCTCCAACAAAATCGAATAAAGACGATTTGAATAGTAAGAACACAAGTGCTAAACCACCAGTTATAATGGCTGAATACTTCAAAGCTTTCAGTTTTTCTTCTTTCTTCTCGAAATCGCCAAACAATCTTACCAATCCAAAAATTGCCAATACAGGTATGCATAATTCTAAAATAACCTGAATGGAAGTGACTGCTCTAAATTTATTGTACATGGGCACATAATCAATAAAGAAATCCGTTAGGAATTCTAAATTCTTCCCGTAAGACAGCAATAGTGAAACTACCGACCCTCCAACAAGCCACCATTTTAAGCGTCCTTTCACCAAAAACAACGCAAAAACAAATAAGAATAACACGACAGCACCAATATATGCGGGTGCTTCTACAATAGGCTGATCGCCCCAATACATAGGCGCCCGTTTCGCTTCTTGTGCTGCTTGGGTTGTGGTCGCTCCTAATTCTCTAAAAGCTTCGTAAGTAGCTGAATCTTTACCAACATCTTCACCATTACCGCCTCCCATAAATCTAGGGATAAACAGGTTAAATGTTTCAGCAAATCCATAGCTAAACTGTGTAATATAATCTTTATCCAAACCAGAACTTGCTTCTTTTGGCGAACCATCAGGATTGATGGTTAACTCACTTTTACCACGTGTACTTTCTTTAACATATTCTTGAGTAGCCAATACGTTAGTAGCGTTTAAAGCAATAGATAAAATAACGGCAACCGTTAAAATACCAACAGTTTTAAAATAATGAGGCAGCTCTTTCTTTTTATAAGCGTCAATTAAATATACAACACCTAAAACAAGAATCAACAGCATTAAATAATAAGTCATTTGAAAGTGGTTTGCCACCATTTCCAGCCCCATCGCTATGGTGGTCAACAAAAAACCTGCAACATAGCGTTTTTGAAATGTTAGCAAAATACCACTTAAAACCAATGGCATATAAGCAATAGCATGTGCTTTACTGTTATGCCCAACGCCTAAGATTATTATTAAATATGTTGAAAAACCAAACGCAAGTGCGCCAATGGTTGCCAGTTTAAAATCGACTTTCAATACCAACAAAAGGATGTAAAACCCTAATAAATATAAAAACAAATAATCGGCAGGACGTGGTAAAAAACGAAGTGTTAAGTCTAGTTTTTTAATATAGTTGTGTGGATATTTTGCGCCTAATTGATACGTTGGCATCCCTGCAAAGGCACTATTTGTCCAATAGGTTTCTTCGCCAGTTTCTGCTCTGAAATCATTTTGCTGTTTGCTCATGCCCATATATTGCATGATGTCGCTTTGGAAGATTTGCTTTCCTTTTAAAATCGGATTAAAATAGGCTAATGATACAATGACAAATCCTAGAATAACTAGAACGTGCGGAAGAAGTTTTTTTATTGAAAACTGCATGAATATATTTTAAAAAAGAATGGACGTGAAATTAGTCAATTTCTTCGTAATCCACATATTCGCCAACATCTTTATTTGAAGATTTTGCATTCGGTATTTTATCAATAGTCACTTCACCTTCCTTTTTTTCCTGTTGCTCTTGGGGTTTTTGTTGAAATTGACCAAATTGATCTCCAAACTTTTGTTCGGCTTTTTTGGCTATATATTTAAGTAATAAAGGTGCAAAAAGTCTTGAAAGAATCTTTATTCCATAATAAATAAGTAGGATAATTAGTAGAGTCCTCACAAAACCCGTTACAGATGCTTGTTGTAACATAAAAATATTTTTTTTTGCAAAAATACAATTCTATCTACTTAAAAAGCGTTCAAAAATGATAAAAAAAGTATAAAATATCTATATTTGAAAAGCCTTAACGAGTTCAGTATCTATTCACGATGACTAAAATAAAACTTATGAACCTAATCAAACCTACTTTATGCCTTTTACTGAGCCTAACAACCCTACAGGCCTTTTCGCAATATACCGATGTTATAAATTCCAACCGCCCAGGCGTATCTAGAAGTGCCTTTTCTGTTGGCACCAACGTCGCGCAATTAGAAGTTGGACCCTACATGATCAAGGAAAAAAGAACACCTGCAGCCAGTTATGAAGTTGATGGTTTTGGTGTGGATTTTGCAGCACGCTATGGCTTAATATGGGAAGAATTAGAACTTAATATTGAAGGGACTTTTCAAAGTGACACCAAAACTTATACCACTAATATTTCTGCTGAAGACGATCGTGCCAATTTTAAATTTCTAACCATTGGCGCTAAATATCTGGTGTACGATCCTTATAAAAATTCTGAAAACGAAAAGCCAAACTTGTACAGTTGGAAAGCAAATAATCGCTTTAAATGGAAGTCGTTAATACCCGCAGTATCAGTTTATGCAGGGGCTAATTACGATACTGATAACAACCCATATACTGCTCCAGGTATTGAAGGATTTAGCCCAAAAGTAATGATTGCAACTCAACATAATTTTTCGGGCGGTTGGGTATTTGTGATGAATTTTATTAAAGATAGAATTGGGACCGATCAGTCTGATTTTCAATATATAGTAACATTAACCCATTCATTCAGCCCAAAATGGGTCGTGTTTGGAGAAACCCAAGGCATACAAAGCGATTTTTATGCCGATAACTTGTTTAGGTTTGGTGGTGGTTATTTGTGGAGCAAAAACTTTCAATTAGATACTTCCGTCGTTTTCAACACAAAAGACACGCCGTCTGTTTTGGGTGTTAATTTGGGCATGTCTTACCGCTTGGATTTTCATAAGGATAAAGAAATAGACAATGGTACTTCTGCAAAAGACGAAGGAGACAGAAGGTCTAGAAAAGACAAATCGAAGAAAACCACAGATGTTATAGAGGAATACAACAAAAAGCATAAAAGAAAAGACCAAAGTTTCAATTAAAAAATTTACGCCATCCATAAATGATTTCAATAAAAGAAGTAACAACAAAAAGCGACTTAAAAGCTTTTGTAAAATTTCCATTCAAACTATATAAAGACTCAAAATATTGGGCACCTCCTATTATTAGCGAAGAACTAAAAACCTTCAACAAGAAAGAAAACCCGGTGTTTAACGATGCCGAAGCCAGGTTGTTTTTAGCATACAAAAACGGCGAACTTGTTGGTCGTGTTGCCGCCATTATTAATTGGCTTGAGGTCAATAACCAAACGCTAAAAAAAATGCGATTTGGTTGGTTTGATTTTATTGATGATTTAGAAGTTTCGAAAGCACTTTTAAATCAAGTTGAAAGCATAGGGAAATCCCACAACTTAACATTTACCGAAGGTCCCGTTGGGTTTTCTAATTTAGATAAAGTAGGTGTTATTACGGAAGGGTTCGACGCCATAGCTCCCATGGTAACTTGGTACAACTATCCATATTATGCAAAGCATTATGAACAAGCGGGTTATGTAGTGGAAAAATCATATTCTGAAAGCAGATTTCCTTTTGAAAACGTAAAACCAGAATTCTTCCTTAAAGCACAGGAACTGATAAAAAAGCGATACCAAATTAAGGCATTAACATTTACAAAAACAGAAGAGGTTATGCCTTATGCTGATAAAATGTTTGACCTATTTAACGAAAGTTATGCTGCTTTATCATCTTTTGTTGCGATTACTGATGTTCAAAAGGAATATTTTAAAAAGAAATTCATCAGTTTTATAAATCCGGAATACATCAAGTTTGTTGTTGATAAAGATGATAACTTAGTGGCTTTTGCCATTGTAATGCCTGCATTTTCAAAGGCATTACAAAAAATGAAAGGAAAACTTTTCCCTTTTGGGTTTAGACATATTTTGCATGCTAAAAAACACAGTAAAGAGGTTATTTTTTATTTAATAGGCATCCATCCCGATTATCAAAACAAAGGTGTTCATGCAGTAATTTTTAACGAATATTACAACACGTTTAAAGAAAAGGGCATTAAAACCTGCATTAGAACTCCCGAGTTAGAAGATAATTACGCCATACATCAAATATGGAAACATTTTAATCCTGAAGTTTATAGACGTAGAAAAACGTTCAAAAAAGACTTATAACCAAAAAAAAAGAGCTTCAAATTGAAGCTCTTTTTTTTATAGATTTATATAAATTTTACTCCTCCATAGCAGCCATTACAGCAGCGGATAAACGTTGGTAAGTACCGTTTTCCAACCGTGTTCTAATGGCGTCAAAAGCATCTAAAGTAATTTGTATGTCTTCTAATGTATGTGTTGCAGTTGGTATTAATCTTAATAAAATTAATCCTTTAGGTATTACTGGATAAACTACTATAGAACAGAATATTCCAAAGTTTTCACGTAAATCCTTTACCAAAGCCATAGCTTCTGGAATGCTTCCTTTTAAATATACTGGCGTGACACAACTTTGTGTTGTTCCAATATCAAAACCTCTTTCTTTAAGTCCAGATTGTAAGGCATTGGTGTTTTCCCAAAGCTTGTTTTTTAGCTCGGGCATGGTTTTAAGCATTTCTAAACGCTTTCTTGCTCCAACAACCAATTGCATTTGTAATGATTTAGCAAACATTTGAGAACGTAGATTGTACTTTAAATAATCTATAATCTCTTTATCGGCAGCAATAAACGCACCGGTTCCTGCCATGGATTTTGCAAACGTAGCAAAATACACATCGATATCGTCTTGAACACCTTGTTCTTCACCTGTACCAGCACCCGTAGCACCTTGCGTACCAAAACCGTGTGCATCATCAACTAAAAATCTAAAATTATACTTCTGCTTAAGGGCTGCAATTTCTTTAAGTCTTCCTTGTTCACCACGCATACCAAAAACACCTTCGGAAATGACTAAAATACCGCCTCCCGTTTGTTCAGCCATTTTAGTGGCTCTATCAAGATTCTTTTCTAAACTTACAATATCATTGTGTTTGTAAGTGAAACGTTTACCCATATGCAAACGCACACCATCAATAATACAAGCATGTGCATCCACATCATACACAATGATATCATCTTTAGACACCAAGGCATCTATGGTAGATACCATACCTTGATATCCAAAATTCAATAAATAGGCTGCTTCTTTCCCAACAAACTCAGCTAGTTCTTTTTGAAGTGTTTCATGAAGATCTGTGTGACCAGACATCATACGAGCTCCCATAGGATATGCAGAACCATACGCGATACCTGCTTCTCCATCAACTTTACGGACTTCGGGATGATTAGCTAATCCTAAATAATCGTTTATACTCCAAGTAATAACGTCTTTTCCTTGAAACTTCATTCTGTTTGATATCTGCCCTTCTAATTTTGGAAACACAAAATATCCTTCTGCTTGAGACGCCCATTTTCCTAACGGACCTTTGTCTTTATAAATTTTTTCGAATAAATCTTTCATTTATTATAAATCTTATTGCTATTAAAAATTAAGACTTAACCATCAACTTGAAGTGGCTCATTAAAAATTAAAAAAACACTTTGCTAAGTGCTTAATCAAATTAATTATAAGCTTTTTTAGTTCTTAGTTAGTTCGTGCAAAATTAAATATTTATATCCTTTGTACATAATTTTTAGCGTTCAATTATTTATAAAATAAAAAAAGAGACAGCTTTTTGCTGCTAAAACAAATGCTACCTCTTAATTATGTACTATTTACATTATTTTATATACTCTATATTCTGTACTGTGGCTTCATTCATACTATCAAAAAAGCCTTGTTCTTGCATCCATTTATCACTATAGACTTTACTCATATAACGCGAACCATGATCTGGAAAAATAACCACGACATAATCATCTTTTTTAAATATACCTTGTTCACCAAGTTGTTTAAGTGCTTGGGTTGCAGCACCCGATGTATAGCCTACAAAAAGCCCTTCGGTTCTTGCCAATTCTCTTGCTGTGTGGGCACTTTCTTCATCGGTTACTTTTACAAATTCATCAATAATATCAAAATCGGTAGCAGTAGGGATTAAATTTTTCCCTAGACCTTCAATTCTATAGGGATAAATCTCTTTTTCGTCGAATTCTTTTGTTTCGTGGTATTTTTTAATTACCGAACCAAAAGCATCAACACCAATAATTTTTATATTCGGGTTTTGTTCTTTTAGATATTTTGCTGTTCCAGAAATAGTACCACCTGTACCACTACAAGCTACCAGATGTGTAATTTTGCCTTCTGTTTGTTTCCATATTTCTGGCCCCGTAGAAGCATAATGTGCATCTATATTTAATTGGTTGAAATACTGATTGATATACACAGAGCCCTTTATTTCGTTGTGCAATCTTTTTGCTACTTCATAATAAGATCTAGGATCATCTGCACTTACATGTGCTGGGCATACATACACCTTAGCACCCATCGTTTTTAACATATCGATTTTATCGGCAGAAGATTTTGAACTTACAGCTAAAACGCAATCGTATCCTTTAATAATACTTACCATAGCTATACTAAACCCTGTGTTACCAGAGGTCGTTTCTATTATAGTTGAACCTGGAGTTAAAATCCCTTTTCGCTCTGCTTCGTCTATAATGTATGTTGCTATTCTATCTTTTGAAGATTGGCCTGGGTTAAAAGATTCTACTTTTGCGTAAAAGTTACCTTTGAATTTTGAAGCTACTTTATTAAGTTTAATAAGCGGTGTATTGCCTACTAAGTCTAATACATTATCAAAAACTTGATTTCTGTGTTTCATAAATGCCTTTTAGGGAAGCTACTGTAATATTAATAAAAATATTTGTAACTTAAAACCTGACAAAAGTAAAACTTTTTTTTTTATTAACCATGAATTCCTTCTAAATCTAACAAAAAGGCATATTCTAAAGCCACTTCTTTTAAGCTTTCAAAACGTCCTGAAGCCCCGCCATGACCAGCATCCATGTCGGTATGAAGCAGTAATTTATTGGCATCTGTTTTTAGCTCTCTTAGTTTGGCCACCCATTTGGCTGGTTCCCAATATTGCACCTGCGAATCGTGCAATCCTGTTGTAACCAGCATATTAGGGTATTGTTTTGCTTCAACGTTGTCGTATGGTGAATATGATTTCATATAATTATAATACTCCAATTTGTTCGGATTTCCCCATTCGTCATACTCACCTGTGGTTAAAGGAATGGTATCATCGAGCATGGTTGTAACAACATCAACAAAAGGTACCGCTGCCAAAATACCATTGTATAATTCCGGATTCATATTTATAATAGCACCCATTAGCATCCCTCCTGCAGACCCTCCATATGCATATAAATGCTTTGGTGATGTGTATTTTTGATCTATCAAATATTTTGAACAATCAATGAAATCGTAAAAGGTGTTTAATTTATGAAGCAATTTGCCATTTTCGTACCAGTCTCTACCTAAATATTCACCGCCACGAATATGAGCTATGGCATAAATAAATCCGCGATCTAACAAACTTAGACGCACCGTTGAAAATGAAGGATCGATAGTTGAGCCATACGACCCATAAGCATATTGTAATAACGGACTTGAACCATCCAGCTTCGTCCCTTTTTTATAAACCAACGAAATAGGCACTTTTACACCATCACGGGCAGGTGCCCAAATTCGTTTAGATTCATAATTTTCTTTCTTAAATTTACCGCCTAAAACCTCTTGTTCTTTTTTAATTTCGCTTCGTTTTGTTTTGAAATTATAATCAATAACCGAGCTTGGAGACGTTAGCGAATTATAAGAATAACGCAACACATCACTATCAAAATCGGGGTTATTGCTTATATAAGCTGTATAGGTTTCGCTTTCAAAGGGAAGGTAATAATCTTCTTTCCCATCCCAACTCATAATTCTTAGATTGTTAAGTCCATTTTCTCGTTCGTTAACGACCAAATAGTCTTTAAAAATCTCAATATCTTCTAATAAAACATCTTTTCTATGCGGAATAACGTCTTTCCAATAACGCTTTTCGGTTTTAAGCGCACTTGTTTTTAAAAGTTTAAAGTTTGTAGCACCGTCACAATTTGAAATAATATAAAAACTATCATTATAATGTGCTATACTGTATTCAAAATCGCGTTTACGCTTTTGAAATATTTTAAATTCTCCATCGGGCGTATCGGCATTTACAAAACGATACTCTGACGACACGGTACTTGACGACCCAATAATAATATACTTCTTTGATTTTGATTTATATACAAACGTATTGAACGTTTCATCGACTTCATGAAAAACCTCAACATCTCCCTTTGTGTCTGTATGTAATTTATGTTTGAAAACTTTATGTGAACGCAAAGTCACTTCATCCTTCATGCAATAGAACAAGGTTTTATTATCATTCGCCCAAGTAGAACTACTTGTGGTATTTAAAATTTTATCTGAATAAATTTCGCCTGTTACTAAGTTTTTGATTTGAATGGTATACTGTCTTCTTCCAACGGTATCGGTTGAGAAACTCACCAAAGTATTATCTGGACTAACAGACATGCTCCCTAAGTTGAAAAAAGCAAAACCTTTAGCCATTTCGTTACAATCAAAAAGTATTTCTTCAGGTGCCTCTAAAGATTCCTTTTTACGAAGATAAACAGGGTAGTCTTGCCCCTTTTCGTAACGTGTTATATACCAGTAACCGTTTAATTTATAAGGAACCGAAGTGTCATCTTCTTTAATTCTACCTTTCATTTCTTCAAACAAGTCCTTTTGAAATGCTTCGGTATGCTGCATGACTTCTTTTGTATAAGTGTTTTCAGCATTCAAATAATCAATCACTTCAGGGTTTTCTCTATCGTTTAGCCAATAATAATTATCAATTCTTATATCGTTATGTTTTACTATTTTTTTTGGCTTTTTAGTGGCTTGAGGTATTTGGAGTATCGTTTTCAACAGCATTTTATTCTTAAAATTAAGGGGCAAAAATATAAAAATTAAATAGCTTTGTAGCGAATAATAAATTATAAAATTATGTTTGGAGATATGATGAATATGATGGGCAAGCTTAAAGAAACCCAGCGTAAGGTTGAAGAGACTAAAAAACGTTTAGATACTGTTTTAATTGATGAAAAAAGCAGCGACAACAAACTTAAAATTACTTTAACAGCTAATAGAACGATAAAATCTATTGCCATTGATGAAAGTTTGTTTGAAGACAAGGAACAACTTGAAGATTATTTAATTCTTACATTAAATAAAGCTATTGAAAAAGCGACTAGCGTAAACGAAGCAGAACTTGCTGCTGTTGCTAAAGAAGGGATGCCAAATATTCCGGGGATGGATTTGTTTAAGTAGATTTATTGGACAAATTAGATAGTTAGACTTTTAGACAAAATTAGAAAGCCAATAACTTTTACATAAAAGTTATTGGCTTTAAGTTTTTATTGCTTCTTTATAATCCTTGAATCTGCCACTAAATGTTGATTGATAATAGTCGCATTGCCTTTATAATACAAAGTACAGTCGGCAACTGCATTGACATCTATAGTACCAAGTATCGTTAAATAGGCATCACAATCTGCAGACATCTTTATTTTTAAATCATTTATTTCTAGACCATAATTTGAGATTTTAGAATCGGCAGTTAGGTTAGCGTCTAAAAAGTTGACTTTCCCTTTTAAATCTGATCTAGTATCGGCAGAACCATAATATTGTAAACTATTAACATCTAACTCTCCAGTAAAGAAACTATCTGCTGATAAACTAATTTTAGCATTATTGGCTATAAATTTATTTTGCAAATAAATTCTGGTGTCGGCAGATGCTTTAAAACTTGTAATCGACTTTGTTTTAATATGCACCTTTAAAGTTGAAGCTCCTCTAATATTTATATTGTTTTTGAGTTTAACAACTAGTGTATTATTGTTGTTTGAAGTAATAATATATGGAAACAAATTATCATTAGCTTCAATTTCTATGCTTTCTTCCGTATCAGAAAAAGTTACATACGCATTAAATCCTGAAGATATTTCTATAGCTGAATAATTAAAATAATTATAATTCTTTGTAGTTATATAATCATTACCATCTACTCTAATGGTGTCTACACTACAAGATGTGATTATTAAGCCGAAAATAGCTAGTATAATAAATAAATTGTTCGTTTTCACTTTGATTGATTTTAAATTAATATTTGATTTTTAATTTTAAAACTGTTTTGATTAGTTACAGTTATTTCTTCATACTGTTGTGAAGTTTTATAATTGGAATCCATTGAAAATTTATAGGATACCATTCTTCGTTATCGAAATCAAGATTAATAAAAACCTGATTGTTTTCTGAGAATACTAATTGTGTATTTGTCTTAACTTTATTTTTCATACTCTTATTTTTTATATCTATTTCGTCCCATATTAAATACCCCAATCTTAACACCTATCCCACCTGAAAATCCATTAATTCTTGTTAAAGGATTATTCACAAAATTTAGTCTACTTGAAAACCGATGTTTAACTCCAGCTTCTAACTGTATATATCTATTAATATTAAATAGCAGATTAATTCCCGGTTCAACTACAAAAACGGCTTCCCAATCGTCATCGCTAACAACGTAATTATCATCTAAATCCCCATTTAATATTGCTACTGCCCCGCCTCCAACAAGTAATGGGAACGATAGATTTAATGTGGATTTACTAAATAATATCGGTTCTAAATGTAAACCGCCATAAGCACCGACTAGGTCGTTATCGTTTTCAGAAAGTCCTAACTTATTCAAATCAGAATAAAGACCTACACCTTCAAAACCTATTTCGAATTGTTGGTTTGCAACATAGGCTATCTTAAAACTAGCTGAATACGTGTCTTTTTGGTCAATAGTTCCGTAATAAGTTGCCAAACCCATATACACGCCATGAACCGTATTTTTACGGTCGTTAAACTCAATATAATCATCAGATTCTTGGGCATTTATTGAGTAAGCAAACCCCAATAGTAATAGCAGAAAAGTTGTTTTAATTTGATTCATGTTTTTAATTTAATTGATTTGTTACTATTATAGACAGCGCAACTTTATATAGGTTGCAGAAATGATATTTTTTTTGAAGTTTTTTTAATTTACATATAAAACTCTGTTTGAATGGTAAGCACACCCTTAGATCAAGCTAACTTTAGATCACTAATAAAAAAAATAAATGCTAGCAAGATACTTTACTCTTTCAAAGCAATAATGCCTTTATTGCCTGTAAAAGTGAAGGTTCCAGATTTTGACTTGCCATAATTAGCGCTAACTTTACGAATTCTTTTACTCAAATCGATAACATCACTATTAACGTTGTTGAAAGATTTAGGTAATCTTAGCACACCTTCTTCTAAAGTGGCATCGAATTTAAAAGAGAGTCCTGTAATATTGATACTGATGTCTGATGATTCTTGATTGATGTTTACAAGAGCATCGGGTTGATTTATTTTTAAAACTTTAAAATCAACCACCTTCATGGTGAGATTTATATTTTTGTCAAGCTGATTAATCTGTACATCCGAAAACTTAATATCTCCATCTATACTTCCTACTTGTTCAATGGCAACTTCATCTTTACTTGATATTAACTTCAACTTATCAACCTTATTAATTTCAATATTTGAACCGCTTGTTTTTAAAACTAAATCTTGACAGACATCTATATCAGCACTTCCGTTTTTTAAATTAAGGGTGCCATAAGTCATAGATTTTGTTCTAAGTTTTCCAAATTTCATATCAATATTAGCATTAACAATAGATTGATTTATCCATAAATCACCATGTTCTAAATTAGCTTTTAATTTACCCGTCCAATTACCAATAACAACATCTCCAAATTTGTTTATAACCTCTATTTCTGCATTTATTGGCAAATTAACTGTACAATTAATTTCTATGTTTCCTTTATCAAATTCAAAAGGATTTACCTTATTAAAGTATCGAGAGAAAAAACTGGTGTCTTTATCTGAAATCTCTGAAGCTACGCTTACAAAATTGCTCGCTGTTCTAAAATTGGTCTCAATTCGGTCTAGCAGGCTTTTAGCATTTTCTGTTTTCTTGTTAGTTACCTTAATTTCAACAATGATTTCTATTTTGTTTTTATTCCAACCAGTAACATTAACATTTCCATACTTGTTATCTATATGCAATTCGCCAGTGTTATTCATTTCAAATGCTTTTTCAACTTTTTTAGTGAAAGTTTCTTGAGAAAACAAAGAAATGCTTACCATTAATATGGCTCCTAACATTACTTTTTTATAATACGTATTCATGACTATTCTCTGTTTTTTCTGAACTATTAACTTGCTTTAATAAGTTCTCTATTAATTCAATTCTTTTTTTATAATTAATTACAATGGCTTCTAAAATGCGTTCTGAGTCTAAATTTTTTTGCAGTTCTAGTTTTAATACGGCATATTCTTTATCCAAATCATCAATAAACGAAAGGAATTCCTTTTTTTCTTCAGAAGATAGCTTCGTATTTTTGTTTACTAGTTTTACCTGATATGCTACTAAGCCTTGGTAATGCATATCAATGTCATTAAGTTCCTGATTTACAACAACATTTTGTTTGGTGTTATTTATACTTGAAATATTTATTAATGTGAATATACCAACGACAACAACAATACTTGCAGCTATTTTAAACATGGGCGATTGCCATAATCTCACAACTTTTGGTTTTGATTCTGTGGAGTTTAATACGGATTCTATATTTGCCCAAAGTTTAGCTCTATCAGCTTTATGCTCTTCAAATTGGGCTTTGTTATCTCTTATATGTTTTTCGAACTTGTCCATTATAATCCGTTTATTATATCTATTAGTTTTTTCTTAGCTCTGTGGTATTGCGATTTTGATGTTGACTCTGTTATTCCTAATATCTCTCCAATTTCTACATGGTCGTAACCTTCAATTAAATAGAGATTAATTATCTGTTGATAACCTGCTGGCAAAAGACTTATGCCTTTAATGACTTTTTTTGTATCAGCCTGTTGTACTTCTTCTTCAACATCATCTTTTATTCGATACATTTCATTTTCTATCGGAACTATCGGGATTTTTCTCAATTTCAAATGGTTAACACTTTTATTTACTACTATCCGTTTTAACCATGACCCAAACGTACTTTCATACCTAAAAGATGATAGATTTTTAAACGCTTCAACAAAACTATCTTGCACCACATCTTCTGCATCTTCTTTTATCCTTACCATACGCATTGCTACATTATACATAGCGTCCACATAATACTCATATAAATTATACTGTGCATTTCTGTTTCCCAACTTGCTCTTTTCAACAAGTTCTTTATGAGTATATAAGATGTTGGTTTCCAATTAAATTTGCTAGCTGTAATTCTTTTTAAAAATACTTCTTATTTTATTTCAACTATTATAGACAGATGAAAAAATAAAGGGTTGCATGAATTAGAAAAAAAATTCATGGTTTGAGCTGAAATAGAATAAAATAGTGCTGATTTTAGCTTAAATATTAGAAGGATTTATAAAGTTTGTAGAGTTTCTAGAAATTTTTCATGCATAGCATCGCTATAATCTAAATGGGTTACTATTCGCAGTTTATTAGTGCCCATACCTATGATATGAATATTTTTATCCTTTAGCTTTTGAATAAATGACTTTTCATTGACATCATTATTTAGTTCAAAAATAACAATATTGGTTTCAATAGGCTCCACAGTTTTAATGATTGCTAATGTTGTCAATACCTCCCCTATTTCTTTGGCTTTTTTGTGGTCTTCAGCTAATCTTTCAATGTTATTGTCTAAAGCATAAAGTCCTGCTGCAGCTAAAAAGCCCGCTTGCCGCATGTTACCGCCAAAAACTTTACGAATTCTAATAGCATTTTTCATAATAGCTTCATCACCAACCAAAAGCGACCCCACAGGACAACCTAAACCCTTGCTTAAGCATACCGAAATGGTATCAAACACCTCTCCGTATTGTTTTGGAGTTTCCTTTTTAACAACTAAAGTATTCCATAGTCTAGCTCCATCTAAATGAAATCCTAAGTTATTATCGTCGCAGACTTTTCTAATTTTTAAGATTTCGTTAAAATCCCAACAAGAACCACCGCCTCTGTTGGCTGTATTTTCAATTTCAACCAATCGTGTGGGGCTGTAATAATAGGCGTCTGGATTTATAGCTTCTATAACTTGTTGAGCTGTAAACATCCCTCTGTGACCTTCTATCAATTTACAAGACACACCACTATTAAATGAGGCGCCTCCCGACTCATAATTATATATATGAGCAAATTTGTCGCATATAATTTGATCGCCCGGACTTGTATGCAATTTTAGTGCTGTTTGGTTTGCCATCGTACCACTAGGGAAAAACAGGGCACTTGGTTTACCAAACATCTTTGCTACACGCGCTTCTAATTGGTTAACGGTTTCGTCTTCTCTAAAAACATCGTCACCTACTTTGGCTTGCATCATGGCATCCAACATGGCTTTTGATGGTTTTGTTACGGTATCGCTTCTTAGGTCTATGATCATTTATCAACTTATTCTTATAAACGTATTTTCATGCTTAATAACCAGTAAATTTTGTTCGCTGTTATGCTTTTTGCTAAGTTTATTTTAGCAAACCTAAAACAATTTATAAAAACCCACGCAAAATGAATATTTTAAATTCTGAAATAATTAAAACTAAACAAAAACTAAGGAAAGATAAAATATCTTATTTTGTATTTGCTATTTATTTTTTGATGGTGCTATTATTATCTAGTGTTTTTTTTGTGGGTAAAAAATTCAATATCCCATTTGAAAAAATCACTGGAGATCCTGCATTAACATTCAAATCCCACCCTTTTATTGGATTTTTATCAAATATAGGTGCTCTTATATGGTGCTACACAGCTTCTATCTGTTTTTTTTCCGCATTAATATTATTCAAAACAACCGATAAAAAAAAGGCTCTTTTTTTTATGTGCTCAGGAATTTTTACCAGTATTTTATTAATTGATGATTTTTTTATGTTTCATGATTATATTTTTTACACATTCATTAATTCTGATATAGTGCAGCTTATAGTATATATAGCGTATGCTATTTTTTTGTTTTGGTACATCTTAAGATTTTTAAAATTTATTTTAAGCACTCTTTATATCTTTTTAGTTTTGGCTATAGGCTTTTTTGGTTTATCTGTACTTACCGATTTAATTTTTAAAAGTAAGGGTTTACAATACTTTATTGAAGATAGCTTTAAATTTATAGGCTTAATTAATTGGATGCTGTTTTTTTCGATAACAGCTTACAACGCTCTTTTACACAAATTACAACCATTGGAAATAAAAAATTCTTGAAACAGACTATCCTCGAGGCAGAGCCATAGAGGTATACTTCGACTAGGCTCAGTACAGGTTTCGCCTGTTTCATTTTGACCTCTGGGTCAAAAACCGAAATTTTGTATTTTACCTCACCCGGAACTGCTTTTTCGAGCAGTTCTGACCTCTCCTCCAAAGGAGAGGTAAATTGGATACCCCGAGGCAGAGCCTTCGGGAATTATTTAGATTTAATGACTTAAAATAGGCTTTTGATTTTGTAATATATAATATACAGTAAAGGCAACGGGTCTTTTTTGAAATATTTGATAGGTGTGTTGTTTAGTATAAATCTAAAGTTAAAAAGAAACCACTTGTTGTTTTTAAAAGTTTTACTTAAACCTAACAAATTTAAGTATTTTATCTGTTTATATTTTGGCTTATCAAATTCAAAATTTAAACTTTTAAGAGCATGTAAATATGGAAAATTCACTCCTGCAATTTCCGAAGCTTCAATTGATTCCCAGCATCTAGGATTTATTTCAATTACTTTAAACGTATTATCATTTTTATCAAAACGCATATCAATATGTGCCAAACCAGACCAATTTAGAGACAACATTAATTTTTTCACTATTGCCAATAACTCTTCATTAATCAAAAATTCCACACCTATTTTTGGAACAAAATCATTTTCTCCTACCAATGTTCCTTTCTGAATTGTATATGCAAGAACTTGTCCTTTATCACATAAAACACTACAATCAATATCATATCCTGTAATATAGCTTTGAATAAGGTAAGAATAGTTGATTTTATTGTCTAAAAAATAGTCTCGATAAGCTTCTTTATTCTTAATGGTAAAAATACCTTTACCCCCACCTCCTTCTATAGGCTTTATTAAAACCGGAAAGCTTATTATGTCTTCATTAAGCATTTCACTACTCAAATACGTCTTTGGACATGGAATTTCATGTTCTTGCATATGTTTCCATAATAATTCTTTGTCATTGGCTATGTCAAAACTTTCCAATGATGGTAAAATCACAACCTTACATAAAGGAACAATAAGATCTCTGTATTTAATGGTTTTTCTAATACCGTACTCGTCAATAGGCATTATCAAATCAATATTGAATTTTTCAATTTCCTTTTTTATTCCTTCAACCCAATTTACACCATCGTTCAGATTCGGATAGTATGTATAATTTGAAATTTTATTTGAATGTTTAATATCAGAAAACTCTTTACGACCAATAATATAAATTTTAATACCTTTTACTTGGGATAAACAATGGACAACAAACATTAATAAATTATTTTCACCAACAGTAATTAGAACAGAGAAATTATTTTTTGTCATATAAATCGTTATTTTTAGTAAAGTAATTAAAATTTATTTCTGATTATGTTAATTAGCTTCTTGTTATCTAATCGTAGAACTTTATTTTATCTACAATTAAGATAAAAACTGTAATGCTTAATATGAATACTATGAGTCTGGTTTGTTTTAGGTTATTATCAATTTAAAGTTAAATAATTTTTTAAACAAAAAAATCTGTTACATACACTTTTATACCATAAACTACCAATTGCATGTTATTTAAAATAACTTAAATAAAATTTAATCATTCAGTATTAAATTTTAATTTTACAAAAAAAAATATCATGATAACCTCCGATCAAATTAAAGATCTTAACACCCGCCTTGACAAACTTAGGCACTATCTTTGACGTAGACAAAAAACTTATTGAAATACAAAACGAAGAAGAAAAAACCTTTGATCCCAATTTTTGGAATGATGCAAAAGCTGCTGAAGCCATTATGAAATCGCTTCGTGTGACTAAAAAATGGGTTGAAGATTATAATAAAGCCAAAACACTTACCGAAGATTTAGAAGTTCTTTACGAATTTTATAAAGAAGGTGAATCTACTGCCGAAGATGTTGAAGAACAATATCAAAAAGCCTTTACGTTGCTTGAAGATATTGAGTTTAAAAATATGCTTTCCGATGAAGGTGATAGTTTAAGTGCTGTTTTACAAATAACCGCAGGCGCTGGTGGTACCGAAAGTTGCGATTGGGCAAGTATGCTTATGCGTATGTACTTAATGTATGCCGAAAAAAGCGGATTTAAAGTAAAAGAACTCAACTTTCAAGAAGGTGATGTTGCAGGTATTAAAACAGTTACTTTAGAAATTGAAGGCGATTTTGCTTTTGGTTGGCTAAAAGGTGAGAATGGGGTACATCGCTTAGTACGCATTTCGCCATTTGATAGTAACGCTAAACGCCATACAAGCTTTGCTTCGGTTTATGTATATCCGTTAGTTGATGACACCATTGAGATTGAAATAAATCCTGCCGATATTGAAATTACCACAGCGCGTTCCAGTGGAGCTGGTGGACAAAATGTAAATAAGGTTGAAACCAAGGTGCAATTAACCCATAAACCAACGGGTATTCAAATACAGTGTTCCGAAACACGTTCGCAACACGATAACCGCTCCAGAGCCTTACAAATGCTTAAATCACAATTGTATGAAATTGAACTTCAAAAACAAATGGCACAGCGTGACGATATTGAAGCTGGTAAAATGAAGATTGAATGGGGAAGCCAAATCCGTAATTACGTTATGCAACCCTACAAATTGGTTAAAGACGTTAGGACCGGACATGAAACCAGTAATGTAGATGCCGTTATGGATGGAAATATCGGTCCGTTTTTAAAAGCCTATTTAATGATGATGGGACAAAAAATTGAAGACAATAATACGTTATGAGTCAAATAAACACCATAATTTTCGATTTAGGTGGCGTTTTAATCGATTGGAATCCTGAATACGTATTTTTGGATGCATTTAACGGCGACAGAGAAAAGATGCAATGGTTTTTTGACAACATTTGTACAAGCGAATGGAACGAAAACCAAGATGCCGGCTATCCTTTAGCACAGGCAACTAAAGATTTGGTTGAAAAATTTCCTGAGTATGAATATTATATTAAGATGTTTTACGGAAGATGGGAAAATATGCTGGGTGGTTCTATTGATGGCACTGTGAAAGTTCTTGAAACCCTAATTAAAACTGAAAAGTATAAACTGGTGGCTTTAACAAATTGGAGCCATGAAACGTTCCCTATTGCCCAAAAGCGTTTTGAATTTTTAAGATGGTTTGAAGGTATTGTAGTTTCTGGCGATGAAAAAACACGAAAGCCCTTTAAGAGTATTTATGATATAACGCTTAACAGATTTAATATTACTCCAGAAAAATCATTGTTTATTGATGACAAT
The DNA here is from genome assembly GCF_044335535.1 of Mariniflexile sp. HMF6888. NCBI lineage: Bacteria > Pseudomonadati > Bacteroidota > Flavobacteriia > Flavobacteriales > Flavobacteriaceae > Mariniflexile > Mariniflexile sp. HMF6888. The sequence continues at coordinate 147,315 of NZ_JBIQVZ010000002.1, read as the reverse complement.
TTAAGAAATATCGAAGCAGCCAATGCTTTAGGCATCAACGGGATTCATTTCGAAACTCCAGAAAAACTCATTCAACAGTTAAAAGAATATAATATTCAACTATAATGATAAAAATACTTCACAATAGCAGATGCAGCAAATCGCGTTGCGGATTAGAACTTTTAGAACAATCAGGAAAGCCATTTGAAATCATAAAATATCTTGAAGATACTTTATCTACTGAAGAATTAAAAGACTTAATCCAGCTTTTAGGCATAAAACCTATAGATCTAGTTAGAAAAAATGAGGCTATTTGGAAAACGGAATTTAAAGATAAAACCTTAAGTGATGACCAAATAATTGAAGCCATGGTTAAAAACCCAAAATTAATTGAGCGCCCCATAGTTATAAATGGCAACAAAGCCGTTATTGGGAGACCTGCAGAGAAAATCTCTGAAATCATCTAAAATACGGGTATAAACCGAGCTAAGTTAATTAACTTTTATTTAACAGAAACACGTTAAACCATGGGTATTTTTGCAAGTCTAACTTGGAAAAATTAAACATGACCAAAATTTTCATCCCCTTTTTTACCTTTATATCTTTTATACTGCATGCACATACGTTACCAAAGAACATAAATTCCGTTTCAGATAAAGACATAACCATTACAGGAAAAGTTATAGACAAAGACACAAAAGCCCCCTTAGAATATGCTACTGTGACTTTTTTCAGCAAAAAAGAAAATAAAATAGTTGATGGTTGCGTCACAGATGTTAATGGAGAATTTAGTATTAAAGTTTCTAAAGACCTTTATAATATTACTATTGAATATATATCTTATAAAAAAATAACCCTTTCTAATAAAAAAATAGATTCTAATTTAAATTTAGGCACGATTGCTTTAGAAATTGATTATGCATCGTTAGGAGAAGTTGAAATTATAGCCGAACGCACTACGGTAGAAATTAAACTTGACAAAAAAATATACAACGTAGGTAAAGACCTTACTGTAAGTGGTGGTAATGTTAGTGATGTTTTAGATAACATCCCTTCGGTTTCTGTAGATGTTGAAGGAAACGTTGCTCTTAGAGGAAACAACAATGTTACTATACTTATTAATGGAAAACCTTCTGGATTAGTGGGTTTAAATTCTACAGAAGCATTACGCCAACTTCCTGCTGATGCCATTGAAAAAGTTGAGGTGATTACATCGCCTTCAGCCCGTTATCAATCAGAAGGAACTGCGGGTATTCTAAATATTATTTTACGCCGAAGTAAATTACAAGGGTTTAATGGTGCCATTACAGCAAACGCAGGTTACCCAAAATCTGCAGGGCTGTCTGGAAATATAAATTATAGAACAGGCGATGTTAACTTTTTTAATACTACCAGCTACAACTACAGAGAATTTGTAGGACACTCCTATTCTAATACTAGCTATAAAACAACAGGGGATTATATTGAAGAAAAAAATGATTGGGACAACCTAAGTAAAGGCATTACCTCCAATATAGGATTAGAATGGTATATAAACGATTCTGCTTCTTTAACAACCTCATTGGTATACCGAGATTCTGATAATGAACAAGATTCTAAAAACAAAATATTTCAATTTGATGAGAACCTAAATCTAACAGGTGAAAGTCTGCGTTTAGAACCGGAATTTGGCAATAATAAAACTATTCAATATGCCATCAATTTTACTAAAAATTTTGATACAAGTGGCCATAAATTAACGTTCGATTTTCAATATGAAGACAATAATGATAACGAAAAATCTACAATAAATAATAATGGTATTGATAGTGAAAAAATTGGGACTATAGATAATCAACAAAATATTTTATTACAATCTGACTACGTTTTGCCACTTGGTGAAAATAGCCAGTTCGAACTCGGATATAGAGGTAATTTTAATACAAAATCAACAGATTATTCTGTAGAGATTTTTAATCCAACAACTAATAATTTTGGGGTTGACACCAATCTTTCAAACCTGTTTAACTTTAAAGTATATGTAAATGCGCTTTACACACAATACGGTAGTAAAATAAATAAGTTCTCATATTTATTGGGTTTACGTATGGAAAACACACAAACGACCATAGACCAGCCTACAAGCGGAGACTTTAAAAAGAAAAACATTACTGGCTTATTTCCAACTATTAATTTTAGTTATGAATTAAGTGAAAAAGAAAGTATATCCTTAGGGTATAGCAGACGCATACAAAGACCTCATGGATTCCATCTAAACCCTTTTCCATCAAGAACAAGTCTTACAAATATTTTTCAGGGAAATCCAGATTTAGACCCCAGTTATTCTGGTCTTTATGATTTAGGCTATTTAAATAGACTCAATAAAGTTACGCTAAGCACTTCTATTTATTTTCAGCATGAAAAAAACGAAAGTAATTGGGTAAGTTTTGAAACAGGCGATACCGTTTTAATAAACGGTCAAGAAGTTCCTATTGTGCAAAGAACTCCCGTTAATATGGCTAAGGAAGACCGTTTTGGTTATGAATTTAACATCAACTATACACCAACAAAAAAATGGCGTATAAATACCGATTTTAATCTATTTAAAAATATTACCAGAGGTGAATATAATGGGGTAAACTACGATGCTGAAAACTTAAGCTGGAATATTCGATTAAGCAATAAGTATACACTTCCAGGGAATATAGATTGGCAAACTAATATGGATTATAGAGGACCTAGCAAAGATGCTCAAAATACAAGAAAAGGCATATTTTCTATAAACCTCGCATTAAGTAAAGATTTGTTTAAAGAAAAAGCGTCCATAGCTTTCAACATAAACGATTTATTAAATAGCCGAAGATATAAAGGTGAAATAGATACCCCTACATTTTACAGTACCAGAGATGTACAATTTCGTGGAGGGCAAACTTTTAACTTATCATTTACTTACAGGTTTAACCAGAAAAAGAAACCTGAACGCCAAAACCAAGGAGGCGGACAAGGTTTTGATATTGAAGGATAATATAATTAGGGTGTTACCCAAGGAGCGTTTCAGTTATATCTTTTAAAAATGTGTGTACAAATTACAAAGGACTTTGTAATCTAGTAAATTTTAGTCCTACCCTCTTCCTCTTTTAAAAAGGATGCCATTTCAACCTCTAACGCAAAAAAAAAAAGGAAAGCTTTATTAGCTTCCCTTATTTTATGAATATTAATAAGTTACGTTAAGAATTTTGACGCTTAGCTTTCTTCTCTTCTCTAATTTCTTTTAATCTTTCAATTAAAGAACCTCCTATCCAATAAGGAATTACAAAAGTCAATAAGAAAATCATTAACCAAAAGCCTATTGTTAAAATGGTTAAAAAAGCTAAAAATCCTAAATATTGGTCAAAATCAAACATAATTGTAAGTATCTTTTTAAAATCTAACGCAAAGATAATGCAAAGCTACTTGTTATACAATATCAAATTAAAATTTAATAAACAAATTTCTTGAAACGAACAATTCCCGGGGCAAGCCCCGAGGAATCCTTTAAATTAACAGACTTTTCAAGATTCATTTCATTGTAAAGGTTCACAATAAAACCCGTTTTTATTTAAAATATCGACTACTGAGTCTATACGAATGCTGCAATTTTCAATTCTTAAAATTTTATCACAATCTTCTAAATCAAAATTAATATAAGAATTTGGCAAATGAATTGCTAAATCACTCAACACCATTTTAGCTGTATTTTCGTCAATAATATTTGTCTTAAAAACCTCGATCATAATTGTTTATTGTTCTGGAAACTGACTCTCATCCATAAAAAACACTTCCCATTGATGACCATCCAAATCTTCAAAACTATGCTGATACATAAACCCATAATCCTGAGGTTCCATATAAATAGACGCACCTGCTTTAACTGCTTTTTTAACTATATTATCAACTTCTTTACGAGTGTTTAACTGTAAAGCCACTAGTACTTCGGTTTGCTTTTTCGCATTTGAAATTGGCTTTTTAGTAAATTCTTTAAATTTTGCTTTAGTAAGTAACATAGCGTATAACTTGTCGCCCAACACTAAACATGCTGCGGTTTCATCAGTAAATTTAGAATTGAACGTAAATCCTATGGCTTTGAAAAAATCTATAGATTTAGTTAGGTTTTCTACTGCCAGATTAACAAAAAGTTGTTGTACCATAATTAAAATTTTAAATTGATTTCTCCGATAATTGTTTTACAATTTCAAGTGCTTTAGGAAAAGTGTTTTTAAAGTAATTTTCAAATTCTTTATCAGAATCCATACTAACCTCTAAATACGTAACTCCATTTTTTTCAGTTAATGAATAATCTTCTTTTGCTCCAGACCAAACTTTTGTTTTTTCATCTAAAGGCTGTTCAATAGTATCTTTAACAATTCCTAAATGTTCAAAACCCATAAACGTATTTGGAATGTTTTTATATATTTTGCTAAACATACCACTGCCATTGCCATCTAAAAACAATACGTTGCTTCCCTCCTGCCAACTTGAAACAGCATGAGAACCTTCACTAAAAACTTTAGTCCATTCACGATACGAGGTATCTTCCCAAAGAACTGACCAAACCGTCTCTTTTGGAGCATGTATTGTTATTTCAAAATTTATTTTCTGCAACATAGTCTTAATTTATTTATTGAGGTTTACGATAGCTTATCATCCACATGACTCCAAATTTATCGGTAAGCATTCCAAAATAATCGCCCCAAAACATATCTTTCATAGGCATTGTTATTGTAGCTTCATCAGACAAACCAGTAAACAACCTGTCGGCTTCGGTTTTTGTGTCTGTAACAATTGAAATATTCATATTTTGCCCAAACGTAACTTCCCCAAATTCTGGATTGTTATCGCTACCCATTAAATAGGTTTCTTTACCTATATGGAAACATACATGCATAATTTTGTTAGCATAGTTTTCAGGCATTTCGTTGCAACCCTCTTCTTGGGGCATGTCTTTAAATCTCCCAATATATTCAAATTCACCTCCAAAGACGGATTTGTAAAAATTAAACGCATCTTCACAGTTGCCATTAAATATTAAATAAGGATTAATTGTTGTTGTCATAATAATCGTTTTATTTGTTTATAATTTATTGTGGCATTTTACTCATGTCCATATAAAGCACACTCCAACGGTGTCCATCGGGATCTAAAAATCCAAAAGCATACATCCAACCATCTTTTTCATTTGGGGCTGCGTAAATATTCCCTCCTGCATTCTTTACTGTTTTAGCCATAGCATCTACTTCTTCTTTGCTTTGGGCATCAATGTTGAATAATACTTCTGTACCCACATTTGTATTTGATACGTTATGTGCGATAAATCCCTTAAAAGTATCAACAGAAAACAACATCATCACAACGTTCTTATCACCAATAAAAAAACTTCCTAAGTGATCATTATCAATATGGCGTGGGTTTTCGGTAAATCCAATTTCATTAAAAAATTGTTTTGACTTCTTTAAATCATTTACAGGTAGATTAAACCAAAATTCTTTTGCCATGGGTTTTGTTTTTAGTGTTCTTTTACAAAGTTAGCAATGCAAACCCAATCCTTTAATGTGTAAATACGTCAATATAAAGGGTTGATTGCGACACTATAATTAATTACTTTTGATAATTAACAAAACACATGACAATGAAACATATATCGGTTTACATTCCAAAAGGACATTACAGTATGGTTAATATTGAAGGGGCTTACCAAATGTTTAATTGGGTAAACAGCTACTATGAGCAAATTAGCAAAAGTCCTTTATTTAACGTTGAGCTGGTAGGTATTGAAAAAACATCAACTCAAGCCAACGGCTTGTTTGCTATTAATCCGCAGCGTTTGATCAAAGACGTAAAGCACACAGACCTTATTATCATTCCAGCCATTCATGGTGATTTAAAAGATAATTTAAAAGCCAATGCTGAATTGCTGCCTTGGCTTGTTAAACAATACAGCCAAGGTGCTGAACTGGTGAGTTTTTGTATAGGAACATTTTATTTAGCAGCTTCTGGATTACTTAATGGGAAGCCCTGCTCCACGCACTGGCAATATGCCAATGAATTTAGGGCAATGTTTCCTAAAGCGATATTGATGGACGATAAAATTATGACAGAATCCAATGGTATTTATACTAGCGGTGGCGCATATTCATTTACCAATTTGATGATTTACCTTATTGAAAAATATGCAGGACGTGAGGTGGCCGTTATGGCATCAAAAGGGTTTATGATAGATATTGATAGAGAAAGCCAATCACCTTTTATGATGTTTAAAGGCCAAAAGACACATAAAGATTTGGAAATACTTGAAGCTCAAAACTACATAGAACAAAATTATAACAACAAAATAACAGTTGATGAACTTTGCGGGAATAGTAATGTAGCTCGTAGAACTTTTGAACGCCGATTTAAAAAAGCTACAGCAAATACAGTATTGGAATATATTCAACGTGTTAAGATTGAAGCAGCTAAAAAAGAGTTAGAACATGGCAGAAAAACGATAAGTGAAGTTATGTATGAGGTTGGCTATAGTGACACTAAAGCTTTTAGAGATGTATTCAAAAAAATTACCGATATGACTCCTATAGATTATCGAAATAAGTTTTCTTTAGCAGACAATTAAGCGAAAAAAATAGGCTGTATAAAAAGTCCTTTAAATTTAATTTGTCAGGAGTTTGTCTAAACTAATACTGATTACCAGCAAGTTAAAATATTCCGACAAGCAATATGACATAGAACTAGACTTTTTAAACAGCCTCTATCTTTATTAAAAAAACTTAATTTAAATTAGGTTGTGGCGTCATTCTTAAATAAGGCTTTATTTCTTTATGTCCTTTTGGGAACATCGCCGGTATTTCTTCATTTGTAATAGCAGGAGAAATAACAACATCTTCACCATGTTTCCAGTTAGCTGGTGTTGCTACTTTATGGTATGCTGTTAATTGTAAACTATCTATAACACGTAATAACTCTTCAAAATTCCTACCTGTAGACGCAGGATATGTAATAATAAGCTTTACTGTTTTGTCATCACCAATTACAAACACTGAACGCACCGTAAATTTATCGCTCGCATTTGGATGAATCATATCATACAATTCAGAAACCTTTCTGTCTTCATCTGCAATAATTGGGAAGTTTACTGTGGTATTTTGGGTTTCATTAATATCCTTAACCCAACCTTTATGGGACTCTAAACCATCGACGCTTAATGCAACTATTTTTACGTTACGCTTGTCAAACTCTGGTTTATATTTTGCTACGGTACCTAATTCGGTAGTACAAACTGGTGTGTAATCCGCGGGATGTGAAAATAATATTCCCCAACTATTCCCTAGCCATTCGTGAAAATTAATGTTTCCTTCGGTAGACTTTGCTGTAAAATTTGGAGCAACGTCTCCTAATCTAATTGTTGCCATACTTTATCGTGTTTTATTGAAAATTAATAAATGTATTATCTACGTGCTAAGTTACTTTTTTTTATTCAATTATTAAAAATGAAGGCGTTATATCTCTGTTAAAAAAACTTATAAAAACTAACAAATATCATACTAATAAAAACCATAAAACAGTTAACTTTGCAACTTAAATTAAATCATTTTACGATGAGTTTTAGAATAGAAAAAGATACCATGGGCGAGGTAAAAGTACCTGCCGATAAACTTTGGGGAGCACAAACAGAACGCTCAAGAAATAACTTTAAAATAGGGGCTTCGGCGTCTATGCCTCTAGAAATAATTTACGGATTTGCCTATCTAAAAAAAGCTGCTGCTTATACCAATTGCGAGTTAGGCGTTTTGCCAATTGAAAAGCGCGATTTAATTGCTGCGGTTTGTGATGAAATTTTAGCTGGTAAGCATGATGATCAATTTCCGCTTGTAATTTGGCAAACGGGTTCTGGAACACAAAGCAATATGAATGCTAATGAAGTCATTGCCAATAGAGCGCAGCAATTAGCAGGTAAAGTTATTGGCGAAGGTGAAAAAGCTATTCAACCTAATGATGATGTTAACAAATCGCAATCATCAAACGATACCTTCCCTACAGGTATGCATATTGCCATTTATAAAAAAATTATAGAAGTAACCATTCCTGGTGTAAAACAACTTCGTGACACACTAAAGAAAAAATCGGAAGCATTTAAAAACGTTGTGAAAATTGGTCGTACCCACTTAATGGATGCTACACCACTAACGTTGGGACAAGAGCTTTCTGGTTATGTTGCACAGTTAGACCATGGTTTAAAAGCCTTAGAAAACACCTTACCACATTTAAGTGAATTAGCATTGGGAGGTACTGCTGTTGGAACTGGTTTAAATACTCCAAAAGGCTACAGTAAACGAGTTGCAGAATACATTGCTCAATTTACTGGGCTTCCTTTTGTTACAGCACCAAATAAGTTTGAAGCACTTGCTGCACACGATGCGATAGTTGAAACACACGGAGCGCTAAAACAATTAGCGGTTTCTTTAAACAAAATTGCAAATGATGTTAGAATGATGGCTTCTGGACCGCGAAGTGGTATTGGTGAAATTATTATTCCTGCAAACGAACCGGGTAGTTCTATTATGCCAGGAAAAGTAAACCCTACACAATGTGAAGCTCTAACAATGGTTTGTGCACAAGTCATTGGCAACGATGTGGCTATTTCTGTAGGTGGGTTACAGGGGCACTATGAATTGAATGTGTTTAAACCAGTAATGGCTGCAAATGCCATACAATCTGCTCAATTAATTGGTGATGCTTGTGCTAGTTTTGATGAACATTGTGCCGTTGGTATCGAACCAAACCACGAAGTAATTAAAAAACTATTAAACAATTCATTAATGCTGGTTACTGCATTAAATACAAAAATTGGCTATTATAAAGCTGCTGAAATTGCAAATACTGCCCATGCTAACGGTACAACTTTAAAAGAAGAAGCCATTAATTTAGGCTATGTTACTGCTGAAGATTATGATGCTTGGGTAAAACCAGAGGATATGGTTGGCGGTTTAAAATAAAATTCAAGACCTTTATAAATAAAAAAACAGGTAAATTAATTTACCTGTTTTTTTGGTTGGTTAGCTATCAATCCTTTTTATTCTAAATAGGAAATCGTTTCAAATATATAATTTAACATTTTCTTATGTGTTAACAAATGTTAATTACCGTAAATTTTCTTTCTAATTCTACTTAATTGAACTGCTGTAATTCCTAAATAAGAGGCTATATGATACTGTGGTATTAAGGCATCTACGTTTGGTATTTGCTTTTGTAATTCGATGTATCGTGCTTTGGCATCTAATGAAATTAATTCTACCAGTCGCTTTTCATACATCATATATGTTACTTCTAAGATTCTATAATACAACGTTCTAAGTGATTCATTCTTTTTGCACAAATCTGTAAGCTTATAATAATCTACCTCATACATTTCAGAATCTTCAAGGGTTTCAAACACAAACAATGATGGTGTTCTTTGAATTAAAGCTGTTAAAGGACCAACAAAACTTAATGGCATATAAAAACTTTTATTATATTCTTTTCCAGACTCTGTACTTAAATAGCATCTAACAATTCCAGAAACAAGCATAAAAACTTTTGAAGGCGTTTCGCCTAGCTTAACAATTTGCTTACCTGCTTTTACAGTTTTTAATTCAGAAATTTTTAAAAGTTCTTCTTTAATGTCTTGCGATATATTACTAAAGGAATTCAAAAAGTTTGCGTGAGAGCCTGTTTGATTCATATAAAAGAGACTAAATTAAAATGTTTAATCTGTGTAGGTTTTTAGAATAATACGAAAATATTCATTTTTTAAATACATAGAATATTTATATATACTTTAAAATTACATTTTCTCATACTTATTTCGTCAATTTTTCTACAATTTGCATATAAATTTGTTTAGGTGTATTAAATCTCGCGGATACAAAACATTATTAAAATAAAAAAGCCTTATGATTATCATAAGGCTTTTCCATTAAGTATATATATGGTTTACTTTAAAGTGAACTCTGATGTAGCTACTAAATCTTTTTCGTTAAAGACATTTACAATGTAACGTCCTTTTTGAAATTCAGCATCACCTTTTGATGCAACAAATTCGCACACATCTAAACTTGAATTTTCATAATTGAACTTACTTATAATACTGTAGTTAAAAGCTTTATCTCCAAACATAACTTGCTCGTTTAAACCTAAAGTATTACTTTTTGGGTCTATAACTTGGACATATAATTCTTGGTCACCAGACTGAACTAACTTGTTTTTTGGCACTGTAAAGCACACTCTAATTTTATCAGTACGACTAGCTCTTTCGGTGGGTATTAATTTACCAGAAGTTCTTTCAATGACCCCAAAACCTTTCATGTTTACAGCTCCTAATACTGCTGCATTTGAAACCACATCAGCTAACGCCGTATTTTGTATTAACAATGAATCTGAAAACATAGTACGCTCTTCCAAACGAACACGTGTACTGTCCAAAGATGTTGCTAAATAAGAATTTTGTACTTTTAGTTTATCGTTTTCAGCTAACAAAACATCCATTTCTTTTTGTAATGATGCATATTTTTGTTTGTAACTCCATAAACTCTTAACGTTAGTTTCAGAAATTTTTAACGAATCGATTAATCCTTGAATACGTCCTCTTGCTTCAATCAAATCGTTATTAGCTACTTCATTTTCGCTAATGGCTTCATCATATTGTTTTGCCATTGCGCTTAAATCATTCATTACCAATTGTTTTTGCTCGCTTAAATCTTTTTGAACTTTCGAGCTACTTTGGTACAAACTCATTGTGTAAAATGCAGTTCCTAAAAATAGAACCAATGCAATACCCAACGCTACTTTAAGCCCCATACTACTTTTGTTGTTTTCCATAATTACTTGTTTTTAATGTTTTTAAAAATCTAATGTTCTTTAAATATAATACTTTATTTTTTTTAATGCTGTAAATAAATAATTGATGTATTTTTATTTCAAAATTTATTTTATTTCTCCATGGATAAACTGGTTTTATTTAACAACACAACTTTAAACGAATTATTAAACATACGCCAAGGCGAATCCAAATTTGGTGAACATATTCAAATATTAACCAGCATTTCCAATATATACGAACAACTTGTGAGTTTGGATGTTACGCATGTAATAATTGGTTTGCCTGAAGATGTTGGAGTATATGCCAACTACGGAAAAATGGGTGCTTCAAAAGCTTGGGATGCTACATTAAAAGTTTTATTAAACATACAAAGTAACGAGTATATCAAGGCAAATAAGATTTTAATTTTAGGACATCTTGATTTTACTGAAGAACTAATAAAGGTTTCTGAGCTAGATTCAAGTAAAAAGAAAAGCATTACTAAAGCTAGAAAAATTGTGAGCAGTATAGATAAACACGTTACATATATTATTCAATTAATTGTTTCAGCTGGAAAAAAACCTATTATTATTGGTGGTGGACATAACAATGCTTACGGTAATATAAAAGGTGCCAGTTTAGCTTTAAAAAAACCTATAAATGTTATCAACTTTGATGCGCATTCCGATTTTAGACCCGAAGAAGGCCGCCATAGCGGAAACGGTTTTAGTTACGCTTACGCGGAAGGGTTTTTAAACAGCTATTTTATTTTCGGATTGCAAAGAAACTACACTTCAGACAAACTATTTAAATCCTTGAAAAAATTCAAATTAATCAAATATAATGTGTTTGAAGATTTGACTGTTGCCAAAGAACTAAAGTTTAAGGAAGAGCTTGAACGTGCTTTAAATCATGTAGTCGACAGACCTTTTGGTGTTGAAGTAGATTGTGATGCTATAGAAAACATACCAAGTAGTGCCATGACCCCAAGTGGCTTTAGTGTTAATAAAGCGAGAAGTTTCGTTTCTTATTTTGGCAAGTATGAAAACGCTTGTTATTTGCATATATGCGAAGCTGCCCCTACTAAAAAAACAGAAACACAAGTTGGGAAGCTCATCTCCTATTTAATTGCCGATTTTATTGAAGCGTATGACAGTTGAAATTATCTCTATAAAAGAAACAAAAAATGGCTTTTAGATAAAATTTAAACAGTTTCTAAGGTGTCAAACCAATTTATGTATTAGCGCATACTGCAATAATACAATGGTTCTGGTATCATGTATCTCGCCGTTATTAAGCATTTCAATAGCTTCAGTAAATGGTAATTCTAAAACCTCAATATCTTCGTGTTCACTTTCCAAACCTCCACCAGCACTTACTTTCATAGCATCGGTATATTCTCCAACAAAAAAATGCATTTTTTCGGTCATAACACCAGGCGAAGAGTAAGCTTCAAATACTTTTTTAACTTCCTTTAACCTATACCCCACCTCTTCTTCTGTTTCTCTTATTATACAAGCTTCAGGATTATCTTTATCTAACATGCCTGCACAAATTTCAATCAATAAGCCATCTTTATTATCGTTTAAAAAAGTGGGCATTCTAAATTGTCGAGTTAAAATAATGCGACCCCTTTCTTTATTGTATAGCAAAATACCTGCACCATCACCCCTATCGTAACATTCCCGTACCTGAGTTACCCAGTTTCCGTTACTTAACTTGTAATCGAATGTTAATTTATTTAATATATAATAGTGGTTTGAAAGTAATTCTTTTTTTATGTTCTTTAATCTATCAGATGACATTATTAACAGTAAATAAGTTTATTAAGTATAAGAGGCAATTTCGGTAAAAAATTGTCAAATTACCACAACATTTAACTATTATTGATAAATTTATTACCAGTCATTATTTAACTTTCTGCTTATAATGCTTAAAATAAACAAAATATCTTATATTTATTCGTGATACACATCTTACATTTATGTTTTTAATGTCATCATTTATAATTGTTTAGTAAGTAAAATACATTATATTTGACTAGCTATTAAATCAAACTTTTTATCTATAATGACATCAAATTTTTTAATCAAATTTCAACCTATAATACTCGCAATAAGTCAATCGGACATTGTAACTATTTTAATTATCGTTGTTGTTTTCTTTTCTATATTATTAGTTTTAGGTATTAGAAAATCTTATAAACTGAAAAAAGAGAATGAACGTTTAGATAAAATAAGTGAGGAAATGGCAAAAGAAGAAGAAACCTATAAAGATTTTACAGATGGCCACATGTATGGTGGCAATTAATCATAATTTATAAATAAAAAAGCCTGCAGTTGCAGGCTTTTTTATTTATAAACAGAAGTGGTTTAAATTTTTTCGATTGAAGCGAAAATCAGTCATTTTTTGACCAATCGAAGCCTTTTTTAAGTTGCATAGCATCGCTACGGAAAGAAAAAAAGACATAGAGTGGGTAAAAAAGGGCGATTTTTTAGCCAATTAGAAAAAGTTTAAACCACTTCATAGTCCATTATCAACGAACCAATTTTTTATACTTAATACGTTTAGGTGTTAAATCGCCCCCTAAACGTTTCTTTTTGTTTTCTTCATATTCACTAAAACTACCTTCAAAGAAATACACTTGACTGTCACCTTCAAAAGCTAAAATATGTGTACAAATTCTATCTAAAAACCATCTATCATGTGATATGACTACCGCACAACCTGCAAAATTTTCCAAACCTTCTTCTAAAGCACGCAAGGTATTCACATCAAGGTCGTTAGTAGGTTCATCCAAAAGCAATACGTTACCCTCTTCTTTAAGTGTCATGGCTAAATGCAAGCGGTTACGCTCTCCACCTGAAAGCAATTTGACTTTTTTGTTTTGCTCACCTCCTGAAAAGTTAAACCTACTTAAATAAGCCCTGGAATTTACCTCTTTACCACCCATTAAAATAAGCTCTTGTTCGTCACTAAAATTCTGCCAAATGGTTTTTTCAGGATCTATATTAGAATGTGCTTGGTCAACGTATGCAATCTTTGCTGTTTCACCTACTAAAAACTCACCTTTATCTGGGGTTTCTTCACCCATAATCATTCTAAAAATGGTTGTTTTACCAGCACCATTTGGTCCAATAACACCAACAATTCCTGCTTGTGGTAGTTTGAAATTTAAATCTTCATACAGCAATTTATCATCAAAACCTTTGCTTACCCCAACTGCTTCAATAACATTGGTTCCTAAACGTGGCCCATTAGGAATATATATTTCCAGTTTTTCGTCAAGCTGTTTTTGGTCTTGACTCATTAACTTATCATAATTATTCAAACGTGCTTTTTGCTTGGTTTGACGCCCTTTAGCACCTTGACGTACCCATTCCAATTCACGCTCTAAGGTTTTTTGACGTTTTGAAGCGGTTTTACTTTCTTGCGCTAAACGTTTCGATTTTTGGTCTAACCACGATGAATAATTACCTTTCCACGGAATACCTTCTCCTCTATCCAACTCTAAAATCCAACCTGCTACATTATCTAAAAAGTATCTATCATGCGTTACGGCAATTACTGTTCCTTTATATTGTGCCAAATGGTGTTCCAACCAATGCACCGATTCTGCATCTAAGTGGTTGGTAGGCTCATCGAGCAATAATACATCTGGTTCTTGTAAAAGCAATCTGCATAAAGCGACACGACGGCGCTCTCCTCCAGACAATACACTTATTTTTTTATCACCATCAGGCGTTCTAAGAGCATCCATGGCAATCTCTAACTTAGTATCTAGTTCCCAAGCATTTGATGCGTCAATTTTATCTTGAAGCTCAGCTTGTCTGGCCATTAGTTTGTCCATTTTATCTGGGTTAGAATAAACTTCTTCTAAACCAAACATGTCATTTATCTTGTTGTACTCATCAAGAATAGCTACGGTTTCAGCAGCACCTTCTTTTACAATCTCTAAAACGGTTTTACTCTCATCTAACTTTGGTTCTTGTTCTAAATACCCAACCGAATAATCTTGTAAAAATGTAACATCTCCTTGGTAATTCTTTTCAACACCAGCAATTATTTTAAGCAATGTAGATTTCCCCGAACCATTTAGACCTAAAATTCCAATTTTAGCTCCGTAAAAAAAACTTAAATAAATATTTTTTAAAACAGGCGTATTTGCCCCTGGAAACGTCTTGGTTAAACCAGACATTGAAAAGATAACTTTCTTATCGTCACTCATTATACTCTACCTTTTAAAGCGTTAAACACCCAAGCAATGGCAAAAAAACCAATTCCTACAGCTGCAAAACCCCAACCAGCTACATCATCGTACCTAAAAGCGCCCATTAAAATTAATGCGACACCAACTATAATCATAATTGTTGTGGCCCAAGCCAATACTGTATTTTTATTCATTGCCATAATTAGTTATTTAGTTTTAGGGCGCATCCTTGAAAAAAACAAGGTCGGGCTTTACGCTATATCTTTTTTATGTGTACTTAAGTGTCTCAATGATTGATAACACATAAAAAAGGATGCCGCTACAATCCCTTGCGCAAATTTACAGCACAAATATCGTATTTTTAAATAAAAAAGACAGCCTTTTGAAAGCTTAATTTTAACTTAACAAGAAATCCATTTTAGCATTTAAAAATTACAAAAAGCAATAAACATCTTTTGTTTTATACTACAAAAGTGTATTTCGTCTATGCTTCTCCGCATTAATTTTAATTCATGTCTATAAATTATTTAAATTTACTTGTTATTTTATAATAAATCCATAGAAGACAAGTTGAAGGAATATAATCATTTAAAACTTGAACTTGGAAATTATAGGATTTCAAAAAATAGCTAATATGAAACACCTATGAGAATCGCATTCACACACAAAGATGATTGTAAAGGATATTCCTTCTGACAATTAAAAAACAAAAAACATAATAAACAGATGAAAATATTTGTCCCTTATTTTCTGTTTTTTTTTATTGCTATACATGCACAAACCGGTAAAGGAATTACAACTCCAAAAGCAGATTTAAGAGGTGTTTTTGTGCCATCTATATCTAGTCTGTCTTGGCCAACAAATCGCGACGCAACACCCACTGAACAACAGGAAGAACTAATTACAATTTTAGATAATCTTAAAGCTAACGGTTACAATACAATTTTCCTGCAGGTACGTCCAGAAAGTGATGCTTTATATGCCTCATCAATCGATCCTTGGTCTTATTGGCTAACGGGAACACAAGGAAAAGCTCCCGTTCCATTATGGGATCCTTTGGAATTTGCGGTTACAGAGACCCATGCACGAGGTCTGGATTTACACGCTTGGTTAAATCCGTACAGAGTTAAACAAACACCTGCAATGGTATTAGCCCCAAATAATGTGGCAAATTTACATCCAACATGGACTTTTCAAGCTAAATTAAATAAAACCGATAAAGCATTATCTTTAAAAATGTTAAATCCGGGACTTCCCGCCGTTAGAGATTACATAGTTAGTGTAGTCCAAGATATTGCTAATAGATATGATATTGATGGCATCCACTTTGATGACTATTTCTACCCGTATTCTGGTATGGAATCTACTCCACAAGATGCCCAAACATATATAGATAATAATCCAACCTGCATTGCCACTATAGAAGATTGGCGTAGAAATAATGTAAATCTAATGATAGAAATGGTTTATGACGCCATACAAACCATTAACAACTCAAAAAACAAAAATATCGTATTTGGCGTTAGTCCATTTGGAATTTGGAAATCGGGTACACCATCAGGCATTAGTGGAACTTCTTCATTCAACGCTTTATTTTGCGACCCCATTGCTTGGTTAAATTCAGGTAAAGTAGATTACCTAGCACCACAATTATACTGGAAAATAACAAAAGCCCAAGATTATATTTCACTATCGAAATGGTGGAACGATCAAGCAAAAATTTATTGCAAACAACTATATGTAAGTCAGGGTTATTACAAAGTGGCACACCACACAAACCCTTGGGACATCACAGAAATTCAAAACCAAATAGATCAAAATAGACTGGCTCATATGGATGCTACTTTTGGCCAAATTGCATATAGCTATACTAGCATAAAAAATAATTTAAAGGAACTAAATAGTGCTTTGAACAATACGCAATTTAAATATAAATCGTATGCACCGCCCATTTTAGGCTTAGGTAAAGATAGTATCTGCCCTATAAAGCCGGCAAACATTAGATTTGAACCTTTAAAGATTTTATGGGACACGCCAGAAACAGCTTCAGATGGTGATTTGCCTGTGAAGTATGTTGTTTATGCCTTTGATAATGCTACTGAAGCCATTTTGAACAGGAATGATGGTTCCAAAATACTTGATATTGTTGCAGGAAATGAATTGGCATTAACCCAAACACAAATGAACACTAAAGTATTTGTAGTTACATCTTTAGATAAAAACAATAATGAAGCAGGTGATTTTATAGAAACCAATAAGTTTGGAATCAAGCACAAAAAAGTAAATGAGCTAGTAATAAACCCTGTTATTGATGTTATTCAAATAAATATTGATGACCCTAATGTTTTAATAAAAAAATCAATTTAAATAGTTTTTATATTATTATAGAGATGGAAGTTTTGCCAACGCTACTTTTACTAAAACTTCCCTTGTTTAAATAATATTTCAGGACAGACAATACGATTTAAAATTAAACAAAAAAATATCGAGAGTTTTAACCCTCGATATTTAAACTTTACACACTTAATAAGATACTACCTCTAAAATATCTGCAAAATATGATGCTGCACTCGATTTCCCTCCTTCTCTTCATAACGATGCTATGATTTAATCAGCAAACAAACATTACCAATTAATAACTGATAATTTTAATTTCAGATCTTCTATTTTGTTGATGTTTAACCTCAGAACATTTTGTTTTATCGTCACATTCATTAACCAATTGTTCTTCGCCATGAGCTCTTCCCTCAATTCTACTGGTTTCTATACCATTATCAAATAAATAATCTAACACACTTTTCAATCTTCGTTCAGAAAGTTTTTGATTATATATTGATGAGCCTCTTGAGTCTGTATGTGAACTTATTTCCAACAATAATTTAGGATACTTATTTAATATGGATACCAATTTAGTTAAAATGTTTTTGGATGAAACTGTTAAATGAGGTGAATTTAAAGCAAAATATATATCTTGTAAGCTATCAATTTCGTTTTGTATTTTGTTTCTAAGTTCAGTTTTTTCTTTTTCAAGCTCAGCAAGTCTTTTGGCCTCCTTTTCCTTTTCTAGCCTTTCGTTTAATAATCTAGCTTCTTCCGCCATTTTATTTACAACAATGATAGAATCATTAATTCTAGTTTTTTCATTTTCTGCATTAATTAATTCTAACTTAGCTTTTCCTTCTTCTGTTAATTCCTTTTTAATATGGAATCTATATACCACACCAACAGCATGTTGCAAATGATCTGTATAATTATTATTCATGGTCCATTTACCCGATGTGTTTATATCCAATCCCAATCTGTCGGAAAACCATGTTCTAAATCCTAATACACCATTATAGGTACCTTTGGAAATGTCATTAGCATGTGTATAGCCAACTCCTGCACCAATATACGGATCAAACCAACCTGTTTCTCCAATAATTTTATTCAAATCGTAACTTAATCTGGAATCAATAGAATAATAATCTTTATCATTGGTAAGTGGCAAACCATCAGCAATCTTACCTTTCTTATATTTGTTATAAGAAGTAATTGCCTCAAGTCCGAACCCGCTTTTAAAATATTTTCCAATACTTAGTCTTGAAGGAAATGGAACAGCATTCCACCCATCTTTAAAATCAAACAATTTATGGAATCTATCATCGGAATCATCAACCACATTAAAACCTATTCCAAAAATCCACGAACTAACAATCGTAGAGTCTTTTTTTGTGAGTTTTGGGATTTGAGAATTAATTGTGAAAATATTAGCAATGAGAAAGACTAATAAAACTTCTTTTTTAAATGTCATTTTAATTTGAGAGTAAAAAATTTCACGCGAAAGTAAATTTCATTTAAGGTTACATAAAATATTTACTTTGAATAGCACAAATAACCGACAACACGATTTAATTCAGTTTTTAATAATAAAATTCTTTCAGGATTCTTGTCTTAAAAATGAAATTCCCATTATATAAAAAAAGCACCCTAAACAAGGATGCTTTTTGCTAATAAAAACTTAAACTATCGCTAAAATTCCATAGGCACTTCAATAAACACCAAACTAGAGCTTTCTTCTGCTTTAATCGTAAAAGATTTCGTTTCAGAAATACCCGCTGCATCACGTGTTTCTAAAACAGTGTCATCAATCAACACTTTACCGCTAATAGTCATAATATAAACTCCATGATTTTCACTTTTAAGTTTGTATTCAAACAAGGTGTTTTCGTCTAAATCAATTCTAGAAATTACGGCATCCTGATGGATTTTCAAACTACCTTCATGGTTTTCATCTATAGAACTTACTAATGTTTGAAGTTTATTTTTTCTTTCATTGATATCAAACGATTTTTGGTCGTATCGCGGTGCTACATTTTGCTTATTGGGAAATATCCAAATTTGGAACAAACTCAAATGTTCGTCTACAGACCCGTTAATCTCGGAATGTTGTACACCAGTACCAGCACTCATAACCTGCACTTCTCCTGGCAACACGGATAACCATGCGTCACCCATATTGTCTTTATGTTTTAAAACACCTTTTAACGGAATGGTAATTATTTCCATATTATCGTGCGGGTGTGTTCCAAAACCCATTTTTGGCGCAATAATGTCATCATTCAACACGCGCAATGCACCAAAATGCACTTTTTCCGGATTATGGTAATTTGCAAAACTAAACGAATGATTTGCCTGTAACCAACCATGGTTTGCAAATCCCCTACTATCGGCTTTATGAATTATTGTTTTCATTTATGTATTCTTCCTTTTTTTTTTCATTTCCGCGAAGGCGGAAATCTTTTTATTAATTACTATAACTTTCATAAGATTCCTGCCTGCGCAGGAATAATTATCTCATTTTATCTAGCAGATTACTTAATTGTTCTGCTTCTTCTTCACTTAAATTTTTTAATAATTCTTTGTTTAAATCATCTGGAATGGCATCTAAAAGGGCATTTCCTTCTTTTGTAATTGTTATTTTAACTACGCGCCTATCATGGTCGCAAGCTAAACGTTCAATATAGTTTTTAGAACATAGTTTATCCATCAATCGTGTAGCGTTTGGTGAACGTTCAATCATTCTATCTTTAACAACCTGAACATTTATAGGCTCTCCGGCTCCTTTTAATATTCTAAGAATGTTGTATTGTTGTGGAGATATTCCGTAAGTTTTAAAAAAAGCGTTTTGGTAACTTGAAATCCAATTCGCTGTATATAAAATGTTTAACAGCGCTTTAATTCTGTTATTTGCAAACTTTGAATTAATATCTTTACTAATGTCCCCCATTTTATAACTTATTTAGACTAAAACATCTGCATACTCACTATATTTTTTCTTAAAAACAGCATTAGCAAATGGACATAAAGGAATTACTTTTAAGTTATTAGCTCGCAAATAATCTACCGATGCCTCAACCAATTTATACCCCACACCTTGTCCTTTTAGTGTTTCGCTCACCTCGGTATGGTCTATTATAATTTTATTAGGTTCAGCATGTGAATAGGTCATTTCTGCTAGCTTTACATTATCAATTTCTACATAAAAAGCCCCTTTTTTCCCATTGTCTATTTGCTTTATTTCCATCTTATAAATTGTTTCGAAATTCTGTTATTGCCTTTAACAAACTTGAATAAAGTCCAGGATCCACAATTTTACCCTCTTTAAAATTCTCTCCAAAACTTGGTAATGAAAATTCCGATACTATATTGCCTCCCATAAACGGAAATCTACTTTTTGCAATTTCCAACACACTTGCACCGCCCCTAGCTCCCGGTGATGTTGCCATCAACAACATGGGTTTGTTGTTCCAAAGCTTACCATCAATTCTGGACATCCAGTCAAATATATTTTTAAAGGCAGTTGAATAAGCTCCATTATGTTCTGCCAATGATACTATAATACCATCTGAAGCTTTTATTAAATCTAAAAACTTATGTGCGTTTTCAGGAATACCTTTCTCTTTTTCCAAATCAACACCAAATAAGGGCATTTCAAAATCATTTAAGTCTAAAATATCTATGGAAACATTATCTACAAAACCTGAAGCATAAGTTGCTAATTTTTTATTTATTGATTCTCTACTATTTGTACCCGCAAAGACTATGATTTTTTTCATCTGTTTGTATTTTTGTTTTAATTTGGTTACACGGATTACCCTGAATAATCATCCTAGTATATGAATGCCATTATCATAGGCGTTTCATGTAATTATCTTTTTGTTGATACAAATGTAATGTAAAACAATTTAGTTTCCAAGGAAACTATTTCCATGTAATATAATTTAATAAAACATTAACATTCGTTATTCCGTAATTGAAACTTTTGTATTTTAGCTTCAAACAAAATGTCAATGGATTTAAACTTCAACAAAAACGAAGATTACAATAAACTATTAGTATCAGAACTTAACAAACGTCTAGCTAAAGTACATTTAGGAGGCGGAAAAAGTAATATTGAAAAACATCGTGCCAAAGGAAAAATGACGGCACACGAACGCATAAATTATTTATTGGACAGTAACTCGAAATCTATTGAAATTGCTGCTTTTGCAGGAGAAGGCATGTACGAATCCCATGGCGGTTGTCCTTCAGCTGGTGTTGTTGTGAAAATTGGTTATGTTAATGGAAAACAATGCATTGTCGTTGCCAACGATGCCACCGTTAAAGCAGGTGCTTGGTTTCCTATTACAGCAAAAAAGAATTTAAGAGCCCAAGAAATTGCTATTGAAAATAAGTTGCCTATCATCTATTTAGTAGATAGTGCCGGGGTGTATTTGCCTTTACAAGACGAGATTTTCCCAGACAAAGAGCATTTCGGGCGTATTTTTAGAAACAATGCCATAATGAGCAGTATGGGTATTACCCAAATAGCTGCAGTTATGGGAAGCTGTGTTGCTGGTGGTGCCTACTTACCTATTATGAGCGACGAAGCCTTAATTGTCGACAAAACGGGAAGCATCTTTTTAGCTGGTAGTTATTTAGTAAAAGCAGCTATTGGAGAAACGATTGATAATGAAACGCTTGGTGGTGCTACTACACATTGTGAAATTTCTGGGGTAACCGACTATAAGGCCAAAGATGATAAAGATGCTTTAGATACCATAAAGAGTATCATTGGAAAAATTGGTGATTATGATAAAGCAGGTTATAACCGAATAGCCTCTAAAAAACCTAAAGAAAAGCCCGAAGATATTTATGGCATCATGCCGAAATCAAGAACAGATCAATATGATATGCATGGGATTATCAAGCGATTGGTTGATAATTCCGAATTTGACGAATATAAAGCAGGATATGGAAAAACCATCATTACCTGTTACGCCAGAATAGATGGTTGGGCAGTTGGTATTGTGGCTAACCAACGAAAATTAGTTAAAACCAAACAAGGCGAAATGCAATTTGGAGGTGTTATTTATAACGACAGTGCCGATAAAGCGACCCGTTTTATTGCTAATTGCAATCAGAAAAAAATTCCTTTAGTGTTTTTACAAGATGTTACTGGTTTTATGGTGGGCAGCAAAAGTGAGCATGGAGGCATTATAAAAGATGGTGCAAAAATGGTGAATGCCGTTAGTAACTCCGTAGTACCTAAATTTACAGTAATTATAGGCAATAGTTATGGTGCCGGTAATTATGCTATGTGTGGAAAGGCATACGACCCAAGATTGATTGTATCATGGCCAAGTGCAGAGCTTGCTGTAATGAGCGGTAACTCAGCAGCCAAAGTACTGCTTCAAATAGAAAAAGCCTCTTTAGAAAAACAAGGAGAAAAAATCACAAAAGAAAAAGAAGACGAACTTTACAATAAAATAAAAGACCGCTATGATGCGCAAGTTTCTCCATATTACGCTGCATCACGCATTTGGACAGATGCCATTATAGATCCCTTGGATACCCGAAAATGGATTAGTATGGGTATAGAAGCTGCTAACCACGCTCCTATTGAAAAGCCATTCAATTTGGGTGTTTTACAGGTTTAAATTTTAACTTCTCATTATAATTTTGTATCTTTTGTATTGAAAATCAACAATTTCAATCATGGAAACAATAAAAACACTCAATAAGTGGGCGAATGGGCATACCTATTTCCCGCTTGATTTGCTCCGTGTTGCTTTGGGCATATTCCTTTTTATTAAAGGAATTAGCTTTATGGCCGACAGTATGATGCTTTTACAACTTTTTAAACCAATGGAAAATATGGTTGGAGGTATGATCGTTGTACACTATGTTGCTCCTGCACATTTTATTGGAGGTATTTTAATTGCCTTTGGTTTACTAACACGATGGGCAATAATTGCACAGTTACCTATTTTAATTGGGGCAATACTAATAAATTTTGTTGGAGAAATGCATGCTAACAATTTAATTTTAGCCATTGTAATTTTATTAATAAGTGCATTCTTTTTATTGTATGGCTCTGGAAAGCATTCTTTAGATTATTATTTTAAAATGCAGCAATAAAAAAGGAGGCTAAAAAGTCTAGCTCTATGTCATATAACTTGTCAAAATATTTTAACTTACTGGTAATCAGTATAAATTTTAACGAGCTCTTTTAGATTTGTTTTAATAAATTTAAAGGACTTTTTAGCCTCTTATTTTTATCTATAAATTTTGATAGGAAGAAACCAATCGCATAAATTCTGATTTATAGCCATCTTTATCATTGTCCCTGCCCGATTTTGCTAGTATAATAACATCTTCTATTTTTGAATTGTTATGGTATTTAGAATGTCTCAATTGCATTCCAAACAACGCTACTGCTGATGCAAATTCTAAGTCTTTTGAAGCTTCTGAAACCACATCCTTTTGAACATGTACCATTTCAATACTTTTATCACCATCTGGTTTTTTGTAGCGAAATTTCACAGTAAACAATTCATCTGAATACGCTTTAGTCACTTCCGGTTTTGTGTATTTTAAATCGGAAACATCTTTTAAATAATCGCTTCTTGCACCAACAGGAATCACTTCGTATAGTGCAGTAACAGTATGTCCGCTGCCTAATTCACCTGCATCTTTTGTGTCATCAATAAAATCTTCATCTTCTAGCATTCTGTTTTCATAACCAATCAATCTATATGCTTGTACTTTATTAGGGTTGAATTCAATTTGAATTTTTACGTCTTTTGCAATGGTAAATAAAGTACCTCCAAATTCCTTTCCAAAAACCTTTTGCGCTTCTTGCATAGTGTCAATATAAGCATGGTTTCCGTTTCCTTTATCGGCTAAAATTTCCAATTTTGCATCTTTATAGTTTCCATAACCAAAGCCTAAAACCGATAAAAACACACCCGATTTACGCTTTTCTTCTATTAAGGTTTCCATCGCTTTATTGCTAGAAGCCCCAACATTAAAATCGCCATCGGTTGCCAAAATCACTCTATTATTCCCATTCTTTTTAAAATTTTCTTCAGCTAATTTATACGCCAGTAAAATACCTGCACCACCAGCGGTTGAACCGCCAGAGTTCAAATTGTCTAAAGCACTTATAATTTTCTCTTTATGTTTTCCTGAAGTTGGTTCTAATACAACGCCCGCTGCACCTGCATACACTACAATAGATACTTTGTCTTGGTCTCTTAACTGATTTACCAATAACTTAAAAGCCGATTTTAGCAACGGTAACTTGTTTTGCGTACTCATAGATCCAGACACATCTATTAAAAAAGTTAGATTCGAGGCTGGTAATTCTTCATTGTCATAGGTTTTTCCTTGTAAGCCAATTTTAACAATTTTAGTCGTATTGTTCCAAGGTGTTTCAGCGACTTCAGTATTAATTGAAAATGGGTGTTCACCTGTTGGTTGTGGATAGTTATAATCAAAATAGTTAATCATTTCTTCAATTTTAACCGCGTCTGGATCAATAGCTATTCCATTGTTAATCATACGTCTAATATTACTGTATGACGCTTTATCAACATCAATTGAAAATGTTGAAAGTGGAGCAAGCGAGGTTCTTTCAAATGCATTCTCCTCAATTACAGCATAACTTTCTTGATTGTTTAATCTAAAATTTCCTTGATGTGTTGTAATGACCACACATCCATCTTTTGCTATTTTACCAAACTTATCTTTAGCCTCGGCTTTTCCGTAGCTTGTTTTATTTTCTATATCAGATTCAGGAAGGTTTTTAATAATGTAATTATGCTCTTTCTTAATAGGAACACCATCAACAATGTATAATGGTTCTTTTGATGTATCATCATTATTTTTTGTTGAAATTATAATAACACCATTATTAGCCCTATTTCCGTAAATAGCCGTTGCATTAGAATCTTTAAGTACCGTTATGTCATTTATTTGCTTCGGGTTTATAGATTCTACTGTATTATAAGGCATTATTTTACCATCTACAACCACTAACGGTTCGCTGTTTTTAGAGATGGCTGAAGTCCCTCGTATAACTATATGCGTGTTTGAACCGGTATTCCCTGTACCATTTGTAATAGCAACACCTGCAATTTTACCCTGCAGTGAATTAGAAACCGAATGATATTGCATTTGGTTTGCCAATTTATTATGATAGGCCTTTTGCTTGCTTTTTTTAATTTGAGATGCAGAAACATGTGTTACAGATCCAGTTACATGGCGACTTCTTTGTGTTCCATAGCCAACAACTACCACTTCTTCTAAGCGTGAAACATCTGCTTGTAGTGCTACCGAAATGGTATTTAGTTTCCCAACTAGCTTTTCTTCAGTTTTATAACCAATAAATGAAAACACTAAAACATCTGTACTGTTCGCTTTAATTTGGTATAACCCATCAAAATTTGTTGTTACACCTGTAGATGTTCCTTTTATTACAATAGTTACTCCTGGAATGGGCGAATCATCATCTGCTGCTGTTACTTTACCCGTAATTAGTCGTTCCTGTGCCTGTATTTGCATTGAAATTGTCAACACAAAAATGATTTTTAATAGTGCTTTCATTGTAGTCGATTTTAAAGTTTAGCATAAAACTAAACCCAATCACTTTACAATAAAACCACCAATGAGGGAAGTGTACTTTTGAGTGAGTTAACTAAAGTTTATTAACTCCAATTATGGCTTATTAACGCCACTGTTTTTTTACGTTGAACTTTACCGGAAGCAGTCTCAGCAAATTGCTTTAAGGTAAAAATGTTTTTAGGTCTTTCGTTTCTTTTTAAGCTTGAAAAGGCAGAAGGATCCATTGATTCTATATCACCTTCTATAAGTAAAATAAGTTGTTCCCCTAGCGTATCGTGGGGTTTTGAAGCAATAAAAAAACGTGCTTGTATTTTATCTTGAAGTTTGGCTTCTATTTGTTCTGGGAAAAATTTCAATCCGCCTGAATTAATCACATTATCTATACGTCCCAGCCATTTAAACTCGGTTTCAGAATAGACTTCTACGATATCATTGGTTATTATTTTTTCTTCTGAAAGTTTTGGTGCATCAATGACCAAACAACCTCTTTCATCTTTTGAAATGCTAATGTTTGGAAGTGTTTTGAAAGATTCCGCAGATTGCTTCGCCTTGCCTCTTAGCGATGGCGGTAGATTGTTTAGTTTTTTAAGTGCGATATGGGTAACTGTTTCTGTCATGCCATAGCTTTCATAAACATGGGAATCGATGCCTTGAAGTTTTTCTATTAATGCCGTTGAAACTGGAGCCCCTCCCACAATAATGGTTTTAATAAGATTAAAATCCTTTAAGATGTTATCAAGTTGCAGCGGAACCATGGCACAAAAGTTATATGCTCTATAAATATTAAAATCTGGATGGGCTGTTGGTGCTTCCAAGTCTAATTCCAAACCTAGAACCATCGCTCTAACCAACATCATTTTTCCTGCAATAAACCATGTCGGCAAACAATGCAATGCTTTGTCACTTGGTTTTAAATCAAAGAATTCACCTGTTGCTAAGGCTGAATTAACCATAGCTTGTTTCTTTATTTTTATGGATTTTGGTGTTCCTGTTGAGCCAGAGGTATTGACTTCCATAAACTCATTTTCATCTAACCAATATTGTAAAAACTTGCCAACTTCTTTTTCGTATGGCTCACCTTCTTTTATAAAATTAGAGGCAACACGCAAAAGGGCTTCATTGGAATAATGAACTCCATTTAATTTGAATTTTTCGTGAATGAATTTAAAACTAGTTATCACTTGAATGGCTATCTTCTAAAATTAAACTATCTTCTTTTAATGGTTCAACTACGCTTCCGAATAGTTTTTCTTTCCAATTGGTCCATTTGTATATTTTAGCCAAAATAAAAAGTAGTATGGGGAATACAATAAAAACGGGCATAAAAATTTCAGTAAAACCCATTTCTGTTGGGTCTGACATATCTTTTAAAACAGAATGCGTTTGAAAAGCAGTCCAATCTGCAGTTACTAAAAGAGCCGTAAATAAATTATTAGCTGCATGAAAACCTAAAGCTAGTTCCATGCCTTCATCCATTAAAGTCATAATTCCTAAAAACAAACCCGTTCCTATGTAATAAATCATAATTACAGATCCTAATCTATCTACTTCTGGATTTGCTATATGTAATAACCCGAAAACTAATGATGTTATGATTAGTGGTGTTGAATTTCTTTTAAAAATCTTGATTAATACAAAATAAGTGTTTGAATTAAAAAAATTATCAAATAATTTATAATTAAGAATTAGCATTAAAATTATAGATAAACCTATAAAAATCAGTAAGCTTAAAAACACTCCAAACGAAAATAAACTATTCAAATAAATAAATCCTAAAATTGAAGCTATAGTATATATTAATATAAAAGGAAATTCCTTTTTAATACTAGAAACTCCAATTCCCTGCATCAAATACCCTCTAAATAAATACTCTTCAAAACTTGTTTGGAGTGGCACAAAAATAATGGCAATAACACATAGTATTAAAAATGGTATGAGTTTAAAGTTTATCATATAATCTTCCGGAGACATAAAATAATCGACTATCACTAAACCACTTGAAATAATGCCCCAAACAAAAAATATGAACCAAAAGCGTTTCCAATCAATCTTTTTTCTTGATGTAGTTAAACTGGTAAACGATTGATTATGCATGTATTTAACAACTAATAATAACCCTAATAAACCAACAGCAAATGACAGTAACATTAAAAATAGATTTAGATTTGGTTCCAAGAGCGTCATCATTTTCGTTTCATCCATTCCTAATAAATTATCCCCATTCCTAACAGCTTTTAACATGACCGCTGCGGTAAAAGGAATCTGACCTATTATTACAGCAATAACAACAATCACAAGTCCTACTAAATACCGCCACCAATCGTGTAATACATTAAATGCCTGAGCTATATACATATCTATAAATTAAAGTTCCAATCTATTTTATTATTGTACCGTAAAGTACCGTTTTTTACTTGTAATGGGCAATCAAAATTGTTGGTAAATAAACCGCCCGTACCCAAACCTTGTGGTAGTTTATTTTGTTTTGTATAGGTGTATTGCGCTATAGCATTCAACCCTACATTACTTTCTAAAGCACTGGTAATCCACCACCCTATTTGGTTTTGTTCTGCAATTTCAATCCACGCATCACACCCTTGAAAACCACCAACTAAACTTGGTTTTAAAATAATATATTGTGGGTTTATGGTTTGTAGCAACTTTCTCTTTTCTGTTACAGTAAACACGCCTATTAATTCTTCATCTAAAGCAATGGGCAACGGTGTTTGTGCACAAAGTGTTGCCATAGCTTCAACTTGCCCTTGTTTTATGGGTTGTTCTATGGAGTGGATATCTAAATCTGATAGTGTTTTTAGTTTTTCTAAAGCTTCTGAAGGCGTAAAAGCACCATTGGCATCTACCCGAAGTTCCATGTCTTTTGGAGTGAATTCTTTTCTGATTGATTTTAAAAGATTGATTTCCGTTTGAAAATCGATTGCGCCAATTTTCATTTTTATGCAATTGAAACCACTATCGATTTTATCTTGAATTTGTTGTTTCATAAATGCTTCAGAACCCATCCAAATCAATCCATTTATAGCAATTGAATCTTGACTTTGTGTGAATTTTGAAGGAAATAATTCAAATGTATTTTTGCTTTCTAAAGATTTAAAAGCCATTTCCAGACCAAATTGAATGCTTGGAAACTCGATTAATTCAACCAATAAAGTTTCTAATCCTAAAGAGATATTTTCACAAACCCATTGTAGTTTCTCTTCATAATCGGTTCTATCATCAACCGACAATCCTCTAAAAACACCACATTCACCAATACCTTGTTTTTCGCCGGAATTTAAAAGGATAAACCAGGTTTCCTTGGTTTTAAGAATACCTCGAGAAGTCCCACTGGCTTGTTTAAAGTTTAAAATATGTTTTTTGTATGATGCAAGTATCATCTATAGTTCTATGCTTTCACCAATTTCCAAAAGCATCAAATCTTTGCCTTTATCAAAAAATTTACGTTTAGCTTCCTCGTGGTCTATTTCAATATAGCCAAAGGTATCAAAATGATAACCTAAAACCTTATCACATTTTACAAAATCGCTTGCAATAATGGCATCATCGATTCCCATAGTAAAATTATCGCCTATAGGGAAAATGGCGAGATCTAAATCCGTTCTCATGGGAATTAATTTCATATCGGAGGTTAGAGCTGTATCTCCAGCTATATAAATGTTTTTATGTTCACCTTCAATAACAAAACCTCCGGGCTGACCACCATATTTGCCATCGGGAAACGATGACGTGTGAATGGCATTGACGTATTTTACGGTTCCAAATTCAAAATCCCAACTTCCTCCAAGGTTCATTGGATGTCCTTCCAGACCTAAAGCTTCAAAATGCGACACAATTTCAAAATTAGATACAATTATAGCATTGGTCCGTTTTGCTACCGCTTCCACATCTACAATATGATCTTGATGTGCATGGGTTAATAAAATATAATCTGCTTTAAGTGCATCGATATTTATATGAGATGCTTTGGGATTTGCCGAAATAAAAGGGTCTACAAGAATATTTACGTCATTAACTTGTATGCCTAAACTAGCGTGACCGTAAAATGTGATTTTCATACTATAATTAGTTATTCTAAAATTAAGAATTGCTTTTTTTCTACTCCACTACTAATGGTAATAAAACGTTCGTCACTAAAGATACCATAAAAAGGCAAATAATAAGTATTATTTTTGTTATCCTGAATCTTATTATAAATCACATCGCCGTTGGAATTATACACAATGTCATATAACGAAGTAGATTCAAACCATCCCTTTGAAACTTTGACCCTTCCGTCTTCTTTATCGGTTAAATTTTTTCCAGAATTTAAAATAACGTGTAATTCGCCATCTTTTAAAAAGGCATTATAAGAAGGAAACTTATCTCTTTTAAAGATGCTTCTACCCCATTCTAAATCACCATTAGGGTTGAGTTTCAAAACTAAAACAGTATTGTAGTGATACACCGCTTGTGTATAACCACCTCCCATACCATTTGAAACGTAAACATAAGTTACAAAAAATTCTTCAGCCAAAATATAAGTATTCCCTAGATTATCTTTTATAACATAATCTACATAAAAGTTAGATAATTCATCATCCTTTTTTCTGTCTGCTTTGGTTTCAGTATATAAATCTTTATAAACAGATTCTGGTAAGTTGAATGATTTGCTCTGTGATATCGTCATATTATCAGAATCTACATTAAAAAATAATGCGCCTTTAATACCTCTAACGTTTTCTTCAGAATAAAAACCAATTAAGCGTATTTTATTCTCTCGATTTGTTATAATTAAAGAACTGATATGTAGATTATTGCTAAATTCGACTTTTGTGGTTTTATATGTTAAAGCTGTTAGTTTATTTAAAACAAAATAGTAATTCGCTTTGCCTCCCCTTTTTTGAGACCTACCTTCCAAAAATAATTTTCCCAGCGCGTAAACATTCGCTTTATCATCTATTGATAAATCATTTGGTTCATAAAACTTTTCAATATTTTCTTGATATTTTTTTGTGTAGACCAAACTTAAATCTTTTGTGTTATACACACGAACGGTATATGAGTTCGAATTTTTCTTTATGTCATCTGTTGAAACAACAAAATATGCTCCATTAGGAGACATGGCAAACCCTGTTTGGCGTTTGTTGCTACCAGAGAAGATAGGTTGGTTCTTTTCTGCCTCGGCTTTAAAAAGTTCCGTTTTTTTATGACTACCATCATTAATATTAAATTCGTGACAATACAAAATGCGTTCTTTTCTTGATGGTGAAAAAACAGTAAAAATCTTTATAATATTATCAAAAGATAAATTGCCGCAATAATTTTCATTTCTGTCTGTTTCAATTTGAACATTTTTAATTCTTCCTAATGATTCATTAAAAATATCAAACAACAAATGGTCTCGACTATTTCTAACGACACCTATCAAACCTGATTCAGAAGTATGCATTGAAAGAACTTCTCCTGATTTTACTTCGTCATGAAATTCTGGACTTTCTAAAACCTTAAGCGCTGTTTTGTTTTGGGAAAAGCCTATAAATAAAGCAAAACATGCTAGTAGAATTGATGTTTTTTTCATGACTTAATTTTATTGAAGTTCTATAACAAATGCCCTATCCCCATCAGTATAGCTAAAAGCACCGTTGTTAAAGCCACTTTTTTCAATTCGGGATCTAATAATTTAGAATCTGTATTTTTTAATACTTTTTTTATGTGAATAATTAAAGGAATATATGCCACCACAAACATTAAATTATAGAATGAAGTGAAATATAATATGCCGAATAACCCCGATAGAACGATAGCTAAACCAATAATTACTGTATGGTATATTTTAGCATTTTCAATACCCATTTTAACAACCAAGGTTATTTTATTCGATTTTTTATCCGATTCAACATCACGCATATTGTTAAGGTTTAAAACAGCTGCGCTTAATAAACCAATAGTAATTGCTGGCAAAAACACCACATGATCTATGGTTTTTGCATATAATATGTAACAACCTATAACACTTATTAAACCAAAAAACACAAAAACATAAACATCTCCTAGACCTTTATATCCATAAGCATCATTACCAACAGTGTACTTTATGGCTGCCGTAACGGATGCTATAGCAAGTAAAAAGAAAACAACAGTTAAGAAAAAATGCTTTACACCAAATGCGGTAAAAATTAGAAAAAATGCTAAAGCAATAGAAATTAGCACGTTTATTTTTATGGCATTAAACATTTCATCAGGAGAAATTTTACCTGTTTGAATAGCGCGATCTGGACCAATGCGGTCATTATTATCGGTCCCTTTCACACCATCGCCATAATCGTTGGCTAGGTTCGAAAGAATTTGAAAACTTAGGGTTGTTAAGACAGCCAAAGTACCTACTAACCAATTAAAACAACCATTATATACAGCAAAACAAGATGCTAAAATAATACCTGAAATTGATAATGGTAGCGTTCTTAAACGCATGGTCGAAATCCAAATAGAGATATTCTTCATATTATGGAATCCATTTTTTTACAAAATTAGGCTTACGTTTTTCAAGAAAAGCGTTTCTCCCTTCTACAGCTTCATCGGTCATATAAGCTAAACGGGTAGCTTCGCCTGCAAACACTTGCTGCCCCACCATACCATCATCCGTTAAATTCATAGCAAATTTCAACATTTTTATTGAGGTTGGCGATTTTGCCAGTATCTCTTGCGCCCACTCATAAGCAGTTGCTTCCAATTCATTATGAGGAATAACGGCATTAACCATACCCATTTCAAAAGCTTCTTGAGCGGAATAATTTCTTCCTAAGAAAAAAATCTCACGAGCTCTTTTTTGTCCCACCATTTTTGCTAAATAAGCCGACCCGTAACCACCATCAAAACTGGTAACATCGGCATCCGTTTGTTTAAAAATAGCATGTTCTTTACTTGCTAAGGTTAAATCGCATACCACATGCAAACTGTGGCCGCCACCAACTGCCCAGCCAGGAACCACTGCAATGACGGCTTTTGGCATAAAACGAATTAGGCGTTGGACCTCTAAAATATTTAATCGATGGTAACCATCTTCACCTACATACCCTTGATGCCCTCTGGCTTTTTGATCACCACCTGAACAGAAACTCCAAACCCCGTCTTTAGTTGATGGCCCTTCGGCTGATAATAATACGACACCTATATTTACATCTTCATTGGCATCATAAAAAGCATCATATAACTCGCTTGTGGTTTTTGGTCTAAAGGCATTACGTACATTTGGTCTGTTAAATGCAATACGAGCTACTCCATGACATTTTTTATAAGTAATGTCTTCGTACTCTTTAACAGTTTTCCAATTAACTTGCTCCATTTTTATTATTTTGTTCAAAATTAATTTTTATTTCATTAAAACACTTGTTTCAAATTAAAAAATAATATTTACTTGCCTTTTTAATCTTGACTCTAAACTTTAATCAAAAAAAATCTTAAAAAACTGTCAAATACACAAAAATTACCTACGTTTTTTTAAATATTCAAATAAGTATAAGTACCTATTTGCTTGTAGTCTTTTTTTTAGTAATTTTGTAACCAAAATAATTTTTGTTGAGACAAAAAAACATTTTATCTTGTTTTTTTTGTATATTGTCGACTAATTAACCCCAAAGCCTATGTTATTGAAAATTACTTTTTTAATTATTGCCTTAGTAGTTATTAATTTTTTATTGTTAAAATTTAGCTGCAATAAAACTGTAAGACGAACAAAAATCAGAAAAATGCCTTTAGTACTTAAAGCTGGAACTACCATTGAACAGGAGCCTGAAACGCTTGCTCCAACAGGAAGTTAGTTTTACTAAAATGTTTGTTTCCAAACCAGTACCCTCTATTTGCACTAAGTGGAGATGGGTGTCCTGATGTTAATATCTTGTGTTTTTTACCATCTATTAGCTTTGCTTTTTGCTTTGCAAATCCTCCCCAAAGTAAAAACACCACGTTTTCTTTTTTATAGCTAATTGTTTTTATTACCGCATCCGTAAATAACTCCCAACCTTTATTTTGATGGCTTCCTGCTTGATGTGCCCTAACTGTAAGCGTTGCATTTAATAATAATACACCTTGATCTGCCCATCTCATTAAATTTCCGCTTTTAGGATATGGAATTTCTAAATCTGTTTCAATTTCTTTAAAAATGTTAATTAATGATGGTGGGTGTTTAATACCATCATTTACGGAAAAACACAAACCATTGGCTTGTCCAACATCATGATACGGGTCTTGACCTATAATAACCACTTTAACATCTTCAAAATGGCAATGATTAAAGGCGTTAAAAACTTGACTTCCTGGAGGAAAACAAGTATAACTTCTATATTCTGTTTTTACAAAATTCACCAAATCCTTAAAATAAGGCTTATCAAACTCTGCTTTTAAGTAAGGCTTCCAACTTTCGTGTATATCAACATTCATAGGTACAAATCTAAAATCGAACTAAAATAATACTATCTTTAGTCTTATTAAAATAATTTACGATTGAAAAAATTAAAATTCCCAACAGCACAAACCATACTCATTATCATTGCTGGTTTGGTGGCTATTTTAACTTGGATCATTCCTTCAGGAAAATTTGATTCTTTAGCCTATAATAAAGCTGAAAACACCTTTACAAGAACAGGTTTAGAAAAAAAGGAAACTTTAGATGCTACTCAAGAAACTTTGGATGTTTTACAAATTAAAATTCCTGTAGAGAAATTTACTAATGGTGATATTTGGAAACCTATTGGCATCCCAAATACCTACCACAAAGTAGAAGCAAAACCTCAAGGGTTTATAGCTTTTATACAATCGCCCATAAAAGGTATTATTGAAGCTGCCGACATTATTTTTCTGGTTTTGTTTATAGGAGGTTTAATTGGGATAATGAATTTTACAGGTGCTTTTGATGCTGGCATTTCCTGGCTTGCCGAAACATTAAAAGGCAAAGAATTTATTTTAATTCTATTGGTAACCGTATTAATTGCCATTGGAGGCACCACTTTTGGGTTAGCTGAAGAAACCATAGCCTTTTATCCCATACTCATCCCTATATTTCTGGCTGCGAAATATGATGCCATAGTAGCACTAGCCTGTATCTATTTAGGGTCGTCTATTGGCACCATGTGTTCAACCACCAATCCATTCAGTGCTATTATTGCTTCTGATGCCGCTGGTATTAATTGGACTACTGGATTAACGGGGCGCTTTATTATGCTGGTTTTAGGAACACTTATCTGTATTCTTTACACCATTAGATATGCACAACGCGTAAAAAACGATCCTTCAAAATCTATTATTTTTAGTCAAAAAGAAACTATTGAAGCCATGTTTGGCAATACAACAAACTCCACAGTTAAACTATCCACCCGTTTACGACTTATCCTCTTTGTATTTGTCATGTGCTTTGTTGTCATGATTTATGGCGTGTCTCAATTAGAATGGTGGTTTTTAGAAATGACGGTTGTTTTTTTAGTAGGTGCGGTACTGATTGGATTTTTAGCCAAAATTGACGAATATACCTTTGTTGATCTATTTGTTAAAGGCGCTAGCGATTTACTTGGTGTTGCCATCATCATAGGAATAGCCCGAGGTATTACCGTATTGATGAATGATGGTCAAATAAGTGATACACTACTGTTTTATGCAAGTAATGCTACAAATGGCATGAATAAAGGTGTCTTTATTAATGCCATGCTCTATATTTATGGCGGATTATCCTTTTTTATCCCGTCATCTTCTGGTATGGCAGTTTTAACTATGCCTATTATGTCACCATTAGCCGATGGTGTAGGTATTGGCAGGGAAATGGTAGTAAATGCCTATCAATATGGTATGGGCCTGTTTGCTTTTATAAATCCAACAGGATTAATTTTAGCCTCATTAGCCATTGTAAAAGTAGGCTATGATAAATGGCTGAAATTCGTCATGCCATTGGTTATCATTTTATTGATTTTTACAATGTTTATATTAACCATATTTGTTTATATTTAACATTTTAATTTATCTTTTTTATCATTAATGAATAATGGCCATTCTAGAATTTATGTGGTTGACGCCCTAAGAGGGTTTGCATTAGCTTCAATAATGCTTCTTCACAACCTAGAACATTTTGATTTTTATTATACCCCTGATTATTCGCCAAAGTGGCTGTTAGGATTAGATACTATTATTTGGGATAGTATGTTTTTCCTTTTTAGCGGTAAATCTTATGCTATTTTCGCTTTTCTTTTCGGGCTCACCTTTTATATCCAAACAAGTAATCAGGAAAAAAGAGGAAAAGATTTTAGACTTCGTTTTTTATGGCGTTTAATACTATTGTTTTGTTTCGGGTTAATAAACTCTTCTTTTTATCAGGGAGATATTTTATCTATTTATGCCTTTGTAGGTTTATTTTTAATTCCTGTGACAAATTTGAACACCAAAATTGTTTTTGTAATGGCATTCGTTCTTCTTTTACAACCTTTAGAGTTATTACATCTCTTCAAAGCTCTTCAAAACCCTGAACAAAAATTTATCAACCCAAAATCTTGGGAATATTTTGGTAAAATGGGTATCTATATTGAAAGTGACTCTTTCTTTGATACCGTTGTTGGAAACTTAACTAATGGAAGGAAAGCCGTATGGCTTTGGTCTCTAGAAAACGGACGCTTTTTCCATATTCTTTCACTATTTATGTTTGGAATGCTAGCCGGAAGGAAAAAAGTATTCATTTGGTCTGATAAAAACAAAAAAACATGGACCAACGTGCTTATTATTTCTAGCGTTTTGTTCGTTCCCCTTTACTTTATTAAAAAAAATACTCTGAATTTAATTTCAAGTGATGCTATTAGAACTTCTTTAGAAACAATTGAGACCTCTTGGACAAACATTACTTTTATGCTTATTTTAATAGCTTCATTTGTGCTACTTTTTAATATCCCTAAGTTTAACAAAAAGCTTAATATTTTTTCGCCATTGGGAAAAATGAGTCTGTCCAACTATATTATACAATCCATAATGGGATCAACCATTTATTATGGCTTTGGTTTAGGATTATATAAATATACTGGTGCTACGTTTAGTTTACTTATTGGAATTTTTTGTACAATCCTTTTATTGTATTTTTGTAAATGGTGGTTAAAAACCTATGAGCGGGGTCCTTTTGAAATTATATGGCATAAAGCAACATGGGCATTTTCAAAACGCTATAGTGTATATAGCAATTTTTCTAATTAATCTTATAAGCAACCACCTTATTTCCAAAAAACGTGGGTACTAAAAGGATGTTTTCTTCTGAGATTATGGAAATATCGGCAGCGTTAAGTTTTTCTTCTTTAGTATCTAATATTTTGCTAGCTGTCTCACCTTGATGGTTTTTATCAACAAAAAACAGCTCACCAGGCCATGTGGAAACCAAATAGCCTTCCTTAATTGGTACAATACCATCACCTCCAACGATACCTGTTGCTATAACCGTTTGTTCTTTGGTGTTTTTATCAATGGCTATAAAATCGCCTTTACTAAATGAAACTACTAGAATTCGATCTTCTTCAACAAGTATGCCGTTAGGGTTCATGTCTTCTAAATCCAACCATAATGAGACTTCATCATTTACAAGTTTGTAAACTTTGCTGTCACTAGAATCTGTAAAATAAACATCGCCATTAGTGTCTATATCCAAATCATTTAAAAAAATGGCATTTTCAACACCAATTTGTTTTTCAATAGCACCCGATTTCATATCTATTTTAACAATGACATCTATATCCGTAACATACAGTTTATCATTATAAAAATGGATGCCTTTAGGAGCGTTTATTCCTGTTACCCAATTCTGATTAACAATTTCTCCTTTAAGATTGATAATAGACATACTACCATCCCCATCTTTTTCACTAGGAGGCACATTTCCTATATTGGAAACATAAATAACTCCTTTTTCTTTGTTATATCTAACTGCTTCACAGGTTTTAAGCAATGTGTCTGTTTCCCATAGCTTGGTTAAAACTATTTCTGTTTTAATAGGTTCTTGTACTATGGTTTCTTTTTTGTTTTTTTTACAAGAAATTAAAACCACAATACCAAATAGCAATAAAAGTTGATATGTTTTCATCTGTTATTTTTTATTGTTTTTTATTTGTCAGATGTTACATCCATATAATAATTCCTGTATTTGACATACATTTAGTTATGGATGTTTCATCTGTTATTTTTTATTGGTTTTTTTTATTTATCAGATTAATGCCCTTTCAAAAAGATTACTGATGAGGCTTAGCTTTTTGCAGTAATTTAGTTACTTAGCGAGTATTAAAAACAGGCATATATATGAATATCGATTTGTTGTCATTTAGTCTATTTTCTTTTAGCAAAACGGTCTTGAATCTTTAATCGAACATTAATGATTTAAATTATTTAAACACTAAGATAATATTTTTACCAATAACTCTTTTAATAAATCACCTTGCGGAACCGCATTAGAACCAACACCTTTGCTTTTAACATCAAACTCCCTAAGGGTTGAAACGACCTCGCTCACTTTCCTCATGGGGTAATTTCTTGCAGCTGTAACATAGTCATTAACAAAATACGGATTCACTTTTAATGCCGCAGCAACATGTCGAGGCGATTTATCATTCAAACCATGAAAATGAAGCAATTGTGAAAAAAAACTAAACAATAAAGACACGGTAACAACCATGGGATTGTCTTTAGGGTTTTCGGCAAAATAATTAACAATTCTATACGCTTTAAGCGCATTTCTTTCACCAATGGCATGGCGCAATTCAAAATTATTAAAGTCTTTGCTTATACCAATATTTTCCTCGATATGCTCAGGCGTAATTTGAGTATCTTTTGGTAAAATTATTTGAAGTTTATCTAGTTCATTGCTTATTTTACTTAAATCGGTTCCTAAAAACTCTACGAGCATTTGGGCTGCTTTTGGCGCAATGGTGTAATTTTTGGAAGACAAAACGCGTCGAATCCAATCGGCAACCTGATTCTCATACAGTTTTTTGCTTTCGTAAACGACCCCACTTTTTTGAAGCGTTTTATAAAGTGATTTACGCTTATCAATGGTTTTGTACTTGTAATTAAAAACTAAAATAGTAGTTGGTTGTGGTTGTTTTGCATAATCCGCCAACTTTTCTATGCTACGGGATAAATCTTGAGCTTCTTTTACAATAATCACTTGGTATTCTGCCATCATAGGATAGCGTTTGGCATTACTAACCACGTCTTCTACAGTAACGTCGCGTCCATACAATACCATTTGGTTAAATCCACGCTCTTCCTCTGCTAAAACAGTCTCTTCAATAAAATCTGAAATTTTATCAATATAATAAGGTTCTTCACCCATTAAAAAATAAATGGGTTTTAACTTTCCGTTTTTTATGTCGGTAACTAATTGTTTTACTTCGTCCAAAATTGAAAAAATTCAAATTATAAATTCCAAAACCTAATATTTATACTTTTCAAGATTTGGTATTTGATTATTGAAGCTTAACTTTGAAAACTAAATACAACGATGTTGCTAGAGCTTAATTTTCCAAAGTTTCCGTTTCGATTCAAAAATAGCGAAAATAAAATTTCTATTTTCGATTGTATACGCAAAAAATTTGTGATTTTACAACCCGAAGAATGGGTGCGCCAACATTGTGTTTTATATTTAATTGAAGAAAAAGGATATCCGAAATCTTTAATAAATATCGAAAAAGAACTGATTGTTAACGATTTAAAAAAGCGTTACGATATTGTGGTTTTTAATCCCGACGGACATATCCATTTGATTGTAGAGTGCAAGGCGCCATCAATTACGATAAATCAACAAACATTCGACCAAATAGCACAATACAATCGCGTGCTGAGCGCTAGATATTTAATGGTAACTAACGGATTAAATCATTATTATTGCCAAATGGACTTTAAGAACGAACGCTATGATTTTTTAAAAGACATTCCAAATTATAATGAATGATTAATAATTAATAATGTTTAATGAATGATTAATAATGATGCTGTGGCAGAATTAAAAATAGCCATTGTTATACTAAACTGGAACGGTAAAAAACTATTAGAACAGTTTTTACCTTCCGTAATAGAATATTCTAAAGAAGCTACTGTTTATGTGGCAGACAATGCTTCTACCGATGATTCTGTAATTTTTGTAAAAACAGCATTTCCATTAGTTGAAGTAATTCAGAATAAAGAAAATGGTGGGTACGCAAAAGGCTATAACGATGCATTAAAACATATTGAAGCCGATATTTTCTGCCTCCTTAATAGTGATGTGGAAGTTACTGAAAATTGGCTATCACCTATTATTGAAACCTTTACTAACGAATTTAATACAGCCATTATTCAGCCTAAATTATTAGATTTTAATAAGAGAGATTACTTTGAATATGCAGGGGCTGCAGGTGGATTTATAGATAAGTATGGTTACCCCTATTGCAGAGGTCGGATTTTCAATACCATTGAAAAAGATAAAGGACAGTACAACGACACTACAGACATATTTTGGGCATCGGGTGCTTGCTTGTTTATTCGAAAACACGTGTTTAACGAACTGAACGGCTTAGACGAAGCGTTTTTTGCCCACATGGAAGAAATAGATTTGTGCTGGCGTGCAAAAAACTTAGGTTATGCTGTTAAATATGTTGGACAATCTACCATTTATCATGTTGGAGGAGCTACCCTTAACAATGCCAACCCAAAAAAGACCTTTCTTAATTTTAGGAATAGCTTATATACGTTAACCAAAAATGCAAAGGGTAATATCTTTCTTATTATCTTTATACGCTTGGTTTTAGATGGCATTGCAGGGATTAAATTTTTGGTAGAAATAAAACAAAAACATACCCTAGCTATCTTAAAAGCGCATTTTAGTTTTTACATGCATTTGAAACAGCTTTTAAGACAAAGAAAATCAGTAAAAAACAAAATAGAGTATTACCAAAAGACATCTATTGTTTTAGATTATTTCGTAAATAACAATGTAAACTATAAAAATTGATAAATTGTTTGCAAAAGTTTTGTTAAAATACTATTAACGGCTCTTTTTTACATATTTTTGCACAAATATTAGAGAAATATAAAACCCTTAAATAATTATGAAGAAAATCTTATTACTTAGCTTATCGACGATGTTTTTATTGAGCTCATGCGTTTCTAAAAAACAATTTACAGACCTTGAAGCGAAATACAAAGAATCTCAAGATTTATTGAATTCTGCAACAGTTAAATTAAACACCTGTTTAGAAGATAGAGCTTCTGCAACAGCAAGAGCAACTGCTTTAGAAGAACAAGTTGCCGATTTAAGAAAAAGCAATGACAACTTACAAGTATTATCTTCAAAAGGTGCTAGCAACATAGAGAAAACTCTAGAAAGCATCAAAGAAAAAGATATGAAAATTACACGTCTACAAGATGCTTTAACTAAAAAAGACAGTATTACACTTGCTGTAGTAACCAGCTTAAAGCGTGAAGTAGGTATCAACGATCCAGATATCGAAATCAATGTTGAAAAAGGTGTTGTATTCATTTCTATTGCTGATAAATTATTATTCCAAAGCGGTAGCTACAACGTCACTACAAGAGCTAAAGAAGTACTTGCTAAAGTTGCAAAAGTAGTAAACAGCAAACCGGATTTCGAATGTATGGTTGAAGGTCACACAGATAATGTGCCTTATGCTAGTGGTGTATTATTAGATAACTGGGATTTAAGTGTTAAACGTTCTACTTCAATTATTAGAGTATTACAAACACTTGGTGTAAATCCTGCTCAGTTAATTGCTGCTGGCCGTGCTGATTATGTGCCTTTAGTAGAAAACAACACTGCTGAAAACAGAGCAAAAAACAGACGTACTCGTATTGTAGTACTTCCTAAAATTGATCAATTCTATGATATGGTTGAAAAAGAAA
Organism: Mariniflexile sp. HMF6888; assembly: GCF_044335535.1. Lineage (NCBI taxonomy): Bacteria > Pseudomonadati > Bacteroidota > Flavobacteriia > Flavobacteriales > Flavobacteriaceae > Mariniflexile > Mariniflexile sp. HMF6888. The sequence continues at coordinate 105,454 of NZ_JBIQVZ010000002.1, read as the reverse complement.
TGAAAAACCTTTCTGTTCAAAACTAATTAGAATTTCAAAATAAATAAGAAAGCCCAACTGTAAGGTTGGGCTTTCTTATTTATTTATCAGACCAAACAGCGAGTTCGTTACCTGCAGGATCTAAAAAATGAAACCTTCTCCCTCCTGGAAATGAAAAAATATCTTTTGATATGTTACCTCCAAATTGGATAATATTATTTTTAACTAAATTTAAGTCTTCATGATATAGAACAACTAATGCTCCATTCATGATTTTTAAGTCAGATTTCTCAAATCCACCATCTAAACCACTTTCAGAAAAGGCTATATAACTAGGACCATAATCTGTAAAAACCCAATTAAAACATTTGCTATAAAACATTTTGATTTCTTCAAGATCAGCAGCTTTGAATTCAATATAATTTATTTGATTGTTTTTCATTTCTAAAGTATTAGCGATTAAAATATCTCCAAACTCCCCTTTCCTTCCCTAATAATAACGGGTTCATCTTCCGATAAATCGATAACCGTAGAAGCATAGTTATCACCATAACCACCATCAATAACCAAATCGACCAAATTATCCCATTTTTCTAAAATAAGTTCAGGATCGGTGGTATATTCAATAACGGCGTCTTCATCATGAATAGACGTTGATATTATGGGGTTTCCCAGTTTCTTTACAATTTCCAATGCAATATTGTTGGCAGGAATACGGATACCCACCGTTTTTTTCTTTTTAAACGGATTTGGCAAACTGTTAGAACCTGGAAGAATAAATGTGTAAGGGCCTGGTAGCGCACGTTTTAATATTTTAAAAGTGGCTGTATCGATTTGTTTTACGTAATCGCTTAAATGGCTTAAATCATGACAAACAAACGAAAAATTGGCTTTTTCTAGCTTAACACCTCTTATTTGCGCCACACGTTCAAGCGCTCTTAAATTATTAATATCACATCCCAAACCATAAACCGTATCGGTTGGATAAATAATTAATCCTCCTCGTTTTAGAACAGCCACCACCCTATCAATTTCTTTTGGATTGGGGTTTTCTTCATATATCCTAACAAACTCAGCCATAACAATTATTTTATATTACCGTTAAAAGTAAATATTATTTTTGTTATGAAATATTTTAATCTAGGTTTCTTCTGCTTAGAGGCTGTCTCAGTTTTAGTAAACAGCTAATTAAAAATAAAAAAATGTAACATTTCAGTTATATAATAGTCTTAGTTATGTATGCTAAGATTTTTGCTTTTTATAATATTCTTCACTTTTAACAGCCATTTTGTTTGTGCAACTAATGGTATCAAAAGTAGTATTGTTTTTCCTCAAGCAGAAGTTGTTAACGAGTTTACCATCCGAATTCCTTTCAAACTAATAGATCACTTAATTGTAATTGAAGCAGAAGTTTTAAATAAAAAAGGCCATTTTATTATTGATACAGGTTCAGAAGCCTTAATTTTGAATAAGGTTCATTTTCCAAAATTATATGAACATCAAAGAAAATCACAAGAAGTTTCCGGAGTTTTACAATCCATAGACAGTCCTTACGAAAGGCACATCAAAGAATTTCAAATAAGAGATTTTAAATTAGAAAACAAAAATTCAGATGTCATTGATTTATCACATATTGAAACAATAAAGAAAGCAAAATTTCTAGGCATCATTGGCTACAGTATTTTAAAGGATTACGAGGTATTTATTGATCTATATTTAAATCAAATAACATTAACTAAAGTTGATGCCTTTGGCAACCCATTAAATAAGAACGTATATTTAGAAAAGATTATTGATAGCCTAGATTTTAAATTAAAAAAGCACACCATCATTATAAGTGGAAGCATCAATAATCAAGAGGTGAAGTTTGGTTTGGATACAGCGGCAGAGTTTAATCAAATTAATAAAAGCATTAACAAAAAAGTATTAAAATATTTTATTCCTATAAAGCGATTGACCTTAACTGATGCCAGCAACAAAAAAATAGAAGTATTGGCAGGAAAATTGCATCGCGTTAAATTAAGTGAAACTATTTATTTTGGCCCCATGTTTACCATTCTAACCAATTTGAACAAAATGAATGATACTTTTGGAACCAATTTAGATGGTGTTTTAGGCTATGAGTTTTTTGCTCAAAAAAGAACCATAATTAATTATCAAAAGGAGAAATTATATTTTATTGATTACCCGATAAATCAACAATGAAACAGCTAAAATCACATATCAATTGTTTGTTTTTTGTACTTGTAAGTTTCATTTCTTATGCACAAAAAGAATTCTTCAAAGGCTACAAAATTGAAGGCGATACGGTTGTGTTTTCATTTGATGTACGGGATTATTCAAAATTCACTCAAGAATATACTGGACAAGTGCTCGATTTTAATGATTTCAACATAGAAAATGTTGTGGTTTCCGGGGAATTCAACAATTGGTCCAGAAATAACTGGAAAATGAAAAAAATCAGCGAATTCAAGTACGAATTAAGAAAGAACATTGATGATTTTAATGATGAGTTTTCTTGGGAATTCAAATACATTATTAACAATTCATATTGGGCAGAACCCTCTAGAAAAGACCTCAATATTACAAAAGCTACCAAAGATGGACATAGGCTTGGCGTTTACAATTTAAAGATGTACACCGCCTACCCAAGCGAAAATGGAAATGCTAGTTTTAAGCTGCACGGTTATAAGAATGCAAAAAAGGTAATTGTTGCTGGATCGTTCAATAAATGGAATGAAAATCTATTTATAATGAAAAAAGTTAACGATGCTTGGGAGCTCACTTTACAAATAAAACCTGGGGAATATGAGTATCGTTTTATTGTTGATGGACATTGGATGGAAGACCCAAACAACCCTCATAAAAAAAGAAATGAATTCAATGAGTTCAATTCGGTACTGGATATAAAAGAATACACCACTTTTAAGCTTAGAGGTTACACAAATGCTAAAAAAGTAGTTCTTTCGGGTTCATTCAATAATTGGAACGAACAAGATTTCGTGATGCAAAAAACAGATTATGGATGGAAATACGTTATACCTTTATCTGGAGGCAAGCACCATTATAAATTTATAGTAGATGGCGAATGGATAACTGATCCCCATAATACCGTAAAAGAATATGATGGCAATGGGCATGTAAATTCAGTCCGTATGGTTAAATAAAACCCTTTAGCCTATGACCTCCAACTTAGCAAAACGTAACAATAATTTTTTAATGCCTCCGTGCTGAAATTTAATTTCGGCCTTCACATCGGCACCTGTTCCTTCTATTTTTAAAACTTCACCCGTACCAAAACGCATGTGTTTAACCAGATTACCTATCACTAATTTACTGTCGAATAAATTGGTATTGCTATCAGTCGCTGTTACAGGCTTTAAATTTTTAGGTGTGGTTACCTGAAACTTAACAGGCTCTTCTTTCGTTGAACCACCCTTTTTTAACACCGCTTGTTTTGCAGGTTTAAACCGGATTTTATTTGGTTCTACATCACCAAAAATATCGGCATCCAACATGGGGTTAAAACGACGTTCTTCAATTGGGGTTGTGATTTCTAAATATTGCTCATCAATTTCTTCTATAAAACGACTTGGTTCAGAATCTACTAATTTCCCCCAACGGTAGCGAGACAACGCATAGGTTAAATAGGCTTGTTTTTCGGCACGTGTTAAGGCGACATAAAACAAACGGCGCTCCTCTTCCAATTCGCTGCGTGTCCCCATACTCATGGCGCTTGGGAATAAATCTTCTTCCAACCCAACTATAAACACATACGGAAACTCCAAACCTTTAGCTAAATGTATGGTCATTAATGCTACGTGGTCACTATCGCCTTTATCGGCATCCAAATCGGTTGCCAAAGCCACATCTTCTAGAAATTCTGCTAAATTACCTGTGGTGTCAGCCAATTCTTTTTGGCCTTCCACAAAGTCTTTCATACCATTTAAAAGCTCCTCAATGTTTTCCATTCTGGTAACACCTTCAGGGGTACCATCCTTTTTAAACTCCCTAATTAATCCACTGGTTCTGGTAACATGCTCTGCCAATTCAAAAACATCGGCGGTTTGATTTAGCACCTGATAGCTTTCAATCATGGTCACAAAATCCTGAAGCTTCCCCTTCGTACCCGAATTTATTTTTACATCGGTTTTATCGATGTTTTTCATTACTTCAAAAATAGAACGCTTGTAACCGTTAGCAGCTACTACTAATCTATCTATGGTTGTATCACCTATACCTCGTGGTGGAAAATTGATAACACGCTTTAAAGCTTCTTCATCGGCAGGGTTTATAATCAATCGTAAATATGATAAAACGTCTTTTATTTCCTTTCGTTGATAGAAAGACAAACCACCATAGATCCTATATGGAATATCACGTTTTCTTAAGGCATCTTCTATAGCACGCGATTGGGCATTGGTTCTATATAAAACAGCAAAATCACTATTTGCTACATGATGTTGGATTTTGTTTTCCCAAATGGCACTTGCTACAAAACGCCCTTCATCACCATCGGTTAACGAGCGATTTACTACAATTTTTTCACCTTCATCATTGGCTGTCCAAACGACCTTATCTAATTTGGTTTGATTTTTATCAATAATTGAATTGGCAGCATTTACAATGTTTTTGGTGGAACGGTAGTTTTGCTCCAAACGAAATACCTTTACATCATCATAATCCTTCTGGAAATTTAAAATATTATTGATGTTAGCGCCACGGAATGCATAAATACTTTGCGCATCATCACCTACCACACAAATATTCTGAAACTTATCGGACAACGCCCTTACTATTAAATACTGTGAATGGTTGGTATCCTGGTACTCATCAACCAAAATGTACTTAAAACGATTTTGATATTTCATCAACACCTCTGGGAAACGTGTTAGTAATTCGTTGGTTTTTAGCAATAAATCATCAAAATCCATTGCTCCAGCTTTAAAGCAACGCTCTACATACTCTTTATAAATATCACCCAAACGTGGACGTCTTGCCATGGTATCGGCTTCAATTAATTCTGGGTTTTGAAAATAGGCACGTACGGTAATCAAGCTATTTTTATAGGATGAAATTCTAGAACGAACTTGTTTGTATTTATAAATATCTTTATCAAGATTCATTTCTTTAATAATAGAAGAAATCAATCTATCGGAATCCTGCGTATCGTAAATGGTAAAATTGCTTGGATACCCTAATTTATCGGCTTCAATACGTAAGATTTTAGCAAAAACCGAGTGAAAAGTTCCCATCCATAAATTCTTCGCTTCACTTGTACCAACAATAGTGGCAATACGCTCTTTCATCTCTCGAGCCGCCTTATTGGTAAATGTTAATGATAATATATTAAACGGATCGACACCTTCGCTCATTAGATAAGCAATACGGTAGGTAAGCACACGTGTTTTACCAGAACCTGCGCCAGCTATTATAATCATTGGCCCGTCTTTTTGTATGGTGGGCTCTAATTGGGCTTCGTTTAACTGACTTAAATATTTTTCCAAAACTGCATAAAATTTTACGATGTGAAATTAAACATTGTTATGCTTTTATTTAAACAGATTTGTTAATAATTATAAACAATTAGTACATACTTCGGCTTTATTTATTTTTTTAATAAATATATTTATACTGAAATAAAAAATTACTTAAAGTACTATGATCATATTTTTATCGAATATTTCTTGGTGGGGTTGGATACTAATTGCTTTGGCGTTAATAGCTATAAGAGATATCTTTATTCAAAGAAAACATACTATTAGCCACAACTTCCCCATTGTTGGACATTTACGCTATGCACTAGAAAAAATTGGTCCAGAATTAAGACAATATTTGGTAGCTAATAACCGAGAGGAACTCCCTTTTAACAGAATAGAACGGGGCTGGATTTATGCTTCGGCTAAAAAAGAAAACAATTACGAAGGTTTTGGTACCGATAGAGATATTTATGCACACCATCATATATTTATAAACAATGCGATGATGCCTTATAAAATTGATGAAAATCACCCGAATAGTATAGATAAAACCTTTTTACCCTGTGCTAAAGTAATGGGTGCTTATCACAAGCGTAAAAAACCTTTCAGACCTGCATCTGTTATCAATGTATCGGCAATGAGTTTTGGTTCACTTTCTGCAAAAGCTATAGAATCTTTAAACAAAGGTGTTAAAATAGTCGATGCTTATCATAATACAGGTGAAGGCGGTTTGTCACCGTATCACTCACATGGTGGCGATGTTATTTTCCATTTTGGAACAGGGTATTTTGGAGTTCGGTCGGAAGATGGTGGGTTTTCAATGGAAAAATTAGTGGCATTGGTTGAAAACAATCCGTTTATAAAAGCCATTGAAATAAAACTATCCCAAGGTGCTAAACCAGGAAAAGGCGGGGTTCTACCGGGTGCAAAAATAACTAAAGAACTCGCCGACATTAGAGGTGTTGAAGTTGGCAAAGATGTCATATCACCTCCAAACCATAAAGCTTTTTCCAATGTCCCTGAGATGGTTGATTTTATTGAGAAAATAGCTATAGCTACAGGATTACCCATCGGAATAAAAGCAGCAATAGGGAAATTAGAACAATGGGAAGAGCTAGCAGATATCATGGTTAAAACTGGTAAAGGTCCCGATTTTATTACAGTTGATGGTGGTGAAGGTGGTACAGGTGCAGCACCTCCTAGTTTTGCAGACCATGTATCGCTGTCATGGGTATATGGCTTTAGTGATTTATATAAATTGTTTCAGAAAAAAGGCTTGACTGAACGTATTGTATTTATTGGTAGCGGTAAGCTTGGTTTTCCCGGAAAAGCAGCTATGGCATTTGCTATGGGAATCGATTGTATTAATGTGGCACGTGAAGCGATGATGAGTATTGGCTGTATTCAAGCTCAAATATGCCACACAAACAGGTGTCCAAGTGGCGTGGCTACGCAAAATAAATGGCTGCAAAATGGTATTGACCCTACCTTAAAATCGGAACGATTAGCACAGTATTTTAAAACATTTAAAAAAGAATTGATTGAAATTACACATGCTGCAGGCTATGAACATCCCTGCCAATTTAAAATGGAAGATGTTGAAATTAATGTAGACGACCATAATCTTTCAAAAGAGCTAAACAAAACCTATATGTACGAGAAAACACTTGTGCCGTTTACTTCTATGCAAGATTTAAAAGATTGCTTATATTTGGGGGGGAAAATAAGTTAGCAGTTTCAATATAAATATGAGTTCAACAGCTAATTGAAAATATACCTACTTAATCAAATGATACCTTTATGGATGCTAACAGACTAATTGACCTTTTTTTATTTGCTATTCCTTCATTAATTACTGGCCTTATTGCTTATTATTTTTTTAAGGAACACACCAAAAACGAAGATGGCAGAAGACGGTTTTTATTGAAAAAAGATTTACAAGTTAACACCTTGCCGATGCGATTACAAGCCTATGAACGCATGGTATTGTTTTTAGAACGCATGACGCCATCAAATTTACTAATTAGAATTCCTCCAACATCTTCAGATAAAGAAGCTTATGAAGCTTTAATTATACAGAATATTGAGCAAGAATTTGAACACAATTTATCACAGCAAATCTATATAAGTGAGAGGTGTTGGAACATTATTAATGCAGCGAAAAATGCTACGATTCAATTAATAAGAAAAGCTAGTTTACTTGAAAAAACCGATACCGCCAACAAGCTTAGAGAAGTTATTTTAACCGAAATGATGGAACGACGCTCGCCAAGTGATGCTGCATTATCATTTGTAAAAGAAGAAGTATCTGAATTATGGTAAATGAATCAATGCGTAATTCATTCGACATGCTTATTTATGCCTGCTCTTTGCGTAATCAAACCCTTGTTGCCACCATGTAACCATGAGTTTTTTATTGAATATCAATGAGTTTTCAGTGAGCTTTGAAGGTGTATAATACAAATTAAGTTTTACCCCTTTATTCTTAGCCGCAAGCTTTCCTATAAGAATATCACTTCGCTCTACTTGATCTAATAAATGCCCAAACAAATTGAGCATCAAAGAAAATGGGTTTTTGCCCAATACTTTCATGTACTCTAGATTTTCAGATTCCAAAACTACTGCATCAATTTCGGTGGCGCCTCGTTGTATTGCTTCCCGTATAGGTACCACACAACCAAAAGCACCATCGGCATACTCAAAACCATTTACTTTTGCTAACGACATAAAAGGGATATAGTTACACGAAATCCAAATCCATTCACAAAATTCATCATAAGAAAAATCTTTTATAGACTTATACTCCACCCTATTTTGAGATAAATTCGAAACCGTTACAACCACATCTTCTTTAGTTGTTTTTATAAAATTATATTCTTCTTCCGTAAAGTGTTTTTTAAGATAACGTTTCAGTGCTTTGCTTTCACCAAAAGTGCGCTTCATTTTTATAAATTGCCACAATGAGTTTATAAAGTTTATAGACACATATTCTCTATCTCCCTTTTTTCGTGTTCGAAAAGGATTGACACTAAAAATATTACTTTGTTTAACGTCTGTAAACACATCATAAATTTTGTCAATCTTACCAGCAGCAATATGTGGCACTAATAAACTCCCTGTAGAGGTTCCTACATACAAATCGTATACATGTCCTCTTTCTTTAATTAAATATTCGGCGACACCACCTGCATAAGCCCCTTTACTACCACCGCCAGAAATTACTAATGCCCTCATAATTAACTTTCTAATTGACTTGTTTCTTGGTTTTTAAATTTAGCAAAGTCATAACCACTTTGCCACCAACTTGTCATTTTCTCTTTATTAAAAATAAGCGAATTAGTTGTTAAAACGGTAGGTGCATAATAAAAGTTAATAATGGCATCATTATGGTTTGCTGCAAATTTTCCAATACGTATGTTTTGAGACTCAATTCTATCCAACATGAAAGCAAACATATTTGTCAATAAAGAAAAAGGGTTTCTTGACGCCAATCTATTAAACTGGTTTACTTCGGTTTGCAAAATAATGACATCAACTTCGGTGGCACCGCGATTTATAGCTTCCTCAATAGGAACCATATTACCTAAACCACCATCGGCATATTCACAACCATCTTTTTTAACCAAGGTCATAAATGGTGTATAGTTACATGACACCCAAATCCAATCTATAAACTCTTCATAATCAAAATCCCTTAAACATTTATATTCTACTTGGTTTAGTGATAAATTAGACACAGTTACCACGACATCCTTGGTGGAATGCTTTAAGACTAAAAACTCCTCCATGGTTAAAGTGTTTTTAATTAAATCTCTTAAATTATGACTTTCGCCAAAGGTTTTACTGCCCCTTAAAAAATTCATGACTACATTAAAATGATTTATGGCTATATTTTGGGCACCATGTTTTTGTTTAATCACAAATGGACACACATCAAAAATACTATCGTTGGTTACGCTGGTATAAACATCTTTAATCTTTTCAATTTTTTGCAAAGCCAAATGAGATGTCAACAAACTGCCCGTAGAAGTACCAATATATAATTGATAATCGCGCTTGAGCTCTTCAATGAGGTATTGCGCAACACCTCCTGCAAAAGCACCTTTACTACCACCGCCAGAAATTACTAATGCTCTCAAATTCTGTTTTATTTGTAAATATAAAAATTATGACGGATACCTGATTAAAATATTCATTTTGTATGTTTTATAGATAGCATTTAAACGAGTTCTATATACTAATCATTATCAATCACTTCCAATAAGGATTTAGCAAACTTTGAAAACTGCCAACTATGATGGTCAGCAGCTTGCTTTAAGTTTTCTGCACAAGCCTCTTTGCAGGCTTTTATTTGTTGCAAATACAGGAAAGCATTTTGTCGGATTTCAAAACCATATCTTGGGTCTGTATAATCCGTGAGTTCTTCAAAATACATGTTTTCATTTTCGGGCTCAAAATCTTCAGTAATTAACGCTAAGGTTAACCAAAGAATACGCACGTTTTTATCATTAAACCCCTGAATTCCTTTTGTTTTACTTAAGTATTTTTTTTGCTCTTGCGGAAAATTCAACCATAAATTGAATAATGCTTTTTCTATGGTGAGATAAGATTCATCATTTAAAAGAGTTTCATAATCTGCTTTTAATTCAGATGGTATTTCTGTTTTATTTATAGCTAGGGCTTGACGGACTTTTATATCTTTTGTATTTAAAGCTTTTTTAATTATGCTGTCATGAACAATGGTAATCATATCTTTAGAAAACAAATATGCTTTTAATTGCAAACTCGTCGCTTTGTCAAAGTATCTATCAACATTATAGTCTGGAGAATGAGACGAAAAAAGCAACTCTTGATCCAATTCAATCATTTTTGACATTTGTTTTGAATTTTTACTTAATGAATTAATACACTTTTCATATTGAAAGATGTCGCTTTCCAACCACACTTTTACAAATTCATCTAAATCCTGCCCACTAGCCTTTTCAACTTCAACAATAAAATCATCAGTCTCCACATTTTTAAATTGGTGTTTTTCTAAATAATTTTTAATAGCCGTTTTAAACGCTTTATCACCTACCTGTTCCCGAAGCATATGCAATACCCAAGCCCCTTTTTTATAAAACGTGGTGCTACTCGATTTTGGATCTAAAAGCGAAGTGCCTTGTTCTGCTTTATCCTGTTCCAATAGTTCTTGGGCATACTCATAAAGTTGCCAATAGTAATAGTCGTCTCCAAACACGTCTCGTTCGGCTAACAAGGCGTAATAAGTCGCAAACCCTTCTTGAAGCCAGTGGTGGGTACCGGAAGTTTCGGTAACTAAATTACCAAACCATTGATGTGCGAGTTCATGGGCATTGACATTCGCATAGTTTTTATCTACAAAGGCGATGGAATCGATGACAAAGCTATCAGCAAAAATAGTGGTGCTGGTATTTTCCATACCCGCGTATAAAAAGTCCTTTACTGGCACTTGTTTGTAATTTTGCCACGGATACGGCACGCCTATTTCTTCTTCAAGAAAATCAAATAGCTGTTTGGTATACCGGTACGTTGGTTCAAATTTTAACGAATCCTCTGGATAATAATACATTTCTAAAGGAACACCGCTTTTAGACAGTTCTGTGTTTTTATAGTATTTACCAATTGCTAAGGCCACTAAATAGCTGCTCATGGGTTGTTGCATATTGTAATGCCACGTAATTGTAGAATTGTTGACTTGGTGATTTGTCAATTTGCCATTGGCTATCACGTCATAATCTTTATTGAATGTGATACTTAAATCAAATTCAATTTTATCATTCATATCATCTATACTCGGCAGCCAATTACTGGTGTATTTGCCTTGACCTTGTGTCCAAATTTGTTTATTACCTTCTTCATATTCCCAATCAATAAAATACATGGCTTTTGTTGGTTTTGCCTTCCAAGTAACATCAATTCTATGGCGTGTATTTAATTTGAAAGGATATTTAATAATTAGATGCTTTCCGTCATACAATTCACCTTTAATTGCTCCATCTAGAACATACTTTATTTCGGAAAAATTAACCGCATCCATATAAATGGAATCTGTGCTTTTTAAAACTTCAAATTCATAAACAATAGTTCCTCCAACTTCCTTTTTACTCAAATCTCCAAAAACAATATCTGCTTTTGCTGTTTTAAAGTCAACATAATTGGTTTGTTGTGCTTGTAAACTAGAAGTAAAAAGTAATAAAATTATAATTAAGAATCTATTCATACACTTGAGATATCAACCATTAAGCCAAAATACATAAATTTTCTATTTTTCGAATTGATTGAAATGCCTTAAATTCGTCTCCTATGACTACCAATCTTCAAACTCCCATAGATTACTTAAAAGGTGTTGGCCCAAATAGAGCCGATTTACTTCGTAAGGAGTTAGGTATTCACACGTATCAAGATCTAATAAATTTATTTCCAAACAGATACATTGACAGAACGCAATATTACAAAATCAATCAACTACAACAAAGCAATGCCGATGTACAAGTTATAGGCAAAATAGTAGCGTTTAAAGAAGTTGCCCAAAAGCAAGGTAAACGCTTAGTGGCTACCTTTCAGGATGATACGGGGGTTATGGAATTGGTTTGGTTTCGTGGACAAAAATGGATTCGAGAAAATTTAAAACCAAACACCAATTATGTGGCTTTTGGTAGAATAAATTGGTTTAGCGGAAAATTCAATATGGCGCATCCGGAAATGGAACTCCAGGAAGAACATGAAAAAAATCTACGTTCTGCGATGCAACCCGTATATCCTTCTACCGAAAAACTATCAAATAAGGGCATCAGCAACCGTGTGATTAGTAAAATTATTCAGGAATTATTTATTGAAACTGGGGGGCGATTTGCAGAAACACTTTCAGAACCATTACGCTCCGAATTAAAACTAATTAAAAAAAGTGACGCCTTATTTAATGTGCATTTTCCTAAAAGTCAAGAGTTATTGGCACGGGCACAGTTTCGCTTAAAATTTGAAGAACTTTTCTATATTCAGTTGCAACTTATCATCAAAAATTTAATTCATAAATCAAAAATTAAAGGGGTTCCGTTTGAACATGTTGGTCATTATTTCACCACCTTTTTTAACAAGCATTTACCCTTCGAATTAACCAGTGCGCAAAAACGTGTTTTAAAAGAAATTCGAGCCGATTTAGGCAGTAACGCTCAAATGAATCGGTTGTTACAAGGCGATGTGGGTTCCGGAAAGACTATTGTAGCGTTTATGTCAATGTTAATGGCACTTGACAACGGTTTTCAAGCGTGTTTAATGGCGCCGACTGAAATTTTGTCAGTCCAACACTATAATGGTTTACTAGAACTATGTAATAGATTGAATATCAATATAAAAATACTCACAGGTTCAAGTGTTACTTCAGAAAGAAAAAAAATTCATGCCGAATTAGAAAACGGCGATTTACAGATATTAATTGGCACTCATGCGCTTCTTGAAGATAAGGTAAAATTCAAAAACTTAGGACTCGCTATTATAGACGAACAACACCGTTTTGGCGTGGCACAACGCAGTAAATTATGGCGTAAGGGTCCTTCTCAATCCTCCCAAAATGAGATTGGAGGCGCTATACCTCCACACGTATTGGTAATGACGGCAACACCCATTCCACGGACCTTGGCCATGTCGGTTTATGGCGATTTGGATATTTCGGTTATTGATGAATTACCTGCAGGAAGAAAACCCATAAAAACGGTTCATAGGTATGATAAAAACCGATTGAATGTCTTTAAATTCATTAAAGACGAAATAGCTAAAGGGCGGCAAATTTATATTGTGTACCCACTTATTCAAGAAAGTGAAGCGTTGGATTATAAAGATCTCATGGATGGCTACGAAAGTATCTCACGGGATTTCCCGATGCCTAACTATCAAATCTCCATTGTTCATGGTAAAATGAAACCTGCTGATAAAGATTTCGAAATGCAACGTTTCATTAAAGGCGAAACACAAATAATGGTTGCCACAACCGTTATTGAAGTAGGCGTCAATGTCCCGAATGCATCAGTTATGATTATTGAAAGTGCCGAACGTTTTGGCTTATCGCAATTACACCAACTACGGGGCCGTGTGGGTCGTGGCGCCGAACAAAGCTATTGTATTTTGATGACGGGGCATAAATTAAGTAGCGACAGTAAAACCCGCTTAGAAACCATGGTAAGAACCAGTGATGGATTTGAAATTGCAGAAGTAGATTTACGCTTACGTGGTCCCGGAGACATTATGGGAACCCAGCAAAGTGGTGTTTTAAACCTTAAAATTGCCGACATCATAAAAGACAAAGATATTTTACAAAGCGCCCGGTTTTACGCTAAAAAACTACTTAAAGAAGACCCTACGTTATCAGATATGGATAATAAAGTTATTTTAAACACCTACAAGGCTTTGGGCAAGTATAAGAATATTTGGAATTATATCTCTTAAATTAACGGGGGTTCGATATAATAAAATTGTTGATTCGTTGATTTATTGAAAACCTAATAATTTTCCGTCTTCCAGGGTTCAGTGCTCAGGGTTTAACTGACGAAAAGTGAATCGGTCAACAATCAATTAAATTAATAACTATCTTTGTAATACACATTATAATAGTAAGAATGCTTCATTTAAAGTTAGAAACCGACCCGCGTTGGGTAAATATTGTAGAGTCGAATATTGAGGAGATATTAACCGATCATGCATGGTGCGAACAAAAAGCTGCTACCAATGCCATTTCAATTATAACACTTAATTCTGAATACCCCGATTTGGTTACTGATTTATTGGAACTTGCCAAAGAAGAATTGGAACATTTTCAAATGGTGCACGACATCATTAAAAAGCGTGGTTATAAATTGGGTAGAGAACGAAAAGACAGCTACGTAAACGAACTTTATAAATTCATGAATAAAGGTGGAAATCGCTTGCAATGTATGGTGGACAGACTGTTGTTTTCTGCCATGATTGAAGCTAGAAGTTGCGAACGTTTTAAACTTTTATCAAAAGAGATTAAAGATCCCGAACTTTCAAAGTTTTATTATGATTTAATGGTGAGTGAAGCAGGGCACTATACTCTTTTTATAAGCTACGCTAGAAAATATGGCAAAGGTGTAAATGTTGATAAACGTTGGGAAGAACTGGTGGCCTTTGAATGCGAAGTCATAAAAAACTACGGCAAAAGCGAAACCATTCATGGATAAAAAAGAGGCTGTTTAAAAAGTCTAGTTCTATGTCATATTGAGCACTTCGACAAGCTCAGCACAGGCTTTGTCGAAATATTTTAACTTACTGGTAATCAATATCGGTTTCGACAAGCTCAACCTGACAAATAAATTTAAAGGACTTTTTAGACAGCCTCTCTAATCACTGTTTGCTGTTTGATTGATGAATTATTACATAGTCTCCAGTTCCGCTAAAAGCTTTTCGGAATTTGCCTTAACGTTTGCAGGTGGATTTAACGATAATGATTTTTTTAAGTTTTTAATGGCGTTTTTCTTATCGCCCATCATTTTATAACATTCCCCCAAACTATCATAAGAATTGGCATCGTTTGGATAATCTGCTACATTCTTTTTGAAATATTTTAAGGCACGGTCATAATCATTGGCTGCCAGCATTTGATACCCCAGATTATTTAATTGGTTCTTATTTGCCATACCAGAAGCCTCATCCATTAACGCTTCATATTCTTGGGTTCTTCCTAGTTTATTTAAAATTCGTGCTTTAATAGCTAGATTATTAAATGTTTTTTGACTGAAAAATTGTCCGGAAATAGCGGCGTCTATCCAGCCCAAAGCTTCATTTAAATCACCACCGTTATTTAAAGCATAATTTGCAGCTTGTTCCCAATTCTGTCTACTAAAACCTGCTTGACCTTTAAACTGTTCCCTTAAATCGTTTAAAACAATCTCCGTCACTGGAACTTCTATAGTAAAAGGAATTTCCTTTTTCTCCCAAATTAATGAAACTGTGGTAGATGTTGGCGTAACGGTGTTGAATTCATATGTTAATAATTCTTTATGTGCCACTGTGTTTGTAGTGACATCGGCTCTTAATGCATCCATGCTTTCATCATAGAAAAAGCTACCCCAAGCCTTAGAGTCTTTTGATAAAATAATAGTTGCCTTATTATCTGGCTTCACTTCAACATGAAATCCATAAGTTCCTGCAGAAATAGGTTGTCCTTCAACTTTCATGTCATGAGAAAAGGTTATAGTGGTATTCTCATCAGCTCCAGCACGCCACGGTGCAGCAGTAGAGGTACCAAATCCGAGATTATTCATGCCATAAGGCACTAATTTCCCCCATACTTCCCGGTTTTTAACGCTTGGTCTGGAATAGTTAATTGTAATATCTGATATACCCACACGCTGTGAAACGGTTGCATGCTGACTTCCACGAGGCATATTTAATTGAGCGAATGCATGAACACCTACAAAAAGTGCTAAACAAATAAAAATTTTAGTGAAATAGTTGTTTTTCATAATTCTTGGTTTTTAAATTGGTAGTTCCTAAAGTAGCTACAAATAAGACATACAACTGTTAGGATTCTGTTAAAGAAAAATCCTAAACTGTTAATTAACTATTCGTTAAGAAGAATTTAACAGTAGAAAGTATCTCAAACATAATGTTTAACTTTGCGAGATTTATCATTTAGACCATAATTTTAAAATGATTCACATTCACGAAAAGACATTACAAGATTTAGAGTTTTCTACGGTTTTAAAACAAGTTAGCGAACATTGCATCACCTTATTAGGAAACGAAAAGGCACTGCAAATAACACCTTTTAGCACCAAAGAATTACTTCTTAATAATTTGCAATTAACCAACGAATATCTGTCGTCTTTTTATAACGACAATCGAATACCTAATCACGGTTTTGATGCCATAACCAAAGAAATCAAACTGTTACGCATTGAAAACACCTATTTAGAAGTCCATAGTTTAAAAAAAATTGTCGCTATATCATTAACAACCAACGAGATTGTTACGTTTTTAAAAAAGTTTGATGTTTACTATCCAAACCTTAATGAATTTGCATCACATATTGAAGTCACTAAAGCCATTATTGAAAAAGTTGATGCTGTTATAGATCGATTTGGCGATATTAAAGACAATGCATCTAGCCTACTTTTCGATTTACGACAGTCTATAAACAAAGTAAAAGGACAAATAAACCAAAGTTTTACAACCGCTTTAAATATGTATCATGGTCTTGAATATTTAGATGATATTCGAGAAAGTGTTGTAGAAAACAGACGTGTTTTAGCGGTAAAAGCCATGTACCGCCGTAAAGTCAAAGGTGCCATTATGGGTAGTAGTAAAACGGGAAGCATTGTATATATGGAACCCGAAGCCACCCTAAAATACTCACGGGAACTCAATAATTTAGAATTCGAGGAAAATGAAGAAGTGGTTCGCATTTTAAAAGAACTCACCAATTTTATTCGTCCGTTTTTATCACTTTTAGAAAACTACCAAGACTTTTTAGTAGCCATTGATGTCATTTCAGCAAAAGCAAAATATGCGCGTTCCATGAATGCCATTCTTCCTGAAATTTCAGAAGACAGAAGCATGTTCTTGCGTGATGCATATCACCCACTGCTCTATTTAAATAATTTTGAAAAGAAAGTAAAAACATTTCCGCAGACGATAGCATTGGAACAAGACAGTCGCATCATTGTTATTTCCGGACCAAATGCTGGCGGAAAAAGTATCACGCTAAAAACCGTTGGGTTACTACAAGTGATGCTCCAAAGCGGTATGCTAATTCCTGTGCATGAACGTAGTAAAGCCTGTTTGTTTGATAGAATTCTAAGTGATATTGGTGACAATCAATCTATTGAAAACCATTTAAGCACCTATAGCTACCGATTAAAGCAAATGAATTATTTTTTAAAGAAGTGCAACAAGAACACACTCTTTTTAATTGATGAATTTGGTACGGGAAGTGACCCCGAACTGGGTGGCGCTTTAGCCGAAACATTTTTAGAAGAATTCTACCATCGGGAAGCTTTTGGTATTATTACAACACACTACGCGAACTTAAAAATATTGGCAAACGAGTTGCCTTTTATGCTCAATGCCAATATGCTATTTGACGAAAAAACCTTAGAACCTTTATATAAACTGGTTATTGGACAAGCAGGAAGCAGTTTTACGTTTGAAGTCGCTCAGAAAAATGGTATTCCGTTCGGGTTGATAAACCGAGCCAAAAAGAAAATTGAACGTAGTAAAGTGCGTTTTGATGCTACCATTGCAAAGCTTCAAAAAGAACGTTCGAAGCTTGAAAAAACAGGAGAATCGTTAAAATTGAATGAAAAGAAAAAAATTCAGGAAGCTGGTAAGTTAGAAGAAATCAATGCGAGAATTCAAAAGAAACTGGAAAGCTACCAAGAGTTGTACGATAGCAACCAACGCCTGATTTATTTAGGACAAAAAGTAAATGATATTGCCGAAAAATATTTTGAGAACAAGCAGAAAAAAGAATTAATGGGGGAACTTTTTAAAGTGGTTCAAATTGAAAACTCCAAAAGAAAAAAAGTAACAGCTAAAGAGAAGAAAGTAATAAAAGAAAAAGAAGAAAAGGTTAAACAAGAAGCCGAAAAAGTCGTAACAGTTATTCGTGAAAAGAAAAAAGAAACTAAGAAGAAAGCCATTGAAACCCCAAAACCGAAAGTAACTTTAAAAGTTGGAGACCGTGTACGTATGAACGATGGACGCGCTATTGGTAGCATTGATAAAATTGAAAAAAACAAAGCCGTTGTAAATTATGGTATATTTACGACTAATGTAAGCGTTGAACAATTGGAGTTAGTAGAAGCTAAAAAATGATAACCTTACCCGACCATAAAAAACTGATATTATTTGATGGTGTTTGCAATCTTTGCAATTCGTCTGTCCAATACGTTATTAAACATGACAAAAACAATGTATTTCTTTTTGCCGCTTTACAAAGCGACATCGGGCAACAAATAATCGAAACATATAAAATAGACACCAACAAAGTAGATTCCATTTTGTTATATACGCCCGAAAAAGGTGTTGATTACAAATCTACTGCTGCATTAAAAATCGCAAGTCAGTTGGGGTTTCCGCAAAATTTAATGACAGCATTTTTTATAATTCCGCCGTTTATTCGCAATTGGGTCTATGATTATATTGCTAAAAATCGTTATAAATGGTATGGTAAAAAAGAATCTTGCTGGATCCCTACGCCTGAATTAAAATCTAAGTTTTTGGAATGATTTATTCAGGAACCAAACTCCCCCATTCCGTCCAAGAACCGTCATAAACAGCCATATTTTCATATCCTGAAATAGTGGCACCCAAAGCTAAAACACAAGCTGTAATACCTGAACCACAGGAAAAGATAATGGGATCTTCTTTTTTAGCTAAAGCTTGAAATTTAGCTTCAATTTCTTGATTGGTTAACAATTGATTATCGACTAACAAATCTTCAAAAGGCAAGTTAACCGAATTAGGAATAGTTCCCATACGCAAACCTACTCTTGGTTCTGGCTCTAAACTTTTAAACCGACCTTCGGAGCGTGCATCAATGATGGTATGACTCTTTGTTTCCGAAGCTATTTTTACATCATTAAAAAACTTCATGAATTCAGGCTTATAACTTGCTTTAAAATTACCAGGCTTACCTGTATAGCGCTTCATCGATTCCGTCTCAAATCCTGCTTTTTTCCATTCTGGGAAACCACCATTTAAAACTGCTACATTAGTGTAACCAAAAGCTTTAAATAACCACCAAACGCGGGCACTGGAATAAATACCTTTGTCATCATAAACCACAATCGCACTATCATTATTAATGCCTAGTTCTCTTGCAGATTTTTGAAATTGTTCTTCTGAAGGAAACGTTGATGGAAATGGTGCTGTGGTATCGCTGAACTTGTTTTTTATATCAAATAATCGTGTATTCGGAATTTGAAATTGTGAGGTATCGAACACCTTATTGATGGTGCCGTCTAAAACAACTAAGTTTTCAGCTTCTAAATTATTGTGAAGCCATGATACGGAAACTACGGGTTGCAACTTATTTATTTTAGTCATAACAAACTATTTTTGGTTTATGAGACTGTTTATGAATCTAAATCGAATGTTTCGGTTGGGTTTTTAGTATCGTGGTAGTCTAGCATACTTTCACCATCGGCAATAATGGAACAAACTGTTGCATCACCTGTTACGTTTACCACAGTTCTAAACATATCTAAAATCCTATCCACAGGAAAAATAATAGCAATCCAAACGGGGTTTAATCCCACCGAATTCAACACCACAATTAGCATCACCAAACCAGCACTTGGTACAGCGGCAGATCCAATGGATGCTAGCGTTGTAGTTATAACAACGGTTAATTGTTGACCAATTGTTAAATCGATCATATGCATTTGTGCTAAAAAGATAACGGCAACTGCTTGGTACAAACTGGTACCATCCATATTAACAGTAGCTCCAATAGGCAACACAAAACTGCTCACTTTTTTATCGACGCCCAAATTTTGCTCTACACATTCCATGGTAACAGGAAGTGTTGCAGCACTACTAGATGTTGAAAACGCCAAGGTTTGCGCTGGTCCCATAGCTTTAAAAAATCCTAAATACGGTATTTTCTTTACAAATAGTTTTAATATGGTTGGATACGCTACAAAAATCATTAGTAAGAGCCCTACTAAAACAGTTAACGAATACCAACTTAATCCTTTAAAAATCTCAATGACCTTACCAATATCGTCTCCCGCCATTTTACTAACCACACCTGCTAATAACGCAAACACAAAAAATGGAGCCGCTTGCATAACCAAGTCTACCATTTTCAAAAACACCTCATTAATCCCGTCCACCAAGGTTAAAACCGGTTGTGATTTATCATCAGGAATAAACAATAAACATATCCCAAAAAATAAGGCAAAAAAGATAATTTGCAACATCAATCCATTATTGGAAAGCGATGCGAAAAAATTATCGGGCACTATATCTACCAAAGGCTGTAGCGGAGAAACACTTTGTTGCTTATTGGCTTTTTCAAGTTTATCTGAAACCGACGCTTCCTTCAATTCAGATTTTGTTAGTTTTGAAATCTCCTGTGCGCGTTCAAAAAACTGGGGATCTTTTAAATAATTAATACCATCCTTAACTTCATGGCCTTCGGAAGCTGCCCAAATTTCATAACTAATGCGGTTATCGATTCTACTCTGTTCATCAATTAACTTACCCGGTTTTATAACATTTACCAAAAGCAAGCCTAAAGAAATGGCCATGACCGTAGTTATTAAATAAATAAACAAAGTCTTTCCGCCCATTCTACCTAAACTTTTAGGGTCGCCAATATTGGCAACACCACCAATTATAGAGAATAACACTAGAGGTACGGCTATAAGCTTTAATAAATTGATGAAAATAGTGCCAAATGGATCAATCCAATTGATGGTAAACGCACTCCAACCTAATGAGCTTGAAAGTAATGCCCATATAATACCGAGCGTCATACCTATTAAGATTTTCCAATGTAGTGCTAGTTTTTTCATAGAGCCTATTCTAACCTCTCCAAAAAAGAGGGATGTTTTTATTGATTTTTAAAAATTTGAAGGCAAGATAAGAATTTTATAATTCTTATTTATTTGGTAGTTTCTGTTTTATAAGTTGAACTCATTTAAAGTTTTTGAAATTAAGCGAAAATTAGGGGGTTTTAGTTCTGTTGAAGGCTTTTTTGAGTTAGGGCCGAGCGTAAAGAAAAGGTTTAGTAAACCTTTTTAGAGAAGGAGCCAGCTTGTCGCGTTGGAAAAGCTACGGAAGGAAGAAAAGGAAAAAACAGAGCTAAAATCAGCAATTTTTTAGCAAATTGAAAAACTTTAAACGAGTTCATTTAGAACTTTTGAAGATATTGTTTTTTAGCTAGCTCTTGTTAACGGTTTTTAAAACATGTAAAACACAACCAATAAGTTAGCCTCCATGAAATCTTTCTGCTGCACCCAAAACAAAGCTAAAAACGAGAAATAACTACTTACTATATATTTTATTTTGCAAGTAAAAATCGGCAATTACCAAAGCCGCCATAGCCTCTACAATAGGTACGGCTCTTGGTACAACACATGGATCGTGACGTCCTTTTCCTTGCATTTCTACTGCATTGCCTTCTTTATCGATGGTTTCGTATTTTTGGATTAAAGTCGCCACAGGTTTGAAGGCGACATTAAAATAAATATCCATACCGTTGCTTATACCGCCTTGAATACCACCAGAATAGTTGGTTTTAGTCGTGCCATCGGCATTAAACGAATCGTTATGCGCACTACCATACATGGTACTACCCTCAAAACCACTACCATATTCAAAACCTTTTACGGCGTTGATGGATAACATGGCTTTTCCAAGTTCGGCATGTAATTTATCGAAAACAGGTTCACCCAAACCAACAGGCACGTTTTTAATAACACAACTTACAATACCACCTACGGTATCGCCCTTTCCGCGAACTTCTTTAATAAACGTTTCCATGTCTGCAGCCATTTTTGCATCTGGACAACGTACTATATTCGATTCTACTTGGGTTAAATCTAATTCGTTGTATGGTTTGTTAAGCTTCATGGGACCAACACCCGACACATAAGCAGTAATTTCAACGCCTTTTAGCATTTGTTTTGCAATAGCGCCAGCAACCACACGACATGCCGTTTCACGTGCAGAACTGCGCCCACCACCACGGTAATCGCGCACGCCGTATTTTTTATCGTAAGTATAGTCGGCATGACTTGGTCTGTAACTATCTTTTATATGCGAATAATCGTGTGATTTCTGATTGGTATTTTCAATAACAAAACCAATAGAGGTTCCTGTTGTTACACCTTCAAATATTCCCGAATGAAATTTTACAGTATCTGGTTCTTTACGTTGGGTAACAATGGCAGATTGCCCTGGTTTTCTTCTGTCCAATTCTTGTTGAATAGCCTCTAAATCCAATTCAATTCCCGATGGGCAACCATCAATAACACCGCCCAATGCAGGTCCGTGAGATTCGCCATAAGTCGTTAGAGTAAACAGTTTTCCAAAAGAATTTCCAGCCATAAATATAATTTTTTGCTAAAATAAAGCTTTTTTATAAATCAAGTACACCAAATACAAGCTATGATTTATTTATTTTAATATCTATAATCATAAAGTCCTATAACACAAAAGAGCTTGTCGAAGCTATGGATTATATTGACTGTTGTTTATTGTTTATTGTTTATTGTTGAATCGTTGAATCGTTGAATTGACCACTTACTATTGGCTAATGACTATCGGCTATTGACCAGTGGCTACATTGCTGAAAGCTTGTAGAGAACCTTTTTGTCAAACTGAGCTTGTCGAAGCTATGGATTATATTGACTATTGTTTATTGTTTAATCGTTGAATTGACCACTTACTATTGGCTAATGACTATTGACCAGTGGCTACATTGCTGAAAGCCTATAGAGAACCTTTTTGTCAAACTGAGCTTGTCGAAGCTATGGATTATATTGACTATTGTTTATTGTTTAATCGTTGAATCGTTGAATTGACCACTTACTATTGGCTAATGACTAATGACTATTGACTAATGGCTATTCCTCAGAGATATGGAAATGAAATAACGCAAACAGGGTAACACTTGTTTAACAATATACTCATGTTAATATAATTATAGGATAACGATTAAGTAATATAAAATCAAGTATTTTACAAAAAGCAAATTAGAAAATTGAAAATTAAACGTAAAATAGAAATTGCCGTCATATCAGATGTACACTTGGGCACGTATGGATGTCATGCAAAACACTTGTTAAACTACTTAAATAGCATTGAGCCAAAAAAACTTATTTTAAATGGAGATATCATGGATGTTTGGCAATTTAGCAAACGCTATTTTCCGAAATCGCATTTAAAAATTATAAAAAAGATCATGAACATGTCTGCTGAAGGTGTAGAAATTATTTACATCACTGGGAATCATGATGAAATGCTTCGAAAATTTAGTGGTACTTCCATTGGGAATATCTCCATAGTAGATAAATTGGTTTTAGAACTACATGGCAAAAAAGCATGGTTTTTTCATGGCGATGTGTTTGATGTGTCTATACAAAATGCCAAATGGCTAGCGAAATTAGGTGGCTATGGTTATGACGCATTAACCTTGTTGAACCGTTTTGTTAACTGGTATTTAGAACGTCGTGGAAAAGAACGTTACTCCTTATCAAAAAAAGTTAAAAATGGCGTAAAAGGGGCCATTAAATATATTAATGATTTTGAAAAGGTTATTTCAGATTTAGCCATTGAAAACGGGTATGATTATGTAGTTTGCGGACATATACACCAACCAAAACTGGAACATATAGAAAATAAGCACGGTAAAACCATGTACTTGAATTCTGGTGATTGGGTTGAAAATTTTACCGCTTTAGAATACCAATTTAAACGTTGGAAAATTTACAGTTACAACCAAGACAAGCTCTCCCCTTTTTATGTTGATGAAGAAATAGAAGACATGGATATTAAAGATTTAATTGCAGCCATTACCATTGTAGAACAGCATGAAAAGAAAGCCAAATAGCTTTTTTGCAAAGATGCAAGACTATCACTGAACACTGTGACTTTTCACTGCGACTGCGACTGAAAACTAAACCAACGCTTCTCGTAAAATAGTAATAGGATGCTTTGCTTCTCGCTGGGTACCGTCTTTGATTTGATGCCTACAACTGGTTCCATTGGCTGAAATTACCACATCTTTTGATGCGTTTCTAACAGCTGGAAATAAGGTTTGTTCACCAACTTGCATACTGACCTCATAATGTTCTTTTTCATAACCAAAACTTCCTGCCATGCCACAACAACCACTTGGAATAATAGTCACTTTATAGTTTGTTGGCAAATTTAAAACATCAAAACTAGACAATTGATTGCTAAATGATTTTTGGTGGCAATGCCCATGAAACTTAATGGTTTTTGCATCTGAAGTGAATTGTTCTGGTTTAATATGGCCTAACTTTATTTCTTGCTGAATAAATTCTTCTATTAAAAATGTATGCTTTGCAATTTTTTCTGCGGAAGCTTTATCGTCTGCCAACCTTAAATATTCATCTTTAAAAGTTAAAATTGCCGATGGTTCGACACCTATCAATGGTGTTTTTTCAGTAATTAAATCCTTAAAAATGGCAACGTTCTTATTGGCCAAATCCTTAGCTTGTTCTAATAGACCCTTTGATAAAAAGGTACGTCCGGATTCGGCATTTTCAACCATTTTAATCTCGTAATTTAAGGCTGATAAAAGTTGAATGGCATCAACACCTATGGGCGTATCTAAATAATTTAAAAACTCATCATTAAACAAGTAGACTGTCTTTATATATTTTCCTCTAAACTCTTGTTTTTTAATATTTTGAAACTGATTACTTAAACTTTTATTTGAAATCAAAGGCAAGTGCCTTTCTTTAGCAATCCCAAACGATTTTTTTAAAATAGAGGCTGTAAAACTATTAGAAAACATAAAATTTGTCAGCTTTGGAACCATGCTTCCATAACGGTTCAACGTGTTGTTATAAGCAAATAATTTGGTACGCAAAGACACGCCATTTTCCTTTTGATATTGATACAAAAATTCCGCTTTTAAACTCGCGACATCCACACTACTTGGACATTCGCTAGCACACGCCTTACAACTTAAACACAAATCGAAAACCACTTTCAATTCTTCGTGGTCAAACTTATTTGTCTTAGTAGAATTTGTTAAAAATTCACGTAAAGCATTAGCTCTGGCACGTGTCGTATCTTTTTCGTTTCTGGTAGCACGGTAACTTGGACACATGGTTCCTCCAAATTCTGGTAATTTTCTACAATCGCCAGAACCATTACACTTTTCAGCTTCACGTAAAATGCCTTGTGAATGTGAAAAATCGAGCATGGTTTCTATTTGGGGCTCTACCCTATCGGAAACGTATCTTAACGATTCATCCATAGGAAAAGCATCCACAATTTTCCCTGGATTGAAGATGTTATGCATATCAAATGCCGCTTTTATTCGCTTTAAAATTTGATAATTTGGCTCACCAATCATTAACGGAATAAATTCAGCTCTTACAATACCATCACCATGCTCCCCACTCATAGAACCACCATATTTTTTTACCAAATGTGCTACATCGGTAGTGATTTTTCTAAACAACACCACATCTTCAGACTTTTTAAGGTTTAAAATGGGGCGTAAATGCAGCTCGCCCGCACCTGCATGTGCATAATAAATGGCTTCTTGATTGTAGCTTTTCATTAACATCGAAAATTCCGAAATATAATTTGCTAAATCGGATACGGTTACAGCGGTATCTTCAATACATGGTGCCGATTTTTTATCGCCAATAATATTCCCTAACAAGCCCAATCCAGCACTACGCAAATTATTTGCTTTGTTTATCTCATCTCCTTCCAATATGGGGAAGGCATAACTTAGCCCAGAAGATTCAATAGCCTTTACCAAGTTTTTGGCTAAAGCATCTACGTCTTGTTTTGTAAATGCTCTCACTTCACACATTAAAATAGCCTTAGGGTCACCTTCAATAAAACTTCTGTTTTCTTGTTGGATTTTATTGTGTTTTGTGCAATCCAAAATGGTTTTATCCATCATTTCACAGGTGTACAAATTATGATTCATCACCATTTCAACAGCATTTAGACACGTTTCTATGCTACTGAAATGTGCCGCAACCATAACGGCTTCTTGTGGCGGAAGTTTATCTAATTTTAAAGTAATTTGTGTAGTAAAGGCCAAGGTGCCTTCGCTTCCTGAAAGGAGTTTACACATATTAAACTTTTCAGAAGTATTTGAAAACACTTCTGATTTTATCAATTCATCAATAGCATAACCCGTATTCCTTCTATGTATTTCTGGTTTTGGGAAGTTTTCAATAATTTGATTTTGAACCGTTTCAGACTTTAATTCTGAATAAACGGTTTTATAAATAGCGCCTTCCAAAGTATTTAATGTTGTTTTATCTTGAAATACTTTCGAAGATATTTCATTAAATACAACTTCACTACCATCACTTAAAATGGTATGCATTTCAATAACTTTATCCCGCGTTACACCAAATTGAATGGATGTTGTACCCGATGAGTTGTTGCCAACCATCCCACCAATCATACACCTATTGGATGTTGATGTATTCGGGCTAAACCACAATCCAAATGGTTTTAAATAATTATTCAAAGCATCGCGAACGACTCCTGGTTGTACTGTAACAGTTTGCTCCTTTTCGTTGACATTTAATATTTTAGTGAAGTATTTTGATACATCTACCACGATACCATCTCCAACACATTGGCCTGCAAGTGATGTACCTGCTGTTCTTGGTATTAAAGATGTTTTATGTGCTTTGGCAAACTGAATAAGCTGTTTGACATCATTATTGTTTCTAGGATATGCAACAGCCAATGGCAGCTTTCTATATACAGAGGCATCGGTAGCGTAAATAGATTTTATTAAATCATCATAAAATAATTCTCCCGAAAGTTTTTTGCTTAATGTCTGTAAATGTGATGTTAACGCCATGGCAATTGAAAAATAATTATAATTTTAATAAGAAGTTAAATATAAATACATTTTTGGCGTTATTTTTGTAAAATTGAAATGGATTATTTAAAAAATCCTTAAGCATTAATTGACCGTATATTAATTACAAACAAAAATTACATTTATGAAGAAATTACTTTTATTTTCAGTAGCGTTATTAGGTTTTACCTTTTTATCAAACGCACAAGACATTTCAAATAACGCCTTAGGATTGCGTTTAGGAGACAGCAATGGTGTTGGAGCCGAAATATCTTATCAGCACGCCCTAGGCAGCAACAACCGTTTAGAGGTAGATTTAGGCTGGAGAGATGGCAAAAACTATGATGGTTTTAAACTTGCTGGTTTATACCAATGGGTTTGGAACATAGATGGTGGCTTTAACTGGTATGCTGGTGTTGGTGGCGGATTAGGGTCGTTTGGTTATGACGATAACAATGGAAATGATTACAACGATACGTTTGTTTTTGCTGCCGGAGATATAGGTATTGAATACAACTTTGATATTCCTTTATTAATTTCATTGGATTTTAGACCAGAAATTGGTTTTGGAAATGAAACTTACGACAACAACGACTTAGATTTTGATATTGCTTTAGGTATCAGATACCAGTTTTAAGTGAAACGTTTTATAAAAACAGAAAAGCACCTCAATTGGGGTGCTTTTTATTTTTACTATAAAGCGGTTTACAACTTTTTTTATATTAACGTGAGTTTTCTATGTGATGTAATCTTATATCCAAGTGTTTAGATAGTTATATAAATAAAAAAATGATATCATTACAAAACCTTAATTCAGGTTGATAGGCATACCTTGTAACTTTTAACAGTTTAACCGTGTAATTGTTGAATCGTATATCACAAACTTCATCGGTACATCAAACTCTGAACACTGAACTTTAAACTTCGTTAAAATTTATATTGAACTCAGGCTATATTACGAACTATAGCACCAAACACTTCGCCAAAGTATCTTGGTAAATAGCTTCGTATTGTGGAACAATGGTATGTAAATCATATTTTTCGGCAATTTTTCTAGCATTAATTTTAAAAGTTGCCAATCGCTTTTTATCACTTAAAATATATAGGGCATTTTTAGTCATATCGGCAATATCGCCTACATCACTTAAAAAACCCGATACACCATGCACATTAACTTCTGGAATACCACCTGTATTACTTGAAATAACGGGCACTCCCGATGCCATGGCTTCTAAAGCTGCCAATCCAAAACTTTCTGTTTGTGATGGCAACAAAAACAAATCACTGAAACATAATATTTTATCAATCTCATTACTTCTTCCAAAGAAAATAACTTTATCTAAAATACCTAATTCTTGACAACGCATTTCTATGTGCTCTCGTTCTGGCCCTTCACCAATAAGCATCAATTTTGCGGGCATTTCTTTTTGAATGTTATAAAACACACTAATAACATCTTGTGAACGCTTTACAGGTCGCAAATTGCTAATATGTGTGATTATTTTTTCGTCTTCTTTCGCCATCATACCACGTTGGCAATCGGTAAACTTATGATTGTACTTATCTAAATCGATAAAGTTAGGTACGACATGAATATCATTCTTTATATCAAACAAACGCAATGTGTCATCTTTTAAACTTTGCGATACTGCGGTTACTGCATCCGATTTATTAATACTGAAAGTCACTGCTGGTTTGTAAAACGGATGGCTGCCAACAAGCGTAATATCAGTTCCGTGTAAAGTGGTAACAATAGGTATATAAATACCATCTTCTTGTAACATTTTTTTAGCCATATAGGCAGCATAGGCATGCGGAATAGCGTAATGCACATGTAAGATTTCAATTTTATGAAGTTTTACCATATCAACTAATTTACTTGACAAGGCCAACTCATAAGGCTGGTAGTGAAACAGCGGATATTCTGGAACAGTCACTTCGTGATAATGCACATCATTACTTAACAACTCTAAACGTACGGGTTGATTATATGTGATGAAATGAATTTCATGACCTCGTTTAGAAAGCTCTAAACCTAATTCGGTAGCAACTACCCCGCTACCCCCAAAAGTTGGGTAACATACTATGCCTATTTTCATATTTTTTTAAGTTATAAGTGTCTTAAGTTATAAGTGCCTAAAGTTTTAAGTGTCTAAAGTTTTAAGTGCCTAAAGTTAATCTATCTAACCTTAAATACTTATAGCCTTTAACTTTAAGTACTTACAACTTTTAACTTTAAGTACTTATAACTTTTAACTTTAAGTACTCTCAACTTTAAGTACTTTATTAATCAATTATCGCTTCATAAATTAAGCGTTGTATATCGGTTCTAATATTTTTCTTTGAAAGCAAATTCTCTACAGCAGTAGGATGTGTTCTGTTTGATAAAAACACATAAACAATTTCCTCTTCAGGGTCAGCCCAAGCATAGGTTCCTGTAAAACCAGCATGACCAAAACTATTTAAAGATATGCAACCACATGTTGGACCTTCCTCTTCTAATTGAGGCTTATCGAACCCAATACCTCTTCTGTTTCCTTTATTACAAAAGTAAC
This sequence comes from Mariniflexile sp. HMF6888, assembly GCF_044335535.1. Classification (NCBI taxonomy): domain Bacteria; kingdom Pseudomonadati; phylum Bacteroidota; class Flavobacteriia; order Flavobacteriales; family Flavobacteriaceae; genus Mariniflexile; species Mariniflexile sp. HMF6888. The sequence goes on along the minus strand of NZ_JBIQVZ010000002.1, from coordinate 75,854 downwards.
AGGTATTAAACTTATCGATTGTTTCCGGTTTAAAATAATGCTTTCCTCCATAATAGCCTTTCTGCAAAAACATTTGCATGATTTTGGCAACATCATTGGCATTACTAAATATGCCAGCATGTCCACCAATACCATCTTGCATAGCTGCTCCCATATCGTGTACATATCCATGCACTTCTTGAAACCTGTAATAATCATCAACTTCTGTCGGAACAATTTTTTTATTACTTATTTTATGGTACGGATTATACATGGTATAGTTGGCTCCCAAAGATTTATAAAAATGTTCCTGCACAAGAAAATCTAAGGTTCTGTCGTAATAATTCTCAATATATTTCTTTAAAATATAATAAGGGAAATCACTATACCTGTATTGGAGTTTGTTTAACAATTCTGAGTCTTTAATAATTTTTTGTATGGAGTCTGGATAATCTGAACGCAAATATAAATTTTGAGCCACTTCAATATTAAACTTTTCACTACGCTCTGTTCTATAATATTTATTACTCGGACGTTTTGTGGCACTGTCTAATGTATGTGCATAAAACGGTTCCCATGGCTTTAGTCGGGCATAATGGGACAACATTGCTTTTAATGTAATATTTGCTTTGTTTGACTTTTTATAACTAGGTAATATTTTAGAAAGCTTCGTGTCTAAAGTAACCTCACCTTGTTCTTCCAATTCCATAAGCAATGGCAAAGTCGCCAGTATTTTGGTTAAAGATGCCACATCATAAACATCATCAAATGTAACCGCCTGTGTTCCTGAATACGTGTGCTTGCCAAAATTTTTATTATAAATGACTTTCCCTTTTCTTGCCACCAACAATTGTAAACCAGGTGTCATATTACCATCTATAGCACTTTGGGCAATAGAATCTATTTTATTTAGTTTTTCAGAATCCATACCAACACGTTCCGGAACCGTATAACTTAAACGTTTTATGGCGGTATTTTGAATGCCATCGCCTACTTTAAAATAATTTCCAATAGAGACTGGCAAACTGCCTTTTGCATCAATAGCACCAAATATAAGTTGTGCCGATTTTTGTTGTGCTATGTCACTGTTTTGGTAACTAACCACGATGCTTTCTATGTTTTCAATGGTTGCTAAATCTGAAAGTACATAAGGCTTTACAAAAACATCTAAAATGACTTTATGTGCTCTCGCTATTTCATACAACCAAGTTAGTTCTTCTTCTGAAAACTGATACGGTTTCCAAGGACTTTGGTTTGAACGATGCAGCCCAATTACAACCGTGTTATAATCCTGAAGCTTAGCCATAAGTTCATCTAGCATTGTAGCTTCTATGTGGTGTACTTTGGTGTATTTTTTTAGTTCGTTTAAAAACACAGAACCATCATCATCGCCCATTTTTACATAAGCAATTGTTTTTTCTTCAAGCTGTTGAAGTGGTACTAAATTATGTTCATTTTTAACAATAGTAATGGCATTTTCTAAAAGTTCTTCATATAGAATATCATCCTTCAACCTATTTAAATCGGTCGATAAATCATTCAAACCAACAGGTTCGTAATTATTTAATCCTACTTTATATTTTGCTTGAAGAATTTTTTTAACCGAAAGTTCTAACCGGGCTTCGCTAATTTCACCATGGTTATAAGCTTCTATAATTTTTGAAATACCTACAGCTACGTCTTCAGACATAAGCATCACATCATTTCCTGCTTTAAATGCCGCTAAATCTATGGCACCAATTTCCTTAAAATCGGCAGCGCCTTTCATGGTTAAAGCATCGGTAAATATAAGTCCCTTAAACCCTAGGGTTTCCTTTAAAATATCGGTGACAATGTGTTTTGATAATGAAGAGGGATACCCCGATGGCTCTAAACTAGGCACTTTTAAATGTGCCACCATAACACTGGAAAGCCCTTTTGTAATTATTTTATTATATGGATATAACTCAATGGAATCGATGCGCTTTTCGTCAAAATTAATAGTTGGTAAGGTTTTATGTGAATCTTGATCGGTATCGCCATGACCTGGAAAATGTTTTGCATTGGCCAAAACACCTGCGCTTTGCATGCCTTTCATAAAAGCCAACGCTTTCTCGGTTACATTATCCCTGTCTTCACCAAACGACCGATTGCCTATAATGGGATTTAACGGATTGGTATTGATATCGACCACAGGCGCAAAATTAAAATGAACTCCAAGCCGCTTACAATGCTCTCCAATGTGTTTTCCTGTTTGCTCTATTAGGTTATTATCTTTTATAGCCCCAAGCGTCATATTCCAAGGAAATGCATAGGTAGAGTCCAAACGCATGCTTAAACCCCATTCTGCATCCATTCCTATTAACAACGGCACTTTTGAAAGTGCTTGTAGTTCGTTATTTAATTTAGCTTGTTTAACAGGGCCGCCAAGAGAATAAATCAGCCCTCCTATATGATACGTTTTAATTAACTCAACTATTTTGTTTTTAGCGATTTGGTCTTGATTGGACATGACTTGTACCATGTACAACTGCCCTACTTTTTCGGCCAAAGTCATGGAGTTATATATACTATCGACCCATTTTTTCTGTCCTTTAACATCTTTTGCTGCTAAAGGGTTTTCAATAGTTTGGCTACTTATTGAAAGTGATATATGTAAGGTTACTAATATTAATAAGATTTGGCGCATATTAAAAATTAATTAGGTATTTATATAGCAATAACAGTTATATAAATAACCATGCCAAAATACTACTTTTAAAAAGAAGTTAAAAAGACTTTAAGATAGATTTATAACAAGTTTGTGAACATGGTTAGTCCATAACAAATTTAATACCCATAGAAACAATATCAGCTTTTAAACCTGTATTGCGTTTATAACTATTATATTTTAAATCAATACTTTTTAAACCGAGTTTCCATATATGTGATTTTGTAAAAATATCGGTATACCCCACACCAAAACCATATTGAGTGGCGTTAAATTTAGACAAATCGTAGTCTGAGGTATAATATAAACTTGTAGATAAATGTTCTTCAAAAGGTGCAAAATAATTGGCTGCCGTTTGATTATAATAACGATACGACGGATACAGTGTGAATTTTGATGACACTTTTACTGGCAATTCCACACTTGCCGTATGTGAATTAACACCCCAATCATCAAAATAATAACGGTAATATGTTCTTACTGAAACTATTTCATTTAAGTAATAATGCCATCTTAAACCAATAGGTATTTTAAATCGGGTACTAGGCATACGTTCAATATCATCCGCTAACTGAAAAACATCTCTATTGCTTGAAGATGCATAATTATTAATACTTGCAGCATTACCAATGTAATAGTTATTTATATCTGCAAAATAAACACGTTGCATGGGGTTAGAGAGCCATCCTTTTTGTTGAACCAAATCGAAAAATAACGAAAACTGCGAGTTCTTATTTAATATTTGAGAAAAACTAACAGATAACGAATATGAATTTCTAGACTTATTATCTATAAGGCTAAATCCTAAAATAGGATGCCAACTTGTACTTGCATTTCCGCTTTGGTCTAAAATGGTTACACCTTCAAAAAAACCTTGATTTAAATTCCCATTTACTTCTAGATAAGAATCTAATTCAGTTGGATATTTTGGCATCCATTGGTCTAGATAAACTTTTGTGTTTACACCTAAAGTTGTATTTTTCTCGTTAAATTGTTTTAATAAACCTCCACCAAAGCCAATTGAAAAATAATCATATTCCGTAGCAAATGATAGGTCTGCATTCCAAACTGTGTTTCTATCATCAGAACTGTGGGAGTAATTAATATTTAAACTTCCCCAAGTATCTTGTCTTGAGGCACCAGAAGAAGCCACCCATGGACTTCCTATAACATCCCCTAAAACATTACCATTACCATTATTATCATCGTCACCTTCTCCCCTCGAAGCACCACTTAAATCAAACGGGTTTAAATTACTTGATGAAGCTGAAGTATATGTTGATATACCTGCATCAACAGTAAGCACATCATCAGCATTTAAAGGAATGCTTAAAACTATGGTTGGCGTAAAATCAGAAAGTTTTTCTGTGCCAATGCCACCAGTTACCGAAGCATTATTACCATCTTGGGTATAATAACTTGTTAAAAAATCGACTTCAGCAGTTTCTAGAACACGCTTTTTATAAACTGATGCGGAATCTTGCATTGTTTCTTGTGAAAACCCCATAGCTACTATGAACAAAACTGGGATAATTAAAAACCTTTTCATTTTAAACATTTAATTACAACCACAACCACCACCAGATTTACCACCGTTTGCCCCCGAAGCTGCTTCTCTATAAACCTGAAAATTAGTTTCAAATCTATTTACTTTTTTTTGCGATAAAGTCATATCGGGATCGTTCAAGTTTACTTTTTCGTATTCTTTAACCACAGTACAAGACGTGAATGCTATTATAAAAAGGATTAGCAAAAACACTTTTTTCATTAATCTATAAGTTTTAAATTAATATTATTTGAGGTATGCAGTTTGTTGTCCTTATCTACAATAACACATTCTACACCTTTAAGTTGATTTACAAAGTCTAAACCAGTTTCTACACCCATAACAAAAATGGAAGTTGCCAACGCATCGGCTAATTCGGCATTTGCAGTAAAAACTGTAGCACTTAATATTCCTGTGCTTGGGTAACCTGTTCTTGGGTCTATAATATGGGAAAACAAAACATCGTTAAAGATTACATATTTCTCGTAATTACCAGAAGTTACCACCGCACTATTACTTACGGGCAACCATGAAAATACTTTACTCTTATTTAATGGATTAACAATGGCAACCATCCAATCTTTACCGTCTGGCTGTGTTCCCCATGTATTTAAATCGCCCGATGCATTTATAATGCCTGCTTTTACTCCTTTCTGTTGAAGTAATGCTTTGGCTTTATCGGCAGCATATCCTTTTCCTATAGCTCCAAAACCTATCTTCATATTTTCCAACTTTAAAAATACAGAATGGTTAGCTTCATCTAAAATGATGTTTTTATAACCCACTTTTGAAACTGATTTTTTTATAGCTTCTTGTGAAGGCATTTCGGTCATACTTCCATCAAAATGCCAAACCTTATCCATAGATGCATAACTAATATCAAAAGCGCCATTGGTCAATTCTGAAATTTTTAGACAACGCTTTATTAGCTGGAACAATTCATTTTCCACAACTACGGGTTTTATACCAGCATTTCTAATAATTTCTGAAGTTTGTGAATTGGCATCCCAAGATGAAATTAACTTTTCAATTCTTGATATTTCGTTTACAGCAATCTCAATAAAATTATTTCCTTCATCCTCAGTCTCCGCAACCACAGTAATATCAAAACGGCTACCCATTAACTTTAGGGTTTTAGTATAAGTATTTTGAGAAAAAACCGCAGAAATTATTAAAAAAGCTGAGATACTAAATAGGGTTTTCAATTCAATTTTTCAAATGATGTTAATTTTTTAAAATAATCTGAAGGATTGGTTTTCTCATAACCTGTCTTGCCCAGTACTTTGCCATCTTTATTTAAAACAACTACTAAGGGGAAAATACCTTGGTTATTATAAATCTCTGCTAATTTTGAATTTTGAAGTGTTTGTTCTTTTGATAACTTATTAGCTTTTTTTCGAGGAAAATCGGCTTTAAGCATTACAAAATGATTTTTTGAAAGCTTTTTAAATTCATCTGAACTCCAAATTTCCCTATCTAACTTCATACAGGGAGCGCACCAATCAGATCCTTGAAAAACCAAAACAATGTTTTTATTGTTTTTAAAAGCTTGTTGTTTTGCTTCTTCAAAACTAGTTGTCCAATCTTGTGCAAAACTTGAGAGACTTAGAAAAAACAAAAAGAGACTAAGTAAATAACCATTTTTCATTAATACATATTTAAAAATAAAAGTAAACTCTTTTTGTTTAATTCAATGTAACATAAGTTACTTTAAATGATAAAAACATGCTATTCAATCAAATCAATATGCCTGTCGTGGTAACCCAATAAATATAATACACCATCTAACCCTATACTTGAAATAGAGCTTTGTGCGTTGTCTTTTACCGTTGGTTTTGCATGAAAAGCAATCCCTAAGCCTGCAAGGTTAAGCATCGGCAAATCGTTAGCACCATCACCAACCGCAATGGTTTGATCGATATCAATCCCCTCTTTTTGAGCTAGTTCTTTAAGGTATTCTGCTTTTTTATTCCCATCAACAATTTCACCTATATAACCACCTGTTAAAAGACCATCTTTAATTTCCAATTGGTTGGCATATACATAATCTATACCCAACTCCTTTTGTAAATAGTGCCCAAAATAAGTGAATCCACCCGATAAAATGGCTGTTTTAAAGCCGTAACTTTTTAAAGTATCTATAAGCCTTTTTGCTCCTTTTGTTAATGGTAAATTAACGGCAACATCGTGAAGTACGTCCTCGCTCAAACCTTTTAAAAGCTTCATACGTCTAACAAAACTTTCTTTAAAGTCTATGTCTCCCTGCATAGCCGATTCTGTTATGGCTTTTACTTCGTCACCAACACCTGCCAATTCTGCAAGTTTATCAATAACTTCGGCTTGTATAAGTGTAGAATCCATATCGAAACAAACTAAACGCCTGTTTCGTCTAAAAATATTATCTTCTTGAAAGGCAATATCAACATCTAAATCCATTGATATTTCCATGAATTTTTTGGTAAATTCCGTTTTATCTGCTATTTGTCCTCTAATAGATAACTCTATACAAGCTCGTGGATATTCTTCTTCTTTAGTAAGTGATATTCTACCTGTTAGTCTTTTTATAGAATCTATATTTAAGTTCTTTTCTGAAATGACTTGAGTCACTTTTGATATTTGTTCAGCAGCAAGTTTTTCTCCTAAAATAGTAACTATATAACGATCTTTACCTTGAAGTCTTACCCAATTCTCATAGTTTTCAAGTGTAATTGGTGTAAACTTCGCTTTAATACCAAGTTCGTATGATTTAAAAAGTAAATCTTTTAATACGGCTGCAGAATTAGGTCCCGATTGAATTTCAAACAATATACCTAAAGACAATGTATCGTGAATATTTGCTTGCCCGATATCTAACACTTTGGCATTATATTCAGCCAAAACACTTGTTAAACTAGAGGTTAATCCTGGTTTATCCGGTCCAGAAATATTTAATAGGATAATTTCATTAGCCATAATTATATATTTGCTCCTTTAAGCTGCAAAATTGAATATTCTATTTGAAATATGAAAGTTTTATAGGTTCTAATATTTGGAAGATTATTTATAACCTATTTAATAAAACGACTATGCCAACTCTCACTTGCTGGTACTTCCCAGTTTTCGTTAAACTCAGCAATATTGGTAACTAAATTATTAAAAACAATGGTATTTTTAGAAATAGCTTTATCTTTTGCCATTTGTTTAAAGTCCAAAAGTGTTTTATACGCTACAAAGTCTCCTTGTTTGTAAGACACATTCATTTTATCCATTAAATCGACCTTGTATTCTTTTTCTAACTGTTGAATAAAATGTACCGATGCATCTATAGAGCAACCTGTAGCTGCATTCATTTTTTGGTTTAAACCAATCACTATGAATCGGTTATATTTAATGAGATAACCCGATTGCAAATCACTGCCATGTGCCGTCCAGTTTTCTATAAATATATTTAGTTTCTCTTGAATTTCTTCAAGCTCTTGTTCTGAAAAGGAACGGTTTGCTTGGTAAATCCAAACGCGTGATTCTTCTGGTAATGTATTAAAATCTACTAACATTAATTTGATTTACGATTTACGATTTTTGATTGACGATTTACCTTATAACTTTCTAACCTCATAACCTTATAACCTTATAACCTTTTTTAACAATCTACAAATCTTGGGCATTAGCAATTAACTCCGCAATATCCATAACGGTAACATCTTGTTCTTTTTCTTTGGCTTTTACACCATCGGTCATCATGGTGTTACAGAACGGACAACCAGCTGCAATTATTTCTGGTTGGGTTTCCAAAGCTTGTTCGGTACGCTCTACATTAACATCTTTAGTACCTTTCTCGGGTTCTTTAAACATTTGAGCGCCTCCTGCACCACAGCACAATCCGGTACGCTTGCAATTTTTCATTTCCACCAACTCTGCTTCTAATTTCTGAATTAATTCGCGTGGTGCTTCATATACATTATTGGCACGACCTAAATAGCAAGGATCGTGAAATGTAATACGTTTTCCTTTAAACTGACCACCTTCAATTTTTAAACGTCCATCGTCTAATAAGGTTTTTAAAAACTGCGTATGGTGCATCACCTCATAGTTTCCACCTAATTCTGGGTATTCATTTTTTATGGTATTGAAACAATGTGGACATGCGGTTACTATTTTCTTAACTTCATAAGCATTTAAAACCTCAATATTAGTTACGGCTTGCATTTGAAACAAAAACTCGTTTCCTGCTCGTTTTGCGGGATCACCCGTACAACTTTCTTCGGTTCCTAGTACAGCAAATTCTACTTTGGCTTTGGTTAATAGTTTAACAAATGCTTTGGTTATTTTTTTTGCTCTATCGTCAAAACTTCCTGCGCAACCGACCCAAAACAATACTTCAGGCTGTTTACCTTCTGCCATAAATTCTGCCATGGTTGGCACTTTTAGTAATTCGCTCATTTTTTTGAATTAATTTTCACTACTTTTTTTCCTTTCTAACATTAAATCTTGCATATAATCTTTAGCCTTTTCCATTAAATTAGAAGATAGTATTTGATAAAACAAAGGAGAATCAGTATCGTAATTTACCATGACCCATTTATCGTTAGTAGCATCATCTTTTAAAATAATGGTCATAGTATCTTTCATCAAAACGTCCATAGTGTTATTTGATACAAACTCGACATCCATTCCTTTTGCAGCCATCATAGAAATCATCATTTGTTTTGATTCATCATTAAATTCTTGTTTATTAAAGGTCATTTTCATATTCATATCATATGAAACAAAAACATACTTTAAATGATTCTCTTCGCTTTTAAAAAGTTCAGATAGTTTATATTTTGGAATAATTTTAGGTATATCTATAGAAAAATCTTCATTGCCTTCAAACATTGTTTTAATAATACTTTTCAAGCTTTCTTTAGGCAGTATTTCAAATACTTTAGGATGTGTCATGTCTAATATAGCATCAAAATCTCTATTGTTTACATCAACAAACATCTTTTGAGCTAAACTGTCAACATGTTTTAAATCGGCATTTACATGCTCTTGAGCATCATTTTTAGATGCAAATCCAACTAGTAAAAAGCAGAAAAACAGAATTTTAAATGTTTCTTTTTTCATTCTAAAAGGTTTTTTATTCGTTTTTCCAGTTTAACCGGTCCATTTGGTTGTATGGCCAAGGTGCACCATTATTCTCAATATTCGTCATCATGTTATTTAACTCGACTGGTGCAGCACTTTGCTCCATAACTAAATAACGTCGCATGTCTATTATAATTGAAAGCGGATCGATACTTACTGGACAGGCTTCTACACAAGCGTTACATGAGGTACATGCCCACAATTCTTCTCTGGTTATATAATTATCGAGAAGTTGTTTGCCATCTTCTTTAAACGCGCCCTTATTGGCGTCAATGTTTTTGCCTACTTCCTCTAGACGGTCGCGGGTATCCATCATAATTTTTCGTGGCGACAGTTTTTTACCCGTTTGGTTTGCAGGACATTCGCTGGTACAGCGTCCGCATTCGGTACAGGTATAAGCATTTAGCAGTTGTACCCAATTTAAATCTTGCACATCACTAGCTCCAAACTTTGCAGGAATATCGTTTTCTGTTCCTTCTGCTGGTGCTGCAAATGGGTCAACATTAGGATCCATCATCAATTTAACTTCTTTGGTAACTGCTTCTAAGTTATTAAATTGCCCTTTGGGGGTTAACTTTCCATAAAAGGTATTTGGAAATGCTAATAAAATATGAAGATGCTTAGAGAAGTATAAATAATTTAAAAATACTAAAATACCTATAATATGAAACCACCAAGCTGCTCTTTCTACAACATGAAGTGTGTTTTCTGATATACCGCTAAACCAAGACGCTATATACTGACTGATAACATTCCCTGTATTCAAGCTTTGAAAATGTACATCGGTTGCGTTCATTACCAAAAACAACATCATTAATACCATTTCAAAATATAAAATGAAATTGGCATCATTTTTAGGCCAACTAGTCATTTCACTTTTCCAGAAACGCGCTAATTTAATAATGTTTCTACGTATCCAAAAAATGGTAACCGATACAAATACTAAAATAGCTAAAACTTCAAAAGCACCTATTAAAAATCCGTAAACAGCTTCGGGTAGTATTGACAAACCTATTCTGTGTTTACCTGAAATACCATCGATAATGATTTCTAAAACCTCAAGATTTATAATAATAAAACCTAGATAAACTACTACGTGTAAAAACCCAGCAATTGGACGACGAACCATTTTACTTTGCCCCAAAGCTATCATCGCCATGTTTTTCCAACGTTGTGATTTGTTATCACTAACATCTACATCACGACCTAATTTGATATTACGGGTGAGTTTTTTTACGTTTTTAGCGAAGAACCCAATACCAAAACCAAGTAAAATTATGAAAAGTATATTTGGTAAATATTCCATGAATGTTTATTTAGTTTCTTCTTGATATGGAATTTCTTTTTTGGACAATACCCTGAAATAACGTTTAGGGTGCAGTTTTATATCACGAAGTAATTCTTCCATTTCTTTTGTAGCGCCTTCAAGGTTGTTGTACAACGCTTCGTCCTTAAGTAACTTACCTATAGAACCTTCTCCTTTATCGATAGTTGTTAAAATGGTATTTAACTTATTTAGTGTATTATCCAAACTCTCAACAGTAGCACCAACGTTGGCATTTTTTAAATCTGCAGTAAGCACCGCTAAATCACTACTGATTGTTTTAAATTTTTCAAGTATGGCAGCAATGTTTTTATCGTTATTAGAAATAACGGCATTTACTGAGTTTGAAGTGTTTTTAAAGGATTTTAAGGTGTGATTTAATTCTTCAATAGTTCGTTTTAAACCAGCATCTGAATTATCGTTAACCAACCTATTGATGCTCAGCATAAGCGTATCGGTTGATTTTAAAGTCGCATCCAAATTATCACTTAATCCAGAAAAGTTTTTAGAAAGCGTTGTAACAAGACCATATTCAACTTCAGATGGTAAAACATCGCCTGGTTTTGCTTGTTCGCCTTCGGCACTTATGAGTATGGCAAGTCCATTTCCACCCATTAACCCGGTTTCGTACATCTTGATTACAGAATTTTTAGAAAATTTTAAAGCTGCATTAACCGAAAAAGCAACTTTGGTTTTACCTGTATTATAATCGTAAACTATATCTTGAATTTTACCAACAGTATTGCCATTTACTGTAATAGGAGACGATTTATCAAGTGCATTGTAATCAAACTCTGTATAATAAACATCGGTTGATTCGAATAGGTTTTTTCCTTTTAAATAATTAAATCCAAAAATAAAAAGGACAATGCCCGATAGTACTAATATGCCTGTTTTAACTTCTTTTGATATTTTCAAAGTAAATAAAGTAAATGTTTTAGATGTACAAATTTAAAATAAATTTAAAAAGAACCTCTTTAATTAGCGGTTGTTTTTAGAGCTTCTGATAAGCTTATTTTTTTAGCATCTTTAAACGCTACTATAAAACTGGATTTATAGCCTTTATTAATGGCTTCTTCTTCAAGGGCTTTAACGTTATCGTAATTGGATGTGTTGCCATAAAAATACTTAAACAAACCACCTTCTTTTTCCCTCGTAATATTTTTTAAGCCTTTAAAATTATAGGGGTTGGGCTCAATGGCTCGGGAGGTGGCTGCTATTTGAACCTTAAATGTTATGGATCCTACAATTGTTTCTTCCGTTTCGTTTGGTATCGTTGTGGCTTCTATTATTTCTTCTTCGAGTATTGGTTCTTCAAACTCAAAATTTCCAACATTGCCATCCAAATTGTGTTTATATTCTAAAATGGCACTGGTAATAGAGTTAGCCATATCTTTTTGTCCACTTTGTGAATTTAAATAAGCACCTTCTTCTTTGTACGTTAAAAAACCTACCTCTATCAATACACTAGGCATCACTGTTTGGTGCAAAACTATTAAACCTGCCTGCTTAACACCTCTATTATTTCTTTTTAATTTAGTAGTGAATTGCTTTTGAACTAAGCTTGCCAACATAATACTTTGGTCTAGGTATTCTTCTTGACTTATTAATATGCTCATAACAGATTCTGGCAAATTGGGGTCGAAATTACCATACTTGTTTTTATAATCACTTTCTAGAAAAATTACCGAGTTTTCCTTTTTAGCTACCTCAAAATTGGTTTGATTCCTATGGATTCCCAAAACAAACGTCTCTGTTCCGTGTGCTTGGGATTTATGCGAATTACAGTGTACCGATACAAATAAATCGGCTTTTGCTTTATTTGCAATCTGTCCTCTTTCAAACAAATCTACAAAAACGTCTTTATCTCGTGTGTAAACAACTTTAATGTTTGGATTTTTCTCCAACTGCCTTCCAATATCTAGAACAATTTTTAAAGCAATGTCTTTTTCTTTATAACCATTTCCTATATTTCCAGGGTCATGCCCTCCATGGCCAGCATCTAAAACCACTACAAATTTTTCTACTGCTTCATTTTTTCCTACTTTAATAAATGAAGAAAATGTTAATACTGTTATAAATAATACGAAAAGTAATACTCTGTTCGTTTTCATGAGGGTAATCATATTTGGTTTAAATCATTAATTCATAAACATTAACTATAATCATCGTGTTTTATTTTGATAACTATGGCCCACAAACATTTTAACGATCAAAAAACTTGGTTTATTACTCATTATGTTTGAGTTCAAGTTTAATTTAAAATTTTAATTGAATAATAAATCAATCACAGAAAAATATATGTAATTTTGGCTTTTCAAAAATCGAGCCATACTTTTACAAAAATACATTTAAAAGCGTTGCACACAAACAACTTTAAAATACTTTTCACATTAAGTTTTACAGTGTTTATTAACATGTTAAGCTTTGCACAAGACATCCCTAAAAACGGTATTACTATTGACAGAAGTGTTAAAGACAGTATTGTTGTTAGCACCGATAGCTTACTATTACCTAAAGCTTCTGAAAAAGCACAGGATTCTACTTTTAAAGATTCCATTAAGCCTAAAAAAGAACTTTTAGAGCATACGGTAAAATACCATGCAGTCGATTATACCAAGTTTAACCAGAAAGAACACAAGTTATATCTTTATAATGAAGCCACCATTGATTATGGCGACATGAATATTGCAGCAGGGAGTATTACTATAGATTACACAAAAAACACAGTATACGCTAAAGGTATTACAGATTCTATTGGTGGCTATACCCAAAAACCTGTTTTTACCCAAGGCGCCAATGTTGTAGAACCCGATTCCATTATTTTTAATACAGAAACAAAAAAGGCACTTATTTACAACTCTAAAACCGAGCAAGGTGATGGTACCATTATTGCATCCATTACTAAAAAAGAAAATGATTCCGTTTACTTTTTGAAAAATGCAAAATATACCACTGCCGAAAATTTAGAGGACCCTGAGTATTATATTCGATTATTAAAAGCCAAAATTGTACCCGGAAAAAAAATAGTAACAGGAGCTGCCGGTTTGTATATTTATGATATTCCTACGCCCGTTTGGTTGCCTTTTAGCTTCTTTCCGCAGTCTGAAAAACAAACATCTGGTATCATAATCCCTAGTTTTGGTGAACAAAATAACCGCGGTTATTTTTTACAAAATGGCGGGTATTATTTGGCTATTAGTGATTATGTAGATTTAGCACTTTTGGGTGACTACTATACCAACGGAAGTTATGGATTTCGTACAGAAAGCACCTATGCAAAACGCTATAAGTTTAGAGGTAATTTTAGTTTCAGGTATGAAAACCTAATTAATAGCGAACGTGGTTTTCCCGATTATTCTAAGTCAACCATTTATAATATCCGTTGGTCGCACAGTCAAGATGGGAAATCCAATCCTAATTCGCGTTTTTCGGCATCGGTAAACTTAGGTAGTAGTACATATTATAAAACTTCAGTTAATCAAATTAATACCGGTTCTTTTTTAAATAATACCTTGTCTTCTTCAGTTTCATATTCAAAAACATTTCAAGGCGAACTATCACCAAATATTAGTTTAACGGCAACACATTCGCAAAACACCAATACCCAACAAATTAATATGACGCTTCCAACTTTTCAAGGAAGTCTAGGAAGAATATATCCTTTTGCTTCTAAAACAGGCACTAAAAAAGGAATTATTCAAAATATTAACTTGCAGTACAGCGTGAGAGGGGAAAATAGAATCAATACTACCGATTCGCTTTTCTTTAAAAAAGAAATGTTTAATGATGCCAAAGCAGGTTTTCAGCATACCATTCCTCTTACCACTAATTTTAAGTTATTCAAATATTTTAGCATAAGTGCCAGTAGCAGCTTTAATGAAGTTTGGACCTTTAAAACCATAGAAAAGAGCTACGATGCTGTAACCAAGAAACCTATTATTGAAGATGTAAATGGTTTTGATGCGTTTAGAACTTACAATTTTAGCACCAGTTTAGGAACGACTGTTTATGGGATGTTTAACTTTGAAAAAGAAGGTGAAGACACCAAAATAAAGGCTATTCGACACATAATCCGTCCGTCTATAAGTTATAATATCAACCCCGCTTTTGATAAATATTATGAAACGGCAGAAGTAGTAAATGCCGATGGCTTAACCTCTGCAGAATTAGATGCTATTTATAATAACACAAATTTAGAATACAACCGTTTTGAACAAGGTATTTTTGGGGGGCCAGGAAAAAATTTCTCTAGTTCTATGGGTATTTCGGTTTCTAATAATCTTGAAGCAAAAGTGCGCGATAAAGATAGTACCGCAACCGAAGCAAAAAAGATTATGTTATTAAATAACCTAAACTTTTCAACGTCATATAATTTTGCGGGTGATTCGCTACAATGGAGCCCTGTTAGAATGAGTGGGAGCACACAACTTTTCAACAATAAAATGAGCGTGAATTTTGGTGCTACTTTAGATCCTTATGCGCTAGATAACAACAATACGAGAATTAATAAATTTAATATTGACAATGGTGGAAGTCTTTTTAGGTTAACCACTGCCAATTTAACCACAAGTTGGTCTTTATCTAGTGATAAAGGTGGTAAAAAAGGAAAAAAGGATGATGAAAATATTAATAGCCCCGAAGATTATTTGCCAAAAGATTTAGATTATGCCAATCAACAATTTGGAAAAGAAGAAAAAGACAAGGAAGAAGAAGATGAAGAAAAAAAACCAAGCGAATATTACAACTATAAAATCCCTTGGAACTTACGAATAGCATATGCTTTAAATTATTCTAATAATAGGCGGGAAAATCAAATATCGTCTCATTCACTCATGTTTTCAGGCGATATTAAATTATCAGACAAATGGTCTATTGGCGCCTCATCTGGTTATGATTTAAAAAACGCTGGATTTACTTATACGCAATTACGTTTTGAACGCGATTTAATGAGCTGGCGTATGAATTTTAGTTGGGTACCGTTTAGCTCTAGAAGCTCATGGAATTTCTTTATTGGAATTAAATCGAGTATCTTAAAAGATTTAAAATACGAAAAACGAAATCAGCCTGATATACAGTTATAGGTTCTGGGTTCAAGGTTTTGGGTTCTAGGTTTTTTCAAAAAAAAAAAAAAAACAGAATCCATCTTGTCAGTTCGAGTGATTTTCGAAGCATGAGAAAATTGTATCGAGAACCTTGTCAATTCGAGTGCGTAAATCGTAAATCAAAAATCGTTAATCTTCGTTGATTTGTTGATTTGTTGATTTGTTTATGAGTTTATTAGTTTATTAGTAAAAAAACCTTGAACCCAAAAATTAAAGTTATGAGTTAAAAGTTATGAGTTATGAGTTATGAGTACAAAAAAAACAGAACCCAGCTCCCCAATCCAACAATCTAAAAAGTCTAAAAATCTAAGAAGTCTAAGAAGTCTGTCCTAAACCAAACCCAACAATATCTCGTATATAAAGAAGATAAAAAAACGCGTTCAATATATTTCATGAAAACATACCCCTACTACCTACTCTTTTGCTGCTTTTTACGTTTAGCGCTTGTAACAATAAAGATTTAAATGAAGATATAGAAGGTCCCACCATCGGTACCGAGACTGGCACCAATACCGAAGATTTAGATTTAGGAGAATTACCAGAAATACTTTTTGATGTGCAATTGCCTAGTATGTCCAATACAAAAGCCTACACCATTGATGTCAACCAATGGGACATCCCCAATAATAGCACCAACGCCATTAAAACCACGACTAACTTACAGGCAGCCATAGATTGGGCGCATACCGAAGGTTATACCCGTATCACATTACCAGAGGGGCATTATTTGGTGGGTGAAGATGTAAACGATGCCTACCAAGGCGGTATTGAGATTCATGGTAATACCGAGTTTGTATTTAGTGCAGGCGCTGTTCTAGAAATTGCAACCAATGATAAATGGAACTATTGCGTTCTAAAATTGAATGGTGACCATATAATCGTTAGAGATGGTGTTATTAAGGGCGACCGCGATACGCATAGTTACACACCTCGTAGTGATGGCGGCACGGCGCATGATGAAGGCCATGGTATTTGCGTGTGGGGAAATAATAATGTGCTCATTGATAACATGCAAATATATGATGCAACTGGCGATGGCTCTTTAGTGCTGGATTCTAATGATGTGACGTTTACAAACAATACCATATACAACAACAGGCGTCAAGGGATCTCTATAGTGGGCGGTGTGCGTATTAAAATTGCTGATAATGAAATCCATCATATCAATGGCACGAGTCCGCAATTCGGAATTGACATTGAAGGCCCGGGGCGTGTGGATGAAGATATTTTGATCCATAACAATTACTTTCATCATAATAAAGGTGGTGATATTGTAAACGCTACAGGCGAGGGTGTCTATATTTTAGATAACACCATGGAACAGGGTTCAGGGAATACCTATATAGATGGGCCTATAGTCAGTTGGCATAAAACCCACAATATCATAGCAAAAAACACCGTAACCATGACTTCAGGTTCGGTAAATGGACGATTAGGCTATATACAGTATTCCAGCGGAGGCGATAAAGGACATAGTAAAATAACCTATGTACATGAAAATGTATTTAATAATTGTGGGATGTACATGTACAAGAGTTCGGATGCCGATGTACGCCGCAACAAGTTTCTTGGGTACTTTGTAGCATTTAGTGATTTTAAGAATGTGACGTTGGTAGATAACTTGGTGACGTATTCGGACGCACATCCTGAACTAAGATTTTGCTGGTCGTATCGTTTTAAAAATGCTACGGGTTACGCTAGTGGAAACTATTTAGGAGATTCCTTGGAAGATTTACCACTATCTACAAGTACGCCCTACACCATGCAATGCGTGCTAGATGGTTGGTAAGATGTTTATGAGTTGATAAACCTTGAACCTGAAAATTAAAGTTATGAGTTATGAGTTGAGAGCACAAAAAAACAGAACCCAGCTCATCAGTTCGATTTTCGAAGCATGAGAAAATTGTATCGAGAACTTTGTCAGTTTGAGTGCGCAAATCGTAAATCTAAAATCGTAAATCGTTAATCGTTAATCTTCGTTGATTTGTTTATGAGTTGAAAAACCTAGAACCCAAAACCCTGAACCCTGAACCCAAAACCTTGAACCCATCACCCTAATTTATTGTTCGTAAACAGGCAAGTCTTTGGTCAGTTTAATATCCTTGGTCGCCACATACATATCGCCTTCTTTCTCTAACCTCAACATGCTTTGTACCGCTTTGGCACGACATGCCAACGTCAGGTCCGGTATCAATGGATCGTCATTAAAAAAGAAGGAAGCCAAATCATATTCAGCCTTTCCTGGTTCTTTAATCACACGGTGGATTTGCTTTAACTCTTTGGTGTGTAAATATTTACCCGGCATAAAGGTATAAAAGGTGTAACGACCATCGGCATCGGTTTTTATCCAAGCGCGGTGGTACACATAGCGGTGTCGGTTGCTATCCCTTTTAATTTCATAATTCCCATCCTCATCGGGTTGGTAAATAAAAAGCACCACATCCTTAGCAGGTGTTTTGCCATCAGCATGAAAAATAGTCCCCGATATTTTAAGTTTATTGGGCTTGGTATCGAAATCCGGAACTGTTGCCGTATTTGTTAATTCCTTTTCAGAAAAATTATAAATGGGGTTTTGTTTCTTATGGTTTTGAGGAACATCGTCTAAAATACTCGCAAATTCCTGTGCATTAAGTGTTTGAAACGCGCTTACTAGAATAATAAAACAAAAACAGGTTATTAGATTTTTCATGGGTGTGGTATCATTTAATCGGTTCAAAACTAAATAATTATACAAGTGCCACCTAAAAAATCATGTGAACTATAAAAATTCTCGTTAAAATGTCAAAATATCGACGAACTGCTTAGTGCTTACTCCTTAATCGGCATGACTACACCAGAATATCTAATGATATTTCGAGACATCCCATTCACTGACATATCGCTATTTAATTTAGGATTTAGCCGGATAAAAACATTAAAGTTTTCGGAGTTGCTTTTAGCTTCAAAGCTTATCGTATAGCTATGATCGTCGTTTTGTACCGCCTTATAGTTTTCAACCAAACCTTTAAACTCTATGGCACTATCGCCACCACCATAGGCTACCTGCATTTGGCGTTCGCCATAATAAGGCAAATAGGACGTGATACTGTCTCCAGAAATACGTAAAAAGTTAGAATTCCCTATTAAATTAATACCACCTGCGGCACTACCAGGTTGTAACAAGCCTGAACTTAACACTTGTTGCATGGCGTTAGTGACCTGTGGATATGCCCAATCGGACTCAATGCGGAATTGTTTGTTTGTTACCATCGAATGCAAAGCATCTATCTCTGTCTGACTTGCAGTAGATTTGGACGACTTACAAGATGTGGTCGCTATGATGAACAACCCTATAAGTAAATAAATGGATTTCATTGTTGAATCGTTGAATTGTTGAATCGTTGAATTGACTACGACCTATTTTATTAATCGTTAATCACTAACCATCATGCTCTAAGATACTAAATACTTATAAATCTGGCTAATAACAAAACGTTAAAAAGTTTTGATTATCCTGATATTGATTGTTGTTTATTTGTTGAATCGTTGAATTGTTGATTCGTTTATTTGTTGAATCGTTGAATTGTTTAATCGTTGAATTGACTACTGCCTATTTTGTTTATCATTAATCATTAATCACTAATCATTAATCAATTAGCAGTTCCCCTGTCAGACTGAGCGCAGTCGAAGTCCTATTGCCGAGAACTTCCTTCATATAGCTTCGACAGGCTCAGCTTGACAAACTTGTTCCATAAAACCAATTTGATAACTATATATTTTTTGTTATTTATTCGTTGAATTGACTGCTGAATATTTTGTTAATCACTAATCACGAATCACGAATCACGAATCTATTTCAACAAAGCATCAATTGCCTTTATCCAATCTTCCAAAGCAGTTTCATTGGTGTTTAAAGCAAAACTCCCATTGCCATAAGGTTCGTAAACCTCTGGTCTTGTCACCGAAAAGAACCCCACTGTTGGTGTTAGCGACGCACTAGCTAAATGCATAACACCATTATCGGCAGCAATAAACACCGACGTATTTTTTATAATAGCCCCCATTTCGCGGATATCTTTACTGTAAAAATGAGGCGCTTTAAAGTTGATTTTTGAAATGTTCTCAATAGGCAACATTTCTATTATATTATAAATAGGAAAGGCCTCTTGTAAACGGGCATAAAAGGCCTCCCACCATGTTTCGGAATAGCATTTATCGCCCGTGGCATTGGTGTAAATACAAATGGTTTTTTTGTCGTTTTTAACAATACCATCTAAAATGTCCTTGCCCTTGGCTAATTCAGCGGCACTCAGTTTTATGTCCAACACAGGCACCGGACGCTCGTTGTTGGGAACCCCCAGTTTTGTTAGATAGTGGCGTAAATTATAAATGGGGGATTTTGAAATATGCTTATGATCGGGGTACTGCTTTTGGATGGCTTCATTAACATCACCAAAAACTTTAAATGGTGCGTTGGCAATTAAAGTCAACAAACGTCCTGAAGATGAGTTTTTATCACCGTTAATGACTAAATCGTACTTTTTGCTTTTAATGGATACCCACACACCAGCATACTTTAATAAATTACTGAAAGGTTTTCTGGGTAATTGAATGATCTTGTTAATATGCTTGTAGTTTTCAAACACTGGGTACGCAACACCGCCTTTTACGAACAAGTCGATTTTGCAATCGGGAAAGGTGTTTATGACCTCCTGTACCAATGGCGTTAGCAGTAATTGATTGCCTAACCTGTGATTAGGGCGGATTATCAATACTTTTTTAATGTCTATTACTTGTCCTGGTTTGATGGTTGGCTCTGCATAAGAACTGCCAACACTTTTGGTTATTCGATGCATGAATCGTCTTCTTACTCGATTGATGCTTTGTTTAAACCCCATAGTTCACTTTGAATTTAACTGGTTTTTTAAGGCTCGCAAATTACAAATTTTAATGCTTAATTTATGGGTACATGATAAAAATGAAGTGTGTCACATTGAGGTGTCATTTTTATTCTAAAAAAAGCAATGTAAAATGACGTTTAGTTTGTCAGACTGAACTTGTTGAAGTCCTATTACCGACATAGTTGTTTATTGTTGAACCGTTTAATTGTTGAATCGTTAACAACCATCAACTAATGACTAATGGCTAATGACTAATGGCTAATGGCTACTACAAGCTCAGACTGACATAGGCGGGCATTATTGGCTATGACTATTTACTATTGACGGCTCCTTATATTGCTTAATTTTATTAATCACTAATCACTAATCACTAATCACTAATCACTTTCACTGCTTTAATCGGCCTTTATACCACACATTTAAAACCAAGCCACTTATAATTAAAACCATACCAAACAAACTCCAGAAGGTATAGACCTCATTAAATAAAGCGACGCCTAGCAATAATGAAAAAACAACTTCTACATACTTTAAAGGCGCAATAATAGTGGTTGATGCCGTTTGGAAGGCTTTCGTCATGTAAATCTGCCCAAAATAACCAAAGACCCCAAGGCTAAGCAGCAAAGGCCATTCCACACCCGTTGGTGTGACCCAATGCCCTATGGAAAGCACGCCACCCAAAACCATGGCGGTAAACATAAAATAGTTAACCACCACCACGGGGTGCTCGCTCTGCCCTATTTTGTTAATTATGATATAAACCAAACCACTCAATATGGCTGCAGTTAAAACCAACAATAAACCAAAGGAGTCGATCTGACTATCAAGGCCTTTTAAAACCAAAACCCCTATAAAGGAGACGATAAAAAACACCCATTGTACAAGTTTAACCCGTTCCTTAAGAATAAAAATGGCGAAAATGGCAGCAAAAATAGGCGCTGTATAACGTAATGACACGGCGGTACCAACCGATAAATACTTCACGGACATGAAGAATAATATCATAGAAGTAGCGCCTGTTAACGACCTTAATATTAAGAGTTTATTTTTATTGCCAATAAATGGTATTTTGTTTTTTATAAGGTATCCGAAGGTGAAAAAGAGTGAGCCCAACGACCTGAAAAACACGATTTGAAAGGTGTTCACATTGCCTAGGTACTTCACTACGGCATTCATACACGCAAACGCCATGGTACTTAAAATCATGAATTTTATAGCCTGCTTAACGTCCATATAACCGCGGTCTGATGATACGTTTTGAGTTTATAAAATACACCCCTGTTAACAAAATAATAGCAGCAACTATGGATTGTTCTGTGATCTGTTCGTCTAAAATATACCAGCCTAAAATTAGAGCAATGACGGGATTCACATATGCCGATGTAGAGACTTTTTCAGTAGAAACTTCCTTAAGCAAGTAATTAAAGGCGGTAAACGCGATAACACTTCCAAATATGATAAGAAGCACCATAGACCCTTGTGCAGAAGGACTCCAATGTACAGGAGACAACCACACTTCGCCAAGCGACAAACTAATTATAGAAAGCAGTATGCCGGAACTCAGCATTTGGTAAGCCGTATTTACGAAGTAATTGGGAGCTAATTCGGCTCTTGCTACAAACAAGCTGCCCCAACTCCAACTAATCACGCAGGTAAATATCATGATGATCCCTATTAAACTATGCTCTTGAAAGACGATTTGGTCTTGGCTTACCAATAGGTACATCCCAATAACACCTAGTGCAATACCTATTATGGACTTTCTTTGGATTTTCTTCCCATCGACCATACGCATCATCACTAAAACCATTAATGGTTGAATGGAGGCTTCCAACGCACCAAATCCGCTATCCACATATTTAAGAGCCCATACAAACATCCCATTGCCATACACAAGGAATAAAAAACCCGCAAATACATTGTTTAAAAATTGCTGCTTGCTAATGGCTAATTGAAGCTTCATGGCTTTGGCAATACTGAACATAAGAATAGATGCTACAGTAAAACGAATGGACGCCAAATATAATGGTGCTACTTCCGTAACCACAATTTTATTAAGCAAATAGGTAGAACCCCAAATAACATAAATGGCAATAAAAGCCAATAGAATGAGTATAGTTTTACGAGGTACACTCATAAATTCTTAAAATATACTATATGATGATGAAATCTGTTAAATCTTTTTTACCCGAACCGCATTCATACCTTTTTGGCCGCGTTCCAGTTCGTAAGATACCCGATCGTTTTCCTTAATAGGTTCTAACAGACCACTTACGTGCACGAAATATTTTTCTTGATTGATACTGTCAAGAATAAATCCGAAGCCTTTTGAGGTGTCAAAAAATGATACTTTACCTTCTTTTCCTGTTGGTTCCTCTTCGCCTCTATCTTCTTTCTTTGGAATCCCCAGTTCAATACTTTCAGCATCTACCTTAACTTTTAAATTAGGGTCTGGTGGCGTATCGGTTAAATTACCATTATAATCTACATAAGCAAACTGAATACCCTGTGGGTTATCTTTTGCCTCTGCTTTACGAGCCTCTTTTTTCTTTTGCTTATCTTCTCGTTTTTTTAAGCGCTTCTTTTCTTTTTCAATCTTGTTAAAAGTTACTTGTGATTTTGCCATTGTTTATGTTAACAGGTTTAAATTAATTATATGATTATTTCTTTTATTTGAATATTCAAAGCCTTTTGAATATCGTGTATTTTATGTAATTCCCCAGGGATTATCAATGCTATGGAATGCCCTTTCTTTCCTGCGCGTGCCGTTCTGCCACTGCGGTGTGTGTAATATTCTAATTGTTCTGGAAGTTGGTGGTGAATAACAAATGATAAATTATCGACATCAATACCTCTTGCAGATACATCGGTAGAAATTAGAATCTGTAACGAACCATTTTTAAAAGCACGCATGGCCTTATCGCGTTCCTTTTGTTGCATATCGCCTTCCAATGCACCTACTGAAAAGCCTTCGTCTTGCAATTTTTCGGTTAAATCTTTAGTGCCAGCCTTTGTTCTGCAAAAAATAATACCACGTTCGTCCTTTCTTCTACCTAACAATGTTACTAAGATATTGAATTTTTCTTTAATATTTGTTGAAATATACTGATGGGTGATGTTGGCGTTTACCAAATCCGCTTTATTTACTTCTACCCTAACCGCTTTTGGTGACATATAGGTTTTAATAATCCGCTGAATTTCCTCAGGCATGGTTGCAGAAAATAACCATGTTTGGCGTTGGCCTGTGTTATATTTGAGTATTTTATTTAAATCTTCTTTAAAACCCATACTCAGCATTTCGTCAGCTTCATCCAACACGAGGGTTTTAACATGTTTAATGTTAACGTGGTCGCGCTCTATTAAATCCAATAAACGTCCCGGGGTTGCAATAACAATATGGGTAGTTCTTCTTAAGGCTGAAATTTGTTTGTCTATCTTTTCACCTCCGTAAACACCCTCTGCAAATATGTTGTCTTCGGAATATTTGGTGAACTTGAAAAGCTGCTTCTTTATTTGCTGAACCAATTCGCGTGTCGGCGCTAATATCAACGCTTGCACATGGTTAACGGACGTGTCTATGTGATGCAGGATCGGTAAGCCATACGCAGCCGTTTTACCAGTGCCAGTTTGAGCTAATCCTATAAAATCGGTTGGAGCTTCTAATAGTACAGGGATGGTTTGTTCCTGTATATCGGTTGGGGTTTTTATATCTAATTCCTTAAGAGCTTTTATAAAGTCCTTGTGAACCCCTAAATCTGAAAATGTTGGCATACTTATTTTTACGATTTTGCAAAGATACGCCTTATTTTAAGGATGGGGTAATTATATGGTGGTTATTATTGTTGTTGTTTAGTAGTGGAGGAGTTTAGTAGTGGAGGAGTGTAGGGGTTTAGGAGTTTAGGAGTTGCGTTTAAAAAGATACTGTATATGTAAAATAATGAAAGAATCGAAAGCACTTTTAGCAATACACACTTCCTTTTTGAGGAGTTAAGTAGTGAAGTAGTTAGGAGTTGAGGGGTTTAAGAGGTGGGTAATTGAGCTATTATTTTTTCACTTCCATTTCAATAAACTCATAATTCATAACTCAACAACCATCTAATCTTCTAAGGAATATCCATGAATGCTTTCAAAAATATCTTGTATAAAGTACCTAGAGTGTCTAACAGTATCTAAAGCGCCTAAAGTTGTTAAAGTCATGAGTTGTTCAAGGTGGACTCCTCAACTACTCAACTACTTAACTCCTTAACTACTTCACTACTTCACTCCTCCACTAATCCTCTGGCAGATACCCATGAATACTCTCAAAAACAGCGTCGAAATTGGCACGTAAATAAGAGTTTAGTTTTTTTCTGTAATCATCCTTTAGCCATTCAACAAAATTAAAAGTGCTCTTGCTGATGCATTTGGTATAACGCTGAATTCTAAAATCAATATCATCACCCAGCATTTTAGCCAAGCCTAAAGCATCGTACACATCTTCGCTATTCTCTATACAGATTTTGGCATGCTGCTCGATGGAACGCTCTAAAACCACTTTTGAAGTTTCGCCATTTCTAATGGAATCCACATAGGTTTTTTGAATATCGAAATACACTTCTTTTGATTTTGAAAACTCAGCACGCAATTCATCGGGCATTTCATACCTAAAGTTGCTTTCAAGGTCTTCATCACTTAAAATGGAATCCAAATAATAATTGGGTGATCTAAAGATGCGTTGCCAATCTAGATTATCGCCCCAAGGTCCGAAACGGTGAAAGTTGTTTCCTAAATCGATAACGCTAAAAGTCTTTTTGTTTTTTAAGATACGGGAACCACGACCAATCATTTGGTAATAAAGGGTTAACGATTTGGTCGCACGGTTTAAAATAATACTGTCTACGGTTGGCTCATCGAAGCCAGTGGTTAAAATACTCACCGATGTTAATATGGCATCTGGTGTTTTCTTAAACCATTTAAGAATCATGGCACGCTCTTTTTTGCTGTTGGTATTGTCAAGATGCGCTACAGGATACCCAGCCCTTCTAAAGGTATCGTAAACGTGTAAAGACGTATTGATACCATTATTGAAAATCAGGGTTTTTTTGCCTTTAGAACGTTCTTCGTAAGCATGTAATAGCTTGGTAAGCATATCGTTATCCGTATACAGGTCTTCCGATGATTTAACTGTGTAATCACCGTTCGCACCAACCACCAACGAGGTTAAACCTACGTTATAGGTAAACATTTCGGCGCGTGCCAAAAACCCGTTTGCAATAAGCGATTCGATGCTTTCCCCAACAATCAACTCATCGTAATTATCGGTCATAGGTAATTCGATACTCGAACTTAGTGGTGTTGCGGTAACCCCTAAAATGAACGACTGACTGAAAAACTTAAATAATTTGGTAAATGAATTGTAATGTGCCTCATCAATGATAACCAAACCGATATCGGAAATATCCAGTTTATCGTCGTTTAGCCTGTTATTTAAGGTTTCAACCATAGCAACAAAGCAACTGTAATTGCCTTGATCGCTTAAATCGGCTTTACTATCAATGACCTTGTTTACAACTTCAAACTCGGTAAGCATGTTCGAAGTCTGCTTGCACAACTCGATACGGTGCGTCATGACCAATACCTTCTTTTTGTGGTGTTTAAGGTACTGTCTTACAATTTCTGAAAATATAACCGTTTTACCCCCACCTGTTGGTAATTGGTACAGCAAATGGTAATCATCAGGAGATTCCTCAAAAGCTTTAAAAATTTTATTGATAGCTCCCTTTTGGTAGCTGTATAAATCCTTACCCGCTTTTCTTTCTTCTAATTCTGTTTTTGATATAGACATCGTATCTCTTAATATAAGGCGTGCAAAAATAACACCTTTAAAGGGTTTATGACGAATGATTGCTATAAAATTTCACATGAATTTTAATTTTAAACAGATTCTTATAAAAAAACAGTGTCAAATAGCCTACAAGACTTTTTCTAAAAAAGTAATTTATATATTTGGGCTTAATTTTTTTGAATATGCAAATCAACGATAAATCTGAAGCAAAAGAATATTTAGCCGATTCACGACGCTATGAAACCATGAGCTACAATAGAGCCGGAAAAAGCGGTGCGCTTCTACCTGCCCTATCACTTGGTTTATGGCATAATTTCGGATTTGTTGATAACATCCAAAACGGCAGAGCGGTCTTAAGATGCGCTTTCGATTTGGGGATTACCCATTTTGATTTAGCGAATAATTATGGCCCTCCGTATGGTTCTGCGGAAGAAAACTTTGGAACCATCTTCAAAAAGGATTTCAAAAATTATAGAGATGAATTGTTTATAGCCAGTAAAGCAGGTTACGATATGTGGCCCGGCCCTTATGGCAATTGGGGTTCCAGAAAATATTTAATATCGAGTTTGGACCAAAGTCTGAAACGCATGGGCTTAGACTATGTGGATATTTTTTACCACCACAGACCAGACCCCGATACACCTTTAGAGGAAACTATGGGCGCATTGGCAGATATGGTACGTCAAGGAAAAGCCTTGTATGTGGGTATTTCCAATTACCAACCTAAAGACACCCAAGAAGCTGCCGCTATTTTAAAGCGTTTAAATGTACCATTTATACTGCACCAAGCACGTTATTCAATGTTTGATAGATGGGTTGAAGATGGTCTTTTAAATACTTTAGAGCAAAATGGCGTGGGATGCATCGCCTTTTCACCATTGGCGCAAGGTATGCTGACTGATAAATACTTAAAAGGCATCCCTACAGATTCCAGGGCCGCTAGGGATTTAACCTATTTGAATGTCGATACCGTAACCAGTAACTTGGAGAAAGTGCAATTATTGGACGCTATCGCACAAGAGCGTGGTCAAAAACTATCACAAATGGCCATTGCTTGGATTTTAAGACAGCCACAGGTTGCATCGGTTTTAATCGGCGCCAGTTCTGCCAATCAATTAAAGGAAAATGTAAAAGCGTTGGATAACTTGGTTTTTACTGAGGATGAATTGCGGTTGATTGATAAGATAGTTTATTGAGAAGCTATTCTTTCACGATAATAATAGTGACTTTTACATTTGCAGATAACGCCCATATTTTTCCAGTAATAATATTTTTCCACTTATCTATAATTCTATATTCAGCAGTATTTGGAAGTACTGCACCTTCATTAATTGCATAAAATTCAATTTTGTTAAGTCCTTCTTTTAACTTTAACCTAAAACCATTAAAATTTTGAGTCAAACCTTCTTGAGATCTTATGATGTCATCATCCACTAAAATTCTTAAAAAATCTCCATCAACTTGTCCGTAGTCTCTATATGAAATGTCTATGTATTCTGATTTTGTTCTGTAATCCCCCCAGTATGCATCTTCTTTTAAACCAGCATATTCTCCATTTCCTTCTGGTTTCAATTCTTCCTCTATTTTATCCAGTTGCTTTTGGTAAAGTTCGCCCGGATTCCCGAATTTTTCACTAAACAATGAAAACTTTTTTTTAGGTGTTTCTACGCCCGTTGATAAATTGGGTACATTTAAACTTCCAAAAGTAGTATTGTTTGTGTTATTGGGTTGTGAAGGTGTTATCTTAGGGGTATCATCGGTTTCCTTTTTACTTTCAACCGCAGGAATAGCTGTAGATTTATTGTTACTATCTATTTGGGAGTTAGCAAAAAACGTTACCGTGAATAACATAAAAAATGATAAAAATAACTTCATCAGTTTTATAAAATAGTTTTGGGTTTATACTAATTAATGGCTCAATTATTATCAAAGATATTTTTTTATCTTAAAAACACCTTTATAAGCCACTATATTTTACAATCATTTAACAAAAACCGTTCCGTTCTCTATTGTTTATTTCTTATTGGTTATTGTTTATTGTCCTGTTAACGTATGGCTACTGCTAAGCTCGGCTTAATGACGGCAAGAGTAAGCGTACAATTTTCTATTGTCTATCCTCTATTGTCTATTGTCTATCCTCTATCCTCTATCACTCTTAAAATCCTAGTAGTATAATACTTATGGTATTGTTTTTGTGAGGCATTCATGACATTAACATCTAAATCCATACACATGAGACATTCAAAATTAATGCCCGAAGTAAATGCAGGTTCTATGGCAGACATTGCATTTTTATTACTCATCTTCTTTTTGGTTACTGCGACCATTTCTTCAGACGAAGGAATTAGTCGGGTGATGCCCGAAGCCTGTCCTCCAGGAATCGATTGTACAAACCCTGTTAACGAACGGAATATTTTGCGGATTGTCATTAATAATGATGATGAGATCATGGTTGAAGACAACATCGTTTCTATTGAAGCCTTAAAAGACCTGACCAAAAACTTTATAGACAATAATGGCGATGGTAGTTGTAGCTATTGTGCGGGCGAGCAATCCTTGGATGCATCAAACAATCCGAAAGCAGCTGTTGTTTCTTTACAAAACGGCCCACAGACCTCTTACAAGCAATTCGTTGCTGTGCAAAACGAGCTGACAAAAGCCTATTACGAACTAAGAAACACATATTCTGAAAACATACTCAAAAAGCCTTCAGGTAACTTATCGAATGAAGAAATAAAAAAAGTTAGGGAAGCCTATCCTTTTACGCTTATAGAAGCTGAAACGAAATAATACGCCATAATAAAAGCAATAAATAACAGAAGCTATATTTAAGTAAAATTAATTATAGCTTTTTTCTTGTGTTATGATATAATGCAAAATTACAAACTTCATAGCAGCTTATCCTCTACTTGTCAATCCCTAAATAAAGTTGACCGTTTTTAAATTAGTTTTCATTATTAAAAATAGTGATATTTGGTTTACCCACTGCCTACTGTCTACTGTCTACTGCCTACTGCTTACTGTTTACTGCTTACTGTTTACGTCTACTGTTTACTGTCTACTGTTTACTGTCTACTGTCTACTGTTTACTGTCTACTGTTTACTGTCTACTGTTTACTGTCTACTGTTTACTGTTTACTGCCTTATTAATACTATCAATAGGTTTCAATACGCCATAGGAAATGGAGACCTTTTTTCTGCCCCATTGTTTTGCTGCTTTGACATCGACCCCCATATAAATATCAATTTTGTTTTTCCAACGTGGGTGCATACGGTCTTTTACAAAAAAGATACTGTCAAATCCTTTTATTTTTACGGGCGTATTGTGTTTTAAGCCTTTTCGGTACAAATCCCTGGAAACGGCTATATAATTCAGTCCAGGTTTTAAACTATCGCCAAATGCGGTAATATGAGGATTGGAATCGGTTTGGTTTTTCAATGAATTATATGCCGATGCCGTAACTTTAAGTTCATGCCAAGTGTAATTTTCTTCAAAAGGTATTTTTGCTTTTTTACAACTTAGCAAAAAAAGCAAAAAAAAGATTATGGATATCTTTTTGTACATACGGCCATTTTAGATTTTAAAGATACAAATTAGCTGCGAATCCGAGTATAGCAATAAAAAAAGAGAGACTGAAGCTCTCTTTTTTTTAAGAAATTTTAATTTGTTTCACAGGTTTTCTCTTGGCTTCTTCTCTTTTTGGGAGATGGATTTTTAAAATACCATCTGTATAATCTGCTGAAATCTTATCTGCGTTTACAGAATCTGGAATGGTAAATGTTCTTTTAAATGAAGAATATCCAAATTCTCTACGGGTGTAGTTTTCATTGTTTTCGTTGTTTTCTGTTTTTGATTCCACACCTATGGATAACACATTGTTATCGATATTGATTTCAAAATCAGATTTTTTAAGCCCGGGAACCGCCATGTCTATTACAAATTCATTGTCTGAATTAATAACATTTACTGCTGGCAAAGTGATGCCTGTATTAAAGTTAGACATAAATTCGGTTCCTAACCCTTTACCAAGTATATCATCAAACCAAGATGGCAAACTTGGTAGTAAATTAAAATTAGATTCTGCTGACTTTCTACCGTCTTTTTTTACTGTTGGAATTAAAGTACTCATAATTAAATATTTTAAGTTAAACAATAATTTTACAACCCTAAAAACAAATAAAATGCCAATCGAAATAAACTGAAAAAATTTCAGAAAAACTGACACTTTTTCATATTAAAACGCATTTAATCAGTCATTTAATCAATAAAGCGTTTAATATTTAATGAGTTCGTTTAATGCCATGTCAAATCTATTCTTAGGTAAATATTGGGCTTCTAATTGTGCCGCAAAAGGAACAGGTGTTTCTATACTTCCAACACGTTTTACGGGGGCATCCAAATACTCAAAACAGTGTTCCATTATTAAAGCGGAAATATCGCTTGCAATGCCACCAAACAAAGTGTCTTCGTGTAAAATAATGGCTTTTCCTGTTTTCTTGACTGACGCATAAATAGTTTCGGTATCTAAGGGTTGAAGCGTGCGTAAATCGATAACATCTGCTTGAATATGGGCATTCGTGTCCAGCGTTTCCAAAACCCAATGTACCGCGGCGCCATAGCTTATAATGCTAACATCGTTGCCTTCTCGAATTAACGATGCTTTTCCAAAAGGCAAAGTATAATAATCGGTTGGCACTTCTTGACGAATGCTTCTGTACAAAGCTTTATGCTCAAAAAACAATACGGGATTGGGATCGTTAATAGCGGTGTTTAATAAGCCCTTTGCGTCATAGGGAAACGCTGGATATACCACCTTTAAACCAGGTGTTTTGGTAAACCAAGCTTCATTTGTTTGTGAGTGAAACGGACCTGCTGCAACGCCACCGCCACAGGGCATTCTTAAAACCACATGGGCATTTTGCCCCCAACGGTAATGTGATTTAGACAAATAATTCACCACAGGATTGAAACCAGAAGAAACAAAATCGGCAAATTGCATTTCAACCACGCTTTTCATTCCTGCAATGGATAGCCCCATAGCGGCTTCAATAATTGCCGATTCACAAATAGGTGTATTTCGCACCCGTTCTTTTCCAAATTGTTCTACAAAACCTTCGGTTATTTTAAAAGCACCACCGTATTCGGCAATATCTTGACCCATAAGAATTAAGTCTTGATGACGTGCCATGCTTTGTTTTAAACTTTCGGAAATGGCATCAATAAATCGAATCTCTTTGGCTTCTGAATTGTTTGTAATTTCTTGATATTCAAATTTTTGATATACATCATTTAATTCAATAGTTTCATCAGGAACAATGACTTCTTCCGCAAAAGCGCTATTTAAATGTTCATTAATTTCATTTAAAAAAGCGTTCTTTATTGCTGCTTCATCGATTTCGGTTAAAATACCTTTTGCCTTCAAAAATGTTTCAAAATTTGCAACAGGGTCTTTTAAAGCCCAAG
The DNA here is from genome assembly GCF_044335535.1 of Mariniflexile sp. HMF6888. Lineage (NCBI taxonomy): Bacteria > Pseudomonadati > Bacteroidota > Flavobacteriia > Flavobacteriales > Flavobacteriaceae > Mariniflexile > Mariniflexile sp. HMF6888. The sequence continues at coordinate 43,937 of NZ_JBIQVZ010000002.1, read as the reverse complement.
CATCCATCAACTCCTGTGGTACGTACTTAGTGCCGCTCGCCTCTTCGTGCCCACGCATTCTAAAAGTTTTGAATTCCAGCAAAACGGGTCTGGGGTTGTTGCGGACGCTGTTGGCAATATCGCTAACTTTTGTATAAACTTCTACAATATTGTTACCATCAATAATATGTGATTCCATGCCATAACCAATGCCTTTGTCAGCAATGTGTTGGCAGTTATACTGTTCATTTGTGGGTGTTGAGAGTCCGTAGCCATTATTCTCTACACAAAACAAAACCGGTAATTGCCATACCGAAGCGACGTTTAAGGCTTCATGAAAATCGCCCTCACTCGTGCCACCTTCACCTGTAAAAACAGCCGTAACTTGATTGGTATTCTTTAATTTTGAAGCTAAAGCAATCCCATCGGCAACGCCTAATTGGGGACCTAAATGGGAAATCATCCCCACAATTTTATATGCCTGGGTTCCAAAATGAAACGACCTGTCCCTACCTTTTGTAAAGCCCGAAGCTTTACCTTGCCATTGTGCAAACAACCTATATAATGGTATGTTTCGAGCAGTAAACACTCCTAAATTCCTGTGCATGGGTAGGATATATTCCTCACTGTTTAAAGCTAAGGTGACACCAACAGCAATAGCTTCTTGTCCAATCCCAGAAAACCATTTGCTTATTTTTCCTTGGCGTAATAAAACGAGCATCTTTTCCTCTATCAATCTGGGTTTTAAAATAGCTTTGTACAAATCCAATAATATATTGGTATCAAGATGATCCGTATTGAAAATGATATTATTTGAAGCAGATGTATGACTCATAAATTTAGATATTGAACTCATCTTGACTTTTTTTAATTGACCGCAAAAGGATCTTTTTACCCCATATTTCACCTTTTTTACTCCGTAGCGCAGCTATGAAGTGCTAAAAAGCTAAAATCTGGAAAAGGACGGAGCGTATAAAATAACCCTGTGGGTTATTTTAGCGAACGAGCCAGCTTGCGCAGAGGGCATTTTCGCTTCAATCAAAAAAAGTCAGAACGGGTTCGTTTAATAGAACCAAATATACCATAAAAAGACCAATTGATTTATAAAGTAATCTGAATGATATTGCGTAAATCTTTACAATGTTTTTGTACATTTGTTATAGAACAAATTAAACAATTCCTCATGAATGTGATACCAAGTGTCGATTTAAGTGATTTTATATCGGGAGACGCTGTTAGAAAACAAAAATTTGTAGATGCCATAGGGAAAGCCTATGAAGACATTGGGTTTGTAGCACTAAAAGGCCATTTTTTAAATGATGCCTTAGTCGATACCTTATATAGTGAAGTAAAGAATTTTTTCAATTTACCTATTGAAACCAAACAGAAATATGAAATCCCAGGTATTGGTGGCCAACGTGGCTATGTGTCGTTTGGAAAAGAGAGTGCAAAGGGCAAAAAAGAAGGCGATTTAAAGGAGTTCTGGCACTTTGGGCAGTATGTTGAGGACAACCCTAAACTAGAAGCAGACTATCCTGCAAACGTCATCGTTGAGGAACTCCCTGAATTTAATAAAGTAGGCAAGGAAGCTTATAAAATGCTTGAGAAAACAGCCAAATATGTTTTACGTGCATTGGCTTTACATCTAGGTTTGGAAGAAACCTATTTTGATGATTACATACATAATGGCAATTCGATATTAAGACCCATACATTACCCTCCAATCACCGAAGAGCCTAAAGAAGCGGTTCGTGCAGCAGCCCATGGTGATATCAATTTAATTACCTTACTCATGGGGGCGCAAGGTCGTGGCTTGCAGGTGCAAAACCATAAAGGGGAATGGATTGATGCCATTGCAGAACCCGATGAATTGATGATCAACGTTGGCGATATGCTATCGAGGCACACGAACAACAAACTGAAATCTACCATACACCGTGTTATCAATCCGCCTCGCGAACTTTGGGGTACGTCGCGTTACTCCATTCCATTTTTCATGCACCCCATAAGCGCTATGAAATTGGATGTTTTAGAAGGTTGTATAGATGAGACTCATCCGAAAGCTTTTGATGATATTACAGCGGGTGAATTTTTGAATGAGCGTTTGATAGAACTGGGGTTAATTAAAAAATAAAACCTCTAACAAATTTTCTGCCGACTAAAACTGAAAACTGTTAACTAATTACGATGGATTTACAAGATCAATTAAAAAACCTGTTCCCAGATCACATCCAGGAAGAATCTATAGAGGATTCTGAAAGCACATCAAAAATATGGATGCAAGATGATCCTATTATTTGTAAATACGAAAAACGCAAAGGCAAACCCATTACTATTTTAGAGGGTTACACCGGCGCTACCGAAGACTTTAAAATTTTAGCAAAAGAAATAAAAACCAAACTAAGTGTTGGTGGTAGTTTTAAAGACGATAAAATTATTATTCAAGGCGACTATCGTGATAAAATCATGAAAATGCTAAAAGACAAAGGATTTAACGTAAAACGTGTTGGCGGCTAATTTATGAACAAGCTCCCGCTTCATATTTCCAATGGTTCCGTTTTAACCAACCGCCTCAATGAGCTAAATGTTGAAGGGGAGATACTTACTTGGCAAGAAATGCTTTGTGAAGGTCCCACTGTAGAACAGGTGTATTCAGATGAATTTTTAAAGCTTAGAAAAGACTTTTTCAGTACTTTTTATGATATTGATTTAGTAACATCTGAAATCAAACAGGAGTTAGATAAGCTGAACCATTCAGAAAATTATTCAGAAATAATCCTGTGGTTTGAATACGATTTGTTTTGCCACATCAACATGATCGCTGTTATAAGCCTGATTCAACAAAAAAAGATCAAACTACCACTCTATTTGGTTTGCAGCGGTAAAGTAGAAAGAAACAAAAATTTAAAAGGTTTAGCAGAACTTAATGCTGGTGAGTTATTAAAGCATTATATGGATAAAGTCAAATTGCTGCCAGAAGATATTGATATAGCGACTACAGCGTGGAGTATTTACTGCGGTAAAGACCATAATTTGCTTAAGCCTTTTATTGTAAAAAAGTCGTCTTTCAAGTATTTAAGTAATTGCCTAAAAGCGCATTTGGAGCGATTTCCCGAAACCAAGGACGGGCTCAATGTTATGGAACGCAATATTTTGGAAATCGTTAAAAACACTGCCATAAAATCCAAACACCATCTATTGGGCTATGCGCTTAATTACCAAGGATATTACGGCTATGGTGATTTACAGGTTTCTAGAATTATAGAAAAACTAAGCATCTTTTTTACAGAAGAAGAAGAAAACCGTATCAAATTAAACAGAAAGGGACATGAAGCATTGCTTGGACAACATAATTTTGCTAAAGAAATTAATAACAATATGGTGTTTGGCGGCATTAGTAAGTTCGATTTTCAATTCAATAAGAAAGAAAACAAATTAATAAAAACCGTTTATAATGTCAGTTAAAGCTTCAGAACTTATATTAAATCCAAATGGTAGTGTTTACCATTTAAACTTAAAGCCTGAACATATTGCCAAAACCATCATTTTTGTGGGCGACCAAAACAGGGTTGAGCAAGTTTCAAAACACTTTGACAACATAGAGTTCAAAATACAAAAACGCGAGTTTAAAACCCATACAGGAACTTTTAAAGGCAACCGTATTTCGGTGATATCAACGGGTATCGGACCAGATAATATTGATATTGTTTTAAACGAATTAGACGCCCTTTTCAATATCGACCTTAAAACAAGAACCCAAAAAGAAATTCTTACCAGTCTTAATATTATTAGAATTGGTACGTCGGGCTCTTTGCAAAAAGACATCCCTGTTGATTCTTTTCTTTTAAGTACGCATGCTCTAGATCTTAACGGCATGCTGCATGCGTATCAAATAAACGGCATAAGCAATCCTGATATTGAAGACGCTTTTATTAAGCACTGCCATTGGCATAAAAACAAATCACGCCCCATTGTTATTAATAATAGCAAACTGTTAGAGCGTAAATTAGAAAGCGATACAGTTTTTAAAGGTCTAACAGCAACAGCAGGTGGTTTTTATGGCCCTCAAGGACGGGTATTACGATTGCCTTTACAGGATGCCGATTTAAATAACAAGATGGATAGCTTCAATTTTAAAGGCATTCGCATTACAAACCTAGAAATGGAAACTTCTGCTATTTATGGGCTATCAAAACTTTTAGGGCATCATGCCCTATCGTTAAATGCCATTATTGCTAATAGAGCCCATGGTACTTTTAGTGAGAATCCATTAAAATCCGTAGAAAATCTCATAACTTATACCCTGAATAAAATCTTTTAATAAACCATTCATTTCATGAAGCAAGTAACTATTGGTGGCGTACCTGAACATTTTAATTTGGCTTGGTATTTAACTTTAAAAAACGGTGAATATAAAGACGAGGGGATCCATTTACGTTGGCAAGATTGTCCAGAAGGCACGGGTGCTATGTGTAAAGCTCTCCGTAATAAAGACATCGATATTGCTGTAATACTTACTGAAGGAATTATTAAAGACATTATAGACGGAAACCCTAGCAAAATAGTACAAACTTTTGTGCAAACACCTTTAAATTGGGGGATTCATGTTGGTAAAAATGCACCATATAAGACCATTGAAGATTTAAAAGGAACAAAAGCGGCCATAAGCAGATATGGTTCGGGGTCGCATTTAATGGCCTATATTAATGCTGAAAATAATGGTTGGGATTTAAAAAAACACTTGGATTTTGAAGTCGTTAACGATTTAAACGGTGCTATTAAAGGCTTAACCAACGGTACTGCCGATTATTTTATGTGGGAGAAATACACCACCAAACCACTGGTCGATAATGGCACGTTTAGAAGTATAGGCAACTGCCCAACACCGTGGCCTTGTTTTGTAATAGCTGTTAGGGAAGATTTTATTGAATCTAACAAAGAAGATTTAAAAACCATTTTAAGAATTATAAATAATACCACTTTAGAATTTAAGGACATACCGAGCATAGACCGAACCATTGCAAATCGTTACGGACAACAATTACAAGATGTGCAAGAATGGTTAGGTATTACCGAATGGTCCCAAAGTTTAATCGACAAAACAACTGTTGCCACTATTCAAAAGGAATTACATGTATTAAATATTATTCCTGAAATTGTTTCTTATGAAAAACTGACTTATAAACTTTAGGGAAATGTTAATGTTTAACAAAACTTAGTTTAAAAAATTATTAAATATTTATTTTTGGGATTAAATACTTAAGACAGATACATGAAAAAATTACTTTTACTAACTACTGCCATTGCCATAATAGCATGTAAACAAGAACCTAAAGATTACGTTACATTATCGGGTAAAATCATTGATAAAAACAGTGATTCGGTTGTAGTAAGATCACGTACATTTTCCAAAACCATAAAAGTAAATACCGATGGTACTTTTAGTGATACCCTAAAAGTTGAAACTGGTGTTTATAACTTTTATGATGGCACCGAAACTACATATATGTTTTTAAAAAATGGTTTCGACATTACTGTGACTTTAGATACGAAAGAATTTGATGAAACTGTAAAATACTCAGGAACTGGTGCAGAACACAGTAACTTTTTGGCTAAAAATAATTTAATGCAAGACGAGCTTTTAGATTTAGACGCATTAGGCCATTTGGATATGACTGGGTTAGAATCAAGATTTGGCGAAATAAAAACCAAACTAACCGAATTTTATGAGGCTAACAAAGACATAGACACCTCTATAATCAATAATTTGTCAAAAAACCTAGACCCTATGTTAAATTATTACAAGGGATATTTAGCAGAGTCTATAGCACTAAAAACAGAATTATCAAAAGGCACGCCATCCCCTGCTTTTGATAAGTATGAAAACTACAATGGTGGCACGACCTCATTGTCCGATTTAAAGGGAAAATATGTTTATATAGATGTTTGGGCAACTTGGTGTGGTCCTTGTAAGGCTGAGGTTCCTTCCTTAAAAGCTTTAGAAAAACAATATCACGATAAGAACATTCAATTTGTTAGTTTATCTATTGATGACGATAGAAGTCACGGCGGTTCGTGGGATAAGGCCCGTGAAGATTGGAAAGCCATGATAGCTGATAAAGAATTAAGCGGTGTACAGTTATTTGCACCAAACGGGTGGCTATCACAATTTGTTATGGATTATAAAATCAAAGGGATTCCTAGGTTTATTTTAATAGACCCCAATGGTAATATAGTAACTCCCGATGCTCCCAGACCTTCTAGTCCTGAATTAACGGAACTGTTTACATCATTGAATATTTAAAATACTAAATTAGAATCCAGCCACAAATACATGAATCGTTTTGTATTTGTGGTTTTTAGATTTAAAGCCTGCTACTTTTCGCCTGCATCTCTCGCTTCCCTAGCTTCTGGTTGTTCGGGTAGTTTAAACAAATCTTTGTAAGCTTCACCTAAATAATCTATGACATGACTTGCTATTAAGCTTTGATAACCATAATCTTCAACAGCGATATCTGCCGATTTTCCATGTAAATAAACCCCAAAAATACTTGCGCTTAATGGTTGGTATCCTTGTGATATTAAGCCCGTAATAATCCCTGTTAATACATCACCGCTTCCTGCGGTTGCAAGACCGGGGTTTCCTGTCGAATTCACATATAACTTCTCTTGAAATACTGTAATGGTATTGGCACCTTTAATCACAATTATTAGGTTGTATTTTTTCGAAAAGGCTTTTACCTTAGCTAATTTATCAAAATCGTCTGTCCACATTCCTATTAAACGTTTTAATTCTTTGGGATGTGGTGTTAGAATCGTTTGTTCTGGCAATAATTTTAATAGTGATTTCTTTTGTGCTAACATGTTAATGCCATCGGCATCGATAATAAGTGGTGTCGTATTCTTTTTTAAAAAACCCTCAAAGGCTTGTATTGTTTTAGCATCGGTTCCTACGCCTACTCCAAATCCAATGGCCGTAGGTGTTATATTGAAATCGATTTTGGTTATTTTTTCTTCATCTATATCCGTAATAACCATCGCCTCTGGAAAAGCGGATTGCAAGGGTACACAACCACATTTCGGCACATAAGCAGACACCAAACCTGCTCCAGAAGATAATACTGCCCTACTGGCTAAAATAACAGCACCGATTTTACCATAACTCCCCCCAATAATTAAACTGTGCCCAAATTGGCCTTTATGAGAAAATTTGTCTCTTGGTATATAGAAAGGCAATACGTCATGCTTTCCTATTAATTCGGCTTCAGTAACGGTTTCATATAAAAATTTGACATCCAAATCAATATCCAAAACTTCCCACTGCATCGTATATTTTGCTGTTTCGGGTAAAAAGAACACTAATTTGGGCGTTACAAAACTTAAGGTAAAACCTGCCCAAACAACAGCATTTTCATCTTTAGGTACACTATCGGTACTTAATCCTGATGGAATATCAATAGATAATGTAAACGCCTTCGTTTTCTTAAAATAAACAAATAAATCCTTAATCCAATTATCGACAGGCCTGTTTAAACCTATACCAAAAATAGCATCGACAATAATGTCTTCTGTATGTATTTCAGGAAAATCTTCCTTACAACTTAAAAGAGTTGGCCAATTTTTAGTAACAGTTTTAATTTTGTCATAATTAATTAAAAAATCTTTAGACCGCTTATCACTACAGTTAACAACATATATTTTAACATTATAGCCATCTAAAATTAAATGTCTTGCTAAAACCAAACCATCGCCACCGTTATTACCAATACCACAAAATATGTGAATTGGCACTTGAGCGCCTTGTAAACGCACATGCATCCAGTTAAAAACCTTTAAACCAGCACGTTCCATTAAGTCTGCAGATGATATATTTTGACGCTCTATGGTTCGTGCATCACCTTGATAGATTTGTTCTTTAGAGAATATTTTCATCTGTTTATATTTATTGTTTTAAGTTGTTCAGATGGAACACCCTGAATAATCATCCTCGTGTGTGTGAATGTTCTTCTCATGGGTGTTTCATGTCATAAATGTGCCTCTAATCAACATTAATATTACACATTTTTATATTTTAAATCAAGCCGTAGCTTTATTAACTCATTTAAATTTTTCTTAATGGGCTAAATAATCGTCCTTTTTTGTCCATACGCCTTCCGTCCCATTGGCTACGCTGAATCTTCGATTTTACTAGAGGCTGTCTAAAAAGTCTAGTTGGATGTCATTATTTTAGCGAAAGGGCCCAGCTGGCGCTAGATTAAATTTTCGCTTCAATCAAAAAAGGTTAAACGAGTAGTGCCTTTATAATAAAAAAAAATCCTCAACTAAAATTAGTCAAGGATTTGTTGGCGGTTAAATTGCAGGGATTTACTCCTTTACAAACCTAATTATTTCAAAGTCATCTAATTTTAAAAGATATAATCCATTGGCTAAAAACCTAACATCTATTTTGTTATTGTAAGAAACGCTACCTCTTGCTAATTCTTTTCCCGTCATATTATAAATAATATAATTTTTGGTTTCCATTAAGCCCGAAAGACTAATATAATTGGTTGATGGATTGGGATAGGTTTTAAGTTTCACTTTTGAATTAACATCAATATTGGATTGTGTACTGGTATCTATAATGCTTAAACTTCCATAATAGACCCCTTTTTCGGTTGTCACATAAGGTCTAATATAATAAATAGTATTTATTGATACCTCTGACAATTTATTACTAAATGTTCCTTCTCCACTTTCTACAACTATCTTGGTATCTAAAACCGTTGGAAGCTTTTCAGAAGTACTGTAAACAAAACCTTTTTCTATAACAATAGCATCTTTATCACCTATAACTTCCCCGGTCATATCTATTGCTTTGGCAGTGTTATTTAAACCAGCACTACCAATAACATCTGGTGCGTCGGTTTTTACAATAGTAGATTTTTCCTGGGCAAGTTTTGAAGTTCCTTGAGCCTGCGTAAATAACGCGAACAATAAACATGGAACTATTAAAATTCCTTTTGAGAGTGTTTGGAGTTTCATTTTGAAGGTTTTTTTATGAATTAACGTTACAAATATACGAAAATTTCTATACAAAAAACATTTTATCGAATATTTTAGTATTTAAACGATATTATTTAAAAAATATTGTTGAAAGTCATCCATAATTTTTACCATATTTTGATTAATGAAATAAGCAATGGGGTTCATGACCTTTAAAGGCTACGGTGTACCCACAATATTTTCTAGAAATTTAGTTACAAATATTTGCCACGAATACACAAATTTCTGCTTTTACCAAAGTCTCCAAGCCTGCAAAGGCTTGGAATTCGTGTAATCTTTAGTGCTTTTTTGACTTTTGACAGTAAGGCATATTCATTTTGATGTGTGTGTGCTTTTAAAATATTTTTAAAAATTTCACGAATTTATCACGCCGACCGCATAATTCATCAAAAAACAATTCGTGAATCAGTGGCGTTTTAAAGATGTGGGTACACCATAGCCCTTAAAGGGTAGCAAACAATTATTATAGATTTTTCAATTCTATTTTTAAATAGTTGTTTTTCTTAAATGAAAGTTGTTTGAATATAAGAATACTGCAAAAAAGAATTTTTAATTTTTTTATAAGGTTAAATGTGATATTTTTGGGTTCTATTATTAGATATAATGAATCATTCAAACCAAAATACGAGCATAACGCTTCCTTTTTCAACAAGAAGGAACGCTTTTACTTTTGGAACAACTACCATTATTACAACCCCTTGGGGTTGCTAATTATATATTCTTCAGGTTATCCTTGTGATTTTTACAATTACAACATCTTTAATATTTTTTTTAAATCATCAATTCATTAAAACATGAAACTTCAAAAACTTGTTCTTGCTAGCATAAAGAAATGTATATGTAGAAGTTGCATGTGACCATTGAAAAACAATAAATACACACACATGAAAGTTTTAAAATTCGGAGGAACTTCTGTAGGTTCACCAAAAAACATAAATAACGTTATTAGCATTTTAGAGAATTATGCTAAAAAAGATAAAGTAATATGTGTAGTGTCGGCAGTAGGCGGTATTACAGACAAATTACTTTTAGCGGGTAAGCAAGCGCAAAATAAAGACACGGCATATATTGATACGTTTAATTTGATAAAAGACATTCATTTTAATATTGTTAATGAGCTTAATCTTGAAAAAAGTTCTCCTATAATAGCTTTTATTGATGAAAAACTAAATGCACTTAAGAGTCTGTTAGACGGTATCTTTTTAATAAATGAATTATCTCCAAAAACATCCGATAAATTGGTGAGTTATGGAGAAATGCTCTCGTCTTTCATTATTGCTGAAACCATGAAAAATCGTGGTTTATCTGCCGAAAGCAAAAATTCGCAAGAACTAATCATTACAAATTCCAACTTCACTAAAGCTGAAGTCGATTATACTATAACCAACAAAAATATTCAAGCCTATTTCAATACGGCATCACAACAAATCACGATACTTCCTGGGTTTATATCAAAATCCAAAATAGGCGAGCAAACTACTTTGGGTCGTGGTGGCTCCGATTTTACTGCTGCTATTGTTGCTGCCGCTTTAAAGGTGGAACAGTTAGAGATTTGGACCGATGTTAGTGGTATGTTCACTACCAACCCAAAACTTGTAAAACAAGCCTACCCTATCGAAAAAATATCGTACCAAGAGGCTATGGAATTGTCTCATTTTGGTGCTAAAGTATTATTTCCGCCAACAGTACAACCGGTTTTGGATCTGAATATCCCTATTCATATTAAAAACACTTTAGAACCAGAAGCTGCCGGTACTGTTATTTCCAACGAAGAAACTATTTCTACATCACCTGTAAAAGGCATTAGTAATATTGGAAACATTGCTTTACTAACACTTCAAGGAAGTGGTATGATTGGCATTCCTGGGTTTTCTAAGCGTTTGTTTGAAACACTGTCACAAGAAAAGATTAATGTCATTTTAATCACACAGGCATCTTCTGAGCATTCTATTTGCTTAGGTATTGATGAAAATGATGCGGAATTAGCCAAAACAACTATTGATGCAACATTCGAAAACGAAATCGCTTTACATAAAATTGATCCGATTATTGTTGAAAAAGACTTATCAATTATAGCCTTAGTAGGCGATAACATGAAAAACCATCAAGGTATTAGTGGTAAAATGTTTAGTGCATTGGGTAAAAACAATATCAATATTAGAGCCATTGCACAAGGTGCTTCAGAGAAAAACATTTCTGCAGTTATTTTGCAAAGCGATGTTAAAAAAGCACTTAACACGTTACACGAACAGTTTTTTGAAAGCAAAACCAAACAGCTTAATGTGTTTGTTACAGGCGTTGGAAATGTTGGCGAAAAATTAATAGAACAAATAAAGCAACAACGAAAATATCTGAAAGAAAACCTGAAAATCAACTTACGTATTACTGGATTATCCAATTCCAGAAAAATGATTTTTAGTGAAGATGGCATCGATTTGAGCCATTGGAAAGAGCAACTGGAAACTGGCGAAACCGCAACATTAGATGGCTTTTTTGAAAATACAAAGTCATTGAATCTTCGCAACAGTATTTTTGTAGATGTAACTGCAAATAAAGATGTCGCAGGTTTATATGAAAAATATTTACGCCAAAGTATTGGTGTGGTAGCGTGTAATAAAATTGCATGTTCCAGTGATTATGAAAACTACAAATTATTAAAGCGTTTATCATTAAAATACAATGCACCCTATTTATTTGAAACCAATGTGGGCGCAGGTTTACCTATTATCGATACGTTAAACAACTTAATAGCTTCGGGAGACAAAATAACTTCCATTCATGCAGTGTTGTCTGGGAGTTTGAATTTTGTATTCAACAATTTTAACGATACCACTAAGTTCTACGATGTGGTAAAACAGGCTGCTGCTGAAGGTTACACTGAACCAGACCCAAGAATCGATTTAAGCGGTGTAGACGTCGCTAGAAAAATATTAATTCTTGCTAGGGAAAGTGGTGTTGAAATGAATTTAGAAGATATTGACAATACCTCATTTTTATCCGATTTGGGTGTGAAAAGTGATTCTGTTGATGATTTTTATCAAACATTAATTACAGACGAAGCACATTATCAAGCCTTATATGCTTCTGCGAAAGCGAAAAACTGTCAGTTAAAATATGTAGCGCAATTTAATAATGGCAAAGCAAGTGTTGGTTTACAGGAAATACCAAGTGATCACCCTTTTTACAACCTACAAGGAAAAGATAATATCGTGATGTTTTACACACAACGTTACCCAGAACAGCCTATGATTATTAAGGGTGCTGGTGCTGGTGCTGAAGTGACCGCTTCCGGTTTATTCGCCGATATTATTAGAATTGGAAATGATTAACAAATTGCCTATTGGCTAATGACTATTGACTAAAGAAATGAACGAAATAAAAATATTTGCACCTGCGACCGTAGCCAATGTAGCTTGTGGTTTTGATGTATTAGGGTTTTGCTTAGACAGTGTTGGTGATGAAATGGTGATTAGAAAAATCGCTAAAAAAGGAATTTATATTACAAAAATTGAAGGCTTCGATTTGCCTTATGAAGCTGAACTGAATGTAGCTGGTGTTTCGGCATTGGCGATGTATGACGCTGCTAAACCTGATTGCGGATTTGAAATTGAAATCTACAAAAACATAAAACCAGGTAGTGGTATTGGAAGCAGTGCCGCCAGTGCTGTGGGCAGTGTTTTTGGTATGAATGAACTTTTGGGAAGACCCTATAACAAAACCCAGTTAACAGAATTTGCCATAAAAGGAGAAGCGTTGGCTAGTAAATGTGAACATGCCGATAACCTTGCCCCTGCCCTATTTGGTGGTTTTACCTTGGTAAAAAGTATGTCGCCTTTAGAAATTCTAGAGATTCCGTCACCAAACGATTTGTACGCCGCTATAATTCACCCACAAATTGAAATAAAAACATCTGAGGCTAGAGCCATCCTTCCTAAAGAAGTTTCGTTAAGCAATGCCATAACGCAGTGGGCTAATTTTGGAAGTTTAATTCATGGGCTACATACAAGTGATTATGATCTAATTCAAAGATCACTACACGATGTTATTGTAGAACCATATAGAAGTCAGTTGATTCCACATTACAACGACGTTAAAGCCGAAGCTTTAAAAGCAGGTGCTTTGGGTGCAGGTATTTCAGGTTCTGGTCCTTCAATTTTTACTTTAAATAAGGGAGTTGAAACAGCTAATAAAGTAGCAGATAGCATGAGATCCGTTTATTCTAAAACAGGAATGGATTTTGATATTCATGTATCGAAGATTAATGTGGAAGGGGTTAAGATTATTTAATCGATGACCGATGACCGATGACCAAAGACCGAAGACGGGAGACGGGAGACGGGAGACGGGAGAAATGAATTTTAATATTTTAAATTAAAAAATGAATAAGTTTAAGTTTGAAAAACTAATTATTTGGCAAAAAGCAATGGACTTCGGAGAAGTTATTGACCAAATAGCATTAAACTTTCCCGATAGAGAAAAATTTAATCTAGCTTCTCAAATTTGTAGAGCAGCAGATTCCATAGCTTTAAATATTACTGAAGGTTCTATCGGTCAATCAAATCCTGAACAAAAAAGATTCATTGGCTATTCCATTCGTTCTTTAGCTGAAGTTGTAACCTGTTTATTTAAAGCAAAAAGAAGGAACTACATTGCCGAAAATGAATTTATAAAATTATATGAAGAAGCATATCATCCTTATAAACATGATGAGTGCTTTTCGCAAGAACATTAAATAAAATATCCGCTTTCGGCTTTCAGTCATCTGTCTCCCGTCTTCGGTCAATTTTCAAAACAAAATGAACTATTCATCTTATAAATACAATACGCGCTTTTAGCAAGAACATAATATAAACCACCCGTATTCGGCTTTCAGTCATCTGTCTTCCGTCTTCGGTCAATTTTCAAAACAAAATGAACTATTCATCTTATAAATACAATACGCGCTTTTAGCAAGAACATAATATAAACCACCCGTATTCGGCTTTCAGTCATCTGTCTCCCGTCTTCGGTCAATTTTCAAAAACATAAACTATTTCATCTTATAAATACGATACACGCTTTTCACAAGAACATTAAATAAAACATCCGCTTTCGGCTTTCAGTCATCTGTCTTCCGTCTTCGGTCAATTTTCAAAACAAAATGAACTATTACTCACTAAACCATAAAGCAGCAAATTCGACTTTTAAAAACGCCGTTATTAAAGGTATTGCGCCCGATAAGGGATTGTATTTTCCAGAAAGCATTACGCCACTTCCTAAAGCATTTTTTGATACTATTGATAACATGTCGTATTCAGAAATTGCTTTTGAAGCTATTAAACAATTTGTGTCTCCAGAAATTCCTGAAGCCATTTTAAAAACGATTGTTGATGAAACCTTATCGTTTGATTTTCCTGTGGTAAAGCTTAATGACAGCATATCTACCTTAGAGCTATTTCACGGACCAACCATGGCTTTTAAAGATGTCGGTGCGCGTTTTATGGCACGTTGCTTAGGGTATTTTAACCAAGATAATGACAAGGAAGTTACTGTTTTGGTGGCTACTTCTGGCGATACTGGTGGTGCTGTAGCCAATGGATTTTTAGGTGTTAAAGGTGTTAATGTGGTGATACTATACCCTAGTGGAAAAGTGAGTGATATTCAAGAAATGCAACTCACAACACTTGGGCAAAATATTAAAGCCTTGGAAGTTAATGGCACATTCGACGATTGTCAAGCCATGGTAAAAACCGCATTTTTAGATGAGTCTATAACCAACAACATGCAGTTAACCTCTGCAAACTCCATAAACGTAGCACGTTGGTTGCCTCAGTTGTTTTATTTTATGTTTGCTTACAAACAATTGCATAAAGAATATAAAGACATCGTTTTTTCGGTACCAAGTGGCAATTTTGGAAATATATGCGCAGGTATGATGGCACAACAATTAGGACTGCCTATTAGTCATTTTGTAGCATCAAACAATGCAAATAATGTAGTAACACGTTATTTAATATCTCAATTATACGAGCCAAAACCATCGGTACAAACCATTAGTAATGCCATGGATGTTGGTGCGCCAAGTAACTTCATCCGCATTCAAGAAATCTACAAGAATAATTTCAGCAATTTAAAAGAAAATTTATCGTCTTATAGTTTTTCAGATGAAGAAACCAAAGCTGCCATGTTAGAAATATTTGATAATTACAACTACGTAGCCGATCCACATGGTGCCGTTGGCTATTTAGGTTGCAAGGCTTATTTAAAAGAAAACGCTAATGCACACTGTGTCTTTTTAGAAACGGCACACCCTACTAAGTTTTTAGATGTTGTTGAAGCCGTCATTAAAGAAGAACAGCCTTTGCCAGAACAAATTCAATCGGTTATGGGGAAAGAAAAAGAATCGGTAGTTATTTCAACCTATGAAGATTTGAAAGCATTTTTGTTGAACTAATTTTTAACAAGGAATTTATATATGGTTTAGGTGTATTTATTACATCTAAACCTTTTTTATTTATCTGCTATCTCTAAGCTCCTGCTTAGTGTTAACGATGCCAAAATCATAGCCCTACCATTATAACCTATTTAACTCCATAAAAATAGTAACGTTTACAAAAAGACAGATTTCTTTTTTTCCTAACCTATCTAGGTTTTAACTTTTAATAAAAACGTCTATCTATAAAATTTCAATACATTTGCATTCGGTAAAATTAATGAGATTTCTGCTTTTGCAGGAATGAAAAAAAAAGTCTATCAATGAAAAATACAGCCTTAACAAAAACCCATGAGTCCCTAGGCGCTAAATTAGTGCCATTTGCAGGTTTTAATATGCCCGTACAATATGAAGGTGTTACTATAGAACACGAAACCGTTAGAAAAGCCGTTGGCGTTTTTGATGTATCACACATGGGTGAGTTTTTAATTGAAGGTGAACATGCTTTAGCACTTATACAGAAAGTATCAAGTAACGATGCTTCAAAACTAAGTATTGGCAAAGCACAGTACAGCTGCATGCCTAACGAAACGGGGGGCATTGTAGACGATTTAATTATATACCAAATCAAAGAACAAACCTATTTGTTGGTGGTGAATGCCAGCAACATTGAAAAAGATTGGGATTGGATTCAGTCTCAAAATAGTATGGGAGCTACCATGCGCGATTTAAGTGACGATTATTCTTTACTTGCCATTCAAGGCCCCAAAGCGGTTGAAGCGATGCAAAGCTTAACCAGTCACGATTTATCAGCTATTAATTTTTACAACTTCATAGTAGGTGATTTTGCAGGTATTGAGCATGTTATTATTTCGGCAACAGGTTACACAGGTAGTGGTGGTTTTGAAATTTACTGTAAGAACAGCGAGGTCAAACAAATATGGGATAAAGTATTAGACGCAGGAAAAGATTTTGGCATCAAACCTATTGGGTTGGCGGCTCGCGATACCCTACGTCTGGAAATGGGTTATTGTCTTTACGGAAACGATATTAACGACAGCACCTCACCCATTGAAGCTGGTTTGGGCTGGATAACAAAATTTACCAAAGACTTTACAAATTCCGAAGCTTTGAAAAAAGAAAAAGAACAAGGACCAGAACGCAAATTAGTTGCTTTCGAGCTAGACGAACGTGGTATTCCGCGTCACGACTATGATATTGTAGACAGTGACGGCAACAAAATAGGCCTGGTAACCTCGGGGACCATGTCTCCATGTTTGGGCAAGGGTATTGGTTTGGGTTATGTCCCAACTGGTTTTTCTCAAATTGGAAGTAAAATCTACATCCAAATACGTAAAAATGCCATCCCAGCAACGGTTGTTAAATTACCGTTTTATAAGGAGCAAACCTAAATTAAGTTAATGAAAACGCAGGGGAAAGAAAGTAAACATCGTATATTAATTTTAGGTGCCAGTGGGTTTTTAGGCAATGCCATTTATAGAGAACTCTGCTCCTATTTTAAAACTTTCGGAACCTACAACACATCAAATATTCAATTAGAAAAAAACAAGCATTTTTTTCAATACAATTTTGAAGAAGACGATGTTTACGAAATACTCGATATTGTAAAACCAACCATTGTTATTTCGGCACTTCGTGGCGATTTTGCATCCCAATTTATAGCTCATAAACACATTGCGGAATATGTGTTTTCAAAAAAAATAAAAATCATCTTTTTATCATCGTCCAATGTTTTTGACGCCTATAGCAAGTACCCAAGCTACGAAGAAGACAAAACATTAAGCAACAGCGTGTACGGACATTTCAAAATTAAAATTGAAAACATGCTGCTACGCCTACCAAAAAACCAAGTCGCCATTTTAAGGCTTCCCATGGTTTTTGGCAAACAATCTCCTAGAGTTCAAGAAATTGCTCGAAATATAAGTGAAAATATACCCGTTGAAGTGTTTCCCAATTTAATAATGAATGTCACTACAGATAGCAAGGTAATCCTGCAAATTCACTACATTATTAATCGAAATAAATCGGGCATTTTTCATTTAGGCAGTACCGATTTAGTACATCACGACGAATTTATAAAGGAGCTTACAAAATCCTTAGGCCTTAAAAACGCCATATACAAACAAGTGTACACCACTAACGACGACCGGTATTTGGCCGTATTACCAAAGTACAATCTACTACCAAAAGACCTTCAAATAATAAGCCAAGAGATCATTACCGAACTAGAAGTATAAGGCATTAGGGCGTTCCCCTATCGGGTCGGGTTTTTCCTTACAAGTCCTCGCTCCACCGTCGCTGTGGGCTTTCCAGTACAACCCCTAACGCGGGTGTCCCAGCCTTACAACAACAATCCTGCATAGTTTAACCTAGAATAACAAAACATTATTCATTTGAAATTAGTAAATTAGTAAAAATTTAAAATCAATAAACACCTCCATTATTATGAGCAAACTTTCAGCCGAAGACATAGAAAAAAGATTATTAAATTTACCAGAATGGGATTATTATGATGATGCCATTCATGCCGAATTTGAATTCGAAAATTTTAAAGACTGTTTTAGTGCCATGAGTAGAATCGCTTTCGAGTGCGAAGCATTAAACCATCATCCCGATTGGTCTAATACATATAATATACTAACCATTTCATTATCAACACACTCTGAAAACGGTGTCACCGAAAAAGATTTCAAACTAGCAAAAGCTATTGAAGCTATTGTAGAACCGGATGATGAAGATTAAAACCAAGTAATCAGTGTTCAGTGTTCAGTAACAGTTTTCAGTAATCAGTAATCAGTTTACAATAGCTGTTTTCTGTATATCACACTATAAAAATTAATATCCGTTATTTCAATTCGCAGATTTTTTTAAATTTGCATCGGTTGAAAAAAACTTTTGACTTTAAACCTTTAAACTTTAAACTTTGGTATGGGAAGAGCTTTTGAATTTAGAAAAGCACGTAAAATGAAGCGTTGGTCTGCTATGAGTAAGGCTTTTACACGCATTGGAAAAGACATTGTAATGGCCGTAAAAGAAGGCGGTCCAGATCCAGCAAGTAACGCTAGGCTAAGAGCTGTGATGCAAAATGCCAAGGCTGTAAACATGCCTAAAGACAATGTAGAACGCGCTATAAAAAAAGCAAGCGAAAAAGGTCAAGGAGATTATAAAGAAGTCATTTTTGAAGGCTACGCACCCCATGGAATTGCTGTTTTAGTTGAAACCGCAACCGATAACAATACCAGGACCGTAGCGAACGTGCGTAGTTATTTTAATAAATGTGATGGTAGTTTAGGTACTTCGGGTTCGGTAGTATTTATGTTCGACCACACCTGTAATTTTAGAATCAATGCCGAAGGTTTGGACGCCGAAGAAATTGAGTTGGAATTTATAGATTACGGCGCCGAAGAAGTTTTTGCCGATGAAGACGGTATTTTAATTTACGCGCCTTTTGAAAGTTTTGGTGCTATTCAAGCAGCTTTAGAAGAAAAAGGCATTGAAATATTATCGTCTGGTTTTGAACGTATTCCACAGGTAACAAAAAAATTGACTCCAGAGCAAGCAGCCGATGTTGAAAAGCTTTTAGAAAAGTTAGACGACGATGATGACGTGCAAAATGTGTATCACACGATGGAAGAAAGTGAGGATTAATATTTGTAAAGTTTATTAAAGAGAGTCTAGAAGCTCTCTTTTTATTTTTAAATAGCACATGGAAGACAAAAAAATAATCAAATGGGGTATCATTGGCTGTGGCAACGTTACCGAAGTTAAAAGTGGTCCTGCATATAAAAACACCGAAGGTTTTGAGCTTATAGCAGTCATGAGACGAGATACTGAAAAAGCACAAGATTATGCCAAACGACATGGTATTAAAAAATGTTATACCAATGCTGATGACTTAATTAATGATGATGAAGTAGACGCTATTTATATTGCAACGCCACCAGACACACATAAACTTTACGCTTTAAAGGTTGCCGAAGCAGGTAAAATATGTTGTATTGAAAAGCCAATGACACCCAGTTATACTGAAAGTTTAGCAGTTTATAATGTGTTTAAAGAAAAACAACTGCCTTTATTTGTTGCCTATTATAGACGTTCTTTACCCCGATTCACTAAAATTAATGAATGGCTAAAACACCAATATATTGGTGAGGTGAGACACATTAACTGGCATTTTAGTAAACCAGCAAGCGATTTAGATCAATCTAGCACTTACAACTGGCGCACCGATGCAAGAATAGCTCCTGCTGGCTATTTTGATGATTTAGCAAGTCATGGGCTGGATTTGTTTAATTTCCTTTTAGGCGATATTAAAGAAGCGCATGGTATTAGTTTAAATCAGCAAAAAAACTATACCGCAAAAGATGCTATTACAGCATGTTGGTTACATCAAAACAATGTGACAGGGTCTGGTACCTGGAATTTTGATTGTCATGACTCTTTAGATAAAGTGACTATTTATGGGAGTGACGGAAACATAGAGTTTTCTATATTTCATGAAAACGCTATTGTATTAGAAAGCAAAAACAAAAAAGAGTCGCTTTTTATTGATAATCCAAAACATATTCAGCTATATCACGTGGAAGGTATGCGAAACATGTTAATACATAAAAATTTCACACACCCATCTACAGGGCTTTCAGCACTTCATGCCAATTGGGTTATGGATAAAATTCTCGGTGCACTATAATTATTTGTCTATTTACTTGATTTTTCTAAACAATTTTAGTTAATCCACACATTTATAGTGTGTTTTAACATTATTATTAGAAAAAATAATTTATTATGTAGTATTTTTAGCTCGACTAATTCAAAAAATAACTAAAAGTTAACTTCCTGTTAGCACCACTAAATGTACTATGAGACATACCAAATTACATGCAGCCCGTTATGCCTATATCGCATTGGCCCTCTTTACACTCTTATCTTTTCAAAATATAGAGTCACAAAACAAAAAAAAGAAAAATAAAAAAGAAAACACAACAGAAGCACCTGCTCGACCTGCTAAAAAAGAAAAAACAATTGCAGAACTAGTAAAATCCAGCAAAAAAATTGAAGGGTTATTTCCTATCTATCAGGATACCATTACGGGATCATTACAAATGATTATATCAGACAAACAAATAGATAAGGAATTTATTTTTTTCAGTCAAATAGCCGATGGAGTTGTAGATGCTGGCAGAACAATCAGAGGTTCATATATGGGCTCCAAAGTTATTAAAATTGAAAAATATTTTAATAAAATAGAATTTGTAGCTCAAAATACATCGTTTTATTTTGATCCAAAAAATCCACTGTCTAAATCTAAAGAAGCCAATATAACCAATGCTAATTTGGCTAGTTTACATATTGAAGCACACGATAAAAAGAATGGACTCTATTTAATTAAAGCCGATGAACTTTTTTTAAATGAAACATTTACTCAAGTTAAAAGGCCTAGTTCTCCTGGAAAATCACCTACAACTTTTAAACTCGGTGGTTTAAACAAATCTAAAACTAAGATTAATTCTATAAAGAACTATTCTGAAAACACAAACATAGAAGTAGAATATGTGTATTCCTCACCTGCTGTATTAAATAATGGTTCTAATGCTGTTGCTGACGGCAGAAACGTGAGTATAAAAGTGTTTCAAAGTTTAATGGCCATGCCGGAAAACAATTATGAAGTTAGATACGACGATCCAAGAGTTGGTTATTTCATTACTCAAGTTGATGACAAAACGACTACCAAGAGCATAGCGTATAGAGATTTAATTCATAGATGGCATTTAGAAAAGAAAGACCCAAATGCCGCTATTTCCGAACCTGTTGAGCCTATTACTTGGTGGATAGAAAACTCTACGCCTTTAGAATGGCGAGAAACCATTACCAATGCTGTTTTGCAATGGAATGTAGCTTTTGAAAAAGCAGGATTTAAAAATGCCATGGCTGTAAAAGTACAACCTGACGATGCCACTTGGGATGCTGGAGATATTAAATACAATGTCTTGCGTTGGACATCATCACCCAAACCTCCTTTTGGTGGATACGGTCCAAGTTTTGTAAACCCAAAAACAGGACAAATATTAGGTGCCGATATTATGCTGGAATTTTCACATTTTACCAACAGGGTTTTTTATGATAAAGTGTATAGTTTAGCAACTTTAGACACGCCTTTTGAAGCACCTGAACATAACGAACCAAATCACATGTATTGCACATTAGGGCATCAACTACAAGAAGAAGTTATGTTTGCAAGTGCCGCCGTATCTACTTATACAAATTCTGATTTAGAAATGGATCGTATTAAAAAAGAATCCATGATGGCTTTAATTATGCATGAAATTGGGCATACTTTAGGTTTAAATCATAACATGAAAGCGAGTCAGTTATTTTCTCCAGAACAGTTAAATGATGCCGAATTTATTGAAGGAAAATGTTTAACGGCTTCAGTTATGGACTATGCTGCCTTAAACATTACCAAAGACCGAAGCAAACAAGGACAATATGATGACGTTGCTGTTGGTCCTTACGATATTTGGGCTATACAGCTAGGTTATCAACCATTTTCATCTGAAGCTGAGCACCAAGCATTATTAAATGAATCTACAAAACCAGAACATATTTTTGGAAATGATGCTGATGACATGCGTGCACCGGGAAAAGCAATTGACCCAAGAGTGAATGTGTCCGATCAATCAAATGATCAAATTACATGGTCTATAGACAGAATAGAATTGTCTAACAACCTAATGAAAGATGTAAAAACAAAGTTTACAAAATCTGGTGAATCGTATGAGGAATTAAGACGTGTTTATTATTTATTAAGTTCACAAAAAGCAACCGCTGGAAACACCATATCAAGATTTATTGGTGGTGTTTATGTTGACAGGGCTATGGCGGGACAAGAAGGTGGCACACAGACATACACGCCTGTAAGTTTAAAAGATCAAAAGCGTGCTATGGCTGCTTTAAGCAAGTATGTTTTTGCACCAAATGCTTTCGATGCACCAAATGATTTATACAATTATTTAGCAATACAACGCCGTGGTTTTAACTTTAAAACCCCTGAAGACCCAAAAATTCACAAGCAAATTTTAACTTATCAAAAAAATGTGTTGAATCATCTTTTGCATTATAATACATTACAACGTATTTCAGATTCTGAACTATATGGAAATGAATACAAATTAGCTTCTTTTATGACCGATTTAAATAATGCAATTTTTAAAGCGGATATTTATGGCAATGTGAACTCATTTAGACAAAACTTGCAGTTGGAATATACTTATATGCTTATAGCTATGGTAACAAAAAAACAAAGTGGCAATTATACTAACAATGCTAAGTCTATGGCTTTGTATAATTTAAAGAAAATAAAGGCCATGGCTAGTGTATCTGGTGATGTGGCTTCAATAGCTCATAAACAGCATTTAAGAACACTTATAGATAATGCTTTAAAAGAAATTAAATAATAAGGTTAAATATATAAAAAGAAAAAAGCTACTTTCAAATGGAAGTAGCTTTTGTTTTTTGTGAGCTAGTGATGTTTCTTTTTAGGAACAAAAGACTTGTTTACTTTATGTTTCATTTTCTAACACAGTAGATATAATTCAACTTTCATGCCATACTAATATTATTTAGGTGTTTTTCCTTTTACACCTTCAAAAAATAGATTCATTAATTCAAAACCTGCTTTTATTGCATTACTTTAAAATAAATGTTTAGATAACCATGTCATTTACATTTTTTTATAAAGTTCTTTTAGCTTTTTAGGTGTTATAATTTGTTTCCAGTTTTTGCCCAAAGCGTTTTCCCAAAGTGGCACTAAATTTAAAGCAATGTTGATCATTTTATCAAAATCTTCATCGCTTAAATCGGCACAAATATTTTGTGGTAAGATAATATTATGTTTTTTCTTCATGGTTTTAAAAAGTTCAACTCCTTCTGGGTAAAACGCTTCTAAGTGGTCAAAAACAATACAATTTCCAACTCCATGTTTAATGCCTAATAAATAAGCTAATGGATAACTCATGGCATGTGCAACACCCACTTGGGAATAGGCAATACTCATACCACCATGCCATGAAGCCATCATGAGCTTTTCCTGGGATTCAATAGCTGTTAAATTATTATCTAAAAATACTTCTTTACATAGCTCTAAGGCCATTGTACCATAGGTTTCGCTAAAAGTATTTAAGTACGTACC
Organism: Mariniflexile sp. HMF6888; assembly: GCF_044335535.1. Taxonomy (NCBI): domain Bacteria; kingdom Pseudomonadati; phylum Bacteroidota; class Flavobacteriia; order Flavobacteriales; family Flavobacteriaceae; genus Mariniflexile; species Mariniflexile sp. HMF6888. The sequence continues at coordinate 20,292 of NZ_JBIQVZ010000002.1, read as the reverse complement.
TTTTAAAGATTCTATGCAATGAATGTAACAATCCATACCTGTGTAAAACCATTGGTCTGTTGGCACGTCCTTAGTAAGTTCGGAATCTAAAATAACTTGATCAAAAGGTGTGAAATCCGAATTGATGCCTAATTTTTTTTCGGGACCAATAAGAACCGTTGTTCTAGAAACTTCTGCACCAGTACCCGATATGGTTGGAATTCCAACATGGTATAAAGCGGCATGCTTTACTAAATCCCAGCCTTGATAATCTTTAGCTTCACCTTCGTTGGTAAGCATTATAGATACGGCTTTTGCTAAGTCTAAAACAGAGCCGCCACCAATACCTATAATACCTGATGGTAATTCTTTCGTGGTTAAAATTATACCATCTACCAAATCATCTACTTGCGATGTTTTTGGTTCTTCTTTAGTAGAAACAAACAGTATTTTATCGTCATAGGCTAGCGGAATTCGTGATGTTAACCATGAATTGTTTTTAAACACATCGTCTATTAAATAAATAAATGGGGCGTTCATGCTTAAGCGCTTTGGGGCTAAAATTTCACTTAATTGATTGAAACTACCTCTGCCAAAAATAACTTTTGACACCATTGGAAAGTTTTTATAACTCATTTAATATGTTTTCTTTTTCAAAAGTAAAAATAGTACTATTTTGATTTTACTTGGTTATTAATTTAATAATTTCAGTAAATCTCTTAAACTATTAATGGTTTTATAGGCTTTACCATTGGTTTCCAACTCCGAAACTTGTTCATGTGCCCAAGTAGTATGAAATGGAACATGAATGGCATGTGCTTTTATGTTTACCAAAGGTAACACATCCGATTTTAGCGAATTACCAATCATTAAAAACTCTGATGGTTTTATATCAAGATGATTTAATAATTTTGAGTAATTGGCTTCTTGCTTATCGCTTAAAACTTCTATGTGATGAAAATACTTTGTTAGCCCCGATTTTTCAAGTTTACGCTCTTGGTCTAACAAATCGCCTTTAGTAGCTAATATGATTCGGTATTTTTTTGATAAATATTTCAAGACATCTTCAACCCCATCAAGTAATTCAACAGGTTTGTTAAGCATATCTTTTCCTATATTTAAAATAGCTTCAATGCTTTTTGTTGAAATATTATAGTTTGATTGTATCAAAGCACTTTCAACCATTGATAATACAAAAGCCTTAATACCATAACCATACAGTGGTAAATTATCAATTTCTTTTTTAAATAGTTCTTGGTCTATTTTGTTTAAAGTTTCGTATTCCGATAATAATTTGCCAAATTCAACTTCGGCATCACGAAAATAGGTTTCGTTGACCCAAAGTGTATCATCGGCATCAAAACCAATAACTTTTATATTTTTATAATCTATTTCCATGCTTTTTTGGCGCGTTCTAAATCTTCTGGTGTATCAATTTCCACACCTTCAGTGGAAGTTTCTACCATTTTAATACGTTTACCATATTCTAAATAACGGATGCATTCAATTTTTTCTGAAGCTTCTAAAGGCAACATAGGTAATCTATAAAAATCTAAAATAGCTTCTTTTCTGAAAGCATAAACGCCTTTGTGTTTATAATATTTAACGCCTACGTTTTTATCTCTTGGATATGGTATTGGGCTTCTAGAGAAATACAACGCAAAGTTTGATTGGTCAACAATTACTTTTACCGTATTGGGGTTATTTATTTCCTCCTCATTACTAATATGCACCATTAACGAGGCTAAATCGATGCTTTTATTATGGTCGTCTTTAAATACTGCTATGAGCTTTTCTAAAGATTCCCTATCCGTAAAAGGTTCATCACCTTGCACATTTATAACAATATCAATATCTAAAAACTCAACAGCTTCGGCTATTCTATCACTACCACATTCGTGTTCCTTTTTGCTCATCATGGCTTTACCGCCATTATTCACAATTTCATTATAAATAATATCGCTATCGGTAACTACTAAAACATCATCAAACAAATTGGTGTTAACAGTAGCTTCGTAAGTACGCAAAATAACCGTTTTACCACCCAAATCTTGCATGAGTTTTCCAGGAAAGCGCGATGCGCTATAACGTGCCGGAATCATTGAAATTATTTTCATCTTCTTTAAATTCTGTGTCAAAAATAGAATAAAATTTAATGGTTTTTAATGTTACTGGATGCAAACTTTTTATATAACTTATTTTATGTTGAATCGTTGAATTGTTGAATTGTTGAATTGACTATATATTATTGGTTAGTTACTATATTGTTTATTTGTTGATTTGTTTATTCGTTGATTTGGCTGTTCACTACTAACTAATGACTAATGACTAATGACTAATGACTATTGTTTATTAGGTCTTCGACAAACTAGTCTGACAAGATTAAAACATAAAGCGCTTATCAGTCGGAACTTGTCGAATATAGCTATATGAAATATGCAAAACCATCAATTGTGTTTAAATCAAACTCACGCTTTTAAGAAATATAATCTCAAAGATAATTATTATTTTCTTGCTAAGCATTTTACTGAACTCATCTTGAATTTATTGAATTCAAAAAAACTACGACCAAAACTGCGACTGAGACTGAGACTGAGACTGAGACTAAGCTTCTTCAAAAAAATCATCTTTAAACCCAATAAGATACAGTTTCTCTTTAGCTCTTGTTACGGCTGTGTAAAGCCATCGTAAATACTCTTTATCGATGCCGTTTGGTAAATAAGGCTGTTCTACAAAAACGGTATGCCATTGTCCCCCTTGCGATTTATGACACGTTATTGCATACGAGAATTTAACCTGCAAGGCATTAAAATGTTTACTTGCTTTTACTTTTAAAAACTTTCGGTAATTGCTCGTTTCGTTTTCAAAATCTTTCATCACTTCTTGGTACAGTCTATTCGAATCTTCATAAGACAAGGAAGGTGTTTCAGATTCAATGGTATCTAATAATAAAACCGTTTCAAAAGGCGGCATTTTTGGATAATCAACCATTCTCACTTTAACTTCTGCAAAGTGAAAACCATAAAGCTCTGTAATACTGAAAATTTCTAAAACTTCAATAATATCACCATTGGCTATAAATCCTGCTTCGGTGGTTGGTTTAATCCAAAAATAATTATTCTTAACGACCATCAAATAATCGCCCGAAGACAACTCACTTTCATTAAATAAGATGCGATTCCTTATTTGCTGGTTGTATAAATTAGCCCGTTTGTTACTTCTAACAATAATGGCGGTTTCTTCATTTCCTAAACTGCTATATGCGTCATTTATAGCATCCATAATGTCGTGACCATCAATAAGCCTAACGATGTCTTTATAACCCGCTAAATCAAATTTAAATGCATCATCCACACCATTTGATAGCGCTTCACGTAGTACGGTGGCATTTGCTAGAATTCCAGAATCTTGTTCTTGCCTAACGACTTCATCCAATTCCATTTTGGTGACTTCTTTATTATAATTTAAAGCCAACGTATTTTCGTTTAAAGCCGGACTTAAATCCAACTTTACGGGTGGTAATTGTGCCGTATCCCCTATTAAAAGGAGTTTACATTGATGACCCGAATACACATACTGCATTAAATCATCTAAAAGCGAACCATTTTCAAATAATTTAGAATCTCCGGGCGTATCAGGTATCATAGAGGCCTCATCTACAATAAAGATGGTATTCTTGTGTTTGTTAGGCTGCAACACAAAAGAAACGCCACCACCCTTTTCTTTTTTAGGAAAATATATTTTTTTGTGGATAGTAAATGCTTCTTTTCCTGAGTAGTTAGAAATTACTTTAGCAGCTCTACCCGTTGGAGCCATTAGTACCGAAGATTTTTTTGCTTTCCATAAATTGTTAACTATGGTACCTACAATGGTGGTTTTACCGGTACCGGCATACCCTTTTAGCACATAAAGTGTATTTGGGGCCTTGCTAAAAATAAATTCTGATAATTGCTGTAAAACAATATTTTGTTTTAAAGTGGGTTGAAATGGAAACTGCTGTTTTATAAGGGAATAAAATTCGGATGAAGTCATTAATGCCTACAAATTATAAATTATTCAAAGATAGAAATGATTTTTACCGATAATAGGTTTTTACGATTAAAAAAAAATTGTAGATTTGCGAAAGACCTTTGATAAACTATTTAAATTAAAAAACGATTATGTTAAGATTTATTCTTATTGCTGTTGCAGCTATTCTGCTTACAATTGGCTTGGTTAAGTTAGTTGATAAATACATTCCTTCTAAATTCAAGCCTGTATTAAATATAGCACTTTGGATTTTAATAGCATTTTTAGGCTACCAGACATACGTGTCTGTTTATACACCTATTTTATTTAACAAAGAAAAGAATAAGCGTTACGCAAAAGTCATTAAGAATTTAATTGACATTAGGGATTCTGAGTTAGCTTTCAAACAAGTAAACGGTAAGTTTACAGATAGCTTTGATGAATTAGTTAAATTTGTTGAAACAGCTGAATTTACTATTACACAACGTCGTGACTCTGTTGTTATTGACCAAGAATTAACTAAGCGTTATGGGGTAGACACTACAAAAGATATAGTTATTATAGATACATTAGGGTTTGTTCCTGTAAAAGACTCCTTATTTAAAAATTCAACACGATACAAAACCATGATGAACGTACCTGTTGGAAAACCTGGGGAAAAGTTTCAATTACAAGCTGGCTTTTTAAGACAGAACGATATAAATATCCCTGTGTTTGAAGCTTCTGTAAAGAAAGATGTTATCTTATTTGACCAAGATCGTGATATGGTTGTTCAAGAAAATCAAGTGGTTTCGGTAGATGGTGTAAATGGTGATGCTTTAAAAGTAGGCTCAATGAATGAAGTTAAAACCATTGGAAACTGGCCAAAGACTTATGGCGCAAACGAATAAAACTTCAAACAAACTAACTAATCTAGAACTGTCCATTCAAATAAGTTTGAGTGGACTTTCTTTTTGTATCTTGCAAAGGGATACGAATACCATTAGTAGCTTAAAAGAAGTTAATTTTCAAAAAAAGTTAAACCCTTTAGAAGTTCTAGATCATTTAAAGCACCTTTTTAATACCGAAAACATTACCCAAAATACATATAGTGCCATAACCATTATACATGATAACGACCTTTCTACATTAGTGCCAAAACCGCTATTTAATGAAGATTGCATGGCCGATTACTTAAAATTCAATTCTAAAATTCTGGTATCCGATTTTATAGCTTACGATGAAGTAGTTGTAAATGACAGTATGAACGTGTATGTGCCCTACATAAATATTAACAACTTTATTTATGATCAGTTTGGAGCATTTACATTCAAGCACGTATCTACCGTTTTAATTGAAGAAATTTTACATATTGAAAAAAATACCAGCAAACCAAAAGTATATGTAAATATTAGTAAAAACCATTTTGAAACGGTTATAGTTGACAATGCTAAACTTATATTATACAATACCTTCGAGTATAATACCCCTGAAGATTTTATCTATTACATTTTATTTGCTACTGAGCAGCTAAATCTTAATCCCGAAACATTTAATTTAGTTTTTATAGGTGATGTTTCTAAAGAAGATGCCCTATATACAATAGCATACAAATACATTAGAAACGTAAGTTTTGGCAATAGAAATGACGCTTATAAATATGTGGAAGCACCAAAATATAACCATTCCAATTTCACTTTAATAAAAAGTTTTTAATGCGTATTATTTCAGGAATTTACAAAAGCAGAAAAATTGTAGCCCCTAAAAACCTACCGGTGAGACCAACTACCGATATGGCAAAAGAATCGCTATTTAATATTATAAATAACACATTTTATTTTGATGAACTGGTCGTGTTAGATCTTTTTGCTGGAACTGGTAACATAAGCTACGAATTTGCCTCAAGAGGCACCGAACAAATTACTTGTGTCGATCAGAATTTTGGATGCATAAAATTTATTAATGAAACCGCAGCTGCTTTTAAAATGCCGATACAGACCATTAAAAGCGATGTATTTACATTTTTAGAGAAAACAACAATACAGGCAAATATTATTTTTGCTGACCCACCCTACAATTTCACAGACGACGTATTTGCTAAAATTCCAGAATTAGTATTTAAAAACAACTTGTTACTTGAAGATGGTTTACTTATTATAGAGCATTCAAAACATACTGATTTATCAAACTTAATTAATTATAGTTATTCTAAAAGCTATGGAGGCAATATGTTTAGTTTTTTTGAAATTTTAAAAAAAATATAACGTAATTGCTTTTTTTTCAGTAAATTAGATACCCCTTAAGAGTCCCAGGCTCTATGTATGCTTTACTACTCGCAGCAAAAAAGTATTTCTTTTCTTGTCTCTTTTTTATGGTTTAATGTGAATTACTAACCTTTAAAACATAAACCAATGAAAAAACTTTTTTTACTTGTACTGGCTTTAATTCTATTTATAGCCTGCAACAACAAACCACAACGTTATTTTGAAGAATCTGCCGAAATTGAAACTACAAAAGCAGGTATTAAAGCTTATGAAGCCCAAGATTGGGACGCATGGAAAGCCAACTTTGCTGATACGGCAAAAATTTACCACAATACAAACAAAGCATCTACACCAGACGAAATAATGACTAGCATGAAACAAATGATATCAAACTTTTCGTCATACGGCTTCAATGATAAAGGAGCAGAATACGAAATGATAATTGATAAAGATGGAGATACTTGGGTAAACTATTGGAATACTTGGAAAGGCAAAGCAAAAGTAACAGATAAAGAACTAATTGTTCCTGTGCATTTAACATTACAATATGTCAATGGCAAAATTGTCAAGGAGTACGCTTATTATGACACATCTGGTATAAGTGCCACTATTGCAGAAATAGAAGCTGCAAAAATGACTGAAGAAATGGCTTCTGAACAAGAATAAACTATATACTAACCAAAATACAGTCCATTATGAAAACAATTAAATCAACTTTTTTACTGGGGTTTACTTTATGTTTGACCATTAATTTTTCACAAGCACAAAAATCGTATCAAATACACCAAGACAATGTAAATCCTTCTATGGTGATGCAATATGAGAAAGTAGCTAAAGAGTTTAACGATGCATGTAATGAGTATAAGCCACAAACAAGTTGGGTTGCGGCAACTACTAACGATATGAAATATTTATACATATCGCCTATTGAAAACATGGCAGATTTAGACAAACGTCCTTTTGCCGACATGGCTAAAAAAATGGGTGATAAATGGACTAAAATATTTGAAGATTTTGATAAGTGCTATGATTCGCACAAAAGCTATATAATACATTTAGTTGAAGATTTAACTTATATGCCAGAGGGTATATCCATGACCCAAGACGGACAAAATTACCGTAAATGGTTCTATATTTATTTCACACCTTCAAATGCAGCCAAAGTGCGTGAAGGCATGAAAGCAGTAAAAGATCTTTATACAGCCAAGGGCTCTAAAGAATTTTATCGTATTTACAGAAACGGTTTTGGTACGTCAGAAGATTTTTATTTGGTGGCAGTTTCTGCAAAAGATGAAATAGATGGTGCCACCAGATCTAAAGAAAATGAAGCTGTTTTAGGTCCAGACCGTTGGGATACCTTTAGCAAGGTTATGAATTATGCCAGCAGATTTGAAGAATATTCAGGAGAAATGAGACCAGATTTAGCGTATGCTCCTAAATAAACCAATTTATTTTATAAAGAATAGGCCCTTCTTTAAATTATAAAGAAGGGCCTATGTGTATTCAAGTAAATCTATAAGCCGAATTCTGTATGTCTTAAACTCATTTACAGTAAACTCTAAACAAAATTCAAAACACCCTTATCATTTATCTGAGTGCATTGTTACCAATACACTTTAGCTGCTTACCCTCCAGCATCAAGCGTGCAGCCTTCAAACGCTGGTTTACATAGCATTGCACCATATAGAGTTTACCTGGTTTCACTACAGCATAACCTGTACATACTTTCTGTTGCACTTGTCCTAGCCTCACGGCTGGTGGCCATTAACCACTATATTGCACTACGGTGTTCGGACTTTCCTCTAAATCCTCGTAAAAACGGGAATCTCGTTTATAAACCTTTCGATTTACAACTGAAGACCCCAATCAAATTAGGTATTTAGCGATAAGGCGATTTACTTACTGCAAAAGTACAACACTTAATAGGCAATTTCCAATTAATAAAAAATAAATAATAGTTGGACGCTATTTAGGTGGATAAAACTTAAAAACAGTCTCTAAGCATCTATTGGCATAGCTATGTCTAAAAACAACGTTTAAGTTCAAAATCAGATCAGTCTAATAATCTAAATGGAATGCTATAATATAAAAAAAAATCTGTGATTTAACGATATAAAATCTTGTTTTATGATCCGGTTCAGTCAACACGACGTTCTTGTTTAGCCTTACATACCAAATAACCGTTAGTTATTAGGCAACGTTTTTATTTTCTTTTTTGATAGAAATAAACCATCCCTGCTAACATTAAAATTCCTCCTAGTGTTGACCTTTCTGTTTTTGCAGTAAAGCAAAACAAAATCCCAAGCATTGCTGCGTGAATAATGTGTTCTGTATTTTGGTCAGAAAAAGAGTTATCATCTAAACCAAATTCACATCTCATTGATTGTAAAGTCATATATTTACTTCAGTAAACATTTTGGAATAGAACTCATTTAAAAAATAAGGTGCCAAAAATATTATTGACACCTTCTTAAGTTTTGAGCCTTGAAATTTTCTCTTCTACTTTTAGCCGCTGAACGAGTTGTTAAAAAATGTACGCCACTTTTAAATTCATTTCTTCTACGAAGGAGGTTTGCTATGCAATTTTTCAGTTGCTATGTCATAGTTTATCAGTAATTCTTTTAAATTTTCCATAGCTTCTGAAGTCAATTCGCCTTTTGCTCCATCAACAATCCATCTAGCGGACGAGATTAATGTTGCTAATTCATATCCCGTTAAAGTAATTTGGAAAATACTTCTTTGCTTTTTTTCAATTTGCATGTGACAATTGTTTAGTTTTAAGATGAGCGCCAATTTTAGAAAATTCTTGCTCAAATTGGTCATAATCAGTTCTCATGCCGTTAATGTAAACACTCCATCCCACACTCATTTTAGCATAGTGAACAGCTTCTTGTACCTCTTCTTCAGTTGCTCCAAATAATTTTGCAGCTTCTGCATGAAACAACAAGCAGTATCGACATTTAGTTTCAGAATGCAGCGCAACACCCATTAATTCTTTATACTTGTTTGGAATTAATGTTTCTCCCAATTCAAGCAACTTGAATAATTGCCATTCGTAATCGAGATATTGTTCTGGAATGCTTTTAAAGAAACTAGGCACTAAACCCAATGTTTCTTTAATTTCAGTCTCTACTTGGTTACGTTTTCTTGTAGTAATCATTGTAAGTGGTATTAAATTAGTCCTGCTTATTTATATTAACCACAGAAAGAGAGGACGTTATCTTACTGAGGTAAATTATTTTTCAAAAATATTCTTTAAGAATTCTATTTCTAATAATCGATAAGAATCTCTAAACTAAAAACGCCATATCACTTATTTATCGATACTAATTGTTTTATAAGTGTCGAAGTAAAATCGAACTTTATTTACAGAGTTATAACACCAAAAAATGTTCTATGCATTTTAAAAATAGGATGTAAAAGTCAAAATATATAGAATAGTATTTTGGTATTGATTTTTACTTAAAAAGTGGACATAAGTTAATGAAAATTAGCGAGTAACACAAAAAATAGCTATTCATTTTATTAACAAATGAATAGCTATTTGAATGTCCATATCAAGCGATAAGCCATTGTATTTGTAAATTTTTTAATCAGTAAATAAAACGACTTCTTCTTTGAGTGTTAATCGCTTATATTTTTTTGAGTTTATACAACAAATCTAAAGTATTGATTTGTTGCGTTAAGCTATTGAATTCTGGTTCAAATTTTCAAACGTTGGGTAATTGTATGTATATATCGTAGCCGTCCGATAGGTACTTCTCTAATCTGGCTAAAACCACTTGAACCACCACTTCCCTAGCTATTATTTATACATATTGTGGTTATTCTACAACTTGGCAAATTAGCAAATAACTAGTACATGACAAAAATGAAAGCGTGTCACATGGAGCTTGTCGAAGTCTTTTCATCATTTTTCCCTTCATATAGCTTCGACAAGCTCAGCTTAACAGGCATATTTAATACCATTCCCGATGTCAGACTGAGACCTTTGTTAAAGTTTTTAACTAGCGAATGCGATGACGTGGTTTTTTTAAAATTTAATTATCTGTAAAACAGATGTTTATAAAATACGTCAATGGTAGCCTGTCGAAGTCCCATCCTAACACTTTACACACAGTTTTGTTTTTTTGTCATGTACCAAACATTTATTCATAATATTTTTCTAATTATCAGATCGATTTTTTATACAAAATCATCAAAGCCTATCATTTTATAAAGTTTGCTTTTTGTTAATAACTCATTTTAAATTCTCAATTCATAATTCATAATTCTGAATTGAATTTTTAACTTTGTTACTTTAAGAATTTCGATGGAGCACTTTATAGTATCGGCTAGGAAATACAGACCCCAAACGTTTAAAGACGTTGTGGGTCAGCAGGCCATTACTAATACGCTATTAAATGCCATTGAAAACAATCATCTAGCACAAGCCCTGTTATTTACGGGGCCACGTGGCGTTGGTAAAACAACTTGCGCACGTATTTTGGCTAAAATGATTAACAGTGACGGCACTGAAACTGGTGATGAAGATTTTGCATTCAATATTTTCGAGCTCGATGCGGCTTCAAACAACTCGGTTGATGATATAAGAAGTTTAACCGACCAAGTGCGAATCCCTCCTCAGGTTGGTAAGTATAAAGTGTATATTATTGATGAGGTTCACATGCTGTCGCAAGCCGCTTTTAATGCTTTTTTAAAAACATTGGAAGAACCGCCAAAACACTGTATTTTTATTCTTGCAACAACCGAAAAGCATAAAATAATCCCAACTATTTTATCGCGTTGTCAAATATTCGATTTTAAACGTATTACGGTAAAAGACGCCAAAGAGTATTTAAAATATATAGCCGAAGAACAAGACATCAAAGCAGAAGACGATGCGTTGCATATCATCGCTCAAAAAGCAGATGGCGCCATGCGTGATGCTTTGTCTATTTTCGACCGTGTGGTTAGCTTTTCTGGGAAAAATTTAACCAGACAAGCCGTTACCGAAAACTTAAATGTACTTGATTACGAAACCTATTTTGAAAGTACAGACCTTATTTTAGAAAACAAAATTCCTGAGTTATTACTTCAATTTAACAATACACTTTCCAAAGGCTTCGATGGACATCATTACATTGCTGGTTTAGCGTCACATTTTAGAGATTTACTGGTGAGTAAAACGCCGCAAACCATAGAACTTCTCGAAGTTGGCGATGAAACCAAAAAGAAATATTTAGAACAATCACAAAAAGCTTCACAAGCGTTTTTGCTTCAAGGTATCAATCTCGCTAACGATTGCGACCTCAAATACAAAAGCAGTAAAAACCAACGTCTACTCATCGAGTTATGCCTTATGCAGCTTGCCTCTATCACTTTTGATGGAGAAAAAAAAAATTCTAGACATTTCATAATTCCACCTTCATTCTTCGAGAAAAAAGGTATCAAACCCATTTCGGTTACCATTCCAAATAAAGAAAAAAGTGACCCAATACCAGTTGAACAAAAAACGACTGAAACCAAGAATGAGGAAACACCTTTAAATACTACATCTAATGCTGTAAATAAATTTCAGGTGAACCAACCTGAAAAAATTGAATTAAAGCAAGATTTAAAGCGCGCTTCCGGATTGTCTTTAAAAAGTTTAAAGGTTAAAAAGGAGCATCTCATTAAACAAATGGATGTTGTAGTAGACGAAGAAAACCTACCAAAAGAACCATTTACCGAAGCGGCTTTAATACAAACCTGGAAAGATTATGTTGCGTTACTTCAAAATGATGGCAAACACAATCTAGCGTCTATTTTATCTATAGACACACCAAAAGTAAAAGATACAATTGTTTATTTAGAGTTTCCCAACGCCACCAATAAAGTAGAATTAGAACGTAATCAATACGAACTTCTAATGTATGTAAGAAAGGCTTTAAACAACTTTGATATTAATTTATCCATTAGTGTCAATGAAGAAATGGAAAAGCAATATGCCTATACCCCTTTTGAAAAGTTTGAAAAGCTTAAAGCAAAAAATCCCAACATAGATATTTTAAGAAAAACTTTCGATTTAGATATATAATGAGTTTGTGTCATTTCGACGCTAGGAGAAATCACATAATCTAGAACCCATGTTTTATAATTACTTTGTTTACATAATGGCCAATCAGTATAGAACCACTCTTTATATAGGAGTAACAAATAATATTCAAAAACGTATATCTCAGCATTATTTTGACAGTGTGAATATGAAGAAGTCTTTTGCAGGCAAATATAACTGTATCTATCTAATGTATTATGAAGGGTTTGAATATCCAAAAGAAGCCATCTTACGTGAAAAGATTATTAAAAAATGGAGAAGGGAAAAGAAAAATAATCTTATTTCAAGTTTCAACCCAAAATGGGAAAATTTAAATACTCAAATAATGTGATTTCTCCTTTCGTCGAAATGACTAAAAAAGAAAAACGTTATCATGTCGAAATGAGACAAAATTTAGATATATGAATAAATTAATTTACATTTTAGTGATAGTTTTAGCATTTGTAAGTTGCAATGGGAAAACAAAAAAAGATACTTTAAAAACTTCCGTTGAGAAATTTAAAGATTCCTTAGGAACGCTTGAAATTGAAAAATATATTCCAGAAACATATTCAGAAACCGTAACAGACACGATACTAAGCAACGGCTTTAAGGTGAAGGTTAAAACATTTACTGATATGAAACATAGTGTTTTAAATATATTTAAACAAGATACTATTGTATATAAACATTATTATCGAGAGCTTGCATCTCAAGTTACTATTAATAAAGATGGAAACGAAATACTTAAACTCTTAGTAGATAAAAATTTTATTATTGAACATGATGCTGCTTTTGAATTTAATAAAGAATTCTACAATGAATCAGCTTTTTACTCTATTTGGTTTTCAGAACTTAATTCAACAATATATGATCATGTTGTTTTTATAGTTAGCATTTGTAAACCAGAAAGTGATGATTGCCTAATGTTTGAAATTACTATTGATATGAAAGGTAATTATCAAGTCAAAGAATTTGAATATAACAAAATATAATTAATTATGTTAGGTCTTAAATTACCAACAGACCCACGATGGGTTAATATTGTTGAAAAAAACATAGAAGAAATATTAACAGATCATGCGTTTTGTGAGCAAAAAGCAACCAGTACAGCTATTTCTTTGATTGTAAGCTTTCCTGAATATACCGAATTGGTACAAGAGATGACTGCTTTGGTAAAAGAAGAAATCAGCCATTTTAAAATGGTGCACGATAAAATTATTGAACGCGGTTGGGTATTAGGACGTGACAGACGCGATGATTATGTTATAGAATTGCTTAAGTTTTTCCCAAAAGGCGGTAGTAGAACCACACAGTTGGTGCATAGATTATTATACGCAGCCTTAATTGAAGCACGCAGTTGTGAACGCTTTAGATTACTATCGGAAACATTAAAAGATAAGGAATTAGCCACTTTTTATAAAAACCTTATGGTAAGTGAAGCCAACCATTACACCATGTTTTTAGGCTTTGCCAGACAATATGGCGAAAAAAAAGAAGTAGATGCCAAATGGCAACAACTTCTTGAATATGAAGCTAAAATAATGTCTAATTTAGGAAAAAAGGAAACGGTACACGGTTAAAACTTATAACCAATACCAATTTGTATATTCGTGTTTTTAGCTTCAAATGGCAAGTAATCGTCAAACACATTTGTAATGCCGTACGTGTATCTTAAATCTGCAAACAGCATGTGTGATAATTTATATTCGATGCCGGCAACACCCGAATACCCCATGTTTTTAGCGGCATCATCCACTTTGTTCACTTTCAATCCAACTTGCGGACCAAGTGCAAAACGGATTTTTTCGCTTAATCTAAATTTAAATAAAACAGGCGCCTGAATATAGTCTAAATGATAGGCTTCTACTTTGGCACCTTCAGCAGAAAACTGCAATTCAGGTACTAAAGAGACTGTTTTAGAAAAGCGGATATCTCCAAAAAAACCAATATAAATACTGTTTCGATGTTTGTTATCCATGGTAGGTGTCCCTTCAAAATCTAAATTCGAAATAGTGTAACCACCTCTTACACCATACTTTACCTCTTGAGAAAATCCATAAAATGAAAAACCAAGGAGTATTATTAATACTGTTTTTTTCATAAGTAGATAATTATTTGTTTTTAATAAGTCATATGCAATTTGCATTCTAAAATCAATAGAAAAATTAAATCTTAGTTAAACTCATTTCATAAGTTAATAGGTTCGGGTTATAAATGACTTCAATTTCAGTAATCTATCATGTACGAATATATGTTATAAAAATACAATGCTGCAATTTTAAAAGGTAAAGTGCAAAATTTTACTGTGTATTGCTTGAAACGGTCTGATAATAGATACTTTTTATAATCCCATCTGCCAATCCAATTTTTGGCACATATATGTTTTTAGCACCACTCCATTTCATGGAAGATAGGTAAATACGCATAGCGGGAATAATAACGTCCGCCCTATCTTGATTTAAGTCCAGTTCGGTTATTCGTTCTTCATAGGAATAGCTTTGAAGCAGTTGATAATAGGATGTTAAATAGAAATATGTTAGTGGTTTACCTAAAGCTTTTCCCGATATTTTGAATATTTTATTAATGTTTCCTCCAGAGCCTAAAACAGATATTTTATCATAATCGCTTGTATGCGATTTTATCCATTGCTCCAATTCCTGCCATGCTTCTTTAGAAACCATATCATTAAGTAATCGTACCGTGCCTATTTTAAACGATCTTGATGCTGCTGGAATACCTTCATGAATAACGGTAAACTCAGTACTACCACCACCAACATCTACATATAAATATGTTTTGCTTTTATCTATATAAGAATTTAAATCGGTGGCAGCAATGATGGCTGCTTCTTCTTCACCTTCAATAATATCAATACTTATATCTGAATTTTTTAAAACCAAATCAACGACTTGTTTACCATTGGTAGATTCTCGCATAGCAGACGTTGCACAAGCTTTATATTTTACCACTTTATGTGATTTCATTAATAACTTAAATGCCAGCATGGTATCTAAAATACGCTGCGTGTTTTCCTTTGAAATTTTATTATGAATGAAAACATCCGATCCCAAACGAATAGGCACACGAACCAATGAGTTCTTTTTAAATTGAACAGGTTTTCCTTTTTGTTCTATAATATTTGAAATAAGCAACCTAACGGCATTAGAACCAATATCGATTGCTGCATATTTTTTTATTGAAAGCATATTAATTTTCTAATTTTTTTAAATAATAATCATACGTGGCAAACTGAGATCTTACTTCTTCTTTATTATCTATTTTATACTCGTTATCTTGTGAAGCATTTAATACACGTGCCTTTACATTATCACTCCAACAAATATTAAAAGTATCTATAATTTCCTGTTTTATCTCTTCATCATAAATAGGGCAACTTACTTCTACCCTATTATCAATATTTCTGGTCATCCAATCCGCCGATGAAATATAAACCTTAGGATGTCCATCATTTTCAAAATAATAGATTCGGGAATGTTCTAAGAACTTATCTATAACACTGATCACTTCAATATTTTCACTCATGCCTGGAATGCCAGGTATTAAACAGCAAATACCTCGAACAATCATCTGAATTTTAACTCCTGCATTGCTAGCTTCATAAAGCTTATCGACCATATCATAGCTAGAAATACTATTCATTTTTAATCTAATAAGGCCTTCCCCACCATTTTTTACATTCTGAATTTCTGTATCAATCAATTTGAATATGGCTTTTTTGGTATAATGGGGCGATGTTATTAAGTGTTTATATCTGAAAATTTTATAGTTGGTTTCAAAAAAATTGAAAATTTTAACAACATCTTTCAAAATACGCTGATCTGCAGTAAAAAGGGTATAATCTGTATATATTTTTGCTGTTGACTCATTAAAGTTCCCCGTACTTATAAAACCATAACGTTTTAGTTTTTTACCTTCTTCTCGCTCAATAACACACATTTTGCTATGCACTTTCAATCCTTTTACACCAAAAACCAAGTTGATACCTTCATCTTCCATTTGTTGAGCATAATCTATGTTGGCTTGCTCATCAAACCGCGCTTGAAGCTCTATAGACACCGTTACAGATTTCCCATTAATAGCGGCATTAATAAGGGAACTGGCAATATGCGAAATTTGTGCTAAACGGTAGATAGTGATTCTTAGCGTTTTTACTTTAGGATCTAAAGCAGCTTCTCTTAAAAACTTAACGATATATGAAAATGTTTGGTAAGGTGCGTGAAGCAAATAATCTTTCTGCTCTATGGCTTTAAAAATACTGGATTCTAAACTAAGATGCTTTATTGGCAATGCCTCTATTTTAGTGTAAAGTAAATCTGTTCTTCCCAAGCTTGGAAAATTCATATAATCACGTCTGTTATGATAACGACCTCCTGGAATGATACTATCGGTATTATCAATGCCCATTTTAGACATTAAAAATTCTAAAGTTTCTTTATCGATGGTTTTATCGTAAACAAAACGAACAGGGTCACCAATTTGTCGGTGTTTTACGCTATCGGAGATTTTTTCAATAAAACTTTTACTTAAATCACTTTCAAAATCCAGCTCACCATCACGTGTAATTTTAATCATGTGGGCAGAAACTGTTTTATAGTCAAAAATATTGAATATATACCCTAAACAATGACGCAATAAATCGTCAATCATTATTATAAAACTTTTATCACCTTGCTTCGGTAATTCAACAAAACGATTAATGGTTTTTGGTATTTCAATAAGAGCAAATTGCTTTTTATTGTCCG
Source organism: Mariniflexile sp. HMF6888 (assembly GCF_044335535.1). Taxonomy (NCBI): domain Bacteria; kingdom Pseudomonadati; phylum Bacteroidota; class Flavobacteriia; order Flavobacteriales; family Flavobacteriaceae; genus Mariniflexile; species Mariniflexile sp. HMF6888. The sequence goes on along the minus strand of NZ_JBIQVZ010000002.1, from coordinate 3,241 downwards.
TCATTACCATTCTTACAGCCAAATATGCTGCACTATCTTTTAAATTAGGTAGTACTACTAGGTCATTTAAAATAATGGTAACCAATGCTGGACTTACTTTTCTTATAAAATATCTTTTTATGAAATCATGTTGGGAGCTATCTATTTGGTTCTCATCAATGATATAGATGTTTTCATCCTCTAGGCGTTTATGGATAGCATCTAAAACTTCCAAGCTTTCGCTTTGTTGCTTTATTACTATTTGAGTAATAATTTCAAGTAATTCATTGGCTTTAATACCTCCTAGTTCACTTTTCCCTCCTTTTCCTGCATCAACGATTCGCTTTACGGTAGCATACCTAACCTTAAAAAATTCGTCTAGATTATTAGAAAATATGCCCAAAAACCGTAATCTTTCAATTAATGGTACACGTTCATCTGAAGCTTCTTGCAAAACCCTTGCATTAAATTGCAACCAACTTATTTCTCTATTTATATAACTATTTGAATGGATTTCTGGTTTTGTCATGCTTGGTAATAATGATGTAATGCTTTCTTTAGTACATGACAGAAATGAAGCGTGTCACATTGAGCATTATCGAAAATAAAAATATATTCTTATTTGAAGATAAAAGCAAAGCTTGCGAAATGCTATTAAAAACGATATTTCCAATGTCTTCGACTTTAGTTTGTCTTGAGCGAAGCCGAAAGGCTCAGGCTGACATCTTAATATATCTGAATTTTGTCACGTACTAAAAAATGCTTTCACAAATATATTCTATTTAGGTTAAATAATTTGCTTTAAAGCTAATGATTAAGCAGACATTTACGCATTAATAACATATCTATTTGCTATGCATCGATTCAAAAAAGTATTTAATAAAAAAATCACTTTCTTAAATCTCTTGGAAATAAAGTACTTACAGTTTTTCCTTTGTTTAAATCTTTCCAACTTGTAATGTCAAATTCTATTTGAACCACGCCACAGGTAGGAACGTTATCAATATAAACATCACCATAGGTATTTACAAAAGCAGTTATGGCATGATTATGACCAAAAACCATTAAAGTATGTATATCATTAGGACACTCTTTAATGACACGAATAAGATTGCTTCCTGAAAAATCGTATAAATTATGATTTAATTGCAGTATTGTCCTATCAATTTTAAGATTTTCAAAAAAAATATTGGCAGTTGTTTTAGTTCTTACTGAATCACTAGAAAAAACAGCATCAATATGTAAATCATTAGAATTCAAACAAATGGATATATTATTTGCATCATTAATGCCCTTTTCGTTTAAAGGTCTTTTATGGTCAATAACATGATGTTCCCATGAAGATTTTGCATGTCTAACTAAAATTAAGTTTTTCATAATATTCGATTAAATGTAAATATTATCGATAAAAAGTTGTTTTTGTCGGTGTAATTCATTTTATTTGCTCTTAAATATAATTAAAAATAGGTGTTAACTTAATTTTTAACAAAGCTATTAACCTAAATTAATGAATAATAACCAATTTAAAAAATTTGTTCATCGTTGAATAATCATTTAAAACCGATTAAGTGTTTGCACTATTCCCTTTGTCGTTTTTTTAAGGTTTTTAACATTTTTTTTTGAAAAGACTAATATGTGTACGTTCTTTTGTTTATAAATAATAAAAATTATGACCCCAAATCTAATTTCTCTATTAAGTTTTAGTATCGATTAACCAGATACTCTTCCCTCACTACTTTACAGGAATTAAATTAGATTGCAATAAAATTTGTAATACTGTAATTCTATAATCATCTCAATAATTAAAACTAAAGTAACATTTGCTACTTAATTTTTTGGCCTATGAAAACAATTACCTCAAATCTGTTATCAAAAACAAGTTTACAAATAAAGCATTATTTGTTTGCCTTTGTTTTTCTATTTATAGGACTTTTACAAGTCAATGCAGACTGTACTATCGATACCGCAGCAACTGGTGGTGACAATGTAATGACAGGTGCAGAATTAGTGGACTATATAAATACTAATAATTGTACTGGTACTATCACTATTACTAGTGGTGTAGATATAAACATTACAGGAGATGTAACGATTCCATCAGTAATTGACAGAATAATTATTGAAGATGGCGGGCAAATTATATGGGTTAATAATGGGACATTATTCCTTGCTCCCAACACTGCTATAGTAATTGAAAATACTACTGACACAGACACTCAATCTGGAACTGGAGCTTTAACCTCTGGTGGACCAAATTGTAATAATAATAAAAGAATCAATATTGGTGGTATTGAATATTCAGCCTGTACAGGTGGCGGTAATGTTTGTATTATTTTTAGTGAGGTTATTGCTGCTGGTGGTACCATTCAAATAGATCCAAACTTTGCAGTTATTTCTGGAACCGATAATCAAGTTTGTTTTGTACCTACTTTAATTGATGTTCAATTAAATGGATTTGTAGAAGGAAACCCGACATATTTATGGACAGTTAAATCGGCTCCAACAGGGGCAACAGTTACTTTTAACCCAAATAATACAGTAGAAGACCCAACTGTTACTGTTTCTGAACCAGGCACTTACATTTTTAACATTGAAGTTACAGTGTCATTAAGTGATGAATGTACCGATACTTTTGTGACTGTTAATGCAGATATAGAGATTGTTTTTTTAGAAGGTTTAAGTGCAACTACCATGGTAATAACCCCTGGAGCTGGTAGTACCTGTAATTTAAATGTTGATTTCACAGCTTCAACAACTAATGGAGGTGCTAATCTATCTTATGAATGGGACTTTGATGATGGTAGTGCTACTAGTTCTTTACAAAACCCATCCCATACATATGCTTCAAGTGGCACATATAATGTATCATTAACGGTTACTGACCCAGATGGTCTTTCACCTTGTAATGTCGTAGTTGTAAACAAAGAAGTTACTATTACTGATAATAATCCAACCATAACAGCCCCTTCCCCCATAAATATAGTAGGTTGTGATGTGTCTGCAATTACAGTGGATACAGCACGATTTCCTTATGATTCAGACGGATCAAATGATATAAAAGACTCTTATATAACGACTGGGTATACAGCCACTGATGATGGAACGATTACCAGTATTGCTTATACTGATGTTTTAACATCTGCCGCTAATGGATGTCCACAAGTGACAAGAACATTTACTATTACAGATGGTTGTGAGAATACCGCAACGGCAGTGCAAATAATTAATATTACTGCCCCAGACTTAATTGCCACTGCTCCTA
>NZ_JBIQVZ010000019.1:0-5998 GCF_044335535.1 Mariniflexile sp. HMF6888 | reverse complement strand
CGTAACATATTGAAAACCACGCAGAAGAAAAAAAAGGCACAGAAAAACGAAAAAAACTTAAAAAAATCCATTGCGGAACGGGAAAAGGGCAGTATGTTTGCAGCCGCTAAAAACGGCAGTAGCTGTTGGAGGCAAACGTTCATAGACAGGTTGGGTATTTTGGTTTCCGGGCGGCAAAGACGCCCCGAAAAACAGACCGAAAAAAAATATCAAAAAACTATTGTGGATTAAAAAAAAGCATCGTAGGTTTGCAGCCGCTAAAAAGGGCAGTGGCCAACGAAGCGAAGTTCATAAATAGTCCAGGGGTATCAAGGTTTGGGTTTCGAAAAAAAACTTTCAAAAAAAATACCGAAACTATTGTGGGGTTAAAAAAAGGGTTTTATATTTGCACCCGCTTAGCAAGGAAACGAGCTGAGAAAAGAAAGAAACAAGTTCATAAACATATTGAATTGACAGCGTAAGATCGAGCCGGAAACGGCGAAGATCGACAAAGAGAACAAACCATTTTGAGTACTAGAAATTCCGATTAGTTGTTAACAAGGACATTTAAATGTCCAATACAAATTAACGATGAAGAGTTTGATCCTGGCTCAGGATGAACGCTAGCGGCAGGCCTAACACATGCAAGTCGAGGGGTAGAAAGAGCTTGCTTTTTTGAGACCGGCGCACGGGTGCGTAACGCGTATACAATCTGCCTCTTACTGCGGGATAGCCCAGAGAAATTTGGATTAACACCGCATAGTATAACAGCTTGGCATCAAGTTGCTATTAAAGGTTACGGTAAGAGATGAGTATGCGTTCTATTAGCTAGATGGAGTGGTAACGGCACACCATGGCAACGATAGATAGGGGCCCTGAGAGGGGGATCCCCCACACTGGTACTGAGACACGGACCAGACTCCTACGGGAGGCAGCAGTGAGGAATATTGGACAATGGGCGAAAGCCTGATCCAGCCATGCCGCGTGCAGGAAGACTGCCCTATGGGTTGTAAACTGCTTTTGTACGGGAAGAAACACTGCCACGTGTGGCAGCTTGACGGTACCGTAAGAATAAGGATCGGCTAACTCCGTGCCAGCAGCCGCGGTAATACGGAGGATCCAAGCGTTATCCGGAATCATTGGGTTTAAAGGGTCCGTAGGTGGATGGTTAAGTCAGAGGTGAAATCCTGCAGCTCAACTGTAGAATTGCCTTTGATACTGGCTATCTTGAATCAATGTGAAGTGGTTAGAATATGTAGTGTAGCGGTGAAATGCATAGATATTACATAGAATACCAATTGCGAAGGCAGATCACTAACATTGCATTGACACTGATGGACGAAAGCGTGGGGAGCGAACAGGATTAGATACCCTGGTAGTCCACGCCGTAAACGATGGATACTAGCTGTTCGGGTTTACCTGAGTGGCTAAGCGAAAGTGATAAGTATCCCACCTGGGGAGTACGGGCGCAAGCCTGAAACTCAAAGGAATTGACGGGGGCCCGCACAAGCGGTGGAGCATGTGGTTTAATTCGATGATACGCGAGGAACCTTACCAGGGCTTAAATGTAAGTTGCATTAGCTAGAGATAGCTATTTCTTCGGACCACTTACAAGGTGCTGCATGGTTGTCGTCAGCTCGTGCCGTGAGGTGTCAGGTTAAGTCCTATAACGAGCGCAACCCCTGTTGTTAGTTGCCAGCGAGTGAAGTCGGGAACTCTAGCAAGACTGCCAGTGCAAACTGTGAGGAAGGTGGGGATGACGTCAAATCATCACGGCCCTTACGTCCTGGGCTACACACGTGCTACAATGGTAGGGACAGAGAGCAGCCACTGGGCGACCAGGAGCGAATCTACAAACCCTATCACAGTTCGGATCGGAGTCTGCAACTCGACTCCGTGAAGCTGGAATCGCTAGTAATCGCATATCAGCCATGATGCGGTGAATACGTTCCCGGGCCTTGTACACACCGCCCGTCAAGCCATGGAAGCTGGGAGTGCCTGAAGTCCGTCACCGCAAGGAGCGGCCTAGGGTAAAATCGGTAACTAGGGCTAAGTCGTAACAAGGTAGCCGTACCGGAAGGTGCGGCTGGAACACCTCCTTTCTAGAGAAAGACGATTAAAAGGAAATACAAAAAACTAAGAAAAGATTAGTTTGTTCTCATTGCTGTTAATTTAAAAAATAAGTCACCAGGATACGGTGGTCGGTAAATTCATTTGCCGAAGACTGAAAACTAACGACTATAAACAGTCTCATAGCTCAGCTGGTTAGAGCGCTACACTGATAATGTAGAGGTCGGCAGTTCGAGTCTGCCTGAGACTACAATCCCCCAACCCCCGAAGGGGGCAAAAAACAGGGGAACGTTCATAACATACTGAAAGGAAATTCTAGAGCAGAGGATTCAACATTCGTAATTCTGAATTCGAAATTCCGGATTCCACAATGGGGGATTAGCTCAGCTGGCTAGAGCGCCTGCCTTGCACGCAGGAGGTCATCGGTTCGACTCCGATATTCTCCACGACTCAGTGCCAGTCGCGGTTTGCGGTAAGCAGTTTAGACTGTTAACTGGATACTGAGACTGCCAACTGGAAAACGTTCATTGACATATTGAAAAAAGATACATGAAAATTAAGATTGGATTAGTCCGGTCTTAAATAACAATTTAGATTGGTTGGAATCACATCGAGCGATATCCAATTGATCAAAAAACGTTTGGTTTATGAGGTGTAGGAAACATTGATAGGTATTTATACATGTCAATGGGACCGAAAATTGTAGATCGGACAGTAACTCATTAAAAAAGCAAAAAGTACAATAAGCTAAATAAGGGCGTATGGGGAATGCCTAGGCTCTCAGAGGCGATGAAGGACGTGATAAGCTGCGAAAAGCTGCGGGGATCGGCACACACGATTTGATCCGCAGATATCCGAATGGGGCAACCCACCATGTTGAAGACATGGTATCCGCAAGGAGGCAAACCCGGGGAACTGAAACATCTAAGTACCCGGAGGAGAAGAAAACAATAGTGATTCCGTTAGTAGTGGCGAGCGAACGCGGACTAGCCCAAACCAAATTTGTTACGGCAAGTTTGGGGTTGTAGGACCACGATATTCGAAACAGGATGAACTAGAACCCTTTGGAAAGAGGGGCCATAGACGGTGATAGCCCGGTATAGGTAAAGAATGTCGAGATAGTGGTATCCTGAGTAGTGCGGGACACGAGTAATCCTGTATGAAACAGTCGGGACCATCCGATAAGGCTAAATACTCCTGAGAGACCGATAGTGAACTAGTACCGTGAGGGAAAGGTGAAAAGAACCCTGAATAAGGGAGTGAAACAGAACCTGAAACCATACGCTTACAAGCGGTCGGAGCCCTTTGGGGTGACGGCGTGCCTTTTGCATAATGAGCCTACGAGTTACCGTTGCTGGCAAGGTTAAGTGATTAAGTCACGGATCCGTAGCGAAAGCGAGTCTGAACAGGGCGCTTTAGTCAGTAGCGGTAGACGCGAAACCGTGTGATCTACCCATGGGCAGGCTGAAGCTGTAGTAACATACAGTGGAGGGCCGAACCGGTTGACGTTGAAAAGTCTTCGGATGACCTGTGGGTAGGGGTGAAAGGCCAATCAAACTCGGAAATAGCTCGTACTCCCCGAAATGCATTTAGGTGCAGCGTTGATCCATAGTTTTATAGAGGTAGAGCTACTGATTGGATGCGGGGGCTTCACCGCCTACCAATTCCTGACAAACTCCGAATGCTATAAAACGTTAATCAGCAGTGAGGGCATGGGTGCTAAGGTCCATGTCCGAAAGGGAAAGAACCCAGACCATCAGCTAAGGTCCCAAAATATATGTTAAGTTGAAATAACGAGGTTGAACTGCTTAGACAGCTAGGATGTTGGCTTGGAAGCAGCCATTCATTTAAAGAGTGCGTAACAGCTCACTAGTCGAGCGGTTCGGCATGGATAATAATCGGGCATAAACATATTACCGAAGCTATGGGATAGAAATATCGGTAGGGGAGCATTGTAGTGTCGTCGAAGGTGTGCTGTGAGGCATGCTGGAGAAGCTACAAAAGAAAATGTAGGCATAAGTAACGATAATGCGGGCGAGAAACCCGCACACCGAAAGACTAAGGTTTCCTCAGCTATGCTAATCAGCTGAGGGTTAGTCGGGACCTAACGCGAACCCGAAAGGGGCAGTGGATGGACAACGGGTTAATATTCCCGTACCCGCTCTCAACAAAAGTGACGGAGGCGTAAATTTGGTGCGGACTGACGGAATAGTCCGTTGAAGCCAGTGGCAACACGGCGATAGTACACTGAGGCCTCGGCCAAGGTGATAATCCAGAGTAGCGACTTCCAAGAAAAGCGAGAGAAGCGGCCCGTACCCTAAACCGACACAGGTAGTTGGGATGAGAATTCTAAGGTGCTCGAGAGATTCATGGCTAAGGAATTAGGCAAAATAGACTCGTAACTTCGGGAGAAGAGTCGCCACCCTTCGGGGTGGCCGCAGTGAAAAGGTCCAGGCGACTGTTTATCAAAAACACAGGGCTATGCTAAATCGAAAGATGACGTATATGGCCTGACACCTGCCCGGTGCTGGAAGGTTAAGTGGAGGGCTTAGCAGCAATGCGAAGGTCTTAAATGAAGCCCCAGTAAACGGCGGCCGTAACTATAACGGTCCTAAGGTAGCGAAATTCCTTGTCGGGTAAGTTCCGACCTGCACGAATGGTGCAACGATCTGGACACTGTCTCAGCCATGAGCTCGGTGAAATTGTAGTATCGGTGAAGATGCCGATTACCCGCTGTGGGACGAAAAGACCCCGTGCACCTTTACTATAGCTTAGTATTGGTTTTGGACAAGTAATGTGTAGGATAGGTGGGAGACTTTGAAGCGGCGTCGCCAGGCGTTGTGGAGTCATTGTTGAAATACCACCCTTTGCTTGTCTAGAGTCTAACCCTTGAACAAAGGGGACAGTGCTTGGTGGGTAGTTTGACTGGGGTGGTCGCCTCCAAAAGAGTAACGGAGGCTTCTAAAGGTACCCTCAGCACGCTTGGTAACCGTGCGTAGAGTGCAATGGCATAAGGGTGCTTGACTGAGAGACCTACAAGTCGATCAGGTTGGAAACAAGAGCATAGTGATCCGGTGGTTCCGCATGGAAGGGCCATCGCTCAAAGGATAAAAGGTACGCCGGGGATAACAGGCTGATCTCCCCCAAGAGCTCATATCGACGGGGGGGTTTGGCACCTCGATGTCGGCTCGTCACATCCTGGGGCTGGAGAAGGTCCCAAGGGTTGGGCTGTTCGCCCATTAAAGTGGCACGCGAGCTGGGTTCAGAACGTCGTGAGACAGTTCGGTCTCTATCTACAGTGGGCGCTAGAAATTTGAGTGGATCTGACCCTAGTACGAGAGGACCGGGTTGGACGAACCTCTGGTGTATCTGTTGTTCCGCCAGGAGCACTGCAGAGTAGCTACGTTCGGAAGGGATAAGCGCTGAAAGCATATAAGCGCGAAACCCACCACAAGATGAGATTTCTTTAAAGGGTCGTGGGAGATGACCACGTTGATAGGCTATAGGTGTATGGGCAGTAATGTCAGAGCCGAGTAGTACTAATAACCCATAGGCTTATTGTACGCCTGTTTTTTTATAAAGTTCAATGGATTGCTTACAAATTTCATGTACAGAGGCAGAAAATGCCCTTTTTTCAATATGTTAAGATATTTGTCCATCGAAACGATGGACGCTGGAAGCTAAAGGTATAAAAGACCGATAGCGAACAGCTATGACTTAAGGTGGTTATAGCGACGGGGCTCACCTCTTACCATTCCGAACAGAGAAGTTAAGCCCGTTAGCGCCGATGGTACTGCATTGTGGGAGAGTAGGTCGTTGCCTTTTTTGGAAGCCCTTCATAGAAATATGGAGGGCTTTTTTTGTGCGCTATGGCGGACCCATGACCGTTGCCGCTTTATAAGGAATTTAGGGGACCATGCCTTAAACTTGTGGGTTCAATCAAAAATTC
>NZ_JBIQVZ010000018.1:0-12767 GCF_044335535.1 Mariniflexile sp. HMF6888 | reverse complement strand
GGGTACGCACGTCATTACCATAGGGCTGGAGTTCCTGCAGGGCATCAGCAATTGCCCTTGTACGCAGAGTCCCGTGCATTAATTTGTTTTATATAAGGAAAGAATTCTCTAAGGCTTTTGCCCCGTGAGTAAAATGGAAAGTTTAAAAATCTAAGATTTTCATCGAATTAAAAAGAACTTTTTTCAGTTAAATACCCACGACAGCTCTGTCTCGGAACATTTATTTTTTTTACATAAAAATCTTACAAAATCAAGTGTTTTTTAGGCTTAAAGTACTATTTTATCGATAAAATACTTTATTTATGGGTTGAATGCATCAATGTTCCAAAATAATTTACGATATTTATCCCGTTTAAAAAAGATTATTTAAGATAAAATGTTTCAAATGTAGGAATAAAGTTCATGAAGAGGCTAGAGCCGCTTCTATAAGTAATTTTTAATATCCCAACCAAGACAACCAACAAAATTACCTGCTTATGAAAAAAATTACATATCTAAAAACTGGATTAAGTATTTTATTGTTTTTACTAAGTATGCAGCTGTTTGCACAAACCTACAAAACTTTTACCGTAAGGGAAAAGGTAGAAGTTAAGGGTAGTATGCTTGTAATTGGAAATAATATTCTAGGTGAGGATAATCTGCCTTTTAATGATCTTACTAAAGATAACCAAGATATATCAATGCAATATATAGATGTTGATTCTGATGCTTCAACATTTAGTTCCAGTGCTGCAGACCTTTTATTATCCGATCATGAAGATGGAAGTGCAACTACATGTTACAGAGTTGCTTATGCAGCCTTGTATTGGGGCGCAGTACTTCAAAGTGGTAGTAGAACAACTATCAATCAAGTAAAATTTAAGTTACCTGGTAGCTCAACCTATAATGATATAACAGGTGAGGTTATTTATGATGCGATTGTTGATCCTATTGCTTCAGAAGCCAATGAACCAGGAAATACACCTTATGCTTGTTATGCCGATGTGACTAATTTATTATCTACACTGTCGGATATAGAAGGAACCTATACAGTGGCAAATGTAACGTCTAGTTTGGGTTTTAATAATTCAACAGGATTATCAGCAGGTTGGACGCTTTTTGTTATTTATGAAGATCCAAGCCTTCATACGAAATCATTTACCACATTTGATGGATTTAGTCATATTTATGATGGACATCAAGAAACAGTTGCAGTTACTGGCTTTACAACCCCGCCAGCTGGACATATTGATTTACAATTTGCTTATGCCACATTGGATGGGGACAGAACAAAAAGGGCAACAAAGTTGGAAATAAATGGTAAGGAAGTGACAACTCCATTGCGACCTGCCAATAAATTTTTTGGTTCGGTTATAGAAAACACTAATGGTGTCTCTTACCCAAGAAATCCTTATAGCGCAAATACCTTGGGTTATGATACAGGTTTTTTGGAAATATTGGATGCAGAACCGGAATATATCAGTAATAGTGAGTCTTCTGCTGATTTTAGATTACAGGTCGCTCGGGGTCAGGCAGATCCCATATTCGCTTTTTTTAGTGCTTTTGCGGTTGATATTATTGCTCCGGATATTGATCTCACTAAGGTCGTGTTAGATACTTCTGGAAACGATATTGATGGAGCCGATGTAACCTTAGGGCAAAACCTATTTTATGAAATCACCTATCAAAGTGTTGGTAACGATAATGTTACACAATTCACAATAAAGGATGTGCTTCCCGATAATATTGTTTTTGATCCTAATACTGATATCGATTATAGCAGTGCAGGAGGTGCCACATTACAATCGTACGATCCTGTTACCAGAACACTTATTTTTAATATTCCAGATGGTTCGGTAGAAGTTAACGATCCTGCGTTTAAAATACGATTAGCGGTTCAAGTAGTTCCTAATTGTTATGATCTGAGTCAAGCTTGTTCTAACGAAATTCAAAATCAAGCTTTTGCAACTTATAGAGGTGTCATAAATCCGACTGTAATACAGGATGAAGGAAGTTTTGCAACAACAGAATGTTTAGGTATACCAGGGTCCACTAATTTTTTGGTAGACATTTCAAATTGTAGTTTCGAAAAAGATGAAGTGCTATGTGGTTCTAGTGTGGTATTAACAGCAGCTGCTGGTTATGATAGTTACTCTTGGTCTACAAGCCCAACAGGAACACCAGTAATAGGCACAGGCCAAACATATACTGCAACAGCTACAGGTACTTATTATGTAAATGATGTTACTTCGTCTAATTGTATATCCATAGATGAAGTGATAAATGTTATTCCTTATGGTAATACAATTACAAATCCAGTCATCCCGTATGCAGACCTGTTACCTATCTGTCCTAATGATGGTAAAGTATTGCCGTATATATTTTTATGTGGTGGCAATACCTCACGTTCTATTACCACAGGTATTAGCGATGCGGTATCAATTATTTGGCAAAAACTGGATGAAACCAGTTGTGCGGAAATGACTGTTGACGATTGTGCTAATGAAAATCCAGCATGTACATGGAATCAAGTAGCTACAGGACCTAATTATGTAGCCGATACTTCTGGTCAGTTCAGGATTGTTATAAATTATCCTGGAGGATGTTTTAGTATTTTCTATTTTAATGTTTATAAAAACTTATTAGTCCCTACTGTTACAGCTAAAGACATTATTTGTACAACCCCAGGCGAAATAACCGTTGGAGGTGTTCCTAGTGGTTATGAATATAGTTTAGACCCTACGGGCCCATATCAATTATCTAATGTGTTTACTATCAATACGCCTAATTATTATACCGTATATATCAGACAAATTGAGGTTGACACCAATCCATGTATTTTTGAAACACCCAGTATTTATGTGAGACAAAGGGATGTTAGTGTTTCAGAATTTGTTACCCAACCAAATTGTAATGGCGGTACTGGAAGTATAAAATTAGCAGTCAATGATGCGCTTCCACAATATTACTATAGCATCTCCCAAGGAGGAACATTAGTTAATAGTGTTGGACCCATTTTAGAAAGTGATTATACGTTTCCTAATCTTAATCCAGGAATTTACACGTATACGGTATCAACGGATGATGGCTGTACCTTTACAGATGATATTGAAATCATCAACCCTCCAGTGTTAACCGTAACCTCTGCAGTTACAAAACCAATAACCTGTACTGATGGTGAAATAACCGTATATCCTGTTGGAGGCACACCACCTTATTTATATTATGTAAATGGTTCCACAGATTCTCAAGATACTCCTATAATACTAGCACCTACCACTGGAGATTACACCATTTTGGTTGTCGATTCCAATAACTGTAGTGCAACAACAACCCAATATATAGAAAGCATACCAGAGCCGATTTATACAATGAGCACTACCAATATATTATGTTATGGAGATAATATAGGAGAGATACAATTTAATGTAACCAATGCTAATGGGTATACGATAACATATAGTATCGATGGAGGAACGACTTATAGTGCCAACCCAACATTCTCCAACCTTAGTGCAGGTACTTATTCTACACGTATTAAATATACACTAGACGGAATAGATTGTTTTACTGAAATTCAAGAAATCACTATAACCCAGCCTGATACGGATTTAACAGCTTCGGCAGGTGTGTCGGAATTAGCTGGCTGTGGTCCTAATGGTGAAGGTAAATTGCGTATTACAAATCCGCAAGGTGGCACACCACCTTACGAATATAGTTTTGATAATCAAGCCACTTGGATAACCACCAATGAAGCTTATGTGGCTCCAGGAACTTACACATTATATATAAGAGATGCCAACGCTTGTATTTATCCTATGCCAGGTGTTGTATTAGATCTTGAACCGGTTGCGCCAACTATAGATATTTCAGATCCTAATTATAATTGTGATGGCACGGCTGATGCTACCGTAACCGTAACAAATTCCGGAAGCAATACCTATAGCTATACCTATTTATTAGATGGTGTAGAAAATACCAATACTGCCGACCCCCAAACATTTTTAGATGTTCCGGAAGGAAACCATACCATAAGTGTAGCCTATCAATTACAAAGCGTGCCCACTTATAGTAATTTGTTGCAAGAAGATTTCGGAAAAGGAAGCTATACAACTACTTCAGGGATTAATTCAGCTTATTGTTTTGAGGATGAGACCAGTACTCATTTGCAGCCAGGATACGCATGTAACACAGATGAATGGATTAATGATGGAGAGTATGCGGTAGCCAGTTCTATTAGAACCACTTTTGGTGTTTGGATTGAAGCCAAAGACCATACTTTGCCCTCTGATCCCTTAGGAAGATTTTTATGTGTAAATGTAGGAGGGTCAGCTGGTATTGGAGGTATATTGTATAGTAAACCAATTTATGACGTTATTCCTAATCAACCTGTAATAATTTCCTTTTGGGCGGAGAACTTATTCAAAGCTATATATTCATATGGTGATGATCCAAAATTAACAGTTCAATTGGTAAATAATCTAAACGGGGTAGGTGGTACCGAAACCATTGTGGCTACAACAGATACTTCAAATCCATGGGTAGTACCAAAATCTGAACAATGGGAATACAAAGAATTATCTTTAAATCCAGGGGCTTACAACAATTTAAGTTTTGTGATTCGTTCTTATAGCAATGAATTCGATGGCAATGATGTACTTATTGATGATATATGGGTTCGTCAATTGCCAAAAACATGTATATTTCAAGAAGACTTTCCTTTTATTATACCATCGGGTCAAGCATTTACGGCAAATATAACGGGAGCTTCTAATGTAAACTGCTTTGGAGGAGCCGATGGAACCATTACCATTGCAGCTCAAAATTTTAACGTCACAAATGGGTTCCAATATTCTATGGATAATGGTACAACCTGGAACACTCAAATAACGTCACCTTACACGATTACTGGATTGGCAGCGGGTAGCTATACCATTCAAGTACGTTATGAAGATGCAGTAGATACCTGTAGTTTTACGCTAACTCAAGACATTACGGCACCAACCCCTTTGGCTGTATCAGCTTCTGGAACACCTGTAACCTGTTTTGATGGTTCTACGGTTACCGCAACAGCTACAGGAGGAACACCAGCGTATGCGTATGAATTATTAGATGCGTCTTTAATAGTGGTAAATACATTCCCTGCTAATGGTATTTTAACCAATGTAGCGGCGGGAGATTATACTATTAGAGTGACTGATGCTAATGGATGTACAGAAACGACTCCACTTAGCTTAATAGCGCCAAATGCACCAACAGCTTCAATATCCAATGCCGATTATTGTTATGATGCCATTAATGGTGCTACCTTGGAAGTTACTGCCTCAGATGGACAAGCACCTTATGAATACAGTATCAACGGAGGAGCATTCCAATCGAATAATATCTTTTCTAATTTAACACCAGGAATTTATAATATAACTGTAAGGGACGCTTATGGATGTACAGTTAATTTACCTACTGAAACCATAGCTAATCAAGTAACGGTAAGTGCTGTGTTAACAAAAGAATTGGATTGTACAACAACATCACCAAATTCATCAGATGCTGTTATTTCAGGAAACATTACAGAAGGATATCCACCTTATATAGTGAGTTTAATTCAAGGAACAGGAACAGTTAACCTGTCAGGAAACACCTTTACTTTAGCAACAGGAACAGATGGCGCTTACCAGTTTCAGGTAACAGATGCCAATGGTTGTATGGCAGTTTCAAATGTCATTACAGTAAACCCCATCATATATCCAACAGCCACTACAACAACGGTAAACCCAAGCTGTGATGGGGATACAAATGGTTCGGTACAAATTATTCCAGCCGATGGCGTTGGTCCATATACTTATAACTTCAACGGATTAGGATTCTCTTCAACATCATTATACACAGGGTTAGGAGTAGGTACTTATACTTATGAAGTACAAGACGCCAACGCATGTATTTTCAGTGATACCGTAACTTTAACAGAACCAACAGCTTTAGTTGTTACGGCAAATGCAACAGCGTTTAGTTGTAGTGCTAGCAATACAAAACAATCAGCGGTTGTAACCATTGATGTTCCAACAACAGGAACGGCTCCGTATTTGTACAGTTTCAACGGATCTGGTTATAGCTCAAATAATACATTAACAGTAAATGATAATGGTACAGATCAAGTTATTACATATTCTGTACAAGATGCTAATGGTTGTACGGATAGTGGTTCTATTACCATATTACAATTAGACCCACCAACAGATTTATCTTTTTCAGCTACACCAATAACTTGTATCGATACAACTTCTGATGTAACACTAACGACTACAGATGGAGTAGGTGCATTAACTTACCAAATTATTTCACCAGCAAGTGCTACTGGAAACACAACAGGCACTACAACAGGTATATTTACAGGTTTAACACCAGATACTTATGTATTTAGAGTTACTGATGCCAATGGTTGTTACTATACAGAGTCTTTCCCAATTAATTCCGTTACGCCTATTGTAGTAACAGGATTAAAATTAAGTGATGTATTATGTAATGGAGGTACTACGGGAGCCATTCAATTTACAGTTTCCGGTAATTCTGGAACCTATACAAGTTCTTTATCTCCTAATACAGGAACTTTAAACCAATCTGGAAATACTATAGATGTAACAGATTTAGTAGCGGGAAGTTATACTTTAGAAGTTATAGATACAGCAACAGGATGTACTGCCAATGAAACAATTACCATTGAAGAGCCTATAGCACTTAGTATTGTATCCGCTACAGCTACTAATGTACATTGTAATAATTACGAATCTCAAATTACAGTTATAGCTACAGATGGCACACCTAATTACATGTATGCAGCAGTAATATCTGGTAACCCCGCACCAAATAATTTGGATTATGCAAGTGGAAACATTATTACTGTTGATACAAATTCTGGAACAAATTTAGTTTGGGATGTGTATGTGAAAGATGCCAATGGCTGTCCTGAAATGGTTACCGTCACTGTTATTAAAGATGCCGGTCCAACAATAAACAATGTAACAGTAAATAATCAATGTGATGTAAGTTCAGGCTTTACATTTACTGTTGACGGATCTGGAGTTGCACCACTTTCATATAGTATAAATGGTGGGGCATCATACCAAACAAGTCCAACCTTTACAGTAAATGCCGCAGGAAGTTATACGATTACTATAAGAGATGGAAATGGTTGTACAGCAACTAGTGCAACACAAACAGAGATTTTTGCACCTATTACGGCTAGTGCTGTTTTAAGAAAGGATTTAACATGTTCCGCTCCAGCCGAGGCCACAATTGAGGGAACGATTTCTGGTGGCAATGCACCTTATACAATAACAACGATACAAGGTAGTGGAACAGCTACAGTAACTGGTTCTACGTTTACATTTTCAACATCCATAGCTGGAGATTATCAATTTGAAATTACCGATGCTAATGGTTGTTCCAAAGAAACAAATGTAATCACGGTTACAGATATAGTATATCCTGTAATATTAAGTGTGAATAAAACGCAGTCTATTACCTGTAATAGTGAAGAAACAGCAGCTATTCAAATTAATATTGACAATACACAAGGATTGGCACCATTTGTAATAAATGTGTATAATAATACCACAGGTAGAGATTACGGAACACAAACATCAGGTTTAGCTGCTGGGGATTATACAATTACGGTTACTGATGCCAGAGGTTGTAGTGATACTGATACTATAATTATTTCAGAACCTTCACCAATTATTATAGATTTTGATGTGGATCCAATTACATGTGGTGCTGGTGGTATTTCCCTTGGTAGAATAATAATCAATACTGTAACTGGTGGCACGCCCAATTACACATATCACGTATCTGGTGTAAATGGATACAATCAAGAAGTGACCAATCAAACGGGAGCTACTCAAGTTTTCGAAGTTGTTAATTTTGGTTTATATGAAATAATAATAACTGACGCCAATGGCTGTACAGCTATAGAACAAAATATTTTAGTAGCTTCTCCTCCTGATGATTTGGATATCGATGTTGTTATGACTGTAGATTGTGTTACTGGTGGTGAAGCCGATGTAAGTATAGGTACTGCCACTACGATAACAGGTACAGGCCCCTTCTATTTTGCCATTTACACTGGTCCTGGAATGGTGTGGGACGGCATACCTGGCGGATCAGCTACTTGGCAATTAGGATCTGGAACACCAGTTTCCGCAACTTTTACAGGATTAATTCCAGGTGCTATCTATACATTTGTAGTGTATGATGATGATAGTAAATGTTACTATTATGAAACGGCAACTACATCTATTCCGACAAATTCAACATTAACAGCCGATTCACTTGTTGCTAACAATATTACTTGTGTTGGTAGTGCAGATGGAAATGTGAGCTTTGATATTGTGAATAATTATGGAACTGACACAAATGTTAGTTATGAGATATTGAATTCACAAACTTTAGGTACAACAGGAATTACAGGTTCAGGAACAGTACCTGCTAACGGAACATTATCAATACCAAATTTAGGACCTCTTGATTTTGGAAATTATGTGATAGTTATTACGGAACAAGCCGGTGCCACTAATGCGGGCTGTAGTATTGTTACTGACTCTTTTAATATTACCGAATCTGCTATAGAACTTGAAGTTACAGCTTCAGTTTCTAAAAATGAAAATTGTGATGAGCTAGGAGTTCTTTCAGCAATAGCAAAATATGGTACTGCACCTTATGAATATCAGGTAGTTGCCAGTGGAAACCCATCTAATCCTTCTAATTGGGTTGTTACTAACACATTTGAGCTTCCAGCAGGTGATTATGATGTTTATGTAAGAGACGCTTATGGTTGTGAAAGGTTTGATACCGAAACAATAATTAAAGATGATGAACCAACAATAGATACTATTCCACAACAATGCTTTGATGGTACACCGTTCAACATAACATTAACAGGAACAACTTTTGATGGTACAGCGACCTATAGTATAGGTGGTGCATATCAATCAAGTCCTAATTTTACAATTAATGCATCAGGAACTTATACCATAAGTATAAAAGATGCTAATGGCTGTATTGCTTCTGATTCTTTTGTGGTGCAACCACCATTGTTATTAGATGCTGTTTTAGACTTAGACTTAACTTGTACTGCTGATGCTGAAATTACTTTAACGGCAAGCGGAGGAACAGGAATATACACGACTTATGATGTGAGTACAGATGGAGGAGTATTTTGGTCGCCAGTTGGAGGAACAACCTATAAAACATCAAATGATGGCACTTACTTATTTAGAGTAATCGATTCTCAGCTTTGTGAAGGATTAAAAGAAGTTACAGTAACACCCAACACCACACCAACATTCACAACTCAAGTATTTGATGTGACTTGTAACGGTGGAGCAGATGGTAGTATTATTGTAACCGCTACCGACGGTATTGCGCCTTATGAATATAGAATAGATGCAGGGGCATGGCAGGCTTCCAATGTATTTAACGGATTGTCTCAAGGAACTTATACCCTAGAGGTTAGAGATAGTAAAGATTGTATTTCGGCGGCTACACCTGCTATTATTGATGAGCCTACTTTAGTAAGTGGTACAGGGAATTTAGACACAGCTTTAAGTTGTGGTGCTGGTAATGCTACGCAACCAGCTCAGGTATCTATTACCGCCAGCGGAGGAACTGCTCCGTATACTTATAGTTTCGATGGTGTTAATTATACTTCTTCTAATACCTATACAACCTATAATTCGGGTACGGTAACCGCATACATTAAAGATGCTAATGGCTGTATTATTAACACACCGATTACTGTTGACATTCCAGCTTTAAGTGTGCCTACCGATTTAGATTTTGCTTCTAACCCAATAACTTGTAATGACCTGACAACCGATGTGACTTTAACAGCAACAGATGGTGTTGGACCATTAATGTATGAAATAATTTCGCCAATTAGTGTAGGAGCACAAGCGTCCAATGTGTTTACTGGTTTAGCACCAGACACCTATGTGTTTACTGTTACTGATGTGAATGGTTGTTATTATACAGAATCCTATACAGTTGTTCCTGTAACCAATATTACCGTTTCAGGACAATTGGTTAGTGATGTTAATTGTAATGCTGAAGCCAATGGGGAGGTAGTCTTTACCGTATCAAATTTTGCATCTACTTATAGCTACACAATTAATGGTAGTCCAGCGATAGTTGGACAAACAAACCCAACAATTTCGTTACCAGGATTAACGTTTGGAGATCAAACCATTGTAGTAACAGATGAAACCACAGACTGTACAGCGACTACTACGGTAACTGTCAGTGAGCCTCCTGTATTAACGCTTGCTGAAGCAAGTAATGTGAATGCGAATTGTAATTTCGGAGCCCAAGTAACGGTTGAAGCTACAGGAGGCACATTGCCTTATCAATATGCATTTATTGTATCTGGGGCAGCAGTTGATTCTGATTATTCAAATAGTAATTCAGCTGTTTTAGATCCAGCAATAAGTACAACTTGGGTAGCTTGGGTACGAGATGCGAATGGTTGTATCGATAATATTAATATAACTATTGATACAGATCCATTACCAACAGTAACGGTTCCAAGTATTTCTGATAATCAATGTGATTTAAATGGAGATCCATTTACATTTACTGTGACGAATCCAACAGGAATAGCACCATTTAGTTATTCTATTGGAGGTGGATTCCAAACCAGTCCTACATTTACGGTTTCTACTCCAGGAACCTATACAGTAACCGTAAAAGATGGTAACGGGTGTACCACCGATATGGCAACGCCTATAACTATCTATCCTGCTTTAGACTTGAATGCAGCCATAACCACCTTGCCAAGCTGTACCGATGATGACGGCATAATTACAGTAACAGGTTCTGGTGGCTCAGGAAACTATGCTTATGCTATCAGTCCGAATGTAGGATCTATATCAGGAAATGTGATTTCAGGTGTGCCTTCAGGTACATATACCGTTACCATAACGGATACAGCAACAAATTGTCCAAAAGATATAGATATCACATTGGAAGCGCCTACACCAGTAACTTTTACAACGACGCCTACAGATGTTAGCTGTAATGGTAGTAGTGATGGCAGTATTACAGTAAACTTGCCTGCAAGTAATGACAACCCTATTTATACTTATAGTTTAGATGGTGGTGTAACTACGCAAACATCCAATGTGTTTACAGGATTAGCACCAGGAACTTATAATATAACAGTGACTTCAGGTAGAGACTGTAATTTAACACAGCAAGAAACGGTAGGGGAACCAAATCCTATAGATGTTCCTGCTCCAGTTGTTGATGATTACGACTGTACCTCAGGAACCAATGCCACAAATTTTGCAACCATAACGGTAGACAATGTTACAGGTGGTTCGGGCAATTATACTATTTATGAGTTTATAAGAGGGGCCTCCATTGTACAATCAGGTCCAAATAATGTATATACTGAAGCTGATTTATTAGGTGGTGCATATACTATCAATGTGTATGATGATAATGGGTGTCAAGGAACAACGTCGGCAACTATAAATCCATTTATAGGTTTAGAAGATATTAATGTAAATATTGATAACGCCATCACCTGTACCAATGATGAAGATATAACCGTTTCGGTAACCAGTTCTGGAGGGACACCTACCAATCTGCAATTTACAGTGGAAGATGTTGATGGTAGTGTAACGGGAGGTATTTACAGTCAGACAAATGTTACCGGTGTTTTCACAGGATTACCAATTGGTAATTACATCATAACCGTTACCAATTTAGATACGGATTGTAGTTTGCAAACAGCTCATTATGTTAATGATCCTAACACGTTTGATCTTACTATTGATTCTGTTATTGATGTGACGTGTTTTAGTGATTCTGATGGTAGTGTGAATGTAACGTTTATAGATAGAGTCCCCACACCTACAGATGAGTCCGGTCCTTTTAGTTACAATGTTGTTGATGCTTTAGGAACTACTGTTGATTCAGGAACCACAACCGATGCTGGTCCGGTAGCAATTTCAGACTTAGTGTCAGGAACTTATACCATAACTGCTACGTTAACAAATGCACCGTATTGTACAGTAAGTAAAAACTTTACTATTACGGCACCAACGGCTGCGTTAGCTATTACAGAAACCCATACAGCAATTACCTGTGTGAGTGGTAATAATGATGGCACTATTTCAGCTAGTGCTACAGGCGGATGGCCAGGTGGTTATGAATATCGATTGGAGAATTCTGGAGGCACTGTAGTTCCTTACAGTTCAGTATCAAATTTCACAGGATTAACTGCTGATAACTATATTGTAAGAGTTAAAGATAGTAAAGGTTGTGAGGCATTCGTACCCGTAACACTGGTAGTACCAACCCCAATAAATGCTACGGTAGCAGCAACACCAACTCTATTGTCCTGCTTTGGGGACAAAAACGCAACAATAACCGTAGGCAATGTAATGGGCGGTCAGGGAAGTAATTATACGTACACCCTTAACATGGTGCAGCCAACGGTAACATCGTCAGGTCCACAAACATCAGCTGTATTTAACGGACTGGGAGCGGGAACGTACAATGTTACGGTTACCGATGGCTATAACTGTGAGTTTACAACGGCCGATGTTGTTATATCGGAACCGTCACAGATAGTGGCCAGTTTGGTAAAGGCAACGTCCCAGACCTGTTTAACAGATGCCACCCTAACATTAAGCGCAACAGGAGGAACAGGGGCTTATGAATATAGTGATGGTGCATCTTTTACTAACGTTATTGGATCATTTACATCAAGTGTTACTTTTTCCGTAACA
>NZ_JBIQVZ010000017.1:0-28341 GCF_044335535.1 Mariniflexile sp. HMF6888 | reverse complement strand
TCTGCTTCAGGTATTGAATATGTTACTTTTACTAATCGCAGTACAGGGCTGTTAGTTGATGGAATGTATAGAACTGATAACGGAGATAACGTAGGTCAGTGGAGTAATAGTGGAAGTTCTGCGCAACAATGGTCAATTGAAAGCAATGGGAATTACGTAATGCTTAAAAATAGAGCAACGGGTTTATATATTGATGGTATGGGTAGAAATTCTAATCCATCGATAGCTGGTCTATGGGCTTATAGTGGAAGTGATGCTCAACAATGGACACAAGAAGGCTCTGGTTCAGGTTATTTTAGATTTAAAAATAAAGCAACAGGTTTGTATCTTGACGGTTTAGGTGCTCTTAATAATGGAGATGATTTAGGACAATGGAGTGATAGTCCAAGTTATAACCAACAATGGTCAATAAATACAGTAGGTACTCAAAGTGCAAAAATGAGCTCGTTATCAAAAGAAAATATTTCAGAAGATTCAAAATTTTCAATAGATTTTTATCCAAACCCATTTGTTAATGAATTTAAGGTTGAAGCTACAAAATCGAATGAACCATTTCGAGTTACCATTTTTGATACTTTGGGAAGAAAAGTAGAAGCAGCAGAATCCTCTACTTCAAGCCAATTGGCAATGGGATCTTCATTGAAATCAGGATTATATATAGTGCAAGTTGAAGGAGTAAATTCAAATTACTCAAGATCATTTAAGATTCTTAAAAAATAAATCATTTTTTTGTTAGTAATTCGGTTCAAGGGTTGGGGTTTAAAGAGTATTAATATTCAGTAAGTTGAGGTTAAACCTTTGCCAAAGTTCAAAACTTTGGCAAAGGTATCTTCCTGATTGGTAAGGCTCATTTTCAACCCTTGATTCGCATTAAAAATAAAAAACTAGAAGAATTGGGCTATTGCCGACAAAAATCGAAATAACAAAAGCACTATTATTTAATAACAGATTATTAATTATAAAAGATGACAATCTCATTTAAACGTTATTGTAAAACTATGGAATTGCTTAATGATTCTGCATTAATCGAAGCATATAAAAAAGCACATGCAAAAGGGGCTGCTTGGCCAGAAATAACTCAGGGAATGAAAGAAGTAGGGATTATCAATATGGAAATCTATCTTTTTGGAACAAGACTTTTCATGATTATGGATACAACAGCTGATTTTAACCACGATATAGCAATGAATGAACTGGCAATGAAGCCGAGACAAAGCGAATGGGAAGCACATATGGCACAATTTCAGGACAGCTCTGTCGAGGCAACAGCGAACCAAAAATGGCAGTTAATGGATCGGATTTATGAAATGGACAAATAAACTACCCAACTATAAAGGGTTATAATGGAAAACAAATAAAATTTAATATGGTTATGAAGTTCAACTACAGTAGTTTTAATAAAAACTTGAACCTAATTGACAGTTAATAAAGTAAAATAACGTTTGATAATGAAGTAGCAATGATTTATCCTAATCAGGTAATTTCTTAAGTCGAATAAGACTGCTAATACAACAAATATGTATAGATCAATCAACATAATAAAACTCCTTTTGGGAGTGCTTTTTTTATCAATAAACATTTTTCATGCTCAAAGTCTTCCTGATTGGGAGAATCCTGATATTAATGGCATAAACAAGGAAAATCCGCATGCGTATGGTTTCTTGTTTGAAGAGAAAATGAATAATTCGATGGTTCAGTCGCTTAACGGTATCTGGAAATTTAAGTGGTCACCTGATCCACAATCGCGGCCGGTTGATTTTTATAAGGAGAATTATTCAACAAAAAGTTGGGACAACATTTTGGTTCCGGGAAACTGGGAACTTCAAGGATTTGGAACTCCTATCTACACTAATTTTATCTATCCGTTTAAGCCTGATTTTCCAAAAGTTACAAACGAACCTGAAAAGCATTTTACAAGTTTTCTTCAGCGAAATCCGGTGGGCAGTTATAGTACAACTTTTGCCATTCCTGAAAACTGGAACCAAAAACAAGTATTCATCAATTTTGGTGGTGTACTTTCCGCTATGTATCTGTGGATAAACAGACAAAAGGTTGGCTACAGCGAAAATTCAATGTCTCCAGCCGAATTTGATATAACAAAATATATCCGTAAAGGTGAAAATAAGCTGGACGTAGAAGTATATCGCTGGTGCGATGGTAGTTATCTGGAAGATCAGGATATGTGGCGATTAAGCGGTATTTTTAGGGATGTAGATTTAATTGCCCGCCCAAAAACCTACATCAGCGATTTTTTTGTGAAAGCAATGCCGGATAATTCGTTTGGCAACGCTAGCATTTCTATCAATCTGAATATTGATAATCGCTCAAATCAAAATATTGAAGGGCTGTATGTAGATGCCGAAGTTTCTGGTTTTTCTGCAAAAGGTGAATGGGTTGATCTTTCATTTTCTAAGAAAACTGAGGTGGTTCAAAAATCAAAGCAGGTATCAATCGAATTGAATTCATTGATAAAGCATCCCAAACTATGGTCTGCTGAAACGCCGAATTTATATCATCTTACTTTAAAACTCAAAAATAATAAAAACAAGATTGTTGACAAGGCCGAATGTTATTTTGGCGTTCGTAAAATTGAAATTCAGGGAGATGTATTTTATATCAATGGCAAAGCCATAAAACTCAAAGGTGTGAACCGTCATGAGCAACACCCGCGTACAGGAAAGCACGTGAGCCGAAATACCTTGATTCGAGATTTGGAGATGATGAAGCAGGCCAATATCAACATGATACGTACCTGCCATTATCCTGACGACCGCTTGTTTTATGAGCTTTGCGATAAATACGGTTTTTATGTAATGGATGAAGCAAATCAGGAATCACATGGTTTTGGTATTGGAAATAAGGAAATAGGCGATAACCCGATGTGGAAAAAGTCGCATGTAGAAAGGGCAGTTTCATTGGTACAGCGAGATAAAAACCACCCCTGTGTTATTTTCTGGTCATTGGGAAATGAAGGAGGTCAAGGACAAAACTTAATAGCGATGGCCGATACCATTAAGAAACTCGATCCAACTCGATTAATTTATTCAGATACAGAACGTAATGTTTCAGCTATTTATGATGAAGGTTACCTACATCCTGCTGATTTGAAAAAGTTAGGAGAACAAATAAAAGACAAGCCGGTATTTATGCGTGAATATGCGCATGTAATGGGCAATTCTGGTGGAAATCTTCAGGAATATTGGGATGTAATTTATGCAGATTCAAGCCTTATTGGAGCAGCTATTTGGGAATGGGTAGATCAGGCTTTGGCAAAGAAAAAAGATGGTTCTCCTCTAAAACTCACCGAACATCCAGATGATTATCAATTGAAAGACGATGAATTTTGGGCTTATGGAGGTGATTTTGGCGATAAGCCAAATGATGGAACTTTCAGTGTCAAAGGTTTGGTTTCATCAGACAGAAAGCCATATCCTCATTATTTTGAGGTTCAGAAAGTGTATCAACCAGTTATATTTCAGCTTGTAAATGATAAGGAGATAATGATTAGGGTTACAAACCATTTTGATTTTCTATCGCTTCGCAATTTCGATTTTGAATACGAATATAGATCTAATGGTAAGTCGATACAAAAGGGCAAGTTCAGTTGTGATAACATATTACCAGGAACAACTTCAAATATTATGTTGCCTTCATTAAAAGATCAAGCTGCAATTTCTTCAGAAATAAGCTTGAATATTTATGCTAAACTCAAGACCGCAACCCTTTGGGCCGAAGAAGGTTTTTGTATTGCACGTGAGCAGTTTGTAATCAAACCTTATAGTTGGACAAAAGTAACTCCGGTTGAAAAACAGGTAACTATAACAGAATCAGCTTCACAAATTGAACTTAAAACAGAAAAAATGTTCTTTACCCTAGACCGAAAAAATGGTTCATTAGTAAGTTGGAAAACTAACGGACAAGAGTTGTTAAAAGGCAATCTTGAACCCTATTTTTGGAAGCCACCGAACGATAATCAAAAGCAAAGTGGTTATTTAGAAGAATTGGGAAAATGGAAGAAAGCAGCAGAAAATAGGATAGTTAAAAATGTAGATATAGTTAAACAAGGCAATTTAACTACTGTTAAGTTTGATATGAATTTGCCAAGCATTGGTGCAAACTATATATTGAATTACCAATTAAACGGTGATGGAAAATTACAAGTGGAAGCAACATATATGCCTCTATCCGATACCATTCCTTTGATTCCTAAATTTGGAATGAGGGTTTGTATTCCGGAAAGCTTTAATGCTATAGATTGGTATGGTCGAGGACCATACGAAAATTATCCCGATAGGAAAACCGCTTCGTTGGTTGGTTTATATTATGCAGAATTAGAAAATTTTGTGGTTCCATATCCGGTGCCGCAAGATAATGCAAATCGCTGCGAAGTTCGTTGGTTTTCACTAAGTGACCAGAAGAATCAGATTATTAAAGTTACAGGTTTGCAGCCCCTAAATTTTAGAGCATGGCCTTATACGGAAGACGATTTAGAAAACACAACGCATAATTACCAGCTTCCGAAACGTGATTTTATTAATCTGAATATTGATTTGAATATTCATGGGGTTGGTGGTGACGATACCTGGGGTGCCAAAACAATGGAAAAGTATACTAATTCAGGTAATAAGCCTTATCACTATGGTTTTATTATGGAATATATTGGGAAATTATAACTTATTTAAAAACAAAACAATAACAATAATTCATTCAACCCATTATGAGAATACAAAAAAAACGTGTAAAAATGTTCTTATTAATTGGATTACTCCTATTAGCCACAAAAACATTCTCACAAAATCCTAATTTCCATATCTACCTCTGTTTTGGACAATCAAACATGGAAGGTCAGGGAGTGCTTGAAGCTCAAGATAAAACTGTTGACAGTCGTTTTAGGGTTCTTCAAGCAGTTGAATGCGCAGGTCGAAATATGGGTGAATGGCGTTCGGCCATTCCTCCTTTATGTCAGTGTAATACAGGTTTATCACCAGCTGACTATTTTGGAAGAACAATGGTGGCTAATCTTCCGGACAGTATATCTGTCGGTATTATAAATGTAGCTATTGGAGGAACTGATATCAGGTTGTTTGACAAGGATCTTTATCAAGATTACGATTCGATTTATAAGGAGGAATGGTTTTTATCAAAGTTAAGATTGTATAATGGAAATCCTCGTAAACGACTGATTGAAATGGCCAAAATAGCACAAAAGGATGGTGTTATAAAAGGAATTCTTTTACATCAAGGAGAGAGTAATGCTGGACAGCCTGAATGGATAGAATATGTAAAAAAAATATATAATGAACTATTAAATGATCTTTCTCTGGAAGCCAACTCTGTACCTCTTTTGGCAGGAGAGGTATTGTCTTCTCCCGGAAGTTGTTGTGGTACGTTGATGAATCCAATAATTAATAGTTTACCTATGACTATACCAACATCGTACGTTATTTCTTCAAATGAATTAACTGGAATAGATGCAGCACATTTTGATGCGTTAAGTTATCGTAAGCTTGGGATGAGATACGCTGCAAAAATGCTTTCATTAATGGGTATTGATGCTAAAGTTTTGGAACCTGAGATACAAGGATTGGAAACTTCAAAATAGCTTTTGATTGAGTAAATTATAAATAATTAGATGTTGTTATAACAGCTTCTAAACAAGTAGATAATTATATAGGATAATACTAATATAGAATAACAAAATGGACGGGTTTAATTTATACAAGGAGAATTATTTTAGAAAACAAATAGTATTGGTATTCATACTATTTTTAAGCTTTTTTTCAACTCATGCGCAAAATGAGATAGAAAGGAAAAAGTTATTTGACAACGACTGGAAATTCTTTTTGGGCGATACTCCAGAAGCTAAAGGAAATGATTTCAATGATGCGAGTTGGCGCAAACTCGATTTGCCTCACGATTGGAGTATTGAAGGAAAAGTAAATCCTAAAAATCCAACAAAAGGAGCTGGAGGATATTTCCCCGCTGGTATAGGATGGTATCGTAAAACTTTTCAAGCACCCGATGCTTGGAAAAATGAAAAAATTGCTATTTATTTTGAAGGTGTTTATATGAATTCCGAGATCTTTATCAACGGAAAATCGCTTGGTGTTCATCCGTATGGCTATACATCGTTCCGCTACGATCTGACACCCTATTTGAATTTTGGAAAAGAAAATGTTATTGCTGTGCAGGTAGATAATTCGCAACACGTAAACAGCCGATGGTATAGTGGATCCGGAATCTATCGTCATGTTTGGATGGTGGTTACCAATCCAGTGCATGTGGCGCAATGGGGGACATCCATTTCGACACCTGTTGTGTCTGCAAAAAAGGCAAGCGTACTGGTGAAAACGATGGTGAAAAACGAAACGAAATCAACCCAGAGCGTTGTTGTAAAAACTACTCTTTGGAATAAAAATTCAAAAACTACAGGAAAAGCTCAGGTGCAAATTAAGATTCCTGCCAACAGTGAAAAGGAAATAGCCCAGACCATTTACGTGTCAAATCCGTTGCTTTGGACACCTGAAACTCCCCATTTATATCAGGCTCAGATTCAAGTGTTAAAAGATAAAAAAGTATTGGACGACACTAAAACTAGTTTTGGTATCCGTTCTATAAAATTTACTGCTGAAAACGGATTTCAACTCAATGGAAAAACAGTAAAAATAAATGGGGGTTGTGTGCATCACGATAATGGGTGTTTAGGTGCTGCTGCTTTCGACCGTGCCGAAGAACGAAAAGTAGAATTGCTTAAAGCCGGTGGATTCAATGCAGTGAGGACTTCGCACAATCCACCTTCCGAAGCATTTCTTGATGCCTGCGATAGATTAGGTTTATTGGTAATGGACGAATCGTTCGATTGCTGGAAAGTAGGGAAAAACAATAATGATTACTCTAAATATTTCAACCAATGGTGGCAACGCGATTTGGACGCAATGGTTTTACGAGATCACAATCATCCTTCAGTTTTCATGTGGAGCATAGGTAACGAAGTACCCGAACGGGGAAAACCTGAAGCTGTGAAAACAGCCACCATGCTTATTGATGCGCTTAAAAAAATGGATAATACCCGTCCCGTAACGTCAGCTGTTGTTGAGAATGGCAAGGATTGGACAATAATGGACTCACTAATGGCAGTACACGATGTGGCGGGCTATAATTATCATTTGAATAGTGCACCCGATGACCATAAACAAGTGCCGTCGCGAATGATTGTCCATACCGAGTCTTATCCTAAAGATGCGTTTGTGAACTGGAAATTGGTACAAGAAAACAATTACGTTATTGGCGATTTTGTTTGGACAGCCATAGATTATCTCGGCGAAGCAGGTATTGGTAGAACTTATTATTCTGGCGAAACACCTGGAGAAAACTGGGATAACGATATGTTTCCCATTCATGCTGCTTATTGTGGTGATATTGACCTGATTGGTTGGAGAAAACCCATTTCGCATTACCGAAGCATGTTGTATAATACTAAAGAGAAACTTTACATGGCAGTTCGTGAACCAGCACCGGAACCACTAGAAATAAAAGAAACCTGGTGGTCGGTATACCCAACGTGGGAAAGTTGGACTTGGCCTGGATTTGAAGGTCGAAATATCGATGTTGAAGTGTATTCCAAATATCCAAAAGTAAAACTATATTTAGATAACAAACTTATAGGAGAAAAGGCAACAACCAGAGAGCAACAATTCAAGGCGACTTTTACAGTGCCTTATTCATCAGGAGAACTTAAAGCTGTTGGGGTTGAAAATAATAAAGAAATGGAATCAACCCTTCTACAAACTTCTGGTGATGCTACAAAAATGAAACTAACAGCTGACCGAAAAGAAATATTAGCTAATGGACAGGATCTATCATACATAACTATTGAAATAAAGGACAAAGACGGAATATTACAACCGAATGCCACTAATCGTTTGCATTTCAAAATTGATGGCCCTGGAGTAATTGCAGGAGTGGATAATGCTAACATTAAAGATACTGACCCTTATGTAAGCGATACACGTAATGCTTGGAAAGGTAAGGTATTAGTTGTTATAAAGAGCACACATGATGTGGGTGATATAACACTGACTGTTAGCTCACCGACTTTAGAAGAAAAGGCAATAAATATCAAAACTGTTACAAAATAAATTTTACAAATATGAAAATCAAAATTCTAATTATTACGTTGTTTGTCCTGATTAGTGGAAGTATTAGTGCTCAGACTTATCAAAAAACAGATTATGGTGTGAAAACCGTGATAAATTCTGAAAACATTGACATATATTTTTATAATCCTTCCACTGTAAGAGTGTTGAAATATCCGCAAGGTAAATCCTATTCCCAAAAGAGTCTTTCCGTTATTCAGAATCCACAGAAAACATCTTTTAAATTAAAAAAAAATGGGGATGAACTTTTAATAAAGGGTGAAAAACTCGATATTTATTTAAGTCTCAAGAGTGGAAAGGTTTCTTTTGCAACTCAAAAAAGTATACTCCTTAGCGAGAAAGAAGCAGGAACTGTATTTACGGATTTTAACGATGCGGGTATAAAAACGTATTCTGTTTCCCAGTCGTTCGTATTAGATAAAGAGGAGCATATATACGGACTTGGTGTACAACAGGAAGGGAAAATGTCTAAGAGAAGCATTAAGCTTAATATGGTTCAGGGTAACACGGATGATTATGTTCCTTTCTTTGTATCAAACAAAGGATATGGATTGTTTTGGGACAATTACTCACCTACTGTTTTTGAGGATACCCCAGAAAGTACTATGTTTAAATCAGAGGTTGGCGATGCTGTGGATTATTATTTCATGCAAGGAACCAATGCAGATGGTGTAATAGCCAATATGCGAAGTCTTACAGGTGAGGTTCCTATGTTTCCGTTATGGACTTACGGTTTTTGGCAAAGCCGTGAACGTTACAAAAGCCAAGACGAACTGGTTAACGTAGTGAAAAAATTCCGTGAACTAAATGTTCCCTTGGACGGAATCATTCAGGATTGGCAATATTGGGGTAATAATTACCTTTGGAATGCCATGGAATTTCTGAATCCAGGATTTAATGACCCCCAGAAAATGGTAAATGATGTACATGGAATGAATGCCCATATGATCATATCCATCTGGAGTTCCTTTGGTCCAAATACCAAACAATTCAAGGAATTGGGTAAAATGGGAGCATTGTTTAACTTTAAAACATGGCCTGAATCGGGTTCAGAGAAATTTCCACCAAATCAGGATTATCCTTCTGGTGTAAAAGTTTATGATGCATACAACCCTGCAGCACGTAACCTATATTGGAAATACCTCAATGAAGGGGTTTTTAAACTCGGAATGGACGGTTGGTGGATGGATTCCACGGAGCCAGATCATTTGGACTTCAAACCTTCAGATTTAGATACTAAAACACACCTAGGGTCATTCCGTAAGGTTCGAAATGCGTATCCATTGATGACTGTTGGTGGGGTTTCAGACCATCAACGCTCTGTCACTTCCGATAAGCGTGTATTTATCCTAACCCGGTCTGTTTTTGCTGGTCAGCAGCGTTATGGTTCAAATACATGGACGGGAGATGTGGTAGCATCTTGGGATGCTCTGAAAAATCAAATTTCGGCTGGTTTAAATTTGTCTCTTAGTGGTATTCCGCATTGGAACAGCGATATTGGAGGTTTCTTTCTTTGGAATTTTAAAAATCCACTGGAGAATCCTGATTATCGTGAATTACATGTACGTTGGATGGAATTCGGTACTTTTTGCCCGATGATGCGTTCCCACGGAGAAGGATATCCTCGGGAGTTATACCAATTTGGAAAAAAAGGAACCCCAGTATACGATGCAATAGAAAAGTATATAAACCTGCGTTACAGTCTCTTGCCTTATATATACACCACTTCTTGGGAAGTTACTGCTAATAAATCAAGTATGACACGTGCTTTGGTCATGGATTTTGCCGAAGACAAACAGGCTTTGGACATTAACGATGAATTTATGTTTGGAAAATCAATTTTGGTTAGTCCAGTTACTCAATCCATGTATTCAAAACTTATCGACACTGTTAGAGTAGCCGATTTTAGTACCGTGAAGAGCAAAGAAGTTTATTTGCCCAAAGGTGTAGATTGGTATGACTTCTGGACAGCTGAAAAATATGTTGGAGGACAAACTGTTAAAAAAGCAGTACCGATTGATATTATACCAATGTTTGTAAAAGCAGGTTCAATACTTCCTTTTGGACCCAAAGTGCAATATGCTACAGAAAAGAAATGGGATAATTTGGAAATTCGTATATACGAAGGGGCGAATGGAGAATTCACTTTGTATGAAGATGAAAATGATAATTATAATTATGAGAAGGGTGCTTATTCAACTATAAAATTTTTATGGAACGATAAAAATAGAACTTTGACCATAGATAAACAGAAAGGGACATTTCCAGATATGCTTAAGCAACGTAAATTCAATATTGTTTTAGTAAGCAAGGACAAAGGAACAGGGACTGATTTATCCAAAAAATACGATAGAGAGGTAATTTATTTTGGAAAAAAAATAAATGTAGCACTGTAAAATTATAATAATAAATATATCAAAATGAAGAGAATTCTTTTAAACGCTGTCATTTTAGCGTTTTTATCAACAAGTATGGGTATTGCACAGTCAATCCATGTAAAGTCTCCTAACGGGAAAATTGACATGGCTTTGGAAAGTGGAGCGAAAATTTCTTGGTCCGTCAAACATGAAAATACTGAAGTTATTGCTCCTTCCACTATTTCATTAACACTTGGTAATGGGGTTGTTTTAGGAAATAACAATAAAATTATTGGCGTTAAAAAATCAAGCGTAGACAATTCTTTCGCTACACCCTTTTATAAAAAAGAAAAGGTAATAGATCAGTATAATCAGGTTATAGTCAACTATAAAGGCAATTTTGGTTTAATTTTAAGAGCTTATAATGATGGTGTAGCCTACCGTTTTTTTACAAAGAGAAAAGGGCAAATGATTATACAATCTGAAGAGGCTAATTTTAATTTTAGTGAAGATCATAAAGCTTTTATTCCTTATGTGCGAGATCTTAGAGAAAACGATATGTATGCCTCTGCTTTTGAAGTGATGTATGATGAAAAACCACTATCTAAATTTGTAAAAGATTCATTAGCAATAACTCCATTTCTTATTGATTTAGGAAATGGAAAAAAGGCGGCTATCATCGAGGCTGATCTTGAGGATTATCCGGGTATGTTTTTAACCATAAATAATCAAACAAAGCAAGAATTAAAGGGAGTATTTGCTCATTATCCAAAGGAAGAACGTTTAGGTGGGTATAACAATATGAATTATATGGTGTCGAAAAGAGAACCATATATCGCTAAAGTAGATGGAGCCCGTAATTTCCCTTGGAGAGCAGTAATTATAAGTGAGAGTGATAAAGACTTGTTGAATAATGATATGGTTCAAAAGCTTTCTACACCCTCGAGAATTGCCGATGTAAGTTGGATAAAACCAGGTAAAGTTGCTTGGGATTGGTGGAATGACTGGAATATATCAAAAGTAGATTTTAAAGCAGGTATTAATACGGAAACCTATAAATATTATATTGATTTTGCTTCCAAAAATAACATTGAGTATGTTGTGCTGGATGAAGGTTGGAGCGAAAATACCAATATGCTGAAAGTCTCACCCAGCATGAACGTAGAAGAGCTTATTAGCTATGGAAAGCAGAAAAATGTTGGTATTATTCTCTGGGCCTCATGGTATGCCATAAATCAGGTTTTAGATGATGCGTTTTCTCAATATTCAAAGATGGGGGTGAAGGGCTTTAAAATCGATTTCATAGATCGTGATGACCAAAAAATGGTGAAATCATTATATGATATTGCTAAAAAGGCCGCTTCATACAAACTTTTTATTGATTACCATGGTATGTATAAACCAACGGGTATTCAGCGAACCTATCCAAATGTTGTCAATTTTGAAGGGGTTAAAGGTTTAGAGAATGCTAAGTGGACACCAAATGATGATATGCCTTATTATGCTACTTGTATTCCTTTTATCAGAATGCTGGCCGGTCCTATGGATTACACACCGGGGGCTATGCGTAATGCAACAAAATTAGATTTTCACCTTAGTAATTCTTTACCAATGAGTCAGGGTACCAGATGTCATCAATTAGGGATGTATACTGTTTATGAAGCGCCATTACAAATGATGGCTGATAGTCCAACAGCCTATATGAAAGAACAGGAGAGTACAAATTTTATTTCTCAGATTCCAACCACTTTTGATGAGACAATTGCTCTCGACGGAAAAGTTGGAGAATATGTTGCTATCGCCAGACGAAAAGGGAAAAAATGGTTTGTAGGTGGTTTAACAAACTGGTCATCAAGAGAAATGACAATAGATTTATCTTTCCTTGACAAAGGAAACTACTCCGCCGAAATTTTTAAAGATGGGATTAACGCAAACAAAGATGCTACAGATTATGTACGTGAAATAATTAATGTAACCAATGCAGATAAGTTAACAATAAATATGGCTAATGGAGGTGGTTTTGCAATTGTTATCAGTCCTCAAAATTAGTTTAAATAAAAAAAGAAATATGGTTTTAAGCTAGATAAAAAATGAGCATAATACCGGATATATAATCTGGTAGAATTCAATTTTAGTTAAGGCTAATATTTAAAATATTCAAAAAAAATAGAAGAACATATTGTAATGAAAGAAAGAAAAATTAGCATTTTAGTAATATTATTTATCCTGTTGTCTGTTAGTGGATGGGCACAAATACCTGTTTATTTAGATGAAAGTAAACCTATAGAAGTTCGTATAAAGGATGCTTTGTCAAAGATGACATTAGAAGAAAAAGTAGCGCTTTGTCATGCGCAAAGTAAGTTCAGTATTCCTGGTGTGCCTAGTTTAGGGATTTCTGAATTATGGATGAGCGACGGTCCACACGGAATACATGAAGAGCAATTATGGAACGCTTGGGACGCCGCCAAATGGACGAATGATTCGTGTACAGCATTCCCCGCCTTAACTGCTTTGGCAGCAACATGGAGCACTTCACTTTCTGCCGAATATGGTAAGGCAATTGGTGAAGAAGCACGATATAGAGAAAAGGATGTTTTGCTGGGACCAGGGGTTAATATTTATCGTATCCCATTAAATGGGCGCAATTTTGAATATTTAGGAGAAGACCCTTACTTAGCTTCTCAAATGGTTGTTCCATATGTTAAAGAGGTGCAGAAAAATGGAGTAGCTGCCTGCGTAAAACATTTTGCTGTAAATAATCAGGAAACAAATCGTATGGATATTAATGCAATATTGAGTGATAGAGCACTGCATGAAATCTATCTTCCGGCATTTAAAGCAGCTGTTCAGGAAGGAGGTGCCTGGAGTATCATGGGAGCCTACAATAAAGTACTGGGTCAGCATGCTTGTCACAATGAATTACTGTTAAATAAAATTTTGAAAAAAGATTGGGGGTTTGACGGTGCTGTTATATCAGATTGGGGAGGAGTACATGATACAAAAGAAGCCGCATTATATGGATTAGATATTGAAATGGGATCATTTACAAATGGTTTAACTAGTGAATCTGTATTTACATATAATGATTATTTTTTGGCAAACCCTTATCTTAAAATGCTAAAAGAAGGCAGTGTTCCAATGAGTACTGTTGATGAGAAAGCAGCAAGAGTTTTACGTTTGATTTTTAGAACTTCGATGAATCGAAATAGACCTTGGGGAAGTTTTGCCAGTGACGAACATCATACTACTGCCCGTACTATTGCAGAAGAAGCTATTGTATTGTTAAAAAATAAAGCTGTAATTAAAAATGAGAAGCCTTTATTGCCGATTGATGGTAATAAATACCGAAATATTCTGGTAATAGGTGAAAATGCAACTCGTATCTTAACAGATGGTGGAGGATCTTCAACCCTTAAAGTAAAAAGATATGTTTCACCATTAGATGGTTTAAAAAGTATCTACGGTGATAAAATTACGTATGCCCAAGGATATGAAGGTGGTAAATCCTTATGGGACAGAGAGGAAGTAATTCCTGAGGCCAGAATAAAATTACTTAGAGATGAAGCTATTCAAAAGGCAAAAAAAGCTGATCTGGTTATTTTTCTAGGAGGATTGAATAAAAACTATCACCAGGATAGCGAAGGTAGTGATCGTCCGGATATGAGACTTCCGTTTGGACAAGATGAATTAATAACTTCTTTAGCAGCAGTTAATCCAAATATTGTGTTTGTTTTATTTAGCGGTAATGCAGTTGAAATGCCATGGATACAAAAAGTACCAGCCATTGTTCAAGGGTGGTATTTGGGATCTGAAGGAGGGAATGCATTAGCAAATGTTTTAAGTGGTAAAGTAAATCCAAATGGGAAACTTCCTTTTTCTTTTCCTTTAAAATTAAAAGACTGTGGAGCACTTTCATTTGATAGTTCAGTATTTCCGGGAGATGGTGTAAATGTAAATTATAAAGAAGATATTTTAGTAGGATACCGTTGGTTTGATACTAAAAATATTCCAGTTCTTTTTCCATTCGGATATGGCTTGAGTTATACCACATTTCAATATGGAAAACCTACAGTTTCTTCAAAATCAATTACAACAGCTGATTCATTAGTGGTGACAATTCCTGTAAAAAACACAGGTAAAGTTGCCGGAAAGGAAATTGTTCAATTGTATGTTAATGATGAAAAAT
Source organism: Mariniflexile sp. HMF6888 (assembly GCF_044335535.1). Lineage (NCBI taxonomy): Bacteria > Pseudomonadati > Bacteroidota > Flavobacteriia > Flavobacteriales > Flavobacteriaceae > Mariniflexile > Mariniflexile sp. HMF6888. Next base: position 13,642 of record NZ_JBIQVZ010000017.1, on the reverse strand, counting down.
CAAGTTTACCACGCCCATTAAAAGAATTAAAAGGTTTTGAAAAAGTTTCATTAGAACCTGGAGAGGAAAAAATGGTGAGCTTTACTTTAACAAAAGAGGCTCTTTCTTACTATGATGATAAAAAAAATACATGGATTGCTGAACCCGGTAAATTCAAAATTATGATTGGAGCTTCGGCTACTGATATCAAGGGTACAGTAGATTTTGTTTTGAAATAAGGCATTATAATGAATTTTAATTTGATATGAAATGAGTATATCCGAATAATTGGGGATAAACACCAAAGACGATATGCAAATTATCTATCACTGACAAAAAATAATCAATATCAATATATGAAAAAAATATTTTTTCTTTTAACTTGTTTTTTAAGTTTCTATAGCAATTCAAATGCTCAGGGGTATAAGAACCCTGTTATTTCTGGTTTTCATCCGGATCCAAGTGTGTGCAGAGTAGGGGATGATTATTATTTAGTAACCAGTAGTTTTGAATATTTTCCAGGGGTTCCCGTCTTTCATAGTAAAGACTTAATTAACTGGACAAAAATCGGTCATTGTTTGACTCGTCCATCCCAACTTAAATTAGATAAATGTGCCCCTTCTGCGGGTATCTATGCGCCAACTATCCGTTATAATGAAGGTCGTTTTTATATGGTTACTACTAATGTATCCGGTGGGGGTAATTTTTATGTATATACGGATAATCCTGCCGGTGAATGGTCTGAACCTGTTTATGTAGAGCAGGGAGGTATTGACCCTACTTTGTATTTTGAAGATGGCAAATGTTACTTTGTGTCAAATTCTAATGGCATTATGATATGTGAAATAGATATTAAAACAGGAAAAAAACTTACCGAAGGAAGAAGTGTATGGAATGGTACTGGAGGGCGTTATCCCGAATCGCCGCATATTTATAAAAAAGACGGATGGTATTATTTACTGATTTCTGAAGGAGGTACCGAATATGGACATAAAATGACGATTGCGCGCAGCAAATCTATTTACGGGCCTTATGAGTCGAACCCATCTAATCCGATCTTTACCCATATAAATGAAATTTCTCAATATAACCCAATTCAAGGGACTGGTCATGGCGATTTTGTTCAGGCTCATGATGGCTCTTGGTGGATAATATTCTTGGGATTTCGTCCACAAAGCTTACTACATCACGTAATAGGACGTGAAACATTTTTAGCTCCGGTAAGATGGGATACTAATGCCTGGCCTGTAATAAATGGTAATGGTACAGTTAATATTGATATGAATGTACCTACTTTACCGTTAAAACCTGTAAAGCAACATGACCTCTCTACCGATTTTAATGAAGCGAAGTTAGGTGTCGATTGGAACTATCTTCGAAACCCATTTATGAAAAATTATTCGCTAACGGAAAAGAAAGGTTCATTAAGGTTGAAAGCAAGTCCAGTTTCTTTGGACGATAATGATTCCCCTACTTTTGTGGGACGCAGACAGGAGCATATTGATTTTTTAGCTACTACTGTGTTGACGTTAAATGACGCAAAGGAAGGTGACCAAGCGGGAATGACAGTGTTCTACTCAAGTCAAGCACATTATGACCTCTTTTTAAAGAAATCAGAAAAAGGCAAACGTAAATTAGTAGTACGTTATAAAATGGGGGTGTTGAATCACATCGCATACGAAATGGAAATCCCCGGTGATAAAATTTATTTGAAAGTTAAAGGAGATAAGGACTTTTACTCGTTCTATTATTCCTTGGATGGTAAGAAATTTAATTTTTTAAGCAAGATAAACGTATGGTATCTGAGTTCTGAAACCAATGGCGGTTTCACTGGAGTTTATATTGGATTATATACCACATCCCAAAGTAAAAACACTAAAACTTATGCCGATTTTGATAATTTTATATACAAACCTGAAAATATAGATTGATGTAGGTTGAGTAGTATTTTACCTATAGGTTGAGATTAATTAAAACAATTAAAAACATAATGAAATGAGCATAACGGAAATGCGATGCAAACACCGATGAAGATATATGCGAATTACGTATGACAGATAAAAACCAAATAAACAGCTACATATGAATAAAAAAAGAGAGAAAATAGTGTTTAAAAAAGAGGTTTTGGCTATTCTAATCATTCTTTTTTGTAATTATTTACAGGCTCAAACAGCAATGGTCAATGTTCAATCTAGACACTTAAAGAGTTTGAATGGGAAATGGAATGTGTTACTAGATCCTGGGAATATTGGCGGTTGGAAAAAATTTTGGATAGAACCAAAGCCTCAGAAAAAGACTGATTTCTTTGAATATTCTTTTAATGGTGCTCCAGAATTAAATGTGCCAGGAGATTTTAATTCGCAGCTATGTGAGCTCACATTTTATGAAGGTGCTGTTTGGTACAAAAAAGTGTTTACTGTTTCCCAAAAGAAAGATTCAAGACAGTTTCTGCATTTTGGAGCAGTCAATTATATGGCAGATGTGTATTTGAATGAAGAAAAATTGGGAAGCCATGAAGGAGGTTTCACTCCGTTTCAATTTGAAATTACGGATAAAATAAAAGAAGGCGCTAATACATTAATTGTAAAAGTAGATAACCACCGTTTAGAGAATGGAATTCCTGGTTATGGTTATGACTGGTTGAATTATGGGGGGATTACACGCGATGTAAATATTATTGAAACCCGAAATACTTATATTGATGACTATTCTATTCAGTTAAAAAAAGGCAGTTTGAATAATGTACTTGGCTGGATTCAGCTAAATGGAGAGAAATCGGAACAAAAAATTAAAGTAAAAATACCTGAACTAAATATCGTTTATAAAACTAGAACAGATGATAAAGGTTTTGCAAAGGTTGAATTTTCTTCTCATTTTAAGTTATGGTCACCTGAAAGTCCTAAACTTTACAAAGTGATTGTTGAAAGTGAAACCGATTCTATCGTTGATGAAATTGGTTTCAGGAGTATTGAAACTAAAGGAAGTGAAGTCTTACTGAATAAAAAACCTATTTTTATTAAAGCTGTAAATATTCATGAAGAGAATCCATTGAAAAAATCCAGAGCGTATTCATTGGAAGATGCCAGGTTATTGTTAAATTCCGCCAAAGAATTAGGATGTAATCTTGTTAGGCTGGCACACTATCCACACAATGAAAACATGATTAAGGAAGCTGAAAAAATGGGATTAATGATATGGAATGAACTTCCAATATATCAGCACATTCAATTTTCGGATAGTCTCGTTCCTAAAAAAATGGAGACGATGTTGAAAGAAATGATTCGCAGAGATAAAAACCGTTGTGGGGTTGTTATCTGGAGTCTTTCGAACGAAACGTATTCGACAACTCCAAACAGGAATAAAGCACTTATTGACTTGACCGGAAAATGCAAAGCAATAGATTCTACCAGATTAGTAACCCATGTTATAAATACACAAGGCTATAATAATAATTCATTTAATGTAACAGATACGTTATATAACTATTCCGATTTAATTGCTATTAATGAATACATAGGTTGGTATATTCCTTGGCAAGGTAAACCTTCGGAAGTGAAATGGAAAATAGATTTCCCAAACAAACCTGTATTTATTTCTGAATTCGGAGGAGAGTCTTTATATGGAAACAAAAATGTCCCAACCGACGAAGCTGCTTATTGGTCAGAAGAATATCAGGAACAGATTTATAAGGATCAAATAGAAATGTTTAATACCATTCCTAATTTAATAGGCGTTTGTCCATGGTTATTATATGATTACAGATCATTAGGTAGAATGCATCCAGTTTATCAAAAAGGATATAATAGAAAAGGATTAATTTCCGATGGTGGAGAAAAAAAGAAAGCTTGGTATATTATGAACGAATATTATAAAGGAAAATGAAAAAAACAACGCTATTATTTTTACTTCTATTGAGTTCGACAATTAGTTTTTGTCAAAGCTTTTCAGAGGTATGGGTATCAGATTCTCTTTTTCTTAAACCAGAATCGGCAGTTTTTGACTCTTCAAAACGAATTGTTTATATATCAAATATTAACGGTGAATACCTTGCAAAGGATGGAAATGGGTTTATTTCTAAAATCAAAACGAATGGTGAAATAGATTCCTTAAAATGGGTTGAAGGCTTGGATAATCCACAAGGTTTGGGGTTGTATAAAAACAAATTGTATGTAGCAGACATTAACAGGGTTGTCCAGATTAATACAAATACTGCTAAAATTGAGAAAGTTTTTGCGGTTGAAGGTGCAAAATTCTTTAACGATATTGCAACTGATTCAAACGGCGATGTTTACATTTCTGACTGTTTTGGTAATAAAATTTATAAAATAGCAAACGGAAAAATAGAGGTATGGCTCGATTCTAATTTTCTTTCAAATCCGAATGGTTTGTTATGTACGAAAGAGGATCTTTTAATACTGAATATGAAAAATAAAACCGCTTATGCGATAAATAAATTGACTAAGAAGTATTATTTAATCTTTAGCGGAATTGATAATTTGGATGGTATTGTTAGCGACGGTAGAAACGGATATTTCGTGTCCGGAGCATGGCAAGGGCAGCTATTTCATATCGATTCAAAGGGAAATAAAAAGCTAATCATTGATTTAGGAAAAGAAAAAATAATTACGGCTGATATTGAATATATTAGTAAAGAAAAATTGTTGGTAATACCAACTTTGGATAAAACAGTAATTGGATATAAATGGACGAAATAATATCCAATTGGTATGTAATTGAAATATATTTTAAGAACTATAACAACAAGCAATTAAATTAAATAAAATGAAAAGTGTGTTGAAATTAAAAAGAGTTGGAATATTAATGTTTTTTATGCTTATGGTTTTTGGGAATTCATTTTCCCAAAGCAAGGTAATTGAACTTTGGAACGGAAAAGTTCCTGGTGCAATTCACAATGATGAATTCAAGCAGATCGTAGATTCAACTGCAAGTTGGGTTGATAAGAAATCCATCACCGATCCTAGTCTTGATATGTATCCTGCGCCTAAAGAAAAGGCAAACGGTACGGCAGTCATTATTTGTCCAGGTGGAGCCTATTGGGGAATGGCTGTCAAACATGAGGGATCGCAAGTAGCCAAATGGTTGAATAGTTTAGGTGTGACCGCCTTTGTACTAAAATACCGTTTGCCTGATGATAGCATTATGAAGAATAAAACCATTGGTCCCATGCAGGATGGACAAAGAGCCATTCGTATAGTTCGCAGCCATGCGAAAGAATGGGGTATCAATCCACAAAAAATTGGAATCATGGGATTCTCGGCGGGAGGACATCTGGCATCTACCCTTTCAACTCATTATAGTGAGAAAGTGTATGAATCGGATGATTTGACCAGTGCCAGACCCGATTTTTCATTGTTGATTTATCCAGTTATTTCGATGGAGGTAGGCATTACCCATTGGGGGTCTCGGGTAAATTTACTCGGTGATTCACCGTCTTCTGAGTTGGTAAAGCATTATTCTAACGAGTTGCAGGTAAATAGTGAAACACCACCAGCTTTTATGGTACATTCTTTGGATGATGGTGCGGTTCCAGTGCAAAATAGTATAAACTATGCATTAGCCATGCATAAGTTTAATATCCCTTGTGAACTTCACCTTTACCAAACAGGAGGACACGGTTATGGTATGGGCAAATCGACAAATACGGAATCAACTTGGCCTGAAGCCTGCCGAAAATGGCTTGAAACGAGAGGTTTGTTGATGAGGAATTAATTAATGAGAGTATCTTCGAATAGGGAATAATGTATTTTATAAATAAATTGGATGTTATGAATTTCAAGAATAAGTTATTTATGTTAATAGGAGCTATGATGATAACTACCAGTACTTTTAGTCAAAGCAAAATTATTGAAGTATGGAAAGGGAAAGTGCCTGGTTCAATTAAAAACCCCAATTATAAGCAAATCGTTGATTCTACGTATTACATAAAACTAAGGAATATTTCCAAGCCAACTATAGAAGTTTATCATGCTCCTGCTGACAATAATTCAGGAACAGCTGTGGTAGTATGTCCTGGAGGTGGTTATTATGGGGTTTCTTTTATAAGTGAAGGTGTCGAAGTAGCAAAATGGTTAAATGAGTTGGGGATTACGGCTGTTGTTTTACATTATCGTTTGCCCAACGATATAATTATGAAAGACAAATCCATAGGGCCTTTGCAGGACGGACAAGAAGCAATTCGTATTGTACGCCGTAACGCAAAGAAATGGGGTATTGATCCGCACAAAATCGGAATCATGGGCTTTTCAGCAGGAGGTCACCTTGCAGCCACAGTTTCGACCCATTTTAATGAAAAAGTGTATAAGCCAATAGACTCTACCAGTGCTCGTCCAGACTTTTCTTTATTAATTTATCCCGTTATCTCCATGGATTCTACGATTACTCATGTGGGATCACGCGAGAACTTGCTAGGAAAACATCCTTCACAGGAAATGGTGAAACATTTTTCGAACGAGTTACAAGTTACGACCCAAACGCCTCCCACATTTATGGTACACTCAATGGATGATGGTATCGTTCCAGTAGAAAACAGTATTGATTACGCATTAGCTTTGAAGAAAAAAAATATTCCGTGCGAACTTCACATTTATGAAAAAGGCGGTCACGGCTATGGATTGAGGTACTCAAAAAATACCGAATCCACATGGACAGAGACCTGCCGAAAGTGGCTTGAAACTAACAGTTTTCTACCTTATACCACCCAAGGAGGACGGGACAGAAAGATTAAATTAGAAGCTGACGATAAACCTGCTTTTGATAATCCTCCAACTGGTTTCAGAGATAAGCGCGACGATATAGCACACGGCACCATTACAACTGTTCAATATGATTCCAAAACACTCGGTACGCATCGTGAAATGATGGTTTATACGCCTCCCGACTATTCCCCCAGTAAAAAGTACCCAGTGATTTACTTACTGCATGGACTTAATTCTAGTAGCGGTCAATGGCCTTACTGGGTTCATGCCGATTACGTCATCGATAACCTGTTAAATGATGGTAAGATCGAGCCAATGATTATGGTTTTTCCTAATTGTAATACAAACATGACTGTAGAAAATCCCAAACCTGATGAAGAAGAGGAACGAAAAGGGGGATATAAAGGTTATGGTACGTCTTTCGAAAACGATTTGCTTAAAGATATCATTCCGTATATCGAGTCTCATTATTCGGTTTATACCGACCGCGAACATCGCGCACTCGCAGGGTTGTCTATGGGTGGTGGTCAATCTTTGAACATTGGTCTTTCCCATATCAATACGTTTGCCTATGTAGGTGGATTTTCATCAGCTCCGAATACGAATCAATTTGGAGGACTTTCTGATATTAAGCTTTTACCTGATTTGGTGGCAGCAAAAAAGAAACTTAAAATGTTATGGATTGCCTGTGGTAATAAGGATGGTCTATTTAGTATTAGCCAACGAGTACATCAATATTTCAAAGAACAAGGAGTCTCTCATATATGGCACGTGGATGATAATGGTCACGATGACACCGAATGGGCGAACAATCTGTATCTATTTGTACAGCACATTTTTAAATAATAAAAGTACATGGCAACAACAAACTCTTCCCGTAGGGATTTTATAAAGCTCATGTCGGTAGCTGGCGTTGCTGTAACGGGATTATCCACTGCATGTTCAAATATGAAGTTAATAGCTAAAAGACCAGATAAAGAAAAGCTACGTTTTTTATTTCAAGGAGATTCTATTACTGATGGTAATAGGGGACGAAATGAAGATCCAAACCATATTTTGGGACATGGTTATTGTTTTGCCGTTTCCAGTAGGATTGGTGCCGATTTTCCACAGTACGGTTTTCAATTCATAAACAGAGGTATCAGTGGCAATTCGGTAAGTGATCTTGAAAAAAGATGGCAAACGGACACATTGGATTTGAAACCGGATGTATTAAGCTTATTAGTTGGTATTAATGATGTGAACGCAATAATTGAGGATAAAGAAGATGCACTGGATGTAAAAGCATTCGAAGCAACTTACCGTAAGTTGCTCACTTTATGTAGGGAACAAAACCCAGATATTTTAATTGTATTGGGATTGCCCTTCTTTTTTGCTTCTGGATGGCGTAAAGACCAGTACCCAAAGTGGCATCCATTGACAGTCGAAAGAGCCGCTATTGTAAGGCAGATTGCCGCCGATTTTAATGCTGTTTTGGTTGATTATCCCAAGGTTTTTGAAGAAGCTCAGCAAAGAACTTCAATCGATTATTGGATTTGGGATGGTGTGCACCCAACAGCATTTGGTCATGAATTGATGGCTCGTGAATGGATCAAACAACTTAGTAAACGTTTGAATTTTTTATAGGTATATACTGAATAAAATGAATAAAAGCTCAAAAATTAATTGCATAGTAGCCCTTTTTGACATGGGGAAACAGCCAAAACAAAACTAGATAATTAAAATAAGCATAATGAAGAACAGCTATAATCAGATTAAAATTTGGAAAACCATATTCATAATTGTAACAATGGTTTCCGGATGGAATGCACAATCACAAAATGCCAACAGATTTTTCCCGGAAAAAGACCTCATAACCACAGGTATCTATTACTATCCCGAACACTGGAACGAAAACCAATGGGAACGTGATATTAAAAACATAGCGGATATGGGATATGAGTTTGTACATCTCGCTGAGTTTGCATGGTATAAAATGGAACCTGTTGAAGGTACATTCGATTTCACTTGGTTGGATAAAGTCGTGAATCTTTGTGTGAAAAATAACTTGAAAATAGTCATGTGTACGCCTTCGGCAACCACACCAACATGGATGCGTGTTAACTATCCTGAAACGTTTATTATGGACGGTCATTATATTCGTGCAGAGAATGGTACTCGAGGATTAGGGTCTACCGTTAATTCTAAATATCGCATGTTTGTTGGGAGGATTGTTGCTGAAATAGCAAAACGTTATGGACAGAATAAGCATGTGGTAGGATGGCAAATTGATAATGAACCGCCTGCAATTGCCGATTATAGCCCTTCATCGCAGGAAGCGTTCAGAAAATGGCTAAAAAATAAATACCAAACCATAGAAGGGTTGAATTCCGCTTGGGGAGCTGCTTTTTGGAGTCAATGGTTCAATAGTTTCGATGAGGTTGTGATACCTAATACCAACTTAGTAGGTTGGTGGGGCAACAACCCCCATGCTTTACTTGATTTTAAACGGTATTCAGCAGATTGTCAGGCAGATTTTCTTGATTTACAAGCAGGGATTTTAAGAGAGCATATTTTGGATAATCAATATATAACAACCAATTATACAGCGATATGTACCACTTCTGATTCAAGAAGAACCAACAAACTTGATTTTGCTGCTTATACGGCCTATCCTAATGGAGGGAGTAACAATATTGGCGAACAGGGTTTCAGGTTAGGGGACGGTAAGGCCATTCTTTTTGCTTCAGAATATTATAAATCGGTTGGGGGTGTTTCAGGAGTTATGGAAATTCAACCAGGGCCGGTTAATTGGGGAAGTTATAACCCTTTACTATTACCGGGTACGGTGCGTATGTGGCTGTACCACACCTTTGCGGCAGGTGGTAAATTAGCATGCTCGTATAGGTTTCGCCAAATTAATTATAGCTCGGAGCAATATCATGCTGGTATTATGAAACCAGATGGGGTGACACCTTCCCCTGGAGGAAAAGAATATATGCAGTTTATGGAGGATATTAAATCACTCCGAAAACAATATAAACCAAATAATAAGCTACCTGAAAAATTGGCAGTACGATCGACAGCTATTCTTTGGAATCTTGAGAATTATTGGGCTATTGATAGGCAAAAATTAACCCATCAATGGGATGCATGGGGTTATCCAGTAAAATTTTTAGAATTAGCCAAGTCTCTTGGAGCGCCTTCAGAAGTGATTTCAGAGAAAACAGATTTCTCAAAATATAAATTTTTGATTGTGCCTGCTTATGATTTGGCAGATTCAGCATTGGTTAAAAAATGGAAAAATTATGTAACTAATGGCGGGCATTTGATTTTAACGTGCCGTACAGCAACACGAAATCGTGATGCACATATCTGGGAAGGCGAATGGGCTGCACCATTATCTGATCTTATTGGTGCACATGTTGAGTCAACCGATATGCTTTCATCTTATAAAAATGGAGACATTTTAATGAATTCTACCAATTACAATTGGAATAACTGGGCCGATTTGCTAGCGCCTGAAAAAGGAACAGAAGTACTTGCAACCTACAACAATCAGTTTTATAAAGGAAAAGCAGCTGTTGTAAGACATAAAATTGGTAAGGGTACTGTAACCTATATTGGTGTAGATACTGATGATTCAAGATTGGAGAAAGATATTTTAAAGGCCATTTATAAAAAAGCTGGAGCTACTACGGAAGATTATCCAGAAGGAGTTTACGTCTATTGGCGTGATGGATTTAACTTCGCCGTGAATTATTCATCTGAAGCATACACTATGAACATTCCCGAAACTGCAAAAATCCTTGTTGGTGAAAAAACAATAAAACCTGCAGGAGTCGTAGTTTGGACTGAATTATAATAAAAATAATAACCATTACATATTTATAAATGATAATAAAAATCAAATCATTAGTTTTTGTTGCCGGGCTTTTTATGAGCTTAAATGTCGTTGCTCAATTGCCAACCGCTACCAAATTGGCGAAGCGTATGCATGTTGGGGTAAACTTAGGAAATACATTTGAGGCCATTTGTGATGAAGATGCATGGGGAGGGGGGAAAACCTCGCAGAGATTGATTGATTCAGTTAAGGCAGCTGGATTTAATACCATAAGAATACCAACGGCATGGTTTTGCCATTCGGATACCATTACAAGCACCATCAATCCTAAATGGATAGCTCGTGTAAAAGAAGGCGTCGATTATTGAGTGAACTACTCCAAGGAACTTATTCAATTGAGATACAGGTGAAATAATGGATAAAGGAGTTCTTAAAACTATGATGGAATGAGCTGAGGAATCAGAAGTAAAGTCTCTTTCAAAAAAAACAATAAATGCCTTTGTATAAAATTTGGTTTCAAACCCACTAACTAACAACCACAAACAATTAGTATTTGCCAATCATAAAATATTGATATTCAATAAAATTTAAATAATAATTCAAAAATAATGAAAATTAATAGACTAATAATTTTAGCTGTCTTGTTCCCATTTAGTGTAATGGCTCAGGAAAATCCTCAGGTGATTGTTAATACAGACCAAGAACCTGTCGCTTTAGGAAAATTCAGTCCAACATGGGAATCTCTTCAGCAATATGAAGTACCCGAATGGTATAGTAATGCCAAGTTTGGGATTTGGGCACATTGGGGACCACAGTGCCAACCCGAGCAAGGCGACTGGTATGGCAGGTTTATGTATGATGAAGGAAGTGAACAAAATAAGTGGCATGTTGAAAATTATGGACATCCATCTAAAGTGGGCTTTAAAGACGTTATTAATGACTGGAAAGCTGAGAATTGGAATCCGGAAAAATTAGTAGCCCTTTACAAAAAAGTAGGTGCCCAGTATTTCTTTGCTATGGCAAACCATCATGATAACTTGGATTTATGGGATAGCAAATACCAAGAATGGAACTCGGTTCGTGTTGGTCCAAAAAAAGATATTGTAACCGGTTGGGCAGAAGCCGCCAAAAAATATGATCTCCCCTTTGGGATAAGTGTACATGCAACTCATGCATGGACTTGGTTTGAAACTTCACAACGTTCAGATAGAAAAGGCGAGTTTGCAGGGATTCCTTATGATGGAAAACTGACTAAAGAAGACGGTAAAGGGACTTGGTGGGAAGGCTTAGACCCACAAAAACTTTATGCCCAAAACCATCCTCTTAGTGAAGGGAGTGAAGATGATATTAAAGCCTTATGGGGACAGTGGCATTGGGAAAATGGAGCATCTGTTCCAGATCAGGAATACTGCGATAGATTTTACAACCGTACCATGGAGCTGATTAACAAATACAACCCAGACTTGCTTTATTTTGATGATACAGCGCTTCCTCTTTATCCAATGAGCGATGCAGGGCTTAAGATTGCCGCACATTATTATAACCACAACATGGCTACTCACGATGGTAAACTTAAAGCTGTTTTGTTTGGAAAAGTGCTGACAGAAGAACAGAAGCAATGTATGGTTTGGGATGTAGAGCGTGGTGCGCCTGATAAAGCACAACCCGATGCATGGCAAACATGTACTTGTATTGGTGATTGGCATTATAAAAGATCTATATATGATAAGAATGGTTATAAATCGGCGAAAACAGTTGTTCATATGCTTATTGATATTGTGAGTAAAAATGGAAATTTACTTTTAAATATACCAGTTCGTGGAGATGGTTCCATAGATAGTAAAGAAGTTGAGATTCTGGAAGACATTGCTGCCTGGATGAATGTGAACAAAGAAAGTATTTTTGATACACGGCCGTGGAAGATTTATGGAGAGGGACCTGCTACGGATTCTATAAACCCTCTTAATAGTGCGGGATTCAATGAAGGGAAAGTGAAATTATCAGAAAAAGATATCCGCTTTAATCAGAAAGGTAACATTCTTTATGCTACGGTGCTTGGCGTTCCTACCCAAGACATCATTATAAAATCATTGGGTAAAGATGCTAATTCTGCAAAAATCAAAAATATAGAAATACTTGGAAGTAAGAAAAAACTCAAATGGAAACAATATTCAAACTCACTGACAATTAAAAAGCCCAAGTCGTTTCCTAATGAAATTGCAGTGGTGTTTAAGATTGAGGTAAACTAGTATTTATAGATTGAGCTAGTGTTAAACAATAATGTTTGAAGGTGTTTAAGTTTTTATACATTTTACAGACATAAACAATAACTTATATGAGTAGTATAGAACCTGAATTTATACTATCTGCCAATGGTATCGCTATGGCCTTGTATAAGGAATCAATGGAAACTCTTATGGCATCGAGTTAGCATGATTTTATGGTGTTTAGGTGTCCCTGTCGAGATGCTATTTTGGAAGATTTGGAGGAATGGGAGGAATCCATCTCCATAGATGAATCTACATATAGATCATTACATGGTAATCTTTGTATTAAATTAAATACCCTCTAATCTCGATTCGCTTTAAAACAAGTTGTCTTTATAAGGTAATTAAATGAAATAGTTATATAATAATCAAAAAAACAGACAAGTTTTATAAAGTTTGAAATTAAGGAAAGAAACCGATATTATTTTCCTTTGATATACTTGGTTTATTTGGAGCGTCTTTTTCAGGCGCTTTTTTATTTTAAATAAATTCCGAATGAAATGAAAATTGTATGAATTTGATTCAGCTTGGTTTTTAATTTTATTTATATTTGTGTAATATAAAGTAAGTTTAATCAAAGCAAAAGTTACCTATTCGGTTACCTGTTTTGAAAAAAAATAAAGTAACTTCCTGAATGTCAATTGGATGTGTAAAACTCATTAGTTCTGTCATCCCGACAAAATAGGGTATCAATCTTATTCAAAAACCTGTTAATCATACGATTAATAGGTTTTTATGTTTTTAAGAATATTAAAAGAACACAAACAATCCTGTTAAAAAAGGCAACAAATCGGATAACAAAAATAATTTTGGAATCGTGTTGACCGAATTGTTAAAATTCATCGGATGGTTGGAAT
>NZ_JBIQVZ010000016.1:0-38881 GCF_044335535.1 Mariniflexile sp. HMF6888 | reverse complement strand
CATTACCATTACGGCAACCGATTTAAGTAATAATAGTAGTGAATGCACTTTTGTTCTTAACGAACAGTCAGTATCTGTAAATGCAGGTATAGATAAAGATATTACTGAAGGCCAAGAAGTACAATTGAACGCTATTGCTGCTGGTACTGGTACTTATTTTTGGTCACCATCAATAGGTCTGAATGATACAAACATTTCAAATCCCATTGCAAACCCTATTGAAACAACTACCTATATAGTAACTTTTACTAACACAGATGGGTGTACTGCTGAAGATGAGGTTACTGTTTATGTAGAATCCCAACAATCAGATGATGAGACCAAATATGGGTTTTCACCAGATAGTGATGGAATTAATGAATTTTGGAAGATTGGAGGTATTGAAAATTATCCTAAAAACAAGGTTTCAATTTACAACCGGTGGGGCGATTTGGTCTTTGAGATTGAAGGATATAATAACACTTCAAGAGTATTTAGTGGTATTGCAAATAGAAAGAGAAATATGGGAGCTAATGAGCTTCCAGAAGGCACCTATTTCTTTGATATAAAGATTGATGGTTCTCATACTCTAAAAAAAGTAAAAGGGTTTATTGTTCTAAAACGTTAATAGATGAAAAAAAAATATATAACATTTACCATATTAATAGCGCTAAATGGTTTTTATAATACTATATCTGCGCAGCAAACACCAGTTTTTGCTAATTATAATTATAACGCATTAACTATTAATCCTGCGCATGCGGGTAACTATTCAGATACTGATGTTACAGTTATATCTAGGGGCTATTTCAATCAATTTGAGGGAAGCCCTAGAAATATCGGATTAACTTTCAGTACTCCACTAAATTCAGGAAAGGTTGGTATTGGTATGGGAGTTATTAGTGATCAGGTTGGAGTAACTAATAGCACAGCGATTTTTGGATCCTATTCATATAAATTATTTTTTAGATCTCAAAGTGGTAATATGCCATGGTGGGAGCATCAACCACATATGTTTTCTTTTGGTATTATGGGAGGAATTACACAATACAAAGAGGACTTATTAAAACTTAAAATTCAGGGTGACCCAAATTTTGAAAATAATATAAATGCCCTGGTACCTACTTTTGGTGTTGGTTTTTTGTATAATCATCGTGATTTTTACTTAGGTTTTTCAGCTCCTAACCTTTTAGGGTCTTCATTATCTTCAGAAAAGAATATTAATTTAAAGAGTAATTATTATGTGAATTGTGGGTATCGATTTTTTACTTCACTTTTTCAAGAAATATTAATAACCCCAAGTACATTGGTTAAATACATTTCTGGGGCTCCAGTTCAAATAGATGTAAATTTAACGGCTAATTATAAGAATAAGCTTGAAATTGGAGGAGGATATAGAACTGATTCGTCTATGAGTTTTTTGGTGGGGTTCTATTTTTCTAAAAACTTTAGATTGGTGTATAATTACAATCAAGCTTTTATGAGTAATCCAATTAATAACACCCATGGTATTATTTTGAGTTGTCGTTTAGGTGAGGGTTATATAAATTAAAGGAAACCAAAAATAAGATAGTTATAAAATCTAAGATTTAATATACCCCATTTTAATGGCA
Organism: Mariniflexile sp. HMF6888; assembly: GCF_044335535.1. Classification (NCBI taxonomy): domain Bacteria; kingdom Pseudomonadati; phylum Bacteroidota; class Flavobacteriia; order Flavobacteriales; family Flavobacteriaceae; genus Mariniflexile; species Mariniflexile sp. HMF6888. The sequence goes on along the minus strand of NZ_JBIQVZ010000016.1, from coordinate 37,289 downwards.
TATTTGGTTAGCCCTGCTAGGTTTCTAACATTAAGTTTTGATATTATTTTTTTTCTGTAGCTTTCAATAGTATGTTTACTTAAAAATAGTTTGTCTGCTATTTCCTGGGTGGTAAATTCTTCCGCTATTAGTATAATAACATCAATCTCCCTTTGGGTCAACTTGATTTCATTCTCTTTTAGTTTGGAGAATTTATTCTCTGTATAAATATTCTTTATCTCTTTAGAAAAGTATTTATTACCGCCAAGGATTGTTTTTATGGCTAGGAAAAATTCCTCTTTCTCTGCATTTTTAGGAACAAAACCATCTACATTATTTTCTATAAGCGTATCAATCATATTCGGGTCGTTATGCATGCTTATCACTAAGGTTTTAATATTGTTTTTTTTCTCTTTTACTATTTTATTAAGAGTGATTCCATCAAGTTCAGGCATGGTAATATCAGTAATAATCAGGTCGATTTTTTCATCGGGATTTATTTCGAGGTATTTTACAATGTTTTGGCCGTTTTTTGCAGTTAGTAGGACATTATACTTTTTTTCTGATTTAAGAATGCTAAGCAAACCGTCTAAAAACATTTTATGGTCGTCTGCGATGATAAGATTATACTGCATTGATATTTGGTATTTCTATATTAATAATCGTTCCTCTTTTGGGATGGGAATCTATGAATAATGTTCCTTTGAAATCTCGCAAACGATTCTTGATATTTGCTAGTCCTATACCTGTTTTTGTAGCAGAAGGTATAAATCCTTTTCCATTATCTTCAAAAACTAAATTGAGTATGTTATCTATAAGATCTAATTGTATGTCTGCTTTTTGGGCATTTGCGTGTTTAATTGTATTGGTAATAAGTTCCTGAAGAATAGTAAATATTTCATTTTGAAGTACTTCATCCAAATTATCAATTGCTTCTTTAGGATATACAGAAATGCTAATATTTATATTACTGGCATTTCCTATATTTTGCATATATTCATTCAGAAGTAGAATAAAATCGTTTTGATGGAATCTTTTCGGCATTAAGTTATGGGAAAGGGATCGAACTTGATTATAAGTTTCATCTAACTGTTGATAAATAGTGTTGAATTTACTGTTGCCATTTGATATACTGCTAAATTGTAATTTAATGGCAGCTAAATTACCTCCAATACTATCATGTAGTTCTTGTGCAATTTTTTTTCTTGCTTTGTCTTGCCCTAAAATAGAAGCTTTAATAAGTTTTATTTCCTGGTCTTTAATAAGAGAAGCTATTTTTTGACCGCTCACTTCTTTCTGTTTAGAGTTAAGTAAACTCTGCGTTTGCAGTTTTTGATAATATAGTACAAGCAAACCAATTATAGGGATGAGAATAACGAGGAACGAAATTAAAGTAATTACTTTAATTTCTTTTTGTCTCTCTATTTCAGAAGCTTGTAATTTTTGGTCTTTTTTTAGTAAAGTAATTTCTTTTTCTTTCTGTTCTGTTTTATATTTAACTTCTAATATATTAATCTCTTTATCCTTTTGCAATTGACTAATAGAATCTTTTATTTTATAAAAATCAGAGGAAAGCTTAAAGGCATTTTTATAATCCTTTTGCAGAACAGATATTTCAATTAAATCTTTATAAATAGCGGTTTGCTCATCGAGTAACCCAAGTTCAATTGCATTTTCCAATCCAGATGAAATAATAATTTTAGCGTCATTATACTTTTTCAAATCAATAAGTGCTTTTCCCATATCTCTTTGAGCTATCAAAGCAATTCTATAATATCCATTTTCATTTGAAATTGAAATTGATTTATTGTAAAAGGACATGGCTTCATCTATTTTACCTTGTTCTTGGGAATTGGCGCCTAAGTCAAGAGAGATTATAGCTTGACATTTACTATTTTTAGCTTCTTCACACAAATTTTTAGCCTTATTTAAATACAGATTTGACTTGTCAAAATCTTTTAATCTGCCATAAATCTCAGACATATTAATATAGCTGCCATACACCATCTCAGGATCATTAGTATGTTTAAGGCATTGTTTAAACATGGCAAGTGCATTTTCAAAATCCCCAATTTTACTATAGGCTAATGCCAAACCATGGACATGGGTAAAGTATAAATCTGTTTCATTATATTTTTGAGATGCCTCTATTCCTTTTAAATGCCATTTCTTACTTTCCTCTATCAGTCCTCTATTACTATAATTAATGGCCTTTAAATTGTATACTAGCACGTAGAGTCTATTTTTAAGTGAGTCATTGGTTACTGTGTTGAATTTTAAAGCCTCGTTAGTATAATATAGAGAAGAGTCAATTAATGACTTTTTATTAAAGTAGTAAGCTAACAACAAGTTTGAATTAACCTTAGCTCGAGCAGTTTTTACTTTTTTTATTAATTTATGAGCCAAATGATATGCTTTTACTTCTTCATTATTGTTGTATAATGCGCAAGCTTCATCTGTTAATTTTTTTTCTTCTATTTCTAGTTTAGTCTGATCCGGTTTTTGTTGGAATTTTTTTTGGTTAATTTGAGCACTAGAAACAAAGAATACAATGGAGGTGCAAGAAAATATTATTTTATGTAGGTGTTTCAGCATGCACAAATATATCAATTGTTATATATCTAACTATCTCTTAATACAGGGATTTTTTATCAATTCAAAATATAAGGAATCAATTATTTTGCAACTTGAGACGTACTATACAAAATTAATAGCTTAACAAAAATCAATTCAAGGACATTAAGGTTTTCAGCCTAAAGTAGTTGTAAATCAAGATGAACAAAATAAGGATTTAACCTTTAGAAAAATCTTAGTTGATGTTATGCCTAAACAAACCAAACAAGAGTTAGATTTATACCGTTTGTACGCTGTAGATGAAGCATTTTTTATACTGTCTTATACTGAAATATGGCTACACGTTAAAGTTAATGAGTTTTGGTTTAGCATTTAACAAGCAAAGGATTATAGCCGTTTAGCCTGTTGCACAATTCGAATATAAGGAAGAAATTACGTATTTTTGGTATATGCAAGGCAAAAAAAATACCAGGAGAAACCATTCAACCAGTTCCAGTTAAGTGTTCGTATTCTCGAGCACAATTTCTACCGTTGACTAAAAGACGTTTTACACTTGGATTTTCTGTACAATGAGACCAAAGGTCACTATTGCAGCAGTGGACAAAAGAGCATCGATCCCGTGGTGGTGTTCAAGCTGTGCCTGTTGGGCTATCTGGGGAACATTGTTGAGTACGTAATAAGTACCGACGTTTCAAGCGCAAGCAATGGGTCTATGCCTATCGTTTTCTTTTACCTGCTTATCCGTAACCTTTCTTAAATAAACGTGGTAATAGTTCTTACATTTTACAGAACAAAATAATTTATCATTTCTTCCTACAAGAGGCTTACTGCTTATTTTGCACTTTTTTTGTTCGTTATTTTATAATTGTTAATTTAACATACTGGTTTTTAAGTTTTTATGTGTAGTCGTTTTTAACGGTTAATATACTGTTATTTATAACACACCAACAATACTTGTAGCCTTTTTAACTACTTTTAAGTCTGATAGATAAAATTGTAAAAACAAATATCATGCAACCAATTATATACCAGTCCTTTAAGGAAGCGAAGCGTATCAAGGTTTTTGTCCCCTATGAAATGGTCGTTTACACCAAAACCATTGAGACCATTACAAGTCCATTGGATACGTTATTAAAAAGTAATATATTGCATACATAAACGATATAACCACAATAGGATTGGTATTTATTGTGGTTATACAATTGTTGTATGCCATTGGAAAATTTAAAGTGGAGAAAAATAAGAAATAGATATGCCTAAAAAACATACACCTGAAGAGTTGATGGCTCTAGCCATTGAAGAAATGAAAAAATCGGTACCAGATAATGGTAGAGATGATAATAAAATCAACCCTAAAGTTGGTGCCATTTTAGCTACACCCGATGGTGAAGTATTAGGAACAGCTCATAGAGGTGAACTAAGAGATGGTGACCATGCTGAATTTACAGTTTTAGAACGCAAAAACAGAGATAAGAACTTAACCGGAATGGTAGTTTACGCCACATTGGAGCCTTGTGCCCCAGGTGCACGAAATCATCCAAAACTATCATGTGCTGAACGTATTTTCAATGCCAGAATTGGAAAGGTTTACATTGGTTACATTGACCCCGACCCTACCGTTGCTGGTGAAGGCAGAGACTTTCTAAAGGATAATGGTATTGAAATAGATTTTTTCCCAAAGCATCTGCAAGATCATATTTATGAAGAGAACAAACAGTTTTTCGATCAAGCTGAAATTAGAGCGAAAGAAGAGAAACAAAAAGTATTTATTTCTCCTGCTAAACCATTTGAACAAGTACTCAACAACTATGAGGTAGATGATTTATCTGATGATGCTCAAAACGATATGATTACACGTATGTCACTGCCCTATAAGCAAGGGAGTGAAGGTTTTTATCAATACTTGTCTGATTTAAACTTATTGGCAAAACCAAATCGTTCCAAGGTATTTAAGCCGACAGGTTTAGGCTTATTGATTTTAGGTCGAAATCCACAAGCTAATTTTCCACAATCAAGGATTAAGTTTACAATTGAAAGAGAAAATCAAGAACCTTTTATATCTGAAATTGAAGGGCCGATTTTACTGATGCCCAAAAAAGTAGAAGACTTATTGGATGCTGCATTTCTGACAGAAATTAATAGAGATGGTTTTCATCGAGAAGAATTAACCAAAGTCTCTAAGAAATTGTTGCGAGAGCTAATTATCAATGCTATCGTTCATAGAGATTACACAATAGAAGGTGCACAAATAAAAGTGATAGCCAGTGCTGATAAAATTGAGATTTGGAGTCCAGGAAAACCTTTGTTTAGCATGGAGAAGTTTAAAGCTTTTGACGTGCCTTCTCAAAGTAAGAATCCGAAAATTGCCTATATTTTCTATAAAACCCGTTTGGTTGAAGAAAGAAATATCGGGATGAAAGAACTCAAGACTTACAAAGAAACTAACAATGTAAAAGCGCCTTCATTCAGAATGGAAGAATCCTACTTTGTTACTACCGTTTTTAGGGCTACCGTTCCGGAAAAAGTATTTGCACTCACAGCAGAAGAGAAATCAAACCCATTACTCGCTGTATTAAATGAGAAACAAATTCAATTGTATCGTTATGTTGCTGAAAATGGTCCGACCAGTTCAGGAGATTACGCCAAGGTTATTGGCAAATCGGACCGGACCGTCAGGAACTATTACAAAGGCATGGAAAATGTTCTAAAACAAGAAGGGTCCGGACCGGCTACTAAATATGCGCTTATTGATTAGTGTATTTTCCGGAAAAGCTATCCGGAAAAAAAGAAGCTTTATCCGGAAAATTTCCGGATAAGGCATAAAGCCAGAAAAGCTATCCGGAAGAAACAAAGTGATTATCCGGAAATTTCTGGAAAAGAAATAGAAGTTTATAAATGACAGATGAATAAAATATAAACGGCATACAACTATGGTAACTGTTGCACAACTCATAATTTCAAATAAATCAATAAATTTTGACACTACTAAAAAATATAAATCATTAAAAACAAGCAATTTACTGTTTGCTAAGCAACGATGATTAGAGATAAATTAGAGAATTTCATAGTTGTGCAACAGGCACACCGTGTAAAAAACATTGCTTATTTTAGTTAAGCCGTTTGGTCGTTGCTTTGTTCGCTAGCTTCTGATTTTGCTTGCGCCAGTTCGCTTCGCTCGTGTCCTTCGGAGAATCCCCGCCATCAAACACGCAACTTTCCATACGTGTGCCGAGAGTAACGAACGGCTGAAAATCGTTACGCAACTGTTTATAAGATGGTGGAGCCGACCCATCGGTGTTGTCCTACAGGGGAGAGCATCAAACCACCATAAGATGCTCTGTACAGGGGCGGACTAATCCGTAGTAGTGATGAAGGTTTTGTAATGAAACAGGAGCGAAGGGGACAGCTAATTTGATATACAACCTTGCCAACTTGAAAAAGGATGAGCAATCTTTGTATATTACGTTAGAAGAGCCGTATGATGCGAGAGTATCACGTACGGTTCTGTGAGAGGGGAAAGGTGAAACTCCCTTTTCCTACTCGACGTGTGCTGTGAATGAAGTATAAACTTCATGTAACTATTTATAAGATGGTGGAGCCGACCCACCAGAATCTGCTTATAGGAGCTGGTTCTAAACCACTTTTCTAATGCATTCAAAGTAATTTGTTTGTGTGAAGCGAGAGAAGAAAAGGCAGACTTGATCTGTCAGGTATTGATAAAAGAGATGAGCGAAAGCGAACCTACCGATGAAGCGTCGAGAAGACAAAACATGTTGTCAAAACCGAGAAAGGTCGAGTTCTCAGGGATAAGGATAGCGGAAACCTATTTACTGGCTATTCGGCAACCGTCGTATAGGGGGCATGACTTTTATCTGGGCTTATAGATGGAACGCAGGAAGCCTCACATTAATGCTAAAGGGAACAATCAAGCAGAACAACTGCAAGACCATTACCAATATAGTGTGAGGTGGCGGACTGTTTCGTACTAGTGTTGAAGGTTTTGTAATGAAACTGGAGCGAAGGGGACAGCTAATTTGATATACAACCTGCCAACTTGAAAAAGGATGAGCTATCTTTGTATATCAAATTAGAAGAGCCGTATGATGCGAGAGTATCACGTACGGTTCTGTGAGAGGGGAAGGGTGAAACTCCCTTTTCCTACTCGACACTTGACCGTTGTGTGCAATTCAAAAAAATAAAATCGTAGAAAATGGCTTTCGAATTAAAAAATGTAGTCCCTTGGGGCAGAAATTTATCAGAATACAAAAATATGTTCAATTTGAGTGAATCGGATTTGAATAAAAGAATAATAAGTTTTGGAGATGGTCCAGCAAGTTTCAATTTCGAAATGGACTCAGAAGGGAAAAAATGTATTTCAATTGACCCAATTTATCAATTCACTTCACAAGAACTAAAAGAGAGATTTAATGAAGTTCGAATTGAAGTTATGCAACAAATCAATTTGAATAAAGATAATTTTGTTTGGGACATAATTAAAACTCCTGAAGAATTAGAAAACATACGTGTTAAATCAATTTCAGATTTCTTAATAGACTACGAAAAAGGAAAAGTTGAAAATCGATATGTCTATCACTCACTTCCCAAAAAGCTTAATTTTGAAGATAAAACTTTCGATTTAGGAATAAGTTCTCATTTTCTAATTCTATATTCAAATTTAGGGTTAGAATTTCATATAAAATCAATAACAGAAATGTTGAGATTATGTGAAGAAATACGAATTTTCCCAATTTTGAATCTTAATGCGGAAAACCCTGCTATTTTGCAAGATATTATAGCTTTTTTTGAGCCGAAATACGAATTGAAATTTGAAAAAGTAAATTATGAATTTCAAAAAGGAGGTAATAAAATGCTGGTAATAAAACCTAAATAAAATTAGTACTTAACAAGAACTGCACACAACAGCCATTTTGAGCTAGCTGGAATTTAGTGGAATTATCGTTTCGCATCAAGTTTTCTTTAAGCCGAAAATTGAGCGGTTACGAACTTCCAGCCATCTCAAAGTGGCAAAACGTTGTGCAACAGTTAAAAACCAAGAACTAAAAACAGAAATATGATACCAATTAATGATTTATTACTATTTGGATTAGCGGCATTGATAATGGTACTTTCGCCTGGTCCGAATATGATTTATTTAATCTCAAGATCTTTATCACAAGGAAAAAAAGCTGGAATCATCTCTCTTTTCGGAGTAATGTGTGGATTTTTATTCCATATACTTATGGTGTCTTTTGGACTTACTGCAATATTTTTTGCTGTCCCTTATGCATTTGTAGTGGTAAAATTTCTTGGAGTTGGTTACTTATTATATTTAGCCTATAATACTGTTAAAACCAAAAACAAAATTTTTGACGCTGATCTAAACCTGAAATCGGACAAACCTCTTAAACTCTTTAATATTGGACTTTTGACAAATATCTTGAATCCCAAAATGGCAGTATTTTATCTTTCATTTTTTCCTCAATTTATAAAACCCGAATATGGTTCTATATTAGGTCAAAGTTTTCAACTCGGAATTATACAAATAATAATAAGTTTTTCAGTTAATTTTCTGATTGTTATATCAGCTGCTAAAATGGCAAGTTGGTTCTCAAAAAAACCAATTTGGTTAAGAATACAGAAGTGGTTTATGGCTTCTGTATTGACTGGACTCGCTGTGAAAATGGCATTGACAAAAGCGAAATAAAAACCGTTGCACAACAAGCCGTATATAATTTATTGCTAGTTCTAGCCTACTTACGAAAATCCTCGCGGATTTTCTATTCCGTTTGTATTTGCTAAATTAGGTGCTTAAAACACGCAACAAACCATATACAACAACGTTGGCGGTAATTTAAAAAACAGAATGTCCAGACTAAAAGCATTTAGGGAGCAACAAAATTTGACTCAAGAAGAATTATCGGAAAAATCGGGTATTTCAGCAAGAACAATACAAAGAATTGAAACAGGAAAAGAACCCAAAGGTTTCACTCTTCGTTCTTTAGCAAAAGCATTAGAAATAAGAGAAAATGAATTGCTTTACAAAGAATTTGAACAAGAAAAAATTGAGATTATCGAAGATGAAAAAGAACCCAATGAAATTGTTTTGATTAACTATTCTTCTCTAAAATTAATAAACCTTTCTTCAATTCCATTTATCGTTATTCCGCCATTGAACATCATCATTCCTTTTGTTCTGATGCTTACGATGAAACAAAAAAACAGTGTAACTAAACAGCTTATTTCAGTTCAAATACTTTGGACAATTGTAGCCCCTATAGTATTTATGCTAGGTCTTTTTTTAAAACTTGGAAATAAGTTTACTTTAATCCTTATGATACTAATAGTTTTATCCAATGTATTCATTATCCTTCGTAATGCAATTGAAATAGACAAGAACAAAAGACTTTATTACAAGTTGAAATTCAATATGATATAAAACTTGTCGGGTTTTAGTCGTGCTATTGTCGTGCAGATTTTTAGAATAAATAAAATGAGTTTTTAACCTTTGCAAAAATTATTATTTACAACAAAACAAAATTCATTATGACCAAAAAAATCATCTTAAGCTTCATTGTTGCTCTCCTTTTTTCTGCAATCAGTAAAGCCCAAGTAGACAAAAATTCGGAACTCTATAAAACTATTCTCTCAAAAGACAGTTTACTATTTGATGTTGGATTTAATACTTGCGATGTCAAACAATACGAAAATTTATTAAGTGAAAACTTAAAATTTTATCACGACAAAGATGGAATTTCAGACAAAACAAAATTTCTTTACGACCTAAAAAACGGATTATGCAAAAGTCCCGAAACTCGCCAGGTAAAAAGATTTTTAGTGAAAGAAAGCACAGAAATTTTTCCGCTTTACAGAAATGGAGTTTTGTATGGAGCTATTCAAAACGGAGAACATTTATTTTACGAAAGTAAAGAAAGTGAACCTGGTTCTGCAAAATTCTCAAATGTTTGGATGTTGGAAAACGGCGATTGGAAATTAACCACATCTTTAAGTTTTGGACATCAATCATACAAAACACAAAAAACAGATAATTCTATTTTCGATAACGACAAGGAAATTGAAAAATGGTTAAAATCAAACAATATCCCAACTTTAGGACTTGGTGTCATAAATGAAGGCAAACTTCAACAAATAAAAGTATATGGCAACCTTACAAATGGGGAAACCGCACCATATAATACAATTTTCAATGTAGCATCTTTAACAAAACCTGTAACGGCAATGGTTACTTTGAAACTGGTCAGTTTGGGCAAATGGGATTTGGACGAGCCTATTCATAAATATTGGACTGACCCAGATGTTGCAAGTGACCCAAGAAGCAAAAAACTCACTACTAGACATATTTTAAGTCATCAAACTGGATTTCCAAATTGGAGATATTTAAATAAATCTAAAAAACTGGATTTTCAATTTGAACCAGGAATGCAATATCAATATTCTGGTGAAGGATTTGAATATTTGAGAAAGGCATTGGAAAAAAAATTCAATAAATCTTTGAACCAGTTAGCCAATGAATTGATTTTTGAGCCTTTAGAAATGAACGACACCCAATATGTATGGAACAATAAGATTGACGAAAAACGGATGGCTATTGGATATGACAGCAAAGGAAAACCATACGAAACGGTTAAAAAAAAAATAGCAAATGGTGCCGACGATTTATTGACAACAGTCGAAGACTATGGAAAGTTTTTGGTTAGTACAATGAATGCCGATGGGCTTTCAGAAAAGGTTTATGATGACCTGGCAAAGCATGAAGTTGCAACCAAAAATGGAAAACACTTTGGACTGGGATTTGAGATTTACAATTTTAAAAATGGAGATTATGCATTATCACATGGTGGAGCAGACAATGGAGTTCAAGCAATTGCTTTTATATTTCCGAAAACAAAAAAGGGATTGATAATCTTCACAAACGTGGATAATGGATATAAAATTTACAAGAAAATAATAACCCATTATTTAGGTGAGCAGGGAAAAGAAATAATTGAAATTGAAAAAGCAGAATAAAAACTACAATATGAACAAAATACTTTTAACCATTTTTCTATTAACATCTTGTTTTTATGGACAAGCTCAAGAAAAAACAGAAGTTTTACTTTTAGGAACTTACCATTTTGGTGGAAATACTACCGATTCCGTGAAAGTAACAAACGATAGTATCCTTGGAAAAAGGAAACAGAAAGAAATCGATATTGTCCTAAATAAATTGGAAAAATTCAAACCAGATAAAATTTATATAGAAAATGAGCCTAATCAACAAGCAATTTGGGACAGTATCTTTAACGAATATAAAAACGGAACAGATATTAAAATAAAAAGTGAACTTTTTCAAATTGCAACAAAATTAGCTGTGAGACTAAACCTAAATCACGGAGCGACTTGTGTTGATTGGCACATTAAGCCAGAAAAAACTTTTGCGGAAAAGGAATATATAAAACTATTCGATAATATGAATAACTATTACTCGCAAAATGACATTCCTAACGAAGAGCCTCAATCAAAATATGAAAAAGAAATTATTCAAAAAGTAAAAGACTTTACTAAAAGCATGGCTGATTTAGAATTAATTGATGTTTATCGTAAACTGAATTCAGAAAGTTATTTGAACGAAATGTTTTACGTCAATATCACATCATTTTTAGACATAGATAAGGATAAAATGAATGTATTTTGGAGTCAAAATAATATGATTAGAAATGTTAATATATATCAGAATATAATTCAAGACATTCTGAAAACCAAACCTAAACGTGTTTTAGTGTTAATGGGAGTTGGACATATAAAAGCACTAAAGAATTATTTAGAAGTACACCCGAGAATAAAAATTGTTGACACAGAAAAATATTTGAAATAAAAACTACAGCCAACAAATGTATATAAAAAATAGGCGTATTAGTGCTAAATTCAAGGGTTCGGGCTCGCATCAAATTTGTGTTTAACTGAAAGTTTAGTGCTTCGAAATCGCCTACTTTTCATATGCTAACCGTAAGTTGAAACAAAATTGACATTTATGAATAAAACCTTATATTTTCTTCTTTTAGTTTTGCTGTTCTCTAAAATGACCTATGGACAGCACGAAAGGATTACTGAAAAATGGGAAACTGAAAGCATTAGTGACACCAATCTTTGAGACATTAATTACCACGTTTACAAAAATAAAATTGATGAACGCAAGCCTTTGATTATCTATTTACAGGGCTCTACAAACTTTCCTTTGTATTGGCTAAATCCAAATGGGAGATATTCCAGCAGTATTACTTTGGATGTTGATTCGATGAGTAATGATTATCATATCATACTTATTAGCAAACCCAACACACCTCTTGCCGACAGCATCACAATTGCACCATCAGGAAGAAAACAATATCCTATGAAAGAAGGATATAGTGAAAAGTATAGTCTTGATTGGCGAGCAAATTCCGCAGACAAGGTTATCAATGATGCATTAAAAAAACTAAAGATTGACACTTCCAGAATTATTGTTTGGGGGCATTCTGAAGGTTCTCAAGTCGCACCGGCCGTTGCTATAAGGAACAAAAAAGTAACCCATGTTATATCAATGATGGGGAACTCACTTAATCATTTATATGATTTTATCCTTAATGAAAGGGTTTCTGCCTTGAAAGGCGAAAGATCAAACGAAGAAGCTCAAGTCAATATTGATTCTCTGTATGTAGAATTTGAAAAAATATACAAAGACCCAAAATCCACAACAAAATCAATAATTGCAAATGCCAACAATGAATGTCTCAAACTATTTTCTTAATTTACCAAGAGTTAATAAGAGGGATACAATGTCTAGATTAAAAAAAATAAGGGAAGAGTTAAACATAACTCAAGAAGAATTAGCTGAAAAGGCGGGAGTTTCTATAAGAACAATTCAGCGTATTGAAGCAGGAACTGAACCCAAAGGTTATACCTTAAAATCGCTTGCAAAGGCTTTAGGAGTAGAAGAGAAAACCTTACTTATAGAAAAAAAGGAAATACAAGTAGATTTAGATGTACTTAAGTTAATTAATTTTTCAGTATTACCTTTTACAGTGTTACCACCTTTAAATATTATAGCCCCACTCATAATTATGTTTGTAAAGAAGGGGTTTAGTACAATAGCAAAACAACTTATTACAATACAAATATTCTGGTCCATAATAGCTGCGATTGTTTTTATGTTGGCATCTTTTTTGAAAAATTGGTTTAATCTGAATAGTAAATCTATCCTTGTAGTCATGGCGTTATTAATTCTTTCGAACCTATATATAGTTATTAGAAATGCTTTTGAAATTGATAAAAACGGAACGCTCTATTTTCAGCTCAAGTTTAGTATAATATAGCATTGGCGGGTGCTTGTCGTGCTATTGTCAGGTGTTTTTTTTTGAACAATAATGTATTTTAATAAACATTTGCAAAAAAATATCATCAATCAAAAAAAACAATCATGAAGAAAATCAAAACAATCACTTTAGCTCTTGTTGTAACTGTATGTAGTGCTCTACATATCAATGCACAATTAGATAAAAATTCAACCCTTTTTAAAACCTTAAAAAAACAAGATAGCATATTCTTCGAAAAAGGGTTCAATCAATGCGATTTAGAATATTTAGATAATCATATTGCACATGATTTAAAGTTTTATCACGACCAAAGTGGATTTCAGGACAGAAACACCTTCTTTAATAATACCAAAAAATACATTTGTTCTAACCCTGATAAAAAACCAATACGTAAAGTCAATGCAAATAGTTTAGAAGTATTTCCTTTATTTAATAATGGAAAATTATATGGAGCCATCCAAAAAGGGAGACACGATTTTTATATTAGGGAAAAGGGAAAAGTAGATGTCATGACCAGCTCTGCAATGTTTACACATGTATGGCTTTTAAAAGGAGATGATTGGGTATTAAGCGAAGCGTTGAGCTTCGATCATCACGATCCAGATAAAAGTTCGGCAAACGTAAATACCATAGATAAATTACTTAAAGACAATAATGTTCCAGCATTGGGCTTGGGTATTGTTGAGAACGGTAAATTAACAAAAGTTGAGGTGTATGGTACTTTGGACAAAAATCAGAAAGCACCTTATAATACTATTTTTAAAGTAGCCTCATTAACAAAGCCAGTATTCGCCTTAACGGTTTTAAAATTAGTAGATAAAGGACTTCTGGATTTACAGGAGCCATTATATAAGTATTGGATTGACCCAGACTTAAAAAAGGACAAGAGATACAAAAAGTTAACACCATATTTGGTTATAACCCACCAAACGGGATTCCCAAATTGGAGGTATATGACCAATTCAAACAAACTACACTTTCAATTTGAACCAGGTGAAAAATATCAATATTCAGGTGAAGGCTTTGAATACTTACGAAAAGCAATAGAAAAAAAGCTAGGTAGGTCTGTTGAAGAGTTGGCTCAAGAGTTTCTTTTCAAACCTGCAGGCATGAATGATACAAGATTTTGGTGGAACGATTCTATGGACGAATCAAGGTATGCTCAAAACTTTGATGAAAACGGTAACAACATCAAAACCGAAAAATATTACGATGCTAATGCAGCAGCCAACCTACTAACAACCGTTGAAGATTATGGAAGGTTTATCTCGTATGTAATTAATGGTGCAGAACTTAAAAGAGAATTGTTTCAAGACATGCAGAAGCATCAAGTTAAACTTCAAGAAAATGACTTCTTTGGTTTCGGTTGGGAAATTCTAACAGGGTTTAGTGGTGATGAGTTTGCTATGTTGCACACCGGAAAAGATCCAGGTGTGAGCACCTTGGCAATCATGTTTCCAAAATCCAAGAATGGATATGTTGTATTTCTTAATGGTGATAATGTCAATGATATTTATGAATACTTACTAACCCAAAAGTTATATTTAGGTGATGAATTATGGGATAAACGATGAGGTAACTCATAAAATAGTTTAAGCAATGTCATGTATATCCAAGGACATTCTTGGAAAGTAGAGTTCAAATAAATAATGAATCGTGTTATATCTTTGTGTTTTTAGAGGACATTAATGGTAAAACAATATATAATAATATAGAGCTGTCTTGTCCTGAAAAAGTTTTACACAAAAGTGTAAAACTATGGAAAGATATTCAAAGGAACATTCCTCAAAGTTTCAAAACAGGTACAGTGAAGCATTCAAAACATTCATTTGTGAAGAATTTGTTTTTTTGTTCTCCATTTCAAAAATCAAGCCTAATGATTGGGCAGTTGGCTCGGGTTATTATTTTCTTTAAAAAAACAATTGATGATAGGATAGGGAACACAAACAACAAAGTCTTTTGAATATAGAACAGCTAATAATAGAGATCAGGCTTTTAGTGCCATTTCACGCTGTTAGTTAAAAAAATTAAAGATTTTATTTAAAACATTACACAATGAATTTCCAAACCTTGTTATTGTATTTGTCCTCATAAAATGCTGGTTTTAATAGTCTCTTTAGACAGGCCAAAACGGCATCGCTATTTAATCCGTAAAAAAAATAAAACATCTTTATTAGTAAAACGGTTATTTATTCCATTGGTAAATAGCCATATGAAATAAATAAAGAGGCTTTATTGGGGTAATCACACCAATTGCAACATTTTGTACACTCTTTTGATACAAAAAAAACCTCTGATTTGTAATTAGTTTCTTGTTATTTGTGTGGAACCAGTTATAAGCTAATTTTTAAAACATGAGAAAAGTACTACGTATTACCCCAGCTTATAGCTAATATTTCGGCTATGAAGCCACGGAAAATAGATGCTGCATATAGAAAAGCAATTTTTAAGTATAAAAATAATGAAGGAGGCATAATCGATTTTATTCAAAACACACTTAAAATAAATGGTCTAGAGTTGTTGAAAATAGAAAATGACAATAGCGTATCAAAAATAACTAAAGGAACAGAAGCAAGGGCGTAAAAACACCTTGTGGGAACTAAAAAACAAAAAAAATGAGAAAAATACTTATAATTAGGATGTTTGCTTCTAATAGCACTATCCTGCAGAGTACAAGCAATCCCTGACGGAACCTATTTTAAAGACATCAACCATCTTTTTGATAAATATGTAGATACTTGGAAAGGCGTCTACAACAATCGGGAATATATTTTTTATATAACAAAACATACAGATACTTATTATAAATTTAGTCAAGACGAAATTTTAGTTCGTTATCTTATTGCCAATCCTGATGGTTCTATAGTTGAGGATATGCGAAACATACCAGATGATGACGAAGAGTTACTAATCAGTGGCGACATGTTTAATAAAAATGCCAATTATTATTATATGATTTACACAGGAAGAGAAGCTGCTTGTGGGCAGTCTGGAACGTTAGTTCTTCGTCCAAAAAGTGCCACTCAAATATGTATGTCCTTAATATAAACTAAATTGTTTGGAGATATTTCAGAAGAATGTCCAGAAGGTAGAGCAGAACAACCCATACCGGTACAAGGTATGATGTTAACCAAGCAATAATTGTTGTCTAAATAATTTTGACCAAAACCCACAACTTAAAAAAACTGTGGGTTTAAATTTTGCTTTTAAAAAACAAAGAGAAGTAACCAAAAGGTGTGCAAATCGGTGAATACACATTTAAATACTACCCATTGAAACATATCTATACAATTAATGTTTGTTTAAGAATGTCTATATCGTGATATTATCTCTTTCAATAATTATTCATGTCAACTTTTTAATACCACTTAAACTAAAAAAAAACAAACATGTTCTAAATGGTGACATAATCGAATTAGTCAGGATAGTACAGGATAGTATCTATAACTTGTTATAATACATTTACAAATATTAAACAACTATAACCAAATAACTAAACTAATAGAAATGAAATTCAAAATTAATCAAGCAATAAGACTGCTCTTTGTTTCCCTTGTTTTTGGGGTTTTATCATGTGGCTCAGAGGAGTACCCAGATGTTAATAATTATGACGAGTCCTTAGGAGAAGTGAGGTCTTTTGTTGTAAGACCAGGATTAAATATGGTTTTAATTGAAGGTGTAATCGATGATCCTAATATTTCAGAAGTGATTATTCAATGGGATGACCAGGCAGAGTCGGTTACTGTTCCTGTGTCAGACGGAAGTATTTCTGTTCAAATTAATAATTTACAAGAAAGACTTTATGTGTTTGAAGCTAAAGCGTTAGATGCTCAAGGAAAAAGCTCAGAGATTATAAGAGCAGGAACCGAAGTTTACGGAGCAACTTATGTTGAAAGTATTAAGAACCGTACAATTCTATCGAGTAGTTTAGTAGAAAGTTCTTTAAGTATAAGTTTGGCTTTAACAGACGAAACCTCTGGAATTTTAGGAACCGAATTAATTTATACTAATAATGAAGGCGAAGAAAAAGAAGTCACTATTAGCACCAATAGGGATTTGCTAAACATTTCCGATTTTATGAGTGGTTCTACTTTAAAACACCGCTCATATTATATGTATTCTCCATTAAGTCTTGATACCTTATATACGGATTATACGAATTATAGGCCTTTTGTTTTACCAGTATTACAAAATGCAGCTGTGCCATATGTAGCATCTGAAACAAGTGGGCGTTGGGGAACTTTAGGAGAACCATGGATTACTAACGATGCGGCTAAAAACCACGGTGGTTTTGGTGGATGGGACCAAAAGAATGGTAATATCTTTAATTTAGAGTCCGGTTGGGGATCGCCTTATATTGTTGATGGAAAAATCTATCAGGTAATAGATGCACCACCAGCAAATTATAGATTAACGGTAGAGGTGCTTAATACTAACCACAATTCAAACACTGATGGTGCTTATTTTGTGATTACCAAAGGAAATGGAGGCTTGCCCAACGTAGCCGATGTAGAAACAGCTCCCGAAGTTATCGGATACCAAAGAATTGGTGTCGCTGGAACCTATACTGTAGATTTTGTATTAGATGAAAGTTCTGAGATTTCTATAGGAGAGGTGGCTACGCAAAATGGTAATTTATACTGTAATATTACATCTTGGAACTTGGGACTTGCAAATTAATAAACAGTATTTTATTGATAAAAGGAGAAGAGGGAATATACTGCTTCAAAATTATGGAGTAGTAGCCTTTTTACAGGTACTATATTTTATAGGAAGTGTAAAATATAATATTCTAATCAATAGGAATACGAAACTATGTATCCTTATGTCTAAAATAAGCTATAAAGCATTGATTGTAGCAGGATAGTGCAGGATGGATTAACAAAATTTTAACTTTTAATTTGGATAATAAATGTAGCTACTACATTTAAACCACTCAGGTTTATGCAATCAATAATCCTGAAAAACTGACAACTAAACTAAATTATTAACCAAAACTAATTATCTATTTCCTAGAAGGCATCTCTTTTATCCAAAATCCGATATAGAAACCGCTTTTTATTTTTTAACAACCTAAATAAGTCAAACCATAATGAAGAAAATAATATGCTATTATTTGCTATTTTCACCGCTTATCTTTTTTCTTGCTAATTGTAGCAAAAAAGAAGTAGATGAGTACTACGCAAGACCAGATAATCTTGAGCCCCCTATTTACCAACAGCTTGAAGCTGCAGGGAATTTCCAAAACCTAATCAAACTTATTGAAGTTGCGGGTTATAAAGATATTCTTGGCAAAGCAGGCTACTGGACCATGATGGCACCAAACGATGCCGCTTTTGAAAATTATTTTCAGGAACAAGGTATCGCAGATGTTTCGGGTATAGACTCGTTGACCGCATCAAAAATTGTTAAATATGCTCTAATTTATAATGCTTTCCGTACCGAAAGGCTTTCTGATTACCAATCAAATATAGGTTGGGAAGAAGATATGGCCTTTAGGCGCAGAACGGCCTATTACGATGGCTTTCAGAACAAAGTTGTAGATGGCACCCCTATGGTTGTTGTCGGATCTAACCGCAATAATGTTGAGGGAGGTGATTATTACATCTCAGGGGATAACAACAATAAGTATATTACTTATTTTACCGAAGAATATATGAATGCAGCTACCTTAGGCAGTTATGATTATAATTTCTTTTTCCCAAGCTCTACGTATACAGGATTCAATGTATTGGGTTCAGAGGTTGTCCAGGCCGATATCGTTGCAGAAAACGGCATTATTCATGAGGTAAGCAAAGTGTCGTTGCCACCGCTAAATTTGGATCAAAAATTAGAAGAAAGTCCAAATTACAGTTTATTCAGGTCTTTACTGGAAGATAATCTGGTTAATTATGTTTTCGATCAGGAAGCCACAACAACCTATCAAAACTACACACGTAAGTCTGATGAAGTTTACGTTAAGGTTTACGATCCTGCTTTATCATTCTCACCAAACAATGAGAATTTCTTAAAGGCTACAGATAATGATGGACAAAGTGATGCCTATACCTTAATCGTTCCCGATAACACTGCCCTACAGGTATTTGTGGATGAGGTTTTATTGAAAAACTATTCAGCTTTAGATAAACTTCCCAAATATGTTTTTGAAGATTTCTTTAATGCACATATGATACAAGCCGCCGTTTGGCCTTCAAAAGTTGCTGGCTACAGCAATGCCTTGGAAGAAGATATCCGTATTGATATGGATACCGATGTTATAGAGGCCAAACTTTTAAGTAACGGATTCTTTTTCGGTACCAGTAAGGTCCAGGAGTCCAATTTATTCTACAGTGTTTATACCTCGGCGTATTTAGATCCTGCGTTTACATTAGCAACCCGTTTGTTTAATGATGGTTCCGGATACCGCGAAATTGCGAGTAATATTTACAGTAACTATACCTTGTTTCTACCTTCTGATGACGTATTGATGAACTTAGGATTTGATTATGATATCAACCGATCAGAGTGGGTTTATGTATCGCCAGAAACAGGCAATGAAGTTCGTGGTAGTTTGGCCAGAGCCAGAATAGCCAGGGTGTTATACAATGGTATTGTGCCAACACCTAATATGGAATTGAATGACCTTTCGGGTTCAGGGATTATCAGATCGGGAGATTTCGATTTACCGGGCGAATATATCAAGTGGGACAATAATCAGGTATTTGCCGCGGGTAATGAAGTATTGGATAATCGTGTGAATATTTTAGGATATGAAGACCAAAGAAATGGCCGCACTTATTATGTCGATAATATCTTAGAGTTCAGTGAAGAATTTCAGGGTGTGGATTTGGCAGCCCTAGCAGCCGAAGCAGGCTCGCAGTACACATATTTCTATGAGTTTTTAAAGAGTTCAGGACTTTATGATGAGGCATCAGGTGCCATCGATGGTATAGAATTAGGAACGCCGTATACTTTTGTTATTCCTAGTAATGATGCCATTAGACAAGCTGTAATGGATGGTGTATTGCCAGGAGATGCCGTAACCGGAGATCCCAACTTTGTTCCGGCTAACGATATAGTGAGAGAAGGTATAGCCACTTTTGTTAAGTATCATTTCTTAGCTACACGTACGGCCTCCGATGATGGATTAATTAACGGATTAACAGAAACACTACTTAAAACTGAGTTTGGAGAGAAAACCTATGTGAATATCGTTTCCGGTCTTGGTGATCTAAGCTTTGTTGATACAGGTAATAGAATCGCTAACTACATTCCTTTAGAAAGTAATCATTTAGCCGACCGTACACTGATTCACTTAGTAGATAATTATCTTTTATACACGGAATAAAATGAAATATAATATAACCAACTTACTTTATAGTTTTTCTTTTGTGTTGATTTTCTTTACATCATTCCAACTGTCTGGACAAGCTTCGGAACAAGTGGTAAGAGGTCAAGTTATCGATGCAGGAACAAAAGAACCAATTTTGGGAGCAACCATAATAGAACAGGATGCCGAAAACAGAACCATAACGGGAGTTGTTGCCGATTTTGACGGGAACTTCGCCATTCGTATAAAGAGTACCAACAATAAATTAGTCATCTCAACCATAGGATACACCACACAAGTGTTTGAAATAGGCAGTAAAAGAAATTTTACTGTAGAGATGGTAGAAAAGATTGAAGGTTTGGATGAAATCATTATTACGGGTTCAAAAGGCTCTGATGATGGACTTTTAAACATTGCCGACCGTAATTTAACTACCAGTGTGGTAACCGTTAAAGCCAGTGATTTACAAAATACGCAGGCCGCATCGATTGATGAAGCGCTTCAAGGGCGTGTGCCTGGGGTTGATATTACCGCCAATTCGGGAGATCCAGGAGCCGGAATGCAAATCCGTATACGTGGTACATCGTCTATTACGGGCTCTTCAGATCCTTTAATTGTTGTAGACGGGATGCCTTATGAAACCTCTATTCCAGAAGATTTTAATTTTGGTACTGCCGACCAGCAAGGGTATGCAGCGCTTTTAAATGTGGCACCAGCCGATATCGAGAGTATCACCATTTTAAAAGATGCAGCTGCAACCGCCATGTGGGGGGCACGCGCAGCGAGTGGGGTATTAATTATTAATACCAAACGTGGTGCGGTAGGGTCGCCTAAAATAGGCTACTCGTTTACAGGTACCGTTCAAAAGATGCCAAATACGATTCCTATGTTAAGTGGTGACCAGTATTCGCAATTGATCCCCGAGGCCTATATGAACCGTACAGGAACACCGCTTCCTTCACTTTTAAGAGAATTTCAGTATGATCCACAGGAAGTATACTATTATAAAAACTACGGAAACAATACCGATTGGGTTGATGCCATTACACAGACCGGACTTACTGGAGAGCACAATATTTCACTTCAGGGTGGGGGTGAACGTGCACGTTATTATTCTTCTGTAGGATATTACAATTCTAAAGGAGTTACCAAAGGGACTGGTTTTGAACGTATTAATGGGCGTTTAAACTTGGATTATGTGGTGTCAGACCGTATTCGTTTTAAAGCTGATATCTCGTATACACATACAGATACCGATAGAAACTATGTTAATTCATTTGATCGAAAAGATTATGATTTATTGAGAAGTGTAGCTTATAGAAAAATGCCAAACATGAGTATTTATGAATACGATGATTTAGGAGATATTACACCAAACTATTTTTCTCCATCATCAAATATTCAGGGGCAGTATCCAGGAACTTATAACCCAGTTGCCATGGCAGAATTTGCAACCAATAATCAAATAGGAGAGCGTATTGTACCTCACTTTAATTTGAAGGTAGATTTGGTTCCAGATCGTTTAATTTCGACGTTTGATATTCAGTATGATTTTAACAGTACTAAAGCGAAATCATTCTTGCCTCAAAATGCAACGGGTAGACCATTTACCGAAACGGTGGTAAACCGTGCTTCAGATTCCGATATAGATGTAATTGGAATTACTACGAAAACCAATTTTATTTATACGCCACAATTGGGTGAAAAACATAGTTTACAGTCTATTTTATCGTTTCAGTCTAGCGACACACGTGTTGAAACGCACGAGGCTTTAACTTCAAATACAGCGTCGTCATTGTTAACAGACCCTTCAGTGCCTTCGAGAACTCAGAATTCAGAATTAGAGTTGAATAATTATAATGGGCAGTCTAGAAATGTCGGGGCGTTAATTAATGCGCAATATGGTTACGACGACAAGTATTTAATTAATGTTGGTCTTCGTGCTGACGGTAATTCTAAGTTTGGACCAGATAACCGTTATGCTTTATTCCCTTCCATCTCGACACGTTGGAGAGTATCAGGAGAGAAATTTATGGAGCACTTAGACTGGGTAGACGACCTTAGTGTACGAGCCAGTTTAGGGCAATCGGGTCGTGCACCACGTTTTGATTACCGTTATTTTAATTATTACAGAAATTATTCTACGGAATATTTAGGTCAAAATGGGGTGTATCCAGCCAACATACAATTAAACAACTTGCGTTGGGAAACCTTAACCGGTAAAAACTTAGGGTTCAATATTCAGTTGTTTGATAAACGCGTGATGATGGACATCGATCTTTATCAAAACAGAACCAAAGATCTTTTATTTGAAAATATAGACATCACAACCATTTCAGGTTACCCAAGTTTGTCAGACCAAAATGTGGGAGTATTAGATAACCAAGGTTGGGAAATAGGTTTGTATACCACCCCGTTTAAAAATGATAAGTGGACGATAGATTTCAACTTCAATATTTCAAGAAACGAAAACATAATTCGTGAGATTTCAGAGTTTTATCCAAATGAAAGCGGAAACATAGACCGCAACGGAGAGTACAAACGTTTCTTACAGGTAGATAACCCATTTGGATCGTTTTACGGTTATAAATTCAAAGGGGTTTATCCAGACTTAGAATCGACCAAAGCTGTTGATGCCAACGGAAACGTTATAGTAGGTCCTAACGGTCAGGAAGTGTATATGAGATTTAATTATCCTAACATAGATTATACATTCCAGCCCGGAGATGCCATTTACGAGGATATTAATAAAGATGGAAATATAGACAGTAGAGATATCGTGTACTTAGGAAACAGTAACCCTAAATTCATCGGAGGTTTTGGTCCGTCGTTCTCTTACAACAAGCAATTTAAGTTGCAGTTATTCTTTACCTACCGTTTGGATTACGATATTATTAATGGTACCGATATGATTACCACAAATATGTACGGTTTCGATAACCAAAGTACAGCGGTATTGTCTAGATGGAGAAACCCAGGAGATGTAACCAATATACCTCGTGCTATTTATAGAGGAGGTTACAACTGGTTAGGGTCCAGCCGTTATGTCGAGGATGCCTCTTTCTTAAGATTCAGATCGGCTACCTTTAGCTATAATTTCGGTAAGAACTTTTTAAAGAGTTTAAAACTAGACGATTTAAGCCTGTATTTCACGGCCGATAACATTTATACTTTTACCAAGTACCGTGGTCAGGACCCCGAGCAAAACTTAAAAACAAGCGATGGACCTTTTGGAATAGCCATCGATAATTCACGTACACCACCAACGAGACGTTTCACTTTAGGATTAAGAACCAGATTTTAAAAACTAATTCAACATGCGAAATAAAATAATATATAAACTAGTGTTAATTGTTGTAGTGCTGCTACAGTCTTGCGACAGTTATCTAGATTTACAACCAGAAAACGGAACGGTTCGTGAAGAATTCTGGAAAACAAAAGAAGATGTGCAGGCCGCTGTTATAGGTATCTATTCCGGATTATTGAAGACACCGGGGTCTGGAAGAACCATAGCTGAATACAGTTTTATGTACGGCGAACTTAGAGGCGGTATGGTAGGTGCTGGAATAGTTTCTAGTAACGACCAAATAGATATAATAACCTCTAATATTTTGCCTTCTAATACTGTAGCTTCTTGGGGAACATTTTACACGGTAATCAATTATTGTAATACGGTAATTGATCTAGCACCTGGTGTATTGGCTTTAGATCCAACCTTTACCCAAGAGCAGTTAGACCAATATTTATCTGAAGCATTAGCGGTAAGAGCGTACCTGTATTTTACATTGGCCAGAACCTTTAGGGATGTGCCTTTAAAATTAGAAGCCACCTTATCGGATGATGATAATTTTCAAATTCCAACATCAACTCAGGAAGTGATTTTCGATCAAGTGGTTACCGATTTAACAACGGCTTTAAACACTGCCGTGGAAGATTATGGAGACATCCCATCAAATAAAGGGCGTATTACTAAAGATGCTATCAATGCCATGTTAGCCGATGTGTACTTATGGCAAGAAGATTATGCGAATGCTTTAATAGCTGCCGATGCCGTTATTAGTTCACCGGCAGGTTATGAACTAGTTCCGGGTAGTGCATCATGGTTTACCACCGTGTTTGCTAGAGGAAATTCTAGCGAAAGTATTTTTGAATTTCAATATACACCGGAAAACAGAGGACCTTTTTACTCTATCTTTTTACAACGTCCACAGTATTTAGCAGATGCAGGTGTACTGGAAGATGTTTTTGGATTGGATTTTGAAGACCCAGAAAATAAAGATGTTCGTGGTGAGCGCGCCTCATTAGTACCGGGAACCAATGAAATTTACAAGTTCACAGGTCTGAATGAAAATCAGCGTAAAGCTAATGAAGACTCAGACACACATTGGTTTGTATACCGCTATGCAGATGTATTGCTAATGAAGGCTGAAGCCCTTAACGAATTGGATCGCGGCGATGAAGCCTTAGTGATTATAGAAGAGATTCGAGAATCTCGATTAGCAATCGACTTAACTAAAGAAGAAGTTAGCGGAGCCGATAAAAATGGAGTTCGTATGTATATTTTAGCTGAAAGAGCCCGAGAACTGGCTTTTGAAGGCAAACGATGGTTTGATGTCTTACGAAATGCCAGAAAAGATAATTACGCTTATATAGATATTATCTTAGGGATTGCTATTCAAACAGCACCGGCAAACCAGCAACAAAGTATCGTAGCAAAACTTAAGGATCCCAACAGCCACTATTTACCTATTTACGAGTATGAGCTGTATACCAATAAAGCCCTTGTGCAAAATCCGTTTTACAAATAAAAAATTGTGTCATGAAAAATATATTCAAATTACCTAGTGTGTTACGATTTGTGTGTCTGGCCCTTTTTACGGTTACAGTTTTATATAACTGTTCAGATGAAAAGTTTAAAGAGTCAACCGATGAGACCTTGAATATCACAGAGTTTTTAAGAGCCAATACCGATCGGTATTCGCTTTTCCTTCAGATTTTAGATATTACCGATTACGCCTCTTTTATGAATACCTACGGAACCTATACCTTGTTCTTGCCAACCAATGCAGCGGTTGAGGCTTATATGAGCGATTTAGGCGTGGGTACTTTAGACGCTGTACCTCTTGAAGACTTGCAGGAATTAGCAAAACTACATATTCTTGAACAACAAGTTTTGACGACCTCATTTACTGACGGTAAAATTGCGACGCCTAGTATGCAAGGCCAGTTTTTAATAACCGGAGCAGTAAACAGTACCGATGGTTCCAGTATAACGGTAAATAAATCAGCAAAAATCAGCACTTCCAATATTGAGGTTGGAAATGGTGTAATACATGAGATCGATAAGGTGCTTAGAGTTGCAACTAAGACTATAGCCGAGACTATTGAGGCAGATCCTTCTTTATCTCTGTTTACAGAGGTCATGAAAGCCACCGGTTGGTATGAAGAACTAGATCGCCCCATTACTTACGTAGATAGTGTACCGTCTTACTTAAGTGTTATAGCACAGACCAATGCGGTTTTTGAAGAAGCGGGTTTTAATGATTTAGAAGATTTAAAAGCACGTTACAGCCATTTGGGAGACCCAATGAATCCTGCAGACAGCTTAAACCTGTTCGCTGCTTACCGAATATCACCAGGTTTAAATTACTTGGCCGATTTAGCGGTAACACCTGCTTTGCTTACTAAAGCACCTTTAGAGGTTATTAGTATAAAATTGGCCGCAGATACGCTTTTGATTAATGAAGAAACCTTTAATGGAGTCCTTGAAAAAGGTTTTGAAATTGATAGAGCGTCTAGTGATGAAACAACCTCTAACGGAGTTGTACACGTGGTTAAAGAAAATTACTTTATCAAAAAGCGTTTACCGGCACCGGTGTATTTTGACTTAGCCGATCAGCCTGAATTCAGACAATTGAGTTCGGTGTTTAGAGTGCCAGGTATGTGGGCTTCATTAAGCGATGCTGAATTAGCCGATGTAACTTGGGAAGGCTCACCGAGTGTAACCTATTCTTGTTTCGACCTGGGTAGTTCCAGCAGACCAGGATGGCATGGCGATGTGTTGGACATACTTCGTTTACGTGATGGTTATATTAATAATATAGAATTCAATACCCCTGTAGTTATTAAAGGGCAATATAAAGTATGGATTTCTTGGCGTCAAAATGGTAGAGCTCCTAATTCAGTAAGAGCATACTTTAATGACACGCAGCTTGCAAGGACCTTTAACATGCAGGAATACGGAGATAGTAGTACACCGGAACGTGTTTTAGAGTCACAAGGATACAAACGTCATATTTCACCTTTTACGTCTAGATATAACTGTAGACTGTTAGGAGTTATCAATGTAGAAACGACAGGAAGACACAAATTCAGGTTGCAATCTTTGGCCTATGCCGGAGGTAACAGTTGGTTTGATGTGGTGGAGTTTAGACCGGTAGACATGGATCAGTTATATCCGAAGTTTGAAGCCGGTGGAGACGGACTGATCTACGAGTAAAAAATAAAGACTATTAATTAAACTAATCCAATAAGGATGAAGATATCAATAAACAAATATTCTAAAGCTATTTTAGCAAGTTTATCGCTTTTGGCAGTCGTTTCATGTTCCGATCCATGGGATGACCATACCAAGAGTTCAGACGAGAATTTAAAACAGAATTTAGCAGAGCGCCTTACCAGTATTTCTGAAACCTCAGAATTTGGTAAGCTATTAACCGAAACAGGTTTCGATAAGGTTTTGGCCAACTCCAAGACCTATACGGTTTGGGCGCCAACAAACGAGGCCATGGCAGCCGTTCCAGCAAACGAACTGGGGAGTTTAGAAAGCAAAAAGCGTTTCGTAAGCAATCATTTGGCGCTTACCGCTTTTGGTTCGGTATCTACCCAAGACACCGTTACGGTACAAATGCTTTCCAGTAAATATCTTGAATTTATTAATGGTTCGGTCATGGACGGCGCTTCGGTGGTTACTGCAGACCAATATACGTCCAATGGAATTTACCACATAGTAAACAATGCACTTGTGCCACGATTAAATATATGGGAATACATAAAAAGTATGAACGGTAGCAATGCTATGAGTACGTATTTATTATCGTTGGATGAATTCAATATTTATCAGTCAGATAGTATTGCTAAGGCAACAGCAGAGGAAAACCCGGGTATATATTCAGATTCCCTATCAAATTCATACCTTAAAAATGTGTATAACTTAAATAACGAACGTAATAAATACACCTTCTTTTTATTGGAAGATGATGCGTTTAATACCGAAGTCGGGAAGTTAGAGCCTTATTTAATAAAAAGTAATGCCGATTCAACCACGACCTACGCAAGTTATTTTAACACTAGGGATTTTGCGTTTCATAAATCGGTAGCAAAAGAAAATCTGCCAGATACTTTAGTGTCCCGATTTGGTGTAAAAGTGCCAATTGATAAAGATAATATTGTAGAAGAAGTGCCTTTAAGTAATGGGGTACTTTATGTGATGGGAAGTATGGATGTGCCTTTAGAAACACGCTTGGTAACCACACTAATTGAAGGCGAAAAACCACACGGGTTTAGCCAAGGAGATAAAAGAGCGAATACCTATTACAGAGAAAAAGAAGATTTGGATGGTGTTATGTTTAAAGACATTATGGTACAGAACCATGGGGTGCCGCTATTTTCAATTTATTATGGTGCGAGCAATCTTTACAGTACGACCTACAAAGTGTACTGGCGAGCTATAAACGATATCCAATCTAATACCTTTCAGCAACGTTTGCGTATTGGAGGTGGGTTTAATGAAATGGGGGAAGTTGTAAATGAAATAGCTACACTAGCTTATACCGATGTGGCACCCAATGTTTATGACGAAATATATATAGGTGAATTTTATATTGACCAACTTGGCAGCAGGAATAATGAGCTAATCTCGCTAATTGCAGCCAACTCAGGAAGCAATGGCGTGAATACATTAACCTTAGATTATATTAAACTAGTACCAGTTATTAAATAATGTCTTTTAAACCAACTATTATGTTCAAAATATTTAAACTAACCGGTCTACTATGTATACTGTTATTTGGTGGGACTTCAGTTAACCTGTATGCGCAAGACTCAGACTCTAACGCTGTAAGTGCCCAAACCAGTAAAGGTATAGAAATCAAAGGCCTCATAAAGAATGCTAAAACAGGAAAAGGAATTCCGGGAATCAATGTTACGGTAAAAGATTTTTCTGCAGCCATTTCAGACGATCAAGGAAATTTCTCTATTAAAGCTCCTCATTTAAACGTATTATTGATGTTAAGTGCGGAAGGGTACCAAGGCAAAGTTGTACCTTTAAACAATAGAGAAAGTGGCTTGGAAATTAATCTTTTCGAAGACGATTATTCTCAGTTTTATCAAACCGCTACGTTGCCGGGTAAAGAACAGTTACAATACACAAATTCTAAAGCATCCAATGTTATAGATTTAAACAAAGACCAATGGGGAAATCCTGTTAACCAGTCTATTGGAAACTTTTTACAAGGACGCGTCGCTGGACTTAACAGTGTAGGGAAATCAGGCGTGCCTGGAGCCGGAGCGTATTTAACCTTAAGAGGATTTAATTCACTTTATGCAACCAACAAACCATTAATTATTGTAGATGGTATGGTGTACGACGATGAAGATTATGGTTCTGGAATTCTTCAGTACAATAGTTCTTCACCTTTGTCCATAATTGATGTTAAAGATATTGAAGATATTACCGTATTAAAAGACGGCTCTTCAATCTATGGAGTGAAAGGAGCCAATGGTGTAATTCTCATTACAACAACACGCCCAACGGAGTTAAGTACAAAAATTGACTTTACCATGTATAGTGGGATAAACGAAGATCCAAAGCAATTACCTGTGATGCGTCCTTGGGAGTTCAGGCCATATCTATCCCAGTTAATGGCATCTCGAGGCGATAGCCAACAGCAAATAGCCAGCATGCCCTGGATGAATGATAATCCGCAAAGCGAAAATTATTATCCGTACCATAATGTCACCAACTGGCAAGATAAAGTGTTTAAAAGCAGTATCAACCAAAACTACTTTTTAAAGATCAGGGGAGGGGACGATATAGCCAAATATGGTATATCTGTTGGGTTTCTTAATAATGAAGGTGTCGTAGGAGATTCCAATTTAAAACGTTACAGCACTCGATTAAATGCAGCGTTACGTTTAACAGATAAATTATCTGTTGATGCGAACTTATCATTCATCTTTAATGAAGAAAATCTTTATGATCAAGGACCTGCTTATAAAACCAGCCCTTTGCACTTAGCGCTTACTAAATCACCATTTACTGCGGTAAATGTAATAGATGCCCAAGGCGATGTGTCGCCTAATTTAGCTGATGTAGATATATTTAACATTGGCAACCCTTTGGCTATTATAGAAAATGGGTTTGGTGTCAATAAAAACTACCGTTTTTCAGGAAACTTAAATTTCGATTACACTATTAGTGACGCTTTTAAAGCAAACTTAATCATTGGGTTAACTTACAATAAAGAGCGCGAGCGTTTCTTTATTCCAGATTTTGGTGTAGCCGATATTACCTTACCAACAGCAATTGCCGGTAACCGTAGTGGTAGTGAAGTACAACGATATTATTCATTATTCACCGACGCTTCTTTATCTTATACCAAGAGTATAGATTTCAAACATAATTTTGATGTTCGTATTGGTTCTCGTACCCAGTCTAACGAATCTGAAAGTGACTTAGGTTTGGGATATAACTCAGCAACCGATGATTTTACTACAGTAGGATCGGGGAGCAACCTGTTAAGATATGTAGGTGGTCAGTTAGGCGATTGGAAATGGTTTAACAATTATTTGAGTTTCGATTACAGCTACGTAAGCAAGTATTTTATAACCCTAAATACAGCTTACGACGGGTCTAGCCGTTTTGGTGAAACGGTACACTTTGCACCAATGGGGTCAGTTTCAGTAGCTTGGTTGATTTCTTCAGAAAACTTCTTGAAAAGTGCCCATGTTATCGATTTTTTAAAACTTAGAGCATCTGCAGGGGTAAGTGGTAATGACGATATAGGAAACTATACGGCACAACAATTATACGTATCCCAAAACCTTTTAGGAATGCAAGGTTTGGTTAGGGGAAATATTGGTAATCCGGATCTTAAACACGAGACGGTTACTAAATTCAACTTAGGATTAGATGTGGCTTTATTTAAAGAACGTCTTAATGCTACTTTCGATGTGTATTCTAACAAAACCACCGACATGATTACTTACCAGTCAACCAATACAACTTCTGGTTTTGACTATATGGTAACCAACAGCGGTAGTATGCGTACAAAAGGTTTCGATTTAGGACTTAACAGTAGACTTATTAATACGGCAGATGTACAGTTCGATCTAGGTGTGAATTTAGGGGCTTATGAAAACGAAGTTTTAAATATTCCCAACGAGCGCATCATAACAAACTTTGGAGGGGCAACTTATATTACGTACGAAGGTCTGGATGCTAACTTATTCTATGGCTATCAGGCAAATGGTGTTTACAGTACAACAGCTCAGGCCAATGCCGATGGTTTATCACGCCGTTTGGATAATGGAACTTTAGTGCCATTTGGAGGCGGTGATGTGATTTTTGAAGACCTTAATGGTGATAAAATTATCGATGAAAACGACCGTAAAATTATTGGTAATCCGAATCCGGATTTAACAGGAAGTATCAATGCTAACCTAACACTTAAAAGGTTTACTATTACAGGCTTGTTCAATTTCTCGGTTGGTAACGATATTTATAATGGGGTGCGTCGTAGCTTAGAGTCTATGAGCACTTACGATAACCAAAGTATTGCGATTAACAACCGTTGGGTTGCTGAAGGTCAGGAAACTTCAATTCCTAAAGCCACCTGGGGAGACCCTATGGGGAATGCATCGTTCTCTAGTCGTTGGATTGAAGATGGGTCTTATTTAAGACTAAAAACATTAATGGTGTCTTATGATGTTGCTCTGAAGTCTAATCTTGTGAAGTATTTAAAATTATACGCAAGTGGTAATAACTTGTTTACGATAACCGATTATTTAGGATTCGATCCGGAGTTTAGTGCGACGTCTTCTATTTTCGGACAAGGAGCAGACATTGGTCTTATTCCACAGTTTATGACCGTTCAATTAGGATTACGCTTAGGATTGTAATGAAATTAATTTTAGAGAAAAACATGAAGACAATGATAAAAATAACTAGAAATAAAGTCGCATTAGGAGTCTTTGTTGCACTTTTTGGACTAACCTCTTGCCAAGATTATCTGGATATAGAACCTAAAGATAAATTAAACAGCGATCAGGTATATCGTGATGTTTTCGATGCCGATGCTGCTGTAGTAGGTATTTACGGTAAGTTTATGGGGCTGGCAAAAAAATACGTTGTACTTAACGAGCTAAGGGCAGACCTTATGAGTCCGACGGACAATGCCGATATGTATTTGCAGCAGATTAACGAACATGCGGTGACCAAAGATAACCCTTACGCAAATCCTAAAGATTTTTACGAGGTCATCAACAACTGTAATGATGCCCTTAAGAATTTTAAGATCATGGCCGAGGAAAACAAAATGGACCAGGGCGAGTTTAATGAGCGTTATTCCGATATTGGAACCCTCCGTAGCTGGTTGTATCTGCAATTAGGAATACATTATGGCGAAGTGCCTTATATTACGGAGCCGATAGCTAATGTTGATGATGCTCAAAATGAAAAGCTGTATCCTAGACTATCGTTAACAGCTCTTATTAATGAATTGGTAGACTTCACAGAGTCTCTACCATATACCAGTACTTATAGCGCCAATAGTACGTTGGTAATTGATGTAGATGGGTATAATACGGCAAAATTTTTCATTAATAAAGAATGTTTACTAGGAGATTTAAACTTATGGGCTAACAACTATACGCAAGCAGCAGCACATTATAAGACAGTGATGGAAACAGCTAGTAGTAGTGGTAGTGATTCTGAACGTTATGATGTTTACCGGGTTAAATGGGCTGAAATAGCAAGTAACGATGATTTGGCAGTAGGTTACATTAGATATATGGAACAAGATGCACTAGCCTTAGTTAATAATAATACACAGGGTTGGCGTTCGATGTTTGCCAGGGAAAAAGATGCTTTGTGGAATACAGAGTGGATTTGGTCTTTACCTTTCAATAGTAATTTTGCACCCCAAAATCCGTTTGTAGAGTTGTTCTCTAATCAGGGAGGAGATTATTTAGTGAAACCTTCGCAGGAAGCCATGGACCTTTGGGATAATCAAGTACAAAGAAATGGGTTTCCTTACGATGCCCGTGGTCCTAAGTTTTCATATAACATAATTAGTGGGCAACCTGTAATTATGAAGTACTTATTTAAGTATCTTGACTCAGACACACAATTGCCTATTGATGTCTTTCAAACTGGAGGCGATTGGTTTTTATACCGTGCTGCTACATTGCATTTAAGATATGCAGAAGCAGCAAATCGCGATAATCAGCATAAAATTGCCGATGCACTTCTTAATTTTGGAATTCAAAATGCTTATACCGTTGAAGGCGTTACCGATGTAACCGATATTGAGCAAACCCACCAACCATTTCCATACGATTTTGATGCTAGACAGGGCGACTTTCCATTTTTTAGAGGAGACTGGTATCGTAATACAGGATTGCGTGGACGTGCTTATGTTGAGCGTGCGGAAATTATAGGAGACAGTCTAATATCTATTGAAAATAACTTGGTTAAAGAAAGTGCTTTAGAGCTGGCTTACGAAGGAAACCGTTGGGGGGATTTATTACGCGTGGCTCTACGTCGTAATGATCCTGCTTTTTTAGCCGATAAAGTTTACGATAAATTAGATAAAGATGGTAATCCAAACGCAGGTGAGGTACGTAGTAAACTTATGAGTACCAGTAACTGGTATCTACCATTTGTTTGGAACAAAGAAGAATAAATAATAGTTTAATTTATAATAATGTTAAAACCCTAAAACTTCAAGAAGTTTTAGGGTTTTTTCATTTTCACGCTTGCTTAGCGTTTAAAAAACTTTAAAATTAATGGGATTTATGTAAAAAAAACGGACATAATATACCGCTATTAGTGAATTGAACAGAGTATAGTGTAGGTGAACAGCCTTATTTATTGGATAATATTCATAAAAACCTTTCGCATGAAGATATTAGATACCAATCCATGTATTTACAGGAATATTGGAAAGAAAAACATGATATAGATTTTTTAGGAAAACTTTGGAGAGGGGCATTAATACCAGAGCACTATGACCGAAAAATAGCTGGAGTATGGCAGAAAAAGGCATATAAAAGAGCCAAAGGATAAAACTTAAATAGTCTCTTAAAACCTTTCCAGTCTATAATGTGATGGAGTAACACCTTTAATTTCTTTAAATTTTCTATTGAAATTTGCCGTATTTTGAAAACCACATTGTTCTGAAATGTACGAAATAGAATAATCTGGGTAATTATGGATAAGTTTACAGGCATTTTCAATTCTTATTTCTATTAAAAACTGAAAAAATGTTTTGTTTGTACGTTTTTTAAAATAGCGGCAAAAAGCATTTTTACTCATATTCGCTATTTCTGAAATCTCTTCTAAGGTTATAGGTTCGAAATAATTTTCCATAGCATAATTAAACACATCATTCATACGCTTTCCCTCGTCATCTGTATATTTCTTTTTATAAACAAATGAGGAAAGTGCTATTTTTTCAGCCTTAATGATATGGTCTATAATTTTTATAAGTGTGGCTATACGTTGTACCTTGTTTTGATGCTTTAACTTATGAAACTGTTTAATAAGTTTCTTTTTTCTTGATAAAACCCTTATGCCATATTCGGATTGATTAAAGAAATCATGAAAGCTTTCAAAGTCAGCGAGTCCAAAAAAGTCTTTACCAAATGAATTTTTATCAAAAAATAAAGTATAAACATCTGTTATTTCAGAGAAGTTAATATCACTTCTAAACACATGGGGTACATAGCCACCCAACACTAAAATATCGTTCGGCATAAAATCACTAATAGTGTCTCCAACTAGCAATGTGCCTGCACCTTGTTCAACATAGCTAATTTGTATTTCACTATGTTGGTGAAACTGATCATATAATACACTTAAGTGTTCTTCTTGATAAACTAATGCCTCATTTTCAGGTTTCGGAATTTTAAATGGAAGTACTTTCATCTGTTTATATTTAGCCCCCTAACCCCAAGCCTCCCCAACCCCTCCGAAGGAGGGACTTAACAAAGGGAACTCATACTGGTTCTAAGGGTTCTTTTTGTTATTTTAATCTTAACCCTTGGTTAGACTCTTAACCCATAATTCAAAACTCATAACTCATAATTCATAACTCTTCCGTCAGATGTTACATCCATAATCATGCTCCTGTCTGTTAAAAGCGTTTTTAGCATGGATGTTTCATAACTGCATAGCTAGTTTTTTGCTAATATTACTAAAAAAACAAAAACAAACCTATTTGTAGGGTAATATAGTATTACAATAGGCTAATAATTGTAATAAATTTTTTTATGGCAAGGTTTAAATTTGTATTTCTAAAATTATATATTAAATGATAAAATGGGAAGGCGTTATGCCAGCAGTCACCACTAAGTTTACGAGTGACGATAAATTAGATCTTTTTATGTTTGAAAAAAACATTAAAGCTCAAATGGAATCAGGTGTACATGGAATTATTCTTGGAGGTACACTGGGTGAAGCAAGTACACTTACACAAAATGAAAAGGAGGTTTTAATTAAAGAGACATTGTTAATTACAGACGGTAAAATTCCTGTAATTATTAATATAGCAGAGCAAAGTACTACAGATGCCATTGCTGTTGCTAGACATGCTGAATCTGTTGGCGCTCATGGCTTAATGGTTTTGCCTCCTATGCGTTATAAAGCAACAGATTTTGAAACCGTAACCTACTTTAAAGCCATTGCAAATAGTACGTCGTTGCCTATTATGATTTATAATAATCCTATAGATTATAAAATTGAAGTAACTTTGGATATGTTTGAAGACATGGCGGTTTGTGAAAACATTCAAGCCATAAAAGAATCAACTAGAGACATTACCAATGTCATTCGTTTAAAGAATAAATTCGGGAATCGCTATAAAGTTTTTACAGGGGTTGATACACTTGGTTTGGAGAGTTTAGTCATTGGTGCCGATGGATGGGTCGCAGGATTGGTATGCGCTTATCCCGCAGAAACAGTAGCAATTTACGAACTTGTAAAGGTTGGGAAAATTAAAGAAGCTATGGAGATCTATAGTTGGTTTATGCCATTATTGGAATTAGATATCAGTCCACAATTAGTACAAAATATTAAATTAGCAGAAGTTGCTACTGGCATAGGAACTGAAAACGTAAGAGCACCCAGATTACCTTTACAAGGTGTGGAAAGAGAACGTGTTTTAGGCATCATTGAAAAAGCTATGAAAAGCAGACCTATATTACCAGATTACAAAAACTTAAAATAAATAATGATTACAGGCAAAAATTATATTGGAAACAAACCCAGTGCAAAAGGAAGTATTAGTCACAAAACTATAAATCCCAAGCTAAATATTGAAAATCCAGTAGCCTTTTTTGAAGCACATCCCGAAGAAATTGAGGAAGCTGTTCAACTAGCTACGCAGGCTTTTAAAGCATTTAGAAAAGTAACGGGAAAACAAAGAGCTGAATTTTTAAATGCCATTGCAGATGAAATTTTAGCCTTAGACCAAGAATTAATCGATGCCTATACAACGGAATCTGGCTTACCTGAAGGGCGAGCCATAGGTGAACGAGGGAGAACCATCATGCAATTAAAATCGTTTGCGGACTTAATTTCAAATGAAGATTGGAAGGCTAGTACGTTTGACGCCGCCATACCCGATAGAACGCCGTTACCTAAAGACGATTTAAGAAAAACAGTTATTCCCATGGGACCTGTCGTCGTATTTGGAGCAAGTAATTTCCCCTTTGCTTTTTCTACTGCTGGTGGTGACACTGCTAGTGCCTTAGCAGCAGGATGTCCTGTTATTGTAAAAGCACATGAAATGCATTCTGGTACATCTGAATTGGTAGCTACTGCCATTATTAAAGCTGCCGAAAAAACAGGCATGCCAAATGGTGTGTTTTCACATCTTTTTGGTCGTGGTCCTGTGGTTGGTTCAGCATTGATTAACCACCCGAAAATCAAAGCAGTTGGCTTTACGGGAAGCTTTGGAGCAGGTAGGGCTATTATGGATGCGGCTTCAAAACGTGAAGAACCCATTCCTGTTTATGCCGAAATGGGTAGTGTAAACCCTGTGGTTATTACACCAAAAGCTATTGAAGCTCGCAGTGAAGCTATTGCTAGTACGTATGCAGGCTCCATTACTTTAGGAACGGGGCAATTTTGTACCAATCCGGGATTATTATTAACCATTGCAAGTCATAAAACCGATGCTTTTGTTGAAGATTTAGCTAAAAAAACAATTGCTATTGAAGCCCAATGCATGTTGCATCCTAACATTAAAGTAGGATTTGATAAAAATAGTGCCAGTGTTACTGCCCAAGAAGGTGTAGAAACTGTGGCTAAAATTGAAGGTGATTTAAAGGATAATTTTGCTGCCTCACAAATTGTGACGGTTTCGGGAGCAGACTTTCTAACAAACCCTAAAATCCACCAAGAAGTTTTTGGTCCGTTTTCTCTGGTTGTAAAAAGTAAGGATGAAGCACAATTGATTGAAATAATTGAAGCTTTGGAAGGCCAATTAACAGGAACAATAATAGCGGAAGAAAGCGATATTTCTAATTTAGAAGATATAGCCGATGCTTTAGCTAATCGTGTTGGTCGTGTTATTTTTAATGGTGTGCCAACAGGTGTAGAAGTTTGTCCTTCTATGCATCATGGAGGTCCTTACCCTGCATCATCAAATCCCAAATACACATCGGTAGGAACGCATGCCATAAAAAGATGGGTTAGGCCAATAAGTTACCAGTCGTTCCCTAAGGAATTACTTCCTGAATCGTTAAAAAGTTGAAAAGAGAGACAAGACAATAGACAATAGATAAGAGATAAG
>NZ_JBIQVZ010000015.1:0-49760 GCF_044335535.1 Mariniflexile sp. HMF6888 | reverse complement strand
CGGTACGCACGTCATTACCATAGGCCTGGAGTTCCTGCAGGGCA
Organism: Mariniflexile sp. HMF6888; assembly: GCF_044335535.1. NCBI lineage: Bacteria > Pseudomonadati > Bacteroidota > Flavobacteriia > Flavobacteriales > Flavobacteriaceae > Mariniflexile > Mariniflexile sp. HMF6888. The sequence goes on along the minus strand of NZ_JBIQVZ010000015.1, from coordinate 49,716 downwards.
TCAGCAATTGCCCTTGTACGCAGAGCCCCGTGCATTAATTTGTTTTATATTAGAAAAGCCAAAATGTTATGCTATTTTTGCAACTTGAAAAGACCAAGTTAATTAAGTCTTTCGGAAGCTTAAAAGAGTATTAAATTAGAGATAGCTAACAATAATGGAATTAAAGGATAAACAACGCATAGCGTTAAGTGTCTATTTTTTCTTATCAGGTATTTGCTTTGCGTCATGGGCATCACGTATTCCTACCATAAAAGATTTTTTTAATTTGAATGAAGCCGAACTTGGCACCATTCTTTTGGCTATGCCTATAAGTTCTTTAATTGGGCTACCCATTTCTGGTTGGTTGGTATCAAAATTTGATAGTCGTATACCGCTTATTGTATCGTTTGTTTTCTTCTCTATTGCCTTAACATGTATTGGTTTTTCAACGACACCATTATTGTTGGTATTATCGGTTTGTTTGTTTTCGTTTTGTATGCGAATTTTAAATATATCGGTAAACACACAATCTATAACCTTGCAAAAAAAGTTTGAAAAACGCGTAGTTGGTGCTTTTCATGGACTGTGGAGCACGGGTGGTTTAGTAGGTGTTGCTTTTTCCACTTTAATGGTGAAAATGGGAGTTTCAATTCAAATTCACTTGTTAAGTATCTCAATAGTAGGATTGATAATGGCTCTAGTTACTTATCAGTTTACTATAAAAGGAGACAAATCGCCTACAGGGAATAAACTAATAATAGGAAAACCAGACCCGTTTATTTTGTACTTGGGTGTATTGATATTTTTTGGAGCTATCTGTGAAGGCGGTATGTTCGATTGGAGTGGGGTTTATTTTAAAGATGTTGTAAAAGAAGAAGTGTTTACTTATGGTTACCTCATATTTATGACCACCATGGCACTTTCAAGGTTTTTTTGCGATAGGTTAGTCAACGAATTTGGCTTGCAAAAAATGTACATTTTAAGTTCGGTATTAATAGCCTTGGGGATTGCAATTGCAGTGGCATTCCCATTTTTTTGGCCAGCATTATTAGGCTTCTGTTTTGTAGGTTTTGGTACGGCAGCTATTTTTCCTGTAACATTATCGCTGGCAGGAACCTCAAAAAAGTATTCGCCAGGCATGGCAATATCCATAATTACTACGTATGCTATTTTTGGTATGTTAATAGGGCCGCCACTAATAGGTTATTTGGCACAGGCATTTAATTTAAAAAATGCTTTTATTGTTTTTATAATCATCGGGTTGATGTTTATTCCTGTGTCACGTGCTTTTTTTAAGTTTCAGGAAAAAAATCAATAATCTTATTTTTGTTAGATTTAATGGAGCATAAAACTTTATCGAAAAATAGAGGTGATTTTATAAAAGAATTTTCCAACGTTAGTACGGGCAATTTCCCCGTTTCTAATTTTTTGTCTCCGTTCTTTATTTTGTTTTTTATAAAATTCTAAAGTATTGGTTCTTCTAAATTTATTTTGTCTTTTGCGTTCCAATTCATCAGTAGTATATATGTATGATGGTTTTATTGATGCTCCTCCAACGACTGTAACCATTTCACCCAATACCATTTCAGACATTTCAAGCATAACATTATAATTGATTTCTTTGGTAATTTCAAATGCTTTGGTTTTATATCCAATATAATTTATTAATAAAACATCACCCGGTTTTGCGTTAATAGAAAATTTACCATTGAAGTCGGTTATAACGCCAATTGAAGTACCTTTTATCAACACATTGGCGCCAGGCAAAGGAATCCTGCTTTCATCTATAACAAACCCAACAATACTATCTTTAACTGCGGGAGGTGCAACTTTTCCAATAATAATATTTGGTTTTGTGGAGTTTACTAGAACTATGTCAGGTTTTCCTTGAGAATGTATGTACTGACTTCCTAAGCCAATAAAAGCAAACAATCCAGAAGCTAAAAAGGTAGCATATCTATTTTTATCTTTTCTACTTAAAACAATATCCCTTTGTAATTGTGTATTCTTGAAGCGTCCGCAAAGATTATTGTTTTGCTCAAAAGCGTTAATTATTTGCTCATCGGTTTTGGTCGTAAAATCAAATATGGTCTTTTTGCAAGTAGCACAATGACGCCCTTTCTCGTTTGGCGTCATTTTATTCCAGTTTTCGCTACAAGGTTTTGGGATATGTATATTTATAACTTTTCTCATAGTTCAAATTACTATAAGAAAAAGGTTTTTTAAAAGTTAGAATGAGTAAATAGACTGTTTTGTTGAGTTAAACTTACTTTTCAACAATTTCAACCTCAAATAATTTATCCCATCGCTTACCTGTAACAAAAATGGTTTTGGTTTCAGGGTTGTAGGCAATACCGTTTAATACATCCAAACCTTGATGTTGTGTTACTAACTTTTTTAATGGTGAAAAATCAATGACGCCAATAACAGCACCATTTGTAGGGTTTATTAAGGCAACACCATCTTTTTGATAACGGTTGGCGTATATAACCCCATTAATCCATTCCATTTCATTGATTTCAATAATTTTCCCCTTGTTGGTATATACTTGTATATGATCTTCTTCAACCAAGGTTTCTGGGTTTAAAAGCCAAATATTTTCGGTGCCGTCGCTTTTATAAAGTTTATTGGAATCGTTACACATGCCCCAACCTTCTTTACTACTTCCATATTTAAAGCTATTTAGTTTTTCAAATGTATTAACATCGTACACAAAGCCAGTACCCGATTGCCATGTAAGCTGGTAAATTTTATCATTAAGTATGGTTAGCCCTTCGCCAAAATAAGCATCTGCTAAATTGATATTTTTCACAACTTCACCAGTTTTATAATCAACCTGTCTTAATTTCGATTCTTTATGTTGCCCAGTGCTTTCATATAAATTGCCTTTATAGAACTCAAGTCCTTGGGTGTAAGAAGTAATGTCGTGTGGATATTCATTAATAATTTTATAAGTATACACTTTTGGCGCTTCACTATTTAAAATGGTAATAGTTGTAGCGGCTGTTTGTTTTTCATTATTAAAATATATAGTGGCATTGATCGTATGCTTTCCTAATTTAAGGGTTTTTAAATCGGATTTATCACTGATCTTTTTATCATTAAGTGTGTAGCTTACAGAATCGATAGGATGTTTTTTTTTGTTTTCGATGGAAAGAATTAAGCTTGTATCATTAGAAATATCACCTTTTATGGCATTGGTTTTTATGTTGAAATCACTTTTATTATGACCTGTATTAGAACCACAGGAAATAATTATGGCGTTTAACGAAATGATTAATAAGTGTTTAAGTGTATTCATCTGGAAAATTAAATTTAGGGCAAGATATTTATTTAAAATCAGTTTAAAAAATCATTGTGAAAATTTTAAAAGGTTGTATCTTTGCATAGGCAAGTCCTACACAACCAGCTCCTGTTGAATCCTCCAGGGCGGGAACGCAGCAAAGGTAAATGGTCGTAGCGGTGTGATGTAGGTAGCTTGCCTTTTTTTATTTATTCCCATGAAGATGGGAACTTCATAAAAATAAGCGTAAAATTTTATCTTCTTTTCTTCAATTTTTTTCTTTTTAACCGCCATTGTCAAATTCATTGTTAATTTTACATTATCAATTATCAATTATCAATTATCAATTATCAATTATCAATTATCAATTATCAATTATCAATTATCAATTATCAATTATCAATTGAACTATGTCTAAAGTTGTATTAATTACAGGAGGTTCTTCTGGAATAGGAAAATCGGTAGGCGAATATCTAACCGAAAAAGGATTTATAGTATATGGTACCAGTAGAAATCCAGAAAATTATAAAGAAAGCAAGTTTCCTATTTTAGAATTAGATGTTAAGCATATTGAAACCATTCAACAAACCATAAAAGCAATTATTGATAAAGAGAGTAGGTTAGATGTTGTTATAAACAATGCTGGAGCGGGTATAACAGGTGCTATTGAAGAAATACCTGAAGCTGAGATTAAAGCAAATTTTGATACTAATTTTTTTGGACCGCTTAACGTTATTAAAACGGTTTTGCCACAAATGCGCCAACAACATTCTGGGTTAATAATTAATATTACGTCAATTGCAGGATACATGGGGTTACCGTATAGGGGTATTTATAGTGCCAGTAAAGGTGCTCTAGAACTGGTTACGGAGGCCTTTAGAATGGAATTGAAGGATTTCAACATAAAAATGACCAACATTGCACCTGGTGATTTTGCAACCAATATTGCCGCAGGAAGATACCATGCGCCACTTTTAGATAATTCGCCATACAAAAAACCGTATGGTGATACTTTAAACTTAATGAATGCACATGTTGATCATGGTAGCGACCCCAATATGATGGCGCAAGCGGTTTTAAAAGTTATAAATACTGAAAATCCAAAAGGGCATTACAAAGTAGGGGAGTTTATGCAGAAATTCTCAATTGTTTTAAAGCGTATTTTACCAGACAAGGTTTATGAAAAAATGCTGATGAAGCACTATAAATTATAGGCTACTTCCTATTAATAGCCCCCAAAAGTTGCTCTTCAAAATGCATTGAAAAAATATTGGTATTGCTATACACTATTTTTTGATGTTTATCTACAACAATCGTTTTTGTCATAGGTTGAATAGCCAAAACTTCTATAGATTCTTTTGGGTTTTTAAACTGATATTCATCTTTAAATTCAAACCTGTTTTCTTTTAATGAAGTTTTAGGTCTGTCCGATTCGAAATCGTCAATATTAATGACTATGAACCTGACCTCAGGATACTTAACTTTAAGTTCATTAAGTCTATAATGACTTTCTTTAAAATGATTGTAGAATGCATTAGACCAAAAACATATTACAGTGGGCATTTTTATTAATGAGTTGATATCAAATTCAGTATTTTTATAATCAACAATTTTGATATTAGGAAAATTACCACCTTCCTTTAAATTATTTAAAGATGTAGCAAAACGTTTTATGTCGTTTTTATCTGTTTCGTCACTGCTTTTACTTAAATAAGCACTTAAAAGGGCATCGTTACTTTCAGTATTGGTACTTTTTGATAAATAGTTCGCCGTAAAATAATAAAGCAGTTTGTTTTTAAGAGTCTCATTGTCAATTAAGCTGTCTATAAGCTTAAGTCTATCTAAATTGTAACACAACGAGTTTCTTTTAAAAGTGTCATCGTTACTGTGGGCTATATGGTTTTCTAGAGCTAAATTATTAAGGGTATATTTTAAAAAAGAATTGTAGGAGTAACTTTCTTTTAAGAAACTGTCATTGTAATTAATAGTTTTTCTATAGCTGTAAAAATCTTTAGGAAGCGACTTTAAAATGTCTCCTTTGTTGTTTCCATGATGTACAAACGGGTAAACTTCTTTACTGGAAAAATAGCTGTAGTCTATGTTGGCTTTTGCTATTTTATCAAATAGAGGAGAAGGGTTGTATTTGGTTTTAAATGCGTTTAATTTATTTGTTTTAAATGCTTTTAAAGAGTCCACCCTGTTTTCGTAAGCCTCGGGGTTTAATTGACAGAACTTAAAAATCTTTTTTTCCTGAATTTCATTTTCAAGAAATTCATTGATTAGGAAATTGTTTTTTTTATCGCCTGTACCGGTAAAAACCAATGACTCATCAAACTCAAATGTATTCAATCTAAATAGCAAACTGTCCTTAGGTTCTAGTAAAACCATTTGTGTTTCGCCACCATGGTAAAACGTATATAAACCTTCTTTTAGGTTGTTGATTTTATAAAGAAACCTGTTTTTGCTATCAAGTTTTATGGTGTCGATTACTACATCATGTTTTAATAGAACAACAAAATCACTGTTAGGATTAATAATCTCACCTCCTAAATAAGCATAATTACCTTCTGAATTATTGCCATCGTTTTTACAATTAAACAGTGTTGAAATAATTAATAAACTTAAAAAGTGTAATCTCATAATCCCTTATCAAAGTGTTTAAGTAAACACAATTATATGTACAAAAGTATGTGTTGTGTTTATAAACTGCTGTTAATGCGTTGTTAAATGTTGCAAGGCATTAATTCATTCAAAAATGCGTATTTTTTTTTAATCTCCAAGTATTACTTTAAAATTAAGCAACTAAGTTTCGACTTACGGTTTGAATTTTTTACTTTTGCAGAAAAAATAAAACACCCTTTATGTTATCAGTATCAAACCTTTCGGTTCAATTTGGCAAGCGCATTCTTTTTGATGAAGTAAACACAACGTTTAATACAGGAAATTGCTATGGGATTATTGGTGCAAATGGTGCTGGAAAATCGACTTTTTTAAAAATAATTTCTGGTAAACAAGATCCAACTTCTGGACATGTGCATTTAGAAGCAGGTAAGCGTATGTCTGTTTTAGAACAAGACCATAATTTATATGATGCGCATACCGTTTTAGACACTATTTTAATGGGAAATAAGCCATTATATAAAATTAAGACGGAAATGGACGCGCTTTATGCTGATTATTCAGATAAAAATGCCGATAGAATAGGAGAACTTCAAGTACTTTTTGAAGAAATGAATGGTTGGAATGCCGATAGTGATGCCGCTGCCATGTTATCGAATTTAGGAATAAAGGAAGAGTTTCATTATACATTGATGGGCGATTTGGATGGAAAACAAAAAGTGCGTGTGCTTTTGGCGCAGGCATTATTTGGAAATCCAGACGTACTAATCATGGATGAGCCTACCAATGATTTAGATTATGAAACCATCTCTTGGCTTGAAAACTTTTTAGCTAATTACGAAAATTGTGTGATTGTGGTATCTCACGATAGACACTTTTTAGATGCCGTTTGTACACATATTTCAGATATCGATTTTGGAAAAATCAATCACTATTCCGGGAACTATACTTTTTGGTATGAGTCGTCTCAATTAGCAGCGCGCCAACGTTCACAACAAAACAAAAAAGCCGAAGAAAAGAAAAAGGAATTAGAAGAATTTATCCGTCGTTTCTCTGCCAATGTTGCTAAAAGTAAACAAGCAACCAGTAGAAAAAAAATGATTGACAAACTTAATATTTCAGATATAAGACCAACCAGTCGTCGTTACCCTGCCATTATTTTTGAACGCGACAGGGAAGCAGGTGATCAAATTTTAAATATCCAGGGGTTAACCGCATCAAGTAATGAAGATGGTGATGTTTTATTCAAGAACATTGATTTAAACCTTGCTAAAGGCGATAAAGTAGTTGTATTTTCAAAAGATTCTAGAGCAACCACCGCTTTTTATCAAATACTAAATAATAAAGAGAAGGCAGATGCTGGTACGTTTGATTGGGGTGTGACAACAACACAAGCATATTTACCATTAGATAATAGCGAATTTTTTAATAACGATTTAACGTTGGTTGATTGGTTACGCCAATGGGCACAAACCGAAGAAGAACGCGAAGAAGTAAACATTCGTGGGTTTTTAGGGAAAATGATTTTTAGTGGTGAAGAAGCTTTAAAAAAATCGAATGTGCTTTCCGGAGGTGAAAAAGTACGCTGTATGCTAAGTAGAATGATGATGGTAAGGGCCAATGTTTTGATGCTGGACGAGCCGACAAACCATTTAGATTTAGAAAGTATAACAGCGTTTAACAACTCGCTTACCAATTTTAAAGGCACTATGTTGTTTACAACACACGATCATGAGTTTGCACAAACAATTGCCAATAGAGTTGTAGAGCTAACGCCTAACGGTGTTATTGATAGATATACCACGTTCGATGAGTATATGCAAGACCCAAAAATTAAAGAATTGCGTAATAAAATGTATGCAGTTACAGCATAAATAAACGCTAAATCCAATAAAAAAGAGCGATTTTTAAAATCGCTCTTTTTTATTGGGGTGTTTTTTTAATTAGGACTTTAATTCTTTTGTTACCTTATTAATAATTTCAGTAGCTCTTTCAAGTTCATCTTCATGTACAAATACTTCTTGAAAATCGGGTGCCAATGTACCTCCAAAACCACCTAATATAGCAGATTCCGATTGATCCTTAATGATGGGATTAATGTCCAAAGCATTTAATTCTATTACAATTCGCTTAACGACAGCAAAATTTCCTGTGTATACTTTTATAAAATTAGAATCTGTCATAATTTCAAGTTATTGAGTTTACTTAAAGATACAAAAATTAAAAATTATAAAAGCAAAAAATATAATTAGTAGTTTTTTACAAAGACCCAAGACCCAACTACCTCAACTCCGCACCCAATTGTATTTCAAATTGTGTTTGTAGCGTTTTCATGATTTTATCAATTTGCTTATCGGTAAGTGTTTTGTTTTCATCTTGTAATGTAAAACTAACGGCATAACTCTTTTTGCCTGCTGGTAAGTTTTTACCTTGATACACATCAAAAAGATTCACGTCTTTTAATAATTGCTTTTCACTTTGTTTGGCAATTTTGTGAATTGACTCGAAAGTAACGCTATCATCTAACAACAATGCAAAATCACGACGCACCTCAGGATATTTAGGAATCGCTTTAAATGAAATGTTGTTGCGCTTAACAATATTTAGGATGGTGTCCCAATAAAAATTGGCATACAGCACATCTTGCGAAATATCAAAATGCTTTAAAATAGGTTTTTTAATCAATCCGAAATCAATCAATTTCATTTTGCCTAAACTAAAACTTAAGCCCTCACTGAATAAATCGTTTTCAACAGGTAGTTCATTATATCTTGAAATCCCTAAACGTTCCAATAGGCTTATAATGTTTCCTTTAAGGAAAAAGAAATCACTTTTTTTAGTGGTGGAATTCCAATTTTCAGAATTTTGATTGCCGGTTACAAATACCGATAAATGCTTAAATTCTTCATGCTTGCCGTTGTAACCATGATAGGTTTTTCCAAATTCAAATAGTTTTAAATCGGAACGTCTTCTATTAATGTTAAACGAAATAGCTTCCAGACCGGAAAACACTAACGACTGTCTTAAAACAGATAAATCACCACTTAAAGGATTCAAAATACTGATATTATGCTCCTCTTTTAATTGGTCACTTAACGCCACATAATTAGGCGTGGTAAGTGAGTTTGAAAGTATTTCGAAAAAGCCTTGAGAAGCCAATTGATTTCCAACTAAGTTCTGTATTTTGTAATCTTCAAAACGTGTTGAATTAGATATAGATGCATTTAGCTTTTCAGTCGTTTTAATATTGTTATAACCGTAAACACGCAGTATTTCTTCAATAATATCGGCTTCACGGGTTACATCGTTTCTGTAAGCAGGTACCATCAAACCTAAACCTGTTTCGGTAACACTGTTTACCTTAATTTCCAATGAGGTTAAAATACGTTTAATAATTTCCTTCGGAATTTCCTCACCAATTAATTTCTTTGCATTTTCAAAACTTAATCGTACCTGAAAATCCTCAATTTTATTAGGATAAATGTCAACAATATCGCTTGTAATTTCGCCACCAGCAACTTCTTGAATTAACAAAGCAGCACGTTTTAAAGCATATTCAGTAATATTAGGGTCGATGCCTCGTTCAAATCTAAATGAAGCATCGGTATTTAAGCCGTGGCGTTTAGCCGATTTACGAACACTTACCGGGTTAAAATAAGCACTTTCTAAGAAAATACTGGTTGTTCCTTCTGATACTCCCGAATGTATTCCACCAAAAACACCAGCAATACACATTGGTTTTTCGGCATCGCAAATCATTAAATCGTCTTCGTGTAAAGTACGTTCTACACCATCTAAGGTTACAAATTTAGTACCAGCTGCCAAGGTTTTAACGACCACTTTATTGCCGGAAATTTTTGCAGCATCAAACGCATGTAACGGTTGCCCCAAATCGTGAAGTACATAATTGGTAGCATCCACAATATTGTTAATAGGATTTAAACCAATGGCTTTTAGACGGTGTTGTAACCAAACAGGCGATTCTTTTACCTTAATGCCACTTATGGTAAGCCCACAGTAGCGCGGTGCCAATTCTTTGTTTTTAACATCTACATCAATTCGCAACGTGCGGTTATCTACATGAAATGCACTTACCGATGGTGTTATAAACTCTAAAGTTGTTTCCTTTTGTATCAATCCGGCTTTTAGGTCGCGGGCAGTACCCAAATGACTCATGGCATCGGCACGGTTTGGTGTTAAGCCAATTTCAAAAACATGGTCGTTTTCAACGTCAAAAATAGCAGCAGCAGGTGTTCCTACTTTAATATCAGCATCTAAGACCATAATGCCATCGTGCGATTTTCCTAAGCCAAGTTCATCTTCGGCGCAAATCATGCCATGGCTTTCTTCACCACGGATTTTACCTTTTTTAATGGTCCACGCTTCGCCAGTTTCGGTGTATAAAGTTGTGCCAATAGTTGCCACAGGTACTTTTTGCCCAGCAGCTACGTTGGGTGCGCCACACACAATTTGTAAGGGTGTTTCGTCGCCAATATTAACGGTAGTAACCTTTAGTTTATCGGCATTTGGATGTTGCACACAGGTTAAAACCTCGCCAACAACCACACCTTCCAATCCGCCTTTAACCGATTGATAGGCCTCAATACCTTCCACTTCCAAACCTAAATTTGTTAGTAATTCGCTGGTTTGTTCTGGTGTCCAATCAATTTTAATAAATTGTTTCAACCAATTGTATGAAATCTTCATTCATTTGCTATTTAAGAGTGCAAACCTACATATTTTTTTTCATTTTTCCTTTGAAAATAGCTCTTGAAAGTCGCCAAACAATCCCTAATTTATAAACAATAAAAGGTGTATGTAAACAGAGCAGATTACTTTTTATTTGGGTGTTCCCTAAAGGTCGGGCTAGGAGTTTATCTTGAGCGCAGTCGAAAGGTTACAAGTCTTCACTCCTGCATAGCTGTGGGCTTTTCACAGCAAATGTGAAACATTCACGATTTCTAATTGATAAAATAAATGCATGAGTAATCACTAACGCTGTTGGGTGGAAGTTTTTTTTTGTTATTAATGCTCGAAGTTACAAACGTTCGAGCAAGCTGATAAAAAAACAATCTTCAGAACAGCTACAACTCGTTTAAAACAAAATTATAATCATACTGTAAATCTTCGTGAAGTGTTGAAATTATCTTTTTGATTAATAGTGTCTGGCGATTGTACATATTTAGCAATTGGGCACTATGCTTAATACTAGGAGAGAAATTTTTTAGTTTTTGACAAAAATAGAGAAGGAGTGCCACTTCGGTTTCTTTGTTTTGTGAATATCTAATAAATTTTTTGGTGTTGGTTAAAATTTTACGCGCACTTTTACGAATGTAGAAATAACTCGCAGTGTTTATTAATTCGAACTGTTCGTCTATATAACCCTTAACCGATTCTATATAGCCTTCTTCATTATGGGATTCGAAAAGTAAATAGGTAAGAAGCTCTTTGTTTTCTTTCTTGAATTTAGCAAGACGTAAACAAAGCTCTGCCAATTCGTCGTAAGATTTATGACTTAATTCTTTTTTGATCTCAACAATGGAAGCGCCTTTCAAATATTTTATTTTTTATAGCCATCTATAGAATATTTACCTGCACCTGTTAAGAAAACAACCAAAAAGGCAACTAAATACAGTATGGCTTTTTCTTTAACATCAATAGGGTCGCTAGCGTGTATAACAAAGGTAGCAACAAACATGGTAATTATACTCGGGATGGCGGCTAATTTAGTTTTAAATCCTATCAAAATTAAAATAGGGGCAACCACTTCACCTATTAATGTCAAAATTAAAGTGGTGGTTTCACCAACACCAATAGGGTCGGCAAACTTAATAGGGCTTTCAAATAATAAATTTATTTTTGGAATACCGTGCGTAAGCATCATACCTGCAAAACCAATTCTTAGGATTAATAAGCCTAAATCTGTAACGTTTTTATTCATTTTAAATATGGGTTATTTAAGTTAAATCTATCGTAATTTTGGAAAAACACTTGGGTTTACTTCGTGCATCACACCGTAAACAGCTTCAAAAATATCATCTGCTGATGGTTTTGAAAAATAATCACCATCATTTCCATACGCAGGCCTATGGGCTTTTGCAGTGAGTGTTTTTGGCTGACTATCTAAATATTGATAGGCATTTTGGACATTTAAAATTTCATTCAAAATATATGCTGACGCACCACCCGGAACATCTTCATCAATCACCATAAGCCGATTGGTTTTTTTGATACTTTTAACAATGTCGTGATTTAAATCGAAAGGTAATAGGGATTGAACGTCAATTACTTCGGCATCAATACCGATAGCCATTAAATCCTTAGCTACTTGTTCTACAATACGCAAGGTAGAACCGTAAGATACTAAGGTAATGTCTGCACCTTCTTTTACAATTTCAACAACACCTATTGGTGTTTGAATAGCGTTTAGATTGTTTGGTTTTCTTTCTTTTAGTCGATACCCGTTAAGACATTCTACCACAATGGCAGGATCATCACCTTTTAAAAGGGTGTTATAAAAACCTGCGGCTTTGGTCATGTTTCTTGGTACTAATACATTTACACCTCTAACTAAATTCAAAATACCGCCCATTTGTGAACCCGAATGCCAAATACCTTCTAAACGGTGGCCTCGTGTTCTAATAATTAATGGGGCTTTTTGTTTTCCTTTGGTTCTGTAGTGCGTTGTAGCTAAGTCGTCACTTATAATTTGAAGCGCATATAGTATGTAGTCTAAATACTGAATTTCGGCAATAGGCCTTAACCCGCGTAAGGACATACCAATACCTTGACCAACAATGGTGGCTTCTCTTATGCCTACATCGGCAACTCTTAGTTCACCATATTTTTCTTGTAAACCTTCCAAACCTTGATTTACATCGCCTATATTTCCTGTATCCTCACCAAAAATAAGTGCTTCTGGATAGTTGCTGAAAATGCTATCGAAATTATCTCGAAGGATAATGCGCCCATCAACTAATTCTGCATTTTCATTATAAGTAGGTTTTACTTCTTTTATAAGGGTATTAGACCGATTGGTTTCAGAATATAAATGGGAACTAAAATTAGGTTGAGTGTTTTCGAAGGCTTTGTTAACCCAATTGCTAAGTAATTCTTTTTCCGGAAAAGATTCTTTAATAATGTGTACTAATGTTTTTCTTGCGCTTGATAAAATATCTTTTCGCGTAGGTTCATCAATAGCAACTAAATTATCTTTAATTTTTTCTATAAAAATACCATTAGCACTTTGAGGTGCAACTTGTTTTAAAATAGAAACTAATTCGCCTTGTTCTTTTAGTATGGGTTTTAAAAAGGTATTCCAAGCATTTTTTTTAGCTTCTCGTACCTCACGTTTTATGGTTCTTTCAATTTCTAAAAGGGCTTCGTTGGTTGCAATGCCGCTTTCAATAATCCATTCACGCATTTTGGCGTTGCAATCGTGGTCGGCTTCCCAAGCTAATCGCTCAGCATTTTTATAACGCTCGTGCGAGCCAGACGTAGAGTGTCCCTGAGGTTGTGTTAATTCTAGAACATGTATTAAAACGGGCACATGTTCTTCTCGAGCAATAACAGCGGCTTCTTGGTAGGTTTCTACTAGATTGGCATAATTCCAACCTTTAACCCGTAATATTTCAAACCCTTTTTGTTTGTCATTTCTTTGAAATCCCTTTAGAATTTCTGAAATATTTTCTTTAGTTGTTTGATGTTTGGCATGTACCGAAATACCATATTCATCGTCCCAAACACTAATAATTAAAGGAACTTGTAAAACACCTGCTGCATTAATGGTTTCAAAAAACAATCCTTCGCTAGTGCTTGCATTTCCAATGGTACCCCAAGCGACTTCATTTCCATTAATTGAAAAGTTAGAAGCATTAATGCCTTCTACTTGCCTGAAAATTTTAGAGGCTTGTGCCAATCCTAATAAGCGAGGCATTTGAGAAGCGGTAGGGGATATATCGGCACTAGAGTTGTATTGTTTTGTTAAGTTTTTCCAACTACCATCGTTGTTTAGGCTATGGGTTGCAAAATGCCCACCCATTTGCCTGCCAGCAGACATAGGTTCTAATTCTAAATCTGTATTGGCATATAAACCAGCAAAAAACTGTTCAATGGTAAGTTCACCTAAAGCCATCATGAATGTTTGGTCTCGGTAATATCCCGAGCGCCAATCGCCTTTTTTAAAGGCTTTTGCCATGGCTAATTGAGGTATTTCTTTACCGTCTCCAAAAATTCCAAATTTAGCCTTTCCTGTTAATACTTCACGGCGACCTAATAAACTACATTCGCGACTTTTTACAGCGATTTCATAATCGTTTAAAACTTCTGTTTTAAAATCTTCGAATGATATATTGTTTTTCAAGTCTGGAACTGTGTGCATAAGTGAAATGCTTTAACTTTTGCAAAAGTAGTTAAAGTTTGCGGGTTTTACAATTAAAATATCAATGCAATTAATTATGAAATTCTTAAAGATTTTAATTTTTTAAATTATAAATCATCAATTATTCAACAGAATATCAAATAAACTAATTATTATATAATGGTTTTAACATTTAGTACCAACGACGTCTAAATAAACCTAAAAGTGATTGAGGGTCTACGGTAAATTTAAATCGTATTTTCTGGTCGTAATTTGGTTGGCCTATTTCCCAACCTAAGTTTGAGTATAATGGTAGGTAAATCTCAAAATAATCGGTTACTAAATTAATTCTAATACCAGAATCATAAACAAAATGTGCATCATCAAATTTGTTTTTTACCAGTCCCACATCGCCATACAGTAAAACATATTTCCATAAGGTGGTACTTGTGTTTATGGATGTCATCCATTGATTTGCATAAGGTGTATCTAATTTCGATTTAAAACCACCTTCGGCATCAATATATTGTTGACTGAAGATACCAGAAGCTTCCGATCTTCCTAAATAGGGATATTCAAATAAATAATCGGTTGGTCTATCTAATGCAAAACTAAAATAGTTGGAATTAGGATCATTATTGTTTTTCAAAAAAGCACCAGCAAAGAAACGCAGGTTTAATTGTCGATTGCTTTCAAACAAGCGGCGGTATTCATAATTAAAAGAGACTTTACTAAAGTTTTTTGCAATTTGTAAATCGGTGTACCACTTATTAAAATTAATCAAATTATCATTTGAATCAATGTAACGTGCATTGAACACCCCATAATTAGGTTCGTTTGATGTTAAAATATTGTTGACATCCTTATCTCTGTGAATGTCCACATACCTTAGTGTGAGTGATTCCCTTTTATTTGAACGGAAATCGTCTTTTCTTCTGAACAAGAACATTAATGAAGGGGATAGTTGCCTAACGAATAAATTTTCGGCATAAGATACATAGCCACCACTCATACCATAACTAACGGCATACAAATCGGTGTTTTCCAAATAGTGCGTCATAGACATAAATGCCGACCCGGTAACTGTTCTGGATTTTAACGAATATTGCGGTTCAAAACGGTAATTGAATAGTTTTCTTAAAACGGTTTTATTATAAATTCTTAAACCAAGTGTGAAACCGTCGTAAATATTGTTAAATTCCGCTATGGGCATAAAAAACACTTGGTTGTAGTAAGGGTCTTCAATGTCTTGAAAAATCCTAAATTGTAATGGTTTGTTATTAAAGAAGAAGCCTTTTAACGATTTCCAATTATCACGCATATTAATTTCAGGAATCACGCTGTTGTAATTTAAAACCAGTTTGTTAGCGTCGTTTCTGGGGATGGTAATGGTTTTGTTTTCTTTAATATTCTCTATCCAAGTTTTTGATATGATGCTATCATTGTTTAGAGCGTATAACGAAACAGGCATGCTGTTATCTTGCTTGTTTGTAATGGTTAATGTAATGGAATCTTCCGTTTTGTGAACCTTTTTTATTTTGAAATCTAATTTTTTCCGGGTGTTTAAATAATCGGTAAAAAACCAATCGATGTCTTTGTTGGTTTTAGATTTTATATAAGCTTCAAAATCTTCTGTGGTGACAGGTTTTAACTTATTTTTAATTACGAAAGATGACAAGCTGTTTTCAACAATATCATGGTTTATAAAATCGTCTAAATATTTTAAACCTACACCAGCTTTATATTTATTGGCAATACTATTATTGAACTTTAATAAGGAGTCTTTTGGCATTTTTAGGGGCTGATCTCTATTGGTTCGAGCCATTAACATGTATGCTAAATTATATTTATCATTAAATTTCATGTCGGCTGCATGAAACGATCGAACTCCCCAAAAGCTTGCCAAACTCCCTAAAAATTTCATGTTTGGGTAATGCTCATCCACATAATCCATTAAATAATAAATTTGAATACCATCAAGCAACCACTGGTCGGTTCTTGGGTTTATCAAAAGGGTGCTTTCTAAATAATTGCGTAGAGCAACTTTTAAAAGCTTTAGTTCATACTGAAAGTGGGTAGGGTATGGTTTAATAAAGCTAGGTAAAAAATTTAAACCATAAATAGGATCCTTGTTATAGTCAATCTCTGTTAAAAGAAGTTGTTTATGTGGATAATCTTTAAATTTTTCTTGAATAAAGGTTATTACTCTTTCAGTAATTAAAACTTTGTCAATTATTTCTAAACCTGCATCATTGATATTTGAGATAAGGGAAAAATCGCCTTTTTGTATCGTGTTGAATGTTGAAGTTTTATTCAAGAACAATTTATTGTTTAATATATTTGTTCCTTCTAATATAATTGATTGTTTGTTAGATGATTGAGTTTGGTTAATTACATCTAATTCTGAAGTTAATTTGTACCCCAAAGGATATGCTATTTCAAGGCGTACATCGGCAGCGGGAATATATAAATCGTCTAAATCCTTATTGCTATAATACTGCCATTGTCCGTTGTAAACCGCTGGTGTAATATACCAATATCTTAAGTTTACATCGCCCGAACTTGTTATGCCGTAGCTGGTAAACTTATCGCTTGGTATTTGTACTAAATATTCCAATTGAATATTATAGAATCCATTAGGTTTTAATGGGGTTTTCAATTCAACTTTAACAATGTCTATTTGATTCTTTAATTGTTGAAAAACCAAATCTTCATTATTCTGTTTGATGGAAATGATAACCGAATAACCCCTTTCTTCATTTTTAGCTAAATGAAACACGTTTTTGTACTCGTCTGCTATTCTTTGGGCAAGAGGTGTTTTTTTTGTTGAATAGCTGTTGTTCCAATCGTTTAAATAAATAGTTTGAAGCTCATCCTGTGTTGTGTTTTGGTACTGAATAGTTTGCGATATTCTTATTTGCTTTTTTTCAATATCAAAAGCAGCTTTCAAGTCAATTTTGTTTTGACTAAAGCTAAGATTACATACTAAAGTAAATAGAACACAACTGAAAAGACGTAATTTCAACTTAATTTTAAACATTTTTAAGGTTAATAAATCATAAGGCGCTGCAAGATAGTAAAATATATGTGTCTGGTAAGTTTATATATTGAACTCATTTAAACTTTTTATAATTGGCTAAAAAATTGTCCTTTTACATTCGATTTTCCCTTTTCTTCCTTCCGTAGCCTTTCCAACGCGACAAGCTGGCTCCTTCTCTAAAAAGGTTTACTAAACCTTTTCTTTACGCTCGGCCCTAACTCAAAAAAGCTTAAACGAGTTCATTGATTCGTTATTAAAGAATTTAGAAATTAGGACTTAATCCAGATCCATTATAGAATGCATCGAGAATGGCTACTACTTCGTCTTCGTTATCAACAAGATGAATTAAATCTAAATCTTTAGCACTTATATTTTTAAAAGACTCTAAAAGTGTAGCCTTTATCCATTCTATTAATCCTTCCCAGAATGTCGTTCCTACTAAAATAATAGGGAACTTTTCAATTTTATGTGTCTGAATTAAAGTAATAGCTTCAAAAAGTTCATCTAAAGTACCAAAACCACCTGGCATGACTACAAAGCCTTGTGAATACTTTACAAACATCACTTTGCGTACGAAAAAGTAGTCAAAATCCAAACTTTTATCAGCATCGATATATGGGTTGTCGTGCTGTTCAAAAGGAAGTTCTATATTTAAACCCACCGAAGTACCGCCACCTAAATGTGCACCTTTATTACCTGCTTCCATAATACCAGGGCCTCCACCAGTAATGACACCGTAACCAGATTCAACAATACGTTTTGCTATTTTTTCTGCAAGCAGATAAAAAGGATCTTCCGGTTTTGTTCTAGCTGAACCAAATATGGACACGCACGGACCGATTTTACTAAGTTTTTCATAACCATTAACAAACTCTCCCATGATTTTAAAAATGGCCCATGAATCGTTTGTTTTTATCTCGTTCCAAGCTTTACTGTGTTTTTCTAATCGCATAGTAGTGTTGATTTGTTAATTCGCTGATTTCTTTAATTCTTAATTCTTAATTCTTCATTCTTAATTATCAATTGTGCCAGTTCTTTTTTAAGAAACTTAGCAGTATAGCTTTTTTTGTGGTTTGCTACGTCTTCGGGTGTTCCTTCAACTATAATTTCTCCACCACCTTTTCCGCCTTCGTAACCAATATCAATAATATGATCTACAGTTTTAATAACGTCTAAGTTATGCTCAATAATTAATACCGTATTGCCTTTGTCTGCCAGTTTGTTCAATACAATCATTAACACTCGTATATCTTCAAAATGTAGTCCTGTTGTGGGTTCATCTAAAATATAAAAAGTATTTCCTGTATCACGTTTACTTAATTCTGTAGCTAGTTTTATGCGTTGCGCTTCACCACCAGAAAGCGTGGTACTTTGTTGTCCTAAGGTTATGTAGCCCAAACCGACATCTTTAATGGTTTTGAGTTTATTATGAATTTTAGGAATGTGTTCAAAAAACGGAACTGCTTCGTTAATAGTCATATCCAACACATCGCTAATGCTTTTGCCTTTATAGCGAATTTCTAAAGTTTCACGATTAAAACGCTTGCCTTGGCAGGTTTCGCACTCCACATATACATCAGGAAGAAAATTCATTTCAATAACCCTTAAACCGCCACCTTGACAGGTTTCACAGCGTCCGCCTGTAACATTAAAGCTAAACCTACCTGCTTTATAACCACGAATCATAGCTTCTGGGATTTTAGCAAATAAGCTACGGATTTCGTCGAAAGTTTTAGTATAAGTAGCTGGGTTGCTTCGAGGTGTTCTTCCAATGGGTGATTGGTTGATATCAATGACTTTATCAATATGTTCCAAACCTTTAATACTTTTATATGGCATTGGTTTTTTAACGCCATTAAAATAATAGGCGTTAAGAATAGGGTATAGGGTTTCGTTGATTAAGGTCGATTTTCCGCTGCCTGAAACACCTGTAACACCAATCATTTTCCCTAAAGGAAATTTAACCGAAATGTTTTTTAGATTATTACCGGTACAGCCTTTAAGCTCCAGAAAATGCCCATTGCCTTCGCGACGCTTTTTTGGGATTTCAATTTGTTTAGTGCCATTTAAATAATCGGCCGTTAAGGTATGATGCGTTAAAAGTTCTTTAGGCGAGCCAATGCTTATTATTTCACCACCATATTTTCCTGCTTTGGGACCAATATCAATTACATAATCGGCGCGTTCTATCATGTCTTTATCGTGTTCAACCACAATTACCGAATTTCCAATATCACGAAGTGAAATTAACGAATTTATTAGTTTTTCGTTATCGCGCTGATGCAATCCAATGCTTGGTTCGTCTAAAATATAAAGCACACCAACTAATTGCGAGCCAATTTGAGTTGCTAACCGAATGCGTTGTGCTTCGCCACCGGATAAAGATTTTGAGCTTCTGTTTAGCGATAAATAGTCTAAGCCAACATCCAACAAAAATTGTAACCTGGCTTTTATTTCTTTAAGAACTTCCTCAGCAATTTTAAATTGTTTTTCTGAGAGGTGCTTAGGCAAATCATTAAACCAAGTGGTTAATTCTACAATATCGGCATTGGCAAGTTCTGCGATGTTTTTATTGTTTATTTTGAAATAAAGAGATTCTTTTTTAAGACGAGATCCTTCACAATCTGGACATATCACTTTATCCATATAGTCTTTTGCCCAGCGTTTTAACGATGTGGATTCAGCGGTTTTATATTGATTTTCAATAAAATTCGCAACGCCTTCAAAATCTATTTTATAATCGCGGGTAACGCCCAGCGTTTTGCTTTCAACCGAAAATTTTTCATTCCCTCCATATAAAATCATCTGTTTTGCTTCCTCGGGAATATCTTTATAGGCATCTGTTAATTTAAAGTTAAAACGTTGCGCAATGGTTTCAAACTGTTTAAAAATCCAACTGTTTTTTTCGGGTCCGTGTGGTGCTAAGGCGCCCGCTTTGATAGAAATACTGTTGTCTGGAACTATCTTTTTTTCGTTTACTTGGTACAATGTTCCAATTCCGTTACAGGTTTCGCAAGCTCCTTTTGGTGAGTTGAATGAAAAATTGTTAGGTTCGGGATTAGGATATGAAATCCCCGAAGTTGGGCACATTAAATTTCGACTAAAATAGCGTGTTTCATTAGTGTCGTGATCTAAAATCATCAACACATCATCGCCATGGTGCATGGCTGTGTTTATGGTTTCGGTAAGGCGTTTATCGTTGTCAACAGAATCATCAATCAACAATCTGTCTATAACAATTTCAATATCGTGCGTTTTATAACGGTCTAGCATCATGCCTTTGGTCAGGTCTTTTATTTCGCCATCGGCTCTAACCTTTACAAAACCTTGTTTTGCTATTTGTTCAAATAGTTCACGGTAATGTCCCTTGCGTGAGCGTACTACTGGTGCTAAAATATTAATACGTTTTCCTTTAAAATCGCTAACAATGAGTTCTTTTATTTGCTCATCACTATAACTAACCATTTTGTCGCCTGTATTGTAACTATAAGCGTCACTGGCACGGGCGTACAATAGGCGTAGAAAATCGTAAATTTCGGTAATGGTACCCACAGTAGAACGGGGCGATTTACTGGTTGTTTTTTGCTCGATGGCAATTACGGGACTCAAACCATCAATTTTATCAACATCAGGGCGTTCCAATCCACCTAAAAACTGCCGTGCATATGCCGAAAATGTTTCAATATAGCGGCGTTGGCCTTCAGCATAGATAGTATCAAAAGCTAAAGATGATTTTCCACTACCAGACAAGCCCGTGATAACCACAAGTTTCTCTCGAGGAATGGATACATCTATATTTTTAAGATTGTGAACTCTAGCTCCTTTAACTTCAATAAAATCGTTGAATTGGCTCATACATTGACAAAAGCGCAAAGGTACAGATTCTATAATGAAAAAAGAAGTGAAGTTTATTTAGAGTTTTGTTAAAAAAACAAAATTACAAACCTGATTTTGAAGAGGGTTAAGCGTAAGCTCAAGGGATCATTTATATAACGTAGCAGTCTTCGATAAGTTCAGATTGGCAAATGCTTGATGTTTATTTCAGGTTTTTAAGTTTTTGAAATTTATAGAGAGTCTTCCAGTATTTCAATATTAACAATTAAAAAGCCTCGGTGTTTGTATTTAGCAATTTCCATAAACGCTTTTTTTGATAGATCAATTTCTCTACCCTTTATAAATGGTCCTCTATCGTTAATGGTTACTATGACAGACGAGTCGTTTACGATATTTGTAACCTTAACTTTTGTACCAAATTTTAGGGTTTTATGAGCTGCAGTATATAGGTCATTATTAAATTTCTCGCCACTTGCAGTTTTTCTGCCATTAAACTTATCGTGGTAGTATGAAGCGTGTACACTTTCTTTATACAGTGTGTAGGTTGTTAAAGAAGAATCTATACTAGTACTATCATTTAAAACTGAATCTTTTTGGATGAAGTTAAAATGAATGGTTTTTTCGTTCCCCTTACTAGAAGATTTAAAACTACTTAAAATAATAAGAAAACCTAAAAAAACTATAATATGAGTCGTTAACTTCATGTGTTCGATTTCTTTAATTCTTAAATAACGAAAAAATTTATTTTTAATTATACGTTTAAATTAACTAATTAGACTTTTAAAAAACAAATAAATGCTACAGCTTGGTTTTTGTTATTAAAAATAAGCGAAGATTTATTTCAGATTTGCTATAATTGTAAATGGAATAAATAATAAACAAAAATATATAATGAAATTATTAGGAATAGGCTCAAGAATCAATCATGCTGAATACGGAAAAGGTGTAGTAACCAACGTAACATCGCAGCATTATTGGGTTACTTTTATAGAAAACGGATTGGAAACCATTGATTTGGATAGTGAATTTGAAGTTATTGAAGCAGCCGATGGTGATGTGGATACCGTTAGCTTTTTTGATGTTGAAAGTAGCCTTGTAAATATTTTAAAAAAATGGAGTGATGCAAGTGAAATTGTACCTATTGCCGATAAATACAAAGGAGGTAAACTTATTTTAGAGCCAGGGGATACTAGTTTAAAATCGTACGAGTTACCCATTGACACCTTTTTTCATAAAATAACCATGGTGCGCGACCGCTTACGTGTTATGGAACAACGCATCAATGCCAGTGATTTAGACGAACAAGGTAAAATAGATTTGCAACAATATATTACCAGAATTTATGGTAGCTTAACCAGTTTTAATATTTTGTTTAAATCGAAAAGCCACCATTTTGTGGGGCAGAAGGGGAGTTAGGAATTAATTTTTAGTCACAGTTTTCAGTAAAACTGCTTATCTTAAAATTTGTAGGTTAACTCAAAAATTGCGATAGCAAACCTATTTAGTTCCTTTAATATGGGTTATTTCTAAACCAAACACACCAAATTTGTGGAAGTTTGGTAGTTGTGCGCCACTTTCGGTGGTAACCCAATCGTCCCAAGTAGCTTTTAAACCATCAATTGGTAAAATATCAACCCACATTTGAAAACTTGTGGGTTTTCCAGCATTATCTAAATGCCATAAATAGGAATCTCCAGGTGTAGTGCCACCAGATGTATAGGTTACTAAAAGCGCTTTTTTGTTGTTTTCTAAATTCACCAATCGACGTTCTGTTCCTTTGTCAAATACTTTGTAGGGTGCTATCAACCAAAATGAATCGTTGTTATAATATTTGGTTGCTTTTTCAATAAGCTGGCTGGATAACTTAGTATCCATTACTTTAAAACTGTGCACAAACGCTTTGTTTTGCGAAGCGTCATTTAAATCGAGAGTTACTTTATATTCTTTCCAGTAAACATCACAAGTATTTTTATTTTTTCTCCATTTATAGTAATGTTTTCTTTTAAAAGTCCACTCTATATAATTTGTGTTTTCAAAAGCTTCGTGGTTTAAGGCTTCCAGCATTTTATAAGCTAAGTCATCGGCTTCTTTTCCTTGAATACCTTCGGGCAATTCTTCGTTATATTTAAAGTATAAAAAACCAAAAAGCAGTAAACTGGGCAGTGTTAAAAACACAAGAACACCAGTTGTTATTTTTACTATTTTTTTTGATTTCATCTGTTTATATTTATTATTTTAGTTTGGTCAGATGGAACACCCTAAATAATCATCTTCGTGTGTGAATGCCGTTTTCATGTGCGTTTGATTCAAACACACTTTAGTTAATTTATGGCTAATTTATTAATTGTGAATATATTAATCAAAGAAAATGTTTTAAATCCGACAGCGGTATAGTCTATTCGATAACGTGTAGTGTTTATTGCATTTAATCTTTAAAATTAGAGTTCTATCGACTTCAGTTTATTTTAAATTTATAGAATGCTCTTCAAGCTTCATTTTAGAAAAAAGAATAAGTTCCTCAAAGAAAGTAGAAAATTCAGTTTCAAAATCAGAATAAAACAGCTCTAATTCGTTTACAGCTTCATTCATGCCAGAACGGTTTTTAGTGCGTCTGTCCATACCTTCTAAAGCTTTCGAAATGCCATCAATAGACGCATAATTTACTAGCCAATTACCGGTCATCATATAAGGCATCATTTTTTGAATTCTTAAAGGCAATAATTCGTAGTAGGTTTCCAATAAACCATAAAAATGTTCAACATAACTATTTAAAGGCACATCGCAATAGTTGCTCCAGTTTTTAGCTAAAAAATGGTCATAAAGAATATCGACAATAATACCCGAATAATGCCCGTATTTTTTGTGCAAACGCTTTGTGCTTTTTCTAACAACTTCATGCGCATCGGTAAACGTATCAATATTTCTGTGAAGCAAAATGCCTATTTGGATGTCTTTAGGATATTCTTTATATGATTTACCTTTGATGCCATCGGCAATAAAATTTCCTATGGTAACCAAATCGTTATCTCCAGAAAGGTAAATGTGTGCTAAATAATTCATTTGTGAAATTTACGAATTACGAATTTAGAATTGCAGTTTTGAAATAGTATATTTGCTAATTAACTTGAAAAAACAACACTTGAAAAAAATAATATGACACTTATAAAATCAATTTCAGGAATTAGAGGAACTATTGGTGGAAACGTTGGCGATAATTTAACACCAATAGATGCCGTGAAATTTGCAGCAGCTTACGGGGTTTGGTTAAAAGAACAACGTGATAAAGACACGTACAAAGTGGTTGTTGGTAGAGATGCGCGCATTTCGGGAGCCATGATTCAAAATTTGGTAATGAATACGTTGGTTGGTTTAGGTATCGATGTGGTCGATTTAGGCTTATCTACAACTCCAACAGTTGAAATGGCCGTACCTATGGAGCATGCTGATGGCGGTATTATTTTAACGGCAAGTCATAACCCAAAACAATGGAATGCTTTAAAATTGTTAAATGCAAAAGGGGAGTTTCTTGATGATGTTGAAGGCGCCAAAATTCTAGAAATAGCAGAAAGTGACACGATGCATTTTGCAGACGTTGATAGTTTGGGCAAAATCACAAAAAACAAAGCTTATATAGATTTACATATTATTGAGGTTTTAGATTTACCATTGGTAACGGTGCCCGCTATTGAAGAAGCCCGATTTAAAGTTGTGGTAGATGGTGTGAATTCTACCGGAGGTATTGCAATTCCATTACTTTTAGAGCGTTTAGGTGTAGAAGTGGTTAAATTGTATTGTGAACCAAACGGACAGTTTCCGCACAATCCAGAACCATTAAAGGAACATTTAACCGATTTATCTGAAGCTGTAAGAAAGCATCATGCTGATTTCGGCATTGTAGTCGATCCAGATGTCGATAGGTTAGCGTTTATGGATGAAAATGGTGAGATGTTTGGAGAAGAATACACTTTAGTTGCTTGTGCCGATTATGTGTTGAGCAAAACCCCCGGAAATACGGTAAGCAATATGAGTTCTACCAGAGCATTGCGCGATGTGACCGAAAAGCACGGTGGTACTTATGAAGCTAGTGCCGTAGGTGAGGTGAATGTGGTAAAATTAATGAAGAAAAATAAGGTTGTTATTGGAGGTGAAGGTAATGGCGGTATTATATATCCAGAATCGCATTATGGTCGTGATGCTTTAGTTGGAATCGCATTATTTTTAAGTTTATTGGCTGAAAAAGGTATTTCGGTAAGTAAGCTTAGAAATAGCTATCCAAACTACTTTATGAGTAAAAAGAAAATTGAATTAACACCTGGTTTGGATGTTGATGGTATTTTAAAAACGATGGAAAACCGTTACCAAAACGAACAATTAACCACTATTGATGGAGTTAAAATAGATTTCCCTGAAAGTTGGGTACATTTACGCAAAAGCAACACGGAACCTATTATAAGAATTTATACAGAAGCAAAATCACAACAAGAAGCGGATACCTTAGCAGATAAATTTATTGAAGAAATTGGTGCGATTGCAAAGTTGAAGTAATTTAAGGAAATAGAAAAAGTCAATATAAGTTCAATAAATATAAACAGATGAAAAGACTATTATTGGTATTTATTACAGTTATATTTATTCAGTCATGCGAAAACAAGAAGGTTGAACATTCTCCCCATCGTGAAAATTGGGGAAAAAGAACGGTAAACAAAGTACTACTTGATTCTTTAATTAATGGGCAAACCTATTTGTCTGTTTATTCGCAAATTTACAGTCAAACCGAACATCGTGTACATAATTTAACGGCAACAGTAAGTATTAGAAATATAAATACTAACGATACCATTTATATAGGTAAAGCAACGTATTATGATACTCATGGTGAAGCTATAAGAACTTATTTTGATAAGCCAATTTATGTAGCACCTATGGAAACCGTAGAAATTGTAATTGATGAATTTGATGAAGAAGGTGGTACAGGTGCCAATTTTTTATTTAATTGGAAAATTAAACCAAATTCAAACGCTCCTTATTTTGAGAGTGTGATGATTTCTACATCTGGTCAGCAGGGTATTTCATTTACAACTCAAGGGAAAAACATGAATTAATTATAATTTGGATATAAGGCAACTGCCTCGAGTCATTTATAGAAAGAACATTAAAAATTCGAGGCAAGTTTCGGTGCATTCAAATCTCGATTATCGAGTAAAATTCTTTTATAACAATGAAAATTAAAATGGAATTGTCACCCGAACAACAAGAGAAACTACTTAAAGTATTAAAAGCTAGGTTTGATAAAATATTCAATGCATAAAGACATCAATTTGTTTATCACAATGGAGCAGAATCGTACTATGCAGTCAGAGGATTTCGTAGTTCGTTAAGAGTATAAAATTAAGAAATATTATTTGCTTTTTCTTTTGTGCTTCCAGCGTTTATGTGTCCAGAAATAATATTCTGGCGCTTCATGAATTTGCTTTTCAACTTCACGCAGAAACATATCCGTCAATTCATAATCTTTGTAAGTATTAGGGGTTTCGGCTAATGTCTTAATCTCAGCTTCGTAATGCCCCCGTTTTACTTTGCTTACTTTTAAATACGCCATGGTTAAATTTAGTTTTTTAGCTAATCGTTCAGCTCCTGTAAAACATGGCGTGTCTATACCCATAAACTTGCCCCAATACACGTCTTTTGTGAGTCGTGGCGATTGGTCGCTTAAAAAACCAATAATGCTTTTAATGCCTTTGGTTTCGTTTTCGTTTATAACTTGAATGGTTTCTTTAGTGCTAATTAAGTCGGTATTGAATTTAGACCGAATGTCTCTAATTAACTTATCAAAATATTTATTTGCCAATTTTTTATAAACAGCCAATCCTTTAAAATTGATATGGTTTTGTAAAACAATAGACCATTCCCAACTGGCATAATGTCCAAAAATCAAAATAATACTTTTGTTTAAATGTTCTAAACGTTGGAATTCCTCTGGATTGATAATGTGAAAACGCTTCTTTAGTTCTTTTTCAGAAATGGTCATGGTTTTAGCCATTTCCAAAAACATATCACATAAATGTTTGTAGAATTTTTTTTGTATTTGCGTTAGTTCCTTTTCAGGTTTTTCAGGAAAAACAAGTTTTAAATTGTTGTAAACTACCTTTTTGCGATAACCAATGATATAATAAAGCAATACATACAAACCATCGGAAACCAAGTATAGCAATCTAAACGGAAGTATGGAAATTATCCATAGAAGTGGATAAATAAGAATATATGCTAAAAGTTGCATGAATTAATTTTAGATTTGTAGCAGCAAATATATGCTAATTTTGAACTTAAACCTTTACACTTTATGAGCAATTTGGATTTAGTGACTATCATTATTATAGTAGCAAATATTATTATATCTTATAAAGGCTTTGGGGATTATACGTTCTTTGAAAGGTATAAATTTAATGTGGGCGGCGTGCAAAGAGGCGAAAAGATACGTATGTTCAGTAGTGGCTTTTTACATATAGATACCCAGCACTTATTGTTTAACATGCTAACATTATACTTTTTTGCAGGTACGGTAATTGATTATGTTGCCCCCATTGGTTTTATCATTATATATATAGTAAGTTTAGTCGCAGGAAGTTTGCTGTCATTATATTTTCATAAAAACGAGTACCACTACAGTGCTGTTGGTGCAAGTGGTGCTGTAACAGGTATTTTATACGCCGCAATATTATTACAACCTGGCATGAAGCTTATATTTTTTTTCATACCAATTCCCATTCCTGCATATTTATTTGGTATTGGGTATTTGTTATATTCTATTTACGGGATGAAAACCCGAATAGGCAACATTGGTCATGATGCCCATTTTGGTGGTGCTATAGGTGGTTTTGCGACAACACTCATTTTAGCACCTAATTTATTTCAAACCAATTTGCTTATGATTGGGTTGTTGGCAATCCCAATTGTGTTGTTGTTTGTTTTGAAGAAAATGGGGAAGATGTAGAAGGTAAATATATCTTTAAAAAAAAGAAGCTGTTTATTTAACATCTTCTTTTTTTTAAAGTCAAATTATTAATACTTTGAATGTGGATTTGGTGTTTGATATGAAACAAATTCAGGATAGAGTAATATAAAGCTATTACCAATACCTTCTTCGTATGTGTAAGTTATTTTATCTGTGTCAGTTTCAAAAAAATAGTCATCATACAAATGACTTTCAGAAGTTTTATTCCCAAAATCTATATAAGATTCTTCGATAAGATAACCATCAGAATCATATAAATAGCTAAATTCACTAGCCTTTTTCCAGTCATTTAAATTATTATCACTTATACTTAATATAGATTTTGATATTAAATTATTAGAATACTGATGCTCTACCTTTTCGTCTTGGTACTCTATAATTTCATATATCCAGCCTGTTAATGAATCCCCTGTATAATTAAAATTAGTTGAAGTATATTCTATGTAAGTGGTATCAAAATAGTTGTTGTGTTCCTCATTAATTGTTACAACTTTGCCATTTTCGTAAATACAGTTCGATTTATAACTATAAAGTTCAGTCGAGCTTGAACCTTCATAAAAAGTATAAGTGCTTATTTTATCATTAGTAAATGTTATATCCTTATAACCTGACGAATTATCATTTTCATAAAATTCAGAAATTGATATAATGTTGCCATTGTTAGTAGCATATATATTATATGACCCTGAGTCACTCCCTATATAGTTTCCTGTAATTGAATTTCCATTATATGCTAATTGATATGTGCTTACTTCAACCCAATTATTATTTTCTTTTTTGTATTCAACAACGCTAACTAATTTATCGTCTGAATAATTATAAATCATTTTAGCAATTTCAATATTGTTACTATATCCAATTGCTTCTTTTACTCTTTTAGATGTTGTGGAGATTTCTTCTTCTTCAGGATTATCAGTAGGTTCTGTGCTGCAAGAAAAAAAGGCAATAAAAATTCCAAATAGTAAAATGTGTTTTAAATTCATATATTTATATAATAAGTTAATAAGGGCAAACTTAATATTTTAATATGAAAAAACTTATAGAAGTTATGGGTTTATTATAAATTAAGAATTTTGTATGATTACATTTTATGGCACAACTATTGAAAATATAATACTAATAAAAGTTCTGTTGTCATTATAACCTTCTGATAATTAATGCTTTTATGTTTTTATATTAATTAACATTACAAATGGTTTGGTTTGTTTTAATGACAGATTGACCTAATTATATATATGAAAAAATCTAATTTTATATCACTAGACAGTTTGTCATTACAGGATTTTGATGAGAATTCAGAATTAATCCCGTTAATGACACCTGAAGATGAAGAAGAAATAAATAATGAAAAACTGCCTGAAACACTCCCTATTTTGTCTTTGCGGAATACGGTATTATTTCCAGGGGTGGTTATTCCCATTACGGCGGGTCGCGATAAATCCATTCGCCTAATAAACGATGCCAATAAAGGTAATAAAGTGATTGGTGTAGTGGCTCAAAAAGACGAATCGGTCGAAAACCCTACAGCAAAAGAAATTCACGAAATTGGTACAGTTGCTAAGATTTTACGTGTTTTAAAAATGCCCGATGGTAATGTTACAGTGATTATTCAAGGTAAAAAACGCTTTAAAGTTGCCGAGGTTCTTACTGAAGATCCTTATATGAACGCAACCGTTAGGGAAATTCCAGAAGGCAGACCTGCTAAAAAAAATAAAGAATTTTTAGCGATTATTGAGTCGATTAAAGATTTGGCCCTTAACATCATCAAGGAAAGTCCAAACATTCCAAGTGAAGCGTCTTTTGCCATTAAAAATATTGAAAGTGATTCATTTTTAATCAATTTTGTGTCGTCAAACATGAATCTAACTGTTGCTGAAAAACAAGCACTTTTAGAAATTGATGACCTAAAAAAACGTGCGCTTGCAACACTTAAATTTATGAGTGTCGAGTTTCAAAAACTGGAACTTAAAAACGATATTCAATCTAAAGTGCAGATGGATATGAGTCAGCAACAACGTGAATATTTCCTGCACCAACAAATGAAAACCATTCAAGAGGAATTGGGTGGTGTCAATCATGAAGAAGAGATTGATGAAATGCGTCTGCGTGCCGATGAAAAAATTTGGGACGAAAAAGTAGAAAAGCATTTTGAAAAAGAACTTGCCAAAATGCAACGTATGAATCCGCAAGTGGCTGAATATTCGATTCAACGTAATTATCTAGAACTGTTTTTAGATTTACCATGGAACGAGTATAGCAAAGATAAATTCGATTTAAAGCGTGCTATGAGAATTCTAGACCGTGACCATTTTGGTTTAGAAGATGTAAAACGTCGTATTATTGAATATCTAGCGGTTTTAAAATTACGTAATGATATGAAATCGCCTATTTTATGTTTGTACGGACCTCCAGGTGTTGGTAAAACATCTTTAGGAAAATCGATAGCTGAAGCTTTAGGTAGGGAATATGTGCGCATTTCGTTAGGCGGTTTACGTGATGAAGCCGAAATACGCGGACATAGAAAAACCTATATAGGAGCGATGCCTGGGCGCATTATTCAAAGTTTAAAAAAAGCGGGCACATCAAACCCTGTATTTGTTTTAGATGAAATTGATAAGCTTTCGAATTCGAGTCAAGGTGATCCGTCATCTGCCATGTTGGAAGTGTTGGACCCAGAGCAAAACAGCGAATTCTATGATAACTTTTTAGAAATGGGTTACGATCTCTCTAAAGTCATGTTCATTGCAACTTCAAATAGCTTATCAACCATTCAACCAGCATTGAGAGACCGTATGGAAATCATTAATGTAACAGGTTATACTATTGAAGAAAAGGTTGAAATTGGTAAACGTCATTTACTTCCAAAACAATTAAAGGAACATGGCTTAACCGATGCGCATCTAAAAATAGGGAAAGCCCAACTTGAAAAAATTGTAGAAGGCTATACACGTGAATCTGGCGTTCGTGGATTGGAAAAACAAATCGCAAAAATGGTACGCCATGCTGCTAAAAATATTGCGATGGAAGAGGATTACAACATAAAAGTAACCGACGAAGATATTATTGAGGTATTAGGCAGTCCAAAATTAGAACGTGATAAATACGAAAATAATAACGTTGCTGGTGTTGTTACTGGGTTGGCTTGGACAAGCGTTGGTGGCGATATTTTATTTATAGAGTCTATTTTGTCAAAAGGAAAAGGGACATTAAGCATTACGGGCAATTTAGGTACCGTAATGAAAGAATCTGCAACCATAGCTATGGAATACATTAAATCGAATGCCGATGAATTTGGAATTGATTCGGAGGTTTTCGAAAAGTATAACGTGCATATTCACGTTCCAGAAGGCGCCACGCCAAAAGACGGACCAAGTGCCGGTGTTACTATGTTAACCTCGCTAGTGTCTTTATTCACTCAAAGAAAAGTAAAGAAAAGTTTGGCCATGACAGGTGAAATTACACTTCGTGGAAAAGTACTTCCTGTTGGTGGTATTAAAGAAAAAATTCTGGCAGCAAAACGTGCCAGAATTAAAGAAATATTGCTTTGTGAAGAAAACCGAAGCGATATTAAAGAAATAAAAGCAGATTACCTAAAAGGATTGACCTTTCATTATGTAACCGATATGAGCGATGTTATTAAAATAGCGCTTACAAATCAAAAGGTTGCTAACGCAAAGAAACTTTAAAAATCTAAGTAAAGAGACCTCGATTAGATTCGAGGTTTTTTTATGGTTCCCGTTTTGTACATTATTATAACGGGAACAACAATTTCAACGGAAACCTTGAGCTTTTGCTCAAGGAATTCTTTTCAATTAAAATAAAAGATACATGCTACCGTTTTAAGATAGATTTACTTACTTTGTATCGTAAATATGCTAAAGAAAATTATCACGCCTTTTTGTTTGCTTTTTAGTGCCTTAACCTATGCACAGGTTGGGGGAGAGTCAACCTATCAATTTCTGAATTTGGTGTCGTCGCCACGTCAAGCAGCTTTAGGAGGAAAAGTGCTTACTATAGTAGATTATGATGTCACGCAAGGGCTTTACAATCCAGCAACTATAAACGTTGATATGGACAATCAATTGGCACTAAACTATACCAGTTATTTAGGAGGTATTAGTTATGGTACAGCTGCTTATGCTTATACGGTCGATAGACGTACACAAACATTTCATGCAGGAATAACTTATATTAACTACGGAAGTTTTGATGGTTATGATGAAGATGGGAATTCAACAGGTACGTTTACTGGAAACGAAACGGCCTTGTCTTTTGGTTATGCTACTCAATTAGGGTATTCCGATTTTTATCTAGGGGCGAATGCAAAACTTATTACATCTAAACTGGAACAATATAACTCTTTTGGAGCAGCGGTAGATTTGGGGTTGTTATACATCAATGAAGCTATAGATTTTCATGCAGCCTTAGCCGTTAGAAATTTCGGAACTCAAATCACAACGTATGCGGGCCTTAAAGAAAAACTGCCTTTTGAGGTCGATTTTGGTATGTCACAAAGCTTGGAAAACGTACCCATTCGTTGGCATATTACTTTGGAAAATTTACAAGAATGGCCCATTGCAAGGCCGAACCCCGCAAGAAGTACCAGCGATTTAAGTGGTAACCAAACCGATGAGAAAATCGGTTTTTTAGGACAGGTAATGAGGCACAGCATTTTTGGAGTAGAAGTTTTTCCTGAAGGAGGATTTAATATCCGTTTAGGCTATAACTTCCGAAGAGCCGAAGAATTACGAATTTTAGAACAGCGAAATTTTTCAGGATTATCGGCTGGCTTTTCAATAAAAATGAATAAAATGCGCTTTAGTTATACGCATGCCAAATATACAAGTGCTGCTAATGCAAACTTTTTTGGGCTACAAATAGATTTACAATAAAAAGTATTTAAAGTGTACTAAAGTTAAAAGTGTACTAAAGTTAAAAGTACTTCAAGTTTTTAGTTTTCACTTAAGGCATTTTAATTACTTTAGATGCCTCAAACTTTCAAAATGAAAAAAATAACCATAGCCATAGATGGATTTTCATCAACAGGAAAAAGTACGGTTGCAAAACGGATTGCAAAACATTTGGGATATGTATATGTAGATTCTGGAGCGATGTATAGAGCCGTTACTTATTATGCTATGCAACAAGGTTTTATAGATAGTAATCATTTTAATATTGAAGGTTTAGTAGAAAATTTAAAAGCCATTACAATTAGTTTTAAATTTAACAATGCTCTTGGTTTTGCCGAAGTGTATTTAAATGGTATTAATATTGAAAATGATATCCGCACTTTGGAAGTTTCAAGTTTTGTTAGTAAAGTGGCCGAAATATCTGAAGTACGCCAGAAACTTGTAGAACAACAACAGCAATTGGGGAAAGATGGTGGTGTTGTTATGGATGGTCGCGATATTGGTACCGTTGTATTTCCCGATGCCGAACTTAAATTATTTTTAACGGCAAGTCCTGAAAATAGGGCAAAAAGACGTTTTGATGAACTTGTTAAAAGAGGCGATAGGGTCTTGTATGACGAGGTGTTAAAAAATGTTGAAGAGCGTGATTATATAGATTCACATAGAAAAGATTCTCCGTTGGTTAAAGCTGAAGATGCTATAGAAATTGATAATTCCAATATGTCTAAAGAAGAACAATTCCATATTGTTTTAGGATTGGTAGATAAAAGGATTAATAGTATTTAGAAGAATTTAGTTTGGTCTCGACTGCGCTCGACCTGACATTAGTACTTATTTTTATTATAATCAAACAGGTATAATCACAAAGGTTAGAATTAGAATATCTTTTATAAAACATATCCCATTTTGAATTTTAGAAATATAATTACATTATGTGTAAAAATCACTTTCTAGATTATGTTAATTCATTCGAATTGTGTATTTTTGCACTCCTTTAGCAAATCTTAAGGAAGATAGAAGGAACTAAGAAACGAAAAAATAATAACACTTCTGTGTGTTTATTGCTTAAATCTTCCTAAATACACAGAATACAAAACTAGTGTAATGGCATTTTTACTAAGTAAAAATAAAATTGCATAATTATCTTTTAAATGGCTGAAAAAGCAAATCAAACTGAAGTTGAAGCAACTAACGCTCCAACAGTAGAGACTCCAAATGCAGAAGCTCCAGTAGTATCTGAAGCTAAAGCAAACCCTGAAAAATTCTTAAAAGACTTTAACTGGCACAATTACCAAGAAGGTATTGATGAAGTTGATGAAAAGCAATTACAAGAATTTGAAAAATTAGTAGCAGAGAATTTCGTTGACACACTTAACGATGAAGTTGTTGAAGGTACAGTAGTACACATTTCTGATAGAGATGCTATTATTGATATCAATGCAAAATCTGAAGGTGTTATCTCTTTAAACGAATTTCGTTACAACCCTAACTTAGCAGTTGGCGACAAAGTAGAAGTATTAATTGATGTACGTGAAGATGCAACAGGACAATTAGTATTATCTCACAGAAAAGCTCGTGTAATTAAAGCATGGGACCGAGTTATTAAAGCTAACGAAACTGGTGAAATCGTTAATGGTTTTGTTAAATGTAGAACTAAAGGTGGTATGATTGTAGATGTATTCGGTATCGAAGCATTCTTGCCAGGTTCACAAATTGACGTAAAACCAATTAGAGATTACGATCAGTACGTAAATAAAACTATGGAATTCAAAGTTGTTAAAATCAACCACGAATTTAAAAACGTAGTAGTATCTCATAAAGCGCTTATTGAAGCTGATATTGAAGTACAGAAAAAAGAAATTATTGGTCAATTAGAAAAAGGTCAAGTATTAGAAGGTATTGTTAAAAATATTACTTCTTACGGTGTATTCATCGATCTTGGTGGTGTAGATGGTTTAATCCACATTACCGATTTATCTTGGTCTAGAATCAATCACCCTAACGAGATTGTGGAATTAGATCAAAAACTTAACGTGGTAATCCTTGATTTTGATGAAAATAAATCAAGAATCCAATTAGGTTTAAAACAATTAAGCAAACACCCTTGGGAAGCTCTTGCTGATACTGTAGCTGTTGGTGACAAAGTAAAAGGCAAAGTAGTTGTTATTGCAGATTACGGCGCGTTTATTGAAGTTGCTGATGGTGTTGAAGGATTAATTCACGTTTCTGAAATGTCTTGGTCTACACACTTACGTTCTGCTCAAGATTTCGTTTCTGTAGGTGATGAAGTTGAAGCAGTTATCTTAACTTTAGATAGAGAAGATCGTAAAATGTCTTTAGGTATCAAACAATTAACGTCTGATCCTTGGACTGACATTACTTCTAAATACCCATTAGGTTCTAAACACACAGGAATCGTTCGTAACTTTACAAACTTTGGTGTTTTTGTTGAATTAGAAGAAGGTATTGATGGATTAATTTACATTTCAGATTTATCTTGGACTAAGAAAATCAAACACCCATCTGAGTTCTGTACAGCTGGTGATAAATTAGAAGTTATCGTATTGGAATTGGATGTTGAAGGACGTAAATTATCTTTAGGTCACAAACAAACAACTGTAAATCCTTGGGATGCTTACGAAACTGACTTTGCTTTAGAGACTGTTCACACAGGTGAAATATCTGAGATAGTTGATAAAGGAGCTACTGTAGAATTTAACGAAGATATCGTAGCATTTATTCCAACACGTCACCTTGAAAAAGAAGACGGAAGCAAACTTAAAAAAGGTGATTCTGCCGAATTTAAGATTATTGAATTCAATAAAGAGTTTAAGCGCGTAGTTGCATCTCACACTGCTATTTTTAAAGCAGAAGAAATTGCAAACGTAAAAGCTGCTGCTAAGAAAATAGAAGCACAAGCAGCTGAAGCAAAACCAACTTTAGGTGATGCTAACGAAGCTTTACAAGCTCTTAAAGATAAAATGGACGGTAAACCAGCAAAAAGTAAAGCAAAAAAATAATTTTGCATTCCTTTTAGCTAGGAACCCATTTACAAATTAAAGCCTTCAAGAAATTGAAGGCTTTTTTTTTTTTGCGTTTATGGGTTTGTTTTTTATAATTAGTTACTTAGCGATTATTAAACAGACATGCAAATATACATTTGAATATCAATTTGTTGTCATTCAGTCTTTATTCTATTTTCTTTATTCTATATTCTTTTAGCGAAGCCTTGAATCTTTAATCGGACACTAATGATTATTTATATTTCAATTTCTAATATTTTACATTACATTTGTATTCCGAATACGTTTGGATAATCTATGAGTCAAAAAGTTTTACTTAACGCAAAAGAGGTAAACATCATTCTTCACCGATTGGCTTGCCAACTTATTGAAAAACATAACGACTTCTCAAATACTGTTTTAATTGGGTTACAGCCTCGTGGCGTGTTTTTAGCTAATAGAATAGCTAAAATATTGCGAGAAGATTACAAAGTTAAAAACATTCAATTAGGTCATTTAGATATTACATTTTTTAGAGATGATTTTAGAAGAGGAGAAAAGCCTTTAGAAGCAAATACAACACAAATTAATTTTTTAGTTGAAGATAAGAATGTTGTTTTTATAGATGATGTACTATATACAGGTAGAAGTATTCGAGCTGCTTTAACAGCTATCCAATCGTTTGGAAGACCTAATGAAATTGAGCTTTTAACGCTTATTGACAGACGTTTTAGCAGACATTTACCTATACAGCCCAACTACCGAGGACGTCAAGTAGATGTTATAAACAACGAAAAAGTAAAAGTAAACTGGAAGGAGCATGATCATGAAGATTCTGTTTACTTAATAGAGAAATAAAGACAATTAACAATTGGTAATTAACGATTAACAATTAAAAACTTTAAACTAACAGAATGAGCGAATTAAGTGTCAATCACTTATTAGGAATCAAATATCTAAACAAACAAGATATTCAACTTATTTTTGAAACTGCCGATCATTTTAAAGAAGTGATAAACAGACCCATTAAAAAAGTGCCTTCGCTAAGAGATATTACTATAGCAAATTTGTTTTTCGAAAATTCAACCAGAACAAAATTGTCTTTTGAACTGGCCGAAAAACGGCTATCTGCCGATGTGCTTAACTTTTCATCATCGCAATCCTCAGTAAAAAAAGGAGAAACTTTAATAGATACCGTAAATAATATCTTGTCTATGAAAGTAGATATGGTGGTAATGAGACACCCTAACCCAGGTGCTGGTGTGTTTTTGTCAAAGCATGTCAAAGCGAGCATTATAAACGCAGGTGATGGTGCGCACGAGCATCCAACACAAGCCTTGTTGGATTCTTATTCCATACGGGAAAAATTAGGGCAAGTAGGAGGAAAAAAAGTGGTTATTGTTGGTGATATTCTACACAGTAGGGTAGCACTTTCAAACATATTCGCATTGCAACTTCAAGGCGCGGATGTTATGGTTTGCGGCCCTAAAACGCTACTTCCAAAATACATAAAAACGCTTGGAGTAAAAGTTGAAACAGACTTACGTAAAGCATTGAATTGGTGTGATGTAGCAAATATGTTACGTGTTCAAAATGAACGTATGGATATTAGTTATTTTCCATCAACAAGAGAATATACACAGCAATTTGGAGTTAATAAAGAGTTACTTGATTCTTTAGACAAGGAAATAACCATTATGCATCCCGGACCCATCAATAGAGGTGTTGAGATAACCAGTGATGTTGCCGATTCTAAACAATCTATTATATTGGATCAAGTTCAAAACGGGGTTGCTATTAGAATGGCAGTTATTTATTTATTAGCGTCAAAAATAAAACAATAAATCATGATTATAGATCAAGACGGAACCATATCAATCATCACTCAAGAAAAAGCGACTATTGTTGAGTTGGTTAAGAAAATACAAGCTTTATACCCCAAATTCAAGAATAATAACATCATCGTCGCTTTATCTTATTTGAATGCCTTAGGCTTGCAAGATATTGTTGAATTCTTGGAGCTATCAAACACGCACAGAGCTACAAAACATTCTTTTATAATTGTTACGGATAAAATAGATTTAGATATGGTTCCAGATGAAATAGTTGTCGTACCGACCATTCAAGAAGCTTACGATATTATTGAAATGGAAGAAATGGAACGCGATTTAGGTTTTTAAAAAATGTTTATTAGGCCATGTGTTTATAGTTTATTTGATTAGAACATAAACTCATAAACCTATAAACTCATAAACCTATAAACTAATAATTAAATGAAACTTACCATATTAGGTTGTTATAGTGCCACACCAAGAGCTTTAACAAATACCACCTCGCAAGTGCTGGAAATAAACAATCATATGTTTTTAATAGATTGTGGAGAAGGTACACAGGTAGAGTTGCGCAAGCACAAAATTAGGTTCAACCGCATTAAGCATATCTTTATTTCACATTTGCATGGCGACCATTTTTTTGGGTTAGTAGGTTTAATTTCTACATTTAGACTGCTTACACGCGAAGCCGATTTGCATATTTATGGTCCCAAAGGCATCAAAGAAGTGGTGACACTCCAAATGAAATTAGCCGATTCTTGGACAAATTACAGTCTTATTTTTCATGAATTGACTTCAGAGAATTCAGAATTGATTTTTGAAGACGAAGAAGTTGAAGTGCATACCATTCCTTTAAATCACCGTATTTATACTAATGGGTATCTTTTCAAAGAAAAAGAAGGCAAACGTAAATTGGATATGGGCTTGGTTGAAGGTGCTAATATTAATGTAGCTTACTATAGAAAGTTAGCGCAAGGTTTTGATGTTGTAAATGATAATGGTGAACTTATTAAAAACGAAACGGTAACCAAACCTGGTTTAAAACCCAAAAGTTATGCTTTTTGTAGTGATACGATGTATAAAGAAGACATTGTGCCTATAATTAAAAATGCTGATGTATTGTACCATGAATCTACTTTTTTAGAAATGCATGCACATTTAGCGCCAAAAACAAAGCATTCTACAGCAAGAGAGGCTGCGAGTATAGCAAAGCAAGCCAATGTTGGTACTTTGTTGCTTGGGCATTATTCTACGCGTTACGATGGCTTAAATTCATTTAAAGAAGAAGCGCAAGAAGTTTTTGAAAATGTAGAATTATGTGAAGACGGGAAAACGTTTAATTTTTAACATCTACTGAACTTAAAACCCAATAAATAGCTTCCTCTAAAGATTCGCAAAGCTTTACGTTGTTTTTTAAAAACATTTTTTCTAAGGTAGCGCTCATATAACCAGCATCATTGTACCAAATAATAGCTGTTGATTCAATAAAATCGTACTCTTTATTAAACGTTACCCAAACAAGTGGATCTATAGAATACGAATTCACTTTATTGGATATAAATCCTATCTTTTTTGAAGTTCCATATTGTTCAATAATCATATGGGCGATTTTTTGAATAGTCAACCAATCCACATGAATTTCTTGGTTTAATTCAGCTACTACAAAATCTTCACAAATAAAAAACTTTCCGAAAGAAAGCTGTATTTTTTTATGAACAAACTCTATTAGATTTTTAGACTCTTCAAACTTCATTGTGTAGTAATATACGGCTTTTTTTTAAATAAATTGTTTACTTAAAGCTAAGTTTATATAAAATGAAGTACAAAGTAGTGAGTTTTTTTGTTAAAAATACTTTGGTTTGGAAGTGTTTAATGGGAAGTTTGTAAGCTAAAAAAAGACTGGTTTTAATTGTTTTTCAATTCTTTTAAGTTAGAAACCCATTCTATAGCTTCCTCTAAAGAAAGGCATCTTTTTATACTTTTTTTGAAAAACTGTTTTTCAAGTGTGGCATTCATAAAAGTCATTGTATTGTAAGTTACTATAGCTCCTGCTATAATAAGTCCGTACTTTTTATAAATCCCATCCCAAGTTTGCGGATTGGTTGAATATGAATTGGTTCTATTTGAGATATAACCAATTTGGGCTTCTGGGCCATAAAACAAGACTACTTCATCCATAACACTTTTTATCATTTCCCAATCAAAATGAATACCTTCATTTAATTCAGAAATAAAAAAATTTTCTAATAAATAAAAATGACCAAAGGGTCTTTCTATTTTGTAGTGTTTTAGTTCAAAATATTTAGAATCTTCAAATTTCATGTATGCTATTTAGGGCAGCACTAATTTATAAAGTTTAGCGATATAAAAAATCAAAATAGAATAATAAATTTTCGTTATTTTGCCTATTATGGAAAAAGACTTAAGTAATTATAGAAAATCTTACGAAAAGAGTGAGCTGCTACTAAAAGATGCTCCAGAAAACCCTATAGAATTATTCCAAAAATGGTTTTATGAGGTTGATAACTTTTTTGTTGAAGATGAAACAAATGCCATGACCATATCTACTATTGGCTTGGATGGGTTTCCGAAAAATAGGGTAGTGTTATTAAAACGATTTACCCATGAAGGTTTTATTTTTTACACC
This sequence comes from Mariniflexile sp. HMF6888, assembly GCF_044335535.1. NCBI lineage: Bacteria > Pseudomonadati > Bacteroidota > Flavobacteriia > Flavobacteriales > Flavobacteriaceae > Mariniflexile > Mariniflexile sp. HMF6888. Next base: position 9,199 of record NZ_JBIQVZ010000015.1, on the reverse strand, counting down.
AGTTATAATAGCGACAAAGGTAAAGCCATTGCCCAAAATCCCAATGTATGCTTATCTTTTTTTTGGCATGGTGCCGAACGCCAAATAATTATTAAAGGTATTGCCGAAAAAATAGCTGAAAATTTAAGTGATGGGTATTTTGAATCGAGACCCCGAGGAAGCCAATTAGGTGCTTTAGTTTCTAACCAAAGCGAGATTGTTGCTAGTAGGGCCTATTTGGAACAAAAGTTATTAGATTTAGAAAAAACTTTTGAAGGTAAAGAAATACCTCGACCAGCACATTGGGGAGGTTATATTGTAAAACCCATTGAGATAGAATTTTGGCAAGGACGCCCCAATAGATTGCATGATAGAATACGATACCAACTGCAACCAGATTACAATTGGGAAATTAATCGATTATCTCCTTAATTTGCATGATGAAATGCATAAAAATTGTTTTTGAACCCGTATTTCATCGATGTAATACTATAAAAATCGATATAATGCTTGTTTTTAATCGATTTTAACATTTTTTTAACATTCGCTTCGGATTAGGTGGTTAATTTTATAGAACCAAATCTAAAATTACCTACTTATGAAGTTATTAACAAAACTGCCTTTATTGGCACTGTTGGCTTTTTTTAGCTTTTCCTGTACTACAGATAATCTTGATGATAAAGCAGATGCGATAGAGTTAAGCCTAATTACTCCAGAAACAAAAACCATTGAAGTAGAAATACTGGAACTTATTAATAATCATAGATTATCAAAGGGTTTAAATGCTCTATCTGATATGACAGTGGTTAAATCGGTAGCATTTACCCATACCGATTACATGGTAGATAACAACGAAGTGTCCCATGCTAACTTTTACAAACGAAGCGATTATTTAAAAGCAAACGCAGGTGCTATCAAAGTATCTGAAAATGTGGCCTATGGTTACAGTTCTGCAGAATCGGTTGTAAGTGCTTGGTTAAAAAGTGATGGACACCGTGCAAACATTGAAGGTGATTTTACAAACTTCGATTTAGCGGCCGAACAAAATGCCGAAGGGAAGTGGTATTACACCAACATTTTCATAAAAAAATAGAGTTGCTTGTTTAAAAACAACTACGACATAACCTTATTAATGACTGTTTAGTAGCAAACTAAATGCTGCATGAAATATGCTGCATTAAGAATTTAATAGGTTATTTTAATAACTTTTTATAGTTGTTGAATTTAGCTTTTGGTATAAAATCCTCCTTTTTTTTGGAGGATTTTTTTTGTGATGTTAATGGGTATATCTGGATTAATATTATTGAGAAATTATAAAAACAGCTTTTTATATCCAGCTTTATGGTATTCGTTTTTAAGTCTTTTAATGATCTATTTGAATCATTCGAAACATTGGTTAAACCTAATTCATCTTTCAAATCGATATAGTAATGATTACTGCCACTCAAATCAAAAGCAAACCTATAGTAATATATACATATTAAGCCGCCGCATAATTATTTAAAAATTTTAAGGTAACGGTATAAACTCAAAACCACCAAAGAAGGGTTCTCTGATGGTTTTTATTATTATAGAACAAAGCTAAAATTATTTCATTTTAATTATAATAAATTGTGTGCGTCTGTTTAATTGATGTTGTGCTTCTGTACATGATATGGTGCCATTACACTGGTTAGTTAATTTTTGTTCGCCATAGCCTTTGTATTCGGTTATTCTGGCAGGATCTACACCTTTATTTATTAAATAATTATAAGTGGCTTTTGCTCTTTCTTCAGATAGAACATCGTTGTATTCTGATGTGCCTCTGGAATCGGTGTGCGATTCAATTTTAATAACCATATTCGGGTAGGTAGCCATCATTAAGTTTACAATTCTATCTAATTCAACGGTACTGTCGCTTCTTATATCATATTTATTAAAATCGAAATAAATAGGCTGTAACTCTGTAATAGGCATTACTTTTTTATCTGGACTTAACGATATGTTTGCATAAATGCTTGTTACGTTTCTATCAATACCTTTTGAGCTTACCGCTATGGTGTTACTTATATAATCATCATTTTTAGCATTAATGTAGTAATCGGTATCTCTATCTATATTAATGTCATAATGTCCATTTTCATCAGTTTGTAAGGTCGCAATGGGGTTGCTGTTACCGTCTAGCAAGCTTACTGTAGCATCTGCTATAGGGGAATTTGTTTCAGCATCGGTTACATAACCTTCAATTTTTAATGGTGGCACTCTATTGTAGGCATAAATATCATCGCTACCCATACCACCACCTCTATTAGATGCAAAATATCCAGATAAGCCATCTTCATTCATAAAGAAAGAGAAATCGTCTTTATTTGAGTTTACAGGAATGCCTAAATTGATAACACTAATAATTTTATTGGTTTCATCTGTAACCGTTCCAAAAATATCAAGTAAACCCAATCCTGGATGTCCATCGGAAGCCAAGAAAAGGGTTCCTTCATTATTTATAAAAGGATAACTTTCATTTTTATTGGTATTAACGGGACTCCCTAAGTTTTGAGGTGTGCCATAACCATTACTGTTTATATCTACATAATAAATATCGACACCTCCTAAACCTCCAGGCATATCGGAACTAAAGTATAGTTTTGTTTCATCGCTATTTAAAGCTGGATGGGAAATGGAGTAGGTGTCGCTATTAAAAGGTAACTCTTCAATATTTTCCCATTTACCATCAACCAATGTCGCTTTATAAATTTTAAGGTTTGTAAGACCTTTTTCTGTTCTTCCTAAAACTTGTTTGTTAAAATCGTTTCTAGAGAAATACATGGTTTTACCATCTTTTGAAATGGTTAAAGGGCCTTCATGATATACCGTATTAACGTCACCTTTTAATTTAGATTTATTGTCTGAAATATTATTAGTACCAGATTTAGCTTTAACATAAATATCTAAAAAGGGCTCTTCATTCCAACCATAAATATGTTTTGATGATACGCCTTCATCTCTTGAAGAAACAAAATAAATGTTTTCGTCTTTTTCGTAAGCACCAAAATCGCTGTATTTCGAATTGAAATCAAAATCCTTTAAAAAGTACTGTGGTTTTGCATTAAAAATATTGTTTATAAAATCACCATCTTTTAAAAATTTAGATTCTTTAATGTTTCCACCTGTTTCTTCAAAGCGTCTTAACCACACACGTGATTCTTTATAGTCTTTAACACCACGTAAGGCTTGTGCATAATTGTAGTAATATTGATTTGGTATGTTAGGTTGCTCAACAGCTTTTTTATAGTAAACCACAGCACTATCTGGGTTACGCATATAAGCATAGCAATCTGCTAGTTGTCTTGTTGCATAATCTGCATTGTAATTTTTTGAAATAAGTTCTTTATACGCATTGGCAGCATCAACAAATGAAAACTTGTTGAATAGGGTGTCTGCTTTTTTTTGTAAACCTGACTGTGAAAAAGCAGCCATACTTAATCCCAAAACAATACCAGTTAATATGTAGTTTTTTAATCTCATGGGTTTTGTTTTAATTAAAAAAACTAATAAAAGAGTTTTTATTTATTGAAACACACATTAGTCTATATCTTTATTCCATTTTGACAACTATAAATTGTGTACGTCTGTTTAATTGATGTGCTTCTTCTTCACATTTTGCACCATTTTCACAACCATTTGTTAATTTACGCTCACCATAACCTTTGTGTTCTGTAATTCTAGCAGGATCTATGCCTTTAGAGATTAAGTAGTCATAGGTTGAATTGGCTCTGTCTATGGATAATTTATCATTATATGAAAGGGTGCCTCTAGAATCGGTATGCGACTCGATGCGGATTACCATTTCTGGATAATCGTTTGTCATTAAATTGACAATCTTGTCTAATTCTAAAGCTGCATCTTCTCTTATGTTATGTTTGTCATAATCGAAGTAAATGGTGTTTAATTCAGCAAGTTTTATAACATCCGGTAATGGGTTTAATAATAAATTGGCTGTTATTGTTGTAAGTTCTGTTTGAATGTTCTTAGATGTAAATGTTCTGTAGTCGTCTATATATTTTTTCTGACTAGCAACAATTTTATAGTCTTTATTTCTATCTATATTTATTTGATAAAAACCATTTTCATCGGTTTCCATATAAGCTATTTGATTGTTTTTATCATCAAATAGTGTAATTATGGATTTCGGAATGGGCTTAGTATTAATGGCATCGGTTACAACACCTTCAACTTGTAATGTCGGTACTCTATGGAATGCGTAAATGTCATCATCACCACGACCTCCAGGTCTGTTAGAAGCAAAATAACCCGTAACGCCATTAGGGCTCATGGTAAACGAAAAGTCATCTTTATTGGAATTTACAGGAACACCTAAGTTAATAACATCAATAATCTCATCATTCTCACCTTTAATGGTTCCAAATATATCCAACAAGCCCAAGCCTGTGTGACCGTCCGAAGAGAAGAACAACGTACCTTCATTATTTATAAAGGGAAACCCTTCAGCACTTTCTGTGTTTACGATCTCTCCAACATTTTGCGGGTCTGTTAGTGTGCCGTCAGGAGAGATGTCAACTACCCAAATATCAGAGCCACCGTAACCTCCAGGTCTGTCTGAAGTGAAGTATAATTTGGTGTCATCGCTATTTAAAGCCGCATGTTGTGTTGAAAATTCATCACTGTTTATTGATAGGTCTTCAATGTCTGTCCATATGCTATCTTTTAAAGTAGCTCTATAGAGTTTCATATTGGTAAGCCCTTTTTTGTCTTTTACTTCAATATTATCTTTGTAATTATTTCTAGAAAAATACATGGTTTTGCCATCTTTTGTAATAGTAACAGGGCCATCATGGTAAATGGAGTTTATGTCTCCTTTTACTTTTGCGGTATGGTCTACATTTCTTTTGGCACCTACTTCGGTAACATAAACATCTAAAAAGGGTTGTTCGTTCCATCCATATAAACGCTTTACTGCAACACCTTCATCCCTAGATGAAGCAAAGTAAATTTTTCCATTGTGTTCAAAAGCTCCAAAATCGCTAAATTTGGAATTGAACCGAACTTTATCTAAAAAATATTGTTGTTTTGCGCTAAAAACGCTTGTTATAAAGTTGATGTCTTTAGAAAAATCGTTAGCATTAACAACACCACCAGAATCTTTGTAGCGTTGTAACCACTCTTGGGATTCGTCGTACTTTTTCATGCCTCTAAGCGACTGTGCATATTTATAGTAATATTCTATAGGCACATTCTCTTGCTTAACAACAGTTTTATAGTATCTAGATGCATTGTTTGGATCTCTTAAAAAGGCATAACAATCGGCAAGTTGCCTTGTTGCATAGTCTTTGTTGTAATTATTGGCAATAAGCTCTTTATAAACCTCGGCAGCTTTAACAAAAGAAAATTTATTGAATAAGGTGTCTGCTCGTTTTTGCTTTCCTTGTTGCGAAAACATGGAGATACTAAGCATTAATGCGATACAAACTAATATGTGATTTTTAACTTTCATAAAAATAGTATTAGAAATATCTTGGTGATTTTAATTTTGAACTTAAGAACTTGAATTCATACATAAGTAATATTTCGTGGGTTCCAGTAGTATAACGGGCAATTTCTGAGATTGGTTTTTCGTATGCATACCCTACACGTAATTGTCTGGATACTTGAAAATCTGCAATACCGCCTATGGCTGCGGTTCTTTCATTAATTCTATATGAACCACCTAACCAAAACTTTTCGTTGTACAAGAAGTTGGCCGTTAAATCGCAAGAAAGAGGAGCTCCATTAGTAGCTTTAACTAAAAATGCTGGTTTTAGCTTAAAACTTTTACTTAAATCAACAACGACACCTCCTGTAAAATAGTAACTCAACCTATCTAAAGCTTCGAAGCCTTCTTCGGTATTTTTATCGGTGTTTAAGACTCTAGGTGTTGATAAACCAAAATAGACTCTGTTAGTACTCCAATATACTCCCAGACCAACGTTGGGTGTCCAACGATTAGCAAATCCTTTAAAATAATCATCCTCTACAATATCAGGATCGTTTAAGAATTCGGGATCCAAACTATATTGTGTAAAACCACCTTTAATACCAAAAGCAAGCTTTCCTGTTCTTCCGGTTGGAATAGAATAAGAGAAATCTCCATATAAATAGGTGAAATTCTCAGGGCCTAAATCATCTTCAATAAAAGATAATCCAACACCAACTCTATCGTTTCTTAGAGGTGTGTGTATAGACAGTGTTTGTGTTATTGGACCACCTTTAAAACCAACCCATTGGCTTCGGTGCAATCCAACAATACTTAAAGCCTCTCTACTACCTGCATACGCTGGGTTGATAGAGATTGTATTGTACATATACTGTGTGAACTGCGGTAACTGTTGAGCAACTCCAACCGTACAGCTTAACAATGCAATAGCGATTATGTTATGTTTAATAAGTTTCATCTGTTTAATTTTATTGTTTTTAATTGTCAGATGGAATTCGCCCTAATACTATTTCTGTTCATTTAGAAATACTTTTCGGGCTCATTTCATAGGTTAAGTTTTATTTGGTTCCTAAGTAAACAGGTCCTGTAAATGGGGCCAATCCACTATCTTTTAAAGTTATTATGTAATAATAAGTTCCATTTGGTACTGTACCAGAAGCACCAACAGATTTTTTACTGGCGGTGCCCTCCCAAGTACCTGCAGGTGGAAGAACCCCTTTAGTTTCATTTTCACTAACTAAAGGATACTTGTTCGACTCAAAAATTAATGCTCCCCATCTATTGAATATTTTTACCTCAGCAACAAAGCCACATAAATCAATTCCAGAGATATAAAAGAAATCATTGATAAAATCTCCATTAGGTGTTACTGCTTTAGATATTACAACGTCGTTTTCACCACAAGGTAATACCACACAATCGGCATTTATATTCATGGTTACATCGCTAATACTTATACAGCCATTATCTGTTGTTGTGTATCTGAATTTATAGTCCACACCACCATTATCCGGAAGGAAATCATCACCAAGTTCAAGTGTTGTTGGGTTGAAAATACTACCAGTTAGTGTTGCCACTGGGTTACCTTCAATTAATTCCCAAGTACCATTTGTGTTTAGTGTGCTAGGAATTAAATCATTTAAGTTCACAATACCATCATCAAAACATCTGTCTTCGGCAACGATATCGGTTATTATTTCATCTAGCGCCACATGAAGTGTTTGATTATATGTTGTTTCATTACCACATTCGTCTCTTACGGTCCATGTTCTAACAATTTCATAATCGTTATAAACATTCTCTTGGAAAGTACTTGTTTCATTAAATACCACGACAATATTAGCCGCAGACGAACAGTTATCGGTAAACGTTAGCTCAGGAGCTTGTGGGATGTTGGTACAACTTACATTTAAAACCTCGTCAAACGTAGCAGCCGGCACTGGTGCTTTGGTATCTTGCACCGTTATAATTTGCGTATGCTTAGTTGTTAAACCACATGCATCAGTAGCTGTCCAAGTACGAGCAATGATGTAATTATTAGGACAATCACCATTTGTTACAGCATCGATTACTGATACTGTAGCCGTTCCACAATTATCGGTAGCAGTTAATGTTTCTGCAGTAGGTACTGCGTCACATTCCACGGTAATATTATTAGGTAATGCTTCAACAAATTGAGGAGCCTTCGTGTCTTGAACAGTTATAATTTGCGTATGTTTTGTTGTGTTACCACATTCATCTGTTGCGGTCCAAGTACGAGTAAGTGTATAGTTATTTGGGCAACTTCCATTTGTTATGACATCGTTAACAGAAACCGTTGCAGAACCACAGCTATCGGTAGCTGTTAAAGTTTCTGCTACAGGTACAGCGTCACATTCTACGACTAAATTTGTAGGAGGTAATGTTTCAACAAAAGTCGGAGGCGTTGTATCTTGAACTGTTATCGTTTGAATATGTGTTTTTGTTAGTCCACATTCGTCCGTCGCAGTCCAAGTACGTGTGATAATATAGTTATTGGCACAATTTCCGTCAGCTCTAACATCATTGACTGTTACAGTAGCCGTTCCACAATTGTCTGTAGCCGTTAATGTTTCTGCAGCAGGTACTGTATTACATTCAACAGTAACATCTTGAGGAAGGGGTGTTTCTACGAATTCGGGAGCTGTCGTATCAGATATTGAAATAACCTGATCTGCAGTAGCCTCATTGCCACAAGCATCGGTAGCTTTCCAAGTACGGGTTATAGTATAAGTACCGGAACAAGCACCATCCGTTCTTTTATCTTCATAGCTTATAACGGGATTATCATCGCAATTATCGGTAGCTGTTGCACTTCCAAAGGCAATTGGTGATAAGTCATCACTACATTCGGCACTGACGTTGGCTGGTAATGTTAGTACTGGAGGCGTTGTGTCCTGCACAGTAATAGTTTGAGTATGTTCTACAGAAGAACCACAGATATCTGTTGCTTTCCATGTTCTTACTAATTCATAAGAAGAAACACATTCCCCATTTATTCTTGTTTCATTATAGATGACATTTACTTCTCCACAGTTTGTTGAAGCAGTAAGTACGTCTGCATTTGGTATGTTGTCACATTCAACTGTAATATTGCTAGGAAGATTTTGTTGATCAAAAGCAACTGGAGTAGGTTTAGTATATGTATATGTAGCAGTAGAAGTGCTAATTCCACATAAATTCTGTACTTGCCATGTAATAGTTAATGAACCACCAGTACAAAAATCAATGGATTGTGAAGCAAAATCATTTGTAACTATAGGAGAACACCCTCCTTCTAAACTTGTATTAATAATAGAAGTTTGATTGTTGACCCAAGCAGTGATATCTGCATTAAGACTTGATTGCGCTGTAATAGCATCATGTTGGTCAAATTCACATGCCGTAGACGAGTCGTCTTCAGGCGCGTTATAAGTGATGGCCGTAGGCGCTGTCAGGTTGAAATCGGCGAACACTTCAATGGTCTCGCACAAATCGGAGATGGTCCATTTTACTGTAGCTGTTCCACCGGTACATAACTCGGGAACCGTCACAGACGCACTGTCATTGGTCAATACAGGTGAGCATCCGTTGGCGATGGCAAAGGCATTGGTCTGGGCGGTAACCCATGTGCTGAATGCCGAGTTCACTTCCGTTTGGTCTGCATAATCACAAGACTGTAGGTTGGTGTCTTCAGGCGCGGTATATGTGATAGCCGCAGGCGCGTTCAGCGTATAGGTTGCAGATCTATTA
>NZ_JBIQVZ010000014.1:0-52881 GCF_044335535.1 Mariniflexile sp. HMF6888 | reverse complement strand
TTAGGTGAATTAAAAACGAAAAACAGGAAATCAAGGATAGGGTCCTGTCCCTATCGCTAAAAAATGGAGAAAGTGAAATCATAGAAAAGGATCGGTTAAAGCTTCTTGTTACGTATTGTGACGACAGGGCCAAGAAAGACAGGTACAACAGGAAAAAGGCATAAAGCGATTAGAAAAAAACTTAAAAACGGGCAAACTGATCAAGTCGGGCATAAACAACAGAGGGTACAATAAGTTTTTAGAAATGGATGCGAGGTTCAAGTAAAAATAAACCCGGTAAAAATAAAAGAGGATGAAAAATGGGATGGGTCAAAAGGTTCATCGAGTCCAAACACCATAAAAATGTATCTACAAATTCCAATTCTTTATCCCTGTCAAAAGGCAACATAGCCTGCCCACCGTGCGATGCAATTATCTTTTTGCCCTCGGCAACCAAAAAATCAATCTCGGCAGGGTCAGATGAACTGCCAATGCTTTGGAACAAAACATACTTTCCGGAAGATTTATCTACGATTTGAACACTCGTAGAGCCACTTTTATTCTTTTTAAGGCATACAAACATTACAACAAAAATAAAAAATCGGCCCAAAAATACAACGGGACACCCAAAACCGCAAACAAGACTTCAGTGTTTTCAAGGGCTTCAGGGGACAGCTATGAGTAACCACACAAAACAGGAAGATATAAAACAGACGTTAAATATATAACTCAAAATTTCTTTATTAATACTTTTATTTAATTATCCTTTTCTCTATTTATAATATTCCCTTTCAATGAACTACACTAGATATCTTTCCTATAATATTTTCTATTGGGATAAACCCATACATCCTAGAATCATAGGACTGTTTTCTATTATCCCCCATCATAAAGTAATAATCATTTTTAAAGATGTAATTTGAAACCTCTTCATTATTTAAATAAAACTTACCATTATTCTTTTTAAAATTAATTTTCTCATAAAGATTCAAAATATTTTCATAAATCGAATAATTAAAATTATTTAGTTCAATCTCCATATTTTTTTGGGGTATTTTAAAAGGCCCCATATTATCTAAGCTGAAATTTGGAGCATATTTTTTTCCTAATAACCAATCAGTTCTATTCTTATTTTCAATTTCTATTTTTATAGAATCGACTGAATTAAATTTTTTTATTATTGATATGTCAATGTAAGAACTGTTTAAAACAAACTTTCTATCAGAAGGTAATATATTCAATAGTTCAGCTCTCAAACTTAATGAGTCTAACTGATGTAAAAAAAAATCTTTATTATTAACCCAAACAAGCCAATTGTTTTTCACTTCTTTAGGATTATTATACTGAATATTATTTGTATAAATCTCCCCATTTATAATCTCGATTTTATCCCCTGCAAGTCCCACACATCTTTTTACTAATGTTTCTTTAAATACAAAATCGTTTTTCTTCCATGAAAGAGTATTAAATACAACTATATCACCTTGTTTAATATTGGTAGTACCATGAAAGCGTATATTATTGCAATTAATGTTAGACATATCTTTGCTTTTTACCTCTTTAGGTGGAAACCACATATTTATCCATGGTATTTCTGATATTGAAGAAGGTAATCTTGGACCATAAGCTAACTTGTTTAATATTATAACATCTCCTTTTGATAAAGTATCTTTCATGGAGTCACTTGGGATTTTGTATAAATCTAACAGGAAAATTCTGAAGGTAATAGTAGAAGTGAAAATGGCAAATACAATCAAGATAAAACGAAATACTCTTTTAATAACTTCATTAGTAATAGAATTAATAATTCTAAAAAGTGAATAAAAAATTCCTACAAAAAATAAAACCAAAAGAAGTAACCAATATAATTTTAAAGTTACTACAAATATTACAACCCCAATAATCAAAATAAGCAAACCGCATTTTATATTATTTTTTTTCACTTCTCTATCTCAAATTGTTTAAATCTAATTTCTTATCCATTACTATACTCAATTTTTGATTAGTCTTTAAATCTATTAAAGTCAATTTTTGTAATGTATAATAATTATTCCAGTAATCATTTAGGCTATTTAAATAGTCATTTATAGCTCTGTCTTTTGCTGTTCTTGAGGCATTTAATTTAACAATATCAATATTTCCGTACTTAAATCGCTCTAATACTAGCTCATGAGCTTTTATTGCAATATCTTTTGACCTTAATGCCTTTTCTACTAATTCACTTTGTAAATTAAATTCTGCTATTTGGGTCATTATTTTTTGTTTAAAATCCTGAATGGCCTGTTTATTTTCAGCAATTACAATTTTATTCCTATTGGCAACCACTTGAGTTCTTCTGTTTGCAGTACCCCAATCTATGATAGGAATTGTCACCCTTAAACTAAATTGTTTTTGAGTTAAAGGGTTTAGATATGAGTCACTATAATTTTCAGCATTTTTATTCAACCCTATGATTCCTGAGAATGTAGGATTAAATCTCCCTTGCCTTTTAATTCTATCAAATTCTTTTAAAGAATTAAGCTCTTTGAGTTTCATATCCAACATTTCTGAATTATTCTCTTGGGCTTGTTTAAGTGCTAAGGAAAAATCCATTTCGGTTTTTAATATCATTTCAGGTATTACTAATTTATAATCTAGATGCACTTCATTACCTAAAAAAGTATTAAAAGAAAATTGACTGTCCTTTAAGGAATTTATTGCTCTTTTTTGAGCTACTTCAGCATTTAATAAATTAAGTTCTAAATTCAATAATTCTTCTTGATTTATTGTAGCTATTTTAAAGCGTTCTTTTCCAATCTCATACAATTGGTACGCATTTTCATAATTATTATCACTTATTTCATAGTTTAATTGAGCTGATGCTAAATCAAAAAAGAAATTAACCGCTTTGATGTGTATTGATTCCCTAGCTTCAATAAATTCTATTTTTGCTTTTTCATAAACCAAAGGAGCCGTCTTTTTATTCCACTTTAAAGAATTATAGCTAAATAGAGATTGATTAAAACCCAATTGAATAATATTGTTGTTATATGCAATATTTGATATTGCTCCAGAATTCTGTAAACGGTTAATATTGGATCTTAAAAAAACATTTCCACCTGTAGCCGTAATATTTTGGGAAACGGACAATCCTAAATAAGAGTTTAATGTCTCCACAGTACGAAAAACATCTCGGTTAAGATTAGCATCATATCTTTCGACAATAGAACTATTATAAACCAAAGGATTTAAGTCCATATTAAGAATTGGTAAGTTTTCAACTTGAAAGTTTTTAAATTCCAAAATACTCGATTGATATAGATGTTTAGCTTTAAAAGCATCTAGTGAGTTCTTCTCAGACATAGTAATGACATTATTTAAGTCTATCTCGAATTGATCCTTAATTTGACCAAACACCATATAAGAAGTCCCAAAAAGAACTAAAAAAATAAGGGTTTTTAAATTTTTCATAAATTTAACTAGGATTTACATTTTGAATTGGTTCTTTTTTAGAATAGAGATAATAATAACAAAGGGGAATAAAATATAAGCTCACCAAAGTTCCTAAAACCATACCACCTATTACCGTTAAAGCAAATGGTTTTTGTAATTCGCTTCCCAAATCTGAATAAAACAAGAAAGGCACCAACGCAAGTATTGTAGTTAAACTTGTCATTAGTATTGGTTTCAATCTTTGTTTCCCCGCAAGTTTTATAGCATCTATAAGATTATAACCATTTTTCCGTAACTGATTTATTGTCGCTATTTTCAAAATAGAATCATTAATAATTATACCACTCATAACCACAATTCCAATCATAGACATCAAGTTTAACGATTCTCCAAAAACATAAAGTAATATTAAAGCACCTGCAATATCAATTGGTATTTCAAGTAAAACTATAATGGGTTGTGTTAATGATTCAAATTGTGCTGCCAAAATAAAGTATAATAGTAAAATTGAAATGAATAGAACAAATACCAATTCTTTAATTAGCTTACCTCCAGAAAATATGTTACCATCAAATACTACATCTAAGTTTGGTTCTTCATGAACAATTTTTTCTAATTCATTTAGAATATGTTCATTACTAATATTTTTGTCTATACCTAAGTCAATTTCTAACGGGACAAATTGACCATTTTTTCCAGAAAACAATGTTTTATAACCTTGTTCGTTATTTATTGATACTAATGCTTTTACTGGAATATCAAATCCGTTTTTATTTTGAATGGTTAATTCATTTAAAATATCATCTACAGTATTAAACCTATCACTAATTACTATGGGTATATATCGTTGGCTTGATTCTAACAAATCAACTTGCAACACATTAAACTGTGATTTTAATGTGCTAAAAATAGCAGACCTTGTAACATCATACAATAACAATTTTTCAGAATCAAGGCTTATCACAATATGACTTTGCGTTACTATTTTATTGCTGTTTAAATTCAAGGAACTAGAAATAATATTACGTTGAACTTTTTCTATTTTTTTAATTTTGGGAATCTTCTCATCTGTTTTAGAAGTTATTTTAGCAATAATATCAGGTTGATCATCGGAAAAAAGACGATCAAATAGTGTCTTGTAATTGGTTAAAGAAAAACGTGCGTTATTAAAACGCTCCTTAAAAAACAACATGCTTCTTTTTTTTAATATACTAAGATCATTTGATTCATGAACTTTTACGTAAATCCTAGACTCAGAGTGACCCAATCTTTTTTCTCGACTTAATAAAAACTGCTGTTCTCCTATATAAGTATTCGTAGTTTCTACTTGGTCATTAATATATTTCAAAAATTCAAGTACTCTTTTTTTGTTCTCTTTTATAGTAACACTTTCATTCCAATCGATATTGACTATAATTTCCTTTTGCTCAACTTGAGGTAATTTTTCTTTTGTTATTAAGAAAAAAAACAAATAAGAAATTAATATCATGCTAAAAAAAAGAGGGAAAGCATACTTTCTATGTTTAAACACAAAAACGAACCCTTTCTCATAGGTGTTTTCTGTATTTAAAACTTTGATAGGTTTTATCAAACGGGATAGCTTCCCTATTCTATTTTCATTTTTCTTATGAAAAAGTTTATAAAGAACAGGCAATAATGTTATTGCTACTAATAATGAAACCGTAAGACCTATAGTCACAGCAATAGCTTGGTCATAAAATAAAGCACCTGATATTCCACTTAAAAATAGCAATGGAATAAAAACAGCGCACGTGGTAAGTACCGATGATATTAGAGGCCTTATAACCTCATTTGTTCCTTTTATACATGCATTTGCTATGGTTTCTTTTCTATCAACGTATTGAATAATATTATCAATAACAATAATTGAATTGTCTATCATCATACCAATACCCAATATCAAACCCGATAAAGAAATTATATTAATAGATAATCCAACAAGCTTAAAGAATAATAAACTTATAATTAGAGATGTAGGAATGCTAAATCCAATAAGAAAAGGTGATATAATATCTTTTAAGAAAAAAAACATTATTATGAATGCTAGAAAAGCCCCTAAAACTAAACTTTGTTTTAAGTTTGATATTGTATAGTCTAGTATACTGGTTTGGTCTTGTGAAAGTGTTAATTCTATCTCTGGATATTTATTCTTAAAAGACTCAATTAATTTGTTTACCTCAAACTTAAGATCTTCAATACGAGCTTCACTTTGCTTTATTACTGCTAAATTTATAGCTTCCTTGGCATTGCTCAAATATTTCCCTTTTACTTGTCGCGGTCTTAAGCCTATTTCCGCAATATCTTTTAATTGAAATATTTTTTCATTGGATTTCATATAAATATTTTGAACATCCTCAACTGATTTCAACGATGAAGAAAAACGAATATTATAACGATAATTCCCTTCCTGAACCATAATATTGCCATAAGAGACGTTATTACTTTTTAATACTTCTTGAATTTGCTCCTGTGAAATACCTAAACTTTTTATTAAGTCTGAGTCTGGTAATATGTATAATTCTGAATATATCAGTCCAGTAACATCAACCAATGCTACTTCTGGCAACTGCTCTATGCGCCTTTTTAAAACAGCTTCACACAATTCGCCAACTTCTATAAACTTATTAGCATCTCCATTTTCTTTTAGACTAACGTTTATATTAAATACAGGGATATCTGATGCGCTAGCTTTAATAACTCTCGGACGCTCTACCTCTTTGGGTAAATCTCTCATTGCAACATCTATTTTTTCGTTTGCATCTATAAACGAAATGGTATTATCTGTACCATATTTAAATTTTAAATGGATAGTACTACTTCCATCTCTAGTCTCACTATATATATCTTCTAAATTCGAAATTTGCATGAGCTGTCGACGCAACGGTGTAATAATAGTATTCTCCATTTCACGAACAGATGTGTTGGCATGACTTACTTGAACAGTAATTTCAGGAATATCAATATCTGGCATCAACGAAACAGGCAATTTATATGATGCTATAAGACCAAGAACCACGATTGCTATAAAGCTCATGATAACTGCTATTGGTCTCTCAATTAAAAACTTTACCATTCTATGCTAAGAAATTTCAGGATTAAGGGTTGTGTTTTGGATTGATTCATTGATAGAATTCAAGTTAATATCTTTCTTTTTAGATTGCATTCTCCAAAACATAAATATGGGCAAATAAACGATTAACATGGGAATTGAAAATATCAATCCTCCTATAGTACCTGCTGATAATGCAAACCAAAAAGGTTCTTCATGTGATGAAAACAAAAACGGGATTAAACCTAATATGGTGGAAAGTATGGTTAACGAAATAGGACTAATTTTAGTATTATATGCTTTTATATAATTTTCAATTTTTTGTGTTTTATTTTTCCTTTTATTCAAATTGTTATAGTCATTTATAATATAGAGGGATGCATTTACCACTAAGCCACATAATAATAGTAATGAAGCATAACCCCCTTGGTCAAAACGCAATTCAAAAATTGAAAACGTTAAAAACACACCTATAAAAGATAAGGGAATCATTAAAATAACAACCAAGGGTTGCCATAAAGATTCAAGAACAATAGCGCATACAAAATAGATAATTAAAATAACAAGAAATACTAACTCATACTGAGATTTCGTTTTTGGATTCCAAGGCCTTATGTTTTTTTCTGCAGCGTTAAAACCCATTGGTAAGTTTGAATTAAGAGTATCTATAGTTCTTGTTAATATGCTTTCTCCTAACATATAACTACCAATAAAATCATATTCTATGGCAACCTTAAACTCTTGATTAAATTTTTCGACGGCACCTTTAGACGGCTCTTTTCTAAGTCTTCCCAATTCTTTTAATTTGGAAGATTTGGTTAATTCATTATTCACACCCCATATATCTATTTCTATAGATTGTGATGATTTTAGCTTTACAGGAGTATACTCATTATTGTAGAGAATAGAAGTGATATTTTTATCATCAAAGGTTAGTTTACTTAAATTATTAATAGTTTGATGTATGGATGTATTTTGTTTTACTAAGAGTTCATTATTTAAATCCATAACGTACTCATTTCTAACCTTATCACGATACCGTTTACGTCCTGTATTGATAACCACTGTTTGGATTCTTGGATTTACCAACAAATTTTCTTTAGCTTCTTCTGCATACCTTAATATAGTTTCATAATTATATCCTGTAATTTCAAGTATACTGCTACGCATAGCATCATTTGTTTTGTTGCTAAACCCAACCCCAACTCCACTTATAGACATATCACAACCTCCTATATTAGACGAAAAAGCAACCAAGTCATCTTTTAAAAATTCAGGAAAACCTGAATGGTCATAATCAGGCTTAAATAAAATTTCAATTCTTGCATTTTCAATATCATATATATAGGTAAAGTAATTCTCTATTTCATTAAATTGAGACAAATAGTTTTCTATTTTTTTTGCAACTGTATTTGTTTGTGCTATGACGGCCCCATCTGGCATATAAATTCTTACATAAAGACATGATCTTCCTTTATCTTCATCATTAGTTTGTGAAAAATTAACTTCTGTAAACAAACGCATGGTTCCCCCTAATGTTTTATTTATATATGGACGCATGGTTTCATAAGTATCACTTCCAAAAAGGTTATTATACCAACCAATGTAACTTGCATCCCCTTCAATAGAATGAGGTAACCAGAATACGGGTATTCCAAATGCTAGAATAGCTAAGAAAACAAATGCTTTTTTGAAACGTAACCCAAAGAGAATACTAGTTCTATAAACCCTAGAAATCTTACTAACTCTACGTTTTCTCTTAAATAAGAGTCGAAGCTCAATTCTTCCTAGTGGAAATTTATCTAAAAGTGCAGGTATAAAGAAGAAGGCTACAAGTAATGACGCAAACAAATTTATAACAATTACAATGGCAAAATCAACTAGATGGATTTTTAACTTATCATCTAAAAAGAAGATGACAGATAAAGCTCCTATAGTTGTCAATGTAGCTGCTAAAATGGCTAGAAATACTTTTTTATTTTTCTTATACCGTAAGTGATCAAGCATTAAAATACTATTGTCAACTAAAATCCCAAAAGATACTGTTATTCCTGCTAGCGCATAAACACTAATTTCTACATGAAATAAAAAATATAGAATAAAGGCGATACACAAATCAGCAATTAAACTGGCTACAATTATAAATAAATAGCGCCATTTTCGACTAATAATTAACACTAATGCAAGCACCAACCCGATAGATAAAACAATTCTTATGCTAATGGTTTTAATTTCCTTTACTAAATCTTCAGTATTATCTCTAACAAGCATTAAAGAAAATCCTTTAGGAAGCTTCTGTTCTAAAAGCTTAACTTTATCTTGAATAGATTTAACCAATTTTATTTGGTTAACATTTGGTTCTGCATATACAACCATATTGGTTGTGTTAAGCCCGTTAATTCGAGAATAACTCCTACTTTCCTGTTCCTTGTAACTAGCCGTTGTAATATCTCCCAAATAAACAATTCTTTCATTTACTTTTTTTACTGGAATGTTATGCCATTCTAAAGTGTCCTTTTTGTAACCTTTTAGTGTTAAATAAGTTTCATTCGTAACTCCTTTTTTGTCTATAGACAAGCCATATCCTAATTCTTTCTTAACTAAATAACTCCTAATGGCACTCTGTATATCATTTATTGTGATGTTGTTGTTTTCAAGCTTATTTTTATTATACAATAATTCCCATTCATAAGGTGTTCCTCCATATAAAGCAACACTCTCCACTCCCTCTAATGTTGATAATTGAGATTGAAAAAAATCTTCGCCAAACTTCTGTATGTAATACCCACTTCCATTACCTAAAATGGTATAATATAGTATGGGACTTTTTTGAGTATTACTGCCTCTAAAACCACGTTCTGTAACGATAGGCAAAGAAACATTTTCGGGTAAAGTTTTGTGTGATGAACGAATTAATGCATTCAACTCAAACTTAACTAATTTGGTATTTGTATTTTCATCAAGCTTTAAATAAATAACACCTTGACCTTTTGATGATTTAGAAGTAATAGTTTGGACACCTTTTAATGTTGAAGCTAGCCCTTCTATCTTTGACGTTACCTCCTTTTCTATCACCTCTGCCAAGGCGCCATCCCATTCATAAGATATGGTTAATGCATTTGTATTTTCAGATGGCATTAACTGAAAAGAAAGGAAAGGCACGAGACTAATACCTACTATAATAAGTAATACAAATACAATGTTTATAGAAAATGTATTTTTCATGAATACATTTATTCTATAACTTGTACTTTGGTTTGGTGGGCCAAATTTGAATTGCCAGATGTAATAACCATATCACCTGCTTTAATGCCTTCGTTTATTACGATATGGCTACTATTTTCTTGACCTATTTCTACGTAAACCCAATGTGCTTCATTATTTTTTACAACAAATACCACGTGCTTATCTTGGCGCAATAATACTGCCGATTTTGGCAACACTATTTTGTTGGGAATAACATTCTTTATTTTTATCTTAATATTCATGCCTTCAAAAAAAGAAGCTTTGGTATTATCTACCAATGCTTTTATCTTTACCATACCATCACTGTCAATGACAGGGTTTATTTCAATAATTTTGCCCGAATGCGATTGGTCTGGTTCTGAAAATTGGAATACTTCAATAACTTGCCCACGTTTTATTTTTGAAATTTCAGATTCTAGTACAGGAAATACAACTTCCATTTGGTTATCATCAATAAGAGTACAGAGTGTGTTTTTGTAATTGGACGTCAAATTATGTTCGGTAGCTATTAAATTAGCTATAACACCAGAAAATGGTGCTTGTATTTTTGTTTTGCTATAATCATAATTAGCTTCTTTTAAGTCTGCAACAGCTTTACTATAATTGCTTTGTATTTTTACATTGTTTAAAATTTTTTCTGGCACATTTGAAGTATCCTTTATTTTATACCCAAATCCTAATAAAATATCCTGTAGTTCAATAATCGATTTATTTAAACTTATTTTGGAATTTTCTAATTTTCTTAATGCGTTTATTTTATCTAATTCTGCTAGTAATTGTCCCTTCTTTACACGATCGCCATTTTTCACATAAACTTTTGTAAGGCGTTCTGTTACTTCAAATGGTATTTCAGCTTTATTTCTAGCTTGCAATTTCCCGTTACTTAATATTTCTAAATTAAAATCGGTGATTTTTACATCTATTACCTTAACCTCTATGGGGGCATCAGTAAAAGTATTTTTTAATGCTTCGTTAGAATCTGAAACAATGGGTTTATTGTCTTTACAAGCAAAAACCAAGCTTAAAACTAAAAACAGGATGCTTTTTTTCATTTATATTTTTATTGTTAAAAAACTAAATCCTTTTATAGGAAATGGAATCGCCGACTTTAATATTATGCATATAACAAAAACCTGCATTAACTTCCAAGACATACATGGTTTTTTCATATGATGGCAACCCTTTTTCTAAAAGGGGTTTTGTGTTTTTTTGAATTGACACAATATGAAATGTATCATCCACATAGATTATATCCAACGGTATATAAGTGTTTTTCATCCAAAAAAACGTTTTTAAATATCTGCTTAAATAAAAAAACATCCCATCATATTTATCCATTTTATGCCTATACATGAGTCCCAAACTTATTTCAGTTTTTGTTTCTGAAAGTTCTATGATAATCCTCTTTATTTTATGTAGATGACCTTTTGTATAAAAATCTAAACTTCCTTCTTTTTTAAAAGGAATATCGTAAGGAAATAAAACCTCTTGTTTATTTTTATAAAAAAAATAAAATGTCCCTGTTATAATTACCCCAAGTAGTAATACAAAAAACAGTAATGTTATTACTTTTCTCATTCTTGTATTTTAAATAATTTAACAAAAGCAATCAAAAATGAAACTATATATCAATAATTTAATCTTAGAATACAAAAAATAAGTTCATCATTATTAGTTGTCATAAGACATTTTTTGGAATATATTTTTTCAACTTTTTATTCTATTAAATATTAGAATAGGATTATCTCCTTCTTTTGTATTTTTAATAATATCTTGAACTGTAGTGTTAATGAATTTTTCAGAATTAAAATATTCACTGTTTAGGTACATCCTGGGAAAAGCGTAATTTACCAAGTAGTTTTTATAAACACATGCCTTGACACCAAGAAAACCAAAATTTGGAGCATTATAATTTTTTTCAATTAAATTGAGTCTATTAGTTTTCAAATTATATATATGGTCCTCATAACCACCTTCTCTTTTAACACGAAATATGAATTTATTTTCTATCAAAAAAAATCCTGAATTATTTTCGAAAAATTCATATACATTCTCCTCTATCTTTTCACGAAAATCATAGAAATTTATATTGTAGTCTGTTTTATCAGGTATTTCCTTTCCTTTAAATTCAAAGGTTAAAAAAGGCTCAATGTTTCCTTTTTTTACTTGATAAATAGTGTTTGTAAAAGGTTGATTATATAATATAATGGAATCGTTCCTGAATAAATTATATCTAGACCTATACCCTAAACTATTTTGTTCTTTAGATGTCTCTAAAAACTGAGAAGTTATATTACCTTCTTCATCTGATTTGGTAATAGAATACTGCTTAGAATTCAGACCATCAACATTCCGCTGGTTTTCTATATGAGTGTCAAATATGTACTCTTGGGAATCTTCATTACTAATAATAAAATTAAAAGCTTTAATATTAATATTTTTTGAAGCTTTAAATTTTCCATCTAGACCATAGCTCAATAATTTTTTATTAGGTCTATCATAAATGACTATTTCATTTTTTTTATGGTTAATACTAAATGACAATGGTAATATGTATTCTCCAGGTCCCTTACCTATATTTCCGAACTTTTTGATAAAATTACCATTAAAATCAAACTCAAATAATGACTTAGTAACTCCATCTAAAATAAAAACATGATTATTATAAACCTGAATTTTGCTAGGTCTACCAATTAAACATTCCTTACTTGTCTCTAGTTTTACTATAAATGTTGTATCGACTATATCTAAAAACTCTATAGCTCCTTTTTCAATGGTTTTAGAATCTGGAAAAATAACTTTCCTCTCTTTAATTGTATCAATATTATTAATTGATTTATTCTTATTGCAAGATAAAAAAAGCAATAAAAAAACTACAATAGCATATATATATTTCATTTTAACTAATTTTACAATTACTATATACTTATTAAAGTATATCATTTTTTTTATAAATTTTTGACTTATTAATTTAGTTTCCATATTATTTGTTTTTGAGTAATGGGTTTATGATTTGCCATTTTCATAATTGTATTGTGCCAAATCGTTTTCTTTATTAGCGATCTATTGATTCGATAAGCAAACTCATCAAAATATTTTTGAATATGATCTTTGCTCAAGTGGGTTGGGACTCTTCTTACGCAGGTCTTTACTTCGTGGATGATAATGTAAAGCTTCTTGACGTTTTTCTCTTTATCGCTTTTGATTTGTGTAATATCGTATGATTCTTTTAATGACTCATACCCACGCCATTTATCTGTAAACACTTTAGCCGAAATATCAATATGCTCCTCAAATATTGGCGTTAAAGATTTGCAAGCATAATCATCAATAGACTTTATATACACCCGCGTTTTACTTGATGTTTGTTTGTCAATTCTACTGCTATCACTGCTTTTTCCTTTTTGCTATCATAACTCCTTCCCTTTTTACCATCTACTGTAAATTCATCTACATAGACTAAATCCTCTAAAGGGTATTTTTTATTGCTTTCCATGGCTTTGCGTACTTTTTGCATAAAAAATCAAGTCGATGTTTGGCTTATTCCGTAACGTTCGGTCAATTGAACACTTGATAAACTTTTGCTTCTGGTTGTTATTTCAAAAACTATACAAAATGCTTTTGAAGCCCAAACTTAACCTTATGAAACAAAGGTGTTAGCTGTAGCACTTTCTACATGATGACAGTTATAACAATGGCATTTGTAATCCTTTTTATATATCCTTTTTTGCCTTGACATTTTGAACATCTAAAACCATCTTGTCATTCGTATTTGGACAAATAGGCTTTACAAGTATCATCATTTGGTAGTTCTTTTACAAAGTTCAGTATATTTTTGCCTTCAAATTGTTCAATATCTTAATCTTTTGAGTATTAAATTCGAATTTAAATTACTAAGTCAATAAATTTTATTGCAAGTGACGCAATAAAGTGCCACCTGCAATAAATTTAATTTAACAGTCTTCTAAAAAACAATATTCTTTTTCTTCACAAAGATTATATATTGGTGGTTCATCCCAACATGTTGTTTCTATAATACAAACCTCGACCTGACAAATATCTTCAGATAGTGCTTGAGCATTTTCTAAAGAGGCTAATGAAAATGAAATGTCTCCATTTTCACTGGATTCTAGGGATGTGTTAAAAAACAATGCGAAGGCTAATAGTGATCCAGCCACAATTCCTAAAATTTTTTTTGTACTTATGATTTTTTTCATTTTAAATATTATTTATTGAGAAATATCATCTCAGATTTTTAAATTTTTTTTTAGGTCATAAAGGAATACTACCTTTGGAGTATTTAAATTTGCATGCTTCATGCAAAGCAAAATCTAATAAACTAGATTTCCTCTTGGTTATGGTTTATTATGTCATAAGCTACATTTTTTAATTAAACATTTGCGTGATTTATTTAAAACCCAGAGGTTTTAAGTTCGTATTTGATAATTATTTTTTCCATTTCTGCTTTTATTTCATCAATAGCTTTTGATGGAATCTTTATTTCTTTTTTTAGAATTTTATTGGCTACATTCAGGGCTTTTTTGCTTTGACCACTTTCTTCATACAATTTTGCCAGCAAATAGTTAGGATAAAAAAGAGAAGGCATCATATAAGCGGATTTTTTGTAAGACAGTTCTGCTTGTCTATAATATCCTAATGATTTATAGCTATTGCCTAAGGCATTTAGCAATTCATTACTATTTGTGTATTTTTTCGCCTTTTCTAGTATTTGTATAGCTTTAACATGATTTTCATTTAAAGAAAGAGTACGACCATATTCTTCTAAAAATTTACCATTATTATTAAAAAGATGTAACACATTCCCGTATTCATCTACACTAATATTAAACAGTTTATTACTAAAAGAGTAACGTGCTTCTTTCCATATTTTAAAGCCTAATGTTAATTGGTCTGTTTTTGAATAGGTTTTATATATTAAAACAATTCCAGCTAGCAAA
The DNA here is from genome assembly GCF_044335535.1 of Mariniflexile sp. HMF6888. NCBI lineage: Bacteria > Pseudomonadati > Bacteroidota > Flavobacteriia > Flavobacteriales > Flavobacteriaceae > Mariniflexile > Mariniflexile sp. HMF6888. The sequence continues at coordinate 38,196 of NZ_JBIQVZ010000014.1, read as the reverse complement.
AAAATTCCCTTAAAAACAATATGGATATTCTTTTGTTTAAATAGAATTATGCTTTTTTTATCCCTATCAAAAGAAGCTATTAATCCGAAAGACACTACTAATATTAATTTTATAGGAAGTATTTGCGTAGGATAAGAAAAGAAAGCAAATACAGCTATAGCTAGAATAGACCCTTTTGCCAAATACCCTAAATAACTGTAATTATACTTTAGTTTTAAACTAAATATTAAATAGATAATAATTACCAAAAAGACAAGCCCTATAATGCCATTTTCAACTATTAATTGTATAAACTCATTAAAAGCATATACAGATTTTCCTGCTAAAGCTATTTCCTCAGGGTTTTTATTTGCTAAAAAATAATCAGCTTGGTAATTCATGTAATGTGCCTTGAAATTGTCAAAACCAACACCAAAAAGCGGATTATCAGCAACTATATTTTTGCTTATTTTCCAGATTAATAAACGTCCGTTAGCAGATTCTTGTTTTAATTGAAATCCACCAAAAAAAACAGCTATAAATAGTATCACTAATGAAAGTAGCAAAAAATGTTTTTTATATCTGGCAGTATTTTTTAAGAGCCTTGAATATCCTCGGTATTTTATCATTAATAAAAAACCTCCTGAAACTATCATCGCTAATATTGCAGATCTTGAACGTGTAGCAGGAATAACTAATGTGGTTGATATAATCCCCAATAATGATATAACCTCAAATAATCGTTTGTTTATTATACCAAAATATGTATTGAATTTATGAGTCATTACTCCTCTGAAAAGATACATGCCTAGTGACAAGCTCCAAATACATGCTAAGAATCCAGCATAAGGACCTGGGTTAAAAAAACTCCCGGTAATATTAAATTTAGAGTGATTTGAGGGAAAAAGACCAAGTAATTGTAAATTTCCATAAATAGCTTGGATAATTCCTGAAATGATAATAGCTAACAAGAATACATAATAATATTTAACAGGAATATTTCTTAAAATAATATAAGCAAAACTAAGACCTATTAATTCAAAATATCTAATAGAAAAGCCAGAGATATCTTGCACTAGATATCTATTTATTAGAATAAAGACAATAAAAAATACTAACGCATAGTCCAGCTTTGATATTTTGAAGGTTAACTTACTAGTAAACAATATGTGAATTAAGGAAAGAGCAGCTAAAACTATTAAGGAGTAAATAAATAAAATAAATTTACTGGTAATCGTTGAGTCAATAAATAGTTTAATATTTATTTGCGGAATTACTAACAATAGCATATTAAAAAACACAACTATTGAGACATTAGCTGTTAAGGTACATTTTGTTGATTTTGTTAGGCTAGCTATCATTTAGAAGTGTCATATAACAAATGTTTTAATAAAGCAGTTGTTGTATGGCTATTTAAGATTTTTATTTCGTCTAAAATAGGGGTAATTTACTTACCACACACAGACAAAAGCACACTATAAGTAAGCTAAAACCGACATTGTATAGTTTTCAAAAATATCCTTTAATTACTATAATACTGCACCAAATAGGTTTAAATAAAGTCTTTTTCTTTTGCAGCAAGTATTAATTCTCTATCACTATCCGTTTTTATATTAAAAACATCTCGAAGTATGCGTCTTCTTTTTTCAATCCCTGATTTTGTTAATGGTATTAACTCGACTAACTCTTTCATCTTGCCCCATTAGAAATTTCTTTTAATAGTTGAATATCTAATTCATCTAGAACCTTATTATCTATCATATGTCTAGATAATAAATCAAGAATCGTTTGACTGTAGTAAACTTCATTTTTAATAACTTTTTTTATTGCGTATATTATATCATTGAAATTTATATCACTTTTAATTAAAAAACCCTCAGGATTAATTGTTTTAAATATATTCTTTATTGAACTCAATTAAAGTTTTTGGTATAGGCGTTTAAGTCGCCCAATGAAATAAATAAAACTACCTGTGTCAAATGAGTGCAGGGGACAAATTTATAGGCGTGAATTCAATTACATTTAGCAAGCGATTTAAGGAAGATTTAAACTATTATGAATATCTTTCATCAATCAAATGGGAAAAAGAATATGTTTGTATAAAATGCAGTTATGACAAATATTACAATGGTAAAAACCTTTTTCAAGAAGATGTTTGAGGTGCAAATACGATGAAAGTCCAACTGCAAATACAATGTTTGAGAAACTAAAGTTTCCGATTTTAATTGCATTTCACATTGTGTTTAAAATAAGTACAAATAAGAAAGGGATTTCTTCAACGGAGTTAAGCAATGAATTTGAACTACAACAAAAACGTGTTGGGCATTTAAACAAAAGGTGCAGCAGGTAATGAAAAGTAGCCTTAAAAGCCCATTATCGGGATTGTTCACGCAGATGAGTTTGTTATAGGTGGGTCAGAAGAAGGTGAAAAAGGAAGGAGTAAAGGTGTTAAAAAGTTAATAGTTCTTGCTCTGGAAATAGTAGAAGATGGAGTTGGTAGAGCATATACTGAGGTTATTGAAAATTCATCAGCAAAGGAATTGGGTTCCTTTTTAATGAAATATGTTTCTAACGATGCTGAATTAATTACTGACAAATGGAAAGGATATGCACCTTTGAAAATGAATTTACTAAACTCAAACAAGTTGCCTCTGATGAAGGAAAGAATTTTAAAGAATTGCATATTCATATAATGAATATCAAAGTTTGGTTAAGAGGAATTATCATCATTGTAGCAAAGAACATATGCAAGATGACCTGAATGAATATCATTTTAGATACAATAGGAGGGCAAATATGGGGACAATCTTCGATGTGTTAATGAAAAAGATGGTATTTTTCGAATAAATATCAATAAAACCAATAGCTAACGTGGGAGGTCTAAACGCCTATACCTATAAAGCTATTAATTCATGATTGCTACAAACAACAGTACTTGTAGTGTTGTTACTTTCGGAAAACCTTCCCAACTAGCGCGATTACCAGCCTAGCATGGATAAATTTCTAAAAAAACCTAAGTTACTTAATTTGTTTTCCTATAGAACCCATTCCGCTAGGCATTAATTCAAAAATAAAATCGGGGTTTAAACCAACTTCTTTACGATGCGAGACGTACAAAATAGCGGTATCGGTTTCTCTTGCTATTTTATTTATAAGTTCGGTAAATAGTTTTGCATCAAAATCGTCGAGTCCATTTGTGGGCTCATCTAAAATAAGTAAAGGTGGGTGTTTTACCATGGCTCTGGCTATTAATACCAAGCGTTGATGTCCTCTTGATAATTCTAAAAAGTTTTGCTTTCTAATAGCATACATCTGCAAAACATGAAGCCATTGTTCTGTAATTTTCATCTGTTCATTAGTAGGTTCTTTATAAAGTCCAACCGAATCGAAAAAACCTGAAACTATCATGTTTGCTATAGAATCCAAACGTTTAAAACCACGCAACATTTCTGATGAAAAATAACCAATCTTTCTTTTTATATCCCAAACACTTTCACCACTCCCCTTTTTCACTCCAAATAAGGTAATATCTTGTCCATAAGCTTTTGGGTTGTCACCAAAAATCATGCTCAACATGGTACTTTTCCCCGAACCATTAGCGCCCATTAATTGCCAAAACTCGCCTTGTTTAATTTCCCAAGAAATATCAGTAATAATAGGGCGTTCATTGTAAGCTACGGACACCTTATTAAACTTCACTAATGGATTGATATGCTCTGAAATAGGACGATATGGTTGTGGTAATGCTTCAACAAAATTTAATGCTTCGGTTGTTTTTGAAGTTTCAACCTGATTAAATTCTACCAAAACACCATCTTGCAACTTATAGGTTTTGTGTATAAAAGAAAGAATGTCTTCTTTTCTATTTGTAATTTGAACAATAGTTGTTTTACGACTTAACTTGGTAAACGTTTCTTTAATTGCAGCTTGCTTTTCTGCATCTAAATTACCAAAAACATTGTCTGCAATAATATAATTGGGGTTTTGCAAAATAATGTAATCCAGCAAGGCTTTTTTGCGTTCGCCTTCAGATGACTGCAATAAACTGTTTTTTGTTTCGGTAACAACATCAAAATGCCCATGGACAATCTCTTCTTCCATAAACTTATTTAAGGTTATTTCGGAAAAAAGTGCGTGTTTTAAACCTTTTAAATCTACAAGAATGTCGCCAGAAATAATGCGCTCTATAAGCTGAAGCTTATCGTCGTTATTGGATATATATATGGCTAGGTGATTTTTCAAATATTTAAATAGTTGTTTTAGAGTTCTAAACTAACAAATATAATTTAATGATAGTTTACAAAAAGACCTCACAGGTTTTTGAAACCTGTGAGGTCTTATATAATCACTTGAAAAGCTTTTTTACAACTAAATTGATTTGTATAATGCTTACTTATAAGTTTTTAATATGAAAAGCAACCAATCCTTCAATAGGCCTGCGTTCAAAATTACCTACCGTAAAGCCCATTTCCTGTGCGACGGCTTTAATTTCTTCTTGCGCAAAATAGGCTATAGAACCTGCAAAATGCACAGGAACGGTTTTTATTTCTTCTTTGTACTGCATGATCATATTAGTTACAAAACTACGGATGCCTCTTTTTATAAGCTCTACAATGTATTGCGAATCTTTATTTAAAAACATAAACTCTGCAAAGTTTGCTAAATAGGCATTGGGGTTGGGCTGTTTGTAAATATTATATTTAATATAATCGGCTTCTAAATTGTATTTGCTAGCAAAAGACACTTTAATATCTTCTGGCATTTGATTAAAATAGTATTCCCTAATTAATTCTTTACCGTAATAATTTCCTGAGGCATCATCCATTAAAATATATCCTAAAGACTGTACGCGTTGGTGTAATTGCTTACCATCAAAATAGCTACAATTGGATCCTGTACCTAAAATACAAACAACAGCAGCTTCGGTATCGTGGGTAATGGTGCCATAAACAGCAGCCATAGTATCTTCCTCAACCTTTATAACAGCGTTTATAAATACTTCTTTTAAAACATTATAAACGGCTTCTTTACCTCTATCTGTGCCACAACCCGCACCATAAAAGAATACGTGCGTAACCTCTAGTTTGTGTGCTTTTAAATCGGGGTGTTTTTTAATTATTTTTTTTAGCTTATCTTCTTTTAAAATTTCGGGATTAAGACCTTTTGTACGCAACTTTTCTATAAGTTGTTTACCATTACTATCTACAGCAATCCAATCACTTTTTGTAGAGCCACTATCAACAATTAAAATCATGAGCTTTATTTAAATGAAAAAACTCCACAGACTTTGTAGTAACACAATAAATCTGTGGAGTTCATAATTAACATATTATTTTCTTTAATTATACTTTACTGATGTGTTGAGCCAAATCAACTAACTTCGTTGAATAACCAAACTCATTATCATACCAAGATACTAATTTAAAGAAATTATCGTTAAGCGCAATACTTGCATCAGCATCAAAAATACTTGTCATAGATTCTGAAACAAAATCTTGAGACACTACAGCTTCTTCGGTATAACCTAAGATGCCTTTTAATTCGTTTTCTGAAGCTTTTTTCAATGCAGCTTTAACTTCTGCCCAAGAAGCAGCTTTTTCTGTTCTAACAGTTAAATCAACAACAGATACATCTGGAGTTGGAACTCTAAATGCCATACCAGTTAATTTACCATTTAATTCTGGAATTACTTTACCTACGGCTTTTGCAGCACCAGTAGATGAAGGAATGATGTTTGCTAAAGCACTACGACCACCTCTCCAGTCTTTTCTTGAAGGACCATCAACTGTTAGTTGTGTTGCAGTTGTAGCGTGTACTGTTGTCATTAAACCTTCTACGATACCAAAGTTATCGTTAATAACTTTAGCTAAAGGTGCTAAACAGTTTGTAGTACAAGACGCATTAGATACGATGGTATGCTCTGCAGTTATTTTATCGTGGTTTACTCCCATTACAAACATAGGCGCATCCGCCGATGGTGCTGAAATTGCTACTTTTTTAGCGCCAGCAGTAATGTGTTTTTGTGCACCCTCTAAAGTTGTGAAAATACCTGTACAATCTAACACAACTTCTGCTCCAACAGCATCCCATTTTAAATCTTCTGGGTTACGTTCTGCAGTAATTCTAATTTCGTTTCCGTTTACTACTAAGTTTCCGTTTTTTACTTCAACGGTACCGTTAAAACGTCCATGAACTGAATCGTATTTTAATAAGTAAGCTAAATGCTCTACATCTAATAAATCGTTAATTCCAACAATTTCAATATCTGGTCTGTTTGCAGCTACTCTAAAAGCTATTCTACCTATTCTTCCAAACCCGTTAATTCCTAATTTTAATTTTGACATATTCTTGTTTATAAATGTTAAGTGCTCATAATGTCTGAGACACGCAATAATTCTAAATTTATTTTTGATTTCCCTTTTATGGCTTGTTCTAATGGTGTTAGTTCCATTTTACCATTCATTAAACCAACCATATAATTGGTTTTTCCTTCTAATAAAGATTCAACGGCTTTAACCCCCATTCTACTAGCCAAAACACGATCGAAACATGATGGTGCACCACCACGTTGCATGTGCCCAAGCACCGATACACGTACGTCATACCCTTCCATGTTTTCATCTACATAGTCTTTTAATTGAAAAATATTTTTTCCAATTTTATCGCCTTCTGCAACAATTACAATGCTTGATGTTTTACCGGACTTCCTACTTCTGTTTAAAGATTCTACCAATCTTTCCAACCCCAGATCTTCTTCTGGTATTAATATTTCTTCTGCACCTCCAGCAATACCTGCGTTTAAAGCGATGTGTCCTACATCGCGCCCCATAACCTCAATAAAAAACAATCTGTTGTGTGAGCTTGCTGTATCCCTGATTTTATCAATAGCATCTACAACGGTGTTTAAAGCGGTATCGAAACCTAAAGTGTTTGTAGTACCAACAATATCATTATCTATAGTGCCGGGTATTCCAATTACAGGAAAGCCGAACTCATGATTAAATATCATGGCACCTGTAAATGTACCATCACCACCAATGGCTACCAGTCCATCTATTTCTGCTTCAACTAATTTGTTATAAGCTTTTTGCCTACCTTCTATGGTTCTAAACTCTTTGGAGCGTGCCGATTTTAAAAACGTACCGCCTTTATTTATAATACCTTTGACGCTTCGCGCATTCATTTGCTCGAAATCGCCTTCTATTAAGCCTTCGTATCCACGATAAACACCAAGACATTCTATATTATGATAAGCACATGTTCTAACGACAGCACGAATGGCTGCATTCATTCCCGGAGAATCGCCTCCAGAAGTTAAAACTGCTATTTTTTTGATTGGTTTTGACATTAAATTTCAATTTTTCAAAGGTAAAATTACTAAACAAAAACCATATATCTATAGCATTTATTCTATTTTAATGCTACATGTGAAACTATAACGTTTTAGTTGATAAAAAAAATAGTTTAGAACTCTAAACACTACTCCTTTTATATGGAATTGAGGGGTTTATTTATCAGAAGACGACTTTATTTTTACAAATTCCGGAAGCAAATCAGTGTCTTTTTCGACTTCTTCTTCTATCACAATTTCTTCTTCCTTTTTAGCTTTTTTAAAGAAGTTTTGAAGCAGTTCTTTAAAGGTATCAAAATCTACACTATATGAAAGCCCGATACCCTGTGTGTATCCAATAGCTTCACCAAAATTTCTGATACTATTTTCTCTATTAAATACATTGGCGGTTAATGTACCATCTTCATTTAGCAAAAAGTTTATTTCAACATCACCTGCAATAACGGTTTCTGAAGCTCCTGCACCTCCAACAGGTACACCTACTTTACCATTAATAAGTACACGATCACTTATTTGGGTCTGTAGGGTAACACCAAATCGATCATCAGTCTGATAATCTGGTCTGTTTTCACCAGCTTCATAATTCAATCCTATATTAAGTTTGCTATCGCCCGTTGTAAAAATACCATTTATAATACCATTTAGCCGCTCTGCAATAGTACCTGAAAAATTAAGTTCGCTTAAACCTCTTGAAAAACCTCCCGTAGATAACAGATATAGTGCTTGGTTCTGTTTGTCATTATCAGATTCTAATCTGTATTGCAATTCGGATTTTATAGTAGAACTTACAGTAGGGAACTTAAAATCGTAAATGGGTTTTGGGCGTTCCAAATCGCCTGTTAAGCTAATATTCAATTCTACAGGGATACTTCTGTTTATTGGATTATCTAACAATGGTGATGGGTTGGCTTGCGTTCTGTAAATGGCAAGCATATCTATTTGTGCTTTTAGAGGGTCGCCTTCCCAGGCAATGGTACCACCAGGTTGTACTCTAAATTCTTTTTGGATTAAACCACCATAGGCAAAATTATATACGCCTTCAAATACCGAGAAATCTCCCCACATATTAAACTTCCCATTCGTATTAATTTCAACCAAAAGACCTCCGCGTCCGCGTCCTTTTAATGAATGCCCTGAGTTTTTGTCTATTATAATTTCTACTTCAGCGTCTTCGGTAACATCTAAATCAAAATCCAATTCAAGTCCTCTTATTTCATTAAAAACATAATCGACCCCTAATTTTCTTGCTCGTTTTTCTTCTTTAGTAATAAAGTGTATATATGAATTATCTCCAAAAGACTCCGTATCGCTAAGTGGAATTTTAAAAACAGTCCCTGATTTTGTTTCTCCAATTACACTTATTACCAATTGGTCTGTTGGTCCCGAAATACTAGCCCTACCACCTATAAAACCAGTACCGTAATACAAAGCATCTTCAGCTTCCTTAGTATCTAAAACCAATAATCTTGAGGTATTTAAGTTTAAATCCAAGTTCCATTTTGAAAAGTTTGTATGACTTAATGAACCATTTAATTGTCCTTTGGATTTGTGTTTTGTATCGGTTAGTTGGATTCTATTAAAAATAAAACTCTGGTTTTTAAGTGTTACAGAAGATTTATCAGCAAACTGATAATCGACATTAAGATACGGAATGCCAAACCCTGATTTATCTAAAATAAGGTCGCCATTAATATTGGGTCGTTTTAAATCCCCAACAACATTTACTTTTCCGGTAGCTAAGCCTCTAATATTGGTTAAAACATCTTTCAAAAATGGATTTAAAGGCTGTAAATTAAATTCGTCAAGTTCAAAATCTACATCAATGTTTGATTGTTTTCCATTAACATTAATATCTCCAATGGCCCTGAACGATTTATTAACATCGTCTTTTATGGTAACATCTACATTGTAATTGGTTAAGTTTTGGTTGCCCTTTATATTGGCGTTAAAAGAACCGAATTCAATATCATTAACGTTAAGATTATCTATAACGATACTTGAATTTGGTAAATAATTACCATTTTTTTGCAATATGTCTAGCTTGCCATTAACGTTTCCTGCTAACTTTAAATTATCTATTTCTGGAATGATTTTAGCAAGATCGACATTTCTAAAATCGAGTTTTAAGTCTTTTTGTGTAGAATCCTTTATAAAGCCCGAAAACTTAATTTCTTCATTTTTATGATTTATAACTAGCTTGTCGATATTAAATTTTGTGAAGGTGTTATTGAATGAAATTTTATTGAATTTATCTTTCTTTTCATTAATATACCACATGTTGTCTTTTATGGTAACATCGGATTTTTTAAATCCTATTACCGACTCTTTTTCTTTATTAATAGTATGATAAAAACTTAAGTTAAAAATATCATTATTACGTTTTCCTCCCCTAAACTCTGAGCGCATAAACAAGGTATCGTTTACCGTAACATTAATTAAACTGAATTTAGAAACGTTGTAATATTTTGTTTTTAAACTATCGACCTCTAGGTAAGTATTAAAAAGAGGGTTACTATTATCCACTTGAAGCTCAATATTGTTAGCGAAATAATCAAGTAATTTAATTTGAGGTGATTTGAATGTCAATTTAAATTGCCTTTGATCGTTTTCAACACGACCTTTTATATAGGTGTTTTTTCCTAGCTCTATTTCAGGATAAAAAACTTCAACTATTTTATTGTAAATTTTAAAATTGAAGTCGACATTCTGATTGGTTTTAATTTTATGCGGAATGTAATTGGTGTAAATATATCCTAAAGAGTTTTCGAATAACTTTTTAATATCATTCATTACAAAACGCCCTTTAAGTTCGCCTTCTATAACATCTGGGGATTTAATTTCTATAAAACGAACATCATCTTCAAACCTTGAGGTTAAATCTAATTCATCAAAATAATAAGTATCGTTTTGGTTTTTATAAACGGTGTTTTTAAAAGATATTTTTCCGTAGGCATCATCAAGATTACGACTGTTCATATTCATTTTAATATGACTGCTAAACAAAGACAGACTATCTTTTTTTAAAAAATTAAGGGCATTTAAATTGGCATAATCAACCTTCGCTTCAAAATCATATTTTTTAACCTCTTCAGAAAAATCTATAAGTCCTAAAAAGTTTAATCGTAAATTTTTGTCGTTTGCAATTAGGTTTCCGTCGAAAATTCTATTCCTAACATTCCCTACAACTTTTATTCCTGTGTAATTATACTTATTATATTCTATTCCGTAGACATCACCTTTTACTTGTGTGTTCAAATTTTTAGCAGTAAAACCAGATCCTTTTACATCAAAATTCAGCGATGTTTTTCCAACAATAGAATCATTTAAAAAGGCTCCAATATCAAAACTCTCAAAGGCTACCTTTCCGCTATAGGAGGCATTATCAATATCATTTATTTTTAAAATTTCCAAGTTGGAATCTACATATCCTAATTCGGTATCTATTTGAATGTTGGCAATAACAGAAGCTGCCGTTACCTGCGAATTTCCTACAATAGTAAATTTCCCTAACTTATTAAATGAAGAAGGAATAGAGGCTCCTAATATATTGGGTAATAATGCTTTTAATTCATTATAGGTAGAAGATAGATTTCTAAAACTTCCATCCATATAAAAGTTCCCTTCTTCCTTATTAAAAAGATTTTTGAAATATATGTTCCCATCAACTTCTGTATAGCTACCATTATTTAGCTTTAAGTTGGTGGTTTGCAAATTATTTAAGGTTCCTGATAGATCTACACTTAGTTTGACCGATTGGTTCTTTCCAAACTCGTTATAGAATACATTAATTTCATCTAAATAAACATTGGAATCTTTAAAGCTTGCAGTCACCAAAACCTTATCGGTAAAATATTGTAAATCTTCTCTATTATAAGAAAACTTTAAATCGCCTTTTAATACCGAATGTGCTGTTTTGGCATCTAAATTAGCAAATGTCATATCGGTAAGTGTGTAACTGAAATCGGTCATCATGTTTTTCATAACCAATCCTCTACTATCCTTAAACGCTAGGGTGTTTATTCTGGCGCTAACATCGCTACCATTAATTAAAAAGTTAGTCGCATTAATATTTAGATTCGTAAACTCTAATAATTTTGTGGTTTCCCTATTTTCATCAAGCAATCTGAAAATACCGTTATAAATAGACACATCACTAGACGACAATAAAAAGGTGCTTGGGCTTTTTCGTGGATTATCGTCTTCAAATTTATGAACAAAAACATCCAAATTAGTTTCTGCTTCACCTTTATAAGTTTTAATATTAAAAATTAAATCTTGAATATCAACATCTCCAAAAGTTAATTTACCTTTAATTAAATTACTTATACTAATAATTGAGGTGTTTAATTCAGCTATATTTATTAGCGTATCCTGCTTATAATCTTCTATATAAATATTTTTAAGCTCTACATCGCCATTAAGCTGTAAGCTAACTCTATTAATACTTATATTTGTTTTAAACTCGTCATTTAGGCGTTTTGTGGCATATTTACCAAGACTTGTTTGAACAGCAGGAATAGAAAGCACCAACACCAAAATGATGAAAAGCAGCAGCAATATGGCTGCTATTTTATACGCTATTTTAAAAGCTTTTTTGATATTTTTTTAAGTTATTGATTTGTCAGGAATGCATTATCTTTGCAATTACGAATAAAAACCATGCGTTAGACTTTTATTCTTTTCAAAATTAACAATTATTATGCCTAATTTTAATTAATGGCGGAACAAAATATTTATATTCTAGGAATTGAGTCTTCTTGCGATGACACAGCGGCCTCTGTAATACACAACGGACGTATTTTAAGCAATATTATTGCCAACCAAAATATACATAAAGAATATGGTGGCGTAGTACCCGAATTAGCTTCCAGAGCCCACCAACAAAACATTGTTCCTGTAGTAGCTCAGGCATTAAAAAAAGCCCATATCAACAAAGAGCAATTACATGCCATCGCATTTACTAGAGGTCCTGGACTCATGGGGTCGTTATTGGTTGGAACTTCCTTTGCAAAATCGTTGGCTTACGGGTTGGATATTCCGCTTATTGACGTGAACCACATGCAAGGGCATATTTTGGCACATTTTATTGATGAAGACGGATTTAACAAACCTCCTTTTCCGTTTTTAGCGATGACCATTTCGGGTGGACATACCCAAATTGTTAGGGTTGATAACCATTTTGACATGACCGTTATTGGCGAAACTATTGATGATGCCGTTGGTGAAGCCTTTGATAAAAGTGGAAAAATTTTAGGTTTAGGCTATCCTGCAGGCCCAGAAATTGATAAACGTGCCAAATTAGGAAACCCGAAAGCGTTTAAGTTTACCAAACCAAAAGTTGATGGGTTAAATTTTAGCTTTTCGGGGTTGAAAACGGCTATTCTGTATTTTATTCAGAATGAAACCAAAGCCAATCCCCATTTTATTGAAGAAAACCTGAATGATGTTTGTGCCTCTATTCAATATACCATTATTGGGATTTTAATTGATAAATTAAAGCTTGCCTCAAAACAAACAGGTATTAAACATATTGCTATTGGAGGTGGTGTTTCGGCAAATTCGGGCATCCGACAAGCACTAAAGGATGGGGAACAAAAATTTGGTTGGACCACCTATGTGCCTAAATTTGAGTTCACTACCGATAATGCCGCTATGATTGCCATTGTAGGGTATTTGAAATATTTAGAAGGCGATTTTGCTAAACAAAATATAGCGGCTTCGGCTAGATTGAAGATTTAATTTTTAGCTACTAATACGAATATTTTAAAATGAAACATTTAAAACCATGAATTCGTTTAAACTTTTTTGGTTTGTTGCCCTCATCATATTCATTATTGGCTTATATTTTAGAACGAATGATGATCGTATTGTTATAAACATCCATGATACATATTATGTAATTTCAAATCTTCATATTTCTATAATATTTGCAATCATATATTCAATCATTGGTTTTGCTTATTGGATTTTATATAAAACAACTTTAAAGCTTTATTTACGCTTAACTCAAACTCATACCATTATAAGTATTGGGTGTTTTTTAGTATTTATAATAGGCATATGGTATTTTAATAAGATTAAAACAGAAAGTGAATTTCCTCTATTTTATGATTCTCTAGACGAAAACACTTTTACTATATTAGTTTTTACAATTTTCTTTCTATCTCAAATTCTATTAATTCTCAATTTAATTACATCAACTCTAAAACAAATTCTTGCTAAAAAAAGTAAATAAGTTGTAAACAATACATTCTTAAAAACTTATTTTTTTTCCATTTATATGTTCGGGCAATAATTTTAAATTTGGAACTAAATTTAAAACCCAAATTATGACAAAAAACCTACTTTTTGCAGCAACCATTAGTATTTCTGCTTTTTTAAATGCCCAAAATTCAACCGAAAAAGAATTAGAATTTATTGAAACACCCGAGCAAATAACCAACTATCTGGAATTAAAAAATTTCAAAGAAAATAAATTGATTACTTTTAATGAAGAAAAGCACAAAACCATATTTGCTAAAGAACTTTTTGGGCTTTCTAGAGGTGACATAAAAACCGTAAAAACAAATTTTGAGAAAACCATTTATAAAGTGGTTGAAAAAACAAAAACTACTAATTACCGTGTTGCTTATATTTATCTAGATGGTACAAAATACAGTTTAACCGATTTGAATACTTTAAGAACCAAAATAATTAACGAATATAAAAATGGAGCGCCTTTCGATTTTTTAGCAAAACGCTATTCTATGGATGAAAATGCTAATAAAGGTGGTGATTTAGGGTGGTTCGTACAAGGCGATATGTACCCCGATTTTGAAAACGAAATCATCAATGGAAATCATAGTTTGAACGCTATATTTACGATTGATATTCCTTCAAAAAACTGGTATTACGTGGTGCTAAAAACACATGAACCAAAAGAAATTTCAGAAATTAAAGTCTTAAAAATTGTTGAAGCCATAAATTAATGCAACTTTTCTATAACCCAAACATCACTGAAAGCACAACGCAATTTTCTTTTGAAAAAGAAGAAAGCAGGCACATTGTAAAAGTGCTTCGGAAAAATATGGGCGACACCTTACATATTACAAATGGCAACGGTTGGTTATTTACTGCCGAAATTGCCATTCCTAATATTAATAAATGTGTTGTAACGGTTATCTCAAAATCCCAACAACCGAAACGGGATTACAGCTTGCATTTAGCCGTTGCACCAACCAAAATGAACGACCGCTACGAATGGTTTTTAGAAAAAGCCACCGAAATTGGCATTGACACCATCACCCCTATTATCTGCGACCACAGTGAACGTAAAATAATTAAACCCGAACGGTTTGAAAAAATTTTGCAATCAGCTATGAAACAATCGTTGAGTTGTTATATGCCAAAACTAAATGAGTCCATCAATTTCAAAGACTTTATTAAGCAAGGTTTTAATGGTGATTTATTTATAGCGCATTGTGAAGAAACCGATAGAAAATCGCTAAAGCAACAACTTAAACCCAAACAAAACATCACGATTTTAATTGGTCCCGAAGGCGATTTTAGCAGCAAAGAAATTGAATTGGCCATAAAAAACAAGTTTATTCCCGTAACTTTGGGAGACACCAGATTGCGAACCGAAACCGCAGCTATAGTGGCGTGTCATTCAGTAGCTTTTGTAAATTCAATATAATGAATCTCCGTTATTAATACAGTTTTTAACAAAAAAAGGGCTTATCAACAGTTAAATTGTTAAAGACTAGTTAACAATCTTTATTTTAATAATAACATTTTTTTCATTATGACTCATATCTTTGTAATACGCAAAAGACCTAAAAGTACCTGATTCATTTTGTAATTGAGCTAACAGAAACTAATAGGCCTTATCTAAACAGAACCACTTCTTTTGTATTGAAGTGGTTTTTTATTTTATCAAAAGTATGAATGAAAAAGATATTTTAAAAAAAATATTTGTTTTAGTTTTAAACATATATGGTTATTAACATCAGTTATTATTCTTTAAAGCTAAAATTAGCTATTTTTGAAGCATGACTAAATAAACTATGAAATTAGTAATATCTTTAATCTTTTGTCTTTTGTCTTTTGTCTCCTTTTCACAAGAAATAGCAGTGGCAAAATACAAAGGTGGCGGTGATTGGTATGCCAACCCGACTGCTTTACCCAACTTAATTGCATTTTGCAATACGAACATCAACACAAAAATAAACCCCAAACCTCAAGATGTAGAAGTGGGAAGCTCGGATATTTTTCAGTTTCCTTTTTTACACATGACAGGACATGGGAATGTGTTTTTTAGTGAAACTGATGCCGAAAACCTCCGTAACTATCTAATTTCCGGAGGCTTTTTACATATTGATGATAATTACGGAATGCAACCCTATATTACCAAAGAACTCAAAAAAGTATTTCCAGATAAGGAATTAATAGAGCTTCCTTCAAACCACGAAATTTTTAATACTGCTTATAAATTTCCAAACGGATTGCCTAAAATACATGAACATGATGGTAAGCGTCCGCAGGCTTTTGGTATGTATGTTGAAGACCGATTGGTGTTATTATTCACTTTTGAAAGCGACTTGGGCGATGGTTGGGAAAACCCCGAGGTGCATAACGATCCCGCCGATGTAAGAGAAAAAGCCTTGAAAATGGGCGCCAATATTGTTAAATATGCGTTTGAACATTAAGAGTTGATTTAAGAATTGTGATTTATGATTCTCGCAAAGCCGCTAAGCCGCAAAGAAAACTCTGATTACTGAAAACTGATACTGATTACTGATACTGAATACTGAATACTGCTACTGAACACTGATTACTGAACACTGTCAACTAAAGAATGCAACTTACCCATTACAATACCCATTTTAAAAAGCGTAAATTTCCAATAATACTGGTTTGCGATAACGTTAGCAATGCACCAAACATTGGCAGTTTATTTAGAATTGCCGATGCTTTTGGAGTTGAAAAACTTATACTTTGTGGTGCTGATATTTCTTTAGGGCGAAAGATAACAAAAACATCTAGAGCTACCGAAAAAGTGGTGGATTATGAAATTCATGAATCGGCTGCAAAAGTGGTTGAAGGTTTAAAGGCAACAAACTATCAAATGATATCGCTCGAAATCACATCTACAAGTAAACCGCTTCATACATTAAAATTTTCAACAGAAAAACCCATTGCCCTAATTATTGGTGATGAAAATTTTGGGGTTTCAGAAGCTATTCTAAATATTTCAGATCTTGTTGTTCATATTGATATGTTCGGACTGAACAGCAGTATGAATGTGGTTCAGGCTACAAATATTGCTTTATACGAAATAACAAAACAGCTTATTTAACCAAAACTTTCTTCTCAAAACTGCTTTTTGGTGCTTCACAAAGTGAACATTCGTATGTTTCCGGAAGGCTTTCAAAAGAAGTGTTTGGAGGGATGTTTTGAGTAATATCGCCGTAAACCTCATCATAAACCGTTAAGCAATCTTTGCATTGATACACTTCTTCTTCAATACGTTCTTTCTTTACATCTTTTATAGATACTTCTTCGCGTTCAGTTCCTAATTGATCAAAATACAACTGACTCAATTCCATTAACAATCCTGGTAATTCCACTTTATCAATATCTTGCACATGCATGATGTAGTCGCGTGTATTGGGGTCGAAATTTTTAGCGTATAATAAATTGTAGGTATCGCGAATTGTAAAACCATTTAACGCTTCGGGTTGCTTATTCTTTTCGATAACAACCGACGTAAAATAATAGGCATTACTAGCATAATTAGTAAGTCCGAATGTTAAACCATAGGTACTTATATCATTCTGGTCGAAATTTGTAACCAAGTATTTTTTTAGGCTTAAAGCGTCTTTATCATTAACCGGTAAATGCCAATTTAGTTCGAGCATGGAGTGACGTACATTGATACCGAATTTACCCAAAAATTTCTCCCATTGTAATTTAGCTTGTGCCGGAATACCCTTAACAATAAAGGATTTCCAAGGGGTTATGGATATTTTTCCTATTTTGTTTTCGGCACATAGATCGCACATGGCTTTTAAGAAAGAGAGATCGTATAGGTTGTTACGCCAATACAACCCTAACCAATATTTATCTCCAATTCTATTCATACCCTCATAGTAAGGAAACGGATAAAAAGGCACTTCTAATGGATGATCTACGGTTCTGTTATTGGTGTCTATTGCATCGCTAACCAACTCGAAAATGGTTTCAATAGTCTCCGGCTCTTCCTGCAGCATATTTTCAATGGCCAACTCCACCTTATCCAAATCCCAACTATAAATAAGTGCTGGGTACATCACTGTTTTTTTCCATTCTGGAAGTCTGATATACAAATACCAATAGTCTTCATGCTCGGAAGCTATAAAATTGATATGCCCGGTGAACAACGGCACTAAACGCTGTTTGGGATCCGTTATATTGACACGTAATTTTAATTCGTGTTTAAATTGCTCTAACACATATAAATACCTATCACTAGTAAGCCATGATGTACTTGGAAAAATATCTGACGACACATAAGACGACACGATATTTTCAATACGTTCGTGATTTGGCGCTACAATTTGAAGTTTATTGAAAGCCTTTAATTTTTCTTTATCTATAGGTTCGGGAAAAATAATATCCTGTCTGGAGCCAAACGAAATAGCACTTAAGCCCAAACTTTCGGCAGCTTCACAAATATACTTTAACTCACCTGGAGATAGTACACCGCCATTTACTATCAATCTATACGATTCGCTCATGCTAATATCTTTGTGTTGTTAAGAATTTCCCTAACCTCTGTTTTACAACTTCCACAGCCTAAACCTGCGCCTGTTTTATTACAAAGTTCAGTAAAGTTTGTACAGCCACCTTTTATGGTTTCTTCAATGTTACCCGCGCCTACCTGACTGCAAGAGCACACTAACTTACCTAAAACTGGCACGGTGTTGGAAGCCCCTCGTAATAAGGTGTTGCGCTTATCGGACATTTCGATTTTGCTTTCAATCATGGTTTTAAATTCGGCAAACTCATTTTTATCACCCATTAAAACCGCTCCAATTAACAAATCGTCTTTTACGATACACTTTTTATAGTAGCGTTTCGATATATCTGTGAAAATGACTTCTTCGTACGAATCGTCATTTTCAGGGACTTCTATATTACCAATACTACACAGGTTTAGGTCATTGAATTTTAAAATATTCATTAAAACCGAACCGTTATAGGCACAACTAACATCGCCAGCAATAAAGTTTGCTAAAATGTTGGCTTGCTCTTCGGCTGCCGATGTGATTCCGAATAACTGATTGTTAAATTCGGCAATTTCGCCAATCGCAAAAATATCTGGGTGAGACGATTGTAAATGCTGATTTACCTTCACACCACGACTGCAAACAATGCCATTTTCCCTAGCAATTTCAATATTTGGAATGGTACCAATAGCATATACAATGGCATTGGCCGTTATAAACTTACCACTCTTAAGTGTAATGTTCAATTCACCTGTATCTTCATCATCAAACACCGTACTAACCTCGTTATCAAAATATATTTGAATGCCACGTTCTTGTACGTCTAAAGCTAATAATTTACTGGAAACCTTGTCTAATTGACGTTCCATTAACCTTGATGCGCGCTGAATGATGGTCATTTTTACGTTTTTGTGCTTCATGGCTGCTGCCAACTCCAAGCCTAATAAACCACCCCCAACAATAACCACATGTTGCTCTTCCGGAGGTAAACCTGTAGCATCTAAATAGGCTTTAAAACTATCGGCATCACTTTTATTACGCATGGTAAAACGCCCTGGCAAATCTATTTGAACATCTTTAGGAATGAACGCACGACTACCTGTTGCCAAAATAAGCTTATTGAATGTATGTTGGTCGCCGTTGGTGTCTGTAACTATTTTATTATCGGAATCAATATCCTTAATAGACGTTTCTGGATACACCTTAATATTCAACTTGCTTAACTCTTTCTGTTTTATTTTAAGAAGTTGTTCCCAAGTTAATTCTTCAGTGACATATTCAGGAAGCAGTACCCTATTATAGAATAAATTAGGTTCTTTTGAAAACACATGGATTTCATCAACTTCATTATACTCTCTATAATTTTGAACAAACCTAAATGCCGCAGCTCCTGCCCCAACAATTATTATTTTTTCAACAGGTTTTTTATATTTTGAAACCGATACACGCGTGAATTTAAAGTCAGGTTCTTTTGATGTAGGATCGATGTGCGTATTGGTTAAATTGTTGGCTCTGTTCAAATCACTTTGCAACTGTTTTCCCCAGTGCATTGGTAAAAACACACAGCCTTTTACAATACTATCGGTAACTTTTGCCCGCACACGAACGGTACCGTTTTCACTTTTAATTTCGGTAATATCGCCATCTTTAATTTTATATAAATAGGCATCAACAGGATTAATCTCTAAAACAGGTGTTGGGTAATGGGTTTTTAAACGCGATACTTTTCCTGTTTTGGTCATGGTATGCCATTGGTCACGCACCCTACCTGTTGTTAAAACTAACGGATAGATTTCGTTGGGCTGTAGCGATGTGTTTTCAATACTAGCAGCTACGTTAAAAATAGCTTTTTGCGATGGTGTATAGAATTTTTTGTCTTGAAAAAGCCTAGGCGTTCCAACATGTCTGTATTCCGGTACTGGCCATTGGAACGTGCCTTCGTTCTTTAATCTATCATAATTTAGAAAGGACACGTCTATTTTTGTGCCTTTAGTCATCGAACTATATTCGTCGTAAATTTCTTCAGCACTATTAAAATTAAATCCACGGAACCCCATTCTCTGTGCAAAATCACAGAAAATTTCAACATCGGGTCTGGCTTCTCCCGGAGCATTGATTTCTTTTGGCAAATAAGAAATACGACGCTCGGAATTCGTCATGGTACCTTCTTTTTCCAACCAACCGGCAGCAGGAAGCACTAAATCGGCATAAGAAACCGTATCAGATTTATGTGAAATATCTTGAACCACTACAAACTTGGCGTTTTTCATGGCACGTTCAATACGATGCGTGTTTGGCAAACTTACCAATGGATTGGTACAAGCGATCCAAATAGCTTTTAATTTTCCAGATTCTAAAGCATCAAACATTTCAGTTGCTGTTAGACCTGGCTTTGGTGAAATTTTGTCAACGCCCCAAAACTGGGCGACTTCCCTACGGTGTTCTTCATTCATCAAATCTTTGTGCACTGCCAAAAGATTTGCCATACCGCCTACTTCACGACCACCCATGGCATTTGGTTGACCTGTTAATGAAAACGGTCCTGAACCCGGTTTACCAACTTGCCCTGTTATAAGCGATAAGTTTAATAAGGCGGTATTTTTATCGGTACCTACCACACTTTGGTTAAGCCCCATGGCCCACATACTTATAAAGCCTTTTGAAAGTCCGATAATATCGGCAGCTTTTCTAATATCGGTTTCTGGAACACCACATATTTTGGATGCATCTTTAATAGACGTTGAAAATATTTGCTCTTTATAGGCTGTAAATCCTTCGGTATGGTTTTTTATAAAATCGTCATCAATTAAACCTCGCTTAAACAAACATCTTGCGATGGCATTGTAAAGGATGACATCGGTTCCAGGGATTAATTGAAGGTGTAAATCGGCAAAGTTTGCTGAATCCGTTTTACGAGGATCAACAACAATAATTTTAACATCGGGATTTTTCTCTTTATGCTGCTCAATGCGTCTGAAAAGTATGGGATGGCACCAAGCAGGGTTTGCGCCTGTAATTAAGAAACAATCCGCCAACTCAATATCTTCATACGATACGGGAACACTATCTTCTCCAAAGGTTTTTTTATATCCTACAACTGCAGAACTCATACATAACCGTGAGTTGGTATCGATATTATTGGTTCCTAAAAAGCCTTTTGTTAGTTTATTGGCTATATAATATTCTTCGGTTAAACTTTGTCCGGACACATAAAACGCTACGCTATCAGGACCATGTTTTTTTATAATAGATTTGAATACGCTTGCTGCTCTATCTAAAGCATCATCCCAACTGACACGCTCGCGAGGGTGCGAACGACTCCAGCGCATTTCTGGATATAGAATTCTATCGGAAGTATCGTTAACTACGTAATGCAAATTCATGCCTTTAGAACAAAGCATGCCTCTGTTTACAGGGTGGTCTTTATCGCCTTCAACAAAAACCCTATCGTTATTGTCTTTTTTAACAATAATACCACAACCAACCCCACAATACGAACACGTTGTTTTTACTTCCTTTTTTAACATTTACACTAGCGTTTTAATACGAATTAAGACAATTTAATAACACCAAACAAGCTACCAACCTATTATTACAAATACAATAAAAAGGGTATTTGATTTTTAAAGATATGCAAAATATGAAACTAATAATCTGCTTTTACGGGAATCAATTCACCAGCAGTTTCATTTAAATCTATGTCGGCTACTTTTTCTTCTTTAGTAGAAAAACGAATAGTCAGTGCTAGGACTCCTGATAAAATAACTATAAAACCAATTATAAAGTACCCACTAGAAACAGCACTTGAAGCAGCAGCAGATTGTGCCGATTTCACAAATTCATCTCCCAAACCTTGGTTTGCAACAATAGCTGCTTTTTCAGCTACTGCCGATTTGGATTTCAATAATAATGCAGCTAAAAAAGCCCCCACATTTCCACCTGCACCTACAATACCTGAAACAGAACCTATGGCTTTTTTATTAATGAACGGTACTACCGAAAACGTGGCACCTTCTGCCATTTGAACTGTTAAACTAAACAATATTAAGAATATAATACCTACGACAATACTTGTGGTTATTGAAAAAGTTACCAGCATAATTCCTTCTAACGACAGTATAACCGAAAGAAACAGTACACGACCTCTTAAACCTTTAAGTTTACCAAATTTATCACCAAAAAATCCTCCTAGTGTACGTGCAAAAATATTCATTAGAGCAAAAGACAACACAAAATTCCCTGCGGTAACACGCTCTAATTGAAACGTATTTTGAAGATAATCATCCATAGTACCATATACTGTAAGCTCTATACCAAAACATGCCGCATACACAATAAAAAGTATCCAAGTCCTGTAATCTTTAATCACAGTTAAAAACCCAACCTGATCTTTTTTAGTAGTCACCATTTTACCCGAAGCCCTTAAATCCTTAAAGTTACCTTCAGGAGTATCTTGTGTAAAAAAGTAATATACCAAGCCCATTAAAAAACAAACCACACCCGCAATAACCATTGAATATCTCCAAGCATCTGCATCGGCAACTCCAAAACTCACTACCGCAGCAGCTATTAATGGCATCCCTAAACGGTTGGCACCACCACCTAAATTACCCCATCCTGCAGATGTTGCATTGGCAGTTCCCACCACATTTGAGGCAAACATTAAAGATGTATGTACTTGCGTAATAACAAATGAAGCACCAATAAAACCTATAAACAATCTACAAATTAAAAATTGAAGAGGCGTTTGCACCAAACCACATGCAATAACAGGAATGGCCCCTAAAACCAAAAGAGCTGTATAACATAAACGTGGTCCATATTTATCACATAACTTCCCGATAAGTAATCGAGCAAATACGGTACCTGTAACTGCTAAAATAATAGAGTTCCATTTTTGTGTTGGTGTTAAACCCAAATCTTTTACCACATCTGGCATAAAAGGAACGATACCAAACCATGCAAAAAAGCACATAAAGAACGATATGGACGCTATCCAAAATGTGCGTGTTGGAATCGATTTAAAATTGAGTAGATTTAATTTTGTAGCCTTAAGTGATTCTGAATGTTTCATGATAATTACTTTTATACGTACAAAAATAAGTATAAATACTTAATTTGTAAAATATAAATTAAGTATTATATAATAAATGTAGTATTGGTAATTATTAAAATGGCTTTTTGTGAATCTATTAAAAAATAAAAGAATAAAATAAAAGATTATCTATAATTGGCAATGAAACGAAACTTCAAACACTTCAAGTAACTATAAAATCAACAAATGAATGGGTGATTTCTAAGAAAAACATATAAATACCATTATAAAGATGTCTTCATTTTATAGCAACAACTTAGAATGGTCATATAAAAATACATAGAATACGTTCTAAAGACTATAAAAACTCAGCTTATGTTTTAATAAAAAGTTTAAACGAATTCTTTAAACCAAATCAAATTCCCTAGCCTTATTACTTAGTTCCATAAGGTTTTTAACATCTAATTTTTTCATTAAATTAAAACGATGTACTTCGGCAGTACGCTTACTTATTTGAAGTTCTTCAGCAATGTCTTTATTGTTTTTTAGTTGTAGAACAAGATTTAAAATCTGTTTTTCTCTTTTAGTAAGGTTGAATGGATCCTCTATTGATTTTTCTTCCACAGTAGTAGTGGTAGTGTTTCCATTCACAAAATTATTCATTATAATCGCCGAAATATCTCCTGTAAAGTACTTACCACCAGAAGCAACTTTGTGCAACGCTTTTAAAAACTCTTCTTTACTTGCACCTTTTAGCAAATAACCATCGGCACCTGCCTGAATGGCTTTAACGACGTATTCTTCTGAATCATGCATGGAAAGCACCAACGTTCTAACATCAGAATATCTTTTATTAATTTCCTTAACAACCTCAATACCATTAAGTTCTGGCATACGAATATCTACTATTAACAAATGAGGTTTGTTCTTTTTTATAACCTCAAGAGCTTCCAAGCCGTTAGAAGCTTCATCAATAACATGGATGCCTTCTTGGTCTTCTAAAAGCGCCTTAATACCGTCTCTTACTAGGACGTGGTCGTCTGCTAAAACTACATTTATAATGTTCATCGGCTTATATTTATAAGTACAAAATTATAAAAAATTTACGTAACAATACTTAGAGACCGTTTAAGTTTTATCCTTTGGCTCTTTTATGTGCCTTTTTCCGCCATACTTCAGCTATTTTTCGGTCCATAGCTATGGCTATGAATCTCTCCCTCGCGGCAGCCTGGCTCCTTCGCTAAAAAGGTCTCCCCAGACCTTTTTTATACGCTCGGCCCTGTCTGACAAAAAAATACCCTATAAAACATTCCAAAAACAAAATTTAAACAGTCTCTTAATCTGTTATAGGTATATTCAATGTTACTCGTGTTCCCTTCCCTATTTCTGAATTTAGAAATAAACGGCCATCTATATATTTAATACGTTCCCGCATAAAGGTCATCCCCATGCCACCATCACCATTTTTAACATTTTTAACCTTGTTAGGGTCAAAACCTTTACCGTTATCATCTACAACAATACTTAGTATGTTTTCGCTATGCGATAAAGACACTAAAATATGGGTAGAATCGGCATATTTAATAGCATTATTAATGGCTTCTTGTACAATACGATAAATATTAATCTCCACCAACGAGTCTAAACGCTGATTGAAATCTGTTTTATTGAATAGTACAATATGTTTTGCAGTAAGTTTCCCTAATTCCTGAGTTAATTTAGTAATTGCCGGTACAATACCATGATCGGACAATTCCGGTGGTGTTAAATTGAATGTGGCAGTCCTAACTCCTTTTATAATGTTTGATGTAAGTTCTTTAAGGTGTTCAATTTTAGAAGCCGTCTTATTTATATCCTTAATATCAATGCTTTCTAAATTATATTTTAAACCCGTAAGCATTTGTCCAATACCATCATGTACATCTTTAGCTATGCGGTTTTGCTCTTTTTCTTGGTTCTCTATGATTTTACTTGAAATCACCTTTTGCTGGTTCATTTTCTCCTCAAAACTTTCCTTTGTCAGGCGTGCTATTTCAATTTGAGCAGCTTTACGTGCGGTTATTTCGGATGCAATAATTAGGAGTTCCGATTTGTCATCGGTTGGATTGAAAGGAATAATGGCCATTTCTAACCAAACATCATGGTTATCACAAGTGGTTGCTTTAACTTCTCCTTGCCAGCCTGTTTTTTTATGCTTAGCTATTAAATTTTCTATTTCTAATTGTTCGGTTTCATTTATTGAAAGTATCTCAGAAAAGTTAGCGGAACTACTAAATTTAGTAAACTTAAAAAGACGCGAAAACTTCTTTCCCATATGCACCAAAGCGCCATTAGGCGTAATTCTGGCAAACAAAAGGGTTTCGTCCATAGCATGACTTAATGCCCGCAATTCTTTAATGGATTTTTCTTTGGACACACTCAATTCGTCTGCATCAAAAGCCATTTTTTTAGCTTTCCTTTCAGCAATTAATAATTCGGCCAAGGTTGATTTTACCGATTTTGCTGTTGGCCAGAAAATAAATAGAAATTCTCCTAATAATATCAATAGCGTAAGCACCATTAACAGCATCTCTAATTTACGCAACCAACTCACTTTTGCATCGGCTTCTAAATCGTACTGATTAACAATTTGATCCATTACCAAAAGAAAATGGCCTTCGTTTTCCTTTACCTTTTCAATATCATCTATAAATACCGATAGCGGTAACGGTGGTATGTTTTCAATTTTTTCAATAATAGATTTTGATGCCTTACTAATAGTATTAAACCTTGGATTTAAAACTTTAAATTTCTCTTTAATTATAACACTGTTGTTACCGGGCAATCCCAAACTATCATTACCTTGTTGAAGCGCGTGGTGCGATTGTTCCCAAAGTTTTAATGTTTGCTTTATTTTTTCTTTAAGAAGTATGCGTTCCTCAGAGGTGTTTTCGGTAGAAAGTGAAACGATTTCTTTTGTTAATTTCTGACTTAACATACGCTGCCTACCCGCCACATTTATAACCGAAGAATCGCTTTGTTGGTCGTTAAGATGTTTACGCACCAGTATTTGGCTCAAAATCACAGAAAGTGCAATAGTACTTAATGCGATAATGTACAAACGGCTTAATCTATCAAAAGTGCGTTGATCTAATGAATTACCGTTTTTTGTCATTGTTATGTATCGTATTTAAGAAATAGCCTGTTTTATTAACGCCAAACTTTTATCTGAATATTTAATTTTCAACGCTTCTTCATGTCCTTCTTCAGACATTTTAACCCATGTTTTTTGAAGAATATCAATCACCTTTTCATCTTCATGTTTGGCAGCAAATTCTTCAAAATAATAATCTAGAAACACCAAACAAATAACATCTTCAATGGCTTGGCTTTCTTCATTCTTTTTAATGAGCTTTTTATTAATTAAAAAAGACACACGCTCAATAAATTCGTCTTCGTAACCGACTTCCCTTAAAATATCCGCTGTGATATCAGCATGCATTTTTTTAAGTGTTTCACGCCACTTTAAATAGCCCACTCGATCCATTGGATATTCATCCCTAGCTATTTTCCAACGGCAAATATGTTGTGCTCTGGCTGCAATTTGAAGTGCTCTTGAGGCATCGGGTTTAAACTGCAACAACTTTTGGGACATGCGTTGCGCGTACAACAATTCTTTTGGAAAATCCAAACCATGGCTATGGTAAGTGTTAATGTCTTCGGAATTTTTTTTATCAATTAATGCAATGGCAATTTCAAATCTTGTTGGCTTCATTTTTTTGTGTATATATGTTAATCTGAAAAGCCAATATACACATTTCCGCTTTCAATTTTAACAGGATATACCGCAATTTTTAAATCGTCACCTCCTAAATTAGTACCATCTTCTAATGAAAAATTCTTTTTATGCATAGGGCAAGCCACTTTAGCAACACCATCTTTATCACCTATCATTCCTAAAGACAATACCATTTCCATTTTATGTGGACATAGGTTTTGGCAGGCATACCACTTATCTTTTCTGGTAAAGTTATACACCGCTATTTGTTTGGTTTTGTACTTTATACAGGCACCACTGTTCTCTGGAAAATCACTTACCGTACCAACTTCAAACCACGTTTTAACCTCTGCTTCCGTAACCGATTTATATTGTTCAAGTATGTTTTGCATTTTTAAATTTGTTTGTTGTTAAGTTGTTTGTTGTTAAGCTGTTTGTTGTTAAGTTGCAAAACAACTCCACGACATACAACTTTACAACTCTCTATATTTTACCAAGCCTTTGGCATTTTTTGGTCGCGCATTGGCACAAATACCAAGTTATCATCTGTATCATCTGAATTTACGAAATGTTTGAAACGTTTTGTCATATTCGGGTCTTCAATGGCTTGTTTCCACTCACACTCATATTTATTTACAAGTCCTTCCATTTCTAATTCCAATTCTTCAGCAATTCCTAATGAATCTTCGATAACCACTTTCTTTAAGTATTCAATACCACCGTCTAATTTTTCCAACCATGGTGCTGTTCTTACTAAAGGACCTGCTGTACGTATGTAGAACATTAAGAATCTATCTAAGTACTTTATAGCCGTGGCATCATCTAATTGTTCAGCAAAGAGAATCGCATGTTTAGGTGTGGCACCACCATTACCGCATACATATAAATTCCAACCACCGTCTACTGCTATTAATCCAAAATCTTTACCTCTGGCTTCGGCACATTCCCTAATACAACCCGAAACACCACCTTTTAATTTATGTGGCGAACGCAAGCCTTTATAACGGTTTTCAATTTCAATGGCAAAGGTCACGCTTTCATGCATACCGTAACGGCACCAGGTGGAACCTACACAACTTTTTACGGTTCTTAACGATTTTCCGTAAGCATGTCCACTTTCAAAACCGGCATCAATTAATTCCTTCCAAATAAGTGGTAATTCGTGTAATTGGGCACCAAATAAATCGATACGTTGACCACCAGTAATCTTTGTATATAAATCGTATTTTTTAGCAACTTCACCAATAACAATCAATTTATCGGGTGTAATTTCACCACCTGCAATTCTTGGTACTACCGAATAGGTTCCATTACGTTGTATGTTTGCCAAAAACCGATCATTTGTGTCTTGAATAGCCACTTGCTTGTTTGGAGTTTCCATAGTAATGGTCGCAAAAATGGATGCCAATGCTGGCTTACAAACCTCGCAACCATCGCCTTCTCCAAATAGGTTAAGCGCTTCATCGTAATCTTTAACTTTGTTAACTTTTACTAAATCGTATAATTCCTGACGGTTAAAGCTAAAGTGCTCGCAAAGCGTTTCTTTAACTTCTTTCCCTAAAGATTTAAGGGTTTCATTCACCAAATCCACGACCATAGGCTTACAACCTCCACAACCTGTTGTTGCTTTGGTTTTGGCTATTACATCACCTAAATTTTGGCAATCGCCTTCGGTTATAGAACAACATATAGCGCCTTTTGTAACGCTTTCGCAAGAACAAACCTGAGCCGCATCTGGAATATCCATCACACTGCCAAATGAAGAACCTCCTTCTCCTCGACTACCAATAATTAACTCTTCGGCGTCTTCTGGAATTGGCAGTCCGTTTAAATAAATTTGGTGGAACATGTTATAATCAGATGCATCACCTACCAAAATACCTCCTAAAAGTTTTTTTCCGTCATGACTGACATTGATACGCTTATATAAATTTTTGGTTTTATTTTCATAAATAATAGAATATCCCTTTTCTACAGGCATAAAAGGTTCGCCGTAACTTGCCACATCTACACCAATCAATTTAAGTTTGGTAGACATATCGATGTCACTTTCCATTAAAACTTCGGTATTTCCTATAATTTGATTGACGGCAACCCCAGCCATATCATACCCTGGAGCTACCAAACCGTATATCATTTGGTTATACAAAGCAACCTCACCAATGGCATAAATTTCTGGGTCGGATGTTTGCATTCTATCGTTAACAACAATACCGCCACGCGTTCCCATTTCTAAAAAACAGGTTTTAGCCAACTCATCACGAGGTCTAATTCCTGCTGAAATAACAAGCATTTCAACATCTATTTTATCATACTCGCCAAATTCCATACCTGCAATACTTTTATCTCCCAGTATTTTGTTGGTGGCTTTAGACAAATGCACATGAATTCCTAACGATTCTATTTTTTCCTGCAATACTTTGCTAGCGCGTGTATCTAACTGGCGCGGCATTAATTTAGACGCAAACTCTACCACATGTGGCTCAAAGCCCATATCCATAACCGCCTTAGCCGCCTCTAAACCTAATAATCCACCACCTAATACAGCCGCTTTTATGGTATCATTTCTATCTTTTTTTAGTTTGGCTGCGTATGAAAGCATTGCTTCCAAATCTTCAATAGTCCTGTAAACAAAAACTCCTTTTTTCTCAACACCAGGAATATTTGGCACAAAAGGCGCTGAACCTGTTGCCAATACTAAGTAATCATATTTATAGTTTAAATCTTTTGAAGTCGTTACTTTTTTAGAATCACGATGAATATCTGTTACGCGTTCGTCTGTAATTAATTCAATATTATGTTCTTCGTACCATTCTCTAGGTGCCATTTCAAGAGCCTTCGCATCTTTATTTTGAAAAAACTCACTTAAATGAACACGATCGTATGCTGGTCTAGGTTCTTCACCAAAAACAGTTAATTGAAATTTTTTGTCTTTTGCGAGGGCTACAAATTTTTCACAAAATTTATATCCAACCATACCATTACCTACAACAATAATTTTTTTCATAATTACGTAATTTAAAATACAAATATAAGTATTATTACTTAATTTTATTTACGTAGTTTTAAAAATTCATACGAATTCTTTATTATTGCCGATTTCTCAAATAGAAATAGTTTTCATTGATATATAAATAAAATTGAATAGCTAATAATATGAACACTTTACTGGCAATTAATCCAAAAACCTTTCTATTTATTGATATCTTATACAAATATTAAGGTAGTAAGAGTTATACATTATAGGGATTGAAATCTTTTTTTTCTATTTCTTAATCCCTATAATGAATCAATGCTTTTAAAGATACCTACCACAAATTATTTTTTACCTTTAAGCCTCCTGACTCTATTTTTTAAAATTAAGATAAAACGTATAATGACATTTTTTTTCATTCTACGAACCTCTCTTTGAAGTTGTGCTATTTCAGATTTAGCAACTTGTAATTGGTTCAATAAATAGGCATTACGTCTATCATGGATAGACAACTCATTCAGATTTAAATAAAGGCTATCAAGGCGATCTTTCATAATGGATCCTATGGAATAAAACGATAATTTATCTTTAACAAATAGTTTCGCGTTCATAGCTTTTTCATGTCTCAGCGCCTTGTTTTCGTAAACTTCCCTAAATTTTTTAATGGCATCCTGCATCATTGGATTGGCCCATAAAGTCTTTGAGCAAAAGTTAACATCGGGATTATCTATAAAACCAAGTTCATAATCGACTAAAAAGCTATTGTTTTCATTCATAAATTCAGTATTACCAGAATAATTGGTTGCTATCGTTGGCTTACCTAAATACATGGCCTCGGCTAGAGTTAGCCCAAATCCTTCCGAATGGTGCATCGAAACATAGCAATTGCAGTCATTTATTAAGTGATTGACACTGTTTTTATCAAGATCTGCATTAATAATCTTTATGTTTTTTCTATCAGAAACTAATTGGTGTAGATACCGCTCGGATGATTTAAATGTTTCGGCTCCAACTGTTTTAATGATCAATTCCACATCTTCGTTATCACCAAAAGCTTTTGAAAAGGCTTCAATTAGAAAAAACGGATTTTTTCTTGTAATGGAGCTGTGATAATTGAATATAAATAGAAAGCTGAATTTATCCCTGTCAAAAAAATCTATAGCGCCTTGATTTTGAACAGGTTTCAACTTGACTTCTATCGGGTGCGGAACCGTTATAATGGGACCATTATATACGTTTTGAAACAGGTCTTTACAATAGGTAGAGGCTGTCCATATCTCATTAAAAAGATTGACATTCTTCTTTAGTCTTGAAGGGATGTATTCGGATTCCCATATTAAGAAAAGAATGGTATATGTACCATTAAAAAAACGAGGTTCTATGACACTAAAAAACGTATCAAGATCATTCAATGATATTTGCACTAAATTTATGGCGTATTTAAAGCTATATTCATAACTGGTTTTACGCTTAACTTTTTCATAATTAATGATATTAAGGGGTATATTGAGTTTTTCCGCTGCTTTAATATTTAATCTTACAGCTTCTCCTAAGCCGGACATGGCATCTGTATATCCAACAACGTTAAATCCTAGGTCATGGGGTTTCATTTTTTTTGGGGGCTTTAATTTACTTCCAATGATTGAAGTGATACTAATTTATTATAGGTTCCGTTCATTTTCAATAACGATTCGTGTGTTCCTTGTTCTACAATTTCGCCTTTTTTCAATACAACAATATGGTCTGCCTTTTGTATGGTAGAAAGCCTATGGGCAATCACTATGGACGTGCGGTTTTCCATCATGTTCTCGAGGGCATCCTGAACTAGTTTTTCAGATTCGGTATCTAAGGCAGATGTGGCTTCATCAAGAATCATTATTGGAGGGTTTTTCATCACGGCTCTTGCTATAGCAATGCGCTGCCTTTGTCCCCCTGAAAGCAGATTGCCTCCATCTCCTACATTGTTTTGGTACTTATTGGGGAACTCCGTAATAAAATGATGTGCATTAGCTACTTTTGCTGCCTTGATGATTTTGTCTTCACTGGTATTATCAATTCCTAAAGATATGTTGTTAGCTATGGTATCATTAAACAAAATAGAATCTTGAGCGACAATCCCCATTTGTTCCCTTAAGGATTTTGTTGTAACCTCTTTAATATCAACACCATCAAAAGTAATACTACCTTCATTTACATCATAAAAGCGGGTCACTAAGTTAGCCAGCGTCGACTTGCCGCTTCCAGACTCTCCTACGAGTGCTACCATTTTCCCTTTCGGAACGGTCAGGTTAAAATGCTTCAACACATAATCATCTTTATATTTAAAAGAAACATTATGAAACTTTATTTCGCTGTTAAATCTGGTAATAACTTTGGCGTTCGGTATGTCTTTTAAAGGGTTTTCGGCATCCAAGATAAATGCTATTCTTTCATAAGCTGCATTTCCTCCTTGCAACGCATGATTGGCCTTGGTTATAGCTTTGGCTGGCGTTAAGATTTGATAAGCCAACCCCATATAAGCCATGAACGCCCCGCCGCTTAATGACTGATCTACAAGTACCAACATCCCACCATAAACGAGCAAAACCGAAATAACAAAAATCCCCAAAAACTCACTCATCGGAGCCGACAAACTCATCTTTTTTCCAACAGAATTATTGAGCGCATTAATATTTTCTGTAAAATCATTAAACTTTTTAGAAAAATAGCTTTCAGACGTAAAATTTTTAATGATTCTTATACCTCCTAATGTTTCCTCTATATTGGATAAAAGAGCGCCTTCCAAGGCAAAAATATCTCCAGATTGGCTTTTGATGCTTTTTCCTATTTTTGAAATGAAAAATCCCGAAACGGGAATAAATAGCAGTACAAACACGGTTAATTTCCAGCTTATTGCAAACATTCCAATAAGTGTAAAAAAGATAGTTAAAGGTTCTCTAACCATCATTAAAATACTCATAAAAGAGACCTTTATGGTATTTATATCCGACGTCATTCTTGCTATGAGGTCGCCCTTACGTTCGTTAGAAAAGAACCCCACATGTAATGTTATCACTTTATCATAAACATCTCGCCTTAAATCTTTTAAAATCCCGTTATTTAAATAGGTCATATATAAAATAGACAGGTAACTAAATAAGTTTTTTAATAAAAAGGTGCTTAATACCAAGCCCACAATGGTTATTAATGTTAATAAGGACCCTTTAGAATCCCTAGTTGTAGTAATAAAATAATTAAGATAATTTTCAATATAGTTTAGGTCAAGGTCTTTAATCCCATTAAATTCAGGTTTTACCCTTAATTTTTCCCCTTCTTCAAAAAGCACTTTAACCATTGGCAATAAAGAAAGCATGGATAGTGAAGAAAAAAGAGCATATAGGATATTAAAAACAATGCTTAGAATTTGAAATTTTTTATAAGGTATAAGATATTTAAGGAATCTTTTAAAATTCTTCATTTATGAAATGGTCATTTATAAGGAAATTACTAGGCTAAAAAGGAATGGTTTACAAAATACTTTTATAAACTTCTATATACTGCTTGGCCGCATTTTTCCATGTAAATTGTTGTGAGCGATTGATATATTCGGAGGTAAATATGTCCTTATTATTTTCAAACTTGGTCATCCCTTCTACAAAAACACTAGCCATATATTGGGCTTCAAAATTTTCCCAATAGAAAGACTTGGTACCTCCTATTTCCGGCAACGAACTATTGATAGACAAAAATACGGGCTTACCAAATGTCATGGCCTCTAAAACAGGCAATCCAAAACCTTCCCTTAAGGAAGGAAAGGCAAATGCAAGACAATTTTTATAATAAAATATTTTATCCGACTCCGTAATGTTACCTAGTAAAAAGACCCTTTTTTCCAGCTTATATTTCTGAATCATCCCTTTGATGATTTCAGCATACTTCGTTTTCATCTCACCCGCTATCACCAAATCAACATCCGGCAAAAACAGTAACATATCAATGAGCGTATGGAAATTCTTTTTCTCCACCAATTTACCAATCGAAAAGATAAAAGGTTTGTTAGGAATAAAATTAGTAAACGTGCTTTCTTTTGCTAACGTAGCATGATTGTTAAAGGTATTTCCATTATATATTACATATTCAGGAATGTCAGGAATTTTGAAGTACTCATGGGTGCTTTTTTTAGCAAACTCAGAAACATATACCAAAGCACGGCTCCTTGCTATCTTACTTTTTAATTGATTGATTCTAAAATCCAAACGCTTCCCGTACTCTTCATTTAAACAATTAACATCATGCACCGTCAATAAATAAGGAATGTCTTTTGAAAAAGGTTCCACTTTTGTGTTTTGATTGACCGAATGCCACAAACTAAATTTTTCCTTAATTCTAAATAACGGGTATCTTGTAATAGGCCTATAAGTTTTATACGATAACTTTTTACCCAATCTTTTTTTCGCCAAATCATTATTACAATTAAGGACCACTTCGTGTTCGTTGAGAAACTCATTTTCTTCGCTTAATGCTTTTGCCAAGTTAAAATTGAATTGCCCAAAACCTGTATGTAAATTTCTAATATTATGTGTTTCTAAAAAAATGCTTCTCATAGAACGGGATTTCTTTTATTATTTCGTTTATTCTTTATGATGCTATTTAGCAAATGAAAATATCACTGAACGCTTCATAAGAATTGACTCTTATGAAGCGTTCAGTCATTTAGATGTGAAAACCACAAATTGGTTGCTTCAAATAATTCTTAATAAATGTTAAATAGTTTTTTAGCCATTTATGATTATTTATAAAACTCACTATTATACTTTACCAGAAAGAATTCCTATTATAATAGCTGTAAAAAAGTGATAGAAATTAAGATACTGCAAAAGAAAGAATTACGCTTATTTAGCAATTTTATTGTTTTATTTTGATCAACAATAAAGCGTAAATAGTTGGTTTTTCATCCATCGTGATGTAAAAGCAGGGGAACTATGGCAAGCGCTCAGGGATTATATCTCTATGGTAATAATAACACTTTTTGAAGCCGGTGTTTTTGCCGTATGTGCAAAGCTATCTAAAGGCACCAACACATTGGTTTCTGGAAAATACGTAGCACAACAATGTTTAGGAATTTCGTAACCTATTACTTTAAAATTATGAGCCTCCCGAACGACACCATTAAATTCCGATTTTAGATTAACTACCTGTTGCTCTTTTAAACCTCTGGTCGCCATATCGTCACGGTTCATAAAAATAATACGTCGCTCGTTATAAATACCTCTGTACCTATCGTTTAATCCGTAAATAGTCGTATTGAATTGATCGTGACTGCGAATGGTCATCATAACCAACTCATCGTCCTTAAGTTTCCATTTTGGTAACTTGTTCAGTGAGAAATTAGCTTTTCCTGTTTTGGTTTTGAAGTTTCTATGACGTGCTCCGTTAGGTAAATAGAATCCTGAGGGTTGTTTCAGCTTGCTGTTATAATCGTCAAATCCATCTACAACCTCTTGAATATCATAGCGTACCAAATCATAATCGTCTTTGTACTGAAGCCAATTTATTTTGGTTCGGTTCTTTAAAGTAGCATGTGCTATGCCACAAACTACTGCAACTTCGCTTATTATTTTTTTTGAACAAGGCTCTAAAACACCTTTAGTTGAAGACACGATACCCATAGAATTTTCAACACTTTGAACTTGAATACCCGTTTTTTGATAATCTTTTTCCGAGCGTCCCAAACAAGGTAAAATCAAAGCTTCTTTACCGGTTACTAAATGCGACCGATTTAATTTTGTACTCACATGAACCGTTAAATCGCAATTAGCTAAAGCCTGGGCAGCATATAAGGTATCTGGTACTGCCGAAATAAAGTTGCCACCCATTCCAAAAAACACCTTTGCTTTTTTCTCGTACATCGCTTTTATGGCATCAATAACAGAATAGCCGTGTTTAGGACTTGGTTTGAAACCATATTTAGCTTCAATTTTATCTAAAAAAGCCTGTGGAGCCGATTCCCAAATACCAACCGTTCTATCGCCTTGCACATTGGAATGCCCACGCACTGGACACGTGCCAGCGCCTTCTTTACCTATGCTTCCTTTTAATAACAAGAGATTGACCAACTCACGAATATTATCTACCGCATTTTGGTGTTGCGTTAAACCCATGGCCCAACAAATAATGATCTTATTGTTGTTTAAGATTAATTGGAATGCATCATCAAAGATTTCTTTTGAAACACCAGACGCTTGCAAACAATCTTCAAAATTATAAGTCTTTAAATCTGAAACAAACGCTTCGTAACCATGTGTAAACTCCTTTATAAAGCCTTTATCAACCACACCACCATCAATCGCTTCTTTTTCAAGTAATTTTATAAGAAGGGCTTTTATAAAAGCGACATCGCCGTTTATAGTAATAGGTACAAATACATCGGCTATTTTAGTGCCACCCGTTAATAACTTATAAGGATTCTGCGGATTAGTGAATTTCACCAATCCAGCTTCTGGCAGCGGATTAATAGCCATTATTTTACCACCGTTTTTTTTACACTTTTCCAAAGCGGTCAACATCCTTGGATGATTGGTGGCAGGGTTCTGCCCTATCACTATCACCAATTCCGCTTTATACAAATCGTCTAAAGTCACAGAGCCTTTGCCAATTCCTAAAGTTTCGGAAAGGGCACTCCCACTCGCTTCATGGCACATGTTAGAGCAATCGGGTAAATTGGATGTACCAAACTCACGTACAAATAATTGATATAAAAAAGCGGCTTCATTGGTGGTTCTTCCAGAGGTGTAAAACACAGCGTCATCTGGTGAGCCCAAAGCGTTTAAATGTGTTCCAACTTTTTTAAAAGCATCGTCCCAAGAAATGGGCTTATAATGCGCAGCTCCTGCTGCCAAAAACAGGGGTTCGGACAAACGTCCTGATTTACCGATTTCAAAATCTGACCAACTAGCCAATTCATCAACAGAATGGTTTGCAAAAAATTCGGCCCCAATGGTCTTGTTTTGCGCTTCTTCAGCCATCGCCTTCATACCATTTTCGCAATATTCACCTAAAAAAGAACGTGCATCGTCTGGATCTGGCCACGCACAACCCGGACAATCGAATCCTCCTTTTTGATTTAGTTTAAGTGAAATTTTTAAGGCATCGGCAGGATTCATGTATTTTACTGCATGACCAACAGCTGCTTTTATAGCAGGTATACCTACACTATTTTTTGGAGGCGTTTTTGTCTTTAAATTTGAAAAACTTTCGGGTGTTTTGGCCTTATCTTTCGGGGATGAACTCATTGAATTCGTTTGAACTTTTCATAATTAAAATCAAAAATATCCTTAAATATATGGCTATTTAATGATTTTTGACAAACTCTAAAGCGCGTTTTTCATTGTAATAAACATTTCCCTTATCAATAAATCCAACATGACCGCCAAAATTTGGCATTTCTAAATATAAATTGGGGTTTTGTTTGGCCTCTTTTACAGGATAACATTCGGGTGATAGAAAGGAATCATTAAGGGCGTTTATTATGAGTGTAGGCACTTTTATATTAGGAAGAAATTGCAAACTGCTACATTGTTCATAATAATCCAAAGCGTCTTTAAAACCATGCGCTTTGGATGTATAAATAGTATCAAAATCAAACAACGTTTTTATAGAATCAATGTCTTCAGTACTTAACTCTTTAGTGAAGTTTTTTTGCTTGATTTTTAATCGGTTTACCAAGTGTCTTTTAAACCTATCGTGAAACAAAATGTTTTTAAAAGTATGTAGTTCTTTGGCTGAACCATATAAATAACAAGGTACAGAAATGGCTATGGCCGATTTTACTTCCTGTGGAACAACCTCACGCTCTCCTAAATATTTCAAAATGATGTTGGCACCTAAACTGATGCCTTTCAAATAAATTTCAGAGTAATTTTTATTTAAAATAGTATCATTTATTACCGTTTCTAAATCTTGGGTTGCTCCCGAATGGTAGCTATAATACTTTAAATTGTCTTCACCACTACAGCCTCTAAAATTCACACAAACAGCATCTATACCATGGTCATTAAACAGTTTTGCTGTACCAGTTACATAAGGGCGTTGGGCATGCCCTTCCAATCCGTGAAGTAAAATAATGAGTTTATTGCTTTTTTCTTTTGAAAAACTCCAATCCAAATCCAGAAAATCACCATCGTTTAAAGTGATCCGTTCGCGTTCTTGTTTCAAAGAAACTTTACGAACTAACCCCGAATATACAGTTGAAACAAAACCTTTTTTAAAAAAGAATGGTGGCTTGTATGTGGATTCTATTATTGGCATTTTGGGTGTTGGTTAATGGTTGATGGTTTGTGGGTGTTGGGTTCTGGGTTCTGGGTTCTGGGTGGG
>NZ_JBIQVZ010000013.1:0-59163 GCF_044335535.1 Mariniflexile sp. HMF6888 | reverse complement strand
GGATCAAGTGGTCTAGAAGTTTAATATCAAACATTTCAGACGTTTTCTTAATTTTGTAAATAAGGTTTAAATTAACCTGACTTTTTTGTCTGTAGAAATTAATGGAACAACAGCTTTAGTGTATTTTGGGTTTCTACCTATTTGATTTTTAAAGCATCCTCACTTTCCCTTCATGGTTTATTGACATTAAAGTTTATTTTTAAAATCATAGAATTTATATGAAAAATCGTATATTAGTTGATGTAAGATGAATTATAAATGAAGCTTAATTAATGCATAATAAAGAACTGGAATTAGCTTGGGAATTTGTTAATAAAACAAATCGTTCTATTTTTTTAACAGGTAAAGCAGGAACTGGTAAGACCACTTTTTTACATAGGTTGAAAATGGATAGTTTGAAACGTATGGTAATTGTTGCCCCAACTGGTGTAGCTGCCATTAATGCTAGAGGTGTTACCATACATTCATTTTTTCAAATGCCGTTCGGTCCCATTTTGCCTGACACAGATTTAAACGCTTCTAAAGGATTTAATAGAAAATTTAGCAAAACTAAAATCGAAATCATTAAATCGATGGATTTATTGATTATTGACGAAATTAGTATGGTAAGAGCTGATTTATTAGATGGTATAGATAGAACATTGCGTCGTTTTAGAAATAGGAGTAAAGCTTTTGGAGGCGTGCAGGTTTTAATGATTGGTGACTTACAACAACTTTCACCAGTTATTAAGGATAATGAATGGGAGCTATTAAAGTCATTTTATAAGAATGGATTTTTCTTTAGCAGTTTTGCATATCAAGAATGCCATGCCATAACAATAGAACTGAAACATATTTACAGACAGGAAAACCCAAAGTTTATAGAAATACTTAATGAGATACGAAACAATGTGCTTTCGGAAGATTCAACGAATGAGTTGAATAGGCGCTATATTCCAGATTTTATACCAGCACCAGATGCAGGCTATATTTCATTAACTACACATAACAATAAGGCAGAAGCCACTAATAATGCTGAACTTGCTAAATTAAAAACCAAAACACATACTTATAAGGCTGGATTGGAAGGTACATTTCCTGAATATGCTTATCCAAATAAGGCTTTACTTGAGTTGAAGGTGGGGGCACAGGTCATGTTTGTAAAAAATGACAGCAGTCCAGATAAGCGTTATTTTAACGGTAAGATTGGGAAAATTATACATTTAGAAAAGGATGAAGTTGTTGTAAAGTGTCCTGATGATGATTTTAATATAATAACGACACCCGAAATTTGGGAAAATATAAATTATTCCGTTGATGCCGAAACTAAAGCTATTTCAGAAGAAAGAATTGGTGCTTTTACACAAATGCCTTTGCGTTTAGCTTGGGCAATTACTATTCATAAAAGTCAGGGATTAACTTTTGAAAAAGCCATTATAGATGCTCAAGGTGCATTTGCACACGGGCAAACTTATGTGGCGTTAAGCCGATGTAAATCTTTGGAAGGGTTGGTTTTAAAAAGTAAAATTCATTCAAACCAAATAATTAGTGATAGTAATGTTGTTTCATTCACCAAAGATGCCGAACAAAACGCACCCGATGAATCCGTTTTAGAATTTTCGCAGAAAGACTTTCAATTAGATTTAATTTTTGAAATTTTCGATTTTTATGAATTTTTAAATCCTGTTAATAGAGTATTAGATATTTTTTATAAGAACAGAACAGTTATTGAAGGACATCTTGAGGAACCCCTGTTGTCCATTAAAAATACACTCGTAAATCTTTTAAAAATCAGTAATGGTTTTAATACTCAGCTAAAGCAACTATCAAAAAAGGAAGATTTACCAGAGGCAAGTGAAATCATTCAGGAACGTTTTAAAAAAGCAATAGCATATTTTAAAACTGAAGTTGAAACACATATAGTTTCATCATTAAAAATATTAAATTTCACTACAGATAATAAAGCAATTGGAGCCGATTTATCCAAGAATATGGATGCCATTGAAGAACTTTTAGAAGCCAAATTATTATATTTTAATAATTTGGCACAAGGGTTTTATGTAAATACTTTTTTAGATCTCAGGGCAAAAGCAGTTTTTATTTCAAAAGAATCTCCCAAAAAAACTAGAAAAACTGTTGTAGATGGTACTACAAATATAGAATTGTTCGAACGGTTAAGAATTCTTAGAAATGAGATTGCTCAAGAAAATGATTTAATCCATTACCAGATTTTTGCACAAAAAGCATTATATGAAATATGTGAAACCTTGCCATTAACAAAACAAGAATTGAAAAAAGTGAATGGTTTGGGCGATGTTCGTATAAAAAAATATGGCGATGCTATTTTAAAAGTAATTAAAGACTATTGCGATGAAAATGGTATTGAAACTTCAACAGATATAGATGTTTTTGAAACTGAAAAACCAAAAAAGAAGAAGGGAGATACCAAGAGAATATCCTTAGAATTGTTTAAATCTGGAAAAAATATTCAAGAAATTGCTAATGAACGAGAATTAAACGAGAATACTATTTTTGGGCATTTGGCAAGTTTTGTAGCTTCGGGAGAAGTAAAGATTACAGATTTAATACCAAAAGAACATTATAATAACTTATTAGCATTAATTCCTAAAACAACTTTTGAAAACTTATCTGACTTAAAAAATCAATTAGATGATGTATATAGCTATGGTGAGTTACGATTGGTATTGGAACATTTAAAATCTTTATAAGATTCATTGTTATCCGATAAAACTTTTATATTCCCTGCAAACATAGTGATAAAGGCTTTTTTAAGAGGTTACAAATTTGTGGGCTAGCATTTTGTAATAGTTAGTTACTTAACGAGTATAAAAGCAGAAAAGTAAATCAATTTGTTGTCATTTTCTCTATTGTCTATTGTCTATTGTCTATTGTCTTTTAGCGAAGCGATCTTGAATCTTGAATCGGACACTCATGATAAAAATTAATATATTCTTTATTTTGTAAGGTTATAACATAAGAATGACTAATGGATAATTAAAATTATTTAGTTACTTTAGTAAAGCCTATGAATGTTATTATAGAATCATCACTTCAAACACTAAAAAAGTCTAAAACTTTATTAGACAATTTAACAGATAATCTTTTAAGCGATTCATCGGTATCGCCATACCACTCAAGTGTTGGCTCTCATATTAGGCACATTTTAGATTTTTATGACTGCATTTTCAATGTAAATTCCAATAATAAAATTGATTTAACGGCAAGAAGAAGACATAGAGCTGTAGAATTAGAGTGTAGTTGTGCTATACAATATTTAGATTCAATTATAGATAAATTGATGGATTTTAAATTTGATATGACTGAGCCTGTTTTGGTTACGGATGATTTGGGTTTAGGCAAAGTAGAAATGGTATATAGTTATGGTGCTTTGTTTTCACAAGCCAATAGCCATGCTATTCACCATTATGCCATAATAAATTATATATTGGAAGGTTTGAATATTTCTATAAAGGATTCAGATTTTGGATATAACCCTACAACCCCAAAACAAACATCTTTTAATTAATTATTTTTTTTAAACATACTGCTCATAATAATGCGTATGCCTTTAAAAATCAAAAATACGGCCATAGCACAAATTATACTAGCTACAATTAATAAGGGCATATAAAGAGCGTTTTCTTTATCGGAAAGGGCCATGGTCATTAAAATAGGGCCAATAAATAAGCTTAATAAAGCGAAAACTAAGGTTTTTATGCCTTTAATAAGTATTGTTTTATCTGTTCTTTTGGTTTCCATTTTTATAGTTTTTAATTGCTGAACGTACGTTTTTGTGAGTATTTAAAAGTGCTTTTGCTTCTTCTTCTGAGACATTAAGTTCTGTCATAATCATTTTAGTACCTCTATCTACTAGTTTATTATTGCTTAGTTGCATATCAACCATTTTGTTGCCTTTTATATGACCAAGCTGAATCATGGTGGTTGTAGTTATCATATTCAATACTAGTTTTTGAGCTGTACCAGCTTTCATTCTAGAACTTCCAGTGACAAACTCAGGACCAACAATAACTTCAATGGGGTATTGCGCTGTTTGTGAAAGTGGACTGTTTTTATTGCAAGTGATGCAACCTGTAATGATATTATTATCATTGCATGTTTTTAGGGCAGCAATAACATAAGGTGTTGTACCGGAAGCAGCAATACCAACAACGACATCTTTGCTTGAAATTTGATAGGTTTTTAAATCTTCCCAACCTTGTGTGGTAGAATCTTCGGCAAACTCTACGGCTTTTCTAATAGCAGAATCGCCACCAGCAATAAGACCTATAACTAAATCATGAGAGACACCAAAAGTAGGTGGACATTCTGATGCATCTAAAATGCCCAAGCGCCCACTGGTGCCAGCTCCCATATAAAACAAGCGACCACCTTCTTTTAATTTAGTTACTATGATGCTAACTAAAGCTTCGATTTGTGGTAGTGATTTTTCAACTGCTTGGGGTACACTTTTGTCTTCATTATTAATGTTACTTAATAATTCAGAAATACTCATCTTTTCCAGATGATTGTAGTTTGAATCTTGCTCGGTTGTTTTTGTAAAATTCATAATTCAAAAGTATGAATTATTGGCGATTTTAGTCAAAAAGAATGTTGTCAACTTCTAATTTTTTATCATTTATAAAATCATAAAGGGTTAACTGTCTTAAAATGTAATAATCCCGCCAAAATTTCTCGAGGGAATTTAAATATTGTAGAACGGCTTTATCTTTTTCTTGTAAAGCAATATTTAAGTCTGTTATGGTTATTTTGTCTAAAACATATCTTTTTTGTGAAATATCATAACGTTTTATAGCTATTTCTTTTGCTTTTTCTGCCGTTTCTAAAAAGTCTCTTTGATTTGACCAATTAAGGACGTGTAAATAAATTTCTTGCTCAAAAGCCTGTTTTTCTTGGTCTATATTATTGTTAGTTAGGTCTAGATCGGCTTCTGCCATTTTACGTTTTGATTTAGAAACTCCCCAATCAAAAACAGGGATACTCACAGAAACAGAAACATTTTGTTGTTTATTATAGTTGTTAAAAAGATTATTGAAGTCATCACCATTTTGTGAAATCCCAAAATTAGCAGCAACACCTAGTCTTAATCGATTATTACCTTTTTGAAAAGCCAATTCTTTTTCTGCTTCTAACCGCTTTCTTCTAAACTCTATAACCGTTTTTCTGTTTGATTGTGCTTCTTCCAAGGCTTTATCAATATTTACTTCAAAAAGAGGTAATTTATCAGGAACATCCAATTGTATGTTTTCTGTTTCCAACTCTAAATATCTCGCCAAATTTTGAGAAGTTCTTTTTAGTTCAATGGTATTAGTCGTTACAGTATTTCTAGAATTTAATAAAGTTAATTCTACTTGTAACAATTCATTCTCTGCTATTTTTCCAATTTTAAAGCGCCCTTGTGAAATTTGATAAAGTGTATCTTGGTTTGATAAATTTACTTTAGCTATTTCGAGCTGCATTTGAGCTTTAAGTAATTGAAAATACCTTTGGCAGGTTGTTACTGAAATATCTTCCATTTTTTCAATAAAATCCCTTCTCGATTCTTCATAAATTAAAGGTTCGATTTTTTTATCCCATTTAAAAGGGTTATAAAATATAGAGTTTTGGAAATATCTTATAGAAAAAGGAACCACTGAATAACCGATATTATCATCAAGTCCAAAAAGTTCAATACGCTCTAAATTAGAATTTAATGAAAGTGTACCTCCAGTGTATGGAATGTTTTGTGCTATAGATAGTCCGCCTTCTAAAAGTAATTGATCTTGATTTACAAAAACATCTTGACCAGCATCATTTGTTATTCTACGTACCGCTTTATTGTATTCGGGTAAAGTAGCATTAAATCTTAATTGAGGTAGAAAACTTGCCTTGTAATTTCTAAAGCGCCAGTAGTTGGACTGATTTCTATTTAAGGTTGTTTTATAATCTGGTGATTGTTTTTGGGCTAAATTAATGGCTTCGCTTAAGGTTATTTTTTTTGATTGCGAAAAAGTTAAACAAGAGAAAATTAAGATTAATACTAGCAATGTTTTTTTCATTTCTTTGGCTTTGTGTTAATGGAATAATGCATTATTCAGATCTAAGTGCCTGAATGGGCTTTTTATTGGCAGCAGCTTTAGCGGGAAATATTCCAAAAACGAGCCCTACTATAACTGCAATAAAAAAGGAAAGCAATATGGAGTTTAGAGAGAGTACGGTTTCTATACCAGAAACTATTTCAATAACATAGGCACCTATTATTCCAACAATTATTCCTATAATGCCACCACCAACACTAATTAATACCGATTCTGATAAAAATTGTAAAATCACGTCTTCTTCTGTAGCACCTATGGCACGAATTATTCCTATTTCTTTGGTTCTTTCCAATACCGATGCTAGCATAATATTCATAATGCCAATACCTCCAATAAGTAAAGAAATGCCAGCGATAATACTTAATACAATATTAAATATTTGTTTTGTTTTTTGTTGTTGTTTAAGCAGTTGAATGGGGATTGAAATTTCAAAATCCAATACATCATTATGTTTTCGTTTAAGTAGCTTACTTAAAACCTCTGCAGTAGCTTTTA
Organism: Mariniflexile sp. HMF6888; assembly: GCF_044335535.1. Classification (NCBI taxonomy): domain Bacteria; kingdom Pseudomonadati; phylum Bacteroidota; class Flavobacteriia; order Flavobacteriales; family Flavobacteriaceae; genus Mariniflexile; species Mariniflexile sp. HMF6888. The sequence continues at coordinate 52,573 of NZ_JBIQVZ010000013.1, read as the reverse complement.
ATTCGTTTGAGTTGAAAACCTGGATGGTTAGTTTATCTATTTGATGATAATTACCTCTAGCTATTCGCTCTTTAGGTCCATTTTGATTGTTTCTACTTACATCTAAGTTGTCGGTAATTATTTTTCTGTCCCTATAGCGTACTAAAAATGTTTTTATAGGGATGTAAATGTCTTGGTTTAAATCCCTAATGCCTAAATCCTCTTGGGCTTTATCGGAAATTAGTTTTTCTTCAATAACGCCAACAACTTGTAGCCAAACATCTTTTACTTTAATTTGTTTGCCTAAAGCACTTTCGCCGGTAAATAATTTTTTCTCTACTTTTTTGCCAATAATACATACCGGCAGCGCATTGTTTATTTGATATTTTGTAAAAATCTTCCCTTTTTCAATATGAATATTCGATACATCAAAAAATGCAGGAGAAACACCTATTAGTTTTACGGAATTTTGTTTTCCATCATTTATAACGTAAGTATCTAAAATTATTTCAGGGCTTACAACTTTTACACTTGGTATTGTTTTAGTAATACTTAAGGCATCTAATATGTCTAAACCTTTAGAAAACTTTTTAGACTCATTATTTGTAGTTTCCTCTTCACTGTCGCTTTCAGTTTCATCTTCAAGATCAGGTAAAGGTGTTACCACGATATTATTGACTCCGACCAATTCAAGTTGCGATAAAATTTCTTTTTCGGCACCATTTCCAATGGCAAGCATGGTTATTACCGATGCTACTCCAAAAATAATTCCTAAAGCAGTTAAAAAAGTTCTTACTTTATTTGTTTTAATAAACCAGTATGCCTCATTAAAATTGGATTTCAGTTTTTCTAAAAGTATTTTGTCTATCATGTTTTACTTTAATAGTTTTATACTTTTTTCTTCCATATTTTCGGGCGCATTTAAGTAAACAACATCATTTTCTTTCAATCCTTTTTTTATAATGACGACTTCATTATTGGCTAGACCTAATTCTACCTGTCTTTTTTCAATGGAATAACCAGATTTTACATAGGTGTAACTAATAGAATCTTTTGAAAAGATAGCCTCCAATGGCGCCATTAATACATTGTCTTCTTGATGTGTTAAAATCCGATTAGACGTTGTCATGCCTGGTCTAATATTTTTATTTGTTGAATTAAGTTTAATTAATACTTGAAAAAGTTTAATATCGGATCCTCTTTTGTTTTCACCTACATTTGCTACGTCTGTTACAACGCCATCTATTTCTATATCAGGAAAAGCATCAAAACCAATTTTTACTTTTAACCCTTTTTTTATTTTTCGTATATCAATCTCGTTGCTATAGGTTTTAGATTCCATTTTTGTTAAATCGGGCAAACTAGCCAAGGCAGGTTCCCAAGGTGATATGGTAGACCCAACTTTCTTTTTATTGCCGTTCCAGTCTTTAACATAAGTTACCATCCCATCATCTTCAGAATACACGGTAAACTCTTTTTGCAAATCAATCAACTCTTCAATTTGTTTTTTTATTTTAGAGACTTCGGTGCCGACTTGAATCATTTTAGCATTTGATTGTCTTTTTTTAATGGAATAATCTTCTTTTTTCTCTTTGAGTTCGCGTTCAAATTTTTCAATTTTAATCTCTAGTTGTCGAATTGTTGCAGGCGGTTCATAGATGGAACGTTTTAGTTCTAATTGGTTTTCTTCAATATTAAATAGAAGGTCTTTTATAGCAGTTCGTTCTTGTTTTAGGGCAAGAGTTGTATCAAGCTGTTGAAGCGTATATCTAGATTCGGCATTTTCTAAACTTAGTCGGGCATCATTAATTTTACTATTGACTTCTGAAGCGTCAATTTTGCCAATATAACCGCCCTTTTTTACTATAGTGCCTTCAGCTACTAAATCTTGTATTTTTAGTTGGTAGATGTTGAAACGTCTCGCACCGATAGGCCCATTGATTTCTTTTGAACTTGTAGATTGTGCTTCTCCAGAAATGATTACTTCATTTAAGTAAGTACCTTTTATAATTTTTGTTGTTAATAAGATGTCTTCTTCTCCAGTGGCTCCGAAAAATGAATAAATAGTAATTAAAATAACGATTCCGCTAATAATTAAGGCTAACCTTTTTTTATTCATAAAGATTGTTTTTTTGATTGATGAAAACTATTTAGTTTGCTAAATATAGTTTTTGTAAGATTTCTTATGGTTAAAATTCTCATAAAGTTTGTGGTTTTTCTAAGAATAAAAAAAATCACATAGGAAATAGCTTGCAATTTGGAGCGTTGTTATTTTATTTTGTAGTTGTAAATAGAAACTTCCGAAGCTCTAAAATAACCTAATGGGTAATTGTTAGGGTTGGTTTGATTTATACAATTACCCCTTAATGTTGCTGGTCGAACATCGAAGGGACCATCCGATTCGTCTTTACTTTGTTGCAATAGAATAGTCATATACTCAAAAAAACGCTGGGAGATACCGTGGTTTTGTATGATGAGTTCATTTCCAGTTTTAAGGTTTTCATTGCTATGAAATGCGAAAATTTGATTTCCATCTGTAAATTCATCATCATATACATCGAGACTAGCTCTATTTAAATTGGAATTGATGAATTCAAAAAAATAATAGTTTTTAATGTTTTTTGGGTCTGTATAAAAAGCTTTTATTTCGGTTTCATTACCCGAAAAGCCTGCATTGTTTTTTTGTTCTACTTTGTCGATTGGAACAATAGGCATTAGGGTTTCTGAAGCGGTATAAATGTCATTTTTATAAACAATTTTAAGATTGTAAACCCCATTGATTACTGGAGTAAATGATTGATTTATATAGATGCCGGTATCATTTTCTTCAATAAAGTTAAAAGTGTTATTGTTAGTATCGGTTACAGTTACCGTAGCTCCTGTTGCCGGTATAACGGTAGTGCTGTAGTAGGGAGCTGTTTGTGTTAGTTTTATTAGTTGGTTGTTTCCGGTTGTATCCTTAAACCAAGTTAATGAGGCATCTATAACAAGCCTTGGTTCTGCTGTATTTAAATTTAATTCAATAACATCTTCGCATGATATTAAAAACAGGAAGCATACTATATATATTATTTTTTTCATATGTAAATATCTATTGTTTTTTTAATGGTCATATGGTATCGCTTTAATCTTCATTAGTGTTTGTGTTTCCAAATCATGGCGATTTCATTTTTTAAAACTTAAAATTATACGATATAGATGGCACAATACCAAAAATAGATAATCTATAGGCTTCGTTTACTTTTGTGTCTTCATTTTGTCCAAATGATATGGAAGCAGCATTTTTCCGATTGTAAATATTATAAATACCAAAAACCCAATAAGATTGCCAACCTTTGGCTTTTTCGGGTTTCGGATTGTAAGTTACCGAAGCATCCAATCTATGATATGCTGGTAATCTATCAGAATTTCTACTATTATAATTGGGAATGGTTACACCATTGTATGTATATTGACCGTTTGGAAACGTACTTGGTTGCCCCGTTTGAAATAAAAAATTGGCATTAATCTTTATTTTTTTATTTAAATCGTAGCTGCCTGTAAATGATACATCGTGTGTTTTGTCGTAAGGTGTGTTGTACCATTCACCATTATTAATACCTGTTTCTGTGTCAGTTCTACCTTTTGTCAGCTGTTTAGACTTTGATAGGGTATAGGCTAACCAACCTTTAAATTTACCTTCGTTTTTCCTTAAAAAGAATTCTAAGCCATAAGCTTTTGCTTCACCATTTAAAATAACTTGTTCTATGGCATTATTAGCTATTAAATCGGCACCGTCTATATAATCTATTCTATTTTTTACGGTTTTGTAGAAACTTTCAAGTTCTAAAGAATATCTATTGTTTTTTAAATTCTTAAAATATCCTATTGCGAATTGATTGAGTAATTGTGGTTTAACGTATTTGCCACTTGGTGTCCATATATCTAGCGGCGTAGGTGAACTTGTATTTGATAACAAATGCAAATATTGACTCATTTTGTTATAACTCGCTTTTATAGAGTTACTCGAATTAATTTGATATGCTAAGGACACACGTGGTTCTATATTGAAAAAGCTTGAAATAATGTCATTTCGCTTGAAAGACTCAGTGCCTATTGGTTCTGCTTTTTCATAAATCTGAAAATCTTCATTAAAAACCACGGCTTCATTATTTTCATATAGGTTTAATTCATCTTGACCTAATCTAAGAAAAGAACTCAATCGAAATCCATAGGATAATGCTAATTTGTCAGATACTTTTTGTTCAGCATCCAAATAAATGGCGTTTTCGAGAGCAAACTTATCAATAAGTTTAAAAGGGTTTATTCCAGAGGTTTCAGATGTAGGGTTGATATCTCCTGGATTAAACTTATAGTAAATACTGTTTAGACCATATTGTAATTTGAATTTATCGGATATATAATGTTTAAAATCGTATTTTAAGTTAAAATTTTTAATGCCCGACACCCAATCAAATTCAACAAAGCTTAATTTTAAACCGTAATAATAATCAGAATAAATAAGTGATACATTTGAAAAGAGTTTGTCGGAAAGCAAATGGTTCCATCTAAAATTTAAAACCGTGTTTCCGTAGGTATTGTCAAAAGTTTCACTAATTCTAAACACATCGCGTCCAAAATACCCAGAAAGATATATGCTATTTCTATCATTTAGTTTGTAGCTTAACTTGGTATTTAAATCGTAGAAATATGCAGTATTACCGACATCAAAAAGTGGTAAAAATAGGTGTGCATAACTGGATCTACCGCCAAAAAGAAATGAACCTTCATCTTTTTTTAGCGGGCCTTCAATAAGTAATCTGCTAGACACTAAACCAATACCGCCATTGGCGTGAAATGCGTTGCTGTTCCCTTCTTTTTGATAAATATCCAAAACAGAGGAAACCCTACCACCATATCTTGCTGGGATACCACCTTTGTATAGTTTTAGATCTTTGATGGCATCTGGGTTGAAAACCGAAAAGAATCCAAACAAATGTGATGAGTTAAAAATAGTAGCTTCATCTAAAAGAATTAAATTTTGGTCTACCGATCCACCACGAACATTAAACCCCGAAGCACCTTCACCAGCACTTGTCACTCCTGGTAATAATGTAATGGCTTTAATAATATCTGCTTCTCCCAACACGACAGGTATTTCTTTTATGCTGCTTGCCGTTAAGCGGTTTACACTCATTTGCGGCGCTTGAATGTTTGTTTTTTCAATGTTCTCTATTAAAACGATTTCGTTTAAAGTTTCCAACGAATCCGTTAAGTTGAAATTTTTGGTAAGGTTATTAGATAGTGTGATGGTTTCATTTATTGTGACAAATCCTAAGTAACTAATTATAATTTTATAAGTGCCTTTTGGTAACGTTATAGAGTAAAAACCATATTCATTGGTTGTAGTGCCCGCTTTTAATTCAGGGAAAATAATACTAACACCTATAAGGGTCTCGTTGTTTTTCTCTTCAGAAACTATTCCTTTGAGAGTGAATTTATCCTGAGCGTTTGTAGGTATATTACTAAAACAAAATATAAAAAGAAAACATATAATTATGTTTTTCATCAAGAACTCGTTTAAACTTTTCACAATTGGCTAAAAAATTGTCCTTTTGCACTCGTTTTTTATCTTTTCTTCCTTCCGTAGCCCTGCTACGCAACTCAAAAAATCTTTCAACCGAGCACAAAATGACTAATTTTCGCTTCAATCAAAAAAGTTTAAACGAGTTCTAAATGTTTTTTTTATAAATGTATAAAAAAAGCTCCTTAATAGGAGCTTTTTAAAACTGTATTTATTTTTTCTGTCAATTTAAGATGCTATTAAGCGTTTTGCTTGGTCGCATCGCATTATTAACTAAAGTTTCATTTGGTTCATAATAACCACCAATATTTACTGGTTTTCCTTGAACTAGGTTAAGCTCATTTACAATAGCCGTTTCATTTGCTGCCAATTGTTTAGCTATTGGTTCAAATTCTGCCTTTAGAGCGGTATTTTTTGTTTGATTTGCTAAAGCTTGCGCCCAATATAAGGCTAAATAAAAATGACTTCCTCTATTGTCTAATTCACCTGTTTTACGAGAAGGCGATTTTCCGTTATCAAGTAATTTGCCTGTAGCTTCATCTAAAGTATCGGCTAAAATTTGAGCTTTTGGGTTGTTTTTTGTGGTTGATAAATGTTCTAAAGAAACAGCTAATGCTAAAAATTCACCTAAAGAATCCCAACGTAAATGGTTTTCATTGATAAATTGCTCAACATGTTTTGGTGCAGAACCACCAGCACCAGTTTCAAATAAGCCTCCACCATTCATTAAAGGAACGATTGATAACATTTTTGCACTGGTACCAACTTCTAAAATCGGGAATAAATCGGTTAAATAATCACGTAAAACGTTTCCAGAAACTGAAATAGTATCTTTTCCTTCCTTAAGTCTTTCGCAAGTAAATAGTGTTGCATCTATAGGAGACAAGATTCTTAAATCTAAACCCGTTGTATCGTAATCTTTTAAGTAAGTGTTTATTTTTTTGATTAGCTCAGCATCGTGTGCTCTGTTTTTATCCAACCAGAAAACAGCAGGAGTTTCAGATGCTTTAGCACGGGTAACAGCTAATTTTACCCAATCTTGAACAGGAGCATCTTTTGTTTGACACATTCTCCAGATATCTCCAGCTCCTACATTATGTTGTAACAACGTATTTCCAGAAGCATCAATAACACTTACACTTCCGTTTGAAGCTATTTCAAACGTTTTGTCGTGTGAACCATATTCCTCAGCTTTTTGAGCCATTAATCCAACGTTTGGTACGGTACCCATAGTTGTTGGATCAAAAGCACCATTTTTTTTGCAAAAATCGATGGTAGCAGCATAAATACCCGCATAACTACTATCTGGAATAACCGCTTTGGTATCTTGAGGTTTGCCATCGGCATTCCACATTTGGCCAGATGTACGTATCATGGCAGGCATAGAAGCATCAATGATTACGTCACTTGGTACATGTAAGTTAGTAATGCCTTTGTCACTATTTACCATAGCTACAGCAGGACCGTTTTTAAATGCAGCATCAATATCTGCTTGAATTTCGTTACGTTTAGCTTCTGGTAAGGTTTGGATTTTTTCAACTAAATTCCCAAAACCGTTGTTTACGTTAACACCAATTTTCTCTAAGATTTCTGCATGTTTTTCAAACACATTTTTGAAAAATACTTTTACAGCATGTCCAAAAATAATAGGGTCGCTCACTTTCATCATGGTGCCTTTCATGTGTAATGAAAATAATACATCTTTAGCTTTTGCATCGGCTATTTGCGCCTCTAAAAAGCTTACTAATGCTGTTTTGCTTAAAACAGTGGCATCAATAATTTCACCTTTTAATAATTTGAAGCTATCTTTTAAAACGGTCGCAGTTCCATGACTGTCTGTATGTATAATTTTAATGCTAGTGGCTTCGGGTAAGGTTACCGATTTTTCGTTGTGGAAAAAATCGCCAGCATCCATAGTTGCTACGTGTGTTTTTGAATCGCTGCTCCATGCACCCATAGAATGTGGGTTCTTTTTTGCGTAATTCTTTACTGCTTTTGGCGCCCGTCTATCCGAGTTGCCTTCACGAAGTATAGGGTTCACAGCACTTCCTTTAATTTTATCGTAACGTGATTTGATATCTTTTTCCGCATCGTTAGCGGCCTCATCTGGATAGTTAGGGATTGCGAATCCTTGAGATTGTAATTCTTTTATGGCAGCTTTTAACTGCGGAATTGAAGCACTAATGTTTGGTAATTTAATAATGTTGGCATCAGGGCTTTTAGCCAATTCACCAAGTATAGCCAAATCGTCTGAAACACGTTGGTCTTCATTTAAAAAATCAGGAAAAACGGCTAAAATTCTTGCAGCTAAAGAGATATCTCTAGTTTCAATATTAATACCAGAAGACTTAACAAAAGCTTTAACAATTGGTAAAAAAGAACGGGTTGCTAGTGCCGGAGCTTCATCAGTTTTTGTATAAATAATTTTAGACATTAATGTAACGGTTTTTTTTATGTTAGTATTTAGCTATAATTAAAATGCGACATACAATAATGTTTTCGCGACGCGAATATACAAAAATTGACTTTTATAAATGCTTAAACGATTAATCAAAAGTGTCAATACCGACAATATTTCACAGAATTTTAAAAAAGGTAGTAACCAATAAGAATTCATTAATAAAAATATTGAAGAAGCTATAAAAAACAAAAGCCATATCACTGCAGAATTAAATCTACTTTGACATGGCTTTCTTTGAAATAACATAACTCAATCTAATTGATATCTCTATCAAATCAATTTAGTTTTTAATCTAAATCTTTTCAATTTAAGTGCTATTATTTCAATGAAACATTTCTGTAATTTTCAAAATGTATTGACCTATTACTAAAAATGTTTCTAATAATTGTTTTTCTTGATGCCATTAATTTTTCTTTTCGTTTTAACGTCAAGTTTTTTTAAGACATTGCTTTAATTACAACAACAATCCTTTCGGCACTGCTGCTTTTTCAAGCTTTCAATTATACCAGTTGCTGCCTATTTATGTATGCAGTACTTTTTATAATATCTTGGTTTCTTGCTACCACACGTTTACACATGCTGCAATAAAACCTCAAAAAACAATTACAAATAAATAAAGAACGTTACCTTATTAAGAAACTAAATTCAAATTCATTTTTCAAATGAAACCAGTTTGCACTGTATTTTTGTTTCTTAATTGCTAAGATAAGATATATATCCTGAAAAAACAAAACATTTAACATTTTATATATCAACGATTTATGAACCGAAGTTGTTAACTTTTGTTAATAAAAAAAGTCCTGAGAGGTTTCAGGACTTTTTGCTTGCTTTCGCAATAATACTTTATTAACGTCTACGTTCTTTAATTCTGGCTTTTTTACCAGTAAGACCTCTAAAGTAGTAGATTCTAGCTCTACGCACTTTACCGCGTTTATTAACTTCAATTTTTTGTAATGCAGGTAAATTAACTGGAAAAATACGTTCCACACCAATAGTACCAGACATTTTTCTAATGGTAAAAGTTTCTGATGAACCAGATCCTCTTCTTTGAATTACTACACCTCTAAAAAACTGGGTACGTACTTTTTCGCCCTCTCTAATTTCATAGTATACAGTAATTGTGTCTCCAGCTCCAAACTCTGGAAAGTCTTTTTTTGTTACAAATTCGTCTTGTACAAACTTTACTAAAGATTCCATATCTTTAAATTTTAATAATGATTAATTCGAAACAACATTCACGATTCTCGCCAGAGGTTAACCCGAAATTGGGTGCAAAGATAACTAAAAAGTTAAAAGTTAAAAGTTAAAAGTTAAAAGTTTTTAAAAATAAAGTGTTTAGACGTTCTCTTAATCCTCTAATAAATCAGGCCTACGTTCTTTTGTTCGTAAATAGGCTTGCTCTTCACGCCACTTTTCAATTTCAGGGAAGTTGCCGCTAAACAATAATTCAGGTACTTTCCAGCCTTTATATTCTCGGGGTTTGGTGTAAATAGGTGGTGCCAGTAAATTATCTTGAAACGAATCGGTTAGGGCAGAGGTTTCATTGCCCAAAACACCGGGTATTAATCTAATAATGGCATCACATAGTACGGCAGCACCCAATTCGCCACCAGACAAGACATAATCGCCAATAGAAATTTCACGGGTTATAAAATGGTCGCGCACACGTTGGTCAACTCCTTTATAATGTCCACATAAAATAATCATGTTCTCTTTTAACGATAATTGGTTGGCAATGCCTTGCTTTAAGGTTTCACCATCGGGTGTCATATAAATAACTTCGTCGTAATGGCGTTGTGCTTTTAATGCCGATATACATTTATCAATAGGCTCTACCATCATGACCATGCCAGCGCCACCGCCAAATTGTGTGTCGTCTATAGACTTGTATTTATCGGTAGTATAATCGCGTAAATTATGAAAATGGACTTCTACTAAATTTGCTTCAATAGCGCGTTTTAAAATAGAAGCTTCAAACGGACTTTTTAGTAATTCTGGTAAAACGGTAATGATATCGATGCGCATGGTTCTGTATTAAGAATTGCAAAGATAATTGAATTAATGAATTTTAGGAATAAGGCTTTTGTGACGGTTGTTTATATGTTTGTGAAAGTGTCGAAATTGTATAGATTAATTCATTAGTATCCGATTAAAGATTCAAGACTTCACTAAAAGAAAATGGAATATGGATTAAATGACAACAAATTGATATTCAAATGCATAATTTGCATTTGTAAAAGTTTTGTCAGACAACAATGAGATGAATTATTAAAATCACTTTGTTTTCTGTAATAACAATAAAAAAAATCCGCAAGAATTTCTTGCAGATTTTAAACTATTTATAATGAGAATAAAGCTTATTTCTTATCTTTAATTGTTTTTTGCTTATTTATTTCATCTTGTAATTGGCGGCGTACTTTTTGTTCGCGTTCAACAGCTGTTTTACGATGTTCTTCAAATTCTTCTTCAACATCTGAAAGCGCACGTTTGGCTTCTTTGGTAATAGCGTTACTATTTTTAAATTTATAAATAAAGAAAATAAGTAAAGCTAACAATATGGCAATTACAGACCACATGAGTCCGCTATAGCCGCCTTTGCTCATTTGGACACCAAACAACGACATGCTGTTTTTTTCGCTTTTGGTTTTATCTAACGTGTTTTGTGTGTTGGAAAGACTGGTTTTTAAATCTTCAATTTCTTGTGCTTGGGCTTTAACAGTAATTTCGGTGGCTACTAAATCTTTTCGAATGGCTTGTAATGAGTCTAATACATGAGCTTTTAATTCGGTTAGCCAATAAGCTTTAATAACTTTATATGATTGTCCGCGTTCGTCTCTCCAACCGTTTGATTTCGTAATCACATAATCAAATTGGTTATCAAGTGTGCCACTGTTTAGAGATAGTTTGTCGTCATCAGAATCACTTGTTTGGGCAAAAATTGTTAATGAAAATAATAGGGTTAGTAAGGTTAAAGATTTGGTAAAATTCATTTTTGGATGGTTTTTCGATTTTTTTAATTTACTAATTTAAAAAATAATGTCAATAAACAGTTTAAATTTAACAAAAAGCCTCACTTAGTGAGGCTAAATTATATACGATGAAAAATGTAAATTAGATTTTTTTAATTAATAGTATGTAAAACGTCTTACTTTGGCGATGTATTTAGCAAGTCTAATAACTTGTTGGCTGTAGCCATATTCGTTATCGTACCAAATATAGAGCACTACATTTTTGCCATCTGGACGCACTATAGTGGCTTTACTATCATAAATGGCAGGAGCCGAACAGCCAACAATATCGGTAGATACTAATTCGTCACTTAATTCATATTTTATTTGTTCAACCAAATCACCTTCTAAAGCATATTTTTTTAATATGGTATTGATGCCATCAATAGAGGTTTTGTTTTTTAATTCTAAATTAAGAATTGCTAACGACCCATTCGGTACAGGAACACGAATGGCATTAGAGGTTAGTTTGCCAGTTAAGCTAGGCAATGCTTTTGCAACAGCGCTACCTGCGCCAGTTTCGGTAATGACCATATTTAAACCTGCAGCACGCCCGCGACGGTATTTACTATGAAGATTATCAACTAAATTTTGGTCGTTTGTATAGGCATGGATAGTTTCTATATGGCCGCTTTTTATTCCAAAAGAATCTTCTACAACTTTTAAAACGGGTGTTATAGCATTGGTAGTACACGAAGCTGCCGAAAAGATATGAAGCGTATCGGGGTTGTTTTCTAAATGATTAACGCCATACACAATATTAGGTACTTCTTTACCAGGCGCTGTTAGTAAAACCTTATCAACACCTTTGGATTTTAAATGCCTACTTAAATTTGTTTTGTCTCTATAAGCACCTGTATTATCAATAACTAAGGCATTATCGATGCCATATTTGGTGTAATCTATCTCTTCTGGTACAGTTGCAGAAATAATGTTTACGGTAGTACCATTAATTATTAAGGCATTGTTTTTTGCATCAATAGATACGAAACCAGAAAAATCGCCATGAACAGAATCGTTACGTAATAGAGCAGCTCTTTTTTCAAGCATTTGGGCATCAATAGAACCTCGGATAACAATAGCTCTTAAACGTAATTGGCTGCCTTTACCTGTACGTGCCATTAATTCGCGGGCAACTAATCTACCAATTCTGCCAAAACCATAAAGTATAACATTTTTAGGTTTAAAATATTCAGCTTTACTGGCACTTTTTAATTTTTCGGAAATAAAGCCTCTACTGGATCTGTAATTATTTTCTTCTAAATGATATTCATAGGTTAATTTGCCAATATCCAATTTTGCCGGTGGAATTTCCATAGATTTGATAGCTTGGGCAATTTCAACAGAATCGAAAATAGAAATGGGTTTTTGCACAAATTTACCAGCATATTCGTGTAGGTTTAAAATTTCACTTACGTTCCGGTCAATTAACTGATTTCTAAAAATGACTAGCTCAATAGATTTATCGTACCACAAGTCGTTCACAATTTTTATAAATTCTACGGTGGCTTTTCTACGATCTGCTTGAAAAGCTAATTCTTTTTCATAATTTTTGTTAATGGGCATGCTTAAATAGTTTAGGTTGTTGTGATTTTTTGGCAAAAATACCACAACTCAAACGTTTTCGTGAAATATTTTAACAAAAAAATAGCCTTTTAAAGATTCAGTCTTTAAAAGGCTATTTAAGTTTATAAATTTGATTTTATCTAAAGTTATAACGTTCTTTTTCGCCATTAGAATTTATAAGTTCTATTCGTAAAGGTTCGTAATAAGATTTATTTTCGATGGCTTCCTTGACATCGTCAACAGTATTGATTTTAATATCGTTGATGGAAGTGATGATAGCACCTTCTTTAACGCCATTATTTTTCCAATAATCGGCATACTTTCCATTTAACTCAGTTATCTTAACACCGTTGGAAGCGTTTAATCTCTTTAAATCTTCGCGCTTAGCATTTTTAACCATACCAACTAGGGGGAATACAAAGGAGTCATTTTTGGTTAAGGTAACAGCAATCGTTTTTATATTACCATCTCTTGATATTTTTAAGTTTACAACATCATTAACACGTTTAGCACCAATATGCCCAGTTAAATCAGCAAATTTTGAAACTTTAACACCATCAATTTCTTTAATAATATCTCCTTTTTTAACTCCGGCTTTTTCTGCTCCAGAATCTTCAACCACGCTGTCAACATAAATGCCTTCGGTATCGTTAACTCCTAATTTTTCTGAAAATTCACTATTTAATGAGCCACCACTAATACCAAGAATGCCGTTTTGCACATTACCATACTCCATAATATCTTCAATAACCCGACGTGCAATGTTACTTGGTACAGCAAACGAATAGCCAATATACGAGCCCGTTTGTGATGAAATAGCAGTGTTAATACCAATGAGTTCGCCTCTAACGTTTACAAGGGCTCCACCCGAATTTCCTGGGTTTACAGCAGCATCGGTTTGAATAAACGATTGCGAGCTAGTACCCGATAAATCTCTTGATTTTGCACTAATAATGCCCGCCGTAACGGTAGATGTTAGGTTAAATGGATTCCCTACAGCCAACACCCATTCACCAATTTTAGCTTGATCTGAATCTGCAAATGTTACAAACGGTAAGTCTTCATCGGCTTTAATTTTTAAAAGGGCAATATCTGTTTTAGGATCCGATCCTACAATTTCAGCTTTATAGGTTTTGTTATTATTTAAGGTAACCGATAATTCATCAGAATTATTAATAACATGGTTATTTGTAATAATATAGCCATCGGCATTTATTATAACGCCTGAGCCTGTTCCCATTTGCGCACGTGGAGTGGTTCTGCCCGAAAACAAATCTTGCAAGGTTAATTGGCCACTACTAATCGAAACATTTTTAACGTGCACAACCGCATTTACAGCATTTTCGGCAGCAACCGTAAAATCTGGGTTTTCATAAGCTAAATTGTTTACGTTGCTAGTGGGTAAAAATACCGGATTTGTACTTGGTGCTGTTACAACAAATTCACTTTTTGGCTCTACAAAAATTTTGTAGGCACCAAGGGTTAAAGCGCCGCCTAATGCTGAAACCAATACTAATGATAAAATCTTCTTCATAAATTTTCAGTTTAAGTTTTATTTTTTAGAACGATTAAAATTAAATATTTATTGAAATGAAAATTCAACTTTAACGATTTTTAACGCCTATTTTAACGCCGTTTTAACAACAGCAAAATCCGCTAATTTATTTGGGAGTTACCATAAGGGGCGAACTTTTCGTTACAAGTCCTCGCTCGTTCCTAGCTGTGAGCTTTCCACTGCAAATGTGGAGCATTCACGATTTCAAATTTATCAAAGTAAAATATATGAGTAATCCCTAACGCATATACTACAAACAACATTTTAAAAACCGAAATTATAGTTTGCCAGTAAAAAGTAAAAAGACTTCTTTATCTTTGTGGTTTATTATGCAGCAGACTTTTTATAAATATCAAGGAACAGGAAACGATTTTGTGATGATTGATAATCGTCAACTAACGTTCAACAAAAAAGATACCAAACACATTGCATTTTTATGCGACAGGCGTTTTGGGGTAGGAGCAGATGGTTTAATTCTATTGGAAAACCATCCTACTTTAGATTTTAAAATGGTGTATTACAATGCCGATGGAAACGAAAGTACCATGTGTGGTAATGGTGGACGCTGTTTGGTGGCGTTTGCAAATCAACTGGGTGTTATTAAAGATAAGGCAGTTTTTGAAGCCATTGATGGGTTACACCATGCCACAATTAATGATGGTATTGTGAAACTTCAAATGCTTGATGTTGATGTGGTTGAAAAACATGAAAACCACGTTTTTTTAAATACAGGCTCGCCTCATCACGTACAGTTTGAAGAGCAAATAGAAAATTTTGACATTAAAACCAAAGGTGCAGCGATACGTTATGGTGCGCCTTATAACGAAGTGGGAAGTAATGTTAATTTTGTAAAGAAAATTAGCGACCAAATTTTTGCTGTTAGAACTTACGAACGTGGGGTGGAAGACGAAACCTTGTCTTGTGGAACAGGCGTAACTGCCGTAGCATTGGCAATGCATGCACTTAAACAAACTAACGAAAATCTGATTACATTAAAAGTTCAAGGGGGCGAATTACAAGTGAGTTTTGATTTGGAAAATGGGATTTATAAAAATGTATGGCTCATAGGGCCAGCTTCATTTGTTTTTAGCGGAACGATATGATGACCTTAAAAGGAGAACATATTTATTTACGCGCTTTAGAACCTGAAGATTTGGAGTTTATCCATACGATTGAAAACGACGAATCGGTTTGGGAAATAAGCAACACTATCACGCCTTATTCAAAATTTTTAATAAAACAGTATTTAAAACAATCCCATAAAGATATTTTTGAAGCGAAACAATTACGCTTGGTTATTTCGAGTTATGATAACGTGGCATTGGGGATGATAGACTTGTTTGATTTCGATTTTAAGAATAGTAGAGCCGGTGTTGGCATTTTAGTAAAAGAACTTAACGATAGGGCTAAAGGTTTTGGTAGTGAAGCTCTAAAATTACTTATAAATTATAGTTTTACACATTTGGGTCTGCATCAGTTATATTGCAATGTTTCAGAAGAAAATAATATAAGCATCAAGCTTTTTACCAAACAAGGCTTTAAAAAAATAGGATTAAAAAAGGACTGGATTCTTGTAAACGGTTCCTATAAAAACGAGTATATATTTCAGCTTATAAATAATTAAATGTACATAAAAAAGATTCTTCTAGCCATTGTGTTTATTGGGCTAGCTATTGCGGCATATTTTGCATACTATGTTTATAATGTCATGATTGATTCCAATACGGCTTTCAATAATGATACGGCCTATGTTTATGTGCCCACCAATGCAACTTACGATGACGTAAGACAACAATTAGAACCCTTATTGAAAGATATTAACACCTTTGATGTGCTTGCAAAACAAAAAAAGTATGCGAGCAATATTAAAGCGGGACGTTTTGCTATTACAAAGGGTATGAATAATAATGATATTATTAACTCCATTAGAAGTAGAAACCTGCCTATGACCTTGTCTTTTAACAATCAGGAAAGCCTTGAAAAATTGGCAGGCCGTGTTTCTGCTCAAATCGAAGCAGATAGTGTGTCCTTACTTAAAGCTATGAAAGACACTTTGTTTTTATCAAAATATGGTTTTAGTAACGCTACCGCTTTAGGCATGTATCTTCCTAATAGTTATGAATTTTTCTGGAATACCTCGGCAGAGCAATTTAGAGAACGCATGCTTAAAGAATACAATCGTTTTTGGACAGATGCCAGAAAGGCAAAAGCAAACGACATAGGCTTAACACGGGATCAAGTTATTGCGCTTGCATCGATAGTTTACGAAGAATCAAAGCAAGCTTCAGAACAACCAAGGATTGCAGGTGTTTACATGAACCGAATTAGAATTGGGATGCCTTTACAAGCGGATCCTACGCTAAAATTTGCTGCGTATCAATTACCGGAATATAAAGATACCGTGATCAAGCGTGTTTTAAATATCCATAAAGACATCGTATCGCCTTATAATACGTATAAAAATTTAGGGTTGCCCCCAGGACTTATTGCAATGCCTGATATTTCGGCTATTGATGCGGTTTTGAATTATGAAAAGCATCAATACCTTTATTTTGCGGCTGATGCCAAACGATTTGGGTTTCATAAATTTGCTAAAACCTTATCTCAGCATAATGTAAATGCTAGAGAATATCAACGCTATTTGTCTTCACAAGGAATAAATAGGTAGTGACATATTCAGCAATAAAATACCTGTTGCCTTTTGTTTTATTGCCATTGTTTTCATTTTCACAATCGAAGCTCGACTCTTTTTTGACGCCTAGCGACACACTTAATAAGGCTAGACGACATACTGTTATAATTGCTGAAACGTCACTTGCAGGGATGTCTTTAGTTGGATTGTATCAATTTTGGTATGCTGATTATGAACAATCTAAATTTCATACTATTAATGATAATAATGAGTGGCTTCAAATGGATAAAATGGGGCATGTGTTCACTTCTTATCAAATGGGAAAACACGGTGCGCAGTTATTAAACTGGAGTGGTGTAAGTAAAAAGGATCAGTTAATTTATGGAGCTACTTTAGGATTTGGCTTTTTAACAACGGTTGAAATTTTAGATGGTTATTCGCAAGAATGGGGTTTTTCTTGGGGCGATATTTTGGCAAACGCATCGGGAACAGGATTATATGTTGGTCAAGAATTGCTTTGGAACGAACAACGTATCGCTTTAAAGTTTTCTTTTCATCAAACAAAATATGCTCCTCAACGCTCTGATAAGCTTGGAGAAGGCTTTTTTGAGCAGGTTTTGAAAGACTATAACGGACAAACCTATTGGTTAAGTGCCAATTTGCATTCATTTTTTAAAGAAAAAAGCATACCAAAATGGTTGAATATCGCTATAGGATATGGGGCTGATGGGATGTTAACGGGTGCGAAAGATATTGACAATCAGTTGTTAACAAATTTAGATAGGCAACGTCAATTCTATTTAAGTTTAGATGTAAATTTGAGTAACATTGAAACAAACTCGAAGTTGTTGAGAACTTTTTTAGATGTTTTTAACATGATAAAAATACCTTTTCCAACTATAGAATTCAATGAAAAAGGCTGTGTATTTCATCTATTCTACTATTAAAAAAAGTAGTTAAACGATTAGTTTTGATATAATTTAAAAAAAGTCTAATTTTGCACGCTCAAATTTTCAAGCATTTTTACTGTGTGATTTTGCTGAAGAAATTTAAAAATTATGAGAAAAAGTATTGCAAGTTACTTAACCCTAACTCTAACAATATGTATTCTATTGTTCGTATCGCTTTCACCAAATGAAACGATAGATTTAAGTAAGTATTCAACAGCTGGCTTAGAATTAAATTATACTGTAAGCCAAGACCATAGCATTACCGATAATGCTTTAGCGTCAAATGAAGGGAACAAGCCAATTTCTCCATTTTTAGGAAAATCGTTTGTAGGATTTAAAGAAGCCTTAGCATTTAAAGAATCAAGAGGCGATTATTTTATAGTAAACACATTAGGTTATTTAGGTAAGTATCAATTTGGAACAGGTACTTTAAAGTTGATTGGTATTCATAACCCATCATTATTTTTAAAGAATCCTGCACTTCAAGAAAAAGCATTTGTAGCCAATACACAACGTAATAAATGGATTTTACGTAGAGATATCAAGAATTTTGTTGGTAAAAAGCTTAATGGTATTTTAATTACGGAATCTGGTATTTTGGCAGCTGCTCATTTAGCGGGCGCCGGTAGTGTGAAAAACTACTTAAGAAGTTACGGTATTGATAATTTTGAAGACAGTTATGGCACTACTATAGAATACTATATGAAAAAGTTTTCAGGTTACGATACGTCATCTATTAAAGCTAATAAAACAGCTAAAGCTATATAGTGTTTTAGTTTTTATGAAATCGCCATGATTTGGAAACACAATTGATAATCATCGAACACCAATGAAAATAAAATTTGTGAGATAAACACCAATGAAAATAAAGCGATTGCTTCGCCAGTTCGCTATCGCTCGTGTCCATATGACCATTAAAAAACATATAATATTTACATATGAATAATAAATATCGTAGGTCTTTTATGAAGGTCTACGATATTTTTTTTCCACTCTTTTGCGGTCTGTGTTTTTATAAATTCTGTTGGTAGTGTAATATCGCAGGCGACACAAATTGATGTGTTTGGGTCTAAATGATGGCTCAAATCTTCAAGCATTTTATTGTTTCGGTAAGGTGTTTCAATAAAAATTTGGGATTGATTATGTTCAAAAGACAAACGTTCTAAACGTTTCATTTCACTTTTCCGTTCGGTTTTATCAATAGGTAAATAGCCATTAAAAGCGAAACTTTGTCCGTTCATACCAGAACTCATCAACGCCATTAAAATTGAAGATGGACCAACTAATGGCACTACTTTTATATTTTTTTGATGGGCTATTTTTACGATATCAGCACCTGGGTCTGCAACGCCTGGGCAACCTGCTTCAGAAAGCAAACCAACATTAATTCCATTTAAACAGGGCTCTAAAAAACTAGGTAAATCCATAGCATCGGTGTGTTTGTTTAAATGATACATCTTTAATGAGGGTTGGGGTTTTTCTGGAGCAATTCGTTTTATAAAACGTCGAGCTGTTTTATCATTTTCAACAATAAATGTATCGGTTTCTTCAATAATTTGCTTGACTGTAATCGGAAGCACTTCTAAAGGTTCGTTGTCGCCTAAAGTTGTTGGTATAAGGAATAATTTTCCTAAAGGATTTGCCATTAATATTTGATAAGTTTTTTAATTTCTTTCACGCCGTTACTATCTGTCAACTCAATAAAATAAATACCATCTGCTAAGCTATTAACGGTTAAGGTTGTTAATGGATTGTTTATTGATGTTGTTAGTTTGATTTGCTTGCCGTGAATATCGGAAATTTTAATAGATTCTAAAGGGTTTTTAATCAGAGATACGTTGAAGTTTATAAGATTGTTTGTAGGGTTTGGATACATACTAATATTCAGCTTATTAAAGTCTTCTATATTTAAACTAGTATCCACAATTTTAAAGACCTCACCAGATTCAAGACCTGCAATATAAAGTTCACCAGTGTTATCTTCACCAAAAGTAGTCCAACCTTTGTTGCTATATTGTTGTGGAAAGGTCATAGTCCAATCAGAAGCATTTAGTGTAAGCACGCCAATTTCGTCGCTGCAATAATCAGCAAAAAAATAAAGACCTGTTAAGCTTGGGTAAAGCGAACCTCTATAGCGAAAACCTCCGGTAATGGAGCATTTAAAAGCACCATCTCCATTGTGTGAATACTCCGCAATGGGGCGTGTTGTAGAACTTTCTGGAGGACAACCACTGGTATTATATGGGTGGTTCGCACCTTCATAACAGCGCCAACCATAATTTAAGCCTGAAGTTGTATAGGAAGCCATATTGATTTCTTCATAAGTCCCTTGTCCAACATCGGCAATCCATAAATCGCCAGTCGTTTTGTCGAAAGAAAATCGCCAAGGATTTCTTAAACCATAAGCCCAAATTTCTGGTAATGTGTTGGCATTTCCATCATTTAAATACGGATTTGTAGAAGGAATAGCATAATTGTTTCCATTGCTTGTGTTATCAACATCTATTCTAAGGAGTTTACCTAATAATATATTTAAACTTTGTGCATAGTTATTTGGATCTCCCGAGCCGCCGCCATCGCCACTGGCAATGTATAAATAACCATCGGGGCCAAAATTCATATCACCACCATTATGGTTTGAAGCTGGTTGATTTATAGTAAGTAAAATAAGTTCGGAAGTCGCGTCTGCCGTCGTTTCATTCGTTCTAGAATACCTTGCAATAACCGTATTGCCAGAATTGTTTATATAGTTTACATAAAAATATCCGTTGGTATTATAGTTTGGATGAAATGTCAAACCTAGAAGCCCGCGTTCACCACCAGAATCGCTAACCTTGCTGTTAATATCTAAAAAATCTATGCTATTTACAGTACCATTAGCATTTAGTATTTTGATGACACCTTTGCGTTCTACAACAAATAATTTGCTGTCGTTTGCATGTTTAATACTTACAGGAGCATCAAATCCGTTTGCGACTAATTCTATGTCGATATTTTGGGCCGATATTAAAGATGTAATACAGAGGAGTAGAAACGAAGCTAAGTTTTTCATCTTATTAATATTTAAGGACTTATGATAGCCTAAGTTACAAAAAAATCTTTTTTGAAAACTATGAATATTAATTCTGAAGCTTGGTTGCAATAATAGAACATGCCTCATCCAGCATATTGTAAACATTTTCAAAACCATCGTTTCCACCATAATAAGGATCTGGAATATTATGGTTTTGTTTTGGATGAACTTCGTTTAAAATAAATTCAACTTTTGCTTTATCTTGTTCGTTTCGGGCAAGTAACAAGACGTTCCGGTAGTTAGATTCGTCCATGACATAAATAATGTCAAACTTATCAAAATCCAGCACATTAAATTGGCGTCCTCTTAAATTTGAAATGTCTAAACCGTGTTTTCTAGCGATGGCTATTGATCGACTATCTGGGTTTTTACCAATATGGTAATCGCCAGTACCTGCGGAATCCACAAAAAACGAATCGCTTGGAAGTTTAGACTTTAAAATGCCTTCAGCTAATGGTGAACGACAAATATTGCCTAAACATACCATTAGAATCTTAGTCATTTTGTTTGAGTTTAGACTGAAAGTTTTTTGGTTATATCTTCAACATATTTCCTGAATTGCTTGTCTGTTGTAGATAAATTATCAACTGTTTTACAAGCATGTAACACAGTAGCGTGGTCGCGTTTTCCAATTTGGGAACCAATACTTGCCAAAGATGCTTTAGTAAATTTTTTAGCAAAAAACATAGCTAATTGACGTGCTTGGACAATGTGGCGTTTTCTCGTTTTAGATTGTAAAGTATCAATATCCATTTGGAAATAATCGGACACCACTTTTTGGATGTAATCAATGGATACTTCGCGTTTGGTGTTTTTTACAAACTTTTCAACAATTATTCTCGCTAAATCGATGGTAATCTCTTTTTTGTTGAAAGATGATTGTGCAATTAGCGAAATAATAGCACCTTCCAATTCACGTACATTCGATTTAATGTTTTTGGCAACATATTCAATAATATCGTCGGGCATATCTACGCCATCGCGATATAATTTGTTTTTTAATATAGAAACGCGGGTTTCAAAATCAGGTGTTTGTAGTTCTGCTGAAAGCCCCCATTTGAAACGGGATAACAAGCGTTGCTCAATATCTTGCATATCTACAGGCGCTTTGTCACTTGTTAAAATAACCTGTTTTCCGTTTTGGTGTAAATGGTTGAATATATGAAAGAAAACATCTTGCGTCCCTGTTTTTCCTGAAAGGAATTGAACGTCGTCAATAATCAACACGTCAATGATTTGATAGAAATGGATAAAATCATTTCTATTATTTTTCTTAACAGAATCTATATATTGTTGCGTAAATTTTTCTGCAGAAATGTATAGAACCGTTTTCTCTGGGTATTTGTCTTTAATATCAACACCAATAGCATGTGCTAAATGGGTTTTTCCTAAACCAACGCCGCCAAAAATAAGTAACGGATTGAAAGATGTGCCACCAGGTTTTGAGGCCACGGCTAAACCTGCACTACGCGCCAAGCGGTTTGAATCACCTTCTAAAAAATTTTCAAAGCTATAGTTTGGATTAAGTTGCGATTCTATCTTTACATTTCTAATGCCAGGTATTACAAAAGGATTTCGTAATTCGGGGCTTTTATTGTTAAGAGGAACATCAACTTCTTGGGATTTCATGGCACTCCTGTTTGAACTCGGAATTTTTTCTGTAAAAGGTTGTTTATTACCATACGTGTTTTCCATTTTAATGATGTAAACAAGTTTGGCTTTTTCGCCTAATTCTTTTGTAAGTGATACTTTAAGAATTTTCACATAGTGTTCTTCAAGCCACTCGTAAAAAAATTTACTAGGCACTTGAATGCTTAATGCGTTGTCTGTAAGTTTAACCGCTACAATTGGTTCAAACCAAGTTTTGTATGCTTGCGGTTGGATATTATCCTTTATGAATTCTAGACAACTATTCCATACCGTTTGCGCAGTTATACTCATTTTTATTCTTCTGGTTTTGTTCGTTAGGTTTGTGAGTGAAAACTAATAATATTAGCCCCCTTTTGGTTTGGCAAATATGTGAACAAAATTCTTAAAAAAAAAATGAATTAGTATTGAATTTCTAGAATTTTTTCCCCATGTTTAACCTATTGCCGAAGCTACAAAAAAATATTTAATAAACCTTATGAAAATCGACGAAATACAAATAAGAGTGAGATATGGTGAAACCGATCAAATGGGTGTTGTGCATCACGGAAATTACGCATTATATCTTGAAATGGGGCGTATTGAATGGCTTAGGAAATTAGGGATTTCTTATAAAAGTATGGAAAAAAATGGGGTGATGCTGCCCGTAGTTTCTTTGAATATAAACTATAAAAAATCAGCGGGTTATGATGATGTAATTAATGTAAAAACTCAACTAAAAAACATGCCAACTGCAAGGATAGAATTTGAGTATGAAATTACTAATGAGATGGGGGATATTTTAACAACAGCTCATACAACATTAGTATTCATAGATATGAAAACAAACCGGCCAATAAAAGCTCCTCAGTATATTTTGGATGCAATTAAGAAATAGTCTAAATTTCTTTTATGTCGATTTCAAAAAGATGATTGAAAGCTTCGAAAACGGATTTTGCCTCTTTCTTTCTAACAGAGATTGTTAATTGGCAATCCATTTCCAATTTTTGATTGGTGATGTTTAGGTTTTTCTCCTTAATAATACGCATTACAGTATTCATGTTTTTATAGTCGAAAGAGATTATATAATCAACATTGATGGTTTTTTCAACAATGGTTGCCTCTTCAAGGGTTAATTGTGCCGTGGTTCTGTAGGCGCTTATTAAACCGCCAACGCCTAATTTTACACCGCCAAAATAACGAACCACAGCAATTAAAATGTTGGTAACATCAAACGATTGTATTTGGCCGTAAATAGGCATGCCTGCAGAATTACTAGGTTCGCCATCATCATTGGCACGATACAAAATATTTTCTGTTCCTAGTTGGTAGGCATAGCACCAATGTCTTGCGGCATGATGTTCTTTTTTTAATGCATCTAGATGCAGTTTTACATCGTCTTCATTTAAAACAGGGTAAGCATAACCAAAAAACTTACTGTTTTTTTCTTTAAATAAAATGCCTTCGGTTGAAGTTTCAATGGTTCTGTATGTGTCTTTTTCAGTCAAGCCAATTAAAATAAGTTGTTTTTAATTTTAAATAAGTTAGAAATGTCTTCAGTTTTAGGGTTGATGTGCCATGTTTCTATACCTAATAGTTTAGCGGTATGGCAATTATCATTGTTGTCATCTATGAAAAGACATTCCTTTGCATTCAGTTTGTTTTCCTTTAAAACAAAGTCGAAAATCTCGCGGTTTGGTTTCCTTAATTTGATTTCGTGCGATAAATAAAATGCATCAAAGCAATTTTTAAATACTTCGTAAAATGGTACCTGTTTTTTAATCCAATCAATATGAAGTTCGTTGGTATTGCTTAAAAGAATGAGCTTGTATTTTGAAGTCGCTTTTAATTGTTTTAAAAACTCCAATCGGTGTTCGGGAAAATCCTTCAACATAAAATTCCAAATGTTTATGAGTTCATCATATGAAAGATTTGGGAAGTTTTCGCTGTAAAACTTAATAAATTCTTCGGTTGAAATTAAGCCTTGTTCGTAAAAGCTATTAAAAGCGGTCATTTCTTCCGAAAAAGAATCAATTTTAAATTCATTAAAAGTACGATTAATGGCACCTTCAATATCTAAATTGATGAAGACGTTGCCAAAGTCGAATATAATGGTTTTAATCATTTTTGTAGGTTTTAAGCACATCGCCCATAATGGTCTCTTCGGAAATTAGTGTTCCTGAAAATTTTGGAGCTTTTACTCCATTTTTGAAGTGGGTGTTTCCTGTAAACACGCGCGCTTCGTCCCAAAGATTTCCATCAATAAACGTTTGTAATGTTTTAGCCCCGCCTTCAATAATTACAGAATTGATGTTGTTTTTAAAGAGTATATCGCAAATTTGCTGTGCTGTATTTTTTGAAGAATCGATATCCTTGTTTGAAAGTGTTATAGTTTCAGCTTCATTATTAAAAACGGTATATTTTTTAGAAAGCTTATTCTCACTATCAATAACAATGCGAATAGGGTTTTGCCCTGTCCAATCCCTTACCGTTAAACTCGGATTGTCTTGTAGAACCGTATTGAATCCTACTAAAATGGCTTGTTCTTCGGCACGCCATTTATGAACCAGTTGTCTGGAATATTCATTGGTTATCCAAACGGGTTTTTGTTCGTTTTTAGTTTCAGGAGCTATAAAGCCATCTGCGGTTTCTGCCCATTTTAAAATAATATATGGACGCTTTTTGTTATGGAATGTAAAAAAACGTTTGTGGTGTTCCTTGCATTCGTTTTCCGCAATACCAACAATTACATTACACCCTGCTTTTTTTAATTTTTCAATCCCTTTTCCTGCCACTTGTATATTGTCGTCAATACACCCAATAACGACATGTGGTATTTGGTGCTTAATAATTAAGTCGCTACAAGGTGGTGTTTTTCCAAAATGAGAGCAAGGTTCTAAAGTGACATATATGGTAGATTCCTTTAAAAGCGATTTGTTTTTTACCGAGTTTATAGCATTTACTTCGGCATGATTGCCACCATAAGCACTGGTAAAGCCTTCGCCTATAATTTGATTGTTATGAACAATGACACTACCTACCATGGGGTTAGGTCTGGTCATGCCTAAGCCGTTTTTGGCAATGTCTATACAGCGTTTTATATATGTCTCGTGGCTGGTCAAAAAATATGGATTATTTTATTTTTACTTCTTCGGTTTTGTCAATATCATAGGTATGCGAAAAGCCTAAAACTTTGTAGTTAATTACACCTTTGTATTGTACGGTCATTTTTTTGGTTAGCAAGCTGCCAATTAAACTGCTTAAATGTTCATCGCCAAAAATACTATCGACAGGTACATTGGCTGTTAAAGGTATTGAAAAATCTTTTTTAGCAGGCACTTCAAAGTTTTTAGACGAAACCGAAGCCATTTCGCTATCGTTAACAAAAACTTTTATGTTATTAACTTGCAGTTCACCGCTAACAGTATTTGGGTTTTCAAAAAAGGCATCAGCGGTAAGAATGATGTATTCAGGTGTGGATTCAAGGATTTTTATATTCTCAACTCCCAAGAATTCGGGCTTTTCACTTACGGAACAGTTTAAAAAGGTAAGCAATATTGTTGATAAGATTATAATGTGTTTCATCCCATTTTTTTTAGATTTAATGTATCTTCATCCCGATAAATATCGGTACAAAATTAACATTTTAAAGTGAGTAAAGATACTATAGTTATTCGGAAAATAGAACCTAGTGATAACGCTCAAATAGAGCAGATTATCAGGGCATGCTTTCATGAATTTGAAATTCCTTTGGAAGGTACAGCGTATTCAGATGAAGAAACACCACGCATGTATGAATCATATCAAAACGATAATGATGTTTATTTTGTAATTGAACAAGACGATGAAATTTTAGGCGGTGGCGGCATAAAGCCTTTAAGGGATTTTGAAGAAGATGTGTGTGAAATCCAAAAAATGTATTTTTCACCTAAAGTAAGAGGTAAAGGTTATGGGAAGTTGCTTTTTGAAAATTGTATGGTAGCTGCCAAAGAACTGGGGTACAAACAATGTTATTTAGAATCGGCACCACAACTTAAAGCTGCTATTCATATTTATGAAAGTTACGGGTTTAAGCATTTGAAAGGTGCTTTAGGGAATACTGGGCATTACTCGTGTGGTGTTTGGATGGTAAAGGATTTATAATTAACGATTGTGATTTTACTCAGCCAGAACTGCCTTTTCGGGCTGTTCTGGGAAATCCAAAGGAGAAGTGAATTGGATACCCCGAAGCAGGGCCTTCGTGGAATTATTTAGATAAAAAAGAAAAACTTTGAATTTAAAAGACCTACAAAATACATTTCATAAGGAATTAGATCATTTATATGGAAAAGAAGAAGTAGATAGTTTCTTTTTTATGTTGGTTGAATCTTATTATAAAGTTTCCAGGCTACAATTGGCAATGGAACCCCAATTTTCGGTTGAAAATTATAAAGCTATTTTAGATGCTTTGGAATTATTAAAAAAACACCAACCCATACAGTATATATTGGGTTACACCGAATTTTATGGATTGCCCTTTAAAGTAAATGAGCATACCCTAATACCTAGACCAGAAACCGAAGAACTGGTTGCATGGATTTTGAACCACCAACCAATAACAACCAACCACCAACTACGTATATTAGATATTGGAACGGGTAGTGGCTGTATAGCAATCACATTAGCAAAGCATTTACCAAACGCCAAAGTTTATGGTTTAGATATTAGTTACAACGCTTTAAAAATAGCTAAGGAAAATGCTGGGTTAAATAAGGTTCGTGTTGAACTTATTGAAGCTGACATATTAAATCCTGAAACTTGGAACTCAGAATTTAAAGATTTGAATTTTGATATCATTGTCTCAAACCCACCGTATGTGAGGGAGCAAGAAAAGCAACATATGAAACTAAATGTTTTGGATAACGAACCACATTTGGCTTTATTCGTTAAAGATGAAGACCCATTATTGTTTTATAAAGCGATTACCCGATTAGCTATTGATAAATTGTCTAAAAACGGTAGGTTGTTTTTTGAGATCAATGAGTATCTTGGAAAAGATATGATTCAGTTATTGGTAAAAAGCCAATTTAGTAATATCGAATTAAAACAAGATATGTTCAAAAAAGATAGAATGATAAAGGGGGTTTGGAATAATGATTTTAGAAAATAATTTTTAGTACATGACAAAAATTCAAATATATTCAGATGTCAGTCTGAGCGCAGTCGAAGACATTGGAAATATTGTTTTTAATAGCATTTCGACTTTAGTTTATCTTGAACCTAGTCGAAAGGCTCCATGTGACACGCTTCATTTTTGTCATGTACTAAAAAAATAATTATAAATAATATATTTGTGAATTAGTGGCAAATACTATGACTATAGAACAGCAAATACAAAGCTTACGCAACGAATTAAATCAGCATAACTATAACTATTATGTACTTGATAATGCAACGATTTCAGATTTTGAATTCGACATCAAATTAAAAGAACTTCAAGATTTAGAAGCCAAGCATCCAGAATTTTTTGATGCCAATTCACCAACACAACGTATAGGGGGGGAGGTAACTAAAAATTTTGAAACGATTCCGCACGAACATCGTATGTATTCGTTAGATAACTCCTATTCAAAAGAAGATTTGTTAGACTGGGAAACGCGCATAAAAAAGCAAATAGAAGGGGATATTCAATATACTTGCGAACTAAAATACGATGGTGCTTCCATTAGTTTAACTTATGAAAATGGCGTTTTTGTAAAAGCGGTAACCAGGGGAGACGGTTTTCAAGGTGATAATGTTACTGCTAATGTAAAAACCATCAAGTCGGTACCATTAAGATTAAAAGGGGATTATCCACAGAAATTTGATATACGTGGAGAAATTGTTTTGCCTTTTAAAGGATTCATTAAAATGAATGAAGAACGTATTGAGATTGGCGAAGAACCTTATAGAAACCCTAGAAATACGGCATCGGGTAGTTTGAAATTACAAGATAGTGCCGAGGTTGCAAGACGACCTCTGGAGTGTTTGCTTTATAATTTAACAGGTTTCAACTTAGGAGTTGATTCGCAATTTGATGGTTTGAAACGCGCCAGAGAATGGGGGTTTAAAGTACCTGATGCCGCAAAACTTGTGAATTCTATTGATGAAGTTTTGGAGTTTATAGATTATTGGAACGTACATCGCCATAAGCTACCCTACGAAACAGATGGTGTCGTTATAAAAGTAAATAGTTTACAGCAACAGGAAGAATTGGGTTATACGGCCAAAGCACCCCGCTGGGCTATGGCATATAAGTTTAAAACAGAACGGGTTTCGACAAAACTAAATAGCATTACCTACCAAGTGGGACGTACAGGAGCTATTACGCCTGTGGCGAATTTAGAACCCGTTGAACTTGCTGGTACAACCGTAAAAAGGGCATCCTTACATAATGCCGACCAAATCGAAAAATTGGATATTAGAGTAGGTGATGAAGTTTATGTAGAAAAAGGCGGAGAGATTATTCCCAAAATTTTGGGCGTCGATTTAAGTAAGCGTCCGGTAAGTTCAAAACCAACAGTGTATATTACACATTGTCCCGTATGTGAAACAGAATTAGTAAGACAAGAAGGTGAAGCGCAGCATTATTGCCCAAACTATAACGGTTGTAAACCCCAGATAATTGGTCGTATTCAGCATTTTATATCTAGAAAAGCAATGGATATTGAAGGTTTGGGAGGCGAAACCGTAGCGCTTTTAGTTAATGAAGGATTGATTTCTAATTATTCAGATTTGTATGAATTAACTAAAGAGCAGGTAATTCCTTTAGAACGCATGGCCGAAAAAAGTGCAGATAATTTAATTCAAGGTATTGAACAATCTAAAAACATTCCTTTTGAACGCGTTTTGTATGCCTTGGGAATTCGATATGTTGGAGAAACAGTCGCTAAGAAATTAGCAAAACATTATAAAAGTATTCATGCCATTGCTGAAGCATCAGAAGAAGCATTGGTAAATGTTGATGAAATTGGCGTTAAAATAGCCGAAAGTGTTCGTGCTTTCTTTTCTTCAGAGGAAAACAACCTTATAATAAATAGATTGAAAGCGTTTGGTGTTCAGTTAGAAATTTCTGCGGAACAACTTATTGGGCAAACTGATATACTAAAAGGTCAAAGTATTGTTATTTCGGGTGTTTTTGAGTCTGTTTCACGCGATGAACTTAAAAAGCTTATCGAAGATAATGGAGGTAAGGTGAGTAGTTCTATTTCATCAAAAACAAGTTTTATTGTTGCGGGTGATAATATGGGACCAAGTAAGAAAAAAAAGGCTGATGACTTAAATATTCTTGTAATTAATGAATATGAATTCTTACATAAAATAAAGTAAATATTATTTTTTATCGATAAAATGTATTTTTTTACCGTTTAATAGTAAAATTTGTTTATGTTTGTACTTCAACCAAAAATTGTTATTATGAACAAGTCGAAAGTCTTGGTGATTTTAGCATTATTACTTTATATTCTATCTGTTATATTTCAGTTTAGTAATAAAGATGTAATTGCAAATGCTCTCAAATCAATTATACTGCCATTAGTTACATTGTTATATTTTATAACGGTAAATAAGAAGTCGTTATTTTTCACACTTTTTTTAGTGTTGTTTTCTATTTCAGACTTAATGATTTTTTTAACGCCTTATATTTCGCATGACGTTGATTATTTTTTAGGAAATTCTTTATACATATTAGCATATGTTTCTTTGCTTGTCGAAGCTTCTAAATCTATTTCTTTATTTTATGTTTTAAGAAATTATAAAATCCATTTACTGGTTTTGACCATTTTAAACATATATTTAATTTATGTTTTGCAAGTGATAGTAGATCCTTTTGTGTCTGATAAAACAAATGAATACTATGTAGAATTGATATATAACGTAGTTATGTTATTACTATTGTCGGTTTCATTGGTAAATTATTTTTATAGAGATAATGTGAAGTCTTTAAGCTTGTTTATAGGTGCTCTGTGTATTGTGTTTGGTGAAGTCATTTGGGTGGCATATACTTATATTTCAGAAAGAAACTTGCTTAATGCAGTTTCTACAACCTTATATGTATTAGCCTTTTATTTCTTCTATAAGCAATCTAAAATAGAGCAGGAAGCTGAGCGGGAAGAAGTAAATATGTTAATTAACAATTAGCAATTAACAATTAAACAATGTTTTTAAAAGGGATATCTTTTCTATATAGGTACAGAATTATTACAGATAATATAAAAGTTAACACGGCTGTGTAAAATAATATACCTCCATCTTTATTTATTTCAATGCCTAATATTGTTAAATGCATTAATATGGCACCACTAATAACTCCCAAGGTTACCATTGCCCCAACCCAAATTGTTTTTGGTATTAGTAATAAAATACCAGCAATAAGTTCTAAGATACCTATAACTATTCTGCCATAGGGTTCTAGTCCAACTTTTTCAAAAATATAAACACTATCTGGGTGTGCAGTAAATTTAAAACGAAGCGTTTGAATTAAAATAATAGCTACTGTCATTCTTAATGCTAACTGAATATATTTTTTCATCATGTGTCTTTGAGATGTTTTAAGGTTAGACGTTTTTAGAGTAGTTACTTATCAGAAAATTTCTAATTTATCCGATAAAGTGCACAAAAATCAATAAATAATCGATAAAGGTATGTTTTTATCGTTGAAATATGCTTTTATGTTTTATATTTGAATTAACCTACTTATGTGAACATTGTGAAAAATTGGTTTAAAATTACTTTTAATAAAGTGTTTGTGTACGCATTAGTATTGCTAATAGCAGTAAACGTTGTTGGAGTTATTACTGAAGATGCATTCATAATGAAAACAGTAAAGCCTTTTTTTATTCCTGTATTCTTAATTTTCTTTTTCTTTAAATACCGATACTTGGGCATCGCTTTTATTTCGTTTTTATTATTCTCCTTTTTAGGAGATATGTCATCTATACTTTTTTTAGAAGATGTTTTAATTGAAACTTCAAGTGTGTTATATGTTTTAAGTTATTTATACCTATTAATAATGGTAGCTCCAAAATTTAAGCTTTTAGAGGCGAAAGCATTAATAGGCACTTATTTGCTAGGCGTTTTTTTAATAGCAGTTTACTTTTTATATGTGGCTCATGGTGTTTTAAGCGTTGTTGTTTCCAATAAAAACGAAGTACTCTTATTTGTAATTAAAAACTTCACTTTAATAGTTTTAACATTTGTGTCTTTTGGAGTGTATTTAAACACGCAAACCAAACAATCTGCGTTATTTTTAACTGCTGTAGTGTTTTTTGGACTGTCTGTAATGCTAAATTATGTGAAGTTGTATTATTTAAACAACTGGAGTTTAGAATTATTAGATAGGGCTTTGTATGCCACAGGACTTTATGTTATGTTTATATATATTATGAACAGGGAAGTTTTAGTTACTAAACCCAAACAAGTACAGCTAAAGGATCGTTACCCATCTGATACGGTCTTATCTTAGAACTCATCTTGACTTTTTCTGTTTCCTAAAACCTGCCTGCCGGCAGGCAGGAATGGCTAAAATTTATCCATATTTCGTTACTTTTTCTATGCGTAGCGGTGCTATGCCTCGCAAAAAGCGCCTCATCTGTACAAATTTTATATCATTTTCGGTTAAAAACAAAAGTCAAGATGAGTTCTTAAACAATAATTGAAGTTCCGTTAGCCGATTTATTTCTATTGGCATCGAAATAAAAATCGATTCTTCCTAGGTTAATGCCATAACATCCCACTTGATTTACTAGCATGTTTTTGCCTTCGTTGTTTTTTACAATAGTTGGTTTTTGTAAAAATGTATGTGTGTGCCCGCCAATAATTAAATCAATATCCTTCGTTAAGGAAGCTAGTTTTAGATCGCTTATTTTATTTGGA
The DNA here is from genome assembly GCF_044335535.1 of Mariniflexile sp. HMF6888. NCBI lineage: Bacteria > Pseudomonadati > Bacteroidota > Flavobacteriia > Flavobacteriales > Flavobacteriaceae > Mariniflexile > Mariniflexile sp. HMF6888. Next base: position 20,269 of record NZ_JBIQVZ010000013.1, on the reverse strand, counting down.
TATGTTTTATAATTATAACCTAAATGAGATAAACATATAATCAAGTCGCATTTCTCTTCCATTTTTAAAATGCGTGTCATGTCTTGTGCTATTTCAATGGGGTCTAAATACTTTGTTTCTTTATACATAGCAGGGTCAACCAAGCCATTTAGCTCAATACCTAATCCAAAAACCCCAATTTTAATACGTTCTTTTTTGAATATTTTATATGGTTTTACATGGGTGTCCATTATAGTATTCGAAAAATCGTAATTAGAAGAAATAAATTGAAATTCAGCATGCGGTAGTTGGGCGTATAGACCATCAATGCCATTATCAAAATCGTGATTGCCAATAGTTGCTGCATCATACTTTAATTTGCTCATTAATTTAAACTCCAATTCACCTCCATAATAATTAAAATAGGGAGTGCCTTGAAAAATATCGCCTGCATCCAATAAAAGCGTATTTGGGTTTTCTAATCTTATAGATTCAATTAAACTTGCTCTTCTGGCAACACCGCCTTTGTTGGCATTTCTGCCGTCTTCAGGTCCAAAAGCATCAATATGACTGTGGACATCATTGGTGTGTAAAATAGTGATTTTAGATGTTTTTGAAACTGTTGAAAACGATTGAAGTCCAAAACCACCAATGGTCACCAATGCAGTTGTAGCCGACACTTGTTGTATAAAATCTCTGCGTTTCATCTGTTAGTTTTTATTGTTTTTTATTTGTCAGATGTTACATCCGTATAATCATTACCGTATTTGACATAAACTTAGTTACGGATGGTTCATCTGTTAGTTTTTATTGTTTTTTATTTGTCAGATGTTACATCCGTATAGTCATTTCCGTATTTGACATACATTTAGTTACGGATGTTTCATTTGTAAATCATTATTGTTTTTTATTTGCCAGATGTTACATCCGTATAATCATTCCATATTTGATATACATTTAGTTAGGGATGGTTCATCAGTTAGTTTTTATTGTTTTTTTATTTGTCAGATGTTGTATCTGTATAGTCATTCCCATATTTGACATACATTAGTTATGGATGTTTCATAAGCTTTATTTTAACTGGATAAATCTGTTATCTTGTACAGGGTTTATGGTGTCCACTTTTTTAAAATGTTCTATCAAGGCATTTCGTATTTTATAATTTAAAACATACAGGCTATCATTCGGTTTAAAAAAAGTCATGGCATCACCACCATTATATAAATAATCGTTGGTGGCAACATGATAGATTTTATTTGGGACAATTTTTTCACCATTTATGGATGCTTCAACCACATTAAAATTTTTATCGATAGCTATTTTAAGTTTAGAAATAGGGTGTGCTTTATGTGCTTTACTTAAATAGCTAACTAAGCTGTCTATTTGTGTTCCTTTGATAGCAACAACAACGATGCTGTTTTCAAAAGGCATTAATTGAAAAGCAGTTCGGGTGGTTATATTTCCTTTATTAATAGCGGAACGAATGCCACCATGGTTTAAAATAACCATATCTATATCTTTGCCTGTTCTACTTTTAAAAATGGGGTTGGCTTCACTAAAAACCGCATCTGCCATAAAATTTCCAATGGCCGTATTAAACTCACCGTCAGATTTTGTGTAGGTGCCAACAGCATACGACAATACACTATCTAAATCCTTTTCGATGTGTGCTCTATAAGGCTTTATAAAGGATTCAATTTCGGGGTCAATGGCTAATGAATCTGTAATTTGAATTTGTTTCCCTTCAATTTTAGCCAGATAGTCATTAGACGGTTTGCAATTAAAAAGTAGTAATATAAATAACAAATAAATTAAATATGTAAACCTCATGTTTTTAGTAGATTTTTTGGATGTACTTTTGTTACCTTTGCGCAAAGTATAAATATAAATGATTTTAAAGGGTTTTAAAGAAAAATCTATTAAAAAAAACATCAACAAATTGTTATCTAAAAGACATGTAAATGTTTCGGATACTAAGGTTGAAAGTTTAGGGATTATCTTTAATTTAGATGAAGTTGATGATTTCGAACAGTTCAGTACGCTATCGTCTTATTTAAAAGTGCTTCCAAATAGATTAAAGCTTATAGCCTTTTCATCAAATAAAAAAGAAACCCTTAAATCTTGGGATGTTTGTTTTAACCCAAACGATTTTGGTTGGAATGGTGTTATTAAAAATAGTGAATTACAAACCTTTTTAGATACCAAGTTTGATGTTTTAATCAGTTATTACGAAGCTGAGGTTACAGAGTTGAAATTGCTAACAGTCTTATCGAAAGCACAATTAAAAGTAGGCATCTTGCAAACCGACGAACGTATAAATGACCTAATTATAAAAACCAACTTAACAGAATTTAACGTATTTAAAACTGAAATTTTTAAGTACCTAACTATATTAAATAAAATTAAAAATGAATAGTAAGTTTCTAGGAACTGGAGTTGCATTGGTTACACCTTTTAAAGCAGATTTGAGTATAGACCACGATGCATTGGCAAATATTGTAAATTTCAATATTGAAAATGGTGTAGAATATCTAGTGGTTTGTGGTACTACTGGCGAAACTGCAACCATAACTAAACAGGAAAAGAAAGATGTCATAGCAACCATTTCTAAAGCTAATAAGGGCCGTGTGCCAATGGTTTTAGGTATTGGTGGCAACAATACAGCTGAAGTTATAGAAGAAATGAAGGCTACAGATTTAAGTCATATAGATGCTATTTTATCGGTGTCGCCTTATTACAGTAAGCCAACACAAGAAGGTATTTATCAGCACTTTAAAGCTATTTCGGAAGCATCACCAATTGACATTATTTTATATAACGTACCGGGTAGAACATCCAAGAATATAGAGCCAGAAACTACTTTAAGGTTAGCTAACGATTTTAAAAATGTGATTGGCGTTAAAGAAGCAGGAAACAGTGTGTCGCAATATTTACAGTTAATTAAAAACAAGCCAGAAGATTTTTTAATTATTTCTGGTGATGACGATTTAGCTTTAGGTATTGTATTAGCAGGAGGTGCTGGTGTTATTTCGGTAATAGGGCAAGGGTTTCCTAAAGAATTTTCAGAAATGATTCGTTTAGGGTTAAAAGGAAATGCTAAAGACGCCTATAAACTTCATTTCAGATTAATGGATGTGATTGGTTATATTTTTGAAGAAAACAATCCCGCAGGCATTAAAGGGGTTTTTGAAGCTTTAGGTTTGTGTAGAGACCGTGTTAGATTGCCATTAGTGCCAGCTTCAAATCAATTAAAAGAGAAAATCAAATCGTTTGTAAATAAGTTTTAGGACTGTTAAATATTACTTAATCCTTATGATTGCTGTGTTTAAGCCGTTATTTTAGCGGTAAAATAATATTTTTAAAATCCATATTAATAACTTAATTTTGCATCTTGTTTCAAAACTATGAAGAGATTTCTTTACATATTAATAACTATCACACTTTTAAGTTCTTGTAGCGAGTATCAAAAAGTTTTAAAAAACGAAGATATTGCTGCCAAGTTTAAAATGGGAGAAGAACTATATAACGAAGGTAAATTTGCAAAAGCAAATAAATTGTTTGCCCAAATAGTGCCTAATTATAGAGGTAAACCGCAAGCCGAAAAATTGATGTATTTGTATTCAAATTCATTTTATAAAATGAAAGATTACTATACAGCAGGTTACCAGTTTGAACGTTTTGCTTCAAGTTACCCTAAAAGTGAAAAGCTAGAAGAAGCCTCTTTTTTAGGCGCAAAAAGTTATTACATGTTATCTCCGGCTTATACTAAAGACCAAAAGGAAACTAAAGCAGCTATTGAGAAGCTTCAAGATTTTATCAATTTGTTTCCAGAGTCCGAATATCTATCCGAAGCTAATAAATTGGTAAAAGAATTAGATTTCAAGTTAGAAAAGAAAGCATTCAGTATTGCAAAACAGTATAATACGATATCCGATTATCCAGCGTCTGTTAAGTCGTTCGATAATTTTTTATTCGATTTTCCTGGTTCTACATTGAGAGAAGAAGCTTTGTTTTTAAGATTTGATTCGGCTTATAAACTAGCCGTTAACAGTATAGAATATAAAAACACACCAAACGGTATTGTTCCTTTAAAGAAAAATCGTTTGGAACAAGCCAAAGAATTTTACACAGCATTTAAAAAAGCCTATACCAATTCCAAACATATTGAAGAAGTAAATGAGATGGCTTTGGTTTTGGATGAAGAATTGAAAAAATATAGCACTAAAAGTTAAATAACAATGACAATGGATTTAAAGAAAACCAATGCACCTGTTAATACCATCACGTACGACAGAAATCAAATTGACGAACCAACAGACAATATCTACGAGTCAATTTCAATCATCGCTAGACGTGCTGAACAGATTAACACAGAGATTAAAAAAGAACTTATCGATAAGTTAGAGGAATTTGCTACTTACAACGATAGTTTAGAAGAAATCTTTGAAAATAAAGAGCAAATTGAGGTTTCTAAATTTTACGAAAAATTACCAAAACCACATGCTTTAGCTGTTCAAGAATGGTTAACAGACAAAATATATTTTAGAAATACTGAGGAAGATAATCAGTAAACTTTTTTAAAATGTCAATATTAAGCGGCAAGAACATACTATTAGGAATTAGTGGTGGTATTGCCGCTTACAAAACAGCTTCTCTTGTAAGGTTATTTGTGAAATTGGGTGCCAACGTAAAAGTGGTTATGACACCTTCTTCTAAAGATTTTATTACGCCCTTAACCTTATCAACACTTTCAAAACACCCAGTTTATTCATCTTTCACAAACGAAGAGGATGATAATGCTATTTGGAACAGCCATGTAGATTTAGGTTTATGGGCAGACTTGTTCATTATTGCTCCAGCTACGGCAAATACCTTATCTAAAATGGTAAATGGTGTTTGTGATAACTTATTGATAGCAACTTATTTATCGGCTAAATGTCCTGTGTATTTTGCACCTGCGATGGATTTAGATATGTACAAACATGAAAGTACATTACGATCTTTTAAAGCTTTGAAAAGCTATGGTAATGTCATGATTCCTGCAACAAGTGGCGAATTAGCAAGTGGTTTGGTAGGCGAGGGTCGAATGGCAGAACCTGAAGATATTGTTTCGTTTATTGAAAACGATGTATTAGAGAAACTCCCTTTAAAAGGAAAAAAAATACTTATTACGGCGGGACCAACACATGAAGCCATCGATCCAGTGCGTTTTATTGGCAATCATTCTAGTGGTAAAATGGGGTTTGAAATCGCTAAAGCTTCGGCAAATCTTGGTGCTGAGGTTATTTTAATTACGGGTCCAACACAGCAAAAGGTATCACATAGTCTTATAAATGTTATTCCTGTTGTAAGTGCCCAAGATATGTATAATGCTGTCCACGAACATTTCAAAACGGTAGATATCGCAATACTTTCGGCTGCAGTTGCCGATTATAAACCAAAAGAAGTCGCTGCCCAGAAAATAAAAAAGAAAACATCTACGTTAACTTTGGAGTTAGAAAAAACGAAAGATATTTTAGCTTCTTTAGGCGAAATTAAAACCAATCAGTATCTTGTTGGATTTGCTTTAGAGACCGACAACGAACTCGAAAACGCAAAAGACAAATTAAAAAGAAAGAATTTAAATTTAATTGTTTTAAATTCGTTAAACGATACAGGTGCTGGTTTTAAAAGCGATACTAATAAAGTTACTTTTATAGATGCCAAAGATACCGTAACTGAATTTCAATTAAAGTCGAAAGCAGATGTTGCTAACGATTTATTAAATAAAATTTTAGAACAAATTAATGCGTAACATACTCATAGTTTTAATATTCAGTTTTGGATTTGTAGGTTTTTCCCAAGAGTTAAACTGTAATGTGGTAGTAAATGCACAACAAACAGGTAATGAAAATCAGCCTATATTTAAAACTTTAGAAAAGCAATTAAAGGAGTTTATTAATAATACGAAATGGACAAACAAAACCTTTACCTCCCAGGAACGTATTGATTGTAGCATGATAATTAATATTGTAAACTACAGTGGCGAGTCCTTTCAAGCATCTTTGCAAGTGCAATCGTCTCGACCGGTTTATGGTTCGTCGTTTACAACGCCTATTTATAATTATAACGATAAGGATTTTAATTTTAGGTATTTAGAATTTCAAAATCTAGTTTTTAGTCCGACGCAATACGAATCCAATTTAGTCTCTGTTTTAGCATTTCATGTATATATGATTTTAGGCTTAGATGCCGAATCGTTTTCTCCAAACGGAGGCGACACGTACTTTAAGCAAGCCCAAACCATTGTTAATTATTCTCAACAAGATAATTTTAAAGGCTGGAAGCTAGCAGATGGGTTACAAAGCAGATTTGCACTTATAGATAATATTTTGTCACCAACTTTTAAGGAATATAAAGATGTTATGTACACTTACCATCGTAAAGGCTTAGATGTTATGAGCAACAACGCTAAAGATGGCAAAGAACAAATAGCAGCATCTTTAAAACAGTTTCAGGCTATGAATAGTCGTAGGCCAAATTCATTTCTGCTTCGCACATTTTTTGATGCGAAAGCCGATGAAATTCAGCAGATTTTTAGCGACGGCCCCAATGTGAACATAGCAGACGTTAAAGAAACACTACAAAAAGTAGCGCCTATGCACAATAGCAAATGGCAAAATATTAAGTTTTAGGTTTTCAAAGTATCAAAGGTGCAAAATTTCTAAGTTTTAAAGTTCCAGGTTTAACCAATAACCAAGACCCATTAACCAAAAGCATGTTAACATCACTTTCCATAAAAAATTATGCCCTAATCGATAAGCTTCATGTAGAGTTTAATGACGGTTTTTCTATAATTACAGGTGAAACAGGTGCAGGGAAATCGATACTTTTAGGTGGTTTATCATTGATTCTTGGTAAACGAGCCGATTTAAGTAGTTTAAAAAACACAGAGGAAAAATGTGTTATTGAAGCGGTTTTTAATATTTCAAACTATAAACTTCAATCACTTTTTAAAGCAGAAGATTTTGATTATGAAGCGCAGACTATTATCCGCAGGGAGATATTGCCTTCAGGAAAATCGAGAGCATTTGTAAACGATTCGCCAGTTAACTTAAATAGTTTACAGTTGTTGGGTGAACGATTGATTGATATTCATTCTCAGCACGAAACGTTACAATTAACAAGTAACGAATTTCAATTTCAGGTTATTGATGCACTAGCTAATAACGATGAAGCGCTTCAAACTTATAAACAAACATTAAAGGTTTATAAAAAACTAAAAAAGGAACTTAAAGAACTTTTAGATTTCCAGGCTGATGCTATTAAGGAACATGATTATAATTCTTTTTTATTGAATGAATTGGTTGAAGCCAATCTGGTTGATGGCGAATTGGAATCACTCGAAGAAGAAAACGAAACTTTAAATAATATTGAAGGCATTAAGGAAAGACTTTCTGAAGCGTATCAATTATTAAATGAAGAACAAATAGGGATTTTATCTGCATTAACATCTTTAAAAAATACGTTTCAAAAGCTATCAAGTTATTCGTTAAAATACGAAGATTTGTTTAATAGGGTCCATAGCAGTTTAATAGACATGGATGACGTGTTTAGAGAAGTTGATGTATTGCAAGATAATTTGGAAATAGACCCTAATAGGTTGGAAGTCGTCGATTCTAAATTACGAGCACTTCATAATTTAATGCAAAAGCATGTTGTGACTAGTATTTCAGAATTAATCGAAATAAAAAACCAATTAGAAGAAAAGGTAGCGTTTACTGAAAATCTAGACGAATCCATTCAGAAAAAACAATTGGAAATTGAAAATAAAGAAGCTGAATTAAATACGATTTCAAAAGATATTCATAATAAGCGAACCAAAATCATTCCGCAATTAAAAGAACAATTAGAAGCTCTTTTAGCAAGTTTGGGTATGCCCAATGCACGATTTAAAATAGATATTGTTTATGGTGATGATTTTTTTGTAAATGGAAAAGATGATTTGTCATTCTTATTTTCCGCAAATAAAGGAGGCCATTTTAACGAACTTAAAAAAGCGGCTTCAGGTGGTGAATTATCGCGTATTATGTTGGCAATAAAATCGGTGTTATCAAAATATATTCAATTACCAACCATTATGTTTGATGAAATCGACACTGGTGTTTCAGGTGAAATATCCAATAAAATGGGCGATATCATGCTGCAAATGAGCAAAACCATGCAAGTATTTTCTATAACACATTTGCCACAAATTGCAGCCAAAGGGCATTCGCATTTTAAAGTATTTAAAGAAGATATAAACAACGTGACACAAACAAATTTGATAAAATTAAACCACGACGAGCGTGTTGTTGAAATCGCACAAATGCTTGGTGGTTTGGAAATGTCGTCTTCGGCAATTGCACATGCAAAAGAATTATTGAATTAATTGTATCTTTGAGCCCTAATTAAATAAATAAACGAATCAACATATAAACCAAAAAATATGTCATACAATTTACTAAAAGGAAAAAGAGGAATCATTTTTGGAGCATTAGACTCAAATTCAATTGCTTGGAAAACTGCTGAACGTGTTCATGAAGAAGGCGGAATGTTTGTTTTAACAAATGCACCCGTAGCCATGCGTATGGGACAAATTAATGAGTTAGCCGAAAAAACAGGCTCTCAAATTATTCCTGCCGACGCTACTTCAATTGAAGACTTAGAAAATTTGGTAAAGCAATCGATGGAAATTTTAGGTGGTAAAATAGATTTTGTTTTACATTCTATAGGTATGTCTATAAATGTTAGAAAAGGGAAACATTATACCGACCAAAATTATGACTGGACACAAAAAGGCACCGACGTTTCTGCCATGTCATTTCATAAAGTCATGCAAACACTTTATAAGCAAGATGCTATGAACGAGTGGGGAAGCATAGTAGCATTAAGTTATATGGCTGCGCAACGTGTATTTCCAGATTATAACGATATGGCCGATAATAAAGCCTATTTAGAAAGCATTGCCCGTAGTTTTGGGTATTTCTTTGGTCGCGATAAAAAAGTGCGCGTAAACACCATTTCGCAATCGCCAACACCTACTACCGCAGGTAGTGGTGTAAAAGGCTTTGACGGGTTTATTGCTTACGCCGATAAAATGTCGCCACTTGGTAATGCCACGGCTTTAGATTGCGCAAACTACACAGTGACACTGTTTAGCGATCTAACAAAACGCGTTACATTGCAAAACTTGTATAACGATGGAGGTTTTAGCAACATGGGTGTGAGTGATGCTGTTATGAGTACCTTTGTAGGAGAATAAAATGTTACAAAACCTCACAGATTTTTAAAACCTGTGAGGTCTAAAAAAATAAATTATAGCCACTTGTATAAGGTGGCTTTTTTGTTTTGATTAGTTACATTTGTGTTATGCAACTACAATTCTCATTCATAATCCCTGTTTATAATCGTCCCGACGAGATACAAGAGCTTTTGCAAAGTTTTGTAGGCTTGAAAACCAATACTGAATTTGAAGTTGTTATTATTGAAGATGGCTCAACGATACCTTCAAAAAATGTTGTTGATACTTTTAAGTCAAAACTTGATATTTCTTATTTTTTCAAGGCAAATTCAGGTCCTGGCGACTCCAGGAATTTTGGAATGAAGCATGCCAAAGGGAACTACTTTATCATTTTGGATTCCGATTGCATTTTACCTCAAACCTATTTATTTGAAGTAGAAAAAAGCTTGAAACAAAATTATGTAGATTGCTTTGGTGGTCCTGATGCAGCTCATGAATCCTTTTCTGATTTGCAAAAAGCCATTAATTTTTCAATGACATCGATTATTACCACAGGTGGAATTAGAGGAAACAAAAAAAGCGTTGATAGGTTTCAACCCAGAAGTTTTAATATGGGAATTTCTAAAGAAGCGTTTTTAGCTTCAAAAGGCTTTGGGTTTATTCACCCAGGTGAAGACCCCGATTTATCCATACGCCTTTGGAACTTGGGTTACAAAACAAAACTCATACCCGAAGCTTTTGTTTACCATAAAAGACGTATTTCTTGGAGTAAATTTTACAGACAAGTGTACAAATTTGGTTTGGTACGCCCCATCTTGAATAAGTGGCACCCTTCAACAAAAAAAATGACCTATTGGTTTCCAACGTTGTTTAGCTTAGGTTTTATAATAGCTGTGTTTTTACTGGTATTTCAAGTTAAGTTATTAATCATACTATATGCTTTGTATTTTGTTTTAGCTTTTTTAATAGCATTATATTCAACTAAAAGCGTTTTGGTTTCGTTATTATCTTTAATAGCAATTAGCATTCAGTTTTTCGGTTATGGTTATGGGTTTTTAAAATCAACGTTAGCTGTAGAAGTTTTCAAAAAGAACCCCGAAACACATTTTCCTAATTTGTTTTTTAAACCGTCATGATAAAAAAAATAAAGTCAGACATATTAACCTCTATTAAGAATAAAAAAATAAATGTCTTTTTTTTATTTTTATTGTTGGCATTCATCATTTTAATGTTTACAAAACTTTCAAAAGAGTACACAAATACTGTTGTTTTCAATATTGAAAAAATAAATATACCACAAGAAGATGTTATTTTTGACGATTCAGTAGCTTTAAACATTACCTTAAAGACACATGGTTTTAAATGGCTGACCTACTATTTCTCTAAACCAAAAATTAGAATCGATTTTAAAAAAGACGTTTATAAAAAAGATTCTGTTTTTATTTGGAATAAATCCAAAGCATATTTAGAGAATACCCAGTTTGACAAACAAGTTGAATTGCTAAACATATCCCCCGAAGTATTAACTTTTAGATATGGAGTTAACATGGTAAAGAAAGTACCTGTTAAATTAAATTCAGATATAAAATACAGTCCGGGGTTTGATGTTTCGAAACCCTATGTTTTAAGGCCAGATTCTGTTGTAGTAGTAGGAGCCAAAGCTTTAGTCTCTCAGGTTGATTTTGTTCAAACTGAAAAAATAGAATTAACGAATGTTAGGAAAAATTTATCGGAAACTGTTAAGTTAAAATTACCTAAAAAGAATAAAGATTTAACGTTTTCAAACGATAAAGTGGTTTTAAAAGCAACTGTTGAAAAGTTTACAGAGGGCACTCTAAAAGTTCCTGTAACTATTATTAACGTGCCCAAAAATATCAATTTAAAATACTTTCCTAAAGAAGTCAATGTATCTTATTATGTAAGTTTAAGTAACTTTAATTCAATTTCGGCTAAAGATTTTAGTGTAGTTTGTGATTATAGCAATATTTTAAATAACCAATCGCTGTTAGTGCCAGAATTAGATAGGTTTCCGCAAACAGCTAGAAACGTAAAAATTAAACAGCAACATATAGAATTCATTATAATAGAATGATAATAGTAGGCTTAACAGGCGGTATAGGAAGTGGTAAAACTACGGTTGCCAAACAGTTTATGGCGTTGGGTATTCCAGTGTATATTGCAGATGAGGAAGCAAAAAAGCTTATGAATACGTCTCAAGTTGTTAAGCGAAAACTCATTCAATTATTTGGAAATGAAGCGTATGTGAATGATGGGTTAAATAAACCTTTTATTGCAAATATTATTTTTAATGATAAAAGTTATTTACAAAAAATGAATGCTATCGTACATCCAAGAGTGGCAGCGCACTTTAAGAAATGGGTGTTAAAACAAACTGCGCCCTATGTTATAAAAGAAGTTGCTATTTTGTTTGAAAATGATGGTTACAAACAATGTGATTATGTTATCACCGTTATAGCACCGAAGAGTATAAGAATAGAAAGGTTGTTAAAGCGAGATGCAACTACTAAAGATAAAGTGGAAGCCATCATGAAGAATCAATGGTCTGATGAAGAAAAAATAAAACTTTCAGATTATGTAATAACGAACATAGACCTTGAAAACACTAAGAATAAAGTTCTTAAAATACATACAGAAATTCTTAAATCTATCAAGAAAACCTAAATTTTAACATTTTTGTTAATGTAAGGTTAAAAGGCATGAGCACTAAATGTTAAAATGTTAATTTTGAACGATGAGCAAAAAAATATTCGTCCTATTAATTCTGTTAATGAGTTTGTCTCTAATAGGTATTATTTTTGTTCAGGCTTATTATATTAACGGTTCTGTAAAAAATGAAAAGGAACGTTTTAGGTTTAATGTAAATAAAGTATTAAATTACGTTTCCAATACTATTGAAAAACGAGAGTACTCAGAATATGTATATACGCTTCAAGGTTTAATTTCCCAAGGTGTTGAAGTTGATACCTCGGTAATTAGAAATTTATACATCATTAAAGAAGATTTTGACTCTAAAGAAACCGTAGTTTACAGAAGCGGAACTCTAGAAGAAAATTATAAATTTAATTCATCGATCTTTGACATAGGTTTAGATACTATTAGCGTAAAACGTATTTTAAACAATCGTGAAACCAAAGTGTACCAAAACAGTGGTTCTAGTTTAGATTTAGATTTAAGTACAAGTGATAAGTTGTTGCTTTTAGATAAAATGTCTAGCACTGACGAAATTGTTTTTGAAGATATTTATAAAGATTTAGCTTCTAGGTTGCCTATACACAAACGTGTAACCAAAGAAGAAATTCAAAAGTTATTATCTGAAAAACTTAAAGAAGATGGCATTGACATCGATTTTGAATTTGCCATTTACAGTAACGGATTAGCAACCAGGGTACGTAGCGATAATTTTGAAAATTACGATGAATCGGCTTTTAGTGTGTTTATGTTTTATAATGAAAATAACCAAAGTGCCTATAAACTTTTGGTGAGTTTCCCCGATGATAAAAAATTTATTTTATCATCAAACATGGGGATGATTTTGTTGTCGGTCATTTTTACGTCCATCATTATTTTAGCTTATGGAAGTGCTTTACACCAGTTAGTGAAGCAGCGTAAGATATCGGAAATAAAGACAGATTTCATCAATAACATGACGCATGAGTTCAAAACACCCATCGCCACCATAAATTTGGCACTCGATGCGATAAGGAACCCAAAAGTTATTGACGATAAAGAAAAAGTATTACGCTACTTGACAATGATTAAAGACGAAAACAAACGCATGCATGCTCAGGTAGAAAACGTGTTAAGAATATCTAAGTTAGAGAAAAACGAATTGAATATAAGTAAGGATAGGTTAAACCTGCATGACTTAGTTGAAGACGCTATTACGCATGTAGAACTTATTGTTGAAGATAGGCAAGGTTATATCAAAACATTTTTGAATGCGCCCAAGGCGTCTGTTTTAGCAAACGAAAGCCACTTTACAAACGTTATAGTGAATATTTTGGATAATGCCATAAAGTATTCGCCAGAAGCACCAAAAATAGAAGTATATACCGAAAATGTTGGGAACAATATTTTGTTAAAAATAAAAGATCATGGTAGCGGTATGAGTAAAGCAGCTGCCAAACGTGTGTTCGAAAAGTTTTATAGAGAACATACCGGTAATATTCATAACGTTAGAGGTCATGGTTTAGGTTTGGCCTATGTAAAAAGAATTGTAGAAGACCATCAAGGTCACGTATCAGTAGAAAGTGAAAAAGACAAAGGAAGCACATTTATAATAAAGCTTCCAATAATATCATAAATTATGGAAGAGCAAAAAAAGAAAATTTTATTAGTTGAAGACGATCCTAATTTTGGAATTGTTCTTAAAGATTATTTGATGATGAACGATTATGATGTTGTTCACGCAAAAAACGGAATGGAAGGTTTCGAGAAATTCAAAAAAGACGATTTCGATTTATGCATTCTAGACGTTATGATGCCATATAAAGACGGTTTCACATTAGCTAAAGAAATACGCGAAAAAAATACGGATGTCCCTATCGTTTTCTTAACAGCTAAAACCATGAAAGAGGATGTTTTAAGAGGCTACAAAGTTGGAGCCGACGATTATTTAAACAAACCTTTTGATAGCGAAGTATTGCTAATGAAAATTAAAGCCATTATGCAACGTAAAGCCACCGAAACCATTTCGGATAGCAAACAGTTTGAGTTTAAAATTGGTAGGTTCGATTTAAATTCTAAACTACGTTTTTTAAAGTTTGATGGAGGAGACCCCGTTAAACTATCGCCAAAAGAAAATGAGTTGTTACGCTTATTAGCGTTACACGAAAACGATTTAATGCCACGTGAATTAGCACTTACCAAAATTTGGAGAGACGATAACTATTTTACCTCGCGTAGTATGGATGTGTATATTGCCAAACTACGTAAATATTTAAAACTAGATGATAAAGTAGAAATACTTAACATCCACGGAGAAGGTTTTAGGTTGGTAGTAAACTAATTTATAAAAGCCATATTTTGATATTGAGAATCCAGTAATTTGCTGGATTTTTTTTATGGTTTGGGCTTTGAGTTTTTTTTAAACAGAGTGTTTTGTTTAACTATCTTAATATAAAAACCGTTTCAATATTTAATATCATAGAGTTAAACGAATCTATTCGCTTTTTCTGATAAAATAAAATCAAATAAAAAAATCCTGATAGGTTATCAAGATTTTAATATGTTTAGGGAATTGTAGGTTGCTAAATACGTTTACCCAACCACTCCTTAAATTCATAAAAATTTTGGGGTGCTACACCATGTCCCACAGGGAACTCTGAGTATTGGTTTTTAATGTGTAAACTATTTAAAAACGGCGACGTTTGTCGCGCCCAATCTACAGGTATGACTTGGTCAACACTGCCGTGTGAGCAATAAAAGTCAAGATTAGAATAATCTCTTGTGTTAATGTCTTCAGGCAAAATATCTTTATTTACATAACCGCTTAAAGCAATGATATTTTTAACCTTTTCGGGGTAGGTTAATGCCACAGCATAACTTAAAATACTGCCTTGGCTAAAGCCTAAAAGCGTAACGTTGTTTTTGTTTACAGGGTATTCGGCAATGGCTTCGTCGATAAAGTTCGCCATTAAATCCCGCGATTGTTTTGCTTGCTCATTATCGTTCCATTTGCCTTGTACTTCATCAAAATTAATGGCATACCAAGCATTGCCATAGGGTGGCATAGGGTAGGGCGCACGTACTGAAATGATGAAAAGTTCTTCGGGTAATTCAGATGAAAAAGAAAATAAATCGTTTTCATCACTACCATAACCGTGCATCATAATAAGCAAAGGTGCGTTTTCGGTTAACGTAGATTTTCTAACAATATGATATAAAGAAAGTGACGTGTTAGTCATGGTTATTTACCTAAATTAGCAAATAGCTTTTGGTATAATTCTCCAACAAGCGGTACGGTTTGCGCTTTTCTGGCAATGGCATTTGCAAAACCAAAAATAAAAAGCACACCAAAAAACATATAAAATCCAAAGGTGATAAACCAACTGTCAAAAACACCAACGATATAACCCAATGCAAAAAACGTTAGCCAAAGCCCAAGCGCTTGTCTTATATGAAAACTGGCAAACTCGCTTTTGTTTTCATTATTTAGGTAAAAAGCTATAATGGTTCCAAATATGGTTAAGTAACTAATAATAGCGTTGTTTCTTCCTGCTTCAATATCTTGTTCTGTCATACTTAAGAATTTAAAGAAACTTTATTATTTGAAATAATGCCATACACGTTTCCTTTTAAAGTTTCATTTTCAAAAATAGCATTTTTTGATTTGGAAATGATATTGTTTAAAGAAAAAGTATATTTAGTGTCTGGATTAAAAAGTGTGATATTCAGTTTGTTACCAATATTTATAGGTGTTTGCTCCAAGCCAAATCGAGTTTTTCCTTTAGTTAAAATCTCGATGGTTTTTTTGGTGGTAAAAACAGTTTGTAAAGCACCAAAAGCACTTTCTAGACCAATGCTTCCGTAAGCAGCGTAATCAAACTCTATTTTTTTGTGTTCAATATCAATCGGGTTATGGTCGCTGGTTACCATATCGATGGTGCCATCTTTCACACCTTCAATTAAGGCGTCTATATCGGCTTGTGTTCGTAACGGGGGCAATACCTTAAAATGCGTGTTAAAATCGGTTAAAACAGCATCCGTAAAGTATAGGTTATGAATGGCGACGCTACAAGTTACATCCAATTTTTTCTTTTTGGCTTCCCGTATTAATTCCACCGATTTTGCTGTTGAAATTGTTGGAATGTGCAGTTTTCCATCAGTATATTCCAAAAGAAATAAATCGCGTGCTATTTGCATTTCTTCTGCCAATGCAGGAATGCCTTTTAAACCCAATTTAGTGCTTGTAATATGTTCGTTTACAACCCCATTTCCGGCAATTTTGTTTTCTTGCGGGAACGAGCAAACCAAACCACCAAAATTACTGGCATATTGCAGGGCAATTTTCATGAGGTTAGGGTTCGCTATAGGTTTTTTATAATCGTAAAACGCAACAGCACCTGCGGTATTCATATCGTAAAGTTCGGCTAAATCTTCGCCTTTACTACACATGGTTAAAGCACCAATTGGCAATAAAGTAACCGCATTATTGGCAGCTTTAGAGTTTACAAAGGTGACATCGGAATTAGAATCTATAACCGGATTGGTATGGGCATTCATAGCCACGGCAGTAAAACCGGATGCTGCAGCTGTTTTCAATCCATTTGCAATAGTATCGCGTTCCTCGAAACCAGGTTCGCCAAAACACACACTACTATCAAACCAGCCTTGCGAAATATGAAGATTATCAAAGGTGACCTCTTGATATTTTTTAGGGTTTTTAATGGCATTGGAAATTTGGGTAATCACACCATTTTCAACTAATATATCTTGAGTTGTATTGTGAAATTCGCTTTTAGAATCTATAATGGTGGCAGATTTTATAAGTATGTTCATTTAAAGTATTTTAATATGAGCATTTCAATAATCAATAACGCTAGCGCAAAAATAACAAACCATTTCCATAAGGCGTTAACTTTTGCATCACTTTTTATACTATCGAAAATTTCTGTGATTGAATCGCTAACGGTTAGGTTTTTTGAAGCTGATAGGTTCCTGTAAACCAAAGCACTTTCGTCCCTATTGTAATTATAACTGACGTTTTTAATAGTGTCGTTTTTGTTTTTAATAGCGTAAATAGCAGCTATTGAAGGTGTTTCAGAGGTATTGATCACCACTTTGTTATTAAAATATTGCTGTTTCGGAATGATATTTATATTACCATTTACTAAAGTGACAATGTCGTCTTGTTGTAATGTTGTTTCTATATCAAAGGTGTTTTCATTGCCAATGGTATAATATAAAGCAGGATTTTTAAAGCTGAATTTTCCAATGTTATAAAATGTGGGCACTATTAAAGGTGAATTTTTAAAACTGGAATTGGTCGTGTTTAATGCCGATGTGAACACAAATACCTGTTTGGTCTGATTTAAAAAAGGTTTACCGTCTTCAAATTTTAGAATAGACGACGCATTTTTAGATGTTATATTATAAAAACTTGCCGTTGTTGGGTACTGAAAATTATCAACTTGTTTTTCAAACACACCAGAACTGTATAAAGGATGTGAATAATTGATGGTAGTTATGCGTTTTTCGATTTGAATGCCCTCATTAAAGCGGCTTCCAAAATCATTAAGTAATTGGTTGTAAGACTCCAGGTCGCTATCTGTTGAAGGAATGACAACAAGCGAACCACCTTGGCTTGTAAATGATTTTAAAGCATCGGCGAGTGCATTTGGGATGCTGTTCAATTCATTTAAAACAATAACATGCTGTTGGTTTATAATGCTATAGTTTAATTGATTTTCGTTGGTTGAAGTAAAATGAAACTCATCATCTGTATAAATTCGTTTTAAAAACGAATCATCTTCAGCATTGACGGCCAGTATGTTGATTTTAGCTGTTTTATTGATGTTGAAAAACAAACTGTTGTCAAATTGTAAGTTAGCATCATCAATAGTAATCTTGCCATTTATAATTTTGCTGGCAGGAAGCGAAAAAGTGGTTTCAACGTGGTCTTTAATAGCAACCGATGTTTTTGCAATCAGTTCCTCATTGTTAAATAGCGAAACAGGTAAATTTTCAATAGGTTCCCCACTGTTTTTTATGAGTACTTTTAATTCGATTGAAGTAGCTGTAGTTCCCGTAATATAAGCCGAATCGATCGCTATATTGTTAGTGTTTACCGGTTTTAACTGTACTAAATGTAAGTTGGTTAGCGAATCCATTTTTGGAGTGAATTCCGAGGCAACCTGTTGAAAATCTGAAATAAATACCAAGTTTTTCAGCGTATTGTTCTGTTTGCTAAAAAAGGTATTACTTTTTAGTAAAGCCGCTTCAGGTGTTAATTGGTTAGATGAATAATCTAATTGTAATAAGTCATTTTTTATGGCTTTTATTGTGGTATTTTTAAAGATGTCATCATTAGTGATGAGGCTTATGTTTTCGTCTTCGGGCACATTCCCAATAATATCTTGTACAGCTCGTTTTAATAGGTCACCTTGATTACCTTTTGCTTGCATGCTAAACGAATTATCTAAATAAATAACCGTTTCTTTTTTAGAATTGAACGCATTCGATTTAGAAGTGAACGGTTGTGCAAATGCTATAACGATAGCTGCAAGCAATAAGAGTCTGGTAGACAGAATCAGCCATTTTTTTATTTGTGAACTTTTGCGGGTTTGTATGGTCGCCTCTTTTAAAAATGCGACGTTGGTAAAGGCTTCTTTTTGAAACTTACGCAACTGAAATAAATGAACAATAATTGGGACAAGCAGTAAAAATAAAGCGTAAAGAAGTTCGGGGTGTTTAAACTGCATTGTGTTTTATATTTTTCATCTGTTATATTTTATTGATTTTTATAGGTCAGATGCCATTCGCTAATGAACATGGCAGTAAGAGACTGTTTAAGTTTTATCCTTTGGTTCTTTTATGTGCCTTTTTCCGCCATACTTCAGCTATTTTTTCGGTTCGTAGCTATGGCTATGAACCTCAAAACACCTTGGTCTGACGAAAAAATACCCTATAAAACATTCCAAAAACAAAATTTAAACAGTCTCTAAGTATAAATTTTACTGTTATTGCTCATTTCAAAAGTAAACATTTTTCATTGAAGTCATTTAAACTTTTTGTTTGTAAGCAAAAAATATAATCTTGCTCCAGTTGGCGCGTTCGCTAAAATAGCCCACTGGGTTATTTTTTACGCTCCGCCCTGATTTATAATGAAGCCTTTTTCATTGGAAAGAGTTAGAATTAACAAAAGAAGACATAATCTTTTACGGGTTTCAAGTTCAGCGTTTCCAAATAGCTTCTAATTTCCATTTGTGCTTTTTTATTTGCTACAGTAATAATACTTTGAGAGTTTTCAATTTTTGAAAGTGTATTAAAAGCTTTTAATTCTTTTCCGTAAATAGCCTTTCCAATTTTTTTTGGGTTATCGCAAATCCATTCAAATGGAATGTGTTTTTCTAACAATATGCTGGCCATTAATTTGCCTTTGGTACCCGCACCCCAAATGGTTAATGTTTTTGTTTTGTTATAATCAATATCTAAAAAGTGCCTTAGTTTTAATTCGGTAAAATGGTTTTGTGCGTAATGAACATGGGTTCTAGAAGTGCGCGTGCTGTAATCGCGCCATTTGTGTAATACCACATCACAAGGAATGCATTTATAGTTGTGTTTGTAAAACCGAAATGTTAAATCGTAATCTTCAGGGTACAGGTGCGGATTAAACGCATCACAAGCTATCAAATCGTTTCTGTGTAGCATCCAGCAAGGTGATGGAATCACGCATTCCTTATAAATTTCAGAATAATTGTTTCCTGTTTTAGTCAGGTTGTTCAACCATGTTTCATAACTTTTATAACCTTCACCAACGCCCGTTTCACTAAAATATTCAACTAAACCAACAGCTACATGCTTTTCGCCATGAGTGATTAAATTATTCAGCAAAACTTCTAATTTGTTTGGCAACATGATATCGTCACTATCCATTCTAGTAATAAAATCACCTTTACTTTTACCAAAAGCGAGTTGTAATGCATCAATAATGCCGCTTCCTGTATTCTTTACAAGTATTATCCTGCTGTCTTTTTCGGCGAAAGCGTTTACAACATCATAGCTGTTATCAGAAGAACCATCATCAACAATTATCAATTCCCAATTGGTGTGGGTTTGATTTAATATAGAATTTATACAGTCTCCTAAATAGATTTCCGTATTCTTAAAGGGCGTTAAAATACTTATCAATGGTTTTTGCATGCAGCGAATATACATAATGAAATCAGAATTTAGAATTCAGAATTATGGATTACCGTTTGAAAGATGCCTTTTTGATTGACGATTGATGATTTTTGAATTGTGAGCTATAAGAGCTAAGAGATTAGACAATAGACAATAGACAAT
>NZ_JBIQVZ010000012.1:0-70237 GCF_044335535.1 Mariniflexile sp. HMF6888 | reverse complement strand
GGTTAGATTATTAGATTGTTAGAAGGTTAGATTGTTAGACAGGTTAGAAAGATGTTTAAAATGATAAGATGCCTCTTTCTTGATTAACGATTAACGATTTCTGATTAACGATTGATGATTTAGAATTCAGAATTCAGAATTATGGATTAAGAATGTGGAATTGAAAAACCCAGAACCCAGAACCTTGAACCCAAAACCTAGAACCCAACCCCATGATATTTTAAAATTAGGACTTCGACAAGCTCAGCCTGACATCTGAATATATTTGAATTTTTGTCATAGTACTAAAACTAAATTAAAACTATTTTTACAAACCAACAACCATCAACCAACAACCATCAACCAACAACCAACACCTAAATTATGATGTTTTTTCAAATTATAGAAGTACTCGGAACCTTTGCTTTTTCCATTTCGGGGGTATTAGTGGCACTGGAAAAAAGAATGGATGCCTTTGGCGTATTGATCATTGCTTTTGTAACGTCGGTTGGCGGAGGAACTTTAAGGGATGTTCTTATAGGGCAAACTCCGGTAACTTGGATGGAAAATATGATCTACGTTTATGTTATTATAGTTGCCACCATCTTTTCCATCATATTCAGAAAACGCATTGATTATTTAAGGGTTTCCTTGTTTTTGTTTGATACCATTGGTATTGGCTTATATACCGTTGTGGGTATAGAAAAAGGCTTGGCTATAGGTTTGCATCCTATTATTTGTATTGCTTTAGGTACTATTACCGCTTGTTTTGGTGGTGTTATTAGAGATATTCTTTGTAATGAAATACCCGTTATCTTTAGAAAAGAAGTGTACGCCACCGCCTGTATTTTGGGAGGGTTAACCTATTTTTTACTTAGAGAATTGCCTATAGATAATAATATCGTGTTTGTTATTTCCGGTTCGGTCGTTATTGCGGTGCGCTTGATAGCGGTTAAGTTTAAAATTAGTTTGCCCAGTTTGTATAGGGATTGAGTTGGGTGGTTATGAGGTTATGAGGTTATGAGGTTATGTGGTTATGAGGTTAGATTGTTAGACAGTTAGATTGTTAGACAGTTAGATTGTTAGACAGTTAGATTATTAGAAAGTTAGAAAGCAGCTTTTGTAAAAAGATAAAGCACTTTTTCACGCCTCACGTCTCACCTTTTCACGATTCACGCTACAATGATTAACGATTAACGATTTCTGATTAACGAATTCAGAATTATGGATTAAGAATTTAGAGATCAATCAACTAGAAGTCATAAGGTTGGATTGTTAGATTGTTAGATTGTTAGATTGTTAGACAGTTAGATTGTTAGATTGTTAGAAGGTTAGATTATTAGAAAGTTAGAAAGCAGCTTTTGTAAAAAGATAAAACACTTTTTCACGCCTCACGTTTCACCTTTTCACGATTCACGCTACAATGATTAACGATTAACGATTTCTGATTAACGAATTCAGAATTATGGATTAAGAATGTGGAATTGAGAATTTAGAGATCAATCAACTAGAAGTCATAAGGTTGGATTGTTAGATTATTAGATGGTTAGATTGTTAGATTGTTAGACAGGTTAGATTGTTAGATTGTTAGACAGGTTAGAAAGATGTTTTAAAACGATAAGATACCTCTTTCTTGATTAACGATTAACGATTTCTGATTAACAAGCACTGAACCCTGAACACTGAACCCTGAACACTGAACACTGGACACTGGACACTGGACACTGGACACTGGACACTGAACACTGAACCCATCACTCAACAATCTCCACCTTCCTAATATAAATATTGCGTAGGGGCCAATCGGCATCATCGGTTTCAACGGCTGCGATTTTATCTACGACGTCCATCCCGCTGGTAACTTTTCCGAAAATAGTATAATCTCCATCCAAAAAGTGGGCGCCACCTTGTTGTTGCACTATAAAAAACTCATAGGGTGATGCTAGTTTATGCGGATTGTCTATTTCGCTACTGGGCATGGATACAGCGCCTCTGTCGTGTTTAAACCCCCGTTTGGTGTCTGGAGGCAATAAATATTTGCCTATATAGGTACGTTTGTTGGCGGTTTTTCTATCATCGCTATTTCCTGCTTGTACCATGAAATTATCAATAACTCTATAAAATTGGGTGCCGTTAAAGTACTTCTGCTTGGTTAAAAAGATAAAGTTCGAACGGTGGAACTTGGTTTCATCAAACAACAAAATATCAATAGTCCCAAAGTCGGTTGTTAAACGCACTTTGTTTTCTTTATGTGCTTTGTCGTATTGCAAAAAAAACTCCATGGCATTTTTAGAGTTTAGCTTGGGGAAGGCACGGTTTGTTATATCGGTTGTATCTTCATCGCCGGTAAGCCCTTCTTCTTTTACAACGGTTGTTATTTCTTTTTCAGGATTTATTTTCTTTTTACTTTGCTTATCTTCACAATTTAGAAATAAAACGAAAACAGATAATAGCAATACAAGTTTCATAGAATGAATTTTGATGATTTTTTAATAGCGCTCTCAAAAATAAAAAATCTCCCGCTACCAGCCCAAGCATCTCAGTTTAAAATGGCACCTCCTTTTAGGCAGGAACTGTTAAAACACCAAGAGCAGGCTATAAAAACAGCGAGAAGGGCAGGGGTATTGGCTTTATTTTACCCCAATACCAATCAGGAAGCGCACTTGGTTTTAATTCTTAGGAAAACCTACCATGGCGTACATTCGGCACAAGTTGGGTTTCCTGGCGGGAAATTGGAAGCACACGACGCTTCATTGGAAGCTGCCGCCATAAGGGAAACTTATGAGGAAATAGGCGTGCCTATAAAACAGGTGGAAGTATTAAGAGGATTGTCTAAAATTTACATTCCGCCGAGTAACTTTTATGTGCATCCATTTATAGGTATTTCGAAGGAAACACCGCGGTTTGTTAAGCAAGACGATGAGGTGGAAGCCATTATTGAAGTGGCTTTGAGTCATTTTTTGGATGATGCCAATATCATTACCCAAAGAGTGAACACATCGTATCGTGCTGATGTTGAGGTGCCTGCGTTCAAGCTTAATAATTATGTGGTTTGGGGCGCTACTGCCATGATGTTAAGTGAGATAAAAGACTTGTTAAAACAACTTATGTAGTTTAATAGATTTATTACATTTGTAATATCTAACCAATATTGACGTGTGATTTATGGGATTGTTTAAAAGAAATCCATTCGGCCATATCCTTTTTATAAAAAAGTGGCTTATTAGAATTTTAGGGGTGCTTACACACAGGCGTTTCCGAGGATTTAATGAGCTTCAAATTGAAGGCTCAGAAATTATTAAAAACCTACCAGACAAAAACGTTCTGTTTATTTCCAACCACCAAACTTATTTTGCCGATGTGGTGGCGATGTTCCATGTGTTTAATGCCAGTTTAAGTGGGCGTACGGATTCCATTAAAAACGTAGGTTATTTGTGGAACCCAAAAATGAATATTTATTACGTGGCTGCCAAAGAAACCATGAAAGCAGGGTTGCTGCCTAAAATTTTAGCCTATGTGGGCTCTATTAGTATTGAACGTACGTGGAGGGCCGAGGGGCAGGATGTCAACCGCCAAGTAAAGATGAGCGATATTTCTAGTATTGGAAAAGCTTTGGACGATGGTTGGGTTATTACCTTTCCGCAAGGTACCACAACGCCTTTTAAACCGATTAGAAAAGGAACGGCCCATATTATAAAGCGTTACAAACCCGTAGTTGTACCTATTGTTATTGATGGGTTTAGAAGGTCGTTTGATAAAAAGGGTTTGCGTATTAAAAAGAAAAACATTCTGCAATCCATGGAAATAAAAGAGCCATTGGTTATTGATTATGAGAATGAATCTACCGACGAGATTGTAAAACGTATTGAATACTCCATAGAACAACATCCTTCTTTTTTAAAGGTGATTCCACAAAAGGAACTGGAAGCCCAAGAGGCTTTGAACAAACTTCGGGAGTGGTGAGACGGGAGTGGTGAGACGGGAGACGTGAGACGTGAAAGGCAAATCGTTGAATTGTTTGTCGTAGAAGCGTTTAAGAGTTGAAGCGTGAGACGTGAGACGTGAAAAGTGAAAGGAAGGCTTGTCGTTTAAAAAACATCTTTCTAACCTCTAGTGTTCAGTATTCAGTATTCAGTATTCAGTGTTCAGTGTTCAGTTCATCAGGGACGTACATTCATCACCCATCATTCATCACGAGTCATCACCAATCATTCATTCATCATTAATTTCAGTATTCAGTGTTCAGTATTCAGTATTCAGTATTTAGTGTTCAGTGTTCAGTTCATCAGGGACGTACATTCATCACCCATCATTCATCACCCATCATTCATCAAGAATCATCACTAATCATTAATCACTAATTACTAATCACTAATCATTCATCATTCATCATTAATAAGACCGACATCTGAATATAGTTGGTTTTTTGTCATGTACTTAAAAAAAATAATTAACTTCGTCATTGGCTATTTAAAACTTCAAGAATCTGAATATTGCTAGTATTTGGGTTGTTTATTACACAATGAAAAAAGAATTTATTCCTAAATTGTTTTCTCTTATAAAAGAAGGCATTTCTAAAGAGACTGTTGCAAAGGATGCACTTTCTGGGGTTATCGTAGGTATTGTAGCGCTTCCGCTCGCTATTGCTTTTGCCATTGCTTCTGGGGTCTCTCCGGAAAAAGGGATTATAACGGCTATTATTGCTGGTATTATCATTTCAAGCTTTGGTGGCAGCCGTGTACAAATAGGTGGACCAACAGGTGCTTTTATTGTCATTGTATATGGCATTGTTCAGGAATTTGGAATGAACGGATTGACCATCGCCACTTTTATGGCTGGGTTTATAATCATAGGTCTGGGCTTGGCACGTCTGGGTAACTTGCTGAAATTTATTCCCTATTCGCTTATCGTTGGTTTTACAAGTGGAATTGCCTTAATTATTTTTTCCTCACAAGTCAATGACTTTTTCGGCTTGCATATCGCTAAAGTCCCTGCCGATTTCTTTGATAAATGGAGGGTCTATTTTGAGAATTTTAATAAAGTGAATTGGTATGCCGTGGCGATTGCTGCCGTAACCGTCCTTATGACTTTATATTTTCAAAAGTTTATAAAGAAAATACCTGGGTCTATCTTTGCTATTTTATTGTCAACCATTGTTGTTAAGGTGTTTGAAATCCCTGTAGATACTATAGAAAGTAATTTTGGTAACATTCCGAATCATTTTAGTGTGCCATCATTACCTCATGTGGATTTCGAAACCGTAAAATTACTCATCGCACCTGCTTTTGCCATTGCCTTATTGGGTAGTATTGAATCCCTGCTTTCGGCAGTTGTATCCGATTCTATGATTGGGGGTAAGCACCGTTCCAATATCGAACTAATAGCGCAGGGTGCTGCAAACATTGTGTCGTCATTATTTGGTGGCATACCTGCTACAGGAGCTATAGCAAGAACGGCCACCAATGTTAAAAATGGTGGTAGAACGCCAATAGCAGGCATCGTTCATGCATTGGTTTTATTATCCATTATGCTGTTATTTGCTCCCTATGCCAAGTTGATTCCGCTTTCTTGTCTTGCCGGTATTTTAATGGTCGTGGCATATCACATGAGCGAGTGGCGCCAATTCAAATCCATTTTAAGAGGGAATAGAATGGATATTATCATCTTATTGACTACTTTTTTGCTCACAGTGATTTTCGATTTGGTTATCGCCATCGAAATAGGTATCGTGCTTTCCAGCTTTATGTTTATGAAACGCATGAGTGAGTCTGTGCTTGTTGAAAACATCACAACGGATACCGTAAATGGCGAACATTTATTTGATGAAGAACTCTTGGACTTGCCTAAAGATGTGTTGCTATATGAAATTAATGGGCCTTTGTTTTTTGGAGCAGCACGCCAATTTCAGGAAACCATCACCAATACCCATTTTCAACCTAAAGTGATCATCATCCGGATGCGTTATGTGCCTTTAATAGATGCTACGGGCTATCAAAGTTTAAAGGAAATCATCAAATCTTACCAAAAGCGAGATGTCAAAGTTATTTTGTCCGGGATACGCGACACATTAAAAAGCGACTTCGAAAAGAATGATATGTATGCCGTTTTAGACCACCAATTTATAGTAGCTGATATTAAAGAGGCTATTAGGATAGCAGGGGGAGGTTGATTGTTGAAGCGTGAGACGTGAGACGGGAGACGTGAGACGTGAGACGGGAGACGGGAGACGTGAAGGGCAAATCGTGAAGGTAGGGTCTTGCTCACTTCTTGGGTTCAGTTCAGTGTTCAGTGTTCAGTATTCAGTGTTCAGTATTCAGTGTTCAGTGTTCAGTGTTCAGTGTTCAGGGTTCAGTGTTCAGGGTTCAGTGTTCAGGGTTCAGTGTTCAGGGTTCAGGGTTCAGTGTTCAGTGTTCAGTATTCAGTATTCAGTGTTCAGTATTCAGTGTTCAGTGTTCAGTGTTCAGTGTTCAGGGTTCAGTGTTCAGGGTTCAGTTCATCGTGAATCGGGAAAAGTATCTTGTCGTTTTAAAACATCTTTCTAACCATCTAACCAATCTAACCATCTAACCAGTCTAACCAATCTAACCGGTCTAACCAGTCTAACCAATCTAACCAGTCTAACAATCTAACTCACATGCCTACGACTTCATCAATTTATCATCCATTTTTTTACGAGATATTAAAAGATTTATAGTAAAAATAGCAATTAGGCAATACTTATAATAGCGTGAATGACTTCAAAAAAAAAGACCTATTTTTATTCAAAACCAACCTATTTTGTGCTCTTATAAGTGTTCGTTTAGTGTCAGTTCGAGTGATTTGCCAAAAGCGAATGGTATCGAGAACTAAAATTTGATTCTCGATACTCATTTTACTGATTTCAATTGTAAAATTCACTATCATGAGGTTTTACGTTGGGACTTCGACAAGCTCAGTCTGACAAACTAAACGTCATTTTATAGTATTTTTTTAGAATAAAAATAATACCTCGAATTAACATACTAGTGTCTGGTTTTTTATATGTCGTTCAATTATACATCTAAAATATATGATTCAAAAAGGTTCTGAAGCAGAAAGATTGGCAGTGCCCAACGCCTATAAAAACTGGAAAAAATGGGGGCCATACCTGGCAGAAAGACAATGGGGGACCGTTAGGGAAGATTACAGCATGCATGGTGAGTCATGGGAGTTTATAGACCATGAAAAAGCGCGTAGCAATGCCTACCGTTGGGGCGAGGAAGGCATAGGTGGTTTTTGCGATTCGCGGGAAATCCTGTGTTTGGCACCGGCATTCTGGAATGGTAAGGATCCTATTTTAAAGGAACGCCTTTTTGGACTTACCAACAACCAAGGAAATCATGGGGAAGATGTTAAGGAACTCTATTTTCACCAAGTGTCTTCGCCAACACATTCTTATTGCAAGTACCTTTATAAGTATCCGCAAAACGAATTCCCGTATGGCGATTTGGTAAACGGCAATCGGAAAAGCCGTGAGGATTACGAACATGAATTATTGGATACGGGAGTCTTTAAAAACAATGCTTATTTTGATTGTTATATTGAATACGCCAAAGCCAATGTCGATGATATCCTTATGAAAGTAACGGTGGTAAACAGGGGAACTAAGACTGCCGATATCCATGTGCTACCACATTTGTGGTTTCGCAATTTTTGGAAACACAACAAGCGTTATGAACGCCCCAGTATGAAATCCATTTCGGGAAACAAGGTGCAATCCAGAAGCATTAGAAACGGCAGGTATTACCTGTATCATGAAGACGGCGAACAGTTATTCTGTGATAACGAAACCAATAATCAGCGTATTTATAATTTCCCTAACGATGTCGCTTATGTAAAGGATGGCATCAACGACCACGTGATACATGGTGAGGCTACGGTCAACCCCGAAAAGACAGGTTCTAAATTTGCCGTTTGGCACCAGTTAAAACTAAAGGCGGGTGAAGAAAAAAGCATCAAAGTACGCTTAAGCAAAACCAAGGTAAAAGCTCCTTGGGCAGATTTCGATGCGGTATTCCACCAACGCATCAGCGATTGTGAAGCCTTTTATACCGAAACCATTAAAACGGACATTCCCGAAGCCCACCAAGCCATTGCCAAAAGTGCTTTTTCGGGCTTGTTATGGACCAAGCAATTCTATTATAACGATGTGTTTAAATGGCTGTTTGGCGGTCCGGGGGAGGCTGCCCCCAATCGGGCAAACATGCGTAATTACAATTGGCAGCACCTTACCAACAGGCACGTTATTTCCATGCCCGACAAGTGGGAATACCCGTGGTACGCTGCTTGGGATTTGGCGTTTCATATGGCGTCGTTTGTAGAAATCGATCCTTTTTTCGCCAAAGAACAGTTGTTGCTCGTATTGCAGGAAAACTATATGCATCCCAACGGACAAATTCCAGCTTATGAGTGGAATTTTAGCGACGTGAACCCTCCCGTGCATTCATATGCCGTTTGGAACGTGTATGAAAAGGACAAAAACTACACGGGTAGAGGCGATACCGAATTTTTGGAAAAAGCCTTCCAAAAACTCCTGCTCAACTTTACATGGTGGGTCAACCAAAAGGATAAGAATGGTACCGACCTATTTGAAGGGGGCTTTTTAGGTTTGGACAATATTGGAGTGTTCGACCGCAACCACATGCCACCGGGGATTACCAGAATGCAACAAGCGGATGCCACCAGTTGGATGGCGCTATTTACGCTTAATATGCTGCGCATGTCACTGGAACTGGCAAAAACCAACAAAATTTATGAGGAAGCTGCGGCTAAGTTTTTCAGGCATTTCCTTAATATCGCTTGGGCGATGCACCACATAGGTAAAAAGGACATTTCGCTTTGGGATGATGAAGATAATTTCTATTACGATGTGGTAGAAATGGCTAATGGCACGACCAACCGCCTGAAGGTGCGTTCTTTAGTGGGTGTTATTCCCATGTTTGCCGTAGAGATTATGCATAAGGATTTATTTGAAGAGTTAAAGGACTTTAGGTTTAGGGCCAACGAAATTATAAGAACCCGACCCGACCTGGCTTCATTAATCTCGAATATTGACGATACCAATGCCGATGGTAATTACTTGTTCTCCATCATGCGTGGGTTTAGGTTGGAGCATTTGTTGATTCGTTTGTTGGATGAAAACGAATTCCTCTCCGATTACGGGATTCGTTCCTTGTCCAAGTACCACGAGGCACACCCGTTTGTGTTTGAGCATCACGGACACTACCAAATTCAGTACGAACCGGGTGAAAGCCGTTCCAATATGTTTGGCGGTAATTCCAATTGGCGTGGTCCTATCTGGATGCCTTTAAATTATATGGTCATTCAGTCGCTACGTAAGTATTATACTTTTTATGGTGATCGCTATCAGTATGAGTTCCCTACGGGTTCGGGTCATAAACTCAACCTTAAGCAGATTGCTAACGAACTTACCAAACGCTTGATAAAGTTGTTTGAAGTTAATTCCGATGGTAAGTTTCAATACCACGCCGACGATCCCAACCACGTGTTTTCAAAAGATGAACACTTTAAAGACCTGCACTTGTTTTACGAGTTTTTTGATGGTGACACGGGTAAAGGCCTAGGTGCATCGCACCAAACGGGGTGGACGGCGCTGATTGCGAATTTGATTATGGAAATGGAGAGTTAGATGGTTAGATTGTTAGATTGTTAGATTGTTAGACTGGTTAGATTGTTAGACTGGTTAGATTGTTAGACGGTTAGATGGTTAGACTGGTTAGACCGGTTAGATTGTTAGACGGTTAGATTGTTAGAAAGTTGTTTTAAACGGCGATAAGATACCATTTCCGAATCACCTTTCACGATTCCCGTTTCACGAATTAACGATTTACGATTTACGATTGATGATCAAATTCAGAATTCAGAATTCAGGATTATGGATTATGGATTGTGAATGTGGAATTGAGAAGGCAGAAGTTAGAAGGTTATGAGGTTATGGGGTTAGATTGTTAGATTGTTAGACGGTTAGACGGTTAGATTTTTAGATTGTTAGAATGATTATGAATTCAGAATTCAGAATTTCGTCAAACCCAAAACCTAGTATCTTAACGATTCACGATTCACGATTCACGATTTATGATTCAGAATTCAGAATTCAGAATTCAGAATTTCGTCAAACCCAAAACCTAGTATCTTAACGATTCACGATTCACAATTCCCGATTCACCTTTCCCGATTTTGACCTCCCTGATTATAGTTGACCGATTCACAAACCCAGTACCCAGAACCCAACACCTAACACCAACAAAAAACCTTTCATATGTCAGTTATTTTTTTATATCTATGTAATCTGATAAGCTAATACTTACAATAAATATAGAAAAAAACACTATGATTAGACTTAGAAATGAATCCTCCTCTAATGAGGAATTATGGTTGACTTCTGCCGAAGCGCAACAATTTTTTAGAGTAAGCCGTAGCACCTTATACCGCTGGTGCAAAACCAAGAAATTGCCTTATACCAAACAGGGAGGTGTTTTATACTATCCAAAAAAATTTATTGAACAGCTTATGATAAATAGGATGCGAAACAACCATTTACGACCAAGGAAAGAGTAGGGGTGTTTCTAAAAAGAGTATAGCCTTTAGGGCAGTTATGGCGTGTAAAAAAAGTGAGACGCTCTAAAAAAGTGTGTTTACAGATCCTTGTTAGAAACCAAGCAATTGGTTACTGGTTCGTCATTATAAGAAGAATGACACCCAACGGGTAAAAACAGATGACTTTTACAGTCATGACAGTTTTGTCAACTTTTTTAGATAGCCTCACTTCAGCTAATAAAAATCAGGCTTAGGTAAGCGTCACCGCCCCAAGGTAGGTGCTGGTCGCTGCTAGTTTTTTATCGACAGTCACAAAGGATGCCCAAACCTGTACTTCCTACGCCGCCCAATAGGCAGGCAAGGGTATTTGTACCGTAGCCGCATCGCGCGCACCTGCGGGATTGGCGGTTTCAAAAAGGCTGAGGGCTTCGCAATAGACCACGACCACCAGCTCGTCCGTAGCCGAGGCATTACCCTGTCCGCTGTTATCGTCCCATAGGATGCTAACCACTTGGTTCGCATCGGGCGTTACGCTGGCATTGGCAAGTCCGCGTAGATCGCCCTTGGCAATAAGCACTTTGGGGTAATCGACCACATAGGCGTCTAGGGCGTCGGGCAATAGGGCGTTCTTAATGTGGTAGCCTGTAGCCAGATTAAAGTTGGACTTATCGCCTTGGGGTTTACCAAAATACGCCGAGAGGATCTCCTTTATAGGCGTTAAAAACACAATAGCTGTTTTAAAGCGGTCGCGTTGGTCCAATTGCGCTTGGGTGGGCGAGTAGTTGCCCCTTGTGGGTAAACTGCGCATAATGTCTTTACCTCTCCAACGTGCACCTACAACGTTGCCTACTTTTCCGGAGAATCCTCCGAGGATGCCTTTACTAAATGTTCCCATGTTTTTATAGATTTTGGGGTTAATAATGCGGTGAAACTACACAGCCATGTGCTAACAAACAAACCCGTGACACATATTGACACATATTGACACACATTGCAACATATTGACACACATTGACACAAATTGACACACCTGCCCAAAAATAGAGGGGTTTTGTTCGAGTTTTGTTCGGGTTTTGTTCAGCTACGGTTCGGGGGTCTATTTTTTGGATGGGGGTTTGCCTGAACAAAGGGCGAACCTGGGTGGGATCAAACTAAATAAACACTGCTTTAAAAAAGAAATATGTTTTGAAAGTTTTTATAACATTTATTTATATATTGCATGGGATAAGAATTTTCATCGTTTTGAATAGGGGAAGCAATAAAAGA
Source organism: Mariniflexile sp. HMF6888 (assembly GCF_044335535.1). NCBI lineage: Bacteria > Pseudomonadati > Bacteroidota > Flavobacteriia > Flavobacteriales > Flavobacteriaceae > Mariniflexile > Mariniflexile sp. HMF6888. The sequence goes on along the minus strand of NZ_JBIQVZ010000012.1, from coordinate 58,417 downwards.
TAAAAAACTAATGATATCCTGATTGTATTTATGAGGATTATGGGTAATAAATGTTATCTATAATAAGTTGGGGCATATGTAAAATGAATAAAAAAACAATATGAGTAAAATTGAAAAGCTTGAAGATAGACTTCAACAAACTAGAAATAGTTTAAGTACAGACAGACTAGACATGTCTTTTGGTGAGATAATGAGTATGTATGAACGATCAGAAATCATTATTGATCCAGATTTTCAAAGATTATTCAGGTGGGACACCTATCAAAAAACAAGGTTCATTGAATCAATTCTAATAGGCATTCCTGTTCCTCCAATTTTTGTTGCAGAAGATGAAAATGGAAGATGGGAACTCGTTGATGGACTTCAAAGGATTTCAACAGTATTTTCATTTTTTGGAATTCTCAAAGACACAATAGACAAGAATAATTGGGTTATGTGTAAAGGAGACTTGACAGAAGAATTGGAGAAACTAGCATGTAAAGATTTGCCTTTAAAATTTCAATTAAATATAAAAAGAGCTACTTGTCGAATTGAAATAATTAAGTGGAATAGTGCTTTTGACATGCGCTATGAATTATTTAACCGTCTGAACACTGGTGGCTCTGAACTTACAGATCAAGAAATACGAAATGCGATTTTCAGAGGCATTTCAAAACAGTTCAACATCTTTCTGAGAGACTGTGCTGAACAGGATAAATTTATTCAACTAATTCAACCTACGGAGAGACAACTTGAACAACTTTATATGGATGAATTGGTTTTACGTTTCTGTGCTCTTACTGATGGACAAGATGAATTGTCTGAGAACATTTCTCAACACATGACAAATTACATGAAAAAGGCAGTGGCAGATGCTGAGAATATCCCTAACTTAAAATCAAATTTCGAAAACATGATAAACCTTCTCCACCCTATAGGAAAGGAAGTGTTTAGAGGTTCAAACAATGTTTTTTCAACCAGTTTATTTGATTGCGTTTCCATTGGTATAACCAAATATTACGAAAAATATAAGGATGTTCGAACTGATGAATTAATTGATAAAGTCACTCAACTAAAGAAATCAGAATCCTTCAAAAAAGCTTCGGGTTCCGCTTCTGCCAGTAAATCAAGAATATTAAAAAGAATTGAAGTAGCAGACGAAATTTTCGGTTGATAGAAACTCTATGAAAACATTTGTTCAAGAAATATTAGCAGATATTGAATGGCGAACATCTGAGCTCGCGACTCTGAAAAGTATTCCAATTAGGTATAGCTTTAGTCCTGATCATAAAGATTTGCACATTAAATACTCAATTCCAGCTATTTATTCGATTTGGGAAGGATTTGTAAAAAATTGCTTTGCAATTTATTCTAATCACTTAAATACATTATCGCTCAATAGGTCTGAAATTTCATATGCTCTACTGACACATCAATTAGATTCAGAATGCGACTTCAATAACCCTAGAGTTCATTTTGATAAAAAAATGAAGCTAGTTCAGTCATTGGATGAACTATTCCAAGATATAATCAATATAAAGCCCGCAGTACCGACTGAATCAAATGTAAACCTAAAAGTCTTGAATCGAATTTTAGAGCGTTATTGTATTACTGAAGTAGATGGAAAATATAATAGTGGACTTAACAAGCTTTTACTCTTTAGAAACAAAATAGCCCATGGTGAAAATTCTATAATTGTCAACATGACTCATGTGACTGAATTTATTTCTCTAGTAGAAAATATGATGTTGGATGTTGTAATAGGAGTGGAAATTTGTGAAAAGAATGAAACTTTTAAAAAATAAAAAGTACGATGACCCAACAATGGCTATGCTTGATACGATGCTTAGTAGTAAATTGAAAGTAAAAACATTTTGAACTTATCGGTAAGCGGACGGTAAAGTACCTGGTAATCTCGCAATACAAATAGCCGGAACGTTAGCCATAATCCTCCATATTCCGAACCATTGACTTCTTGGGCTAACGCGAAGGTGAATGACAAAGCAAATGAGAGGAATAAAAATTAAATTTGTAATATATTGATTTTTAATAATTAATAAAAAACGTTAGTTAGAATTAAAAAAACACATTGTAAATGAAATATGATTTATTACATACAGAGATTTATCAAACGCCATGTCCTGAATGTAAAGAAATTTCATTTCCAATCACTAGTGAAAATTTATCGAATTATTTTCATGGAATCGTAATGAAATGTCCAAAGTGTGGCACTAAACTTGATTGGTGGTCACTCCTTCTGAGACATTTTGATTGGGATTTTCCTTCTTATACATATGCAATAGTTGGAGGATATACTACTAGTTTGAGAATTTACATGAAGGCTGGAGAAATTTTTACTTTAGATTTAGAAAAAATTGGAATCCCTAAAGAATCTAAAATTTTACAAACCAGTTATACACCAAATGGCACAGGGTTATTTCCGGTAGAATTACATGGAAACACACCGTCTAGGCATTTTATTCCCAATGTAATTAATTTATATGGCAGACCATTTGGAGAACAAGTAGAAGAAACGCCTGTTGCCGTACAAATTAATTGGGCTGAAAAATCTGAAGAGAATGAAATTTGGGAAAATATCATCAACGCAGTAGAGGCTTTTACAGTAAAGAATTATAGTGCATGTGTTATTCCTTCCAATGTTTCCGTTGAATCAACATTGAATAATTTAATGACAGAATATTTTTCTGCTTTTTCAGCTAAAGACAGAGTTGATGACTTTTTAAGTAATGGAGCAACTTATAGCTATCAATTAAACATTTTGCTTCCATTAATCGCTCACAATTCTGGTTTTCCAAAAATACCTGATAACATTAGAGGAAATTTAAATAAATTAAGGGGTTTAAGGAATTCATTAGCTCACAGAGGCAAGACATTAAAACAGATTGACAAAAAAACTATATCAGAATTGATATGTTCTGCAGCATTTGGATTATCTTATCTGAATTTACTTCAAGAAAAATTGTTGGAAGTTAATAAACTGCAATAAACAGCGGTTTTACGGGATTGCATGATATAAGAACTTCCATCATTTTAAAAAGGAGGCAATAGAAGACTAAAAACTAACGATAACCTGATATATTTATGGGGTATTAGTAATAAATGTTACTGTATAATGAGTTAGCAGCAATTAAATGAATATGAAACAAAGAAAATTAGAACTGATTGACGAACAAAAATCTCCATTGTTCAGAATAATGTCAGTAACAAATGCTGATGAACCTGCCAGAAGAAAATTTGATAATAATATTAGTGCATTCCACATAGGAAACGGATATGTTTTAAGTGTAGCTCACAACTTACGTAGCCTAGCTCAACTATTTAAATCTATACCTGAAGCTGATTATCAGGGGAATATTGTACCTCATTTAAATGCAAACGAAATAGCGCTTTTCAATAGGTGCTACATACTTGATAATGTAGCAAACAACAGGCATCTTAGTTCTGCAAACCAACAAGACATTACCTCTTTAATAGGAGCTCTAAATCGGATAAACTATGATACAAGATGGATTAATTTCTATCAAAATAATATTTGTAAACCATTTCTAATTATCCAATTCAGAAATAATCAATTATATAATGATGCTGGACTTACAGCTCTTATTGGAGCAAACAGATATTTTCCTGAGCCAGCACAAAATAGGCATACATTTATCTTGGAACTAGAATTAGTTAACGCATATTATAGCGAAGATATTGCATTATATAAAATCACTAATACTCATAAAGATATCATAGATGAGATCCCATCTGTTCAAATCGACTATGAAATTTATGACACTTCAAACAATAATTTTTTCTGCTTACAAAGTGCTCCTGTGGATAATCTTGGTAGACTTTTAAACGAGGCAAAAATAGAAGGCATATTAGACCATTGGAATATTTTTTCCGACAGATTTCAAGGCAACTATATTGTGGAGGGATTAAGGTATTTAATAAAAGGTTATTTTCGATTTGGTTCATCTGGAGCACCATATTTTATGTATGACGAAGAAAATGATATATTCAAAGTAAATGCTGTCCAAAGTGAAGCAAGTCCAATTCAACTCTCCATAAATAATAATAGAAATGGTAATTTTCAATATATAAACGCAATTGCTTCTCCGTTATCTTTAATTAGGGACAGATTAGAACAAGAAATAAATTAAACAGCAGCTAACAAAGAAGTTAACCGTTGTGTAAGACAACTAAAATCATAAAACTACGCTTATACTTGCCTGTTAGATTTCATGCTGTAACGTTGAAAACTCACAGGACATTTAAGCACCTTTGGTTTTGCCATCGTAGAAGCTGGCTCTAAAAAACAAAAAGCGCATAATCTACCCAACCCTTCCAAACCATTACAGTTTTGAGTTTCTACTTGTTGGATGCATGACTTAATGCTCTTTAAACTACCAGCTCTTTCAATATTAGAAAAAGTAAGCATATATAAGAAACTATATTTTGCAATAAGGTGCGGTTTTTTTTATTTAATAGCTTATTAAAAAGTAATATATTGCATACATAAACGATATGACTACGATGGGGTTGCTGTTTGTTGTGGTTGTATGGGTGCTGTACGCAATGATGAAAAACCTACTTATAATATTCATTCTTCCATTAATCTTTACAGCTTGTAAAGAAAATTCACAGGACACTAAACCGATTGAAAAACTGGAATTCTATTCTGATAATAGCAATTTGACTTTCAAAAAGAGAGTGATACTTGAGAATTGTGATAGCCTTTTTTATTTCTACAGAAACGGACAAATATTTAAAAGAGGGAAAATCCAAAAAAACGAAAAGCCATTCGGAATTTGGAATTTATACTCAAATGATGGAAAATTAAGGGAAATTAGAGAATGGTTTGTGATAGACGGACATTCGAGAATAAATAGAGCTTGGTTTCTTGATAAAAAAGGAGACACACTTGCTTGGAGAGATCAAGATTCGATTTTTAACCAAAAAGAATTTGTAAATGACACTTTAGGAACACGAGCAACCAACTACAATGTTTTCGACTTTAACAAAGACACTATCGACTTAAATGAGCCAATTCGTGGAGTTGCATATTGTAATTCTCGTCGAATAAGAGATTATGATTCTCAAATCAGAGTCTTTTTCCATAGCGAAAGTGAAAATTTCAATTCACCTTTTCCAAATGACAGTCTGATTAGAACAGACCATTTTGACAACTTAAAAACAGATACTATTAATCAAAAATGGTTTACTGATATTGACCCTAAAAGATATGGTCACGTAGCAATTTTTGGAAGTTGGTTTAAAAAGCCAGGGAAAAAACTTTTAAGAGGATATATGGAAGAATACTCTTATGGACCTTTTAAGGATAAAGAAATTGACAGTATGACTGCAAGAGTTTATTTTGAGAAAACGATTTACGTAAAAGACACGATTAAATGAAATCACTGCGTACAAACCGGTAACCAGCTCTACGAAGCCAGCTCAGCATTCTGTGACTTCGTAGCAATATTATAGCTAAAGTAAGCATATATAAGAAACTACATTTTACAGCAAGGCATGTTTTTTTTTATTTAATAGCTTATTAAAAAGTAATATATTGCATGTATAAAGAATATGACTACAATGATGGTGCTGTTTGTTGTGGTTTACAATTGTTGTGTGGCATTAAGAACAGACTAGATGCAAAAGGATTTATTTGGAAATAACGTTGATAATCGAGATTCATTTGAAAGGGAACTGCATGATTTTGATAAAGCAACTTTCGATGAAAGGTTAGGAAGGTTTAGATACTTTTATAAATACTATCCTGACTTTGGTAATGTCATACATGGAAGCGATGAGTCATACAGGATTTTTAAGGAAGTTCAAGGCTGTTTTATAAATGCAGAATATATTGCCGTAGTGATTTTAGCACTGTCTTTTATTGAGCGCCGTTTTCAAGAATCATTAAAGATTCATGGATTTGAAAAAGAGTCGAAATTTACCCTTAATAATATCTTAAAGAAGTTTAAAGGGAATTCAGCAATCCCAGATTACTTTATTGATAAGGTTGATGAACTAAGATTAAAAAGAAATCCTTTTGTTCATTTAAGAGAAATAATGGATGAAAATAATTTATATTCTAGAAGTACTAAGAAATACAAGGATTCAGAATTAATTCTTGAAAAAGATGCTAAAGATGCAATATCTCTAATGTTTGAATCATTAAGGATAAGAGTTTTATAAAAATAAAAATATGCAAAAACTACCTCAAAGACCCCAAGCACATAATAACGAAGAACTTTCAGAAAGATTTTTCGATAATTGTCTTCCGAATAATTGGTATTCACATAAACCCGATAATGACTATGGTGTTGATTTGATTGTTGACCTTTTCGAGGGTACTGATGCAACAGGGCTTGAACTCTTAGTACAACTCAAGTCATCAGAGAACAGCAATGACGCAGAAAATGAAACACAGACATTAAGGGTTGCTACGTACAATTATTTATGGAGAAAATTGCAAGTCGTTTTAATCGTTAAGTATGTTGTTCCTGACAATGAAGCATATTGGATTTTACTAAAAGATGTTCCTAGTCCTAATCAGGACAATGAAACTTTTACTGTTCTCATGCCAAAAGAAAACAGACTTTCTGACATTGACTGGGAAGTAATTAAAGGGTATGTACAAGAGGTTACAGACAGGAAATTAGCAGCTCAAAATGCTCATGTACAGGAGATGAGAAATAACGCCACACAACAATAAATATACGTAATGCGGGGCAATTTAGTAAATTTGAACATTAAAGCATTTAATAAACCTGCGTAGCGGTTTGATAGCGAAGTGCCTTGAATTCCCGCACTACGCATATTCGAGCCGTTAGCACATATTTAAGAACATTGGAGAATTTTAAAACATTAATGACCTTTGTGTTCCCAACAGAACTAGCGGTCGTCAAATCTAAACTAGAATCTGAAGGAATTGAATGCAGAGTTCTTGATGAACACACGGTACAAGTACACAATTTTCTTTCGCAAGCAATTGGAGGTGTCCGACTTCAGGTAGCAGAATCAAATTTGGAAAGAGCTAGTATAATCCTTGAAGAAAATGGATTTGTTGACAAATGGAAAGAACCTGAACAAAGTAAAGTCGAAAAGAAAATTAGCGACCCAAAATTTCAGAAAATCATTAAACTTTTACTGATTTCAATAGTCACTATTACCATAATATTAGGTTTCTCGGTATTTATCTATAGACATATAAACCGTCCGACCGATTTAGAACTTTTAACCGAAAGAAATTGGTGCATAGACTACATAGTTTATCAAAACCAAGAATATGTTCCCTCTACAATATCTGACAAAGTACAAATTCGTTTAATAGTAGAATGCTTTGAGAAATTGGACTTTCAAACAAATGGGCATGTGCAATTCCCTGGTTTTAATACGCCTCGAATAAATGGGAATTGGAAAATGGAAAATAATTTTATTAACATATCTCAAATTGACACGTTGGACTTTCTCCTTGAAAGACAATATGAGTACAAAATAAACCATAGCGAATTAATTTTAAATTCAGACTCCCTGAAAATATATTGTTCAAACTTAAAATACGGCTATTATTGAGTAAAGAATTAAAATGTCCAAATTGTGGCTCATTGGAAGTTTCTCGACCAAAACCATCAAGAGGTGCTATGGCTATGGCTATTCTTTTAATAGGTTTTCCAATTCCTTTCCTTAAAAAGAAAAGCCATTGCTTTGATTGCGAAATTGATTTTAAACCTTAATAAAACATGTGCTAACACCGACATAGTTCATTGCTTCTGGCTCCATTTCTAAGAAAATAACTATTCACGAAACCGAAGATAAAAGTTAGATGGAGTTATTGATTTTTACTTATAATTCCCAACCTCATAGGTTGCCAAAAACAACCTATAGCAGCGATTTTAAACTAAAGGAAACCATTACTTTTGAGTGCGCCTATGCAATTAGTTTCTTCTGGTATGGTATTATTTATTGAGGAGCTTTTCTAAATACTCGATTTTGTCCTGTTCAGATTTTAAAAGACGTTCGTAGAGTTTTTTGTTTTCTTCGTGCGCTTCTAATAGTTTATCGAGAGGATTGAAAGTACATCCATAATTCACAGCTGACGAATTATCTACATGATAGGTGTTTCCAATAATATTGAGAACAGCTTCATCCGAAAAATTCTCAATACCTTCCTTTGTAACCCCAAGCACCTTTGCAATCTGTTCGAGTTTGTCACCCTCAATGGTTTCGGACTGCTCGATTTTGGACACAGCTTGTTGGCTAATGCCCAGTTGTTCGGCTAGTGTTTCTTGTTTCATGCCTCTTAGCTCCCTGATACGGCTAATCTTTCTGCCTATGTGGTTTGGTTTTGTTGCTGTTTCCATGAACCAAATATAAGGTTTTTTGTGAAATTTACCACACTTGTAAAAAACAAATTCGATGTGGTTTTATACAACCTGTTTTGGTTCGGTACGTCTGGTCTGTTCCCTTAATTTATGTAAAACAAAATATTATGGAAACAACAACACTTAAGAAATTCCCATACCAGAAAGCGCTTATTGCCCTAATAAAAAAGGAAGTGCCGTTACATTCGGTATACGTGATTAGTGTTTACAAAGAGAAACAGACCCAGAATGTATATCTGTTTCCAGAAAGCGTAAACTCCCAAAAGGTTATAACCTATACACTGCTGCTCATTACCCATAAGCCTATCCCAAAAAACATGCAAGACTTTATGGATACTTTGTATAACAACATGCAACAGCGCTGTAAAGTATATGCTATTGTTTATACGTTGCCAAAGGTAAAAGCGAAGCTAAACGATGGTTGCCGTTTTTTGAGTAAAGTGCTTAACCAAACACCTTGTATGTACCAAGAGGATGACGCATTGTCCAAATTGGGTCTGTTCGGTCTCTCGTTCCATAAGCATGTTTACCAGCGTATCCAAGAGGAATGGAACAGCCGTATGCGCCGAGCCAACTGCCTGATTTCCTTAGTGGATGTTGTTGACGTTATTGGGGATTCCACCTCTAGATTGGCCATTATGCACCATGCCCTGGAACAGATCTGTATGGCACTGTTGTACGTTTTTTGGGAGTTTAAGCCACAGCATTATTCATTGTCTTATATGTTGCATCTATGTAGCCTCTTTACCCAATTGCCGGAAACGGTTTTTCCGCAAAAATCGTATGGTTTACAGCGTATGTACTATATACTGTGCAATGCCCACCATATCATGCGTTTCAAAGCCCATAGTGAATTCTCGGAAAAGGATGTGGATAAAGCCTTTAACCGATGTGAGCGTTTTTTTGAAGAGGCCAAGGGTATTGGAGAGGGGCAGTTGGAGTATCTTGAGGGGATTCATTGTTAAGTGTTCAGTTGTCAGTGGTCAGTTTTCAGTGTTCAGTGGTCAGTGTTCAGTGGTCAGTGGTCAGTTTTCAGTGGTCAGTGGTCAGTGGTCAGAGTTTAGAGTTAGGAGTTAAGAGTTCAGAGTCGCATAAGCAAATAAACACGGTCTTAAAAAAGAACTGTGTTTTGAAAGTTTTTATAACATTTATTTATATATTGCGTGGGATAGGAATTTTCGTTGTTTTGGAAAAAGGGGGAGGCAAAAGAAGGTGAAAAACTAATGATGTTCTGCTGTACTTATTGGATATGAGTGATGAATGTTGCTGTATAATGAGTTGGCGGTAATTTAAGACAACAGAGTAACATTTTAAATATGACCCAGAATACTATAGATAGTTTACGTGAGGCTTTAAAACATTCACCAGACAATACCCCATTGAGACAATTGCTTGCAGACACTTTATTGAACTTGAACAGACTTGAGGAAGCAGAAGCAGAATATTCTGCACTTCTTAAAATATCGCATGACAATAAAGCCAAACTAGGACTCGCAACTGTGTTTTTTAAAAAAGAAGGTTATTCAGGATGTAATGTCATTTTAGAGGAACTAATTGAAAATGGAACAAATGAAATTGGTGTTTATACCCTTTATGCCAAAGGACTTCTAAAAGAAAATTCAATATCTAAAGCAATTGATGCCTACAAAAAAGCATTAGCAATTGATCCAAATTACTTTGACGAAGACCTTGACAATCAATTGCGACAAAGAGGAAGCAATGAAATTACAGAAATAGAAGAAGAAATTGACAACCGCTTTTTGCAAAAACCTAATATCAATTTCAGTGATGTTGGTGGTATGGAAGCAGTGAAAAAAGAGATAGAATTAAAAATTATTAAACCACTACTACACCCTGAACTTTATAAAGCATACGGAAAAAAAATTGGTGGAGGTATTTTGCTTTATGGGCCACCAGGTTGTGGTAAAACATTTATTGCGAAAGCAACTGCCGGACAGGTAAACGCAAAATTTATAAGCGTTAGTCTGAACGACATTTTAGATATGTGGATTGGCAACAGTGAAAAGAATCTGCATGAAATATTTGAATTAGCTAGGCAGAACATACCTTGCGTTTTATTCATAGATGAAATAGACGCCTTGGGTGCAAGTAGAAGTGACATGAAGCAATCAAGTGGCAGACACTTAATAAATCAGTTTTTACAAGAACTTGACGGAATTGATAGCACAAACGAAGGCGTTTTAATTATTGGAGCAACTAACACACCTTGGAATTTAGACCCCGCATTTAGACGACCAGGAAGATTTGATAGAATTGTATTTGTTCCGCCGCCAGATGTAACAACGAGAGCGTCAATTTTAAGATTAAAACTCAATAATAAACCAACAAGAACTATTGATTTTCAAACCATTGCCAAGAAAATTGATAACTATTCGGGTGCAGATATTGATGCCATTATAGATATTGCAATTGAACAAAAACTTGAGTCTTCTTTTAGTGATGGTATTCCTAAACCTCTCGAAACAAGCGACTTATTGACTGCATTGAAGAAGCATAAACCAAGCACTCAAGAGTGGTTTTCAACAGCAAAGAACTTTGCAATATTTGCCAATGATTCAGGTCTTTATGATGACATTCTAACTTACATGAAAATAAAAAAGTAACATGACAGAAGATAACAGACTTTCAAAAGTTGAAATTCTTATTCGGCAAAAAAAATTTGCAGATGCAGAAAAAATCCTTTCAAACTTACTTACAGAGTATCCAAACAATATTCATTTTTTATCATTACTTGCTGAGGTAAACTTGCAACAAGACCAATTTTATAAAGCAGGCAATATTATTGACAATGCAATCGGACTATCGCCAGATGATTCGCATCTATTCTATATCAAATCTCGTATTGCAATTCAGCAAGACAAGTTGAGTGATGCTGAAAAAAACATAAATCAAGCCATAGAACTTGACCCTTATGATGCTGATTACTTTGCGTTACTTGCAAATATTAAGTTAGGTCGTAAACAATTTGAAGAAGCGCTCGAAACGGCAAATCGAGCATTGGAAATTGATGCTGAAAATTTGTTAGCACTTAACGCAAGAAGCACAGCTTTAAATAAACTTAACCGTAGTGATGAATCATTTGAAACTATTGAAGGAGCGTTACGGGAAGATCCTAACAATGCATACACACACGCAAACTATGGTTGGGGTTTACTTGAAAAAGGAAATCATAAAAAGGCATTGGAGCACTTTAAAGAAGCACTGTCAAACGATCCAACATTTGACTATGCTCAATCGGGTATGCTTGAAGCATTGAAAGCAACAAGCCCAATTTATCGTATTTTCTTGAAATATTCATTTTTTATGAGTAACCTCACTGCAAAATATCAATGGGGTGTAATAATAGGTTTTTATATTGGGTTTAAGATATTAAGGACAGTAGTAAGAAATAATGAAAATCTTCAACCGTATTTAGTTCCGTTAATTGTAGCACTTGCTTTTATTGCGTTCTCAACATGGGTCATTAATCCAATAAGTAATTTATTTCTACGATTGAGCAAATACGGACAATTGCTCCTAGACAAAAATGAAAAAATAAGTTCAAATTTTGTAGCTATAAGTTTAGCTTTGTTTATCGTCGGACTGTTATTGTACTTTATTTCCTCTGACGAGAAAATGTTGACTATTTCAGTATTTGGTTTTGCTATGATGTTACCATTAGGAACTATGTTTTCACTTTCAAAAAATAAGTATGGACTTTTAATTTATACCGTTGCTTTAGCGGTCATAGGCTTAATTGCAATTGGACTGACTTTCTCTAAAGGTGAATTGTTTAATTTTATGACAGTAGTCTTTATTTTAGGATTTGTGGGGTTTCAATGGGTTGCCAACTATATGCTAATAAAGGAAGACAACCTATAACAAAAGAAAGAAAAACTACCGCCACAAGGGTAACTATTGCAGAAGCTTATAATTATAAAAACAAGATATAAATATGCCCTTTTAAGGGCGTTTGTTTTTTATGGAAGTTTTGCAGTCTAAATTCAAGGCGGTTATAGCGTAGTAATACATGGACTATGATGGCTTTTAAGCAAAAAGCAGAGACCTTTATAAATCCATTTGTGAAAAAGTAATATATTGCATACATAAACGATATAACTACAACGGTGCTGCTGTTTGTTGTGGTTATACAATTGTTGTACGCAAGCTGAAAAACATATTTAAAAAAAATATACATTTGCCTAAAAATATAAATTTTATGAACAAAATACTACTACTATTATCGATTCCTTTCTTGGCACAGGCTCAAGTTCAAACAGGCCAAAGCATCGATGGCGAAAGTCAATGGAGCTTTAATGGTCAGGCAATTGCTATTTCTGCAAATGGTTCAATAATGGCTACTGGAGCAAATGGCCACAATTCAGACGTTGGACAAGTTAGAGTATTTGAAAACATTGCTGGAACTTGGACTCAAATTGGAAATGATATATTAGGTTATAATTCTAATGATAATTTAGGTTGGGCAATCGATATCTCTGCAGATGGTTCTGTTGTTGTTGCTGGTGCTCCATATAATAGCGATACTGCTTTATATGCTGGACAAGTTAGGGTTTTTGAAAACATTGCAGGTACTTGGACACAAATTGGTCAAAACCTATTAGGTGATGCTGCCTCAGATCTTTTTGGTATTAGTGTGGCAATATCTCCAGATGGTAGCACTATCGCAGTTGGTGCTCCAAGTAATGATACAGCCAACAATAACGCAGGACAAGTTAAAATATTTAAGAATATATCTGGCACTTGGACACAAGTTGGCTCTACTCTTCTTGGTGTTACAAACAATGACAATTTTGGTAAGTCTTTAGCACTTTCCAACGATGGATCTATAGTAGCTATTGGAGCAGACCAACTAGGAATGATTACCAATGGCTATGTTAAGGTTTATGAAAACATTGCAGGTACTTGGACACAAATAGGAACAGACATTATTGGAGAAGCTTCTCAAGACAGAAGCGGTATTTCAGTAGACATTACTCCTGATGGAAGTACCGTAGCAATAGGGGCAATAAATAATGATGGCATCAATAATAATGCAGGTCATGTTAGAGTTTATGAAAACATTGCAGGTACTTGGACACAAAAAGGTGGCGATATTGATGGTGAAGCAGATTTAGATGCTAGTGGGCAAAATTTAGCGTTATCTTCTAATGGTGAAGTTGTTTCAATAGGAGCATTATATAACGGTGGAAACGGTAATAACGCTGGACATGTAAGACTTTTTACATATAGTGCTAATACTTGGACACAAGTAGGAAATGATATAGATGGTGAAAATGCAGGTGATAGGTCTGGATATACAGCAATTTCTGCAGACGGACGAACAGTAGTTGTTGGTTCAAGTTATTATTCAAGTGCTAGTTTTGATCAAGCTGGTCGTGTAAGAGTGTTCGATTTTACGTCTGCTTTTAATACATTAAGCATTGAGGATTTTGACTCAGAAACATCTGTTTTTATTAGATACAATAGTAACAACGAAATTCAATTTAAAACGAATAAAAGTTTATTCCAAAATATCAAGATTTATGATATTACAGGAAAGTTGCTTTTATCAAAAGAAAATATTAATAGACCTGAATTTATTATAAAATCTGATTTTAGTAATCAGCTTATCATTGTAAAATCTTCTTTAAATAATAATGAAGTATTCACAACAAAATTAATAAGATAAAAGCCAGCGTACAACAAAGTATAAAAACAATGCTTATTTTAGTGCTTAAACAAAGGCTTGTGCGCTTTTGTAGCTTCTGATTTTCCTACGGAAAATCCTCACACACAAAACCGGACTATTTTTATACGTAACCGTCAGACTGTCTCAAAACTTCCCTTTTTGGGAAATGTATTCGGATAGTTATCTTTGAGATTTTCCAAATATGAGAATCTCAGCGAAGTAAAATGAGTTTTGAGACAGACTGCCGTTAGTCAACATTTGAGAAATGACCGAAAATCAACTAAAATCTGATAAACAATATGCTGCTTATCTTGCAAGAAAGTTTTTTAGCGGACAAATTTCAAAACGGGAAATTTTAGATCAGTTTCCTGAATATGCAAAGGATTTTAAAATGAGACTTTTATTTGACCGAATTAAGAAAAAACCAAGACAAAGTTGGTTTTTCGGAGTTTCAAAAAAAACGTATGAAAAATTTATAATTGAAACCTATGAAATAATTGAAGACTTGGAATCTGAAAAATTTAGATTAAAGACAATGAAAAGGCTCTTCCAAGAATTATGGCTTCAATCGAATAATAGCTCTGAACCAATTCAACATATATCCCTTTTATTACACGAAGTAGCTAAATCAACGACCAATTCTAAAGAGGAAATAAGAAGATACTTAAATTTACTCATTAGTAAAAAATATATAAATAGAATATCAGACAAACCACTACTTTATGAATTTACTGAAAGCGGAAAGGAAATAAAAACTGACTTGGATATTGAAAAAATAATAAAAAACGTTGCCTAAGCCGTGTATAAAAAAATGCTAGTTTTAGCTAACATAAAGTTAGTTGCCCGTTTGCTGGCTTCCGATTTTCCTTCGGACACGAGCTCAGCGAACCGGCGAAGCAAAATCCTCGCCCTCAAACACGCAACTTTCCAAGATACACGAACATATTGAGGTTTATTAAAAACACTCTTGAAAAAGGAAAACAAAGACCACTAAAATCTATTATTTAAAAACTTAAAAACATATTATGGAAAACACATTTGAAGGTATAATTGGTTTTGCAGTTGTATTACTGATTATATTTTTTTTTCTGGTTTATTCCTATTTGGTTCGGCTTAAAATGGGCGAAAATCAAAGGGGTTTCTAAACTTTGGATGCTTTTTGGATTACACCCAATGACTGGATGGATTGCTTATTTAATATTGAGGTACGGAATTGATCCAAGAAAACAATGTGATAAATGTAAAGAATTGATTAAAATTGAAGCTCAAATTTGTCGTCATTGCGGAAACCAAATGAGCCAAGAAGAGATAAATATTTCAATAAAAGAATTCGAGGAAAGAAAAAAATAGCAAACCACAATAACACATTATAAACGTTAGCAAATATTAAAGCCAAAACAACCTATTGCAGCGATTTCAAACTAAAGGAAACTATCTTGTAATGCATTTAAAAACAGACCGATGAAACTCATAATAACTACTTTGTTTTTAATTTCTAGCTTGACAATATTCTCGCAATCTAACCAAATAATTGGCGATTATATTCGAACTCTTGGAGATGAAGAAGCGCACATAATTAAATATAAACTGACCTTAAATCAAGATGGGACTTTCTTTTTTCATTCATATTCAAATAATAAAAAAGGGATTCCTCCAGAGGTGAATAAGTACGGAAAAGGGAAATGGAAAGCGGATAAAAATATCATATCGTTTTTCATAGATAAAAAAAATGACATTGACGAAAAACATAATTTAGATTTTGAAAATTCCAAAGCGAGGTTTATATCTAAATCTCCAAGAGATAAAACAGACAAAAAAATTAAAACCAGTCTTCAGTTTTTTGAATCAAAAATATTTTGGATTGAAAAGCTGCAGATTTTTAAAGAATAAAAAACGCATTACAACACCGTTTAAGCGCAATAACGGCGGAATTTTCTACCTTCCAAACCATTACAATTCTAAGCTTCTCCCTGTTGGATGCATGGCTTGATGCTCTTTAAACTGCCAGCTCTTTCAATATTAAAAAAAGTAAGCATATATAAGAAACTACATTTTGCAATAAGGTGTTTTTTTTTTTATTTAATACCTTATTAAAAAGTAATATATTGCATACATAAACGATATAACTACGATGGGATTGCTGTTTGTTGTGGTTGTATGAGTGTTGTGTGTAAGCTGACAAAAATCCGCAAAAGAAGAAAAATGGGAATATTTGACTTTATAAAAGGTAACAAAAAAGCTAAATCGGAAAGAACCGAAAAGCCATCGCCTGAACAAAAGTTGTTCTCTGAAAAAGCTACGGAAATCATTATTCCGACTTTTGAACAGTTCGGATTCAAAAAACACCGAATTGAAATCGGAAAATATTCATCGATTATGATTTACCGAAAGGAAAATCAATATCTAAAAATATCGAGTACAACTTATCCGACTGATTATCCATATTGCTATAACATAATTTTCGGAGATGGAGACAGTGAAGACGTTTTTGAATATGACTGGAATTCAGTTGCACTTTGGCGATTTAAGAGAGAGATTGAACAAAATTCAACAGCATCTGAATATAAATTCCCAACAAAAAATGGAGTTGAACCAAGCTTGAAAAATGCGAATACCGAATTACAAAAATATGGACTGACATTTCTAAACGGAGAAATGGACTTGTTTTATAAAATTAGAAAAGAACAAAATCAAAACAGAGAACCATACAAAATCCATTCCCCAGATGAAAATGGAAAATACCAAACGTTATTTGAACCGAAAAGTGTGGAGCAAAAGAAAAAGTATAGTTGAATAAAAAAAGCCTACACACAACAATGTATAACCGCAATTACGGCGGATTCGACTACGTCCGAATCCACTCGGAATTGCAAGCTTCAGTGCCTAATCGAAAATTAGTAAATTTAAACCCGTAACTGACGGTTATACGAGACCGTCAGACTGTCTCCAAACCTCCCTTTTTGGGAAATGTATTCGGATAGTTATCTTTGAGATTTTCCAAATATGAGAATCTCAGCGAGGTAAAATGAGTTTTGAGACAGACTGCCGTTGTGCCTAATTATGAGAAGCCCGTTAAAGAAAATATTAATTGCAATTATTGGAATTATTTTCCTTGGATTTTTATTGTATCAAATCTCTCTTCGCTCTCAAAATGAACAACTGAATTATAAAAAATACGGAATCGCATTTAACAAAAAAAGAACCGAAATTGGATTAAAAAAAGTATCTGAAAATTGGAAATACGAATATCACAACGATGCAGAACCAATCAATGGCAATTCAGTCGACAAAATCATAAAGACATTTATTTTTAATGATATTAAAACAGGAATGACTTATGAAATTGATTCCTTAAATAAAGACAAATACTTATCAGGAAAAATAACTTGGATTAATTCAAATATTCTATTTTGGAGAAATGGAATATCAGCTGAAATGGACTTTTATGAAAGGTCTATTGATTCTCTGACTTCCGAAAATCTATTTCTAACTTATTATTTCAATGACGATAACGGAAATAAAGATTATTTTGAAGCAAATCATTCCATTTATAAAATAGACACGTTTTATTGTGGAACACCGGCAATTATGGAAAGAGAAGAACAGCGGATTTCTGGAAAACCATATTTTGGAAATATTACGAAGAAACAAGCTGATAGTATTTTAAAAAAATGGAAAATAAATAACTACGCACAATAACTAGCGTTCGTATGGTTGGTACGACCCAACATGAACGCCCTGTTGACTGAACCGGTTTTTAGCCTGCTAGACCAGCTCTTGAAGTCTGTGACTTTGTAGCACTATTAAAGAAAAAGTAAGCATATATAAAAAACTACATTTTGCAATAAAGTGTAGTTTTTTTATTTAAATAGCTTATTAAAAAGTAATATATTGCATACATGAACGATATAGCTACAATTGTATAGATGTTTGTTACGGTTGTATGGTTGTTGTATGCTATTAAAACCAAAATATCCTGCTAAAAGAATATTCCATATCGGACATAATTGTATCAAATCCAACAGAAAAATTTTATTATGTCGGAACATTTGAAGGAATGGAAAATCCTGTTGTGGATTGGCCACATAGGCACGATTTTTATTCACTTGTTTGGTTTACCAGAAGTTCGGGTATAAATGTTATTGATTTTGAGGAATATGAAATCAAACACGATCGACTTTTTTTTATGCAGCCGAAACAGGTGCATAATTGGTCATATTCAAAAGAATCGAAAGGCTACATTTTGGTTTTTGCCAAACATTTCATAAAAGAAATTCCATTGGAATTAATGGACATTGCATTTGTTGACCTTAAGTCCGACAGTATCAAACTTATAAAACCACTACTAGAAAATCTGATTAAGGAATCAAAATTGAACGATAACTTGGTCGAGAAATCTATTATTTCAGGGATTAATTACTTACTTCTTCACTTAACAAGAACGGCAAGCGACTTGGAGCATAATCGAAAAACCAAATCGAAAACAATATTGCAATTCTCGAAATTGGTGGCTGACACCATTTCAAAAAACCTAACAGTAAAAGATTACGCTGACCAACTTCATATAACAGTGGAAAAACTCAACGAACACTGCAAGGAAAATTATGGACAAAATCCAAAGAACATTATCTTGGAAAAAAAGATAACTGAGGCAAAACGTCTTCTATATTTCACAGACCTGTCAATAAAAGAAATTGCGTTCCGATTGGGATTTGAGGACAGCTCTTATTTCTCTCGGATTTTTAAACTAAAAACCAACTTTTCGCCTTCCGACTTCAAAAACACCTGATTAATCGTAAAAAGTCCTGCAACGACCTGATTGTTGCTTTCTAATTTTGTATCAAAAAAAATGAAGCATCTAACAATTTTAGCAACCCTGTTCTTTGCAATGAAAGGATACGGGCAAATCGAAAAACAAGTGAAAATGGACACAACGAAAACAAAACGTTTCAACAAAGGGTGGGAAAAATTGAAAGAAATTGACGGACAGGCAGGCGTGAACGTGATAGAAAGTTTAAAAGATGTATCGCCTGATTTGGCTGAATATATAATCGAATATCCTTTTGGAGACGTTTACAGCCGAGAAATTTTGGACAACCGAACAAAGGAAATTGCGGTCGTTGCTGCATTAGCTGCAATGGGAAATGCAGAGCCTCAAATAAAAGTACATATTAATGCAGCATTGAACGTAGGTGTAACTAAAGAAGAAATTTCGGAAATTATGATTTTAATGTCTGTTTATGCAGGTTTTCCCTCCGCTTTGAATGGAACTTTGGCTCTAAAAGAAGTACTGAATGAAAGAGCAGAAGAAAAATAACTGCTTACAAAATTGGTAACTGTTGCACAAGCCCATAATTTTATAAGAACAGGACACCTCTTGTAAGTCCATTGGTAAAAAAGTAATATATTGCATACATAAACGATATAACTATGATGGGATTGCTGTTTGTTGTGGTTGTAGAATTGTTAGCACCTATTTAAAATGACCAAAGTTATCTTGATCGTTCTGCATATACTTTTGACAATTTTAGTTATTGCCTATATCGACAATGGTATTAGAACACATGACATGGATTTCTACTTTGGCAAAGACGATGGTTACATTTATAGATTTAAGTCTATTGTTATTCTAACTATAGTTTTCTATGTGTTAATGACAATTGGCAAAAAGAGGACAGTCATTGATTTTTTAAAACAAGGTGGACTTGGTTTTATGACTGCAATTATTGTAAGTGTGGTCAGCTATTTAGCTTTACTCAACTTAAACTATAACGGTTTGACTTTTCATATAGTAACTATTATTATTTGCTATTCAATATACTTTGGACTAAAAAAAATAAAAACAGGAGCTAACACTAGGCTATAGCCAATGTGGGCTGAACGTTAAAAATGAGTGTTTTGCAATTAATAAAAATTAGCCACGGTTGACAAAGACTCGGTTTGAAAACCCACACTGTCCATAGCCGAAACCGTTGGCTGTAATTTACCTCAAAATGAAACGAATTACTTGTATTATACTTTTTAGCTTATTCGCAATGAACCTTCAAGGTCAATGTGACTCAATATCCAAAGAGATTTTGAATATTATAAAAAAAGAAAAATATGAAAGATTTGGCAATCTCTTAATGCCTATTGAACAATATAGAAAGATATTACATTGGCCAATATCTGATGAAACCGACAAAGTACTTTTGACCATAAAAGATTCACTTAAAAATGGACTAATCGCTAGTGCAAAAAAATTAAGAATTGAACTTTTGGATAAAGGCTTCGATTTGAAAAAAATGGAATTCAATCGTTGTGAATTAACTGGAAGCAAACTTGACATATTTATATCCGACAATGAAAAAGAGTCTAATTTTATAGTTGAAACTCAAAAAACGGACAAAATATACTTAATGCTTCCAATTAATGAGTTAGCACCTGAATTACCAACTTTCCGACCAACAAAAGAAGAATTAGCTAATTCAACTATAATAATTGCTGGAGAAAAGTTCAAGCCTTTTGAACCATCGGAAATAGAAAAGGAAAAAGGATTGGAAATATTAAAAAGATGTATAGATTTTCAAAAGAAGACAAATAAGAACATATTATTGACTGACGGAATGAAAGACAAAAACGGTTTATCAATATTGACTTTTATCACAGTTGGAGAGTCTGATATAAATAGATATAAAGTTATTCTCGAAAAAAAGACTTGTGAAAAAGAATAAAAAACAACAGCCAATAACTAGCGTTCGTGTGGTCGGTACGATCTAATATGAACGCCCTGTTGACAGAACCGGTTTTTAGCTTGTTAGACTAGCTCTTTGGAAGTTTGTGGCTTCGTAGCAATATTAGAAAAAGTAAGCATATATATGAAACTACATTTTACAATAAGGTGTGGTTTTTTTATTTAATAGGTTATTAAAAAGTAATATATTGCATACATAAACGATATAACTATGATGGGGTTGCTGTTTGTTGTGGTTATACAATTGTTGGCAAACATAATATGAAACACACTAACATATTAGAAATGAATAAAATTACTATTGTTTTAATAGTTCTTCTTTCCAATATTAATGTATTTGGACAGGGAGATATACAATATTCACAAAATATAAATAAGGCAGTTGAATCATATAAAGTTCAGAATTACAAATTATCTGTAGATTATTTTGAGAAAGCATTTGAAATTAATAATCAAAAAGCAATTGATTTGTTTAATGGAGCATGTTCAGCTGCATTAAATGGTGATACGCTTAAAGCTTTCGATTTTTTGGACTTATCAATTAAAAACGGATATTTGGACTTAAAGCATATTGAGAAAGATTGTGATTTATATAGCTTGAGGACTTTGCCACAATGGGAAGAAGTGATTGGCAGAGTAAAAGAAAACGAAGAAAACTACCTGTCAAGTGATAAGGTTTTAAAATCAATAATCGAATCTTTTGAATCAAACAATCCTGAACAATTTTGGAATATATGCAGCGATACGTATAAGAAGAATCAAAATAAAGATAGTGTTTTTGCTCTTGTCAATAACTTTCATAAAGTATTGGATAAGTATAATTTCGAATTTAAGGACTTGTCGAAGAGTGAATCATCTTCAACTAATTATAAAAAGATAAATCTCAATTTCTCCAGTTGGGATAAAGATGAAACAAGAGAATTAAACTATACCTTGACTCCCAAGATAATTGGTGAATACACAAAAGATTATTTTATAAAAGGTATAGGTTACAATATTAATGTCAAACTAAAACCACAAGGAAATAAGTGGGCTTTATATGATATTATAATAAAGAATAATTATTTTAAAGATTCTTTTGATTGTCAAAGACATATAAGTGAATATTTTGATGACACCTGTAGTGTAACGTGTCAAATGGGAGTCGTAACGGCAAATAAACAAATAGTTTGTCTTTCTACTTATATTGCAAGTGATATTCTGTTTGGCAAAATGATTCAGACCTTAGAGTGGAAGGATTTTAATGATATACCAATTAATGATAAACCAATCATTTACAAAATGTATTTCGTTAAAAAGACTAGTAAACAAAAAAAGAAATCAGATAACATTTTTGATAGCTTTTTTCAACCATCAGTTTCTTATGAATATCTTGAAATTGTTTTCCTTGATAAGAGTGATAATTTGATTATTTCGAATGGTGAAATGTATGGGATTTATGAAGGTGATAACTCGAAAATGAAGAAATGGATTTTAGGAGAATTAAGCAAAATTGAATAATTACGTTTGCAATAACTAGCGTTCGTGTGGTCGGTACGACCCAACATGAACGCCCTGTTGACTGAACTGGTTCTAAGCCTGTTAGACCAGCTCTTGAAGTCAGTGACTTTGTAGCAATATTAAAGAAAAAGTAAGCATATATAAGAACTACATGTTACAATAAAGTGTAGTTTTTTTATTTAAATAGCTTATTAAAAAGTAATATATTGCATGTGTAAAGAATATAACTACAATTGAATTGTTGTTTGTTGTGGTTATACAATTGTTACCACACATTTGAGAAAATTTATGGAAAGTAAATTAGTCGGAATATTAAATAAATATACTGAAGCCCAAAAGCGGATTTGTGAAAGGTATAATTCTGACTTCACTCAAATTGACAAAAAACTATTCATCGGAATTTCGACTGACCTCGAACTTGAACCTATAAATGGATTACGCCATCCCAAACACGGAAAAATGAACGGATGGTATATTTGGAGCGGTGAATGGTCGGATGCCGAAGACTTTTTCAAGCCTATATGTTTAGAGCATTTGATTGAAAGAAAACCTGATATAATAAAATATCTCGGACTTGATGTAGGGTTTCGTTTTTTGACTGATAAAAAAGGATATGAAGACGTTTGGTTTGACCAAAATATTACTGAATTAAAATAAAAAACGTGTGGTAATAACTAGCGTTCGTGTGGTCGGTACGACCCAACATGAACGCCCTGTTGGCTGAACCGGTTCTAAGCCTGTTAGACCAGCTCTTGAAGTCAGTGACTTTGTAGCAATATTAAAGCTAAAGTAAGCATATATAAGAAACTACATTTTGCAACAAGGCGTGTTTTTTTTATTTAATAGCTAATTAAAAAGTAATATATTGCATACATAAACGATATAACTACGATGGGGTTGCTGTTATACAATTGTTGGCGGTAATTAAACGAAACAATGTACCTACCATTAAAAAATACATTTGACAAGATTTTAAAAATAACAGATGAAGATTGGGATATTTTTGAGTCTATCCTAGTAACGAAAAAACTCAAAAAAAAAGAATATCTATTAAAACAAGGACAAATCTGTCGAGGAATTTACTTCTTATCAGAAGGAATTATTAGAACTTTTTACATTAATAACGATGGTAAGGAGATAAATACAGCTTTCTACTTTCAAAATGATTTTCTGCGTGAAATTGAAAGTATGACTAATAATATTCCTTCTCAAAAAAACATCCAAGCAATTGAAAATAGTATAGTTTTTTATATTGATAAAGCTAAATTGAAAAATCTTTATGAAAAATCTGAATTTTACCAAAAGTTAGGACGAATGATATTGGAAAAATTAACGATAAGCGAACAAAAATATTCTTCATTTTTAACAGCATACTCACCTAAAGAAAGGTATTTATACATTCTAGAAAACCGCCCTGAATTAATCGAACGGATTCCTCTTCAATATTTAGCTTCATACTTGGGAATAAGCCGAGAGTCTTTAAGTAGAATTAGGAAAAGGATTTAATAATTGATTTTGTGACTTTCGTCAAAGGAAAGGGATTGACTTCTCAATAATTTTGAGCTTTAATAATTTAACACTCATAAAAAATGAGACAATTAATTCTAATAGCTTTTTTAAGCACAATCAGCCTTTTAAACTGTAAGGCACAAAATCAAAATAATATGAAAAATCAAATTGAAAAAGCAGTAACGTCTATTGAAAAAGCTGCTGCAAACAGAAATACTAAACAACTTACGGAGTTCCTACATAAAGACTATCGAGTAATAGCAAATCGATTTAAAGGAAGTGAAAATGCTGTGATCATTTCAAAAGAAACCTATTTACAAATGATGAAAGACAAAAAAATAGGTGGTACAAGTTATGACATCAACTTCAATGACATAAAAATTTCAGGACACACAGCAATTGTAGATGTTCTATATTCATCGGAAATAACATCAGATATGCATAAATTCCTTGTCTTAATTCAAGATGAAAACAATGAATGGAAGATTGTAAGTGATATTCCAATTGTAATGGAATAAATATCTAGGATGAAAAATAACTACCGCCAATAACTAGCGTTCGTGTGGTCGGTACGACCCAACATGAACGCCCTGTTGGCTGAACCGGTTCTTAGCCTGTTAGACCAGCTCTTGAAGTCTGTGACTCCATAGCAATATAAAAGAAAAAGTAAGCATATATATGAAACTACATTTTACAATAAAGTGTAGTTTTTTTATTTAATAGCTTATTAAAAAGTAATATATTGCATACATAAAGGATATAACTACAATTGTATAGCTGTTTGTTGTGGTTGTATGAGTGTTATAAAAAAAATATTACATGAAAAAACTACTAAGAAATTTTACTGTCCTTTTACTATTATTGGATACCAGTTCAGCAATTGCCCAAATAAATCGAAATGTTGAAAATTTGATTTCTACAGAGAGTTATAATTTATATAAACCAAACAAAATTGAAGCTGTTTTAATATTATTTGGTGGTTTTACAGAAAACGGAGAAATGATTGAAAATGAATTTAAAATAACAGACATGGCTCTAGAAATGAATACTGCAGTTATCTATATGAATTTTAATAGAATACTTTGGTTGGAAGAATCTGAAAAAGTGAATTTAGGAAATGACTTAAAACTTTTATTTAGTTCAAACAATATCCCTAAAAATAAAATTGTAATTGGCGGGTTGTCTTCCGGTGGTAGTTTGGCTTTACTTATTAGTGATTTTCTAACCAAGAATTCTGATTTTGACATTAAACCAACTGGGGTATTCTTAGTTGATTCACCAATTGACCTCGCAGCATTATACAGGATTACAGAGGAAAATATAACAAATAATTTTTCTGAAGCATCTGTAGGTGAAAGTACTTTCATTCATAATTATTTCAAAAGTAAACTTGGTAATCCCAACGAAGAAATAAAATTATATGAGAAATATTCAGCTTTTACTTTCGAAACGAGTAATTATAAAAATATTGAAAACCTTAAAAATACTAATCTTAGATTTTATTCTGAGCCAGATAAAGAATGGTGGAAAAAGAATATGGGTGTTGAATACGAGCAAATGAATGCTTTTCACATAGAAAGATTATCTAAGTTTTTAAAAGATAATAATTATAAATATTTAGATTATATCACTACTAAAAATAAGGGATACAGATCTAATGGTGAACGCAATCCACATAGCTGGTCTATAATTGATAAAAAAGATTTGTTAGAGTGGACACATGGGGAATAATAACTATTTACAATAACTAGCGTTCGTGTGGTCGGTACGACCCAACATGAACGCCCTGTTGACTGAACTGGTTCTTACCCTGTTAGACTAGCTCTTGAAGTCAGTGACTTTGTAGCAATATTAAAGAAAAAGTAAGCATATATAAGAAACTACATTTTGCAATAAAGTGTAGTTTTTTTATTTAAATAGCTTATTAAAAAGTAATATATTGCATACATAAACGATATAACTACAATGGGGTTGCTGTTTGTTGTGGTTATACAATTGTTGTACGTCAGTTAAAAGCACGATTCTATTTGAAATAATAAACTCAGATTAAATGAAAAACATATCATATTTAGTAATCATAATTTTATTTACTTCAAATTTCTCCTCTTATATGTTTAGCCAGTCTTCACCAAACATTTTTTCATCCTTTGGAGAAATTGATGAGAAAATTAAAGTTTCAAATATAAATACAGAATCAAAAAAACGTGACTTAATAAATACACTTGAGCTTAAAGCAAAAGAATCGCCTAGTGAATATGGAGAAAATCTTAAAAAAGGAAAACAAATAAATGAAATAACAGAAATTTTTAATCTCTATCTAGAAAACCTTAAAAGTGAAATGGAAAACTCTGTTGAAGACCCTACAGATTATGAATCTATGGATAAATCAGAATTTTTAGATAACGCTTTCTTTAAAGATGATAAAATAACACCAAGAGGTCAAGAGTTTTTAAACAACATTAATAACTATAGAGATAATTTAAGAAAAATACTCAGCGACGTTAAGGGTATGGAAAGTATTGTAAAAGAGATTTATGAAATTTTTTGTACTAAAGATGCAATAGACAGAGAGGGTAATCCCTTTCCTTGGCTAGAATACCATTATAAAGGTTTTCCTTTAATTGCTTCATTAACAAAAATAACTGTAGTGCAATCTGATGCAAAAAACATTGAAATCGAAATCTTATCAAAATTAATAGAGAAACCCTTAACAAATAACTAATAAAACCGAACGTACAACACCGACTGTAGTTCATTGCCTCTGACTTTCCTATCGGAAAGTTCTTGTGAATTTGCTATCTTCGGTTTTTAGCGGAAAATCCTCGCGGATTTTCACGGAACGAAACTATAGTCAAACACGTTGTGGTTTATTAAAAACACTCTTGAAAAAGGAAAACAAAGACCACTGAAATCTATTATTTAAAAACTTAAAAATATATTATGGAAAACACATTTGAAGGTATAATTGGTTTTGCAGTTGTATTACTGATTATATTTTTTCTCTGGTTTGTTCCTATTTGGTTCGGCTTAAAATGGGCGAAAATCAAAGGGGTTTCTAAACTTTGGATGCTTTTTGGATTACACCCAATGACTGGATGGATTGCTTATTTAATATTGAGGTACGGAATTGACCCAAGAAAACAATGTGATAAATGCAAAGAATTGATTAAAATTGAAGCTCAAATTTGTCGTCATTGCGGAAACCAAATGAGCCAAGAAGAGATAAATATTTCAATAAAAGAATTCGAGGAAAGAAAAAAATAACAAACCACAATAACACATTATAAACGTTAGCAAATATTAAAGCCAAAAACAACCTATTGCAGCGATTTTAAACTAAAGGAAACCATCTTGTAATGCATTTAAAAACAGACCGATGAAACTCATAATAACTACTTTGTTTTTAATTTCTAGCTTGACAATATTCTCGCAATCTAACCAAATAATTGGCGATTATATTCGAACTCTTGGAGATGAAGAAGCGCACATAATTAAATATAAACTGACCTTAAATCAAGATGGGACTTTCTTTTTTCATTCATATTCAAATAATAAAAAAGGGATTCCTCCAGAGGTGAATAAGTACGGAAAAGGGAAATGGAAAGCGGATAAAAATATCATATCGTTTTTCACAGATAAAAAAAATGACATTGACGAAAAACATAATTTAGATTTTGAAAATTCCAAAGCGAGGTTTATATCTAAATCTCCAAGAGATAAAACAGACAAAATAATTAAAACCAGTCTTCAGTTTTTTGAATCAAAAATATTTTGGATTGAAAAGCTGCAGATTTTTAAAGAATAAAAAACGCATTACAACACCGTTTAAGCGCAATAACGGCGGAATTTTCTACCTTCCAAACCATTACAGTTTTGAGTTTCCTCTTGTTGGATGCATAGCTTGATGCTCTTTAAACTGCCAGCTCTTTCAATATTAGAAAAAGTAAGCCATATAAGAAACTACATTTTGTAATAAGGCGTTTTTTTTTTATTTAATAGCTTATTAAAAAGTAATATATTGCATGTATAAACGATATAACTATAACGGTGTTGCTGTTTGTTGTGGTTATATGGGTGTTGTGCTTAATTTTGAAAATGAGAAAAGGTATCATAATAATTTTTCTGATTTCATTTTTATTTCCCAGTTTTTCAACTCTTGAGAAGACATACCAAACTTCTCTTTGGACTTATGACAATTGGAGGGAAAACGAAATACCTATGCAGGATATTATCCTTAAATCAAATAAAGAGATTGACGGATTGAAAAAATGGACTCGAATTCGACTTGGACTAATATCAAAACCTGTTACGATAGACTACCAATTTGACAATAATATCATTCAGACTAGGATTGAACCATATTTTTTATTGACTAATAATTTAATAATAGCTTTTGTTCTATCAATATTATACATAGTAATAAAAAAAATAAAAAACTAAGCATAATAACTAGAATAACTAAGCGTTCGTATGGTTGGTACGACCCAACATGAACGCCCTGTTGGCTGAACCGGTTCTTAGCTTGTTAGACTAGCTCTTTGGAAGTTTGTGGATTCGTAGCAATATTAGAAAAAGTAAGCATATATATGAAACTACATTTTACAATAAGGTGTGGTTTTTTTATTTAATAGGTTATTAAAAAGTAATATATTGCATACATAAACGATGTGACTGCAATGGGGTTTCTGTTTGTTGTGGTTATACAATTGTTGTAGCCAATATGAGAAAACGCATCCAAATATTGATTTTATTGATTCCAATGCTCTCTTTTGCCCAAAAGAAAAATAGTTGGAATGAAATTACAATTAAGACTTTGGACTCAATAAAAACTGAATTACAGCCTGAACAAGTCAAGTATTTTAACTTACTAATCTCTAAAAGAGAAGACTACCAAACTCAAAAAAGAATTGACACTACTAATGCAACAATTTTAATAGTTGAGGGATATAATTTCTCTGAAAAGAAGTATGGAATTGAAGAAAAATTTCTTTTCGATAATAATCACATATACTCTTACGAAAATGACACTCAGGGAATTGGAGTAAGTTTCAACGATTACGAGGATTTTATAGAACCAACTCAAAATAAAAAAAATTTGGACTCAATTAACCCAAGAAAATACACAGCGGTTTTTGGGTGTTCGCCTAATAATAGAACAATAAGGAAATCAAGGAAAATCGTGAAAATGGCCGAAAATGAAGGAGTTGTATTGGAAAAATACGTGAAAATCGTGACCTTGATTGACAATCGAACTGACAAAATAAAAATTTCATTTTTGATTCCAAAAGCTGGAAAAAGAGAAGTTCAAATTTCTTATGGACCTTTCTATGCGGAAACGGAATTGGAGTACTGGCTGAAATAAATACTGGCTACAATAACTAGCGTCCGTGTGGTCGGTACGACCCAACATGAACACCGTGTTGACAGAACCGGTTCTTATCCCGTTAGAATAGCTCTTTAAAGACTGTGACTTCGTGGCAATATTAAAGAAAAAGTAAGTATATATAAGAAACTACATTTTGCAATAAGGCGTGTTTTTTTATTTAATAGCTTATTAAAAAGTAATATATTGCATACATAAACGATATAACTACAATTGTATAGCTGTTTGTTGTGGTTATACGAGTGTTGTAAGCAAGTGTAAGAGACCAACTCGACACATTGATATGATAAAAGAAAATTGAAATAATCACAAAAAACGGATTGATGGATTAGTGATCCGTTGATAGGGCGGTGCAGTTTGAGGGGAATTTATTTTGTTTTTCTCCCCCTGCACAAAGAAATAGGAAACCCCACCACTCAAAACAGCACATTTGCAAACCCACAAGCCGCCCCGCAAACCAAAGTTTGCAAAAGAGCTGTTTTTTACCTCGTTCTTAAAACTGTGTAATGCCTTATATTTCAGGCAACAATTAAAATGACGCACAAATGGCGTATGAAATACATCCAAAAAATTTGAATAGTGTTTAAACTCCGAATATTTTTGTTTTGAATTTGAAAATCAATTATGACTCAACCAGAATTAGGAAAGAAAATAGCAGAATTGAGACTATCAAAAGGGTTAACTCAAACTGAACTTGCTGAGATGTGTAACTTAGGTTTAAGAACTATACAACGTATCGAATCTGCGGAAGTAAATCCAAGAAGTTTTACTTTAAGAGTGATATTCGCAAGTCTTGATTATGAAATCGAGGAGACTCCTGCCAAAAACAAAACCATGAATAAAGCAATTAAATATATAAATAGATTGCTGACGGGGAATTTTGAAAATATCCCCGTTAAAGAAATCACAGATAACTATCTGAGAATTGCTTTCATTGCCGGAACAATATCTTTGCTGCTGGGGCTTGTTATGGCCGGCTTAGACATACAAAGAAGCCATGGCGATTTATCAATATTAATAAAAGTAGTATATATTACCCTAAAACTGATAATTGCAATTTTATCTGTACTTTATTTAGGAGGTTTTGTAGTGTTAGGTAATAAATTTAAAAACCATATTTTAATCATTAGTTCCTTAATATCAATTTTTGCCATAGCCATATTTTCATTTTACGAAATCATTTCACTTTTCTATAATTCAATTGAAAAACAAACAATTGATGGTGGAAAATCGATAGTTTTCGGAGTTATTGTAATAATATTTGGAATTGGAATGCAAAGGTTAAGTAAACCTTATGGTCGAACAGCTTCGTTTGCAGGTGTATTTAATATCATTTCAGGCTTTTTCTTTCTTACTGTTATCTTCTGGTTTGTTGGCAGCATTCTTACTATTCCAACACAGATTTTCGAAATTGTTGTTTTGTATAAAGCCTATAGATACCCGCAATTACTAAAAATTCAAATGTAAATCATGAAAACAATATTCTTATCCATAATTTTTATCACTATATCTTTTAGTGATGTATTTTCTTGTTCAGTACTATTTTATGCCGACAATAATGTTTGCATAGCTGGGAATAATGAAGACCATTTTCTGCCATATACCCAGATTCAATTTATTCCTTCAGAAGAAGGAAAATATGGTCGTGTTTTTTGGGGCTATTTTCCAAAATTTTGTCCGGAAGAAGCATCCAAACAAGGTGGAATGAATGAGAAGGGACTTTTTTATGATGGTTTGTCACTATCTCCTGTACCAATTCAGACATCATCAGGA
Source organism: Mariniflexile sp. HMF6888 (assembly GCF_044335535.1). Lineage (NCBI taxonomy): Bacteria > Pseudomonadati > Bacteroidota > Flavobacteriia > Flavobacteriales > Flavobacteriaceae > Mariniflexile > Mariniflexile sp. HMF6888. The sequence goes on along the minus strand of NZ_JBIQVZ010000012.1, from coordinate 27,455 downwards.
AAACCCACTTATAGTGGTAATTTAATGGAGAGAATCCTTGAAGAATGCGCTACAGTTAAAGAAGCAATTAATATTTTAAGTAAATATAACCTTGTAAATTTAACTACAGGTCAAACTTTTATAGCAGATAAAACCGGTGATGCTGCAATTATAGAAAGAGATACAATCATACATAAGAAGGGTAATTGGCTTGCAGCTACAAATTTTAGACTTTCTGAAGTCAAGAAAGGTCACTATCCTTGTGACAGGTACAATACAATTCGAAATATTCTTGATACAATCAAGTCACCAAACATAGCCAGTATAAGTAACCTCCTTAATGAGGTTTCTCAAAAAGGACAAGGACCAACAATTTACTCTAACATATGTGATTTGAAAAATAACGTCATTTATTTATATCATTTTCACAATTTTGATAAATCTGTAAAATTGGATTTAAATAAAGAACTTGAAAAAGGAGAACATACATATAGAATCGAGGAAATATTTCCAGAAAACCAAGATTTTATTGCCTTTGAGCAACGAACTCGAAAAGACTTTGATGAATTATATAATAGTCGTAACCGATTATATAAAACATTCGAAGACGAACTTTGGAAAGTTGCAGAAAACATTGATACCACTCTAACCGGCACCGATATATTAAATTTCTATGCAAAATGTACAGGTGGCAGAAAAGGAAAAGAATATATTAAAACTTTAACAATAAATGGGAATATTAATTCAAAAGTTGTAATAGGTACCAGTGTTAGTGATTTTGATGGGACATTTGTTGGTTATAAAAAAAATACGGGTGAGTATTACGAAAGAATAAACCTTGACGGATTAATTTCTATTGAAAATATAACAAATGGGGAAATTTCTTGGAGCAGAAATACTTATGCCCCTTTTTCGTTTATGAATGACCATCAAAGTGAAGGGTTTAAGCTAAATTCAAAGATTGAATCAAATGATATGACCCTATTTGAAGAGATAAATTATCTTGGTGATTTTACAATTAATAGCCATGATTGTTATAAGATTTTGTGCATTACAAATAGAGGATATGCCATTGCAAAGTTTATTGATAAAAGCGATGGTATAATCCGTGCTGAATTGACTGTTGTTAATGATGCTAATAATGGACCGACCAAAAAATGGTCGACATTTGAAAACTATTATAACAAAATGTATTTGCCAAACAAAATAAGAACTGAAATCACAAAACAGACACCCTATGCAATCGAAACATCAGTTTATATTATTGACTTTGATTATATTGTTAATGTCCCGATTGACGAAAACCTGTTTAGCTTACCAAAAGGATTATTGACAGAAAAGTAATCAAACTAATACCTTAAAATAATTAGCATTGGATAATTGTTCACACCTATATGTGTTAAAAGGTAAATTGGTGAGAAGATTGCCAACCCTATTTGTAAGCACATTGGCAAGTCGCACGAGCTACGCTCAGACCAAAACTTGCCAAAGAGCTTACAAAGCAAGCCCTGAGTACCGCCTTTAAGGTCGGTTTGGGATTTCCCCTCCCTCAAAAAACAAAATAAATTTGTATTCCGTATCAAGGTCTGAGCGGATTGATAAGATAAAATATTAGATTTGTAAAAACTTGTAACAGATTGACTTTGAATAATAAACACCAGCTTACAACACGCGGTAAAAAACATTGGGGGTGCAGTGGGGCAGTCAACATCTTGCCTCGCCCAAGCATTAGTAACGGTGGATATGAACGCAACCCGTTCACCCCAACGATTTCTTACCGCCATCCGTTGGGTGTCATTACGAAAAACCTTATTACTCATTAATTTAAATATGAAAAAAGAGTATAGAATTGCAAAAGGGTGGGAAATTTTTATATGGATTTGCTTACCCTTACTTATGATATTATTTGGATGGTTAGGGATTATGCCATATACAGAAGAAAAAATCAATCTAACGTTGGCTTTAATATTGACACCGATTGCGTTAGGACTAGAAGTTCTTATGATTCTTGGATTGATTGATACAAGAAAGAATAAGTTAATTATTGAAAAAGAAAAAATTATAAATATTGGAATTTTTAAGACTAAAAAATTAAATATTAACGACGTTAAAGGATTTAAAGTTGATAAAAATTATCTCTATTTTTTCTCAGAAAATAAAAAAGATAAAAAAGTTAAGGTAAGCACTTATGTCGGTCGTTTTGGAGAATTACTAGCATGGTCGGAACAGCAGTTTAATAATCTGGATTTAGATGAGTTTGTAAGTGGGGAAAAAGAGATACTGGAAAATAAAGAATTTGGTAGAACTCAAGAAGAACGAGAAGATCGTTTAGCCAAAGCAAAAAAAACAACCAAGGCTATAAATACTATTTCTTGGATTGTTGGTCTATCAACTTGGTTTTACCCTCATTTTTATCAAGTCCAAATTATTCTTTGTGGAATTTTACCCATAATTGGGCTAATTATATACAAAACTTCAAAGGGATTAATTCGTTTGGATGAAAAACCAAATTCTCCTTACCCTAATATTCATTCAACTCTTATTATTCCTTCTTTTACGTTATTAATTAGGGCATTGGTTGATTTTACAGTATTTGATTATTCAAATCTATGGGGTCTTATTTTAACGATGGTTGCAGTATTTGGAATTTTAATTTTAAAGGATTCAAATGTTCAATATGACCTAAAAAAAGGTCTTACATATTTAACAATTTCAGGAATACTAATAATAAGTAGTGCCTATGCTTATGGACTTATAATAACAACCAATGCTGCATTTGATGAATCCGAACCAATTGAATATGACGCGAAAATTTTGAATAAACGAATAAGTTCGGGAAAATCTACAACTTATTATTTAGAACTTGAAAAATGGGGACCACAAAACAAAATTGATGAAGTCCCTGTTACAAAGGATATTTATAATAGTAAAGAAATTGGAGACAAAGCAGTTGTCTATTTTAACAATGGATTATATAAAATCCCATATTATTTAGTCATTCAATAAATAACGAACACCCAATAATGGTAGCTGTTGCACAACTCCTAATTTCAAATAAATCAATAAATTTTGCCACTACTAAAAAATATAAATCATTAAAAACAAGCGATTTACTGTTTGTTGAGTTAAGGAATCGGCTCTGCTAAACCTGTGACTTCGTAGCAATATAAAAGGAAAGCATATATAAGAACTACATTTTACAGGTGTGGTTTTTTTGTTTTTAATACCTTATTAAAAAGTAATATATTGCATACATAAACGATATAACTACAATGGAGTTGCTGTTTGTTGCGGTTATACAATTGTTGTGCCCAATTTTAGAACGACACAAAACGAACCGATAAAATCAGAAAAAAATGAGTTACGACTTAATGGTATTTAGAAAAGAAGCGGCTCCAAATACAAGGACTGACTTTATGAAATGGTATCAAGACCAAACCGAATGGATGGAAGAGCATAGCTATGACGACCCATCAAATACTTCGACAGAATTACGTAGTTGGTTTATGGAAATGATACAGACTTTTCCTGTAATGAATGGACCTTTCGCAAGTGGTGATGACGACAATCCTAATGTTTCGGACTACAGTGTTGGTAAAGATGTTATTTATGTGGCATTTGCTTGGTCATTGGCTGAAGAAGCATATAAGACAATGTTGAAACTTGCTGAAAAACATGGTGTTGGTTTCTTTGACGTTAGCAGCAACAACGGAGACATATTTTTTCCAGACAACGGAAAATTAAAACCCATTGACAATCCAACAAATAGTTCTAGCGGTTTGATAAGTGGACAAGAAAATAAACCTTGGTGGAAATTTTGGTAAACTCAACAATAAAATGAGCCAAAACGAAAGAAAAACTGGGCATAACAGCAGCTACCCAAAAGTGGCGATTCAGTGGTTAAATCAAGTGAATCGCTTTTATCAAAGTTTATGCTTGGCTGACAGTGAAGTGCTTCGAAATCGCTACCTTCGGGTAGCTGCAAACCGTTGTGCGTAATTAAATGAAAACAGTAACTACCATTTTAATTTTGACCTTATTGATAATGTCCTGCAAGGACAATGGAAAAACTGTGACTGAAATTAAATCAAAAATAATAAAAGAAGACAGCTTATTAAATAATGAAGTAAAAAAATCTAGACCGACAATTGACTTAATTTACGAAACAGAAAATTTTAAATTGTATGGTGACACAACAATTATCAAAAACAAAATTTCCTATGTTTCTTTAAAATTTGAACCATATATTGACTTTGATGATTTCAAATTAGAAATGATTGACAATAAAAAATATTCTGACCTTGACTTAAAGTCAAATAGTGAAGCAAATAACTATAGGACAAGACTTCGAGAGGGCTATAAAGCGGACAAAGCAAATTTTGCAGGTCATTTACGTTTGTGTATTTTGGCTGTGGATCTCCTTGTCAAATAAGTTATGTTATTGACAGAAAGACTGGAAAAATTTATGATTCTCCAAGCGCGGCTCTTGGTTATGATTTTCGAGTAAATAGCAGAATGTTAATTGTAAATCCCCCTAACTCAAGTGGTTTTTATGACGACTGTTTTTATTGTAAACCGATAATTTATATTTTTAATGAACAAACTAAAATATTTGAAGAGCGAAAACCAAAAAGAGAATAACTACGTACAATAACTAGAATAATGGTAGCTGTTGCACAACTCCTAATTTCAAATAAATCAATAAATTTTAACAATACTAAAAATTGTAAATCATTAAAAAACAAGAGATTTACTGTTTGCTAAGGTAAGGAATCGGCTTTGCTAAGCCTGTGATTTTGTAGCAATATTAAAGCTAAAGTAAGCATATATAAGAGCTACATTTTACAGATGTAGTTTTTTTGTTTTTAATACTTATTAAAAGTAATATATTGCATACATAAACGATGTGACTGCAATGGGGTTTCTGTTTGTTGTAGTTATACAATTGTTGTGCATCATTAGAACAAAACATTACAAAGGAATATTATTATGACAATAGTTAACACTTACTTATCTTTTAATGGGGACTGTGAAAAAGCATTTGAGTTTTATAAATCTGTTTTTGAGAAAGAATTCAAATATATCGGACGCTATAAAGATGTTCCCGAAGTAGCAAGACACTATTTTCCAAATTGTGAAGATGAACATATTATGCACATAGGATTACCGATTAGTAATGAGACAATTTTAATGGGGGCTGACATTATTGATGTTAGTAGGAAAGAAAAAAATGCTTATAAATTTTTCTCACTTTATGTCAGTACTGAAAGTAAGGAAGAAGCTGATAGATTATTTAATTCGCTTTCTAAAGACGGAGAGATAAAACTTCCTATTTCCGACCAATTTTTGGGTTCGTATTATGGGATCTGTATGGATAAATTTGGTGTGAATTGGAAAATCAGTTTTGCGCTAGAGAATAATTGAATATAAATGACGAACGCACAACAACCGTGTATAAAAAATTGCTAGTTTTAGCTAAACCAAAGTTAGTTGCTCGTTTGCTTGCTTCTGATTTTGCTTGCGCCAGTTCGCTTCGCTCGTGTCCTGCGGAGAATCGTCGCACATAAACCCGCAACTATTATACAAACACTTTACTAAACATTAACACCGACACTATGAAAAAATGGAATTTTAAAATAAAAGGGAATCCAAAAGAACTTAGCAAAAAATTAGAATCTGAATTTGATTCTGTTAATGGACTAGTGTTTAATATGGATCACAGGAAAAATAATTCGACTACATTTAAAATGAGGAAAAGAATCTTGTATCCTTGGTACTTGTTTTTTCTAAATAGTTTGGTTGTTAATGGAAAATTGTCAAAAATTCAGACTGAAAATGAGGCTGATATAGAAATTTCTTTTAATCAACATTTTTTGTGGATATTAGTAATAGCTACTAATATAATAGTAGGATTATCTTTTTTATTCATATTAGTTTCAGAAAAAAACAAAAATATCTGGACGTATTTAATTGGAGTTCTGATTTTATCCATTGGGATTATATTATGGATTACAATACAGAAAAAATATGAGAGAAATATTCAAGAATATAAAACATTGATTTCTGGAATACTCAAAAATTAAAAAAACATTTGGTAACATCGGTAGCTGTTGCACAACTCCTAATTTCAAATAAATCAATAAATTTTGACAACACTAAAAATTATAAATCATTAAAAATAAGTAATTTACTGTTTATCAAGCAACGATGATTAGAGAGGGATTAGAGAATTTCATGGTTGTGCAATAGGCACACCGTGTAAAAATAATTGCTTGGTTGTTGCATACTCGGAAAATCCGCAGGATTTTCCTCTGGTTCGTTCCATTTTTAGTAAGTTAGTTGCTCGTACACGCAACTATTACACGTTATGCTATATATTAAATCAATGTTTAACCATATAAAATCATCATGAAAAAAACAATCTCATTATTATTCTGCATCTTATCAATTTCATTTAGCATTGCTCAAAAAAATAATTCTCAAAATTCCATCAAGCACATTGCCTTTACCGATCAAGACAATAAGGTTAGGCTGGAAGCTCTTAAAAAGCTGACTGACGAAAATGCTATTAAACACGTTGCATTTACAGACGAAGATAGTACAATAAGATTAGCTGCTCTGGATAAACTTAAAGACCAAAATTCCATCAAGCACATTGCCTTTACCGACCAAGACAATAAGGTTAGGCTGGAAGCTCTTAAAAAGCTGACTGACGAAAATGCTATTAAACACGTTGCATTTACAGACGAAGAGAGTACAATAAGATTAGCTGCTCTGGATAAGCTTAAAGACCAAAATTCCATCAAGCACATTGCCTTTACCGACCAAGACAATAAGGTTAGGCTGGAAGCTCTTAAAAAGCTGACTGACGAAAATGCCATTAAACACGTTGCATTTACAGACGAAGATAGTACAATAAGATTAGCTGCTCTGGATAAACTTAAAGACAAAAATTCAATTAAACATATCTCTAACACTGATAAAGACAGTAAAGTGAGATTAAAAGCATTAGAGCTTTTAAATTAACTTTTAGTAAAAAATACATAGCATAACACAGGTAGCTGTTGCACAACTCCTAATTTCAAATAAATCAATAAATTTTGACACTACTAAAAATTAAAAATCATTAAAAACAAGCGATTTACTGTTGGCCAAGCAACGATGATTAGAGAGGGATTAGATAATTTCATAGTTGAGCAACGGGCGCATCGTGTAAAAATAATTGTTTGGTTCAAGCCTGCTTATGAAAAACCAGCTTTAAGAAGCTATGACTTAGTAGCAATATAAAAGGAAAACATATATAAGAAACTACATGTTACAATAAGGTGTAGTTTTTTTATTTAATGACTTATTAAAAAGTAATATATTGCATATATAAACGATATAACTACAACTGTATAGTTGTTGTTATACGGGTGTTAGCGATTATTACTAAAACCAAAAACAGAGTCTAATACAAAAAAACCATAATTATTTAAAGTTAAAGAGATATGAAAAATTCTGCTCTTAAAATTCTAACTATTTGTGGGAGCGTTATTTCAATTGGATTTGGGATATGGCATTTTTTTGTTCCGATCATTTGGAATTGGTACGCATATATTGATAGTGATGTAACAGAGCTTGTTATAGCAGTTAGGGCAATCAACATTTTTTTTTCATTACTGCTTGTATTGCTTGGAATTGCTAACCTACTATTGATATTTAGAAAATTTCAAGACTATTATTCCCTTCTGGTAGTACTTGGCATTTCAACAATTTTGTGGGCAACAAGATTGATTCTACAAATTGTTCATCCGCAGGGTTCTCAAAACTCCATCATTCAATATGCTATGCTAGGTACCTTCATATTGGTATTTATATCTTTTGCCATTTCTTTAATAATCGCATTAAACCAATATAAACAACCGAAAAGGTAACAGAAGAAAAGTATTATAAAAATGGACACTGCATTAAAACTGAAAATAGACATTGATAACGGAATCAATATTTCAAACAAAGAAGCAGTAGAGATTCTTAAACAATCAGAACTGGTAAGTAAGCTAACACACGAAATAAATGATAGCCCTCTTTCTTATGTATGGAGAATTATTGCGCTAAGCGAAATACCATTTTCTCAGCATTTGGATTTCACAAAAAATCTGATTGACCGAATTTATCAGAAACTTTCAGCACCTTTTGGGTTTTCGTTGAGTGGTGATGAAAAGAACTTTTTGCCTTGCTATAATGCCATGCTTATTTCGGCTTTGTGTAGGCTAGGTAGGGCAGGTGATAAACAAGTAAAAGACGCCATTGAATGGATTGTCACCTATCAACCAATGGAGCGTGGTATGGAAGTTTCAATTCCCAATTTTAACTTTGACAGGTTCGGTGGTTGTTTTAAAGCAACACCCTGCTATATAGGATTGGCAAAATCCGTTATCGCATTATTTGAATACCAACAATCAACGGGCGACAGTGCGGTAAATCCAAAACTAGAACAAGGTGTGGAGTATATGTTGAAGCACAATTTGTTTAAACGGCTAAACAAAGACCAACCCATTACTGACCATATTCTCGATATCTCTTTTCCTGAATCTTATCATTTGAATATAGTGGAATTAATCAGATTTGCTGGAAAGGCTAATTTGTTGACTGACAGTAGAACCGATAAAGCCGTTAAGTATTTAGAAAAAAAAAGATTAAATAATGGTCAATGGAAAGTAACATATCGATATAAAGCAAACGACTATATCATCTTTGACCAAGGGAGAAAACCTGGAGATTGGGTGTCTTATATAATTAGCAGAGCATTAAATGAAAAAACAAAAGCTAACATTATATAAGTGGCATTAAAACGACCGCTTATACGCACCGTTGTAAACAATCCTCCATATTCAGAAGCATTGACCTCTTGGGCTAACGCAAAGGAGAAGGAAAAGGTAAATAAGAGGAATAAAAATTATATTTGTAATATATTGATTTTTAGTAATTGATAAAAACGTTAGTCAGAATTAAAATGAACAGAAGCAATATCGACATAAAGTTCAATGATTTAAAAGATGAACTTGCTTCGTACGTTTTTCGACTTGTAACAAATCGAGAATTAACGGAGGATATTATACACGATACTTATATTAAAGTAGTTGAAAAAATAGATACTTTTCATGGAAATTCAACTTTTAAAACTTGGGTTTTCAGTATAGCGACCAATCTTTCAAAAAACATTTTAATTAGACAGAATAGATGGATTGTAAATGCTCAGGATTATGGAGCAATGTTGCATATTAAATCCCAAGAGCACTGGGATGCGTTTCAACAAGTATTCAATTCAACACCAGAAAAAGAATATGAGGTAAAAGAACATTTAGAATATTGCTTTAATTGCCTAAATAAAACTTTAGAGATTGAACAACAAGTTTGTCTTTTACTTAAAGAAGTATATGACTTTAAGGTTCGTGAAATTATTCAAATCACAGAACTATCAGAAGGAAAAGTGAAACACGCAATTGCTAACGCTCGCAAAAACCTAATAAATATTTTTGACAAGAGATGTGCTTTTATAAATAAAAATGGAGTTTGTAATCAATGTACCGAATTAACGGGTATTCTAAATCCAAAACAAGATGCGCAAATAGAAGCTAATAAACTGAAATTGGTCAAGAAACAAAAAACTGAAAATCAGGAACGACTTCTTGATATTCGCTTAGAAGTTATTCGTTCAATTGACCCATTAAAATCAAAAAACACGTTAGTTACTTCATACTTTTTAGAAAATTCAGAAAAATGGGTAAAAGAAGGGATACAAAAAAAAGTTTTAGAAAATCCGTCCGAAACAGAAGTCTGATTTGTCTAACTAATAAACAAAGACAAATATTATGACAAAATTAAAAGCACCATTACAATTAGACCAAAAAATCATTATCAATGCAAGTTTAGAAAAAGTATGGGAAGTCTTTAATGACCAATCATTACTTACAAAATGGACACAAGATGTTCAAAATTCCAAATATGATGAAAGAATGGCTTCGCCTGGTCAATTAAGAAGAAATGAATGTATCGTGAATGGCAAAAAAGGGACAATTGAAACTCGCTGTGTCGATATGAAAGGAAAAGACCGAGCGGAATTTATTGTTGAAAAAGATTCATTTGGAATGACAAAAATGCTTGTATGTATGTCATTTGCTTCTGAACTTCGGAAAATATCAGATGAAAAAACGGAATTTTCTATGTTGTCACATTACAAACCTAAAAACTTCCTTTTAAAAATAATGAATCCCATTATCAAAAAAAAAATGAGGAAAGAAGTTGAAATAATGCTAAACGGACTTAAAAACTATATAGAAAAAGGAGAAACAAATAAACTTAACCCAATTAATAAATAACTGTTCAACACCGTATTCTATGAAAAGCACTGGCCTAGTTCCCAAAAGTTAATAGTTGTTTTTTAACTATCAGCTTTAAGAAGACTATGACTTAGTAGCAATATAAAAGGAAAGCATATATAAGAAACTACACTTTATTGTAAAGTGTAGTTTTTTTGTTTTTAATACCTTATCAAAAAGTAATATATTGCATACATAAACGATATGACTACAACTGTATAGCTGTTTGTTGTGGTTATACGGGTGTTGCCAGTAATTTGAGAAATGATAAAATTAATTAGAATAAAATTTTAAAAATTAGGAATTTTAGCCACAATACATTGTAATATAATGACTTGGAATCTTCAATATCCTTTAAGGCAGTACTTATAAATGAACTTTAAATGGAAGTAGGAAAAAAAAGATTCTATAAAATTCTATGGATTTATAATATTATTAAGAATGGGCTTTTTTGGCACGGTGTACGTAACAATTTGGCGAAAATTGGATTTGATTTTATGCCATACTTTTGGGAAATAGGTTCAATTGATATAGAACCACCTCGAATTAGAGATGATGAATCCAAATATCAATTATCTATTTTTGGAGAGGAGGAAATAACTTTTATTAAAAATAATGTCATAGGAATTTCCCATAAAGATTTAATGAATGATCTTAAAAATGGAGATACTTGTTTAGGTCTTAAAAATGAAGGGAAAATCTCAGTTTATTCTTTTATAAAACATCAAACTTTTTCTTTTAGAGGCAGAAAATTTGAAATAAAACCTTCAGAGGGCTACGTACATAACACATATACATTCGAAGCTTTTAGAGGGAGGAATTTAGCACCTTATTTACGATATCAAATCTATGAACATTTAAAAGCAAAGGGTATTGATAAATACTATAGCATAAGTGAGTATTTTAATAAGCCTACGTTTAAATATAAAAAGAAGCTAAATGTTAAGCCACAGAAGTTATATCTAAGCGTAATTTTATTTAAAAGATGGGTATTTAACTTCACTCTAAAATCATACTGATTAGCCTATTTGCAAAATCAATAAAATCGATAATAGTCACGTAGTTTTTTTCCTGTTTTGATTTAGCTTTGTGACGTCTTTAAGCACTTTTTTTATACGTACTTCTTTTAATAGAAAATTAGCAATAAACTTATTAATCTGATTTGGCACGAGAGGCAATGGACGTAAAAGATCTATAATTAACACCACCCTTTCTTGATTCGACTTGTTTATAACTTCATGATCCCATGTGTCATCAAACAGTAAACTTTCTTTCTCTTTCCAATAATAAATTTGATCTTTTAATCTAATGCTTGGAGGTGATTCTTTTGGCACTTTAATCCCTAAATGGTATCTAAGATAACCTCTATATGGTCCGTGATGTGCTGGTATGGATTTCCCTGGCTCTAACACCGAAAAAAAAACTTTATAGATATTGGGGATTCCCTTTAACAAAGCACAAGTTTTGGGACATAGCTCTTTAGCAAGATCTGGTGTTTCTCCAGAATAATATAATAGGAACACCTTCCATTTTAAATTTTGTTCAATTCTACCAGAAATGGCGTATGCTCTTTGTTCTACCTCATGGTAAGCTGGGATTTCGAAATGTTCATTAACATTTTCATATTCGGCTTTTATAGCATGAAAACTTTGTTCTATTATAGAGAGCTCAGGAAAAGTTCTCTTTACATCTAAAATGACAGGTCGATTAAGTCCTCCATCATATTGACTAATGATGCTATTGCCTATTTTCATTATATAGTTGATAACGATAGCGCGAAAATTCATATAAAAATAATAATATATATTTATTGAAGAAAAAAGTTAAGTAATCTTATGAAAGCATTAAATTTTAAAAATTTCATAATTATGACACACAAATGTACAAAACTTCAAAAGAATTTTTATGAACTGGAAAATATTCCCAAATCAATTACATTAAGATTCAATTCAGTGGAAAAGTTGATAACAGAATAAAAAACACTACTAGCAACACCGCATCCTATGAAAAGCACTAGCCTAGTTGCCCAAAGTTAATATTTTTTTAAATATCAGCTTAAAGAAGACTATGACTTAGCAGCAATATAAAAGGAAAGCATATATAAGAAACTACATGTTACAATAAGGTGTTTTTTTTTTATTAAATAGCTTATTAAAAAGTAATATATTGTATACATAAACGATATAACTACAATTGTATAGCTGTTTGTTGTGGTTATACGAGTGTTATAGCTCATTTCGACAGAGAGAAAACTCTACTAAATAAAAAAAGAATAAATGAATGAAAGCAATTAAAACTGTATTAATTTTCCTGACTCTTTTTACCGGAGTTAAAGCGCAAGAACGACCTAAGCCAGCTATTACCCCATACTGGGGATTTGGCCATTGGATTTGGGAAGACCAAATTCACACCTCAAACACAGTAAAATACATGATTGATGGCTATTCAAAATACGACATTCCTGTGGATGTTGTATTATTTGATAGTCCATGGTCATCTGCCTATAATAATTTTGAATGGGATACAACTCTTTATTCTGATTTTGAAGATTTGATAAAACAACTACATAGTAAAAATATTAAACTCATTTTATGGTATACTGGTTTTGTAAATAAAGAATCAAGGGAGGTTCCCATAAACGAATCACCACTTTATAATACAGCTATTAAAAACAATTATGCAGTGAATAATGGCGAATTGTGTCAATGGCACAAAGGTAAAGGGGCCCATATTGATTTTACAAATACCAGCGCTACGGATTGGTGGCACAAACAGATAGATAAGGTTTTAAAACTGGGTATTGATGGATGGAAAGTTGATATCAGTGCAGAATGGTTAGCTGATAGTGTATTAACTTCAAAAGGAGTTTTGTCTAATAAGGAATTCAAATATTATCACTATAAAGATGCCTTTGAATATGCCAGGTCAATTACCCCAGATTTTTTATGTTACACATACGGACATGTAAATATATTTAATAAATATCTTGACATGTCTCCTCAAAATTATTCTCATTGCCAGTGGACAGGTGACTTTGAAGGAGATTTTAAAGGGCTAACCAATCAATTAAATTTTATATACTTATCGGCAAACAAAGGATATGGAGCCCCTGCATGTGAGATCGGAGGCTACTGGGGTAAACCTTCCGACAAAAAATCTTTCATTCGTTATACTCAGTTGGCAAGTATGGTTCCCACCATGGTAAATGGAGGTAATAGGGGTGCGCTTGGAGATCATTTACCATGGAATTATGACAACCAGACCATTTCTATTTACAGAGACTTTGTGAACCTCCACCACAAATTTGCCCCCTATCTGTTTAGCTCATCTGTTGAAGGACATTTAAACGGGCACTCAATAATACAGCACTGCTCCTCTGAAAATAATAGTCATTTGTTGGGTGATGCTATTTTTGTAAAAGCCATCACAAGTGAAAATGATACAGTCAAAATTGTATTTCCTGATAAAAATAAATGGATTAATTACTGGGATGTAAAAGAGGTATTTTCACCTTCAGATACAATTTTCAAATATTATCCTGTAGAAAAATATCCTATTTTCATTAAAGAGGGTGCAATTATTCCTATTGAGAATAGTGAAAAGGATAATGTAGAATTCCTTATATCTCCCAAAGGTGAATCCAGTTATGTTTTTCATAAACCTATAGAGCGAGGGATAGAATATACTGATATAGTTGTTGAGATAAATGAAAAAAAGGGTATTATAAAAATTACCTCACAGGAGGAAAGAAAATTTAAATTTAGACTGATTTGTTTTCAAGAACCTAAATCGATCAATGGGGTTGATCATTATCAATATGATTCAAGTAATTCTGAATTATTATTAGAGAAAAAAGGTAGTACTTTTAAAATTAATATAAACGAGCTATAACACGCGGTATAGTTAATAAGGGTTTCAGTGGTTTTCGGGGCGTAGTAACCCGCTCCAAATTTTGCTGTAACTTGATAGGTAAAAAGCCCGCAATCCCTTACTAACCATACCGCCAACCGTTGTGTGCAACCAGTGAAATACATACATTAATAATTAGAATTTAGAATATAATGTTAACTGAACATGGAAAGAAGAAATTTTATACTAACAGCACTTGCAGCCTTATCTACGTTGGCATTTACAAAAATTAAATCAATATTACCAATGAGGACAGACAAAGGATTCAAAGTCAATTCAGGTGAGGCAAGATTTGGCAAGCATTATAAAATGAAAGGTGTCACACTCAATACACTTGACATTAAAATATCAGGTAAAGATACAGAAAACGACTTATCGGTTTTTGAGCAAACTGGATTAACGCCGAATGGTGGACCACCTTTACATATTCACCCAAATCAAGACGAATGGTTTTATGTAATTGAAGGCGATTATATTTTTCAATGTGGTGATGAAAAATTCAAGCTAAAACCTGGAGACACCATTTTTCTTCCTCGAAATGTTCAGCATGCTTTTGTTCAACTTACTGAGAAAGGCAAAATGATTGTTTCTTACTTGCCAGCAGGCAAAATGGAAGCTTTTTTTGAGACAACAGACAAATGGACATCACCTCCAACTAAAAAAGAAATAGCTAAAGTATTTGCCGATCATGACATGAAAGTTGTCGGACCACCATTAAAAATTAAGTAGGCAAATATGAGAATTAGCAGTACACAACATGGGTAACTGTTGCACAACTCATAATTTCAAATAAATTCAATAAATTTTGACAATAATAAAAATCATTAAAAACAATCAATTTACTGTTTGTCAAACAACGATAATTAGAGATAAATTAGAGAATTTCATAGTTGTGCAACAGGCACAACAGCTATAGTTCCTTTAGACTTTCCTTGCGGAGAGTCCTTTCGTTGAACTATTGCCAAGTTTTATTTATTAACTTAGTACCAAACCCACACAACAAACCATATACACACCATTAGCAGCAACCAACCAAATACAACCGTTAAATTAGAATAGACTGACAGAATGAACAAAGAACTGCTAAAGATAATAGCTCAGAATGTAACACTTACCGATAGTGATAAAGATTTGTGTAAAAAACATTTTGAACCCGTGCTATTCCCGAAAAACCGAATTATTGAAGAAGAAAACAAAATCCCGAAATATCTCTACTTTGTAGTTTCGGGTTTTGTGCGATTGTTTCACTACAACGAAAAAGGTGATGAAGTAACAACACACATAAATTGTCCGCCCGGATTTATCACTTCGTATTTCAACTTCATCAATCAGACAAAAGCTAACGAAAATTTGGAGTGCGTTACGGAATGTGAGTTGCTTAGAATTTCCAAAGATAATTTGGATTTATTGACACAGCAAAGCATAACATTTAAGGATTTCAGCATTTTGGTTTTTCAACAATCGCTTGCCTACAACGACAACCGCTCAAAAGAATTGGCGACACTCACGGCAGAACAGCGTTATCATAAACTCATTGACAATTATCCACACATTTTGCACAACGTTCCGTTGCAATATATCGCTTCGTTTTTGGGAATGAACCCAAAAAGTTTGAGCCGAATACGAAGAGAAATCATTAAGTAACATTTGCGAAGTGTATTTGAACAATCAATGTTGAATTTTGTACCGTAATTAAACATCAAAAAATATGGTACAGAAAAATTTAGCATTGGTTACGGGAGCAAATGGACATCTTGGTAACAACTTAGTGAGATTACTCATTGAAAAAGGCATTCCTGTTCGGGCTTCGGTCCGCAATATCAAAAATAAAAAACCATTCGTTGGTTTAGATTGCGAAGTAGTGCAAGCGGATATCACAGACAAACAATCATTGATAAACGCATTACAAGACATTGAGGTTTTTTATGCCGTTGGTGCAGCGTTCAAACTTTGGGCAAAAGATCCGAAAAAAGAAATTTATGACATAAATCTTTCTGGAACAAAAAATATGATTGAGGCAGCAGCCGAAGCAGGCGTAAAAAGAATTGTGTATGTGAGTTCCATTGCAGCGTTAGAATATTCCAAACTTCCAACAAAAGAAAGTTACGGCTACAACACCGACCGCAGAGATATGTATTATAACTCAAAAAATGACGGGGAAAAACTGGCGTTTGAATTGGCAAAGAAGCATAACATTGAATTGGTTGCCGTGTTGCCATCTGCTATGATTGGAAGCGAAGCATTTGCACCATTAAACGTTTCTTACAACATCATCAACTTGATTTTAAAAAAGCAAATTCCTGTTGAAACCAATATCACACTAAATTGGATTGACGTTAAAGACGTTGCTGAAGGTTGTTATTTAGCGGCTACAAAAGGCAAAAATGGCGAACGCTACATTTTGGCAAACGAAAAATGCACATCAATTAAAGACACAACAAAAAATGCACAAGAATTATTTCCCGAACTGAAAATTAAACTGCCTATGGCAGTTCCAAGACCAATTCTGTTTACAGTTGCGTGGTTTATGGAAATCGGAAGTATGATAAGCGGAAAAGCACCTTTGCTGACAACCAAAGACATTGCAATGTTTTCGGGACTTCAACAAGACTTTGACATTTCAAAAGCACGGACAGAATTAGGTTTCAAACCAAAGAGTTCAGCACAAGCCGTAAAAGAAGCGATGAAGTATTTGCATGAAAATAAAAAGCGTTTTTAACTGGCGACAAAAGGGTATGCTGCTAACAATGTATCCTATGAAAAGCACTAGCCTAGTTCCCTAAAGTTAATATTTATTTTTTAACTATCAGCTTTAAGAAGACTATGACTTAGCAGCAATATAAAAAAAAGTAAGCCGTATATACTAACCTTAATTCTCTCTTTTTGTTTTTTCTGGTTTATAACTTAAATTTAATATCTTTATTCAAAATCAAACTTAAGTTATACAATCACGTTACCTACAAGCTTGCCCCGTCCTGAATAAAGGCTACATAATTTTAAACATTATGTAGAGAAATGACAAAGTAATCAGACGGTATTGGAAGCCAAGCTTGTTGAAATGATTCAAGGTTTATAACGCGGTCCTGATAAAAAATAAGAATACAGTTGCCAATTAGCATAATGATTATTTAATTGATGGGTTGGTTTATAAAAAGATAATATGGAAAATTTTGATTGGACTTCATATACGATGCGAATAGCCATTAAGTCTGCTTTGTCCAACATTTATGATGCTTGGACAAAAGGGTCTGAACTAGAACGATGGTTCTTGAAGAAAGTTGATTTTTACAAACCAGACAATTCTTTATATGAGCCAGACAAGAATGTTGTTGAAAATATTCAATATACATGGTATTGGTATTTGTATAATGAACCCATGAAAGGGAAGATCACAAATGCCAACGACAAGAATTATATTCAATTTACTTTTGAAGGTGATTGTTTAGTGGATGTAAATCTTGAAGAAGTTGATGGATATGTTATTGTCACGCTAAAGCATCATAACATTCTATTAGATGATAATTCCAAACAATATGTGCGGCTTGGTTGCTCAAACGGTTGGACTTTTTATCTAGCAAACTTAAAATCCATATATGAAGGTGGAATAGATTTAAGAAATAAGAATGAGAAGTTTTCCCCAATGATTAATAACTAAAAGCACCTATTGCTAAACAAAGATTAAGTTTTATTGCTGCTGAAAGTTTTAAAAAATGGTTTTACCTTTCAAAAAACTTAAACAGTCTTTTAAAGTGGCATCTGAATAAATTAAACAATAAACACGCAACTTTTCAAGAGATACAAAACCATTGGCAAACATTTAAAGGAAAATGGAATATTTTACACTCGCTCGAGTCATACATGTTATTGCAGTAATTCTATGGATTGGTGGTGTCGCTATGGTTACTACCGTACTAATTCCTGCAGTCAGGAAGATGAAATCGAAAGAAGAACAAATACAAACATTTGAGCAGATTGAAGGGCGATTTGCAGTTCAAGCGAAAATAACAACTTTACTGACGGGAATAACAGGTTTTTATATGCTCTATGAACTGAATGCATGGAACAGATACTTCGACTACAGGTTTTGGTGGATACATGCCATGACATTGGTTTGGATAGTTTTTTCATTGATACTTTATGTCCTTGAGCCATTTATACTTCATAGGGTTTTTAAAAAATACGCAGTTAAAAACCCAGAAGGAGCTTTCAGTATTATGCATAGGGCACATTGGGTACTATTAATTCTTAGTCTTATTGCAACCGCAGGAGCTGTAGCAGGAAGCCATGGTTGGTTTTGGATCAAATAAATAAAATAAAACGATTTGCCAACAAATTTGGTAACCGTAATACAAGATATTTAAAACCATATGTGGCAAGTTCTATTAACTATGTATTACTTGAACTTTATAATATTACTGACAATGCGGTAATTGCAAATACCCTAATTAGAACAAATAATTTATTCGCAACCAAACAGATTTTGCAAACTAATGATATAATTAATGAATTTCCACAAAGAGAAATCACTTTAGGTATAAAGTTAAGTTCAGAAATAAATGACCAGTTTTCTGCTAGTGGGATTTCATACTTAGTGTTAAAAAGAAGCAATTGAAAGAAGAATTTTGTAATAAATTCCAACTTTAGAAGTTATAACATACCATTGTAAGCAAAACGAATTATAAATAGCAATGGTCTATAAAAGTAGAAGGTGATCTTTCGAAATAGTAAGTAGCAATTCAAAGTTTGCGGATTGCAGGACAGAACGGTATTAAGTATTTGCTGCTGTGGGCTATCAAGCAACATAAAAGAGGCGAACCTTTCGGCTCGCCTCTTTCGTTATTAAATTTTTATTTTAATATACTATTGCGGTTTCGTAACTGAACTTCCGTCAAGGATAACTGCCGTTTGTGCAAGGGCTCTTCCATTCATGGTTGCTCCTGTTTGTAATGTAATTCCTGTCATTGAAAGTAGATTGCCTTCAAAATGTGATGTAGTTCCAAAAGTTGCTTCTCCAGCCACTTGCCAGAAAATGTTTTTAGTTTGTGCACCTCCTTCTAAAATTATATTAATACCAGCACTCATATTAAGGTTACCTGCAATCTGAAAGATCCAAACATCACTTGCTGTACCGGAAACGGTGATTGATGAAGGTATGGTCACCGAACTTGTCCATTTGTAAAGCCCTGGCGAAAGTGTTTTTCCACCAATGTTTCCTGTTGCAAATTCAACAAAATCAGGTGAGGGTCTGTCCGCTGCATCGTTGTAGGCAGTAATCATATTTTCAACTGCTGTAGTCAAATTAATAGGAGTGGGATCAGCCATGTCAGCCGCATATACTTTACCTGTAATTTGTGCCGATGTTGCATATCCGGTGGCATTGGTTAATGCCAATCCAGTAACATAAGACGTTGCGGCAGGGCTTAATCCTAAATCACCAACAATGGTTGAAGTTGAAGAATTATTAATGGCTGTTTTAGCTAAAACAACATAATTTGCCGATGCACCAAGATTTACTGCGTCAAGAGTGGTTAAAGTACCTCCAGTTGTGAAATTCCAAACCATATCGGCAGCAATTGCTTTACCCGCAAGGTTTTTTACGTCTCTAGTTATAGTGGCTGTATAAATTTCACCAGCAGTTAAATTATTTGATGGTGTAAAGGTTGCCGTATTTCCAGAATAGTCAACCGATCCAGAGACATCCGTTGTTCCCTGTTTTACGATAAAACTGGAAGTCGTTATTGTTGACGCATCCATTGGCTCGCTAAATGTTGCTGAAATGACTGCATTACGTGAAACACCCGCTGTATTATTGGTAGGGGAAGTTTCATTAATAGTGGCGAGCGGTGTATCATTATCATCTTTATTGTCACAACTAGTGAATAAGATAACTGAGGCCATTACTAAGAATGATAAAATGTTTCTGATTTTCATATTTTTTTGTATTGTTTGCGTGTGAAATATATCACGTGTCAAAGGTAGGCTCTTAATTTGCGGAGGTGTTACATGATATTTTTAAATAGTTACATGTTTCTCACAATTACATGTAAAAAAACCTTGTGTGCTTTTAATCCAAATAATGAACTTCTATGATAAAAAACAGCATTTGTTTTTTTATTATCTTTGACATGATGCTACTACTTGAAAAAAATATAAAAAAAGTAAAAACCCTATGTGAAAAGCATAAGGTTGAGAAACTGTATCTATTCGGGTCAGCTACAAACGATACGTTTAATGATGCTAGCGATATTGATTTTTTGGTTCGTTTTAAAAAATCTGATTTGAATTTATACTTTGAAAACTATATGGCCTTCAAAGAAAAATTAAGAAAATTATTTAAAAGGGATATTGATTTAGTAGAAGAGCAAACATTAAAAAACCCAGTCCTGATTAATTCCATAAATAAAAGTAAAGCATTGATTTATGGATGAGCGAATTTTGAAATGGTTATACGATATTGATTTTGCCATTAATGAAATAGACTCTTATTTTGAAGGTGAAGAAAAAGATTTTTCTAATTACAAGAAAAACACGATGCTTAAAAGGGCCATTGAAAGAGATTTGGAAATAATTGGTGAAGCTGTTAATCGAATTTTAAATCGTGATGCTTCATTTGGGCATGAAATTTCAGATGCTAAATCAATTATTGGTTTAAGAAACCAAGTAATTCACGCTTATGATAATGTGTCCGATGAAAATATTTGGTCGATACTTATAAACCACCTTCCAAAACTTAAAAAAGAAGTAAGCAAACTAATTTCAGAAAACAAATAGTTAATTCGTTAATAACTCATAACAATTCCTTTTTAAAACCACCTTCTAAATTCCTATTTTGCGACTTCAAATTTCATTCCCGTGCAAACGGGAATCTCATTGTAAATTTTGATAAAAGTGAAAGTCTGTATTGCCGAAAAACCAAGTGTCGCCCGCGAAATTGCCTCCGTTTTGGGTGCCAATACCAAACGCGATGGGTATTACGAGGGCAATGGTTATGCAGTAACGTATACCTTTGGGCATTTATGCACCTTAAAAGAACCCAACGATTATAAACCCTATTGGAAAAGTTGGGATTTAAACAACCTGCCCATGCTTCCCGAAAAATTTGAAACCAAAGTGGTGTCGAATTCGGGTATTCAAAAGCAATTTAAAATAGTTAAAAGTTTATTTGATAAAGCCGAAGTGGTTATCAACTGTGGGGATGCGGGGCAAGAGGGCGAACTCATCCAACGTTGGGTCATGAATGAGGCCAATTACAAAGGTGAAGTAAAACGCTTATGGATTTCATCATTAACTACTGAAGCCATAAAAGAAGGTTTTGAAAACTTAAAGCCATCGGCAAACTACGATAATTTATACTATGCAGGTTTTTCCAGAGCTATTGGCGACTGGTTGTTGGGTATGAATGCTACACGCTTATACACCGTAAAACATGGGGGGTACAAGCAAGTATTGTCTGTTGGGCGCGTGCAGACACCAACGTTGGCCATGGTCGTGAACCGTTTTAAAGAAATAGAAAACTTTAAACCACAACCGTATTGGGAATTACAAACCATGTACCGCGAAACGCTTTTTAGCTATGAAGAAGGGCGTTTTTTAAAAAAGGAAGATGGTGAATTATTGGCCAATAAAGTAAAGGAAAGCGATTTTGAAATTGTATCTATCGAAAAAAAGAAAGGTAACGAGTACGCACCCAAACTATTCGATTTAACAGGTTTGCAGGTGTATTGTAATACTAAGTTTGGTTTTTCGGCAGACGAAACGCTTAAAATAGCACAAACCTTATACGAACAAAAAGTAGTAACCTATCCCAGAGTAGATACCACCTTTTTACCCAATGATGTTTACCCAAAAGTAACAGGCATTCTGCAAAAGTTAACTAATTACGCCTCTTTAACACAGCCGCTTTTAGGAAAAAAGATTAAAAAGTCTCCCAAGGTTTTTAACGATAAGAAAGTCACCGATCACCACGCTATCATCCCCACAGGCATGCAAAGCAACTTGCAGTACAACCAGCAGCAGGTATATGATATTATTGTAAGGCGTTTTATTGCGGTGTTTTATGATGATTGTTCGGTATCGAATACCACTGTGATAGGGAAAGCTGCTGAGGTCTCGTTTAAAACCACAGGAAAGGAAATTTTGGAAAAGGGTTGGCGTGTGGTCTTTGAAGATCCAAACGCTAAAGAAAAAGAACCGGATATATTACCAACATTTGTAAAAGGTGAAAAAGGGCCACACGAACCTTCGTTTTTAGAAAAGGAAACCAAACCACCCAATCAGTTTACTGAAGCCTCGTTACTACGTGCTATGGAAACCGCAGGAAAAGAGGTAGACGATGACGAGTTACGCGATTTAATGAAAGAAAATGGTATTGGGCGTCCATCAACACGTGCCAATATTATTGAAACACTTTTTAAGCGCAAATACATCGTTAGAAACAAAAAACAGGTATTGCCAACCCAAACGGGTATTCAGTTAATTGATACGATTCAAAATGATTTATTAAAATCGGCAGAACTAACAGGTACTTGGGAAAAGCAATTAAAAGATATTGAAAAAGGCGAATTTACTGCAGGAGCATTTATAAACAACATGAAACGTATGGTTGACGCCTTGGTGTATGAGGTACGTAGCGAAACGACTCGAGCTAATATATCGCATGCGGCAACCATGAAAAAACACAAAGCAAAATCAGAAAATAAGAAGGCGGCGGGTATTTTGGCTGAGGTTTGTCCGAAATGTAAAAAAGCAACCATTATAAAAGGAAAATCGGCTTATGGTTGTGGTAATTATAAAGCAGGTTGCGATTTTGTATTGCCATTTACGTTTGCCGAGAAGAAAATATCGGAGAAGCAATATCTAAGGTTGCTCCAAAAGGGTTCTACGGTCAATTTAAAAGACTTTAAGATAAATACGGGTACCGTAGAGGGTTTGTTGCGTTTTGATGAAAATTTCAAGCTTAAATTTGAGACTAAAAAAGGACTAAAGAAAGCGGAAGCGACACCAGATGAGTTAGCCTGTCCGAAATGTAAAAAAGGTACGGTTATTAAAGGAAATGCCGCTTATGGTTGTAGTGCTTATAAATCGGGTTGCGATTTTAAGGTGACTTTTGATACAGTTAGGGAAAAAATAAACGGAAAAAAACCAACCAAAGAACTGGTTTATAGTATTTTGAATGGAACTGTCTAAAAGCGAACATCGCCATTTTATAATTTATAAACCTTATGGTTTTTTAAGTCAGTTTGCGAGTAACGATAGCAAACAGCAATCTAAAAAGTTTTTGGGTTTGTTACATGATTTTCCAGTGGGCATCATGCCTATTGGTAGGTTGGATGAAAAATCGGAAGGTTTGTTATTACTTACAACCGATGGGAAAATGAGCGATTTTGTGAACAGCCAAAAAGTAGATAAAGAATATTACGCCCAAGTAAATGGTGATATCACACTTGAGGCGATTGAAAAACTATCGAATGGAGTGGAGATTGGTTTTAATGGCAAGAAATACCAAACGAAACCTTGTAAAGTGTTTAAGTTAGATGCTATTCCTGAATTACCGGTACGCTCTCAAAAAATTAGGGATGACAGACATGGACCAACGTCGTGGGTTTCAATAATATTAAACGAAGGTAAGTTTAGACAAGTGCGAAAAATGACCTCGGCAGTAGGATTTCCAACCTTACGGTTAGTGCGGGTTCGGGTAGGTAATATTCACTTAAGTAATATGCAGGTTGGCGATGTGGTTGAGGTTCTTGGGTTTGATTGAGTTGCAAAGTCACAAAGTAGCAGAGTTTCAAAGTTGCAGAGTATCAAGATTACAAAGTTGAAGCGTTTCTATGATTCAAAGTTTTAAAGTTGAAGGATTTACTGAAAACTGCGACTGAAAACTGTGACTGAAAACTGTGACTGAAAACTGACTAATTGGTAAGTGCGTTAGGGATTACTCTAAGTTGATATTTTAAATTATTGAAATCGTGAATGCTTTGCATTTATAGCGGAAAGCCCACAGCGAGGTAGGAGCGAGGACTTGTAGCCTTTCGTAAGCTGCGCTTTTATCTTCAAATAAAAATATATTTTCATTTTCGACTGTGCTCAAGATAAATTACTAGCCCGACCCGATAGGTAAACGCCCCAATATTATTTAGATAGTCTCTTACAGTCTAAACTTCTAGTTTTTTTAATTCTTTGTAATTTCGGTTAAGGCGTTTTAGCAATAGACCATAAAGCAGTTTGTAAAATAGCCAAATAATAAATACAAATACTGCTGTAAAGCCTGTTAAAATGGCAAAGGCGATTAGTTTTTGTTTGTCGCTGAAATGAGTAATGGTGTCGGACAATTCGGGGTTATGTATAATGGCAAAATACATCCCTACTGCCATAGAGATACATGCCATGACCAAATTATATATAACGTAATATTTTATGACTTTTCGGGTCTTTAAAATGCTCTCCATTAATTTTTTAGCATTATCAGTTACCGAAATGGCTTTATGAGCTTTAAACAGTAGGTAGATAAATAGTAATATAATGCCATAGCTAAATATGGTTAGTGCTGTAAATACATAGTCGTTTGTGTAGATGGTATCTAAACGTTCCTTGAAGGTGCTTGATGTGAAATAGGGGATGCTGTTTATCAAAATCCAAAAAACAAGTTCGGCAATGCTTATGTAAAAAAGCGTCTTCACGATGGATGACGATTTTTTGTGCAGCATCGGGTATATATCTTGGGAAGATAATTTTTTATGTTCTGGTTTTTCTTTATTCCAGTCTTTCTTTAATAGTTCTAATTCATCCATATGCTTACGGATTTAAAATGGTTCTAAGTTTTGTTTTAATTCGGTTCATTTTCACTCTGGCATTCACTTCACTAATACCCATGGTCTCACTAATTTCTCTATAATCTTTGTCTTCTAAATATAAAAATACAAGGGCTTTTTCGATATCGTTCAGTTGGTGTACGGCTTTGTATAATATTTTAAGTTGTTCTTCTTCGGTGTCATCATAAGCTTCTGCTGTTATTTTAAATGCTACACCTTCAAAGTCTTGTGTGTTTATACGGCGTTTCGATTTTCTGTAAAGTGTAATAGCAGTGTTTAATCCCACACGATACATCCAGGTGCTAAACTTGGCATCGCCACGAAACTTTGGATACGCTTTCCAAAGTTGGATGGTGATTTCCTGGAATAAATCGTTATGCGCATCATAATTATTGGTATACAAACGGCATACCTTATGTATGATGTTTTGATGCGTTTCTAGCAATTCAACAAAACTATGTTCTAGTTCTTTATTCAAATCGGTTATATAGTTATTGAACTCATCTTGACTTTTTTCAATTGGCTGCAAAATAATCTTTTTGCCCCAAATCTTACCTGTTTTTTTACTTCGTAGCGCTGCTATGGAGTGCTAAAAAGCTAAAATCTGGAACTAAAATCTCTATTTTTCGCTTCAATCAAAAAAATCAAGATGAGTTCATTATATAAGTAGCTTAATATTTTGGAATGTTACATCCATATTAAATTAAATTTAAAAATAGTTTTTAAACTTGATGCATAGTATCTTTGCGAAAAAATATTTTATTTCTTTTTTTATGAATATTCCCCAAGTAACTATTCCCAGAGTTGTAATAATAGGCGGTGGTTTTGCTGGTATTAATTTAGCAAAAGCATTAGGTAATAAACCTGTACAAGTGGTGTTGATTGATAAACGGAACTATCACACATTTCAGCCTTTATTGTATCAAGTATCGTCGGCAGGTTTAGAGCCGGATTCTATTGCGTATCCACTTCGAAAAATAATAAAGAGATATGAAAACATGTATTTTCGAATGACAAAGGTGCGTGAAATTAATGCTGATACTAATGAGATACATACCGATATTGGGGTGATTGGTTACGATTATTTAGTAATTGCTACAGGAACTAAAACAAATTACTTTGGAAATAAGGCTATTGAAACCTATAGTATGCCTATGAAAAAAGTGCCTCAAGCATTAAATATTCGAAGCTTGATTTTGCAGAATTTTGAAGAGGCAGCCATAACCAATGATAAAGCGACCCGGAAGGCCTTGTTGAATTTTGTTATAGTAGGTGGAGGACCAACAGGGGTGGAACTTGCAGGAGCTATAGCAGAACTTAAAAACCATGTTTTACCCCGAGATTATAGAGATTTGATTGCGGGCGATATGCAGATTTATTTGTTAGAAGGTAGTTCTAGAGTGTTGCCAACAATGAGTGAAGAAGCTTCAAAAAAAGCAGCAAGATTTTTAACTAAATTAGGGGTTCTTGTGCATTGCAACACTTTTGTAAAAGATTACGATGGCAAAAAAGTAACTACAAATTTAAGTTTACAATTAGAGTCTGATACCTTAATTTGGGCAGCTGGCGTAACAGGGGATTTGGTTAAAGGATTGAAAGCTGAAGCCTTAATGGAACGTGCAAATCGATACAAAGTAAATGACTATAATCAGGTAGAAGGTTATACCAATATTTTTGCCCTTGGAGACATCGCTTTAATGGCTTCGGAAGCGTATCCAAATGGACATCCACAAGTGGCACAACCAGCCATTCAACAAGGGCAACTTTTGGGTAAAAATATCATTAAATTAATACAAGGAAAACCACTAAAAAAATTCAAATATATAGACAAAGGATCGATGGCAACCGTGGGTAGAAATAAGGCGGTTGTAGATTTAAAACATTATAAATTTGGAGGCTTTTTTGCATGGTTTGTTTGGATGTTTGTACATCTTATGGCATTGGTTGGTTTTCGAAATAGAGTGGTGGTTTTCTTCAATTGGACTTATAATTATATCAATTTTGATAAGGCGGCACGACTTATTATACGTCCGTTTAATAGATTAAAGTAAAAGTTTATTATTAGCATTTTAATCTATTGATTATTAATTTTTTGAATTTAAGTTATAGATTTTGTCTATTGCCGATTTTTGACCCCTTGAATGATTAAAATCGATGTAATTTAGTAGGTCGGCATACTAAAAATCCAGGCAAGGAGAAAAGACGCATAAAACTTATTTAGAGCCAGTAAACTATCCGAAAGGTATAAAAAAAATAGCACTGAAAAAAAACAAAATGGCGACTTGTTTTTGATTCGCTTCCTTGATGCAAAATTGCAGAAATTAGTAGCATTAAAATTATAAGCAGATACATAATTCTGGGAGTCAATAAATCCACTTAATTTATCTTTCAAAAT
>NZ_JBIQVZ010000011.1:0-97086 GCF_044335535.1 Mariniflexile sp. HMF6888 | reverse complement strand
ATTAGACATTATAAATTCACTATTAAACTAAAGGAATGGAAAGCGTTATTTAATTATGGGATTCCATCGTTTGTGTCTGAGATTTCTTTTTCCATTGGATTGCTATTGATAAATATAAGGTTGGCTCAACTTGGAGCTGTTTTTGTTTCTGTTTTTGGTATAATTAATTACTTAAGTTTCATTTTCCTGAGACTATTTACTGCTGCTATGGTTTCTGCCTTGCCTATTATGTCTTTTAACATAGGTGCAAAATTGCCAAATAGGGTACTTGGTATTTTTAAATTTTCACTTAAGTTTACTTTCGTTCTGGGAATTGTAGTTGTGACTTTAGGCCTTTTATTTCCTGAGTTTCTTGTGACAATATTTTCAGGTTCTGAAACAGAAGAGTTTAAAAAAATAGCCTCAGATGCATTAGGA
This sequence comes from Mariniflexile sp. HMF6888, assembly GCF_044335535.1. Classification (NCBI taxonomy): domain Bacteria; kingdom Pseudomonadati; phylum Bacteroidota; class Flavobacteriia; order Flavobacteriales; family Flavobacteriaceae; genus Mariniflexile; species Mariniflexile sp. HMF6888. The sequence continues at coordinate 96,669 of NZ_JBIQVZ010000011.1, read as the reverse complement.
CTGTTTTTTATCTTCTTCATAGTAGCTGGTCCTAATTATATTCTGGGGTCTTATCTTCAAAGCATTGGAAAATTGATTCCATCAATTATCTTAAACCTACTTAAAGGGAGTGTCTTGGTAGCGATACCTCTGTTTTTACTACCTGAATATTTAGCTAATGGAGAGAAATGGATATGGTTATCGCGTACTTTTGCAGAAGTAGGTGCTTTTATGTTGGTTGGTTTTTATATACTCAATCAACGTCGGTTCTTTTTTAGTGATAAGGCCATATTGAAGTAATTTTTAAGCTGTATTGAATGTATCAAAAATAATATGGTAGCACTATTTTTGTTCTAATGTTTTACAACACTCGTATAACCACAACAAACAGCTACACCATTGTAGTTATATCGTTAATATGTTTACGAATATAATAAAAACCACCTACAAAAAACATTTTAAAATGTAAAGTAGGTATGACAGCAATCTTAGTTTAGTTTCGTTCGCCCTTTGTTCTGACAAACCCCCATCCAAAAAATAGACCCCCGAACCGTAGCTGAACAAAACCCGAACAAAACGCTAGAGGACGTTACGAAAGGCAAGCGCCAAAGCACCGTAGAACCCGTATTTGGGACAGTCACTCAGTTTCTGGGACTTCGAAAAGTAAATACCATAGGTATTGGGCAAGCTAATAAGTGTATGCAGTTATTGGCTATTGCTTATAATCTTAAAAAGTACCTGAAATTCATAGAAAAACATAGTAAGAATGGCGTGGCAAGTCTACGTTCTTTAGGGAAAGCTACGGTTGTGTGTAGTTTTTTTAATTTAGTCATATTCCGTTTTGTGGAATTCCAATAGTTTATTTGTAAAGAGTTTTATTTCTTTTTTCTCTTTTAGTTTAAAATCCGCAAACAATATCAGTCCGAAAACAACAAACACAATCGCAAAAACCCAACTTCCTTTAATCAACGATATTATTGAAATCAGAATTCCGAGTCCGAGTAAAATTTTCGCTAAAATATTCATCGGTGATTTAAAGTCAAATTTCAAATCGTAATTTCCTGTGTCATTCAAAATTCCGATTAGTCTGTGATTGTTTGGGAAACGATTTCGCATTAATACGAACTTTTCGGTTCCGACATAACCATTATAAAATCCGTTCACAATTAGTTTGTTCAGAATCTTTAAATTTTTATCACTTTTGGTTATTGTTTGTCTCATTTCTTAAATTACAGACAACGTTTATCTTTACATTCTTTAAACTATACAAATTTGAATCCATTGTTTTTCAATTGGTTGTGTAAGTAACCTATTTATCAAAGGCAGACCTGCTTTCCATACTTTTAAGCTGTCGTGATTTTTAAAATCAATTGTATATTTGCCTCTTTCTGGAATGTCAAGGGTCATAATTTTTTTTGCTCTTTCCCCATATTCATATGATTGTACTCGCCATTGCGTAACTTTTGGATTAATTACTCTACCAGTTTTAGTGTTCGTAAGAGAAAAAGTAAAATCTTCTACTACAACATCCCAACCACCAAGAACATAAACTCCAAAAATACCAGTATAAAGTTCAATTTCAACACCTGAATCAATTATTCTAATTGGTTTAATCATATTTTTCTTTCTGTTATTTCCGAACGAAACATTTTTAAAATTCTATTTCCTAATTCAGATGGCTCACAGTGAGTAGAAATTGTACTTGTCAGTTCAATTCCGATTGGTAAATTCATGACAGTTTCAATTCTCAATGAACTATTTCTGTCCGTTATTCCACGAATTGAAATTCTACGATATTTTTCCTCAAAACCACGACCACTCTTCTCTTTACTTGCTTTCAGAGCAGGCCAGTCAGATTTTTTACCCATTCCGCCTTTTTTTTTCTTTAACATAAGAATGATTAAAAGTTTTTACTCTTAATCGGTCTTCTTTTTTTATTGTGCTGAAAATCCAAACAGGGATCAGTAAACCACAACCAACTACAAAGATTCCAATAACGGTTTTTTGTTCAACAAACATTATAGCGATAGCAAAAAGTCCGAATAAAGTGCCTATTATAAAAATCAACCCCGCTATAATTGAAAGTGGTCTAGAAGCCTTGGCGTAAATGTCATTGATTTGGTAAGTATTTGTACTATTACAAGTCAGACATTTAGCAGTATAAGTATTTCCTTTTTCCATAGCCAGCTCTATTCTGTTTGTTGTATCAGATTTAAAGGAATTTTCTGTTTTACAGCTTGAACACTTAAAATAAAGAGTCATGATAGTCTAAATGTTGTACAACACTCGTATAACCACAACAAACAGCATCCCCATTGTTGTTATATCGTCAATATGTTTACGAATATAATAAAAAACCACCTACAAAAAACATTTTAAAAATGTAAAGTAGGTATGACAGCAATCTTGGTTTAGTTTCGTTCGCCCTTTGTTCGGGCAAACCCCCATCCAAAAAACAGACCCCCGAACCGTAGCTTAACAAAACCCGAATAAAACGCTAGAGCACTTGCTTTTTTATTTAAGAAAATAAAAGGACTTCAAAACGTAACAGGCTTCAATTTAAGCCTGCCAGAATTTAACTAAACTGCTTTGCTGAAAAATCAAAAAGCCCTTGAAAAGGGCTTAAATGAATTCTTTTTTTATGAATTTATGGACTTGTGCAAGGACTACCGGTGTTGGCAATAGTTATTTTATTCAAATTCGTTTTTTATCTGTTCCGAGAATAACTTCTCAATTTCGCTTTGTTTTAAATTTCTAATATAGTCAACATCCTTTTCCTTAATTCCGCTACTGAAAATAAACCCATTACCTTCAACCGTAAAACTCAAAATACTATCTAACACTATTTTTGTTGTATTTTCATTTATTGAATCGACTTTTATTGAAGTCAAAATATGTGCTCTTTTTTCTGGAAGTTCAATTCTATAATTATCTTTTTCAAATAGACCTTCTTTGTAAAGATTTAGTTGATTTCTCACGTTTTGATATTCGGATTTTATGTCAGTTGAGAATTCCGATTTCAGTGAGATTTTCTCATAATGCTTTGGTAATGTAGTTGCAATAAATGAAATACTACATATCGTTATGATTATGGGTTTTAATGCTCTTTTTGGTTCTAAAATTTGTCGAGAATAAGAATTCCAATATTTATATGAAATTGGCAGTATTGTTAATGCAAATAAGTCCGAATAATCTACCGTTCGGTTCATTCCAATTCCGTATGAGTGAGCAAAATCAAAAATTGGTTGTGATAATTCCGATTTCCAAAACACGAATAAAATTCCGCTCAAAATGTAAATCGGTTTTATTTTCTTTGGATAGAATGTGCTGAAAAAATAAGGAAAAGCAAATAATCCAACAAAATCAGATAGTTTTCCAGTTAGATAATTATGATACTCAAATTTCAAGAACAAATCGTTAAGCAACAATAGAAAAATTGAAGCAAGAAATAAAATTCGAAATAAGTGTTTTTCTTTAGTCACGAATTTTTTTCATAATTATTGCTAACACCCATATAACCACAACAAACAGCTACACCATTGTAGTTATATCATTAATATGTTTACGAATATAATAAAAAACCACCTACAAAAACATTTTAAAAATATAAAGTAGGGGAAGGCTACATTGCCTATAACGTTAAAAAGTATTTGAAGTTTACCAAGAAACTACCAAAAAGCAGAGCTAGTGCGTTTTTATTTTATTTTTTTTCAATTTCATTTGTTAATTCTATAACTCCTTTTTCAGTCAGTTTCCCTTCTTTGTAAACTACTTTAATTTTTTCAGTTTCAGCGATTGCATTAAAATTATCATCGCAGTCAGAAGTTTTTATAGTGTCTGCAACGTAAATTCTATATTCAGAATTTATAGTCATTGATTCGACACATTCATAACAAGCGTCAAATCCGCAATATCCAATTGAAATCGGTTTAGAGTCAATTTTTTCTCCGTTTAATTTATAAGTGTTCAGAATTGGAACAAAACATTCGGCTTCGCCAAGTGTGATTGTTGAAATATAGTTACCATTGGAAGGAATTATTCCGTAAATATGTTCATATTCAGCGTCTTTTGAATATTCAGAACTTAATTTAATATCCATTTTTGGTAAATCAAGAATTTCTTCTTTACAACCATATATTTTAATCGGAAGATTTTTTGTTGGAAATTGGTCAATAAAAGCTTGAAATTGGTCGTTGACTTTTGGGATTTCCGAAATCGGTTCTTGTTGTTCAATAATCAAACTTTTATCATTTTTATTTTCTGATTTACAACTTGAAATCAGAACTAATGTTATTATAAATAATATTCTTTTCATCAGTTTTCTCAAATGCACTACAACTCACGTATAACCACAACAAACACCATCCCCATTGTAGTTATATCGTTAATATGTTTACGAATATAATAAAAAACCACCTACAAAAAACATTTTAAAAATGTAAAGTAGGTATGACAGCAGTCTTGGTTCAGTTTCGTTCGCCCTTTGTTCAGGCAAACCCCCATCCAAAAAATAGACCCCCGAACCGTAGCTGAACAAAACCAGAACAAAACGCTAGGGGACGCTACGAAAGGCAAGCGCCAAAAAGGGCTTAAATGTATTCGTTTTTTATGAATTTATGGACTTGTGTAATGGTTACCGGTGTTGTACCACGTTTTTTTTATTCAGAACAATGCATTATTCTTTGTCGTTCTTCATAATGTTTTAAAATAATTCCGCTTACTGGATTTATATGTAAAATTTCCTCATCAGAGAAGCATTTTTCCTTATAAAGAGTGTTGAATATAATCCAATAATACTCTTTTGTTTTAGTGTCAAATTCCAATCGTTTTGAAAATGGCTCAACAGGTGTTTTTAAGTTTTGTTTCTTGACTATGCTGTCAATTTTATTTTCGGATAACCAGTCAGACTGTTCATTTCTCAAAAGAAATTTAGGAATCTGGTCAACGTAAACTTCTCTTATTAAATTCAGGTTTGAGTCCAATTCTACGTAAACAGTTTTTTTTGGGTACGGATATTGAAAATCAGGATGATTTAACTCAAAATTTATATGTTTCCCATCGATAAATTTTCCTTTCGTTTTTTTTCCTTTGCTAATATCTTTCCATTTATATTTTCCAGAGTTAGTTTGGTATTTATAGTCAGAATTTTGTCCGAGTTCAAAATGTTTAAACAAAGAGTCTCCAACTGCTTCTTTTAAATAAAATTCAGCTTTCTCAATAACTTCTGAAGTCAAATAAGTCTGTGTAGAAGAAGACTGATAGGTTAAAAATAGACTGAAAATTATTAATATTTTTCTCATTTCTCAAATGCGGTACAACAATTGAATAACCACAACAAACAGCTATACAATTGTAGTTATATCATTAATATGTTTACGAATATAATAAAAAACCACCTACAAAAAACATTTTAAAAATGTAAAGTAGGTATGACAGCAGCCTTGGTTCAGTTTCGTTCACCCTTTGTTCAGGCAAACCCCCATCCAAAAAATAGACCCCCGAACCGTAGCTGAACAAAACCCGAACAAAACTCGAACAAAACGCTAGAGGACGCTACGAAAGGCAAGCGTCAAAGCACCGTAGAACCCGTATTTGGAACACTCACTCAGTTTCTGGGACTTCGAAAAGTAAATACCATAGGCATAGCGCAGGCAAACAAGGTGATGCACATGTCCGCTGTTGCCTATAACGTTAAAAAGTATTTGAAGTTTACCAAAAAACTACCAAAAAGCAGTGCTAGGGCACTTGCTTTTTTATTTAAGAAAATAAATGGACTTCAAAACGTAACAAGCTTCAATTTAAGCCTACCAGAATTTAACTAAACTGCTTTGCTAAAAAATCAAAAAGCCCTTGAAAAGGGCTTAAATGAATTCGTTTTTTATGAATTTATGGACTTGTGCTACGGTTACCGGTGTTAGCGCACGTATTTTTCTAATTCAGCCCAAGTTTCAATTCCGTAAATTTTTGAAATAATCTGTCCGTTATATTCTAGATATTTCCATTTCTCTAATTCATTGTCATAGACTGAAATTATTTGATTGTTATTTTTTATTTTAATTAGTTTATTTATCGTATCAATTTTTACCTTGTCATTCCCGAATTGTGATTTATATTTTTCAATTACTCTTTCTGGTATATTTGATGAGTTAAGTTCCAAATCCGATGAATATGTTATAACTCTGAAGTCTTTATTATTTGATTTAATGGATTCGCTGATATTAACAATCTCTATATTGTCAATCGAAATTGAATCAATTTGTTTTCCGACTCTCTCCATTTTAGTCAGAAATTCATTTTTCTCATATACAGTCCAAAAATCAGTCGGTATATAATCTACCGCTTTTTCATATTTACCGTTTGTAATAAGATTACTATATTCTAAAAAATCAGATTCTAATTGAGAATTTGAAATTTTAGGTCCGCAGCCAATTAAAGCAAAAAGTATAAATGATATTAAGAATGTTTTTTTCATATGTGTGCTAACACCCATATAACCACAACAAATAGTAGCACTATTGTAGTTATATCGTTTATATGGTTACGAATATAATAAAAACCACCTACAAAAAACATTTTAAAATGTAAAGTAGGGGAAGGCTACATTGCCTATAACGTTAAAAAGTACCTGAAATTTATAGAAAAACACGGTAAAAGTGAAGTGGCAAGCCTACCTTCTCTATTTTATTGTTTTAAGGCTATTATAGACGCCATTATAAGTCCATATAGTCATCTTGAATTTACATTGTAATACCTATAAAAAACAATAAACGCCCTTAAAAAGGGCATTTTTATATCATAGGTTTGCAAAATTACGGGTTTGTGCAACGGTTACCATTGGTAGCAGCTGTATTATTTTACTTTTATTAGTTTATTATCTCTTCCAATCACTTTCCTCGAAATATCATTCACAAATATTGTATTATTATTTATGTTATAAGTTCTTTTTAGAATTACGAATTCTTCTCCGACAAACTGATTTAATTTGAAGTCGATTTTGTTTGGTTTTCGAGAGTCTTTATAATAAGTCATATCAGGTATATACACTTTGTTTTGAAATTCAATCGTGTATTTGTCAATTTCATTGTTTTTACCGACAATTCTTTGGTTTTCTAAATCTCTGTATGAGATATTTATTTCTCCGAGACTATTTGTTTTAAATTCTCTGTCATAATTATTAAATTTTACGATGGCATTAATTGGTTCCCGATATAAGTTTTTAAAGGTAAGTAATAGAGAGTCAGGATTATCTTCCCAACAACCATATCCAATGTCAACACTATCAATTTTTGTAGAAGATTTTCTTATGAGAGTTATTTTACTATTGTCAACTTCATAAGTTCCTTTTTCCGTTTTATTCTCGAAAAAGTTTGGGTATTTGAATTTATACGTTTTATCTTCATAAAGATATAATTCACAAGAATCATTTTTATTCGAATACAATAGGCTTTCTTTACAGCCGTAGATTGAGCTGGTTAGAAGTATTGCGAATATGATTTTCAGTTTATTCAATTTGTTTTTTGACGATTCGTCTATATTGCTGCTAACGGCCATATAACCACAACAAACAGCAACACCATTGTAGTTATATCGTTAATATGTTTACGAATATAATAAAAAACCACCTACAAAAAACATTTTAAAAATGTAAAGTAGGTATGACAGCAGTCTTGGTTCAGTTTCGTTCGCCCTTTGTTCGGACAAATCCCCATCCAAAAAATAGATCCCCGAATCGTAGCTGAACAAAACCCGAACAAAACGCTAGGGCACTTGCTTTTTATTTAAGAAAATAAATGGGCTTCAAAACGTAACAGGCTTCAATTTAAGCCTGCCAGAATTTAACTAAACTGCTTTGCTGAAAAATCAAAAAGCCCTTGAAAAGGGCTTAAATGAATTCGTTTTTTATGAATTTATGGACTTGTGCAACGGTTACCGGCGTTGTGTGGCGTTTTTATTTTTTAAATTATTATCCATCCATCTTTTACAAAAGTCAGTTCAGCGTTTTTAATAAAGGATTTCCAATCAGTTTTTTCATTCGCTTTTTCATTAGTTAGTTCAAATATGTAAACTTGAGGATTAGCCACATTTGACCGATATAGCCAAAACCTAAATCTTTTAACTTTTGGATTGCCAGATAAAAATTCAAGTTCCTCTACATTTCCAATTCGTAAGCTAATTGCACTTAAAATATCAGGATATAATAAACCTTTTTCAAAAATCAGATGATAGTCAGAATTAATGTCTAAAAGCTCTATATATTGTACCTTTCCGAAATGTATTTTGTTGTCAGTTTTCGTTATTTCTCCGATGAATTTTGAATAATGTTTTTTCTTATATTCTTTTTTGAAAAGTTCTTGTGCCCAATAATCTTCTTGTTCTCCTTGATTATTAAATGGTGGTTTTAATTCAGTTCTTTTTTCCGTTTCAACTTTTTCAGAGTTGCTTTGAGATTTGCAATCAGTTGAGAAAGTCAAAAGTAATATCAAAACAAATAATTTCATTTTCTTGGTTTTAATTTCTCAAATGTCTTTTAATATTATTATACGAAAAAGTCGAAATGAGTGAACTGTGATTTTCGTTGAGTTACGCTGTTCTCAAATGGCACACAACGTGTTTGTGAGCGTGGATTTTCCGAAGTAAAATCAGAAGCTAGCAAACGAGCAACCAACTTTGGTTTAGCTAAAACTAGCATTTTTTTTTACTATGTTGGCACACGTTATTTTATTTTTTTCATAATAACATCTGTAATTGGCGCGCAATCTGTTCCACCAGTTGCATTATCAATATATTTAATTTTAACTTTAGTAGAGTCCAAAGCAACTCTTATATAAATTACGTATTCTTTCTGGTCATTTGAGTATTCATCAGTATCATATCCATATCCGTTGTCATCCACATCAATTTCTGAATCCGTCCCGTAATTTTTATTAAATGCTTTTCCATAATATTCAGTATCACAAGGCATAGTTTCTGAACTTAAATAATAGTCGATACTGTCTTTTGATATAAATGTAATTCCGATTAATTGCCTAGAATCCATTCCTTTGTATTCATAAACTTTAGAATACTTAGCAGAAAGAAAGTCAAACATTTTTTTGGTCGATTCTGAGTTCATTTCCGTTGAATCAACTTGAGTTTTGGTTTCAGATTCGATTTCTTTTTCTAATTCAGAGGTCTGTTTTGTATTCAATTGTTCAGATTCAGTTGTCTTATTTTTACAACCAATGAATATTAAAATCAGAATAAATATTTTTATAGTTCCTATTTTCATCTAATGTGTGCCAACATTTGTATAACCACAACAACCAACAATTCAATTGTAGTTATATCATTTATATACGCAATATATTACTTTTTAATAAGCTATTAAATAAAAAAACTTAGTCTAAAATACAGTTTCTTATATACTTACTTTAGCTTTAATATTGCGACGAATTCACAGGCTTTAAAGAGCTGGTCTAACGGGCTAAGAACCGGTTCTGTCAACAGGGCGTTGATGTTGGGTCGTACCGATCACACGAATTCTAGTTATTGTGCAACGTACTTTATTTTTTACAATTGGTATTAAATTTCCCTTTAATTTCTCGATTGAAAATTTCATCTTTCACACCTTCTTTTTTTAATATTTCTCCAGCCTTATAATGTCCAGTCATATAAAATGTGTAATATCCTATTAAACTATTATTCTTGAAAGGGTCAGAATTCAGTTTGAGTTCAACTCTGTTAATAGTATAATTTGTTGAACTTCCATCTAATGCGTCAGTCCATTCGGCATATTCCGCTTTTTTTACTTCCAGTTGAGAGTTCAGTTGAAATTTTATTGAATGTCCAGTAAATCCGTCATTCGCGATATTTTTTATTGTTAAGATATTTCCATTTTTATCAAGTTCGATAGCATTATCCAACATATCGGATTCCATTGAGCAATCGTGAGGAAAATATTCATCATCTTTCTCATAATTTCTCAATTCAACTACTTCCGCATTTCCTAATTTTTCTTGTCCAATACAATTAGTATTAGTCAATAAAATCAAGATTAATAGAATTCTCATTGGTTTTGTCATATGTTGCACAACACTCATATAACCACAACAAGCAGCAGCACCATTGTAGTTATATCGTTTATGTGTTTATGAATATAATAAAAAACCACCTACAAAAAACATTTTAAAAATGTAAAGTAGGTATGGCAGCAGTCTTGGTTTCGTTAGTCCTTTGTTCAGGCAAACCCCCATCCAAAAAATAGACCCCCGAACCGTAGCTGAACAAAACCCGAACAAAACGCTAGGGCACTTGCTTTTTTATTTAAGAAAATAAATGGACTTCAAAACGTAACAAGCTTCAATTTAAGCCTGGCAGAATTTAACTAAACTGCTTTGCTAAAAAATCAAAAAAACCTTGAAAAGGACTTAAATGAATTCGTTTTTTATGAATTTATGGACTTGTGCAACAGCTACCGGCCTTGTAAAACGTTTTTTCTTTAAGAGTTTTAATTAATTCTTTAGCAAGTTCAGCTTTTTGTCCTCTTTTTAAATAAATCAAATCCATTCCCCAACCATTATCCAAATTCAAAATTCCATATTCAGGGTTAAAAAACATTGGTCCATTGCCATCATCTATAGATTCAGCCAAAACATAAAGGTCAAAATCAGATTCAGATAGATTCTTGTCGGAATAATGCTTTTCTTTTATTAATTCAAATTCAGTTCCAAGTAAGAATAATTGATTTGACTTTTTAAGAAACTTAAAACTCTTATTCTTTTCACTGTCAGATAGATTTTTGTAATGATAAATTATTGAGCTATCGTTAATTTTCTTGGTTAATTCATATATCATCTCTCTTTTCAAAGAGTCAACGTAAAATTCGTAGACAAATCTTTTTTCGATTACCTTTTCAATTTGATTTATAGGAAGCTGGTTCTTTTCAGATTTTAGATTGTCAGATTTTTTCGAGTTAGAACAACTCAAAATTGAAAATATGAATACTATGTAAATTGCTTGTCTCAAATGTTTTACAACGTTTATGTATAAGGAAAGTTGCGAGTTTGTGTGCGAGGATTTTCCGAAGGAAAATCAGAAGCAAGCAAACGAGCAAATGACATTGGTTTAGCTAAAACTAGCAATTTTTTTTATACTTTGTTGGCTACAGTTATTTTTTAATTGTATAATCAAATTTCTCTGTTAAAAATCTATTTGCAATTTCGTTAAAAATTATTGGATTGTTCCGAGGAGCTCCGTGATTAATACCTGGCATAATGCAAAGCTGACCTATAGGTAGATTATTGAAAATTTCAACAGCGTGTTCGTTTTTAATAATGTCTCTGTCTCCAACCATTACCAAAACAGGAACTGCTATTTTTTTTAAATCGGAATAGCTAATATTTGGTTGGTTTAGTAAAAGTCCATCAAGCTGCAACTCTAATTGCCAATCTTTAGAAGTATCGCCTTTTGCTATCATCTCTAATGTCTTTAATTGTTGTTTTCTAACTGCTTCTGGAGCCCAACTGTTAACTGCTGTAGTATCAGGTCTTAGATTTGCTCCCATTGCTACTATTTTTTTGACTTTAGTTTTTTTACTAATTCCCATTTTTAGACCAATTATGCCTCCATCGCTCCATCCAAGAATATTAATGGAATCTAATTTTAGGTAATTAACTAATCCTTCCCAATCTTTTGTTATTTGAGTATAAGTTAGTGAGTCCGTTTTCAATTCTGATTTTCCTTGACCTCTACTATCGGCTACAATGACTCTGTATTTATTTTTAAAATAATCAATTTGGTTTTCCATCGATTTAATGTTTGCTCCACATCCATGAATCAAAAGCAAAGGTTCTCCTTTTCCGTATTCTTCATAATAAATCTTGGCACCATTTAGCTCAACATATTTTCCTATTGAATCATTATTTCCATATGGCGTGTCAAATTTATTTTGAGCATTCGTTAAACTAAATTGAAATATCAAGAATAGAAATATAGTTTGATGAATTATCGAATTTTTCATGCGTTCTGTTTTAATTGTAGCCATCGTATAACCACAACAAGCAGCAGCACTATTGTAGTTATATCTTTTATAGGTTTACGAATATAATAAAAAACCACCTACAAAAACATTTTAAAAATGTAAAGTAGGTATGGCAGCAGCCTTGGTTCAGTTTCGTTCGCCCTTTGTTCAGGCAAACCCCCATCCAAAAAATAGACCCCCGAACCGTAGCTGAACAAAACCCGAACAAAACGCTAGGGCACTTGTTTATTATTTAAGAAAATAAATGGACTTCAAAACGTAATAAACTTCAATTTAAGCCTACCAGAATTTAACTAAACTGCTTTGCTAAAAAATCAAAAAGCCCTTGGAAAGGGCTTAAATGAATTCGGGTTTTATGAATTTATGGACTTGTGCAAGGGCTATTGGTGTTGTATGCAGTTTTTATTCATTAATTAAAGTGAAATACTATTCCGTGATTCAATTCAGACGCCTTTTTAAAAGCTTTTTTGTAAGTATCTAAATGAGGCAGAATATAATTCCAAAAATTAGTTTCATTCCAATTTTCCAATCTTTTTGCGAGATAAACTTGATTTTCAGCCATTAGTTTTCGGTCGCAAACTTCTTTTATTCCGTCATTACTTATTCCACAAAGTAATTCATTCACACGTTTTACTTTTCCAGATTCAATATATTTCGAATCAAGAATTTTTAAAAATTTATCTTTAGTATCGTCTTTTTGTTTTATTAAAGATCTGGTAATGTCCCAACCTTTATCCATTGAAAAAACAGTGTCATTTTCTTTATGGTATTTGCCAAATATACTTGCAAAATTTTCATCAAGAAATTCTTCCGCAACTTCCGATTCAATTTTTTTTAGCTCCTCAATTTTTGAGTCAGACATTCTGTATAATTCACAAACAATTCCCAAATTCAGTCGGTTTTATCGTTTTTCTCAAATTGCGTACAACACTCATATAACCACAACAAACAGCAACACCATTGTAGTTATAACGTTTATACATTTACGAATATAATAAAAAACCACCTACAAAAAACATTTTAAAAATGTAAAGTAGGTATGACAGCGGTCTTGGTTTGGTTTCGTTCGCCCTTTGTTCGGACAAACTCAGCTAAGCCAGCCAGTACGTAATTTCGACTTAAGACTGGTTTGAGCATTGTTTTTGAGACGGTGCATAGTTATTTTTTCCAAATGTGAAATTCATTTCGGATTAAATCTATAATCTCACACATATAAATCAGTTCATCAATTTCAGGATAATATTTTAAATATTCTTCAGGGTTTGAATATTCAAATTCATTTCTTTTGTCAGATGTGCGAAATTGAACTTTATATACTTCACCATCTAAACTTTCAATTCGAGTGTTCATTAACAAATATTCCTCAACCTCTTTCCCTCTTATTACTCGTTTAACTTTTTCCACATTTCCTCGACCAACTAATTTCCATTTGATTTTACTTAAACTTGGCAAATAAATTATATGGCTCCGAATGAAGTTTTGGAATACAAACTCCATCTCATTTTCTGATTTCAGAATCCGCTTTTCAGTCCGCAATTCAGTTAGCCCTACTTTTGCGTAATACTCGTAAAATTCTGCCTTCCATTTCTCTGATTTGTCTTTAAACATTCTAAAAAGAGAAGAGTAGTTAGTTATTCAGCTATCTTGATAAATTCGGACTTCATAGTCGTAAGTCAGCGAATCAGATAGTTTTAAATCAGAATTTATTCCACTAATGTTTTGTGCAGAAATTCCAATGCAAAATAGAAATATTATTAAACTCTGAATGTTTTTCATAATTATCCCCAACGTGTTTGGCTATGGTTTCGTTGCGTGAAAATCCGCAAGGATTTTCCGCTATAAACCGAAGATAGCAAATTTGCGAGGACTTTCCGAGAGGAAAGTCAGAAGCAATGAACTATAGGACACGGTTTTGTAACACGTTATTTTTTAAATTCTGTTTTGTTCTTAATCACAAATGCAATTAATAATTCGGTCAAATTATCTTGATATCCATAAAATTCTGAATCGCATTTGTTCCAATTTTCTTCTGCTTTTTCTTCAATCTGTTCCAGTTCATTTTGTCTTTCAGTTCTGTCTTTTGGAACAGTTCCGCTTTTAAATTCAGAGTTTGCTTTTTTTACGATTTCCGCTGTTTTTTCCGCTCCAATTTCTAATAAAGCATCTACTGTTTCTTGACTAAAATCTCCGCTTGAATTAAAATAGAATTGGTTAAATCCGCCATTATTTATTTCACGCTCTAAATTTTCCACAAAAAGAAAAGTCCTTTGGTAAGGATTCAGTTTCTCAATATTCCCGCCATATCCTGATTTTGAATTCAGATAAGAGTCAATTTTCATAACAATCATATCTCGTCTTTCGATTTTCAAAACTTTATCTAAATCAAATTCAGTTTGCGCATTTGTATTGGCAAAAAATAATGATGATATAAAAACTAAAATTTTCTTCACTGCAGTATTTTTAATGTGTTACAACACCCATATAACCACAACAAACAGCATCCCCATTGTAGTTATATCGTTAATATGTTTACGAATATAATAAAAAACCACCTACAAAAAACATTTTAAAAATGTAAAGTAGGGGAAGGCTACATTGCCTATAACGTTAAAAAGTATTTGAAGTTTACCAAAAAACCACCAAAAAGCAGTGCTATGGCACTTGCTTTTTTATTTAAGAAAATAAATGGGCTTAAAAACGTAACAGGCTTCAATTTAAGCCTGCCAGAATTTAGCTAAACTGCTTTGCTAAAAAATCGAAAAGCCCTTGAAAATGGCTTAAATGATTTCGTCTTTTATGAATTTATGGACTTGTGCAACGGTTACCGGTGTTAGGCAACGTTTTTATTTCAAATTTTATAAGGTTCAAATATTCTTCCATCAGGATTTTTGGGTAATGTTCCAATTTTTTGCAAGCTTTCTATAAAATGAGTTTTACACAAAACATCTTTTAATATTGCTTTTTCTTCACAATTTTCTCTTTTACATATATTTTCTGATTCAATCAAGGTATGCCTTTCAAAATATGAATGTATTAATGCTGAGAAAATTGTCATGTCAGCGGGCGACATAAAAGGATTTTTAATCCATTCGTCAATATCCGTTTTTGGCACTTTAAACAAATAATCTTTTCCGCCTCAATTCCATGCGCTGCTTAGTTGCCATAATTGCTGGCAAGATTTACACTGATATAAGTGATGACCTTTTTCGGATTTACTTTTTAAGGTCAGATATCTTTTTATTTTTTTACTTTCTTTAATTCTCCGTGATATTGATTCTCTTGATAATTCAGGAGCTGTATAATCCTCACAAACACAAGATTTTTTATTGAAATCGTACATATCTGATGATGTTTTGTTGAATGTTGCCTAACGGTTTGTATATGGAAAGTTGCGGTTTTGTATGCGAGGATTTTCCGCAGGAAAATCAGAAGTAGCAAAACAAGCAACGCCAATCGGTTTAGCACTAAAATAGCAATTTTTTATATACGTTGTTACCTACAGTTTTATTACTTTCGTTTTATGAGATGGTTTTCAATTACCTTATTTATTTTTTCCATTTACATTTTTTTGTCTTACCATTATGAGTGGGAGCATTCAAAAAAGCATTGGCAAAAAGGAGTTCCTTATTCAAGGTTTGACAAAGTATTTGGTTTTTTATTTTCTATAGCGATTTTAATTTTTGCCGTTTTTTTATTTATCAAATCATTTTGATTAAATAACAGAGTATTTTTTATTCAATTCGTCTAATTCAATTAAATATTTTTTTGTTGAATGTTTATTGATAATAAACTGTGACCATTGGTCTAACAAAATCAGTTTATTAGTTTCTTTTATATTTTCAAATAACGGTTTTGTATTAATTATATTAATTCCATTAGGAATGTCATATTCTATAAATTCATCTTTTTTTCCTGCGAATTCTGAATTTAATTTTGTTAGATAGTCTATTTCTTTTGTTGTTGCTAATGGATTTAAAATATATTCCCAGCCTTCAAATTCCGCAATAACTTCATAGAGTTCTTCTTTTTGATATTGGCGAATTACTTTTATTCCTCCATCAGAGTGTGAATTGCCTAATATTAGCCCACCAGGTGTTCCATCAATAATTCCATTTCCTTCTGCAATTGGTTTTAAATCAGATAAAGTGAGCATTAATTTTCCGTTTCTCTCTATTGGTATTTAGTAAGTTTAAATTGTAGGTAACGTCTCGGCTATGAGTAGTTGCGTGGTTCAGGACTTAATTTAGCAAGTATACACCAAACTGAAAATCCGCGAAGATTTTCAGAAGCAGGCAAGAACAAGCAATTACTTATAGCCATTGTTAGCAGTTGTTTTTTAATTTTTCAATACTCTTGTTTAATCCGCAATTTTTTAAAGTGGTTAAAACTTCATCCATTGTCTTTTTTGGATTTTTAAGTCTTTTCACCATTTTGTTAAAAGCTTTACAGGCTAGTTTGGGGTTGATATCAATTAAATTTGAAATCAGTTCATCAGGATTTTGAATTTCTATATCATATTTTGATAGTTCCTTCGTTGGAAAATCTTTTACATTAAATGTAACTATTAAATCAGCATTACACCTTATTGCACAAGCTACAACGTGTCTGTCATCTTTATCTTTAAGTTTAATAATTGGTATTAATTCTTCAAAGTTGTCAACATTGGCATCAGGAAAAGCTAGATTCATAGCTTTAATAGTTTGATTCAATTGTACTTTTTTTAAATCAGTACGTTTTTTCAAAAGATTGCGTTGCCATTCATCCTGAATTATATCAGACCATTTCGCTGTAAACAAACCCTCTGCTGCAAGAGATAATAAAATATCTCTAATTGGTGCTGGATATAAAACACAGGCATCTAATACAACAGTAAATCTAGGTGAATGGATCATTCGTAACCAAGGTTTAAGTCTTGTGCTTGATTAGATAGGAAATCAAGTTGAGCTTCTCTTTGTTTAGTGAGTTGTTCTTTATATTCCATAATATCCTTTAATAAGATTCTTCTATGACTTCCTACTTTTTTAAAAGGGATTTTTTTAGCTTCAAGAAGTTTTACTAAATGAGGTCTTGATACATTCAACATATCCGCAGCTTGCTGTGTACTTACTTCTGAATTAGACGGTACAATTGAAATTGTTTTTCCTTCAGCCATATTTTGAATTATGGCAGAAAGTAGTGTTAAAGCCTTTTTAGGGATAGTGATAAACTCACCTGTTTCTTGTATTTTAATTTTAACCCCTTTCTTTCTTGAAGATTTTATTCTTTGTGATACAACCTGAAAACCTTGTAAAGAGCTTAGTGCAATCTTTTGGTCTTCTTTTGTAGTTCTTCTGATTAAAGTTTCCATAATTATTAGTTTTAATCAAATTTAAACGAAATAAACGAAACAAACAAAATAAACGAAATGTTTTTAAATAACTGCTAACAATTGTATAACCACAACAAACACCATCCCCATTGTAGTTATATCGTTTATAGGTTTACGAATATAATAAAATCCACCTACAAAAATATTTTAAAATGTAAAGTAGGTATGACAGCTGTCTTGGTTCAGTTTCGTTCTCCCTTTGTTCGGGCAAACCCCCATCCAAAAAATAGACCCCGAACCGTAGCTGAACAAAACCCGAACAAAACCCAAACAAAACTTGAACAAAATGCTAGAGGACGCTACATGAAGGGCAAGCGCCAAAAAGGGCTTAAATGAATTCGTTTTTTATGAATTTATGGACTTGTGCAAGGGCTACCGGTGTTACCTGCTGGCTTTTCTCAATTCAGTTTCTTAAGCTCGTTGTCAATTTGCAAATGTATTTGTTTTAATTCTTGGATATACTTGTCCGTATCTTCTTCAATTGCCTTTCTGAATAATTCAAACGCTTGTATTCTAAGTTCTGAATATTTTAGTAAAATTTCGTTTTGTTTAATTAATTCGGAAGGTAAATCTTCGAATCTATTTGTTTTATTAATTATCTCAATATTTTCTTTCCATTTAGGAATCGTTTTTTCGTCTAATTCTTTAAGTAAAGAATATTTATTTCCTGTATTTAAATTATTGTAAAAGACTAAAGTTTCAGTTTCGTTTTTTGAAAATTCAGCAAATTCTTTATTATACTTTTCATATACTTCGTTGTCTGTAGAGAGAAAAGTATAACCAAATATTCCAATTCCGATTATTACAAGTGAAATCAGTCCAATTCCTGCCGCTTTCCATCCAGAAAAGAATGAATTTCCGTATTCTTTATGAGCTTTAAGTGAGTCACCTTGAGTCCATTCGACAATTACCCAAATGATACCAGTATAAATAAGTGGGATTAATTGTCTTGGAATTTTGTCAATAATCTTTTCGGGAAACATAAACAATCCGCCAAATAGTATAATTGTAGTTATAATTCCAATTATTAAAGATTTTCTTCCTTCATCAGGTTTGTTTAGTGCTTTAAAATTTTCGCTTATTAAATATCCAGCGGCTAAAGGTCCTCCCAAAAATGTTGCTCCGCTAATTGCTTTAGATGAATAAAGCTTGATGTTTTTTGAAGTATTTTCTACTTGATTAATTGTTTCTGTCATTTTTTCAGCTTGCAGGTAACAATTGTATAACCACAACAAACAGCTATACAATTGTAGTTATATCGTTTATGTATGCAATATATTACTTTTTAATAAGCTATTAAATAAAAGAACTTAGTCTAAAATGTTGTTTCTTATATATGCTTACTTTTTCTTTAATATTACTACGAAGTCACTGACTTCAAGAGCTGGTCTAACGGGCTAACAACTGGTTCAGTCAACAGGGCGTTCATGTTGGGTCGTACCGACCACACGAACGCTAGTTATTCTAGTTATTGTATGCCGTTTTTTAATTCAATTCGTTTTACCAATACATAGATTAACCAGCCGAAAGATAGAATAAATATAGCCCTTTGAAAAATTCCCGTGAATTCCAAGATGTCGAACATAATAATTGAAAAAAGAGTATCGATAATGGCTACCACAATCGCTATGATAATATTGGTTCGATCTCTTATTATAAAAGCCATGGCTATGGCAAAAAAGGTAAAAGAAAAACCAGTAATCTTTGCAAGATAAGAATGTACTTTGTCTTCCTCAATATTATATGGGATTGAATTTTCTATTGGCGCATGGCTATAGAAAGCAGTTAGAACTAATACTGTTCCAAAGATTAAAATCAGTATTCTATGCAAGAAATAACCTGATAGGTAATTCCAACTAGCTAGTATGCTACCCAAACCAAGAAAAATAAAAACCATATTCATTATCCAAGCATAAGGCATGTTCTGACCACCTAATTGGCTCGTTGTATGTTTCAAGAGGGAATAGGATTCAAGACTAAAAATCGGAAGAATAAATATCACGATCAGCATCAATGCGTAGGATCCAATCAATATGTAAAGTCCTTTTCTCATGATTCATTCTTTGTAATGGCATACAACACTCGTATAACCATAACAAACACCATCCCCATTGTAGTTATATCGTTTATGTATGCAGTATATTACTTTTTAATAAGCTATTAAATAAAAAAAACACGCCTTATTGCAAAATGTAGTTTCTTATATATGCTTATTACTTTAGCTTTAATATTGCTATGAAGTCATAGTCTTTAAAGAGCTGGTCTAACGGGCTAACAACCGGTTCAGTCAACAGGGCGTTCATGTTGGGTCGTACCGACCACACGAACGCTAGTTATTGTACACAGTTTTTATCTTCCATGATATTCCATATTAGGTAATTCCCCGTTGTTTTTTAAAAACCTATTAAACCAATTAATAACCTGTTTGTCAACTTCTTTCTCATGTTCAGATATTCCGTGATCTCCTCCTTCAAACATGATTAGCCTATATGGGATTCTATGTTTTTCAAATTCCAATGCTAAATTTAGACTTTGCTCTGGTTTTACACGCCAATCCGCATTTCCATGCAACATTAGTATTGGAACATCTTTAGGGAATTTATCTACCCATTTTATAGCTGACCTCTTCTCAATTTCAGTATCCTTACTATTGGCGTAATTTGGAATCAGTTCTGCCATAACGTTTGTCTCCATCTCGGGTCTATCTTCCATCATGCTTAGTGCATCTGATAATGCACCACCAACAACAACAGCTTTAATTTCATCCATTTTTGATAATGCGATGTACGTCATCATTCCACCACGACTCCAGCCATACATACCTATTCTTTCAGTATCTGTTCCTTGTATTTCTTTTAGGACCTGAGGTAGTATAATTATATCATTCACATCTTTTCCACCAAATTCTTCTTTTCCTTCACTTCCGCCATTTCCCCTATATTGACTTGCAATTACAACATATCCTTCTTTTGCTATTTGTCCAAGAGTTATGGCGCCATGATAAACTTTCAGCGAACCAAAATCTCTATTTCCTCCACGATTATATATCACACAGGGATAGTTGCCTGCCTTTTTAGGTTTAGCCATTAATCCTTTAATTTTTAATCCGTCACTTATGTAAGTGATTCCATAAACTTCTATACTGTCAAGATATTTAAATTCAGGTTTCCATTGTTCTTCAGATGCCGTAGAGTCTATTAAATAGGGATGTATTGGATATTTTGACCAATCTGTTATTAATTCCTTCTCTATTAAAAGATCAGAATTTTGTGCCTCTATGTTTAGGGTAAATAGAGCTAGGAATATTGATAATATATATCTCATAGTATGGTTTTTCTTAAAATTGTGTACAACGGTTTGGCTATGGTTTCGTTGCGTGAAAATCCGCGAGGATTTTCCGCCGTAAACCGAAGATAGCAAATTTGCGAGGACTTTCCGAAAGGAAAGTCAGAAGCAATGAACTATAGCTGGTGTTGTGCAACGTATTTTAATTATATATTTAAGTTTTGAGTCATACTATTCCTATTTTGAATAAACTTAGCTTTACTCTCATTAAAACATTTCTTTACTTCTTTTTTAAAGAGATAATAACTTTCAAGGTTAATAGGTTCATTTGACAGATATTTACCTTTAGTAAAATATTCGTAAAATCTTTTTTTTATAATATCCGTTGCATAGGATTTTATAGTTTCGATAGGTAAGTTCATTTCAGAAACTCTTTTTTTACAATACTGAAAGACTTCTGGTTTATATTCTTTACCAGATTCAATTACTTCAATTAATTTAATTGCATCTAATTCTCCGTAATATTTTTCTAAATCGACCATTTATTAGGTGTTGGGTATGTTGCACAACAATTGTATAACCACAACAAACAGCAGCACTATTGTGGTTATATCGTTTATATGTTTACGAAAATAATAAAAAACCACCTACAAAAAACATTTTTAAAATGTAAAGTAGGGGAAAGCTACATTGCCTATAACGTTAAAAAGTATTTGAAGTTTACCAAAAAACTACCAAAAAGCATTGCTAGGGCACTTGCTTTTTTATTTAAGAAAATAAATGAGCTTCAAAACGTAACAGGCTTCAATTTAAGCCAGCCAGAATTTAACTAAACTGCTTTGCTGAAAAATCAAAAAGCCCTTGAAAAGGGCCTAAATGTATTCGTTTTTTATGAATTTATGGACTTGTGCATTGGCTACCGGTGTTGTGGTTTGTATTTATTCAAATATTACAGGACGTACTTCTCTAAGAATAAATTTGCCGCATTTCAGGGGTTCAATAAAGATGAATCTATTTTTAGTTTCATCAAGTTCTGAATTTATTTTTAAGAACTCTCTTCTTGTTTTAATGACATCAATTTTTTTTATATAAGTTTCATCTACTACAGTATCATTGTCTTTATAAAAAGCAAACGTAAGTGAATCAAATGAATTAACCTTAATATCATCTCCATCAATTTTAGAGGGTGCATTATACTTTTTGATAATTTTATATTCGTCAATAATAGTATACCCTTGGAACTTGTTTTTTTTTGTTTCAACTTGTTTTCTTATAAGAGTGTCTTTTGTATCGATCAAAAAATATTGAGTTTTTGTTTTTTGAGAATAGCCATTAATGCAAATTAAATGAACTATTATAATTGTTAAAATTTTCATTATTCGCAAGTTTTATTTCCGTTTTGTTTTTCACTACTGATTGTATCTAAGACTTCTTGCTGTTCGCTTGGAGATAGTTCTTTCCATGCTTCAGTAAATATTTTATCTTGATTCCCATTTAAATCTTTAATTTCTGATAAACCTTCCCATGCTAGAGCATCATAAAACCCATCAGAATGTTGTCCATTGTCAAATTGTTTTAATCCTTCTGCGATTGTGCCTCTATAATATTCTGCCATTTGCTGATGATCCCAATTTTTTCCATAGTTTTTGTAAAAATCATAATATGTTTACGAATATAATAAAAAACCACCTACAAAAAACATTTTAAAATGTAAAGTAGGTATGACAGCAGCCTTGGTTCAGTTTCGTTCGCCCTTTGTTCGGGCAAACCCCCATCCAAAAAATAGACCCCCAAAACCGTAGCTGAGCAAAACCCGAACAAAACGCTATGGCACTTGCTTTTTTATTTAAGAAAATGAATGGGCTTCAAAACGTAACAGGCTTCAATTTAAGCCTGCCAGAATTTAACTAAACTGCTTTGCTAAAAAATCAAAAAGCCCTTGAAAAGGGCATAAATGAATTCGTTTTTTATGAATTTATGGACTTGTGCAAGGGCTACCGGTGTTACAGGCTGTACTTATTATTTGTCATAGAATCCAAAATTTCAATAATCTTTTCATTTTTTAGAATATACATTCCTAGTCTTTCATGAGATATTCCATTTTCTAATTTGTATTCATAAATGGGGATATTATCAACTAATTTTGAACCAAACAATTTAAATTGAATGTTTCTTAAATTCTTTACTTCCTCCGCTACTTCAGTAATGTGAGTTGAAATAAAGAAGGTGCTATTCGAAATATTGGCAAAAGATTTTATTATCAGCAAGGAACCATCAAAAGCATCCTTTACATTTGTACCTCTAAATAGTTCATCAAAAATTACAAAAAGTTTTTTCTTCTCTTTTATTTTCAATATTGTTTCTTTTATTCTATTGACCTCATTATAAAAATGACTATACCCTAAATTAATATCATCTGATAAGTTTATTGTAGTAACAATTCCATTATAAATAGTGGTAGTCATTTTTTTTGCTGGGATTGGAAATCCGATATGAGCTAAATAAACTAAAAGTCCAACTGATTTTAGAAATGTTGATTTCCCAGCCATGTTCGGGCCTGTCAAAAAGCACAAGTTAGAAGATTCATCAATTTCAATGGAATAAGGAACAGCATTATTTAATAACGGATGATAAAATTCTTCAATAGAAATAGATTGTGTTGTTAAATTTGAATAATTTGGTAAAGTGAGATTTTTTTGTTTCGCGACTTTTGCTATTGAAATAAATGCATCCAGATTGTAAACTAAATCAATAATTTTACCTAATTCATTTTTATATTTTTTACGAAATAGATTGTCTAATTTATTGAGCTTAGTATAAGTTATTTTTAGTCTTTTGTCGTATAAGTCTTTAAAATCTGGGTTTTCAATTAATTTCAAAATATTTTTCTGATATTCAGCAAGTTTTACAGGAATGCCTGATTTATTTAATGCTTCAATTTTTTCTTTAAGTTCAACTAGCAAATACACTAATTGCTGAACACCCGATTTTATAATATAATAATTATTGGTAGGAGTGATTCTATAAGATAGATTTTGCAAGAAAGCATCAAAAAAATTATTTCTTAGAGGAGCAATATTTAGTCTTTGATAATGCTCAATGAATTCTAACTGGCTTGAATTTATTTTTAACTCAAAATCTGTTTCCAATATAAACTGAATTAATTCGGTTCGTTGCCTTAATTCATTAATTTCAGTAATTGGATTTTTCATTAACTGATATAAAAAACTATTACCTCCATTTGTTTTTGTTTGATTATAAAAGTTTGAAATAGAATTAACAGAATTGCTATCAAGGAAAATTTCTAAGTCTTTTATTGTTTGTTTATCTAAATCAAATTCTATCATTTGTCGGTTTCTTGGTATTGCCTGTAACACCCATATAACCACAACAAACAGCAGCACCACCATTGTAGTTATATCGTTAATATGTTTACGAATATAATAAAAAACCACCTACAAAAAACATTTTAAAAGTGTAAAGTAGGTATGACATCAGTCTTGGTTTAGTTTCGTTAGCCCTTTGTTCGGACAAGCCCCCATCCAAAAAATAGACCCCCGAACCGTAGCTGAACAAAACCCGAACAAAACGCTAGGGCACTTGCTTTTTTATTTAAGAAAATAAATGGACTTCAAAACGTAATAAATTTCAATTTAAGCCTACCAGAATTTAACTAAACTGCTTTACTAAAAAATCAAAAAGCCCTTGAAAAGGGCTTAAATGAATTCGTTTTTTTATGAATTTATGGACTTGTGCAACGGCTACAGGTGTTACCCAACGTTTTTTACTTTAAGTTTTGCAATAGTTTTTTAGTCCGATTATTAAATAACTCAACAAAATCCTCAGTGTTTTTGTTTATTATACAACCTCCAGAGCAAATACTCAAGATTGTAATCTCCGTTTTATTTTTTAATTCAGTTTCCAGCAGTTGTTCAGGACATCCCGAATATCCGCCAACACTTTTAATTATTATTGGTTTATTTTCTATAAAATATGCGACTGCTAATTGATTTATTTGTTCCTCCAGCCATTTGATTTCGTAATCGGTTAATTTATCTTTTAATTCGTATGCATATTTTAATTTCCATATTGAATTCAAGTCAGTTTTTAAAAATTCATTCGAAGGTTTATTTTTTAAATCAATTTTAAAATTCTTTGGGGTATAGTTTAATAACTTTAAGTATTCTTTTTCAGATTCGGGAATTGAATCGTTTTTTTGAGCAGAACAAATTGTGCTTAAAACTAAAATCGATATGAATATTATACTTCTCAAATGTTGGGTAACACTCGTATAACCACAACAAACACTATCCCCATTGTAGTTATATCGTTAATATGTTTACGAATATAATAAAAAACCACCTACAAAAAACATTTTAAAAATGTAAAGTAGGTATGACAGCAGTTTTTTGCAATTGCTAAATCAGGA
The DNA here is from genome assembly GCF_044335535.1 of Mariniflexile sp. HMF6888. Taxonomy (NCBI): domain Bacteria; kingdom Pseudomonadati; phylum Bacteroidota; class Flavobacteriia; order Flavobacteriales; family Flavobacteriaceae; genus Mariniflexile; species Mariniflexile sp. HMF6888. The sequence goes on along the minus strand of NZ_JBIQVZ010000011.1, from coordinate 71,589 downwards.
ATACCATACAATGAGAACTTTGTTTCAAAAATGGGCTAAAAAGATTTGTTTTTTAGCTCAGTTCTTTGTTAGCAACTGCCTTTTAACTCCCCGCTATTCGATACCAATTATCTCCCAAATCCTCAATTATTTTTATCGAATGGTGGTCAACATTAAAATATTCAGTTCCTAATTCTCTGTCAGAATGAAGATATAAATATCCCCAAATATTATCTAAAAATCCGTCTACTACAAAAAGAGAGTAATCCTCAATCTTTTGGTAAGTCCTCAATTCCGATTCGTCAAGATATTTTCTGAAATTCTCAAAAACTTTTTCGTCTATGCTCTCATCTTTTAGGATTAACTTGTAGTAAGTTCCATATTCGTTATCATTTTCTTTTTCATTCATCCGAACTGAAATTCCATTTATTCTTTTAGTATAGCGTTGGCAATCATCTAACTCGAAAATCTTTCCATAACTTTCTATATCAGATATAAACTTTGTTGCAGTTACTTTGTCTAATTCAATGCTATGAGGTTCTGGAATTGCAGAAGCAAACATTAAACCAGGAAGAATTTTGATAGCGAATATCATCAATAATGCTATTCCAATTATTAATCCGATTAATCTTCCTTTACGTAATGTCATTTCAGGTTGTTGCTAACAATCGTATAACCACAACAAGCAGCAATTCAATTGTAGTTATACTGTTTATACATACAATATATTACTTTTTAATAAGCTATTAAATAAAAAAAAAAACACGCCTTATTGCAAAATGTAGTTTCTTATATATGCTTATTACTTTAGCTTTAATATTGCTATGAAGTCATAGTCTTTAAAGAGCTGGTCTAACGGGCTAACAACCGGTTCAGTCAACAGGGCGTTCATGTTGGGTCGTACTGACCACACGAATGCTAGTTATTGGCGGTAGTTATTTTCTTAATTATTAGTGAATCCAAGGCAGTTCTTAACTGTTCTAAACCAATATCGGTTGCAATTACTTTTCCTTTTTCATCGACTAAAACATTATGAGGTATTTCAAATATTCCATATTTATTAGCCAATTTTCCCAAAAAACCTCCAGTGTCTATAACATTTTCCCATTTTGGCTTTTCTGTTTCAATAGCCTTGAGCCAATCATTTTCTTTTTCATCTATAGAAACTCCAAGAATTATTACTCCGTTATCTCTAAAGTCATTGTTTATTTTTGCCAATTCTGGAAATTGTAATCGACAAGGTTTACACCAAGAAGCCCAAAAATCAATAAACAATATTTGCCCTCTAAAATCTTTTGTGCTAATTAATTTATTCTCATTATTCGGTAACGAAAAATCATAAATTGTATTACCAACTTTTATTTTATGTTCTGGAAAAGCTTTAGATTTAATAAATTTTATGGAATGAGGGTCTTGAAATTCAATGTTAAGTTTATTATATAATTCTCCTATTTGTTCTTTACTTAAAATAGTATCATTAGAAACTTCAGAAAGCAAATTTCCTGAATACATATGTTTAGGGTATAGTTCTATAATTATTTGTAATTTTTTATAAAGTTTGTTTTGCCAGTCTTTGTCAGAACTAAAATTTAGTTTGAAATCCTCAAAATCTTTTTCTATAACTGATGTTTTCGTTCCATAAATCTTATTTATTGTAATCCAGTCAATATTGTATTCTTTAATTTGTTTTTTTGAGATTGTTATTTCAGATTTTATTTTCGCATTTTCAATATAAAAATTCTTTTCATTTGCTGAAATGTAATTTGTGCTGTAAGACGCACTAATTGGGTAAGAAACCGTTCCAGTAAAAAAAGCCCTTCCATTTGAAATTATACAACTGTCTTTTTTTTCATTATAATTTAAATATAAATATCCTTTGTAACCTCCATTGACTTTCACATCAAGGCTAAATTCATTAGGGTTATTGTTTTTACAAGAGATTACTATAATTGCAAAAAACAGAATTTTAATATATTTCATTCGTTTTTTTAAATTCTGACTAATGTCAAATTTACAATAATTTTCCTATACAAAATTTTATTCGTTAGCTCAAGAAATTAACAGGTTTTTCTTGTGTGGGGAATTATTACCAACGGTTTTGTGCGTAGACTTTTTTAGTATTCTATTTCTACATTAATAGTTGAGGCTCCTTGAAGCTTATTCCATTCTCCTTGACTATTTCTTCTTGAGTATCCTTTTCCTTTGGTCAATATTGCTCCAATATATACCTCAAGTGGATTTTTAAAATCTGGAATGAATTCTACACCAATAAAAAAATCCTCTTCTAAATAAATATATTGTTTCGTTAAGTCAATTTGTAACCAACCAGATTCAATCTTTTTTTTCTGAACAATATTTTCAAAAATTATCTTTTCGTCAGGCTTATTGTCTACATTTTTGTAAAAATTAACTCTAACAAAACTGCTGTCTGATTTAAACCCACGTCTTAAATAGATATTAACATATTTTACTCTAACAGATTTATCACGGATATTTATCCTTTGAGCATTTTCAATAATGTCCATATCCTTAGAAATTGCACCAAGCCACAGTAATGGATTATAACTTTTGATTCCAATTTTCCTCTTTCTTTTCTTTTTATTTGAAACTATAACTTCGGATAGTTCATTTGTTTTAGGTTTGAGAAATATAGTGTGATTGTTAAAATTTTTGATTGGAATTTTAATGGGGTAATAACTAACGTGACTTATAGTTAGACTATCATTTGAAAAGTTCTTTGAAACGTTTAGGTTAAATTTTCCTTTTAGATTTGAAATTGTACCCTTGTTCTTATTTAATATCCCAATGTTTACAAATTCTATGGGTTCTTTAGTAACAGAATCAACTATTGAACCATTCATTTTGATGTTTTGTGTATATCCAAAAAGGGTTAGTAGAATTGTTAAAACTGTGAATAATATATTTCTCATAAAGGAGGTTTCATTTGTCAAACATAAATAACTATTCTTTTTAGATTGTTAATTATATTATAATTGGGAAATATTTAGGTTATTGAACTCTGGATATCATAACGTGATTGTGTCGAGTAGGAAAAGGGAGTTTCACCCTTCCCCTCTCACAGAACCGTACGTGATACTCTCGCATCATACGGCTCTTCTAATTTGATATACAAAGATAGCTCATCCTTTTTCAAGTTGGCAGACTGTACATCAAATTAGCTCATCCCTTTGCTCCATTTCCATTACAGAAACTTAATCACTACTACGGATGAGTCCGCCCCTGTATAATACTTCGGTATTCTGCCTCTAAGTTGAGCTTATTGCTCATTTCCCTTTACATTACTATACAGGTTCCCGAGTTCCGTAAATAAGCCCGAATAAAGGTCATGCCTCCTAAATGACGCCTGCCGCTTAGCCAGTAAACAGGTAACCGCTAAACTTATCATGTTTGTCATACCTCAAACACTTTTGACAGATTGTTGCACTTTCTCGACACTTCTTCAGAGGTTCATTTGCATTCATCTCCTTTATCCATACCTGACCAAACTCTTGGATTGGTCGTTTCCATAACGCTCAATACCTTGGCTCTTTACCAAAGCACCTTATGGTGGTTTGATGCTCTCCCCTGTAGGACAACACCGGTGGGTCGGCTCCACCATCTTATAAACAGTTGCGTAACGATTTTCAGCCGTTCGTTACTCTCGGCACACGTATGGAAAGTTGCGTGTTTGTGGGCGAGGATTTTCCGAAGGACACGAGCGAAGCGAACTGGCGCAAGCAAAATCAGAAGCTTGCAAATGAGCAACTAACATTGGTTTAGCTAAAACTAGCAATTTTTTATATACATCTTAAGTTTGATTTTTTATTAATTCCATTATTTCAGTTTGAACAATGAATGTCTTTTTGAAATCGTCCAAATTATTTGCTGTATTTTCCAAAATAACAAGGTTCAGTTTTGTCTGGGGATAATAATAGCAAGCCGAAACGAATCCTGGTGCATAGCCTAAAGCACCAATCTGAATGCTCTGTTCGCCATCTTTAAATAATAAGCCATATCCATAATCAATTGTGTCAAAAATTGGGTGAATTCGAGTGCTATATTTTGTTTTCATTAACTCCAACGTTTCTTTTTTGACCAGTTTCTCAGAGTAGAGTAATTGATTCCATTTTTTTAAGTCCTCAACATTTGAGATAAATGAACCAGCAGCAGCGTAATTCTCTAAGCTATGTTCTGTATATTCCAAAATTCCATTTTCACTTTCTTCGTATCCTTTAACAAGGTTTTTATATCCCTTATTATTGGGATGAGAGGTGTTTTTTAGTCCATATTGATTAAATAACTCTGTCGATAAGTCTTTAAAAGTCTTTCCCGTAACTTTTTGAAGAATTTGTGCAAGTAATTCATATCCCAATTGCGAGTAGTGGAATTGCGAACCTTGTTTAAATTCTAAAGGCTTGTCTAAATCCACGATTCCGTGAGTGTGAGTCAAAAGTTGGTGAATTGTTACGTCATTTGTCCATGGTTGATTGATTTCTGTCAGATAATTACCAATCTTGTCATTTAATCCAACTTTACCTTTCTCGTATTCTCTCAAAATCAAAACAGCAGTAATTTGTTTACTTATTGAGCCAATGACGAACTGGTCATTTATATTAATCCTTACTTTATTTTCTAAATCCGAAAATCCAAACGATTTTGAATAAATGTCAATTGAATCGGTTGAAAGAGAAACAACTCCGTTAAATTTATTTTCGCTAATTATAGAGTCGATTTTTGTGGACAATTCAAAAAAGTTTTCCTGTTTTTCTTTTCCATTTGTTTGGCAAGAAGTTAAAAGGACAAAAGTCAAAATTATTAAACTGATTTTCATTAATTGTACTGTTTTTTTTATGACGCCCAACACTCGTATAACCACAACAAACAGTTATACCATTGTAGTTATATCGTTTATATGTTTACGAATATAATAAAAAACCACCTACAAAAAACATTTTAAAAATGTAAAGTAGGTATGACAGCAGCCTCGGTTTAGTTTCGTTCGCCCTTTGTTTGGACAAACCCTCATCCAAAAAATAGACCCCCGAACCGTAGCTGAACAAAACGCTATGGCACTTGCTTTTTTATTTAAGAAAATGAATGGGCTTCAAAACGTAACAAGCTTCAATTTAAGCCTGCCAGAATTTAACTAAAATGCTTTGCTAAAAAATCAAAAAGCCCTTGAAAAGGGCTTAAATGTATTCGTTTTTTATGAATTTATGGACTTGTGCAACGGCTACCGGTGTTAGCACACGTATTTTAATTTTCAAAAAAAGTTCATTTTTTTATTTGGAACATTCGTTCTATTATTGTTATTTTGTAAACGGAATGAACGTTCCGGTATTTAAAAACATATAAAAATTAAAGAAATGAGTAAATTAAATGGAAAAATTGCTGTAGTTACAGGAGGTAATAGCGGTATTGGTTATGCATCCGCCAAAGAATTAAAGAGTCAAGGTGCAACTGTTATAATTACAGGAAGAAATTCGGAAAAAGTACAAGCTGCAGCAACAGAGCTTGATGTAAAGGGATTTGTGGCAGATGTTGAGAGTATTTCAGCAATTGAAAGTTTAGTAGACCAAGTGAGAAATGAATTTGGTAATGTAGATATCTTATTTGTAAATGCTGGTATTTTTCAGCCTGCTCCAGTTGGACAAATAAGCGAAGAGATGTTCGACCACCAAATGGGCATTAATTTTAAAGGTGCAGTATTTACTACTGAAAAGTTTCTTCCAATCTTAAATGATGGTGCATCCATTATTAATTTATCATCCGTAAATGCTTATACAGGAATGCCTAATACAGCGGTATATGCTGCGTCAAAAGCTGCATTAAATTCATATACCCGAACTGCTGCTACAGAGTTGGCTTCAAGGAAAATTAGAATCAATTCTGTAAATCCTGGTCCAGTTGCTACTCCAATTTTTGAAAAAACAGGAATGGAAGAAGAACAATTGAATGGCTTTGCACAAGCAATGCAAAATCGTATACCACTTAAACGATTTGGACAGCCTGAAGATATCGCCAAATTGGTTTCTTTTTTAGCTTCAGATGATGCTTCATTCATAACGGGAAGTGAATACAACATAGATGGTGGTATAAATATTAATCCACTTTTAAGTTAATTTTTTTTTGAATATATTTGGAACGATAGTTCCGATAAATTACTTTTGTGGAAGCGCTTAGCGCTTCCACATCTTTTTATATGCCAAGAGTAAAAACATTTGACGAAAACGAAGTCCTAATTAAAGCAATGAATTTGTTTTGGAAACAAGGCTATTCTGCTACATCTGTTCAAGATTTAGTTAGCCATTTAGGTATTAACAGAGCAAGTCTATACGATACTTTCGGTGATAAAGAACAGTTATTTAAAAAGTCTTTTGCATTGTACAGAAAGTCAAGTATTGAAGGATTAATTCAGTTTTTTAAAACACGTCCAAATGTTAAGAATGGATTTTCAGAGTTATTCGATATTGCTATACAAGAAGCAATCCTTGATAAGGAAGCAAAAGGTTGTTTTGTTGTAAATACTACAACTGAACTTATTCCAAATGATGAAAGTTTGATTCAAGTTGTTGAGGATAACAAGCGTGATATTGAGAACCTTTTTTACGAATACTTAAAAAACGGAAAAGATAACGGTCAATTAAAAACTAATCAAGATTTAAGGTCATTGTCATCTTTACTTTTTATGCTTTACAATGGAATAAAGGTTGTGTCAAAGATAAATCCGCAAAAGAAAAAATTGAAAGGTTCTATCGATTTAGCCTTGTCTTTGTTGAGTTGATCAAATGTGTGCTAACACTCGTATAACCACAACAAACAGCAACACCATTGTAGTTATATCATTAATATGTTTACGGATATAATAAAAAACCACCTACAAAAAACATTTTAAAAATGTAAAGTAGGTATGACAGCAGCCTCGGTTTAGTTTCGTTCGCCCTTTGTTCGGACAAACCCCCATCTAAAAAATAGACCCCCGAACCGTAGCTGAACAAAACCCGAACAAAACTCGAACAAAACACCTCTATTTTTGGGCAGGTGTGTCAATGTGTGTCAATATGTGTCACGGGTTTGTTTGTTAGTGTATGACTGTCCTCTCGGGTTCTGGTTGTTAGACTTCTTAGAATGTTAGACTTTTTAGATTTTTAGATTGGGGATAGGTCTAGAGAAAAGGGGAATCGTCAATCATAAATCGTAAATCACCTGACACTTAATAACATTGAACCATAGCCATGGATTGAAATATAGCAGATGTATGGTGGTGAAAAAGGCACATAAAAGAGCCAAAGGATAAAACTTAAGCAGTCTCTTCGAGTAATTTTTTAATTTTATCAAAGTTAATTTCTTCAAACTTTTTTATCACTAAATCGGCTTTACTATAATCTTGGTTTTTTGAGTGAAAACTATCATAACCAATACAAAACACACCAGCACCTTTAGCTGCTTCAATACCATTGGTCGAATCTTCAATGACAATGCATTCATCAGCTTTAAAACCAGAAGCTTTAACAGCATTAATGAAAATTTCGGGGTGTGGTTTCGATTGTTTTAAATCGGCGCCACTCAATTTTGCAACGAAATATTGATTTAAATCAAACCGATTAAAAATACGCTCAATACTCGGCATGGTGGCAGACGATCCTAAAACCAAGGTGGTGCCATGATGGTGTAAATCTTTTATTAAATCCAAAACACCTTCAATTAAATCGAAATCGGTACTGTTATTAAAAACATAATCAAAATGCTTTCTTTTTAACGACACTAAGTACTCAGGGGTTTCTTTTAAATTAAAACATTCACAGACTTGTTTGCAAACGTTAATAGTCGATTTTCCCGTAAAAGTTTCATACAATGAGTCGGATACTTTAACATTCACATCCTTAAACATACTGTGGTAAGCATAATGGTGTAGAGGTTCGCTTTCAATAATAACCCCGTCCATATCAAAAATAACAGCTTTTAGCATTTCAATTTTTTTTTTGCGAAGATAAAAGAATAGAAAACAATAGCCTAAAATCTGGTTCTTGGGTTTCAGGGCAAATTCATACTTTAATAGAAAGGAAAGCCACGAATTCATAAATTTTTCTATTTTTTGGTAAAACAAAAAGGATTATCACGAATAAAAAATCTATAGATTTTTTATTCGTGATAATAATATTTTTACATAACGCTAAGTCTTATTCGTGTATTCGTAGCTAATTAATTCTCAAATAAAAGCATGAGTTTGCCCTGCAATGCATTAGGCTATACTTTTGGATATTGGATTAGTAGAGCCTTAGGGGTTGGATAAAGACTCATGCAGAACCGTAGCTTTAGAGGTTGGCTTGCAGAATGGCGGTATGGCATCAGGATTAGCTGGCTCTATGGGAAAACTGACAACGGTTGGTTTAGCAGTAGCCGTTTTCAGCCCTTGGAAGAACATCTCGGGCTCATTATTGGGAAATTATTGGAGGAAAAAAGAAGAAGAAGAAATAGTTTCTAAAGATAAAATATCATAAAGCTCATTTGGGATTACCCTATTAAGGTCGGACTTCTATTCCTAAGTTAATATTTCAAATGTGAAATATGCCCGGTTTCAATTTTAAAATAGAAGTGCATGAGTAATCCCTAGCCAATTTTAATACTATTCAAATATTGTGTAAATTATGCCATTTAATCTTTGTAATTACTGTAAAATAAAAGATTAAATGGCATTAGAAACCCCAAAACCAATTTCAATGATGACAAAAGGACGATTAGAAGCATTTACCGATGGCGTTTTAGCAATTATTATAACCATTATGGTATTAGAATTAAAGGTGCCCCATGGTGGAACTTTTGAAGATTTAAAGCCCTTACTGCCTGTATTTGGAAGCTATATTCTTAGTTTTATTTACATTGCCATTTATTGGAATAACCACCACCACATGATGCAAACCGTTAAGCATGTAACGGGCAAAATTTTATGGGCAAATATGCATTTGTTATTCTGGTTATCATTAATTCCATTTGTCTCTGGTTGGATGGGAGAAAACCATTTCACAACAGCAGGTGTGTTTTTGTATGGCATCGTTTTATTGGGTGCAGCAATAGCTTATTTTGTATTACAATTTTTAATCATCAAAAGTCATGGCAAAGATTCTATTCTGTCTAAAGCCTTAGGAAAAGATTTAAAAGGGAAAGCATCTCCAATACTTTATATTATAGGTATTATTTCGGCATTTTTTTATGTTTGGATCAGTGGTTTTATGTTTGTTTTTGTAGCTATTATATGGTTAATACCAGATAAGCGTATTGAAAACAAACTTAAAGAGGAACGTTTTAAAAACAGCTTATAGTTTTTTTCTTAAGTCGGTTTTAATAAAAATGCCCACTTGTAATCTGTGTAAGTTTAGTCCGTTTATCTTATGGTTTAAATAGCCCAATTGGATGTTATTGGCTTTGGATATATTTAAACCCACGGCAGCGTAAAGTCTATTTTCTCTAGCTGTGGATTTTTTTAGGTTGGCAAAAAATTCGTTGCTAACATTTAAAAAAAAGTCTTCTGTTAAGGGTATTTTTGAACCTAAGCAATAGCGCAACCGGTGTTTTGTATCCAATTTATGCTTATAATTCAAAAAACGGTGTTCTATTCTTAATCTATGGGAAATAGGTAATTTACTAAGTTTATGTTTATAGCTTAATTGTTCGTAAATTCTATTTTCATAGAGGTGCGGAAAACCAATATCCGCATAAGTTTTATCAATATCCAAATACCCATAAGTTACGGTGAAAATAGTGTTTTTGCTTATTTTGTAATTTATTCCCGTGTAAACAAATAACAGGTTTATATTATCAAAAACCTCGTAGGATCTTAGTTGTACACCTGTTTTAATGCCAATTTTATTAGATATTGCGTGGGTTGCATCAAGCATGTACCAAGCACCCAAAGAGCTTTCAGGAGTTTTTTGTGCGTGGCATAAGGGCATAGCAAATGCTAGAGCTATAAAAGCTATAATCGTTTTCATTTTTAAATATTTAAATTTTTTACCATTTAAGCTTTGAAATGACCGTAATAAAACACCCTTTTTTCCTTTCTACTTCATAATAAAATGCAACCGTAGCTAAGGCTATGCTTGAATTTTATTTTTTGTATAAAGAAAAAAATCATTCTTTTATTTTACAGTAATTTCAAAGATTAAATGGCATTAGTAAGATAAAAGGAGCTCAAACTGAGCTCCTTTTACGGCTAATAAGTACCTGTTAAATGTGTTCTTCTAAATGATGGTGTTCATCAATTAGTGGCCCACCTTCTATAATTTGTTGAGATGCTTGATGTGCAAATTTCTCGAAGTTTAAGTGGAATGAATGAGCTAATTGAATAGCTTTTCCAATGTATGCGCCTTTTTGTAACCACGTATTCATAGGATCTAACATTTCTGTTGGAACTCCAGGACAATATTTAGGCATAAATAAGCCAAAGATGGGATTTTGTTCATAATCTACATGATCTAGTTCACCATTAAGTATGGCAGTAATCATAGTTCTGGTATATTTTAATTTGATACGGGAACCTACACCATAAGGGCCTGCGCTCCAGCCTGTGTTAATCAACCATACATTAACACCTGCTTCTTGCATTTTTTTGCTTAACATTTCACCATAAACCGTAGGGTGCAAAGGCATAAAAGGTTCTCCAAAACAAGCAGAGAACGATGGAACAGGTTCGGTAATACCAGCTTCTGTACCAGCTACTTTTGCGGTGTAGCCAGAAATAAAATGGTAGGCAGCTTGACCAGGAGTTAGTTTAGAAACTGGTGGCAATACTCCAAAAGCATCGCATGTTAGGAAAAATATGTTTTTTGGGTTATTGGCATACAAGGTTTCCTGTATGTTGTCTATATGGTAAATAGGGTAGCTTACACGCGTGTTTTGGGTAATGCTACTATCCATATAATCGACTTCACCGTTATCTTTAAGTACCACGTTTTCAAGTAGAGCTCCAGGTCTAATGGCTCTAAAAATATCTGGTTCTTTTTCTTCGGTTAAATCAATAACTTTAGCATAACAACCACCTTCAAAGTTAAAAATGGTGTTATCGGCGGTCCATCCATGTTCGTCATCGCCAATGAGCTTTCTTTCGGGATCGGCAGATAGTGTTGTTTTTCCTGTGCCCGATAAACCAAAGAAAATAGCTGTATCGCCTTTTTTGCCCACGTTTGCAGAGCAGTGCATAGGGAGTACGTTTCTTTCAACAGGTAAAATTAAGTTTAATGCAGAAAAAATACCTTTTTTTATTTCGCCGGTATAGGCAGAGCCTCCTATTAAAGCAATTTTATCGGTAAAGTTTATAATAGAGAAATTGCCTTGGCGAATACCAAAACCGGCTGGGTCTGGACAAACGTAACCCGGTGCGCAAAGTACCAACCAATCTTCTTTAAAATTTTCTAGCTCTTTTTTGCTAGGTCTTAAAAACATATTATAAGCAAATAGGTTAGACCAAGGAAGCTCAGTAATGGTTCTTATGTTTGTTCTAAATTCTGGTTCGGCACATACATAACCATCTCTGGCATAAAGTTCTTTCCCAGAAAGGTATTTAATCACTTCATTTTTTAGTTTTTTAAAGTTTTCTGGTGACACAGGTTTATTTGTTTTACCCCACCAAACTTTTTTGTCGGTGTAATCGTCTTTTACAATAAAGCGATCTTGGGGAGAACGTCCTGTAAATTTACCTGTATTAATAGCTAAAGTACCGTTTGCAGTTTCTTTACCCATGTTTTTTTTAACTGTAATTTGTTGAAGTTCTTCGGGTTGTAAGTTCCAATGTACGGTTACGTTTTTTAAACCATAGCTTTCCAAGCTTTTTTGTGGTTTAAGTGTTGTTGCATCATTCATTTTTTCAATTTTAAAGTTTTTATAAATATTTTATTTTAAAAAGGCCAAATAATTGGCACTAGTATTAGTGTTATAACAAAAAGTAGCAGTAGTAAAGGCGTTCCAACTTTTAAGTAATCTAAAAACTTATAGCCTCCCGCAGTCATTACCATAGCATTGGTTGGCGTTCCAATAGGCGTTAAGAATGCTGTTGAAGCGCTTATAACCACGACCATCATGAATGGCTCGGGCGCTAAGTTTAATGAGCTTGCTGCTAGCATAGCTATAGGAGCCATAAGTACGGCGGTTGCTGAGTTACTTATAATTTGGCTAAGTAAAGTTGTTATTAAAAAAACGCCTGCTAATAATGCTATGGGGTGTATAGCACCTAAATTTTCCACTAGACTATTAGCGATAAGTTGTGCGGTACCTGTTTTTTGCAATGCAATACCCATCGGTAACATGGCAGCAATCAAAATCACACTGGTCCAACTAATGCCTTTATAAGCTTTGGAAATTGGTACACAGCCAGTAAGTAAAACAATGCCAGCTGAAATTAAGGCAGCAATAGAGCCAGGAACTATATCGAATACCATAAGCGTAATCATTATTAGTAATGAAGCTAAAGCGATGTAAGATCTAAAATTCAGGTTTTCAATATTTTTAGCCATGCCTTCTGGGCTTCCTATTATTACCAAATTTTCATGTTGCTTTTTTAGTTCATCAATATGTTCCCAAGTACCTCTAATTAAAAAAGCATCACCTGCTTTTACTACAATCTCTTTGTCTTGTAATGGTTTGTTGTTTCTTGAGGCAGCTAATAGTTGAATGCCAAATCGTTTAAAATAATCACCTAGTTTGTATTTTCTTCCAACTAAAATAGAATTAGGATTTACAATCACTTCGGTCATGCCAACCTCTTGGTTTATAAGGTTGTGTTTAAGCTCATCCATAATGGGTTCTAGAGGCAGAAGTCCTAATCTGAAAGTAATCATTAATTTGTTTATAGCTTCAGTTTCCCCTTTAACAGTAATGATGTCGTGGTAATATAACTCGGTCTGTGGACTTGGAAATTCTTCAAACGGAGGAATGCCTTTTAACACCTTTGGATGCCGTCTTTTTATTCTAATGATGGAAACATTGTAATTTTTTTCAAATAGCCAATTTTCCAATTTTGTATTTATAAGTGGCGATAGTGATCTTATACGTAATCTATAATAATCGTCATCTACTTTATACGCTTCAATCCAATTGTGTAGGGTAGATTCAATATTTACAGGCCGATTGTTTGTTTTGTTCTTTGGAAGTAATTTATATCCTAAATATTTGAAATATAGTAAAGTAGCTATTAAAAGAGGCAATCCAATTAGGGCAAACTCAAAAAATGAAAATCCTTTGTATCCGGCATCTACTAGCACATTGCTTGCAATGATATTTGGAGGTGACCCAGTTAGTGTTAGTAAGCCTCCCGTATTTGACCCAAATGCTAGGGGCATTAGCATTTTTGATGGTAGTGTACCAATACTCCAAGCTGATGAAATTGTTAGAGGCGTTAGGGTAGCAACCGTTCCTGTATTGCTTACTAAGCCAGAAAGCAAACCAGCACCTAATGTTATCATAAATAATAATTTAGGAACGCTTTTGCCTGCCCACTCAACAAATTTTTTACCAGCTATGGCAGTCCAACCTGTTTGTGCAATGCCTTCTCCTACAATAAATAGTGCAGCAATCAATATCACAGTTGGATTGCTGAATCCACTTAAAGTTTCAGTAACATTTAAAATACCTGTTAAGAACAGACTTAACATTGAAATAAGAGCAACAACATCTGGCGTGAATTTTCCCCAAACAAAAAGTATTATTGTTATTGCTAAAATGATGAGCATTATAGATACCATATCTAATAATTGTTTTTTAAGTTTACAATTTATTAAGCAACCGTAAATGTTTGTAATTCAAGATTGTTTAGTAGTTTACAGGGTAAAATTAGGCTGTGTTATGTTTAAAAAATATGACATAAGTCAGCCTTTAATAAAGTCTAGCATATTTAAATTATTGATATATTTAAGCTGTAATTGATGTATAATAAGTAAGCGAAAACGTATTCGTAATTGATAATTTTAGGTATTGTATTGTTTTTATTTTGAATTATACTTTTAACAATTTATAAACTTTAAGAAAAAGAGCCATATAATTAAATAAACAGCGTTAATTTTGTTATAAAATATTAAAAAAAATGAAGTTAGACATACTTGCTATAGGAGCACATCCAGATGATGTCGAATTAGGTTGTGGCGCTACCATAGCAAAAGAAATAGCAAACGGTAAAAAAGTAGGTATCATAGATTTGACACAAGGCGAATTAGGAACGCGTGGCACTGCTGAAACAAGATTTGAAGAAGCCGAAAATGCCTCTAAAATATTAGGTGTATCGATGCGTCTTAATTTGAAGTTTGCCGACGGTTTTTTTGTGAATGATAAAACACATCAATTAGTTCTTATTAATAAAATACGTGAGTACCAACCAGAAATAGTTATTTGTAATGCTATTGATGATAGGCATATTGACCATAGTAAAGGTAGTAAATTGGTAAGTGATGCCTGTTTTTTAAGCGGACTTGTGAAAATTGAAACAAAAACAGAAGCTGGCGAATTGCAAAACGCATGGAGACCCAAGTATGTGTACCATTATATACAATGGAAAAATTTAGAACCCGATTTTGTTGTTGATGTTTCTGAATTTATGGAAACTAAGATGAAAGCTGTATTGGCATATAAAACACAATTTTATGATGCCAATAGTAAAGAACCAGAAACGCCTATTTCCAGTAAAAATTTTACCGATAGTATTTTGTACCGTGCAAGGGATTTAGGGCGTTTGGTAGGTGTAGAATATGCCGAAGGTTTTAATGTTGAACGTTTTGTTGCTGTAGATAGTTTATTCAATTTGAAATAGTTATTAATAAACTGTGTTTTATTTATAAAATTACTTTAAAATTTTTAAAAAAGTCTTTGTAGAAAAGCTTGAAATCAGTTACATTTGCACTCGCATTAATAATGCGTGCTACATGGTGGTTGTAGCTCAGTTGGTTAGAGCATTGGTTTGTGGTACCAAGGGTCGCCGGTTCGAGCCCGGTCTTCCACCCAAAAAGCAAAAGCCTTTCAAGAAATTGAAAGGCTTTTTTTGTACTCAAAAATTTAGTTTTTAGTCTACCTTAATTCGTTTATCCCTATTAGCCAATTCCCAAGCGGTATGGAAAATCAAGCGTGCGCGAGTTTCTAATAAATCGTACTGAATTTTATCTGGGGTATCGGTTGGTTTATGGTAATCGGCGTGGGTGCCATTAAAATAAAAAATAATGGGAATGTTCTTTTTTGCAAAGTTGTAATGGTCTGAGCGGTAATAAAAACGGTTTGGATCGTTATCATCATTATATGTATAATCAAATTCGATATTAAAGTATGCTTTATTAACAGCTTCAGAAACATCGTGTAACTCTTTGCTTAATTTATCAGAACCTATTAAATATAAATAGTTTCTTTGGTTTTCGTGTTTAGGGTCTACACGTCCAATCATATCTATGTTTAGGTTGGCTACCGTATTTTTTAAAGGAAAAATAGGGTCTATATCGGTATAATAACGTGAGCCATAAAGTCCTATTTCTTCACCTGTTACGTGCAAGAAGAGTACGCTACGTTTAGGGCCATGGCCTTTATCTGCAGCAGCTTTAAATGCTTTGGCTATTTCTAAAATGGCAACAGTACCGGAGCCATCATCATCGGCACCATTATTTATGCTTCCGTTTTTAGAAATACCAATATGGTCTAAATGTGCCGATATTATAACAACTTCATCTGGTTTTTCAGAGCCTTTTATATAAGCTAATACATTTTCAGAAGCTTTTGCATTATTAGAAAAGAATGTTTCTGGAATATCTTGAAAATAATCACCATCTGCAATAGGTGAAGGTATTCCTAAATCAACATAATGGTTTTTAATAAATTCAATAGCTTTTTTTTGACCTGGTTCACCTGTTTTTCTACCTTCAAATTTATCGGAAGCATATATGTAAAGCGCCTCTTTTAAATTGTTTGCAGTAATGGTTTTTGCATACTCGGTAGCTTTGGCAGCATTGTTTGCCGTGTTTTTATTTTGACAGGTACTGCATCCTGCTATTAATATAGCGATGCAAAAAAGCAAGATTGTTTTTTTCATTTGTTGAGGCGTTAATTTTGTACTATAATACAAAAATGAATTAAAGAAAGCAATTTTCAAGATTAATTTAGGAATTGATTATTGGCGTCTATTTGAAGGCGTTTTTTTTGATTGGCTATTTGCCATGCCGTTGCAAAAATGAGCTTGGTTCGTTTTTCCAACAAATCGTATGCTATTTTATCGGGTGTATCGGAGGGTTGATGATAATCGCTGTGTTCGCCATTAAAATAGAATATCACAGGGATGTCTTTGCATGCAAAATTGTAGTGGTCTGATCTGGTGTAATATTGATTTTTGTCTCTTTCGGCATTGTACCTATAATCTAAATCTATATTAAAAAAGGCGTTGTTAACTTTTTCTGAAATGTAATGCAACTCTTTGCTCAACCTATCTGAGCCTATGAGGTAGATGTAATTTTTATTATTTTTATGAATATCATCAACTCTACCAATCATATCAATATTAAGATCGGTAACAGTATTTTCTAAAGGAAACACGGGGTTAAGCACATAGTACTCTGAACCTCGTTTTCCAATTTCTTCGGCAGTTAGATGTAGAAAAAGAATGCTCCGCTTAGGTCCATGGCCTTCTTCTTTTGCAATGTTAAAAGCCTGTGCTATCTCCATAATAGCTACGGTACCCGATCCGTCATCATCTGCACCATAGTTTACCTGTCCGTCATTGTTAACCCCAAGATGGTCTAAGTGTGCAGAAATTATAATTACTTCGTCTGGTTTTTCAGAGCCTTTTATATAAGCAAGAACATTTTCGGTAACTTTAATACCATTTGAAAAAAAGTCTTCTGATATAGATTGGTAGTAATTGTTAACTCCTAATGGTGATTTAATGCCTTCTTTTTGATAATAAGTTTTAATGAATTCTGCCGCTTTTTTTTGTCCAATTTCACCTACACGCCTTCCTTCAAAATCTTTCGAAGAAAACGCATATAAATGAGTGCTTAATTCCTTGGATGTTATTGTATTAGCATAGTTAATAACTAAAGTGCTATCTTCTAGTTTTATACTGTCTTTAATGCTTTGTATTCTTGCAGTATATTTTGGTGTAGCACAAGTACCAACCAATGTAAATGCCGAGAGTATGAAAAAGGTTTTCATATATAAATTATGCTGTTTAGTTATCTTATAACTTACAGTAAAACCATTCTCTGGGGCAGGAAAACGTTTAGAATGTTAGTTTCATTTATTAAATAATTTACAAAGATACACAAAAAGAGGAAATTACTTACTGTTATATATCTAAATTTGTAGTTTAATTTTCAACATCTTCAAATTCAGATATTTCAATGTCTAAATTTTCTAATTCTTCAATGGCTTCTTCTTCAAATTGTGCTTCTTTTTCGTTTAGAATTTCGGTGTTTACCACTTCTGTTTTAATAAAAAATGCTTTATAGGTTGTTATTGCTAAAGCACATGTGGTTAGTAAAAAAGTGAATTGAATAATCTTTTTAACCTCACCTGTTTTTTTTGATAAATAAAAAGCAATACCACCAAAAACCAACGCTGAAGCAGCAGGAAAAACTGCTAAATTTGAAATTGGCAATACAGAAAAAATAATAGCAAAAATAGAAGCTATGATGGCTAGAATTGTAAATACTTTTTTCATTTTATAAGTTTAGTTTTTTAGACCTGAAGCCGATTTAATTTTTAATTCACCATTGCCTACAGGGATTTTAAATTTACCATAAACAATGATCTTGTTTTCATCGGCAGTTAGCCATAAAAAATTATTGTTTTTTCCTTGCAAAACATGGGTTTCGCTAGAACCAATAGCCAATTTGTAACATTCTTTTTTACCAATAGCTGTAGAGATGGTTTCTTTGCCTAAATAGGTTACGATACCTTTAATTTCTTCATTATCAAATAATATGGTGAAAGATTTTTTTGTACCTACAGACATGCTTTTATAATCAAAAGTTCTTATGTAATACAAAGTAGACACAATATCTTTTGTTCCAGAATTAATTTTGATGCTGTTGTTATTAATAGAATTATTTTTTCTTTTCATTACAGATTTCACTGTATGGGTACTATTCTTAAAAGTGTACTTCATGTTTTTGAAATAGTTACCTTCATTCACATCTCTATTATATAAGTAAGGTGTTAAGTTGTTGGGATTTACGTAGCTTTCATATAAGTCTCTAATTTTAAAAAAGTTATCCCATTTACTATAGGTTGCCGCTGTACATTTTAGTCTTAAGAGTGTAGATTTTGATATTTTAACATGACTAGTTTCCATTATTACTTGGGCAATATCTGTTAAAACGCCAGACATATTGTACGAAGCCGTATAGGTGAGTTTTTCGCCAGCTGCTATAGCTTTGTTTTGACCAAAAAGAGGAGCGGTTAAGCTTAAAAATAAAGCAAAGTGAATTAGTATTCGAGTCATATAATTAAATTAATTTATAATGTAGCAATTAGCATTTATTGTGCCGAAAATACAATGCTTTAAGATATTATACTAATTTTTTTTTGTATTAAATACTTGAGTCCTGCTAACTGACATTTGTCATAGTTTTTTTTGTGAACACCCTTTATATTTATTGTTTATCAATTTCATTATTAAGGTATTGTATAATGTTAACTTTATAAAGTTGGATAAACGAAACACTTTGACAAATTAGAAAATAATTGAAGTATGTCATCTTAAATACTAATAAAAATATACATGAAACACCCATGAGAATGGCATTCACATGCATGAGGATGATAATTCAGGGTGTTCCATCTGACTAATTAAAACAATAAATATCGACAGATGAAAGCTATATTGTTACCAACAGACTTTTCTAAAAATTCAATAAACGCTATAAATTACGCTATGGAATTGTATAAGGATGTACCATGTATTTTTTATATTCTTAATGTGCAAAAGACATCTTTTTTTATTTCAGATGATATTATGGTTGCCAATGCTTCGGCAACAATTTATAATACCATTGTAGATGCTGCAAAAAAATCAATCACCAATATTATAACAAAAATAAAAGCACGATATAATAATGAAAAGCATGAGTTTAAAACTATTGTAGATTATGATAATTTTGTAGATTCCATCAATCAGGTTTCAGAAAAATATAAAATAGATTTAGTAATTATGGGAACCAAAGGGGCATCGGGTATAAAAAAAGTGTTTTTTGGAAGCAATACGGTTCATGCAATTAAACGAAGTAATGTCCCTATTTTGGCAATACCAGATAATTGTAAATTTTCGGGTTTAGAAAAAATAGCGTTTACAACTAGTTTTGAAAAGCTATATAGAAAGGACGATTTTAATTTGTTATCAGATATTATATCTTTAAACTATAGTAAATTGTATGTTTTACATGTGATTTGTGATAACGCTTATTCTGATGAACTTAATAGCGGTATTGATTTTTTTAAATCGAATTTTAGATACCCCATTTTTAAATATTTAGAAGTAAACGATAATGATATATATAAGGCAGTACATGAATTTGCAATAACAAATGCTATTAAAATGATTGCCATGACCGTAAATAAATACACTTTTTTTGAGCGTTTATTTAACAAGCATGCTTTTGAAAATATGGCGTATGATATTGATATTCCTTTTTTGGTAATGAAAAATAGTCAAAATTAATTATTAGAAACAGATGAACCCTCATGAGAATGGTAGTCACATACACAAGGAGGATTATTTAGGGTGTTTCATCTGAGCAAATTAAAACAATAAATACTTACATATGAAATCGCCATGATTTGGAAACCCAAGCACCTATGAAAATAAAGCGATACCATATTCAGAATTCAGAATAAACAAATAAACAAATAATATTTACATATGAAATATTTATTAATTGGATTGCTTCTTTTCAGTATGATTGGTTGTAAGGATAATAGATATACAAACAACATGAATACTGCGAATTCTTATGGAAAAAAAGCAGACCCGCATCCAGGAAAAAAACTTATGGAAATGTATTGTTACGCTTGTCATGATGCAAAAACGCCGGAAGAAAAGCGACTTGGCCCACCTATGATAGCTATTAAAACACGCTATATTTTTAAAGACACTTCTAAGGATGAGTTTATAAACGATATTCAAAAATGGATTAAAAACCCTAGCGAAAAAGAAGCCAAAATGTTTGGAGCTGTAAAACGTTTTGGTGTGATGCAAAAATTGCCATACTCGGAAAATGATATTGAACAAATAGCTGATTATATTTTTGATAATGACATTGAAGAACCAGAATGGTTTCAAGAACATATGAATCAAAATATGGGTAAGGGAATGAAAGGGATGCAATAAATCATTTTCATTAATGAACTCGTTTAAACTTTTTATAATTGGTTAAAAAATTGTCCTTTAGCACTCGCTTTTTTGCCTTTTTTCCTTCCGTAGCTCAGCTATGCAACTCAAAAAAGCCTTCAACCGAGCACAAAATGACTAATTTTCACTTCAATCAAAAAAGTTTAAACGAGTTCAATAAATCCTACTCTAAATTATGTAACATTTTTTTTGTTTTTTCGTCATATAAACATCAATCAAAAAAATAACCATCATGAGAGAAGACAATCAACTTTTAGTAGTTACCCATTTAAGCCAGTTGGTTACGTTAGTAACAGGCTTTGGTAGTTTGTTAATACCGTTAATAATTTGGCTTACCCAAAAAGACAAAGTGTATCAAATGGATGCACACGGTAAAAACATTGTAAATTTTCAGTTAAGTTTAATAGTGTATTTTATAATATGCATCCCATTGATTTTACTACTTGGTTTAGGTATTTTAGGTTTTATTGTATTGGGTATTATTTCTATTGTATTCCCTATAATAAATGCCATAAAGACAAGTAATGGCGAAATACCAAAATACCCTTTATCTTTTACTTTTATTAGTTAGTAATTCCTGTAAGGGTAGGTTTAAAGCTAAATTTAAAAGGCCATCAAATAATTATTTGATAGCCTCTTTTTTGCTTTGAATATATAAGATTCCTCATTCGAGGGAATGACAAAATTAACTATTCAGCATTACAGGCATAACGAGCATAGTTACTTGCTCACCATCATCCAAACCATCAATAGGTGTTAAAATACCAGCTCTATTGGGCATACTCATCTCTAATTGTACATCGGTAGAACTCAGATTGTTCAACATCTCTGTTAAAAAACGAGAGTTAAAACCAATTTGCATGTCATCCCCTTGGTAATCGCAAGTTAAACGTTCTTCGGCTTTGTTGCTATAGTCGATGTCTTCTGCAGAAATGTTAAGTTCAGCTCCAGCAATTTTTAAGCGTATTTGGTGGGTTGTTTTGTTCGAGAAAATACTAACACGACGCACCGAATTTAAAAACTGTGTTCTGTCAATTACTAATTTATTAGGGTTTTCTTTAGGAATTACCGCTTCGTAATTAGGGTATTTACCATCAATTAAACGGCAAATCAGTTCTGAATTCTCAAAAGTGAATTTTGCATTCGAATCGTTATATTCAATAGTAACTTCATTTTCACTACCAGCTAAAATGCCTTTCAATAAATTCAAAGGTTTTTTAGGCATTATAAATTCCGCTACTTGATTTGCTTTTACATCTTCACGTGTGTATTTTACTAATTTGTGTGCATCGGTTGCAACAAAAGTTAAGCCTTGTGTTGAGAATTGAAAAAATACACCACTCATTACTGGGCGTAAATCGTCGTTTCCTGCAGCAAAAATAGTTTTACTAATAGCCGTTGCCAATATATCGCCAATAACTACTGTTTTACTTGGGTCTTCAAGTGAAACGGCTTTAGGGAATTCTTTTCCATCAGCATAGGCTAAGGCGTATTTACCATGATTAGAGCTAATTTCGACCGTATTGTTATCTTCAACAACAAAAGTTAATGGTTGCTCTGGAAATGTTTTTAAAGTATCTAATAGTAAACGCGCAGGAATAGCAACACTACCTTTACTATCGCTTTCTACTTCTAGTGAAGATGCCATAGTGGTTTCTAAGTCGCTTCCTGAAACCGTTAACGTTGAATTATCTAATTCAAATAAGAAATTATCTAAAATAGGTAAGGTGTTCGAACTATTAATAACACCTCCTAAAACCTGTAATTGTTTTAATAAATAGGTACTTGATACTATAAATTTCATGTGTTAATATTTATTTTTTTAAAGGACACATGCAGTTCGCTATTAATCATTTCCTTAGAAAATGAAATTTTGAACATGCTCGTTTCATGCGTTAGTTTTAATTTTTTTTAAGTTAGATGCTTTATGGTTTCTATTTGTCTACTTTAAAAAAGTGTTGTAAAACAGAGGTGTTTCATCTAAAAAAGAACTTAGATTAAGTTTTAGTTATACTACTTACAAATATATTCTTTACCTATTAATATTGGAAACAAACTTATTAACATTTATTGCTGGGTATGTGGGAAACTTTAGTGCAAAATCCATGAGCTAGTTGGCATATTTTTTTCTTCTGAAATAATTGAAAAGCATTCCAAAAGTCCCTAATAGCAGTAGCGGAAGTAAAATGTTTATAATTTGCCATTTGGTTTTTTCGTCAGCAATTTTTTCCTGATTTAAAAATTCAACGGTTATTTCTTTCGAACGAATGTTTATAAGTCCGTTGTCATCCAGTAAATAATTAACTGCATTCAGTAAAAATTCTTTGTTGCCATAGGTTTGTCCCGTCCATCTATCAAATCCTAATTCTTGAGGGACATTCTTAAAAACATCGTTTTTTATAACATCGCCATCGGCAATAACAATCATTTTTGTAGGAACGCTTTTGTTTATTTCTTTTTGAAGTTCAAAAGGCTTTATTCGATTGGCGTAAACCGACGTGAATTCACCTTCCAACAAAACGGCTAAGGTTTGGTTTCCTTTATTGAACGTTGCTGGATCTGGGTTTTGCGTCACAATTTCCAAACTAATTTCTCTAGGGGTGCCTTCAAGTTTTGTTAAAGGGGCACTTTCCAATAAAATGGTTTTTTTAATGTTATTTTTAAGCGTGTCTATTTGATTTGCAAAATCAAACTTCACTAAGTTTAGATTGTTAACTATGGGATGGTTATCATTAGTTGAAGCTAAAGGCGCATATGGCCAACGCAGGTGCTGAAACTGCGACTCACTGCCTTCTCCCATAGCCAATGTAATAGGAGCAGAGTAAAGCGTGCTTACGATAACAGGATTGATTCTCACGCCGTATTTAAAAAAGAAATCGGTGACATTTAAATCCCTGCTGGTAGCAAAGTTTTTGCCTCTATCATTGTAAAGACTGTCTTTTTCCATAGCAACTGCATCAATAAGCCATAAGCTTTTACCGCCATTCATGGTATATTGGTCTAATACTAGTTTTTCTTCTTCGGTAAAGGCTTCGGTAGGTTTTGCAGATATTATTAAATCGAAAGCGTCTAGTTGTTTTAGAGTTCTTTCTGGATTTTCTGCGACACTATCAAGAGTGAATGGAGCAATTTTGTAGTATTCAGATAAAATTCTCCTGAAACTTTCTGTATATCTTCCTTTTAATTCACCATTTCCTATTAGGAAAGCTATGCTTTTATGTTTTGGGTTTGTTAATTTGCTAAACCCATCGGCAAAGGCATATTCTAAATGTTGTACCGAGTTGGTTACCAGATCCTGTTGCGAAGCACCTATTTTGTTTTTTACAAGTGAAATAATAACCGTTTTACCATTATAACTAGCCAAAGCCCAGGGAAAAATAATGGCTTGTGATGCTTTTCCGTTTTCTTGAACACTTAATTGCATCGGTGTTAACCCCCTGTCTGTTAATTGCTGAATATGGCGTTCGCGGGTAGTGTCATCTTCCAATGGATTAATAAAATTGAAAATGATGTTATTATTTTCTGACGAAAACTCTTCAAGCAATTGCTTCGTTTCATTTTGAAGGCGTCTAAATTCCGAAGGAAAATCTTCACCACTTAAAAATACATCTATTTCGATAGGTGAACCTACGTTTTTAATAATGTTAATTGTTGCCTCGCTTAAGGTATAGCGTTTGTCTTCGGTTAAATCAAAACGCTTAAAAGCCAAACTACTTATGTAGTTAATGGCTATTAGAGCAATTAATAATATGGCTATATGTTTAAGGCGCTTCTTCAAACTTTGTTTCTAATTGGTATTGTTTAATACTTTCAACTTTATTGTTTTTGAATTCCAACTCCAAACACTCTTGAGTTAGGTTAAAAGCTCCAGGTTTATAGCCTAAATTGTAGTTCCATTTGTTAGGTGAATTGGCTTTAATACTATCATCCCAACCATACCATTCGCTGCTTCCCAGAATAGCTTTTACTTCGCTTTTGGTCTTTCCTTTAAACATTTGCAGCTTGGTCATTTCATTACTCATTTCGTAACGTAAAGCAGGTTTGTCTGTCCAAGCTTCGGCATCAAAATGCTTTTCATGATGGTAGCTACTAAAAATGTTTATAAGCGGATAAAACACATAAAAATAAACAATGGGAGTTAATACAATGCTTATTAAAAAACTTAACCATTTACGTTTGTCTATAGTATTGGTAAATGCCCAAACTAACAAGAAAACGACTATTAAAAAAATAATGAACAGCGGTGTTAAAATCATTTTTCTTCTTTATTAATATTCAGTTTCGTTAGCATTATAAAAAATACTGTAATGCTCGAAAAATAGATGATGTCTCGGGTGTCTATGACGCCTCGGCTGATGCTTTTGTAGTGGGCATTCATGCCTAATTGTTCTATAAAATTACTGGAAGTGAAGTCGGCAACACTTTCAAAACCAATATAAAACATAAAGCAAATAGCGACAGATGTTATAAAAGCCACTATTTGATTGTCTGATAAGGTAGAAGCGAATACACCAATAGCGGTATAAGCAGCAATTAAAAATAACAAGCCAAAATAAGAACCTAAAGTACTCCCAAAATCTAAATTGCCAATAGGGTTTCCTAATTGGTAAATTGTGTAAACATATAATAAAGTTGGTAAAAGGGCAATTAAAATTAAAACGAACGCGCCAAAATATTTACCTAGAACAATGTTTAAATGCGTAATGGGTTTGGTGAGTAAAAGTTCTAAAGTACCTTGTTTTTTTTCATCTGAAAAACTACGCATGGTTACCGCGGGAATGAGGAAAATTAATATCCAGGGTGCTAGTAGGAAGAACGATGATAAATCGGCAAACCCATAATCTAATATATTGTTTTCACCTTTAAAGAACCATAAGAATAAACCATTAAGCAATAAAAAGAAACCAATAACCAAATAGCCAATGGGTGATGTGAAAAATGTGTTTATTTCTTTTTTAAGTATGGCAAACATTTAATTTAGTTAAAAGTTAAAAGTTAAAAGTGTGAGTTTTGTCTATTGTCTATTGTCTATTGTCTATTGTCTATTGTCTATTGTCTAAAGCTATTCAACAAATTCGTTTCAAAATTACTAAGAAATCTCAGTTTAACAATTCTTATAAACATTTATTATTCAGTAATTATTCTAAACTTTTTGGAAGCATTGATTCGGTACTAAAACTAACGCTAATAGCATCCATCAAGCCCAGTCCCATTAAAGTGGAAGCACTGCCCACTGTGGCACTATTACTTTTATAAACGGCAATTTCTAAAAAGCCACCCGAATTAAAAACCACCAAACCTCTGCCTTCATCATGTCTTTTTTCTTCAGGAATTTCAAAATTCACAATATCACTATAGCGATTATGTATTTTTTTAAACTTATTATTTCTTGCAGAAACTTCAAAAGACCTTCCTTTTTGTATACTTTCAAAAAATGGACGCTTAATATTTGTTACCACGTTACCATAATTATCAACATAAATAACGCTGCCAATAATTTGGGTTTTATCATCATTCACAAATGGGGTAATATGTTTTGTAGGTTTAATTCCCGGTATGGTTTTGCCAATAACTTCTAGGGTACCACCACGTGCAATGTGGCAAGCCACTTTTACAAAAACGTCCAGTACCGGAAAACTGGTTTGTATTTTATCGTGGATATTGATTTCAACAATTTTTTCGGGTGCAATTTCAGAACAAATCATGCTCATGATCCCATTATTGGCACAAATAAAGTAGTGGTCGTCTAGTTTTAAGGCAATATGTTTGTTTTCTTCATTAATTTCAGAATCTATACCTATAATATGTATCGTGCCTTTCGGGAAACTGTTGTAAGCATTTTGAATGATATAACCAGCCTCTAAAATATTAAAAGGAGACACAGAATGTGAGATATCAACAATTTTAACATCGGGTAATTCACTGTAAATAGCACCTTTTGTTGCGCCTGCAAAGTGATCTTTTTCTCCGAAATCAGTAGTTAATGTTATTATCGCCATTGGCAAATTGTTGATATGTTTTTAATGTTAGTACACTCAAATTTGTGTATTTTTGAGCTTTAACAGATATGTAACAAACCTACATAAATTTTTTGTTTTCATTTTTATGTTTAACATTAAAAATATAGGTTCATGACACTTATTTATCAAAAAATAAAACTGAATAAAACTAATAAATCATTTCGTCTGAGTAAACAATATTATCAGTAATCTTAGAGGAAATTTTAAACAAATTCTACGCCTTTGAACGAAATTATCATCGAACTTGAAGAAATCACTCCAAAAGAATTTTTTGGAGCACAAAACATCAATATTGAACTTCTTAAAAAGTATTTTCCTAAGCTTAAAATTGTAGCAAGAGGTAATAAGATCAAAGCCTTTGGTGATGACGAATTATTAGAAGAATTCGACCGCCGTATGAAAATGCTTTTGAATCATTTTACTAAATACAATAAGCTTGATGAAAATGTTATAGAGCGTGTGCTAACAAGCCAAAGCAGTGACGATTATTCTACGTCCGATTCAAGCGGTGAAGTTTTGGTACACGGTGTTGGAGGTAAGCTTATTAAAGCACAAACGGCTAACCAACGTAAACTGGTAGAAAGCATGCGTGCCAATGATATGGTATTTGCCATAGGACCTGCAGGAACCGGCAAAACCTATACAGGCGTTGCTTTAGCGGTACAAGCGCTTAAGAATAAAGAGGTGAAACGTATTATTTTAACCCGTCCAGCAGTTGAAGCAGGGGAGAACCTTGGGTTTTTACCGGGCGATTTAAAAGAAAAATTAGACCCTTACATGCAGCCTTTATATGATGCGTTACGTGATATGATACCTGCCGAAAAACTGGCAATGTATATTGAGAACGGTACCATACAAATTGCGCCATTAGCGTTTATGCGCGGGCGTACACTCGATAATGCTTTTGTGATTTTAGATGAAGGACAAAATACCACACACAACCAAATGAAAATGTTTCTAACCCGTATGGGTAAAAATGCCAAATTTTTATTAACTGGTGACCCGGGGCAAATAGATTTGCCACGACGTACCATTTCTGGTCTTAAAGAAGCCCTGTTGATATTGAAAAATGTAGAAGGGGTGGGGATGATATTTTTAGACGATAAAGATGTGATTCGTCACCGTTTGGTTAAAAAGGTTATTGAAGCCTATAAAAGCATCGAGCACGTAGATTAATTAAATGTACTATTGTTTATTTGTTTATTCGTGGATTTGTTGATTTGCCTAATGCCTAATGCCTAATACCTAGTGCCTAATGACCAGTGGGTATTATTTGTTGAAAGCCTATAGTAAACCTTATCGGTTTCAATAACCAACCTGACAAATTAAATTTAAAGGATTTTTTAGCCTCTTTCTATTAGGACATCTTCATAGCCTATAATCAATTAGTTAGGTGTTATGGTTGCTGGCTTATCTTTTAATTCTATAATATTCTATAGAAATCTTGTAACTAGTTTTTTGCTTATGTTGTCGAGATTTGCGGTACAAACATTTAAAAAGAACATTATGAAAAAATTATTTTTAATTATCGGAATCGGATTAATAGGATCAACTTCAATTTTTGCACAAGAAACTGAAATAGATATCACACCAAATAATTCTTGGTTTAAAGCAGGCTTAACTGCTGGCGTTCCAGTAGGCGATGCAGGCGATGTATCGTCATTTAATTTAGGTTTAGATATTAGAGGACAATATTTATTCAATCCTAATTTTGCCATTGGTGTCGCATCTGGCTATAGCCATTATTTTGGAAAAGAAGGTGTTGAAGATTTTGGAGTCGTTCCTGTAGCTGGGTTTGCCCGTTATTATTTTACACCTAATGGCCTGTTTTTGGGAATGGATGTAGGATATGGTTTTTTAACCAATATTGATAATAATGAGGGGGGCTTATATGTAAACCCTCAAATTGGTTATCATAATCATGATTGGAATATATATGCTTTTTATCAAAACACATTTGCGGAAAATGATGTCGATTTACAAAACGTTGGTGTAGGTGTTACTTATAATATCCGATTTAAATAATTTTATATAATAAAGAATACAGAAAAAGGAGCATGTATATGTCTCCTTTTTTTATTTACTTATTGTTTGGCATCATTAAACAAATTACATTTGCAAAACAAACAACACACGACTGTTAATGAATACAATCACAAGTACCAATTTCAATTTTCCAGGACAAAAATCTGTTTACCACGGAAAAGTTAGAGAAGTTTATAACATCAACAACGAGCAATTGGTAATGATTGCAACCGACAGATTATCGGCATTCGATGTGGTGATGCCAAAAGGGATTCCGTATAAAGGACAAATATTAAACCAAATAGCCACCAAAATGATGGCGGCGACAGAGGATTTAGTTCCAAATTGGTTAACAGCAACACCAGACCCCAATGTTGCAGTAGGACATTTGTGTGAGCCTTTTAAAGTTGAAATGGTAATTCGTGGGTATATGAGTGGGCATGCAGCACGTGAGTATAAAGCAGGAAAACGCATGCTTTGTGGTGTAGCCATGCCAGAAGGGATGAAAGAAAACGATAAGTTTCCAGAACCTATTATAACACCTGCAACCAAAGCAGAAATGGGCGATCATGATGAAGATATTTCAAGAGAAGATATTTTAAAGCGTGGTATTGTAAGTGAGGCAGATTATGCGGTTTTAGAAGATTATACCCGTAAATTATTTCAAAGAGGGACAGAAATAGCGGCAAGCCGAGGCTTGATTTTGGTAGATACCAAATACGAATTCGGTAAAACCAAAGATGGTAAAATAGTATTGATTGATGAAATACATACCCCAGACTCCTCACGTTATTTTTATGCTGATGGCTATGAAGAAAGACAAGCCAATAACGAACCCCAAAAACAATTAAGTAAAGAGTTTGTACGCCAATGGCTTATAGCCAATAACTTTCAAGGTTTAAAAGGGCAAACCGTACCTGTTATGAGCGATGCGTATATTGAAACCGTTAGCGAACGCTATATCGAACTTTACGAAAACATTACAGGTGAAACCTTTGTAAAAGGTGATGTAAGCAATATACAAAAACGTATTGAGAATAATGTTTTGGCGTATTTGAAATAACATTTAAGAAGCTAAACTATTGAAAAGACCTTACGAAGTGGGGTCTTTTTTTTGTGCTTCTTTAGCCATTACTTGATGTTTTATCAAATAATATTCTGGATTATAAGTTAAGGTGAGTTCGACCTAAGCATATAATCTTTGATCTATAATCTCCAGGTATAATGAAGGTTTTTAGGGAAGAAGCCAATTTATTTTCAGGTACATCCAAAGACTTGGCTAATATTTTGAGTGTTTGTCCTTTTGGATCTGTTCCAGATTCATGTATTGGCTACTGCCTTTCTTTTTTTCTATTTGTTGTATTCCTATCATATGAGTCCTGCACCTAAAGCAAGTGAAATCATTATCAGCATGATTGCAACCGTCACTTGTAAAAAGTGTAATGTGACTTTTTTCAAAAGTTTATTACCTAAAAATGATCCAGCAATTCCCGCTAGTGTTGCACAAATTACCAAAGTCAAGTTGTCGGTCAGTCCTGTTTTTGTAAACCTTGTTGCATAAACGCTCAATCGGGTAAAGTCCACAAAAGTTGAAACCACAACCGCCGTTCCTATAAATGCTTCTTTTGAAAGGCCTGCTTTTATTAAAAACGCACTTCGTAAAGCGCCTTGATTACCTGAAAGTCCACCAAAAAAACCACTTAACGCGCCACCAATGGGTAATTTGTCCTTACCGAATTGTAAATTATTGAAGTATGGAATAAGATCTATGCTTGCGAATATAATAAGCAAAATGGAAATGATAAATTTTACAGGGTAAACTTCAAAGTGCTTTCCATATGCATCATAGGCGAACAATGGTTGCAGGTCGGTTATATTTAATAAAACCCAAGAACCAGCAATAGCGGCAACTACGGCAGGAATGCCAAAACGCAACAACACGTCTTTGTTTGCATTACGCCCCACCAAAAATAGTTTGAAAATATTATTGAAGAAATGAACGACTCCTGTTAGGGCGATTGCTAATTCAACAGGAAAGAAAATCATAAAAACAGGTGTCAGGATTGTTCCAAGTCCGAAACCCGAAAAGAATGTAAGAATGGCAACGAAAAATGCTACTAATGGTATAACTACTATTTCCATTTAATTTTTTTGGATTATTCAGTTCATTATCAACCGACCAGTAACCACCGCTTTTAATTAATAAAAAAATACAATCAAGTAACATGGTCCAATCCGTTCTACTTCCATGCATCATTTCACAAAAACCTTGATTGGCGAAAATATCTGCCTTTTTGGTTACAATGGCACAAGCAATGAAGTCATTCTAATGATCTATATCAAACGATAAGCGAAGTTAATTTTTTAATACTACAAAACCAATATGTTATATTTACATATAGAAGTTTTCAACAAAAAAACATTCTAAATATATTTCAGAACCACACTTTATTATTTATAAATAATAATCTGAATTTTTGTAAAAAGCAAAATTATAGAATCAAAATTGAGTCCTTTTAAATTATAACAAAAGTTTCATCATAATATCGGTTTGTATATCACTTCCCAATACAAAAACGTGCTTATCAAAAATAATGAACCCATTTTTAGTATAAAACTGAATAGCTTTAAAGTTCTTTTCCCAAACGCCCAACCACACATATTTTAAGTTTTTTTCTTTGGCTATTTTTAAAGTTTCTTCAAAAAAAGCTTGTCCAATTTTCTTTCCTTGAAAAGCATGTAGTACATATATGCGTTCTATTTCAAGGCTTTGGTTATCTTGTAGTTCTGTTTGAGCTTCACCAAAATTTAATTTTAAATACCCTACAATGTCGTTGTTTATTTTGGCAAAGTAGAATTGAGAATTTGGCGTATTAAACTCTTTGGTTAATTGTGCATCGCTAAAACTGTCGTTAAGAAATTTTTTAATATCCGACGCAGTGTTTTGTGCATTAAATGTATCATAGAATGTTTGTCTACTAATATTAAATAGATGGTTTAATTCCGAAACGTGGACTTTTTCTATTTTAACAGCACTAAAAGTCATTTTTGTAACCAGGTATTTTGAGAATCACTAAACCTTTAGCGTCGTTTCTTTTTAACACCAACTTGCTTCGATTTAATACGCACAAAAATGAGTTTATGGCGACTTTTAGGGTTTTCACGTTGCTCCAACTCAAAAATATCAATCGATTTTATTAAAGGTGTCAGCTTTTCAAAACCAAAATTTCTGGAATCGAAATTGGGCTGCTTTTTTTGTAGTAGACTACCAACATCGCCAAGAAAAGCCCAACCATCATCATCCGACACATCCAAAATAGTGGTTTTAATCAATTCAATATCTTTTTGGGTTATTTTATCAACGCTGTCTTTAACGGCATCAATATCTTTATCTTGTCTGTCGGCTTTATTCTTTAATATTTCAACATAAATAAATTTATCGCAAGCCACAATAAACGGATTTGGGGTTTTCTTTTCGCCAATACCAATGACTTGCATACCGGCTTCCCGTAATCTGACAGCCAATCGTGTAAAATCACTATCACTCGACACCAGACAAAAACCATTTACTTTCCCCGAATACAGTACATCCATGGCATCAATAATCATGGCAGAATCGGTGGCATTTTTTCCGGTGGTGTAACCGTATTGCTGTATAGGTGTTATGGCGTTTTCAAGTAAAAGGTTTTTCCATTTTGATAGGTTGGGCTTGGTCCAGTCTCCATAAATACGTTTAATGGTTGGATTGCCATATTTGGCGATTTCTTCCATCATTTCTTTTACGTGTGCCGATGGGATATTATCGCCATCAATAAGTACTGCTAAATTTATATTTGTGTCCATGGTATTTTTGTAGTATTCAATAGTGAGTATGCAAAAGTGTGTTACGAACTCGTTTAAACTTTTCTCAATTGGCTAAAAATTGTCCTTTTGCACTCGCTTTTAGTCTTTTCTTCCTTCCGTAGCCTTGCTATGCAACTCAAAAAAGCCTTCAACCGAGCTAAAATGACTAATTTTCGCTTCAATGAAAAAGCTTAAATGAGTTCTATGCAAGTAACCCACAGAATAGCGAAGTTAAGTTTTATAAACCAAAAAAGGAGTTTATTTTGTTTTCTTTTTAGGTTTGCTCGCCTTAGCCAATGGGTTAAAAGCTAAGCATACATCGAGCCAATACGATAAATCATCATCAGCATCAAAACCTTCGGGAGTTACAAAAATATAACCTTTCATGGGCCGCCCTGTAAAATCCATTGGTAGGCAGTTTGGTTTTTCAAGTTCGGCTTCATAAACAGCTTCTCCAATGCGTGCCATGAGTAAATTATCGCCAAATTTTTTATCGAAATGAATACCGCAAAGCATTTTATTATCCACTTTAAAACACAAACCACCCATCATGTTTAGTTCTTCAAAAAGAATGTGTTTTTCTTTAAGTTGCTGGCGAATTCTATCGGCTAAAAATGCATCGTAAGCCATCGTATTATCTTTTAAATAAACTCATAAACCTTCTGGCTAAATCATAAACAAAGTGATTGGTGCGTGCGTAGTAAAACGAGATAAGACAAACTACAATAACAAATAGGGCAGCACCAAAAATAGCTTCCCAAGGATTTAAAGATTGGTTGAAGAAACGTTTTAAACCATAGCCGGTAAAACTCCCGTAAAGAATAATGAAATGTATCACATACATAGATAAGGTTTTTTCACCTATTCTAGAAATTATAGATTGTTTTAAATAACGTTCCAACGTATAAAACAAGCCAAAAAGCACCAAAACATTACCCATTCTAATAAATAAATAGTTAAAACTGGCACTTCTATATAACAATTCATATTCTGTGACTTTATGCAGATAGAATAGAAAATCTGTAGAATAAAAAATCAATAAAAAACCAACTATAAAAAATGTTATAATGGTAAATTGTTTAAACCGATTACGATGCGCATGCCTAAAGAATACGGTAGATAAAAACGCCCCAAATGCCGAATAACCGAACCATGGCAAAATAGTAAATACCGAGCCATTAACTTTAGTCATGTAATTTGCAAAAAAAAGAGGAACGTCATCGATAACCAAATCTCTATACAGCGGCTCCGATAAAAAGCAAGCACAGCCAATGCCAAAAAGGACTATGGAAAATATATAGCTATGGTTTTTAAATATGGAATACAGGAAAACCAATAGTATAAGTGACAAACCAATACATTGCAGGACATCTATAACCAAAAAATACGGACTAAAATACCCCGTAAACCAGCTTATCAAATTAACACGTAAACTATAGCCAATAAGTAACAGTAAAAATCCTCTAAATATTCCTTTTTTTATTCGTTTTCTATCGTCACCTTTTGCGTTTGCCCGCAGCAATAAATAAGTAAAAACCAATCCCGAAATGGTAAAAAACACAGGAGCTGTAATACCCCTAAAGTAGGACCAAACATTATAGGCTGTATAAATAGGATTTCTGTAAAGAGGATCTAATAGCGTATCTATAAAATGCCCTTGGAGCATCATTAAAATAGCAAATGCTCGAACGGCATCAATAAAATATAAGCGGTTAGTATGCAATCCTAAATTTAGTTTTTAAGGGTAAATATACTTCTAAAAATTATAATTCAGTAAAGCTTAGATAATATATTTATGTAATTATATTAAGATATTCTTAATAAATAAAGTAATCTTTTGAAAATCTGATATAATACATAATGCAACTGTTGCTATTTATTAATCTTAATAAGCAACTAAGGATAAAAAAGGTAAAATTAATTAGATTTAAAAGGTAAATATTATATTAGCTGTTTTGTTTCCCATTTTGCCTATAGGTAAAAAGGTAGCTAAATGGTGTTTACTAACAGTGATGATTATTTGTTGAATCGTTTAATTGCTTAATCGTTTAATCATTCATCGTTAATCATTCATCATTATTGATTAATAAGTACAACATATTTATAGATGCTTTCATCGACATAAAAAATAGGCAGTAAAGCACAGGATGGAATAAAACATAAAAAGTTATTTATTTGACAAATACTTTTTAATATTGAAGCTTGGTAAAATAAATTAACTATATAAATTAACCTTAAAACTCAATAATATTAACTAACTAAATAAAAACAAAACATGACAAAAAACAATGCAAAAGCCTATTGGAAAGAAAACATTAAATACCTGTTCATACTTTTAACCATTTGGTTTTTGGTATCATATGGTGCAGGCATCTTATTTAAAGATACCTTAAATCAAATAAAAATGGGAGGCTTCAAATTAGGATTTTGGTTTGCACAACAAGGCTCTATATATGTGTTTGTTGTTCTCATATTTGTGTACGTTCGCCTAATGAATAAACTTGATAAAAAATATGGTTACGATGAATAGTTTATTTATAGAAGCGTCTATAGGGGTGCAAAATTGGACGTATATTATAGTAGGTATTACTTTTACACTTTATATTGGAATAGCCATTTGGACAAGAGCAGGCTCTACCAAAGAATTTTATGTAGCTGGTGGTGGTGTTTCTCCATTAGCGAATGGAATGGCAACTGCAGCCGATTGGATGAGTGCAGCATCATTTATATCCATGGCAGGGATTATTTCTTTTGCAGGATATGATGGCGCAGTATATTTAATGGGATGGACAGGCGGTTACGTACTTCTAGCTTTATTATTAGCACCTTATTTACGAAAATTCGGAAAGTTTACTGTACCCGATTTTATAGGGGATAGGTATTACTCCAATACAGCACGTACTGTAGGTGTCATTTGTGCGCTTTTAGTATCCTTTACTTATGTGGCAGGACAAATGCGAGGCGTAGGCTTGGTATTTTCCCGTTTTTTGGAAGTCGATATTAATACAGGCGTTATTATAGGGATGCTTATCGTATTATTTTATGCCGTACTTGGCGGTATGAAAGGTATTACCTACACACAAGTAGCACAATACTGTGTGCTTATTTTTGCTTTCATGATTCCCGCTATTTTTATATCTATTCAAATGACAGGAAACCCCATTCCACAGTTAGGATTTGGCGGTAAATTGACTGATGGTTCAGGAATGTATTTATTGGATAAATTAGATGGTTTAAGCACGGAGCTTGGTTTTGCCGAATATACGGAGGGTTCAAAATCTATGATAGACGTGTTTGCCATAACTTTAGCATTAATGGTAGGTACAGCAGGTTTGCCACATGTTATTGTACGCTTTTTTACAGTTAAACGCGTAAAAGATGCCCGTAAATCGGCAGGCTTGGCGTTATTATTAATTGCTATTTTATATACAACAGCACCGGCTGTTTCTGTTTTTGCAAGAGCAAATATGATCGAAACGGTGTCTAACAAACCCTATGCAAATGTACCCGAATGGTTTAAAAAATGGGAAACCACTGGTTTAATTGTATTTGATGACAAGAACAACGACGGACACATTCAGTATTTAGCTGATGTTTCAAAAAACGAATTGGTTGTAGATAATGATATTATGGTGCTTGCAAACCCCGAAATTGCCAATCTACCCGATTGGGTGATTGCTTTAGTAGCAGCAGGTGCTTTGGCAGCAGCCTTATCAACAGCAGCAGGCTTGTTATTGGTTATTTCATCTTCGGTTTCACACGATTTAATCAAGAAAATGATCAATCCAAACATTTCAGAAAAAGGCGAATTAATTGCTGCACGTTTTTCGGCAGTAGTTGCTGTTTGTGTAGCAGGATATTTTGGAATTAATCCACCAGGATTTGTAGCAGCTACGGTTGCCTTAGCGTTTGGTTTGGCAGCAGCGTCCTTTTTTCCAGCCATTATTTTAGGAATTTTTTATAAAAAAATGAATAAAGAAGGCGCCATTGCTGGTATGGTAGTCGGTATTTTATCTATGCTGTTTTACATGGTTAAATTTAAGTTCGATTGGTTTGGCGGTGGCGGAAAAGCCGATTGGTGGTTCGGAATTTCACCTGAAGGTTTTGGAACTGTAGCCATGATTCTTAATTTTATTGTATCCATAGTTATTATGAGATTTACACCAGAACCTCCACAGGATGTACAGGATATTGTTGAAAATATTCGTATACCTAATGGTGCTGGTGAAGCAATAAGTCATTAATTAACAATTGACAATTAACAATTAACAATTGACAATTAACAATTAATGATTAATGATTAATAGTTAACGATTAAACAATTAAACAATTACACAATTAAACCAACTCATAAACAAATCAACAGAAAACAAAGATGAGTAATTACCATATAAAACATTTAGAAGAATACTATCAAGTTTATAGAAAATCGATAAGAGAACCCGAAAATTTTTGGGAAGAAGTAGCCGAAGAACATTTTGTTTGGCGAAAAAAATGGGATCATGTATTAAGTTGGGATTTTACCAAACCTGAAGTAAAATGGTTTGAAGGCGCAAAACTTAATATCACCGAAAACTGTATTGATAGACATTTGGCAACCCGCGGAGATAAAACTGCTATTTTGTTCGAACCAAATAACCCCGATGAACCTTCAGAACATATTACGTATAGTCAGTTGCACAAACGCGTCAATCAGTTTGCCAATGTACTTAAAGCACAAGGCGTTCAAAAAGGTGACCGCGTGTGTATTTATGTGCCTATGATTCCAGAACTTGCTATTTCAGTTTTGGCTTGCGCACGCATAGGTGCTATTCATTCAGTGGTGTTTGCAGGGTTTTCAGCAACTGCATTATCGACAAGAATTAACGATAGCGATTGCAAAATGATTATAACTTCCGATGGGTCGTACCGTGGTGCAAAATCTATCGACTTAAAAGGCATTGTAGATGAAGCTTTAGAAAAATGCCCTGGTGTGAAAACAGTTTTAGTAGCAAAACGTACAAATACCGAAGTTACCATGAAAGAAGGGCGTGATTTATGGTTGCAGCCCCTTTTAGACGCTGCTTCAACAGATTGCAAAGCCGAAATAATGGATGCCGAAGATCCGTTGTTTATTTTATACACATCGGGTTCAACAGGGCAGCCAAAAGGTATGGTACATACCACGGCAGGCTATATGGTTTACACCGCTTATACGTTTAAAAATGCATTTCAATACCGAGAAAACGATGTGTATTGGTGTACTGCCGATATTGGTTGGATTACTGGACATAGTTATATCGTGTACGGTCCCTTAGCAAATGGTGCGACTACCGTTTTGTTTGAAGGAGTGCCTAGTTATCCGGATTTCGGACGCTTTTGGCAAATTGTGCAAAAACATAAAGTGACCCAGTTTTATACCGCACCAACCGCTATTCGAGCTTTAGCAAAACAAGGGGTTGAATTGGTAGAACAATACGATTTATCATCCTTAAAAGTATTAGGAAGTGTTGGCGAACCGATTAATGAAGAAGCATGGCATTGGTACAACGATGTTATCGGAAAAAATAAAAGCCCTATTATAGATTCTTGGTGGCAAACCGAAACAGGAGGGATTATGATAACGCCTATACCGTATGTAACCCCAACAAAACCAACCTATGCGACGTTGCCATTTATTGGAATACAACCAGCATTAATGGACGAACATGGTAACGAGCTTAAAGGCAATCAAGTAGAAGGGCGTTTGTGTATTAAATTCCCATGGCCATCGATAGCACGTACTATTTGGGGAAACCATGAGCGGTACAGGGAAACCTATTTTACGGCTTTTGAAGGCAAATATTTTACTGGTGATGGTGCCTTGCGTGATGAAGTTGGCTATTACCGTATTACGGGTAGGGTCGATGATGTTATTATCGTTTCGGGACATAATTTAGGAACAGCACCTATTGAAGATGCCATTAACGAACACCCAGCAGTAGCAGAATCTGCTATTGTAGGCTTTCCGCACGATATTAAAGGAAGTGCTTTATATGGCTATGTTACATTAAAAGATACAGGTGAGAGTAGGGTTCATGATAATTTACGCAAAGAAATAAACCAACTTATTTCCGATAAAATTGGACCCATAGCAAAACTAGATAAAATACAGTTTACACAAGGCTTACCAAAAACACGTTCGGGTAAAATTATGCGACGTATTTTACGCAAAATAGCTTGTAAAGACACCAATAATTTAGGTGATACCAGTACGTTGTTAAATCCAGAAGTGGTACAGGATATTATGGATAATGCGTTGTAATGCGTAATGTGTTATCGATTTAATAATTAGGGCCTTGCTGATAAAGTTAGGCCCTAATTATTTCTATACGTTTGATGAATTGAATAATGAATAATTAATGATGAAAGATAATTCGGAAGTTTTTCATTGTTAGTACCTTGCTTTTTTTAACAATAATCAATAAAATTACCTATCCAATATATGATTCCAATTTAAATGTCTGTGCTTATTTAATCGGGCAATGGTTTTTAAGAAAACCAGGGCAGTTATTAGAGCATCACCAGTGGCAGTATGGCGGTCCACAGTAGGAACGTTTAGTTCTTTTGCCAAATCGTCTAACGAATACGATTTGTCTTTTTGCCTATAAATAATATGAATGGACTTTTTGTATAAAACACCAGTGTCTATAAACTTGTTTTTTAGCTTACCTAAGCCGTGCCTTAAAAGCATTTCATTAACCATGTTTCTATCAAAATTAGCATGGTGCGCTACTAAAATATCGCTTTTAATGTATAGTAAAAAGGCTTTTATGGCTTCCAGTTCCGATATTTTTTCTTGAGAACCTGTTTTCATTAACCCATGAATTTTTACGGTTTCGGGCTTAAAAACATCTTGGTCCAAATAGAGTTCCAAACTGTTGTTTACCTGAATGGTTTTCCCAACAAAAGACACTGCACCAATAGATAATATGCGGTCTTCTTTTTTATCGAATCCAGTGGTTTCGGTATCAAAAGCTACAAATCGGGTGTTTGTAATAGGAACATTTTTATTTTTTTTAAAAGAGTCGATGTAATCGTTCCAAAAATCGGGATAATCTTTTTTCTTCTTAAATAACCAATCAAAATTCATCTGTTGCCATATTACATAAAGTTTTTTAAATCAAATCTCATTTTTAAGGTTTCCTGAATTTCCTGAATAGGTTTAAAACAACGTCTTAACTTTAGTTTTTCTTCTTTTGTAAGCGTTTCCAATTCAATAAATTTTCCGGAGTTATTATGTAATAAACCTTGTTTTGTTTTAAATTTCAATAAGGCCTTAAAGGCATACGCACCCGATTCGTAAAGTTCTTTATTGTTGGGTTCTATTTCGGCGAGCTTTTGAAAACGTTCAGATGTATTGTTAATGCCTTTTATATTGTTGCTTAAAATAAGTAATCTGGCAGCATCTATTAAAGGCATTAAGGCCCTACTTTTTATATTAAAGAGGTCTTTTTGTTCACCACTTTCTTCAACTAAAAATTGTTTAAAAAAGCCAAGAGGCGGTGGGTTTTTAAGGGCATCTCTACCTAAAAACTTGAAGAAGAGCGAGGTTTTACTTAATGTTTTGTAAATAGTGTTTGAAAGCTCGTCAACCAGCGTTTCATCGCCATAAACACAGTTATAATCAAAAAAGATGGAGGCTAATAAAATGGCTTTTTCATCAGGATTTAAAATCCAGTTTTCAAATTGTAATTTCCATTCTGTTATGGATTTACACCACTCTATATTACTCGCCATCATATCTGCTTCGCAGTATTCAAATCCGATTTTGTTTAACGATTTGGTGACTAATTTGGCTAATTCTAAAAAATAAGCTTGGGTTTCTGGATAGTTCTCTTTCTGAACATCCTGAAAAACAATGGCATTATCTTGATCTGTAAAGAGCAATTGCTCTTTCCTGCCTTGGCTACCTATAGACATCCAAGAGAAAGCTACTGGTGGCGGTGTAGGCATTTTTTTTATAGCCAGTTCGATCGCACGAATGGTAACGGCATCATTAATTTGGGAAATGATTTTGATAATGTGCGAAATAGGAATATTCTGTTCTAAATAGTTTTTTAAAAGTGTATTGGCTTTAAGCCTGGCAGTTCTTAATTTTTTGCTGCGTTTGGCGCGTTTTATTTCTTTTAGAATAACCGAAGGATTGTTACCTAAAGTTACCAAAACATCATGATGCGTTAATACGCCAATAAGCTTAGAGTTTACCGTACCGTCTTTGGTTATGCACAAATGCCCAATATTATGTTTAATCATTTGTAACTGACCATCGGCTACCGTTAAATCTTTTTTATTGGTGATAACCGGTGAACTCATAATATTGGAAACGGGCGTCTCTATAGGAAATAATCCCGTTGCAATTTTGTTTTTTATGTCGCTATTTGTAATGATACCCACAGGTTTTATGTCTTCGTCTACAACAATAATACAGCCAATTTTATAGGTACTCATTTTTATGGCTGCATCTTTTAATGACGACTTAAAATCGCATGTAATGGGGTTTTTAGTATAGTTAGCTGTTTGAAAACTAACAACATCCTGTGACGTGCTGGGTATGTAATCGGCAAAAATCTTACCAGTTTCTTCGGCTGTATAGGGGTCGTATGCATTGGTTGCAAATGCCGTAATTAAGAATTTATAAACA
Source organism: Mariniflexile sp. HMF6888 (assembly GCF_044335535.1). Lineage (NCBI taxonomy): Bacteria > Pseudomonadati > Bacteroidota > Flavobacteriia > Flavobacteriales > Flavobacteriaceae > Mariniflexile > Mariniflexile sp. HMF6888. Next base: position 30,698 of record NZ_JBIQVZ010000011.1, on the reverse strand, counting down.
CTGGCATTATTGCTTGTAACAGACTGAAAGGCGTCTATAGGAATGGCATATACAATGGATTCTTCGTTGGCCGTTGCAGTAAGTTTGTAATTTTCTTTTGCAATAAGTGGGCGTACACCAAAAATATCACCGGCATCACTTATGTTTACTATTTCCTGTACGTTGTTATTGTTGGTGTGAAATGAGGTAATGGCACCATTCCGTACCATGTAGAAATATTCGTTAAAAGCATCGCCTTTTTTAAAGAGTGTGTCACCTTTTTCTAAATAAACAATAGACACTTGTTGAGAGATTTCCAACAAATCATCCTCTTTTAAAATATTAAAGGGGGGATAGTTTTTTAAAAAATCATAAACACGTTCTGCAATAGAGTTCTTCATGTGTCTTTTTTAAAGTTATAAGGTTGAGTAAGTTAGAAAGGTATATGGTTAGATTCTTAGATAATTAGAAAGTTGAAAAGTTTTAAAAGACTCATAGCTTCTTTTTTATCTCCTGCTTCCTGTCCTCCGTCTTCTGTCTCCCATCTTCCGTCTTCTACAAAAAAAACATTAAATCATTTTAAAATCCAAAAACAATTCACCTTCAACAAAACACTGTAGGTGGTCGCCTTTAAAAATTTCGCCAGCACCCACTGCAGGTGTTCCTGTAAATATTAAATCGCCAGGTTCTAAAGTCATGTATTTTGAAGTAAACGTAATAATATCGCTAAAGGTGTAAATCATTAACGAAGTGTTTCCAACTTGTTTTTCTTCACCATTAATAACTAAATTAAAATTAATATCATCCAATTTAGGAAAGTTAGAAACCGGTTTAAAGTTGGAAATAGGAGCAGCACCATCGAAACCTTTACCCAAATCCCAAGGACCTTTAGCTTCCCTGCAAGCATTAAAAACATCTTTAGCGGTATAATCGATACCAACACCAATTTCTGAAATATAGGAAGCGGCATCTTCTAAACTGATGTCTTTTCCTTTTTTACCAATTTTGATAACCAACTCAATTTCATAATTCAATTGATTGGTAAAGCTAGGATAAACCACATCTTTATTGTCTCTTACAAGACTCGATTCCGGCTTGGAAAATATAATTTGATTTCCTGTTTTATTGCCACTAATTTCTTCTTTGCTATTTACGTAGTTTTTTCCGATAGCCAGAATTTTCATAATGTTTAATTTAGTTAAAATTTAGATTGTAAATTTAATAAAATATGAAGTTTAATGTTAAACTAATTTTAACTTCTTTGTTAGATTTATTAATGTGATTTTTTGTATCTTCATAAGCAATAATTTAAACCCGTCAGGTGAAAATAAGCAAAATTAACAGAGAAGGAGTTTTTGATTAAAATGTAAAGCCAATCAGGAACCAAATGTCTGTCTGAGGTATCATTTTTATTCTAAAAAAAAACAATAGAAAATGGTGTTTAGTTTGTCAGACTGAGACCTTTGTTGAAGTCCTAAATTTTTAAAAATGTCATAGTTTATCGAAGGCATCGAAAAGCGACATTTCGACAAGTTTCATGTAACAATGGATGCAAAACTAGTAATACAAAAATTATGAAATCGCCGTGATTTGGAAATCCAAACACCAATGGAAACCAAGCGATTGCTTCGCTAGTTCGCTATCGCCCGTGTCCATATACCATTAAAAAACAACTGCGAAGCACATCAGTGAACACAGCTAACAAATATCAACTTGGTGAACTAAATAATTATCTACATATGAAAAAGATTAATGCGTATGCTGCAAAAGAAGCAGGTGCTACACTCGAAAAATTTCAATATGAATTGCCCAAAATAGGCAAGGAAGAAGTCGATATTAAAGTGCATTACTGTGGTATTTGTCATTCTGATTTAAGTATGATAAAAAACGAATGGGGCATGAGCCAATTCCCGTTAGTTCCCGGTCATGAAATTGTTGGAGAGGTTATGGCGTTAGGAAGTGATGTTAAAGGTTTAAAAATTGGCGATAAGGTTGGTATGGGCTGGAGTTCCGGTGCTTGCATGCATTGCAACCAATGTTTAGATGGCAACCAGCATTTGTGTGGGAGCTCAGAAGCCACTATTGTAGGGCGCCACGGTGGATTTTCCGATGTGGTACGAGGCCATTGGTCGTGGGTTATTCCATTGCCGAAAGGATTGGATATGGCAAAAGCAGGTCCTTTATTTTGCGGTGGTATTACCGTTTTTAACCCCATCGTGTTGTCTGGTGTAAAACCAACCGATAAAGTAGGTGTGATAGGTGTTGGTGGACTAGGGCATATGGCTATTAAGTTTTTAAAAGCTTGGGGTTGCGAAGTCACAGCTTTTAGTTCCAACCCAAACAAAAAAGAAGCGATTTTAAAAATGGGTGCACATCATGTGGTCGATTCAACAAAACCAGAAGCTTTGGAACGCATTGCAGGCACATTAAATTTTATTTTAAACACAACCAATGTAACGCTTGATTGGAATTCTTTTTTAACTACTTTAGCACCTCAAGGTAAATTGCATACTGTGGGTGCCGTTTTAGAACCTATGGCTATTCCAGCGTTTAGCCTAATTATGGGTGAAAAATCGGTAGGAGGAAGCCCCATAGGAAGTATTGCCTTGACCAAAAAAATGTTAGAGTTTTGTGTACGCCATACTATCTATCCTACAGTGGAAGAATTTAAAATGGAAGACGTTAATAAAGCCATAAAACATTTGGAAGATGGCAAAGCCCGATTTAGAATTGTACTAAAAGCATAAAAATTGTTTAATTAAAATGACTCACTATGGCAAAATCACACGACGCTAAGAAAACTGTTAAAAAGGAACCTCTTTTAACACCAAAAGAAAAGAAAGCAGCAAAACTTACAAAAAAAGCAAAACGCACTTAACGTTTAAATCACTTTAACATTTTAACATCAAGACCACTTTATTTAAGTGGTTTTTTATTTAGAATGGCTATTTTTACCACTCATTCATTACAAGTTATTTATAATGCAGCACCTAAAAGCGTCTCCAAAGAGCCCAGACAAAACAAAACCCAAAGTAACCATGGCGCAAGCCTTTAAAACCATTATTTGGCCTCGGCGTAATCTGGTTTTTATCGGGTTGTTTTTAATAGTGATTAAAAGTATATCGGGGTTAATTTTACCATGGCAAAGTAAAGTGCTGTTGGATGAGGTGATACCAAATAAAGATTACTCCCAACTTTACACTTTAATTGCCATTGTGTTAACGGCTATTTTGGTCCAAGCAGTCACCTCGTTTTTATTAACACGTATTTTAAGTGTACAAGCGCAGTATTTAATAAGCGAATTACGAGCACAGGTTCAAAAAAAGGTCTTATCGCTGCCCATTAGCTTTTTTGATAACGCAAAATCAGGGGCATTGGTGTCGCGCATTATGAGTGATGTTGAAGGCGTTAGGAATCTTATAGGTACGGGCTTGGTGCAATTGGTTGGTGGTAGTTTTACAGCCATAATTTCGCTAATTATTTTAATAAAGTTAAACCCGTGGATGACACTTTTTGTGTTTGTACCACTTTCGGTTTTTGGATACATTGCCCTTAAAGCCTTTAAATACATTCGTCCTATTTTTAGAACACGAGGGAAAATAAATGCAGAAGTAACGGGGCGTTTAACTGAAACCTTAGCAGGCGTTCGGGTTATAAAAGCATTTAATGCCGAAGTGCAAGAACAAATAGTGTTTGAAAAAGGAGTTGATAAACTCTATCAAAATGTGAAAAAGAGTTTAACGGCAACGGCTTTTATGACGAGTTCTTCAACATTTCTAATAGGAGTTGCCACTACAGGTATTATGGGTATTGGTGGTTATTATATGATTCAAGGAGAAATGACGACAGGTGATTTTCTGTTCTTCACATTAATTCTTGGTTTTATGATTGCGCCCATTGTACAAATGAGCAACATTGGTAGTCAACTTACCGAAGCGTTGGCAGGACTGGATAGAACTGAAGAACTTATGAATATGACTGCCGAGGAAGATAACCAACAACGCCATATTCACCTAAAAGATATAAAAGGTGAAATTGCATTTAAAGACGTGTCATTTTCTTATGAAGCAGGCAAAGAAGTACTGCACAACATCAATTTTACAGCTCCAGCAGGTTCGGTAACGGCATTAGTGGGAAGCTCGGGATCTGGAAAATCGACTATTGCTGGCTTGTCGGCTACATTTTTAACACCCAAATCAGGAATGGTTACTATTGATAATCAAGATCTATCCAAAGTAAAGCTAAGTACCTATCGTCAATATTTAGGTGTGGTTTTACAAGATGAATTTTTGTTTGAAGGAACCATTAGGGAAAACATCATGTTCCCTAGACCCAACGCCACAGAAAGCGAATTACAAAGTGCTGTCAAAGCAGCTTATGTAAATGAGTTTACCGACAGGTTTGATGATGGATTGGATACTTTGATAGGCGAACGCGGTGTTAAATTATCGGGCGGACAACGTCAACGGTTGGCTATTGCGCGTGCTATTCTTGCTAATCCAAAAATTATTATCTTAGATGAAGCAACTTCAAGTTTAGATACAGAAAGTGAAGCGTTAATTCAAAAAAGTTTATCAGAATTAGTAAAAGACCGAACTACTATAGTCATTGCACATCGTTTGAGTACCATAAAAAAAGCAGACCAAATATTAGTTGTAGAAGCGGGACATATAGTAGAACGAGGTACACACCAGGAATTGATTGCATTAGAAGGTCGATATTATGACTTATATACATATCAAGCGAAAATTTAAAAATAGTTTATTATGAAAATTTCAGAAGTAAAACCAAACGAATTTAGTGAGTTCTATGCTAATTATTTGGCATTAGTGCCTAAAGAAACAACGTTGATTGATGGTTTTAATAAAGATTTAAAAGAGGTTGTTGATTTTTTTCAACACATTCCTGCTGTTAAATTAAATTATGCCTATGCTAAAGAAAAATGGAGTGTTAAAGAAGTTTTTCAGCATTTGATAGATACCGAACGTGTTTTTCAGTACCGTTGTTTTTGTATTGCAAGACGTGATAAAACACCATTGCCGGGTTTTGAGCAAAATGATTATATCGCACCTTCTCTAGCAAAAAATAAAAGTATAGAATCGTTGGTAGAAGAGTTTAAGGCCGTGCGCCTAAGTTTTATAGCCTTGCTAAATTCCTTAAGTAATGAAGATTTACAATTTTTAGGCAATGCGAATGACAATATTATGTCTGCAAGAGCTGCTGCGTTTATTGTTTTAGGACACAATCAATGGCATATTAATATTATAAAAGAGCGGTATTTATAAACCTTGCAGGTACATGTCTTAAGCTTAAATAGCAACCCAACCTAGGCTAAAATCACCTCGTCTTCGGTTTCTTTTGGCGACCCGAATCCACTCCTCCTTTTAAAGGTTACGGTGTGTCCACAAATATTTTCTAGAAATTTAGTTACAAATATTTGCCACGAATACACAAATTTCTGCTTTTACCAAAGCCTCCAAGCCTGCAAAGGCTTGGAATTCGTGTAATCTTTAGTGCTTTTTGACTCTTAACAAGTAAGGCATGTTCATTTTGATGTGTGTGTGTTTAAAATATTTATGAAATCGCCATGATTCGGAAACACAATTGATAATCATCGAACACTAATGAGAATAAAATTTGTGAGATAAACACCAATCAAGATTAAAGCGATTGCTTCGCCAGTTCGCTATCGCTCGTGTCCATATGACCTTTTAAAAACAATAAATATTCACATATGAAAATTTCACGAATTTATCACGCCGACCGCATAATTCATCAAAAAACAATTCGTGAATCAGTGGCGTTTTAAAGATGTGGGTACCCCCGCAAGCGGAAGCATCTTGCTTGTGCCGTTAAACAAGCTAACATTAAATTTTATTCATACTTCTAAACTTAAATTCACACTGATAGCTTATTCTCTTTACTTTTTTACTCATGCCGTCACGAGCGGGACGCTCGCGATAGCGGAGAATTTAAAAAGCAGTAAAATATTATAATCATATCTGCTTTTAAATTGAAGCAATAAACGGCTCCTTTCCTTAAAAAGGGGAAAGAGCCGTTTGTAAGGCTCATTTTCAACCCTTGATTCGCATTCATATTAAAAACGAATTTATTGATCACAGAAATAGTTAAAACTATGCACTTTAGTGCACTTCCCTTTTAGGTTCTAAAAATTTTTACCGCAAATTCGCAGATTACCTAAAATGTTAAAAATTTGCGAATCTGCGGTAAAATTTCACCGATTAATTTCGCAAACTAACCTTGCAGATTAGTCTGCAAACAAAACTATGGACTTCAAGGAGTGGTTTATTTTAGAAGCTATATATAACTACACTAAGCTAAACTCACGGCACGTTTTTGGTTTTTTATAAACAGGAACACAAGTAGTGACAAGATTCCGAAAACAGAAAACCCCATAAACAGAGGTAAAACCGATATTTTAACAAAACTGCCTATGTAATTGGCTATGGGAACTGCCATAACTGTAGAAATAAACCCATTCAACGCAGCTCCAATACCGGCTATATGTCCTAAAGGTTGCATGGCTAAAGCTCTTAAGTTTCCAAATAGAAATCCCACTGCGAAAAATTGCAATGCAAAAAATCCCACTAAAACATAGACACTTGGGTTGTTTCCAGACCAGAATAACATAACATATAAAATTGAAACAAAACAGTAGGCAATAGTTGCCATATAGCCAATACGCATCATACCAAATTTAACAACTAAAGTGCTGTTTAAATAAGTAGCCAGCCCAATAGAGATTGCCAAACTCGCAAAGATATACGGAAACATGTCTGCCAAATTATATTGGCTCTCAAATATTTGTTGTGAGGTACTTAAATACACCATAAAAGACCCTGTTATAAAGCCTGAAACTAATGTATAAGCAATGGCTTCAGGATATTTAAAAAACTCTTTGATACCATTTGTAAATAAATGGGATGTAAATTTTATGCGTTTTTCCTTAGGAAGGGTTTCAGGTTGACGTTTCCAAAACCAAAACATAATTAATATTCCGATGACCAGATTAAAATAAAAAATGGCTTCCCAATTAAAAAAGTAAAGGAAAAAAGTACCTAAAGTTGGTGCAATTACAGGAACTAATATAAAAAACATCACCACGATGGATACTATTTTAGCCATATAATCGCCACTATAAGAGTCTCTTACCATAGAAATACTTAAACTTCTGGGAGACGATAATCCGATGCCCTGTAAAATTCTACCAATAATCATCACTTCAAAACTTTTGGTAGTAACACAAATAATGCTAGCAATTATAAAAACGATAAAACCAATAAAGACAATAGGTTTTCTACCAAAGCTATCTGATAAGGGACCAAAAATGAGTTGTCCGAACCCCAAACCTAAAAAAATCATGGTAATAAGCAATTGGTTATCGTTTGGGTTGGTTATATGCAATGTTGTGCCAATATCTGGCAAGGCAGGCAATAGCGCATCAATAGAAAGCGCCACAATAGACATTAAAGAAGCCATTAAGGCAACAAATTCAAATTTAAAGGTTTGTGTTTTTTGCATGGGACAAAAATACTTTATTATCACAGATTAAATGGAATATATGAGTTAAGATATTATTAAAATGAGGCATGCTTATACTAAATAAAATATATTTGCTGATTCATAACTCAATTAAAATCTCATGACGAAACACATCATTTTTTCTTTAACCTTGTTTTTCTTTTTTTTCTTGTAGGAGTAATGATAAAGAAGTAGATTATGTTGCATTGAATGAACAACAAATTAGTGATTATATTGCAGAAAATAATTTAGTTGGGCAAAGAAGCGATAGGGGGCTTTATTATATCATTGAAGAACCGGGAACAGGAGATCGGCCTACTTCAACGTCTAATGTAACTGTTGCTTGTAAAGGTTATTTTTTAGATGGTTCAGTATTTGATCAAAGTAACGTCCAAGCATTTCATTTAATCTGCAACAAGTTATTAGAGGTTGGACAGAAGGGATTACCTATTTTAAGGAAGAAGGAAGTGGTAAATTGTTAGTGCCTGCACACTTAGCCTATGGGAATGTTAGTAGAAATGGTGTACCAGCGTGATTTGTGCTTATTTTTGATATTGAACTTATTGCTGTAAATTAAATAAATAGAACTTATTTTAGTAGTATGACTATACAACCCTTATTAAAATACATAAGTAATTATATAGATTTAACCCCTAATGAGATAGCGATTTTAGAATCTAAAATCACCGTTAGAAAGTATTTAAAAGGACAATATATTGTGCAACAAGGTGATATCTGCAAGTATGAATGCTTTGTGTTATCGGGATGTACCAAAACATTTTATATAGATAAAGAAGGGCAGGAGCATATCCTTATGTTTTCTATTGAAGATTGGTGGACCTCGGATATGGGCAGTTTTATAACCCAAACACCAGCCGATTTTAATGTCCAATGTTTGGAAAATTCAGAATTGGTTATGTTTTCTTATGATATTATTGAAGATTTATATAGAGAGATACCAAAACTAGAACGTTTTTTTAGACAAATTATAGAAAAGGCCTTTGTAGCTTCACAAAAAAGAATTGTTAGAAATTTTAGTCTTTCGGCAAAAGAACAATACCTTTATTTTAGAGACCAATATCCTCTAATCGAACAACGCATCCCTCAGTATATGATAGCATCTTATCTTGGTATTACTAAAGAATTCCTTAGTAAAATTAAAAGTCAACTTATTTTGGAGCAATAAATGTTAATCTAGTTTAACATCATTTAATAATCTATATCATTTTCTGCAACGTATCTATTTTAGACATTTGTACCAGTAAATTAGTATGAATATCTTAATCGAAAAAATAAGTGCAGTAAATGATTTAATCCTTCAAGGTAAAGGATTGGAGGCTTTTGAAAATTATTATCATGATAATGTGGTTACGCAAGATAATGATGATGAAGTGTTTGCAGGTAAAGAGATAAACAGAAAGCGCAAAGAAGCATTTTTTGATGCCATTACCGAATTTAGATGTGCAAAACCATTAAAAGTAGCTGTAGGTGAAAAAACAACGATGGTAGAATGGCAATTTGACTTTACACATCAAGACTTAGGTTGTAAAAAATTCACACAAGTGGCTGTTCAAGAATGGCTAGATGGAAAAATTATTAAAGAAAAATTTTATTACGGATTATAAACAAAAACAAACAATGACAAAAATGAAAAAAACAATTAAAAACTTAGTAATCGTAGCTTTAGTAGCATTTACAGCATTCGCTTTCACAAATAAAGCAGTTGAGAAAAAAGAAATTAAAACCGACAAAAGCAAAGTCGTTTGGAAAGGTTATAAAGTAACAGGTTCCCACGAAGGTACTATTGCTATCAAATCGGGTTCTTTATCTTTTGATGGTGATAAATTAATTGGTGGTGAATTTGTAATTGATATGACAACGATCAGTTCAACAGATTTAGAAGGAGAATATAAAGGAAAATTGGATGGACATTTAAAAGCTGACGATTTCTTTGGTGTTGAAAATCACCCAGCATCAACCTTGGTATTTACCAAAGTAACCGCTTCGGGAAAGAATGCGTATAATGTTACTGGCGATTTAACCATTAAAGGAAAAACAAACCCAATAACTTTTACCATTTCAATTTACGGAAACAAAGCAACAACATCTTTAAAAGTAGATAGAACAAAGTATGATATAAAATATGGTTCTGCAAACTTTTTTGATGGGTTGAAAGATAAAGCTATTTACGATGAATTTGATTTAGTGGCAGATTTAGAGTTTTAATTAAAAGGTGATTAATAATTATATATAGTAAGTAAAAAAAGAGCGTTCAGAAATGAACGCTCTTTTTGGTTTTAATAGGTTTTTAAAAAGCTTATCTTTGTTTGCTTATAAAAATACACTATGTCTTTTAAAAAAATAATAGAACCACTTAAAGATAACTTACAACAAAGCGGAATCACAGAACCTAATCTACTTCAAACAAAAATCCTTTCAAAAATAAAAGGAGGCAAAAACTTGTTTGTAATAGCACCAAAAAACTCAGGGAAAACCACAAGTATTGTAATAAGTGTTATTAATAAATTAAAGGAAGCATTTGAAGATGCTCCACGTGCTTTAATATTTGTAAAAGACAAAGAAGAAGCTTTAAACCTTGCCGAAATATTCAATACCTATAAAAGAGGCACCGACTTGCGTGTGTACTGTGCTTATGAAGAACATAATCTTGAGCTGCAACGCGAAGAACTTTATTTAGGAACCGATATTGTTATTGCCACCCCAAAGCGCCTAAATAGAATATTCTATCTGAATGGCATTAATTTGAACAAGCTGCAAATGTGTATTGTTGAAGACGCTGAGTTTTTATTTAGAAACAACAATTTTGCTGAGGTAACCAGAACGCCCGAAAGTATAGGCAGGTGTCAATACTTAGTATTTTCGGATAAATTTGATGATCGTTTTGAACGTTGGCAAGATAGCTTTATGCATCTTTCCGAAACCATAAAAATGGACAAATAGCTAAAGCCTTTTATTTAATGGGTTCGATTTAAAATTTTATTAAATTACACCAAACTTTCAAAAAGTAAAATTTTGTTTAAGTATCTCAACAAGGTTAACATACAAGGAATCTTTTTTATATGCTTTATAGTAAGTAGTATTACAAGCCATTCCCAAAATAATGAAAACGATTATTATATTCGCTTTGTTGATTCTGCCGATTATTATATAGACGATTATCCTAAAAAGGCCCAAGCTTTTTTAGATTCCATTCCCCAACCTATAGAAGAAAAGATTACAGGTCGTGTTGCCGACTACTATGACATAAAAGCTTTAATACATGATGAAAGAGGTGAATATGCCCAATTTTGTCAAAGTTATATTTTGGCGATAAAGTATGCCGAGAAAGAAAAGAATTATGAAGTAGCAGGCAATGCAAGTTTAGAGTTGTTTGCGAACTTATATTTTGCAAAAAAAAACGCAGTAGCATATACGTATTTAAATAAAGCAAAAGCCTATTACGAGTTAGATAACAACACCAACGGGCTTCTTGAGGTTAAACAAATGTATGCTTATGCAGAGTTTTCAAACAGAAACTATAAGAAGTGTAATGAGTTAATATTTAAGCATTTAGAAACATACAAAGCTGTCAAGGACGATGCTTATTTTTATATGTTTGCAACTTACATGTTAACTTTAAATTATATAGAGTTAGACAATTTAAACAAGGCTTATACATACCTAAAAGAATTTGAGAGATTAAAAGATAATCCAACCATCGTAAAATATAATTATGCCTCTTTCAATGTGAGTATGGACATAAACTTTGCAGAACATTATTTAAAAAATAAAAAGCTAGACTCTGTTTCACATTATTTATCGAAGGCTTCAGAACTTCGAAGTTATATGAGTAATGATCTGGTAAGAAAATATTTTAACCTTAAGGCAGATGTTTATAAATCTTATGGTAAAATTGAAGAAGCTAAAGCATATCTTGATTCTATAGCCATTTTTGAAAGGAAAATGTTTGATAACAATTTAGAAGCTAGTTTTCAATTAAATAATACGTTAATAAAAACAGAATCGGAACGGGAAAGTGAAAGTGTTAAAAAGTTTTGGAATGGTTTATTGGCGGTATTTTTATTTTGCCTATTATCTTTTTTAAGTATTTTTTATTTAATTTATTATAGAAAGTATAAATGGAAATTGAAAGATTCTATTGATAAGATGAATAATTTATCCTATTTAAAATCGAATAACGAAAAGTTAACAGGAAAAGTACTTGGTTTAGAAGAATACATCCTTAATTTAAAAAAAGAAGTTAAAGGGGTGTCTATGATACATGATGTACCGGTTCAGCGTGAAAAAATAAAAGACCTCTATAAAAACCTGCTACATAATTCCTCAACGCTTATAGATAAAAGCGAAAACCATTTAGAATTGGTCAACGAACTTAATGTTGAATTTTTTAACAGGATACAATCTAAGTATCCTCAATTAAACGATTCGGAAGTAATTACCTGCTATTACTTGTTTATGGACTTTAAAAACAAAGAGATAGCCTTGTTTTTAAATATATCGGTAAGAGCCTTAGAAAGTAAGCGGTATAGGATTTCTAAAAAAATCGATCTTAACACAAAAAAAACCTCGTTGCTAGAACATCTTAAAGAAACGTTTAAGGATACTAAAATAGGTTCTACCATTTAATCTTTGAAATGACCGCAATAAAACACCTTTTTTTCCTTTCTACTTCAAAATAAAGTGCAACCCTAGGCATTATATAAAGATGCCATTCCAATTTATTTTTTATTGGTCACAGAAATAGTTAGCTATGCACTTTAGTGCATTTCCCTTTTAGGTTCTAAAAATTTTTACCGCAAATTCGCAGATTACCTAAAATGATAAAAATTTGCGAATCTGCGGTAAAATTTCACCGATTAATTTCGCAAACTAACCTTGCAGATTCAGATTCTGCAAACAAAACTATGGACTTCAAGTCCATAGTGGTTTATTGTAATTTAACCGAATTCGTCATACAAAACCTTTATTTTGTTATAGTGCGTAGTAAATGCGTAGTGAATACTTAACATCATTAACAACAATTGTTAATATTTGCACTGCTATTAATCAATAACTGATTTTTCAGTGACTTATATGCTTTTGTTTTCTAGTGGTTGGAATTTGATTAAATTTTAAAACGTAATCATGTTGGAAATTTAATCTAAAACAAAAGTAGTTATTGACAAAAAAGTTGTTTTTTGGGATTAAAAAAAAGGAGCCTGATCAGGCTCCTTTTCCATTGTAAACTTTTTAAAATATATAACACACATATAGCTTATGTGTCTTCAATAGAATAATAAATAAACAAATTTCGGGTTCTGGGTTTTGGGTGAATTGTGAAAAGGGGAATGCAAATCTTGAAAAGTATTTTGTCGCCATTTAAAAGTAACTACCTTTCTAACCATCTAACTGTTCACGCTGCATGGCGTTTCAAATGTATGTACGATTGTTTTAGGACGGTGTTATTTTTTTGCATTTTTTGGAGGTTTTTGCATTTTAACATTGGGTTACTTTATCTACGGGGAACTGCGGGGTTGGGAGTTGGATGTTGGATTTTTTGCGTTGTGCTTTTTTTGTTTTTATTTATTTAAATTATCATAAAAAAAGTAAATTAGCTATTCAATTATTCAAAAATCAACTAAACTCATGAAAAATTTATTTGTTATTCTTCTTTCCACGCTTTTGTTTACTGCTTGTTTTAAACAAAATTCTGAAACTAAAGAAGAAATACTTCCAGAAGTTTCTGCCAGCACCACTGGAATCTCCCAAGAAAGGCTTAACCGTATCGACACCTTGCTAACAAACGCTATTAAAGACCATAAAATACCCGGTGCCGTAGCGTTAATCGCCAGACACGGAAAAATTGTTTACCATAAAGCTTTTGGTATGGCAAATAATGCCTCGCAAGAAGCCTTGCAATTAGATCATATTTTTAGAATCGCATCGCAATCTAAAGCCATTACGTCTACAGCGGTTATGATGCTTTGGGAAGAAGGTAAGTTTGGTCTAGACGACCCTATTTCCAAATACATTCCGGAATTTGCCAACCCCCAGTTGTTGGAATCTTTTAATGAAGCAGATTCGTCGTACACCACCAAACCAGCCGATAAACAAATTACTATTAGAAATCTGCTTACACACACCTCGGGTATTGGTTACGGACAAATAGATGGTGACCCTACTTTCAAAAAAATATATGCCAAAGCAGGTATTGTAGATTTATTTACTACCGAAGATGTGAAAATTGCCGATAATATTAAAAAGTTAGCAAGCCTACCATTACACCATAACCCTGGTGAAAAATTCACGTATAGCGAAGGATTGGATGTGTTGGGGTATTTTGTTGAAGTGGTTTCAGGAATGCCTTTTGATGTGTTTTTGAAAACCCGCATTTTTGACCCTTTGGGAATGAACGATACCCAATTTTATCTTCCAGAGTCTAAATACAACCGATTGGTAACCGTTCAAACCAAAGAAAATGATAAATGGGTAAAATATCCAGTGACGTTTTACGATACCGATTACCCAAAAACAGGTGCCAAACAATTTTTCTCAGGTGGCGCCGGCCTTACAAGTACCGCAAAAGATTATGCTACTTTTTTAGAAATGTATTTAAACCAAGGCGAACTTAATGGTGTTAGACTTTTAAGCAGAACCACCGTAGAAACTATTTTAACCAACCAAATACCGTACATTTCTGAAGAGATACCTGCGGTTCATGGGTTAGCATTTGGACTTGTAGATGCCAAAAAACATGATTTAGGAGGTAACGGTAGTGAAGGTACATTTGAATGGGGCGGTTATTTTAACACCCAATATTTTGCTGACCCTAAAGAAGACCTTATTGGCATCCTTTTAAAGCAAACCCAAAAAGTAAATGATGATACTGGTGGAAAGTTTAGGTTATTGGTAAATGCGGCTATTGCGGATTAAATATATTCCTGCGAAGGCAGGAATCTCTTTAAAAGAGCCGTAAGATACGAATATGAATTTTCCAAATAAAAAAGTCCCACCGAAGCAGGACTAAAGATTTTCATCTACGGCATATAGCCTTATTGTGACAAGATTAAAGATTAGAAAGTTTAATCTGTAGCAAATATAGATAAACTTTTTTTGATGGGTTTACGGATTTCCATAAAAACGTTGATTTTCTTTTTCTTACTTTTAAAAATTGATTAAAATACATATAGTAATGGCAAGAATTTTAGGATTGGATTTAGGAACGAACAGTATTGGGTGGGCTGTTGTAGATAAGGAAGGAAATAATTTTTCACTTGTTGATAAAGGTGTTAGAATATTTTCAGAAGGTGTGAAGTCTGAAAAAGGAATTGAAAGTTCTCGTGCAGCTGAAAGAACTGGATATAGAAGTGCAAGAAAAATTAAATACCGTAGAAAGTTACGAAAATACGAAACTCTGAAAGTTCTTTCTCTTAATGGTATGTGTCCATTATCAATAGATGAAGTAGAAGAGTGGAAAAAATCAGGATTTAAAAAATATCCGCTGAATCCTGAATTTTTGAAATGGTTACGAACTAGTGACGATGAGAATATAAATCCTTATTTTTTTAGAGACATAACAAGCAAACAAAAAACAACTTTATTTGAGCTTGGACGGGCTTTGTATCACATTGCTCAAAGACGAGGTTTTTTAAGTAATAGACTAGATCAATCAGCCGAAGGTGTTTTTGACGAACATAACCCTCAAATGCAATCTTTAATTGAAGATTTAGATGATGCAAGTTTAATTTTAAATGAGTTGAAGGATTATTTTCTAAATCTTGGAATTATTGATGAAGCTGAAAAAGGAGGTTTTAAAAAAGATTTGGATGAAGGAGAAAAGAAATTAAAAACACTTTACAATTCTTTGGTTGCTATAACCAAAAAGAATGAAAATGATATTGTAAAATGTAAAGAAGAACTTATTGTTCGATTAAATAAGAAAGAAGATTTAGGGAAGGTAAAAGGGAAAATTAAAGAAATTTCACAAGCTATGCTTGATGGAAATTTTAAAACACTTGGTCAATACTTTTATAGCATATATAACAAAGGAAAAATTAGAAATCAATATACTTCAAGAGAAGAACACTATTTGGAGGAGTTTATTATAATTTGCAAAACACAAGGAATAGAAGGAATTAGTGAAAATGAAAAATTACCTGAAAAGAGATTTACAGGTTTAGCCAAAGATTTATATAAAGCCATTTTCTTTCAAAGACCATTAAAATCCCAAAAGGGATTGATTGGAAAATGTTCTTTTGAAAAAAATAAATCTCGTTGCGCAGTTTCTCATCCCGATTTTGAGGAATACAGGATGTGGGCATATTTGAATACCATAAAAATAGGAACTCAAAGTGAGAAAATTTTACGTTTTTTAACTCATGAAGAAAAATTAAAATTGATTCCAAAATTCTACAGAAAAAATGATTTTAATTTTGAAGTCTTAGCCAAAGAGCTAGTTGAGAAAGGAGCAAGTGTTGGTTTTTACAAATCTTCTAAAAAAAAAGACTGCTTTTATTGGTTCAATTACAAACCAACTGATACAGTTTCTGCTTGTCAAGTTTCCGCTTCGTTGAAAAATTCTATTGGAGAAGACTGGAAAGCAAAAACGTTCACATACAAAACTTTAAATTCTAAACAAGAAAAAGTAACTAAAGTAGTTGATTACAAAGATTTATGGCATTTACTCTCAGTTGCTACCTCAGATGTTTATTTGTATGAATATGCCAAAGACAAGTTAGGTTTGAATGATAAAAATGCAAAATCATTTAGTAAAATCAAATTGAAAAAGGATTTCGCCAATTTAAGTTTATCAGCAATTACCAAAATTCTGCCTTACATTAAAGAAGGATTGCTTTATTCTCATGCTGTTTTTATGGCAAACATTGAAAATATTGTTGATGAGACTATTTGGAAAGATATCGAACAACGAAATTACATTCAAACTAAAATTGCAGAAATTATAGGGAATTATACTTTTGAAAAAGAATTATTAGAATTAATTAATGAACTAATTAAAGAGTATAAAACTGAAAATGAAGATGGAAATAAAGTATATTATTCAAAAGAAGCAGAACAACATTTTGAAACTGATTTAAAGGATAAGCTAGTTGATTTCTATAATTCTAATAAAATAGAAAACAAGCAAGAGCAACAAAAAATCCTTAATGATTTATTTCTGATTTTTATTGATCAATTGAAGAAGTATGAATTCATTAAAATAAAAAGATTAGATGAAAAAGTTTTGGAATTTCTTAAAGGAGAAAATCAGGACGGAGAGGTTTTTTGTAGTAACCCAAAACAATTAAAAAAACTATATCATCCATCGGATATAGAGATTTTCAAGAAGAAAATCATTAAAGATGATTTTGGAAATGAAAAAGTGGTTTTAGGAAGTCCTTTGACATCTTCAATTAAAAATCCAATGGCAATGCGTGCCTTACATCAATTAAGAAAAGTTTTAAATACACTTATTCTTGAAGGTCATGTTGATGAAACTACCCGAATTCATATAGAAATGGCGCGTGAGTTGAACGATGCCAACAGAAGAAAAGGAATTCAAGATTATCAAAATGAGAATAAAAAATTCAGAGAAGATGCTATTAAAAAAATTAAGAAACTCTATTTCGAAGAATGTAAAAAAGAAGTAGAACCAACAGAAGATGATATTTTAAGATACCAACTTTGGGTTGAACAAAACAAATGTGAAATATATGAACAAGGTAAAAACATTAGCATTTGTGATTTTATAGGTAGTAATCCTGCTTATGATATTGAACACACTATTCCAAGAAGTATTTCTCAGGATAATTCTCAAATGAATAAAACTTTATGTAGTCAACGTTTTAATAGAGATATAAAAAAGCAAAAAATGCCATTTGAATTAAGTAATCATTTTGAGATTTTACCAAGAATTGCCCACTGGAATGAAGAAGCAGATAATTTATCGAGAGAAATTGAAATTATAAGCCGTTCCATAAAAGCAGCTACAACAAAAGAACTAAAAGATAGAAAAATAAGAAGAAGACATTATTTAACATTAAAACGAAATTATCTTCAAGGAAAATATGACCGTTTTATTTGGGAGGAACCAAAAGTAGGTTTTAAAAACAGTCAAATCCCAGACACTGGAATTATTACCAAATATGCACAAGCTTATTTAAAATCTTATTTTAAGAGAGTGGAAAGCGTAAAAGGAGGTATGGTGGCAGAATTTAGGAAACAATGGGGAATTCAAGAATCCTATATAGACGAAAACGGATTTAAACAGTATAAAGAGAAAGATAGAAGTAAACATACCCATCATACGATAGATGCCATAACCATTGCTTGTATGACCAAAGACAAATATGATGTTTTGGCTCATGCGTGGAGATTGGAAGACGAACAAAACAAAAAAGAAGCAAAGGCTATTATTGAACAGGCTAAACCATGGAAAACTTTCAAAGAAGATTTGCTGAAAATTGAAGAGGAAATATTGGTTTCTCATTACACACCAGATAATGTCAAAAAACAGTCCAAAAAAATTATAAGAGTTCGTGGTAAAAAGCAATACGTTGCCGAAATAGAACGAGACGCAAAAGGAAAAGCAATTCCAAAAAAAGATGCTAACGGAAAAGTAATCTATAAACTAAACGCAAAAGGAGAAAAAAAACCAAGGGTTCTGCAAGGAGATACAATAAGAGGTTCATTGCACCAAGACAGTATTTATGGGGCGATTAAAAATCCTTTAAATACAGAAGAGATTCGATATGTAATTCGTAAAGATTTAGAAAGTCTAAAAGCTAATGATATTGAAAATATTGTTGATGAAACAGTAAAAGAAAAAGTAAAAGAAGCTGTAGCAAATAAAGTGTTATTACTTTCATCAAATGCACAGCAAAAAAATAAAATAGACGGAACAGTTTGGATGAATGAAGAAAAGCAAGTACCTATCAATAAAGTTAGAATTTATGCCAACTCAGTTAAAAATCCATTAGAAATTAAAGAACATAGTTTATTATCAAAATCAAGACACGAACACAAGCAAAAAGTGTATGGGCAAAATGATGAAAATTATGGAATAGCCATTTATGAAGGTAAAGATAAAAAAGGTAAAATGAAAAGAGCTTTTGAATCGATAAATAATAAAGAAGCAGGACAATACTTTAAATTAAGTAATAGGGAATTTAACCAAGAATATGATATTGTTGAGAACCCACATAATAAGACTGGATTACCTTTAAAATATATTCTAAAAAAAGGTTTGATGGTTTTATTCTATAAAGATTCTGTTGAAGAAATTTATGATTTAAGTGTGAGAGATTTAAATAGGCGATTATATAAACTGTCAAAATTTGATGCACAGGGCAGGTTAACTTTCAGGTCTCATTATGAAGCCAAACAAGCGAGTGAACTTAAAGAATATTATAATGTAGATTTTGAAAATCCTTTAGAACAAGTTAGATTACAAGTTAGTAAATTAGATGTTTTAGTTGAGGGTTATGAATTTATTATGACCTCAACAGGAAAAATTATTTTTAAGTAAATTTAATTTACGTTCATTGACATACATTTTTTAATCTTAAACAGCTCAAACCTCAACGGGAAATCATCCGATTTTTTGGTTTCGTATTTTAATGGTGGTTTACAAACACCACATTTTCATTTTAGGCGGTGTGTTTGTGAATCTCCCTTTGGTCAATTTGATTAAAGATTAGAAAACACGATATTATGCAGTTTATCGATGGTGACCAAATGAGGTTGTGGTTTGATTAAAGATTAGAAAACACGATATTCATGGTATTGTTTTTAGGAGCAGTTGATGAGTTGTGGTTTGATTAAAGATTAGAAAACACGATATTCCAACACCGCAAACCGTAATTGCAAATGAGTTGTGGTTTGATTAAAGATTAGAAAACACGATATTAACACCAAACTCGCTAAGCATCATAGAAAGTTGTGGTTTGATTAAAGATTAGAAAACACGATATTAACTGATTTATTGTAAGTTTTTGTATATAAGTTGTGGTTTGATTAAAGATTAGAAAACACGATATTCAAGTTGAAAAAGACCAACGTGCCGAAGAGTTGTGGTTTGATTAAAGATTAGAAAACACGATATTGATGTTTCCAACCGATACAGCCTGTCCCCGGTTGTGGTTTGATTAAAGATTAGAAAACACGATATTCATCGGGCATTACAGGTGGAACATCACCAAGTTGTGGTTTGATTAAAGATTAGAAAACACGATATTCTCTTATAGCAACGGGCAAAGCACTTCTAGTTGTGGTTTGATTAAAGATTAGAAAACACGATATTATTTGTAGTATCATTGTTCGTTGTCTACTAGTTGTGGTTTGATTAAAGATTAGAAAACACGATATTCGCTACATAATCATTGTATATTTTTGTGTAGTTGTGGTTTGATTAAAGATTAGAAAACACGATATTGAGCACCCTGTAAATCGGTCTGATTTGATAGTTGTGGTTTGATTAAAGATTAGAAAACACGATATTGTCCTCAGATGATTTTTGCTGTATATTGTAGTTGTGGTTTGATTAAAGATTAGAAAACACGATATTGAACAGGCTTGCAAAAATAAAAGGCGGTAAGTTGTGGTTTGATTAAAGATTAGAAAACACGATATTCCGTAAAGGTATAGAAGATAGCCAAATGTAGTTGTGGTTTGATTAAAGATTAGAAAACACGATATTAGTTGGCTTGTTATCTTCTAATATTCAAAGGATTAAAGTGAAGTATCGTTATAAAAAATGCTTCTTTTTTGCAGTGATAAGGCAAGATTGAGGCATTTTTTTTATTGAGGTGGTTTACAAACACATCATTTTTATTTTATTGGAGTGTTTGTGAATCGAAAAATAACCAGTTTTTGTTTCCATAGTGACCTCCCGATTTTTTCGATTTGATTAAAGGTTAGAAATCGAGGAACGAGATTCGGCGTCGCCAAAACACGGTATTAATTGGCGTTCGTGCGGGTATATAATTCGTAATTATGAATAAAAAAGGAATATGTTTGGGTATGATTATTCAAAAGATAATTTATAATTTGTGTTGTTTGGGGCGTGTGATTCCCGCAGGGACAGATCGCGACCTGTCCCTGCATCATCCCGAAAATCATTATCCCGGAAATCATTATCCTGAAAATCATCATCCCAAAATCCAATATGAGGTTGAATTAAATCAATATGGGAAAATTGTTGATGAAAGAATCCAATGGTTAATTAGCCAATATCAATATGTTGATATTCATAATTATGTCGTAATGCCCAATCATTTGCATTTAATTTTAGAAATTGATAGTCAAAAAGTGAAAGCGCAAAATGTGAGAATAAAATCCCTTTCCAGTCAAATGGGTGCCATGAAAACAACGTCATCTAATAAAATCCATGAAGCTGGCTTTATAGATTTTGCATGGCATCGTTCATTTCATGACCATATCATTAGAGACGAAAAAGCATACATCAATATTTTTAATTATGAACTTATTTAAAGTTTTTGAAATTAAGTGAAAATTAGGGGGTTTTAGTTCTGTTGAAGGCTTTTTTGAGTTAGGGCCGAGCGTAAAGAAAAGGTTTAGTAAACCTTTTTAGAGAAGGAGCCAGCTTGTCGCATTGGAAAAGCTACGGAAGGAAGAAAAGGCAAAAGCAGAGCTGAAATCAGCAATTTTTTAGCAAATTGAAAAACTTTAAATGAGTTCTATGTTTCGAATAATCCTAATAATTGGCATAAAGATAAGTTTCATAAAAGAGATTAGAATAGTTCCAATTGTGTGGGTTGTGGCTCTTTTGGTACTTCGGCACGTCCCCAAAAGTTCATAATATTGCCAAATTGTTTATCGGTTATTCTTAAGACACTTACTTTACCTAAAGGGGGGAGCAGTTTTTTTATGCGTTTTTCGTGTACATCGGCACTTTCACTACTGGCACAATGCCGCATATACACAGAATATTGCATCATACTAAACCCATCTTTCATGATGTTTTTTCTAAAGCCCGCTGCGTTTTTGCGGTCTTTTGCCGTATCGGTTGGTAAATCAAAAAAAACAAATAACCACATAATTCTATAACCATTTAGTTCCATAGTTTGGGGTATTTTATCTTTTTCCGTGTACCACTATAGCATTGTTGTAGGGAGCTAGCCGTTTTTTGAAGTGCCACCATTAAAGGGCTTTTTTCATCCTTAAAATATACCGTTCGGGTAAGTATTTCCAGTAAAACAGACTTTATTTCGGTATTAAGTTCTTGGTCATCATAATGTTGCATGATATTATAAACAGCTTCGTCTACAATAGGTCTAAAGGGTTCCATAATATCATCTGCCAAAGCAAAGGCATTATACTTACTTTTGTGGTGAATACCTAGTGTATTTAATAAACCACTACCCGATAAAGCCCTAGCTGTAGCGGCTCTTAAAATAGCATATCCGTAATTTAAAAAGTTATTTGGGTAATTGCCAAAGCGTTCTCTTTTAAAGTCATTTTCAAAAAACGATTTCCAATAAAAATTGGCTGCGACGCCTTCCATATTAGAGGTGTCTCCGCTTAATACTTTACTGGCTATAAATTCTAAGTTATTATTGCTTTGTGTTACCTTTTTTAATAATATACCTTGATTTGTAATTTTTTCAACAATGGTTTGTTGCCATAATTGTTTTTTTAAAGGAACACTTGCATTTATTTGGTTTTTGAATAATTCTTGCTGTATGTGATGGCTATTAAGATTTAAAAACATGCCATTAGGCAAATGCGAATTATTGCAGATGATTAATGCTGTATTATTTTCAACTAGTAAGTTTAAGGTGGTTATGCTTATATAGACTTCAGGATTGTCAATAACTACAAATCCAATGTCTTCTATAGGAATGCTAGCCTCCCGTTCATTTGTCGAAATCTGAAGTTGTAAGTTTTTGGAAGTAACTTTACATTTATTTTCTATAAGAATAGACTTTTTTAGCATATGTTAACTTTACATATACAAAGTATTCAAAAACAATGATTTATGTGAGTTTAATCTTTAAAAAGCTAAAAATAAACGATAAAGAAACTTTTTACAAGCGTAATTAATGGGTTTTGAAGTCAGCATATGACGCCGTTACAAATACATATAAAGGTTTGTTGTACCCTGGATATATTGGATATATAGGACAAGCTCAAGCTATTTACTTCTTCTTATGCCGCTTATTATAATTCTTATCACCCCGGGTTTTAGGCTTTTTGTATTTAGCAGCAATTTTAAATTTGTACGAACCACCTAAATTTTCTTTTGAGTTTTTTTCAGATTTCTCATGAAACGCAGGACCCGGTGCATCTGCATCATTGCGTTTTATGGGGTTGTAATGTTCCTTTATTTGTGGGCGTTCTTCTTCAATGAGTTCGGTAGATACTTCAACAGCTTCAGGGAAATCCACTAACAAAATGCTCATGTTCATTAAGTCTTCAATCTTTGTAACTGCCTCTTGTTCGCTTTCCGTAGAAAGTAAAATAGCCGTGCCTTCGCGTTCGGCTCTACCCGTTCTACCTATGCGGTGCATGTAGTTTTCGGGGTAATCTGGGGTGTCAAAATTGATGACATGGGATACGTTATCAATATCCAAACCACGTGCCATCACGTCGGTAGCTACCAATATGCGGTTATCACCATTTCTGAATTGCTCAATACTACGCAAACGGTAATTTTGTGTTTTGTTGGAGTGTATTACGCACAATTCATCATGGAATAGCTCGTCTAATTTTTCAAATAAACGGTCTGCCATTCTTTTATTAGAAACAAATATTAAAACCTTAGTAAAGATTTCAGAATCTATTAATAAGTGTTTAAGTAAATTGACTTTCGTATAAAAATTAGGTACATTATAGCGAGATTGTATAATATTATCAAGGGGCGTACCCGAAACGGCTATAGAAACACGCTCCGGACTTTTAAAGAAATCGTTAATTATCACATCAACATCTTCTGTCATGGTTGCCGAAAACATGATGTTTTGACGTTTCTCAGGCAATAAATCGAAAATATTAATCAATTGGTGCCTAAATCCTAAATCGAGCATCACATCTACTTCATCAATCACCAATTTTTGTATCGATTTTAATTGTAACACACGGCTTAAAGCCAAATCATACAACCTACCAGGAGTTGCTACCAAAATATCTACACCTTGAGCGATGGCTTGTTTTTGGGTATTGATGTTGGTGCCACCATAAACGCCTAACACACGGGTGTTCATGTATTTTGCAAGATTCTCAATATCGTTAACCACTTGCACGACTAATTCTCGGGTGGGTACTAAAACCAAAATGCGTGGGTTTTCTTGGGTTGAAAATTTTAAATGTTTTAAAATAGGCAACATGTAAGCAAAGGTTTTACCAGTACCTGTTTGTGCAATACCAACAATGTCGGTTCCAGAACAAACCACGTTAAAAGCCTCGGCTTGTATGGGTGTTGGGGTTGTAAAGCCTAAATCGGTTAAGGCGTTATATATAGGGGTATTTAAATTTAAATCTTCAAAAGTCACGGTGCGCTGTTTAACTGGCAAAGTTACGTTTATTATTCATTGAAGCAAACTGTTGTGTATTTCAATGGTGTAACTAGCTTTAAAACTGTTGCCAACACTTAGTTTTAAAATCCCTTCCTTGGTTTTTAAGTCTTGATCGGTAGTATCATTATCGGCAATTCCTAACCACGGTTCTATACAAACATAATCGCCTGTTGGTTTTGCCCAAATACCCAAATAGGGAAAATCATTATAACTAACCGATAGTACTTCACCATGTGTTTTACTTTTTAAAGCAACTTTTTTAGATTTCAAATCTTTAAAAATAAGGGCGTCTTCATTAAACAAATCGTGGGTTAATGGTAGTTTGTTTGAATGATTAAAAACAGGTTTTGTTTCAGCTGAAATGAGTCCGTTTGCCATATTAATAAGATGGGTTTTTGAAGTTTCGGCATGTTCAAATTCTAAGAAATAATCTTCATACTGTTCATTTTCAAACACAGGACATTTAAAAGCAGGATGCCCACCAACTGAAAAGTATAGGGGTTTATCATCTAAGTTTTTTACGGTATGAATGACGTCAATACGGTTGTCAACCAGCTTATAAGTGATGTAAAACTCAAACTTAAATGGATAATTTTTTAAAGAGTCATCACTGTAACTTAATTTAAAGCTGAGACTATCGGAAGTTTGTTGGTGTAAAATAACGGCGTTGTTATTTCTAACGATGCCATGTTTTGGTAGTTTGTATGCTTGATTTTCAAAAATATAAGTGTCATTTTTTAATGCACCGATGATGGGGAATAGGTTAGGGGCAAAACTTCCCCAAACGGCTGGGTCGGCGTCCCACATAAACTCCGTGTTGTTTTTTACGGAAGTGATTTTGCACAATTCGGCACCTATTTTTTTTACTGCTATTTTAAGTTGCTTGTTTTCTAATGTTACCATGTGAATGAAATTTAAACTAATGTACAAAACTTGTACTTTTTTAAGGAACTGTTTAAGTTTTATTTATTGATGCTTTTTTGAATTATTTTTGGGTCAGATGAGGCGGATTTTTTTTTTAACAGCAGAGCTATTAGAAAAAAATTCAACGACGAAATATAGGTCAAAAAGAAACAAAAAATGGCTTTTAGATAAAATTTAAACAGTTTCTAAGGAATCTAACTAACTTTACAGCTTAAATTTTAGAATTGAGAACAAAATACGCCCATACGGTTGAAAACATCCCATTATTTAAGCAGCAATTATTGCATTGGGCACAACAGTTTGATGATGTTGTTTGGTTGGATTCCAATAATTACGAACAGAACTATTCCAACTACGATGCGGTTTTGACAGTTGATGCCTTTACAAGCATTCAAACCGATTACCATGAAGCTTTTGAGAAGTTAAAAGAATACCAAACCCATGCAAACGATTGGATTTTTGGTTATTTGACGTATGATTTAAAAAATGCAGTTGAAGACTTAAAATCAAATAATTTTGATGGCTTGCAATTCCCGGATTTATACTTCTTTCAACCTAAAAAGCTATTCTTTTTTAAAGGAAATCAAGTTGAAATGCAGTATTTAAATATGGTGGACGACGAATTTGAAAGTGATTTGAAGGCGATTCAACAAATGAACGCATCCACAAATCAACAAATCAACAATCCTATTAAAATAAAGCTTCGCATTCACAAAGACGATTACTTCGAAAAGATATACGCCATGTTGGCCCACATCCATCGGGGTGATATTTATGAAGCCAATTTTTGTCAGGAATTTTATGCCGAAAATACGGAAATAAACCCTTTGGAAACCTATAATAAGCTTAATACGATTTCGAATCCGCCGTTTGCCAGTTTTTTAAAGATTAATGACAAATATTTGCTATCGGCATCACCGGAGCGCTATTTAAAAAAGCAAGACAACACCATCGTTTCCCAGCCCATAAAAGGAACAGCCAAACGTTCCGAGAATATTGAAGAGGACAAACAGCTAAAACAGGAGTTGTTGGACAACGAAAAGGAACGCAGTGAAAACATCATGATTGTCGATTTGGTACGTAACGATTTATCTAAAACCGCCATTAAAGGCAGTGTGGAGGTAGAAGAACTATGCAAAATTTATACCTTCGATCAAGTACACCAAATGATATCGACTGTAAAGTCTAAAATAGAACCTACAACCCACGCCATAGATGTTATAAAAAGTACATTCCCTATGGGAAGTATGACGGGTGCTCCAAAAATTTCGGCAATGAAAATTATTGAAGCATTGGAGGAAACCAAACGGGGGCTTTACTCAGGCTCAGTGGGATATTTTTCACCAACGGGCGACTTCGATTTC
The DNA here is from genome assembly GCF_044335535.1 of Mariniflexile sp. HMF6888. Taxonomy (NCBI): domain Bacteria; kingdom Pseudomonadati; phylum Bacteroidota; class Flavobacteriia; order Flavobacteriales; family Flavobacteriaceae; genus Mariniflexile; species Mariniflexile sp. HMF6888. The sequence goes on along the minus strand of NZ_JBIQVZ010000011.1, from coordinate 4,357 downwards.
AATGTGGTTATAAGGAGTATTTTATATAATGAAACCAAAAAATACGTGTCTTATTCTGTTGGAGGTGCCATCACATCAAAAAGCGACCCGCTAAAAGAATACGAAGAATGTTTAGTCAAGGCCAAGGCCATGCGTGAGGTCTTGGAAAACTAATCGATGTGGTTGTTGAAATTCTTTTTAATTTCATCAAAAATAAGCACAATTCTCTTGGTTTCTATTGATTTAATTTTTGAAATTTCTTCAAAGCTGAGTTTCCCAAAAACAAATAAATCTACAATATTCGACACGTTTAGTGGTAGCCAACTGTATAAATTGCCTAAGGTTTTTTTATGATTGTTTAAAGAAATGGCGTTGGTATCAAGTGCATTTAAAACAGAGTTACTGTCATCATCATATAAAAACAAATGCTTGGAATGCCCGTTTTGCTGATACGAAATATCATCTAAATCTTCATTCATTACATAATCGAAACCATCGTCAATGGTATAATTTTCTTCTAAGGCATCCAGTTCTTCTACTAAAATTGAGTTCGTGCTTATCGTGTTTTTATGAAACGCTTCCCTTTTAAAAATAGCATCCAAGTCGGCATCCACTATTTTAAAAAGTTTCAGTTTTAAAGTATTTGTGTCAATATCAATATCATAACCTTTTTCGTAAAACTTAGCGACACATTCGTCTATAATACCGTTTGAGGCATACATTTTTTTAGGAATAATACCTGTAGACTCTGCAATATAAAGTCTATGTTTAACGTAAGGGTGTAATTGTTGTGAAGCAGAAACCACTTTTTTGTTAAAAGCAGTCTGAGTTGCTTTTTCGTTTAATTTTTCTATTGAACTCATAACGCCTGAATTAAATATGTGTTTCTAAATTTACAAAATTCTGTAGAATATATGATGATGAAAATCAGTTTTAACTTAGGGCCTCAAAATTTGTAAGCAGTTAAACTTTGTGCTTTTGCTTCTTTGCAAGATTAAAATAAACCTTAACTTTGAAATATGATAAAGACCTTTCAAGACCATATAGATTCCAAACTTCCATTTTTAAAAAATAGTGCGTTGCTTCTTGCTATTTCTGGAGGAATTGATAGCGTGGTTTTAACGCATTTATGTTATAAAACAGGCTTAAATATTGCTCTAGCCCATTGCAATTTTAATTTACGGGGAAAAGAAAGTGATGCTGATGAAGACTTTGTATTGCAACTGGCAGACGATTTGGAATTAGAAGCTTTTGTTGAAAGTTTTGATACAGAGGCTTTTGCCGAAGACGAAAAACTGAGTATTCAAATGGCTGCGAGAACGTTAAGATACCATTGGTTTTCAGAACTTACAGCGCAACTTAAATTTGATTATATTTTGACTGCTCACCACGCAGACGATAATCTTGAAACATTCTTTATAAATTTATCAAGAGGAACTGGTTTGGATGGTTTATTGGGGATTCCTGAGGTAAATAATAACATTGTAAGGCCATTGTTGCCTTATTCGAGGGAAGATATTGAAAATTATGCTAAGGAATATAAACTAAAGTGGCGGGAAGATAGTAGTAATAGTTCAACCAAATATTTAAGAAACAAATTGCGTCATGATGTGATACCGATACTTAAAGAAATAAACCCTCATCTTTTACAGAATTTTGCGAAAACCCAAACGTTTTTAAATGATTCTAAATTTATAATTGAGGATAGAATTTCAGATATTACTAATAAAGTGATCAAATTAATTGAAGGGCACACTGTTACATTAAATATTGAGGAAATCAAAAACCTGAGCCATCCTAAAGCCTATTTATATGAGCTATTAAAGAACTACGGATTTACGGAATGGCACGACGTCTTTAATTTATTGGAAGCACAATCCGGAAAGCAAATCAAGACCAACACACACCGATTAATAAAGGATAGGGATTGTTTGTTATTGAGTGAAATCCATAAGGAGGAGGATGGTCAAACCATACCTGTTTCAGAAACAGATAAAATAGTTGAAACCCCTTTTGGAATGTTGGTTTTTGATGAAGTGGATGCAGTTTTAGAAACTTCGAAAACAGCTGTTTATGTCGATAAGGATTTATTGAAATTTCCTTTAACAGTTAGAAAATGGGAAAAAGGAGATGTGTTTTATCCGTTAGGAATGACAGGAAAAAAGAAACTAAGTAAATATTTTAAAGATGAAAAATTTTCTTTGTTGGATAAGGAAAATACCTGGTTGTTATGTTCGAATGACGTCATTGTTTGGGTTATAAATAAAAGAGCAGATAACCGATTTCGAATTACAGATACTACAAAGCACATTTTAAAAGTTGAATTGAAATAATTTGTCACATTGAGTACAGTCGAAGTGTCTTATTAACTAAAAAACTTTATACATGACAAAAATCCAAATATATTCAGATGTCAGTCTGAGCGCAGTCGAAGACATTGGAAATATTGTTTTTAATCGTATTTCGACTGCGCTATGTGACACTTTCTATTTTTGTCATGTACTAAACTAAAAATCATAATTTGAAACTACAAGGCAACATCGTCGACATCCAAAATAAGCGCATTTTTAAAGGAGAAATCACTATTAAAAATGAAAAGATTTTTTCTATTGAAGAAAAGCAGCATGATGTTGAAGTTTATATACTTCCTGGCTTAGTTGATGCACATATCCATATAGAAAGTTCTATGTTGGTTCCCAGTGAATTTGCACGTTTAGCCGTAATCCATGGCACCATAGCAACAGTTTCAGACCCGCACGAAATAGCCAATGTGTTAGGTGTTGAAGGCGTTGAATTTATGATAGGGAATGGTAAAAAAGTACCATTTAAGTTCCATTTTGGAGCACCTTCTTGTGTGCCTGCAACAACTTTTGAATCGGCAGGGGCAGTTATAGATTCCGATGCTATAAAAACACTTTTGGAAAACCCCGATATCAAGTATTTGGCAGAAATGATGAATTACCCCGGTGTGTTGTTTGATGATGCCGAAGTGATGAAAAAAATAGCTTGGGCTAAACATTATAATAAACCAGTGGATGGCCATGCACCGGGATTAAAAGGCGATACTATCACCAAATACATTCATGCGGGTATGACTACCGACCATGAATGTTTTACCTATGATGAAGCTTTGGAAAAGTTGCAAAAAGGCATGAAAATCCTCATTCGTGAAGGTAGTGCTGCCAAAAATTTTGAAGCTTTAATCGGTTTAGCATTCGATCATTTTGGAAACATGATGTTTTGTAGTGACGATAAACACCCAGATGATTTAATACTCGATTACATTAACAGGCTTTGTGCCAGAGCTGTAGCCAAAGGTATAGACGTATTTAAAGTGCTGCAAATGGCATGTGTTAACCCAGTGAAACACTATAATTTGGATGTTGGCTTACTACAGGTAGGCGATGCTGCGGATTTTATAGTTGTTGAAGATTTAATAAACTTCAAAACCATTCAAACCTATATAAATGGGGAATTGGTATTTGATAAAGGAAACTCTTTAATCAATCCCGTTTCTTTTGAAAACCTGAATAATTTCAACTGTAATAAAAAGGACGTTTTAGATTTTAGATATGAGTCTTCCATATCAAAAATCAGGGCTATTGAAGCTTTAGATGGTCAATTAGTAACCAATGAAATCATTGAAGAAGCTTTAATTAAAGATGGAAATATCATTTCAAATATCGAAAAAGACGTTTTAAAAATGACAGTTGTTAACCGATATCAAAACCAAAAACCCGCCATGGCATTCATAAAAAACTTTGGCTTAAAAGAAGGAGCTATTGCGTCTTCAGTTGGACATGATTCGCATAATATTATAGCGGTTGGTGTTTCGGACGAAGCTATTTGTAAAGCAGTTAATTTACTCATTGAACATCAAGGTGGTATTTGTGCGGTTTCCAATTCCGAAGAAAATATACTTGCGCTTCCGGTTGCAGGTATTATGAGTGACAAAGACGGAGAAACCGTTGGAAAACAATACGCAGCACTTGATAACATGGCAAAACGATTAGGGAGCACACTGCATGCACCATACATGACCTTATCGTTTATGGCGTTGTTGGTTATTCCATCATTAAAACTCAGTGATAAAGGACTTTTTAATGGAACAGATTTTAAATTTACCTCTTTGACGATTAATTGAATTATGAATTATGAATTATGAATGTGGAATTAAGAATTTAGAAGCCAGAAGCCAGAAGCCAGAAGGTTAGATGGTTGGATTATTAGAAGGTTAGACAGTTAGATTGCTAGACGATTATATAGCTGTTTTTTAAACGACGACAAAGAAATTCCTTTCACAATTAACGATTAACGATTAACGATTGATGACTAACGATTTCAGAACCCAGAACCCAGAACCCAGAACCCAGAACCC
>NZ_JBIQVZ010000010.1:0-102262 GCF_044335535.1 Mariniflexile sp. HMF6888 | reverse complement strand
GGATACGGAAAAAGTAACACTTGATGTAAATGATCCAATAACGTTAGCAAAAGAGGCACCATCACTATATTCATAAGCTCCTGTTCCTCCTGTTGCGCTTAATGTTAGGGTGGCTTCTGTTAAACAGGTCTGGGACGTTGCCTTTACCAAACTGGCCACTATTTGCTCTGGCTCCGATATAACAACATCGGTTGTCGTAAACTCACAGTTATAGCCATCGGTAACCGTAACATTGTACGTTCCCGCTCCCAGTCCGCTAAATACCGCCGATGCCTGTGGACCCGACGATGTTACCGTTGGCAGCACCATGTTAAGGGTGTACGTATAATTACTTCCCTGGCCGCCCGTCACATTGCCTACGGTTATTGTTGCGTTTTTGTCTCCAAAGCAGGACAATAGAGTTGGTGTTGCCGTTACAGTGGCATTTATTGGAGTTGGAATGGTTAACGTTACATTGTCCGAAACGACACATCCACCAGCGTCCTTTACATTTACGGTGTAAGCTCCAGCCGATAAACCACTAAATGTTCCATTAGATGAATAGCCCACCGTTGCAGAACCTGTTAATTCATATTCATAGGCACCATAACCACCATTAGCTATGGCAGTAATTGTCCCCTTATTATCATCACAGGTAACATTTGAGGTTTCTGAAGCTACTAATGCTAATGGATTTAAAGGCGAGTTAATTGTAACCACATTTGAAGACGCCGAACAAAACGGACTTGCTGTCTCCGTAATTACAACCGTGTAATTCCCTGTTGGAATGCCTGTTACCAATAACGGATTGGTTGATGTATTAGCCGATACAACCCCATTTATAGAGGCTCCGGAACTATTAAAAACTTCAAAAGTATAAGAACCTGTATACCCACTTACATTAATTTCAAAAGTACCATTTGTCTCGCCAAAACATGTAATTGCTGTCGGTGCACTTAAAGTTATTGTTGGAAGCGTTGTTGATGGTAAAAATACCTCTACATCTTCGGTACATGAAGTAATGGCATCTGTTATAGTAACAGTGTAACTTCCCGAAGGCAATCCTGAAATAATATTACCACTAATGCTGGCAGATGCTGGACTTGGACTTATACTATATGTGTAAGAACCCGTACCGCCAGAACCTGTTATGGTCAATACACCATCATCATCATTACATGTTGGTAAAGTGCTAACAGTTGGTGATAAATTTACTGGCGCTATGATATCTACAGTTACTAAATTACCACAACCATTGGCATCCCTTACCTCTACTGTATGACTTCCTGAAGCTAAATTGGATATGGTAAATGGCGCTATTCTTGTTTGAAAAGCTCCTCCATCAATACTATAAGCGTAAGGTGCAATTCCTGCTGTTGTTAATGCAACATCTATAGCAAAATTGCCTTCTACTGCTGTACATTGATTGTTTAATGTGGCTGAAATCACTGGAGTTGGGTCTGGTGGCAATACTAATACCGAAGTCGTTTTTATACAACCATACGCATCTTTAACATGTACATAATAATTACCTGCATCCCTATTGAATGTATTAGCGGATGCCCATGATGGATCGGTTGCTAAAGGAGGTGTAGCCGATGTGGTTAATTGATATACATAAGGTGCTGTTCCGTCTCTTGCAATGGCACTTATAACACCAGAACTTGGATTACAATTGGCATTTTTATCAACCGTAGCACTGATACTTAAATCAATTGCCGATTCTGTAATACTAAAAGGAACTGTTGCTATACTACATCCTGCATTAGGGCCCGTAGTTTCTCTTATCAAAACAAAATAGGTTCCAAAAGGCAATGGACCTAAATTAGTTATTGGTAATGATCCACCGGCAGGTACCACACCAACCCCATTTATTCCCGTTGCTGTAGTTGATAAGGAATTCCATATTTCATAATTTACAGTTGTAGGCGAACCATAGACACTATTGATTGTAAATGATACATTGCCATCTGCACTTCCAACACAAGTAATATTATTAGAGGTCAAAGCGGTAGCTGTTAATGATGAGTTTGTTGGAATTGGCGTTGTTGCTGTTTGGTAATAACTACAATTGGTCGCATCATCATAAACAATAAACGTATAGGTGACCCCTGGAACCAACCCCGTAAACGTTGCTTTTTTACTACCTAACGCATCTTCTGGTAACCAGGTTCCTGGTGGATTAGGATATACAGAAGTAGGGCCTTGATAAATACTGAAAAAGAAAGGACCTGCACTAGCTAATGCTGTACCAATACGTATCTCTGCTTCTCCTCCAGTGAGACAGTCTGCTGTTGTGTTTATCGAAATATCTAAATTATTTGGAGGAGATGCCACTAAAACGTCTTGAATTAATATAGAGCACCCATTGGCATCAACTACGTTTATTTGATACAGTCCAAAATCGACCACATCAAATGTCACAGAGGTTGTACCAGATGAATTAAGCTCAGAAGCTGAGTATCCATTAGTTCCTGTTACAAAATAATTATAAGGTGCCGTACCTCCTGAAACAGCATCTATAATAACGGACCCTTTTGAAACCCCGAAAATGGGATCACAGCTAATATCTACGGCATGATGCGTTACATCAATTGGTGCAGGTTCTCCTATTACAATAGTTTCTGTATCTGTACAGGATTTTGAATCGGTTAGAGTAATAGTATAAGTTCCTGCTGTTAAACCAGATGTTTGTGTACCATAATTAGTCCCTGTGGTATCATTATTCACATTAATAACAAAAGGAGGAGTCCCTACTGTATTGTCTATTGTAATTTGAATAGCAGCTGAATCATCGTCGTTACACAAAATTTGTTGTGTTTGTACCACAGAAATGATATTAGGAAACGAAATAGCATTAACGGTTTGCACACTAGATTCAGCAGTACATCCATTAGCGTCTGTTATTTGGAATTGATATGTGCCATTATTTGGTGTTGAGTAATTGAACGGTGATCCTGTTGCTCCCAAAGAACTATACGCATTTCCATTTATAGAAACCGCATAAGTAAACGGTGCAACGCCTCCTGAAAATGTCCCCATTATGATAGCATCAGGTGAAGCCGTACAATCTAAGTCTTTGGTTAAAACAGTGTTTAAAGTTATCGGTACTAAAGGTGTAATGGTAAAGGATTCTGTGTAAACACATTCATTAGCATCCCTTACTCTAAAGGTATAGGTATTTGGTACTAAACCTGAAAACACATTTGAAGTTTGATAAGCCGTTGCAGATGCTACTGGTGCAATGATTTGGTATTCTAAAGTACCAACACCTCCTGTTGCTGTTACCGTTACATCGGAAGTCATTGACGGACAGCTTAAAGGTGTATTGCTAAAACTTAAATCTGTCGGTGGATTTAATGGGTCGATGGTTATTGGTGCTGTTGCAAATGTACAATTGTTGGCATCTTTTATGGTTACAGTGTAAGTTCCATTTACCAGACCTGAAAAGGTAAGTCCTGTTTGGAAATTTACACCATCTATACTATATGTATAAGGAGCTGTCCCTCCCGAAATACCTGAAACTGTTATAACACCATTCGTTGTACAGGTATAAGGTGACGTTAAGGTTGCAATGCCACTAATGGCGGTTGCTGTTGTAATTGTTATGGGTTGTGGTGTTGTCACACACACATCTGTTCCTATGGCATATTGAACTACGACATCGTAATTACCTGCTGCCAATCCTGTAAATACTGGCGAGTTGAAGAACGTCACACCATTATCTATACTGTACATTAAACTGTTTCCATTGGCATTTGTAACATTAACAGTAATAGTACCTGTATTATCTGCATCGAAACATAAAATATCTGTTTTTGCAACATTGAAATCGGGGGCAGGTGTTGCATCTACCGTTATGGAAGTTTCTGCTGGACAGTTATTGGAATCCATAACGATTATATTATATACACCCGGAGCTGTTACCGCAATTTGTGGTGTAGATTGGAATTCCGTTGTACTGTTTACAAAATAGTAATACGGTGGTGTCCCTCCTTCTGGGTACACTGTAATTTCGCCATCGGTACAGGTTAATGGGGTTGTAAGTGCCGAAGTGGCTGTTAATAATGGTGGATCAATAATTTCGATATCCACAGTTTCCGTACAACCATCCTCAGTAGATACCGTTGCGGTATATATTCCAGGATTTAGATTAGCGAATGTATAATCACTAGCGTTTATAGGTCCTACACTATTTATTAATGTACCACCTTGGTAAATGGAATAGAAATACTGTGGCCGTACATCGTTTGCCGCCAATACGACGCTCCCTTTTTCTCCATTACAATAGGGTTGCGTGATAATTGTTGAAACGGTAAAATCCCTTTGTCTTATTTGAACATCGGGTACTGTGAATATACACGGATTTGGTGTTACGTCAATTTGTCTTATATAAACGGAATAAAGATTAGGGGTGTTAATTGAAAACACATTGCTTGTTTGGTAGTTTGTTCCATCAATACTAAACTCATAACCACTTGGCACACCGCCAACGGTGATTTCACCAGGTGTGGTACAATAAATATCTCTTGAAGTAACTGTTGGAACTAATAGGTTTTCATATACGTTGAAATAAAACTGATTGAAACAACCACCCGTGTAGTTTAATGTCAATCGATACTGTCCAGCTGTATCCACCATAAAATTAGGACCAGTTCCTACTTGGTTCCAAGTACAGTCAAGATTTTCATTGGCACAATCTTCTTCGGTTACTGCAGCACAACTTGTTTCATCCAATTTTTCCCAAATAATGGATGACGTATCGGTGATATTGGTTTGAATAAATCTAGAATCATTCGCTCCACAAAGGAAAATATTAGGCAATTGTTTACCATCGTTCGGACAGGTAACCACTTCATCTGCAAAAGGAATAACCGGATTTGTAACTCCTGCACCAAAAGTAACCACATTAAATACTTGGTCGGTTGATTGACAAGGTGCTATTGCTGTATTATGTACGTAGTAAGTTCCAGATGCAGTAACTGTAATAGATTGTGTTGTTCCTATGACAGTGCCAGAATCATTTGTCCAAGAATAAGCATCGTAACCGCTACCAGCAGTCAATACTGTACTGTCACCACAAAGTATGACCTCTTCTTCAAAAATACAATCGTTTAAATCGGCTAAAAAATTAGTCGCACCCGGAGTTAACAAACACCCCGTATTACTACTAAAGCTGGGGTCGTCTGAAATGGTAAAATCTGGATTTATAGTCCCTTTATATGTTGCGTAAGCTTGATTATCAATATTATTAGAACAAGCATCGCTTAATAAACTACAGGTTGCAACGACTGTTACCCTAAACTGAATCTCGGAAACTGGGTCGTTTTCTTCCACCACCGATGGGTCGATATCAAAAATAAGTTCTCTAGTTGTTGGATTATAACTTTGAACGCTAACCCCTACTGGTAATGGCATAATATCTGCTGGATAGTTAAAAACAACATTTGTTGGCAGAATATCTCTAATGGTTAAATCGGTGGCATCATCGTTCCCAGTATTCTGAAAACCTATGGTATAGTATAATTCATCACCTAAATCCACAACTTGCCCGCCTATATCGTTTCCTAAAGCATCTTCAACAATTTTAGTCAATACAATATTTGGTGCAATAATTTCAATGGCAAAGGCACTAAAATAGAAATAGTAAATATCTATATTGGTTCCTAATTTAATGGTAGCGGACGTATCGCCATTTGCTATTAAACTATTTCCCGCATTGGGAATGTTTATGATACCGGCATCAAAACCCAAGGTATTGGAACTTGTGGGATTTCTATCGGTAAAAAGCATGGGCGAATTCGTATTTGGATCTATAATCGATACGGTACTATTAAAAAAATTGTTATTCGGACGTATGACTGTCCCGCTTGCATTTGTAGCACTAATTTTTGTCCCATTAATTTCTAAATAATCTTCTGTCCATCCTCTATCGCCTTCCAAAGCACTAAAAGCATATTTTGCTCGAACGGGACCCGTTGGTATCGTTTGAAATCCACTTATAGGAAAGGTTTGCTCATTATTAGGAGCTTGATTATGTATTTTTGTAAACCCGTCAAAAGAGGTGATGTATTTACTTGGCAAAAGTGGATCTTCATAAATAACAAAAAGCGACCATCCTGCCGACAAGCCTTCTGTATTACGACCAGTACCACTATTCATCATTGCGGACGTCATAGAGGATATATTAGCTACTGTATAAGTTCCTTCAGGGTTGCTTAAAGCTATTAATATATCCGTTACATCACTATAATAAGCAAACGTATTAGAGTCTCTATTGTCTGAAGAATTTTGATAATAAATTTCCGTTCCGGTAATGTCTATGTAATTACCACTTTCCGGGGTTTTAAATTTAACATCTGCCATTGGTGTATCCCCTTTTACTACGGAACTCCAATACAATCCAGCATACACAATTTTATAACAACTAACATCGTTTGGCACCTCTAAATCGGCACTACTGGAGTTAAAGGTATTATTGTCATTATCAATGTCAACATACACCATATTGTCTCTATTAGTCGAACTCTCATTATTATTGGTCCCAGAGTAAGGATCTGTAATATGAACCCCAAGGTTACTGTTTCCTATTAAAAGCATATCGCCTTTAATGGCCTCATCGTATCTTGGATTAAACGGAACAAGGTTTTGACCCAACATGCTACCTAAACATGTTAAAAAAAATAAAATAACAAGTAGGTTAGTTAAAGTAGTTTTTTTCATAGACGCTTAATTTTTATTATTTCTCTTCTTGGGGGGCAAAAAGAAATATTAATCACTGCTTAGCATTACTTAGAACAATCCATTCCTCCAATTGAAATATTTTGTCCTAAACAACTGTTTTTAAAGGGTATAAATATCGTAAATTATTTTCGAAGATTAATGAATTAAACCTATAAATAAAGTATTTTATCGATGAAATGATACTTTGAACCTTAATATGAATAAATTTTGTAGTATTTTTATGTGTGAATTTAAATTAAGAACCTGTAATTTTAGTTAGGCAAACTTTTATGAAATAAACTAATTTATTTAGATGAACAACCCAACAGAGCCTTTGGGAATTATTTATATTAATTATTACAAAAAACTAGTCCATAAATCAGTAATTCCTTTAAAAAGTCATTATTACAGTGTTAGCAGTGAATTGTAAAAGCTTTATCAGACAACTATGGTTTAAAAATAAAAATCAGCAACTAATAAACGGTTTATGCTTATCAGTTACTGATTTTTTAAGACTCTTTAAACTTGCTTATTTTCTGTTATTGATTTACGTGTTTTCTTTTGAAATTATAAATCGTTTCATCAATAGTAAACCAGCAAAAATAAAAAATGCCTACAGAAAATATAACATCACCAATCATACGCATCCATTTTAAGGTTTGCACGGTAGGTGAATATAATAACTCGGTATCTCTAGCAAACGAATAGCCTTTGGTAATAGAAGTGTAAGCTTGGATAATACCTATAGGCAGCAAACTTAAAAGTACCATAGCGACCAAACCTATATTTAATAACCAAAAGGCACGTTTTAATTTTTTATTCTGCCAAACTCTATCTGAATAAAAACGTAAACATATTAGAATGAAGCCCATACCTAGCATACCATATACACCAAATAAAGCGGTATGTGCATGAACTGCAGTGGTATTTAAACCTTGAATGTAATAGAGTGCAATTGGTGGATTAATTAAAAACCCGAAAACACCTGCGCCTACAAAATTCCAAAAAGCAACGGCAATAAAGAAAAAGATGGGCCATTTATATTTTTGCATCCATTGTTTACTTTTTAAAAGATTCCAGTTTTCCCTGATTTCAAAACCCATAAGTGTTAGTGGAACCACTTCTAAAGCACTAAAAGTAGCACCTAAGGCAATCGCTTGAATAGGCGTTCCTGAGTAATATAAATGATGTAATGTCCCTATAATGCCCCCAGCTAAAAATATGGATGCCGAAGCTATGGATACCCTGCCTGCGGTTTTTACAGATATAATTTTTAATCTTGAGAAAATATAAGCAATAACGACAGTTGCAAATACTTCAAAAAAGCCTTCAACCCATAAATGTACCAACCACCATCTCCAGTAATTAATAACCGGTAAACTACTATTTTCACCATACATTAAGCCAGAGAAAAAGAACATACCTATGGCCATGACAGATACTAATAAGATAATTAGCAAGTGTTTCGATTCATCTTTTTTACGAATGCCATATAAGATGTGTCGGCTAACCATGAACACCCAAAGTACTAAACCAATACCTAAAAATATTTGCCAGAAACGGCCTAAATCCATGTATTCATAGCCTTGATGCCCAAAGAAAAAATTGGTTGTTAAGTCTAAAAATTGATGTACGCCCAACCATTCACCCATCATAGATCCTAATACAATAAGAAGCAAAGCGATAAATAGGAAGTTAATGCCAAAACGTTGGTATTTCATTTCTTTTCCAGAAATCATAGGTGCTAGAAATAAGCCTGTAGCCAACCACGTAGCGGCAATCCAGAAAACGGCCAATTGGGTGTGCCAAGTTCTGGTAACCGAATAAGGCAGAAAACTAGATAAATCGAAACCAAAAAAGGCCTGCCCTTCAACAGTATAATGTACGGTAATGATGCCTAAAACAACTTGCAATCCTATTAACAACGAGATAACTATAAAATATTTTAATATCGCTTTTTGGGATTTAAACAATTTTAAATTTATTAACGGATCGCTTTCTGGTTTGGTAAGTAATTCTCCCTTTTCGTGATTTAATAAATAATAATATGTTAAAATACCAATGAACAATAAGAGTAATACAATAGACAGCCCAGACCAGATTAATGAATCGCTTGTTATGGTATTATCAATTAAAGGTTCGTGTGGCCAATTGGAAGTATAGGTATAATCTTTATGCGGTCTGTTGGTGCTTGCTGCCCAAGATGTCCAGAACAAAAAGGCGTTTAGCTGTTCTAATTTTTCAGGATTTACCAGTGCTCCTTTAGGAATGGCGTATTCTTCTTTACCTTCAGAAAAAATAGATGAATAATGCTTAATATTTTCTTTGATGGCAGCCAATCTACTTTCTGATATGGTTATGGACTTATCAACCTCATTAAACGTATTCGTTTTAATGTCTTCAATTAAACGTGCTTTTAACGCTGCTTTTTTTTCTACATCTAGTGTATTGTAATTGGTATTATAATCATTTTGAGACCATGCTTCAAGCATGAACGTCGCTTCTTTATGAATCCAATCGGCTGTCCAATCGGGAGCCACATAGCTACCGTGTCCCCAAATGGAACCGACTTCCATGCCTCCAATAGATTCCCAAACGTTTTGCCCTATTTGAATGTCTTTTTTGGTATAAAGTATTTCTTGAGTTTCTTTTACGATAACGGTTTCTGGAATGGGAGGTTGTGTTTGATACACTTCTGTTCCTATCCAAATGAGTATTATAAAGGATATTGACACAACACTAATAAATGTAATCCATATTTTTTTCATTGTCATTAATTTTTGTTTAAACTATAAACTTGTTGTTTGCTGCTTTTAATTAAGATTTTTTTTTAATCGTTGTTTAATCATTTTGATTTAAGTGCTTTCATCGGTCATAATTTCAGTTGGTTTATTATTCTTGGTGATATATTCAGTTTAATTATTTAAAAAAGGACAAAAATATCTTTATTTTGTCCGAATGTCATCCATAAATCACTTTTTGTCATTTTAAATCAAGCGCAAAATTAGGACTAAATTTAATATCGGACAAATTTATCCTATTTTAAATTAAATTTATTTTTAAATAAGTGAAATGGTATCATCTAAACAACTCAACAACAAGCAACTCAACGATTCAACAACTCAACGACTCATCGAATAAACAAATAAACGAATAACATATTTTCACCCTCCAATGGTAATCATACTCCTATTGTTATTATGCCGTTTAGGTTCTTGAAGTTTCTCTAAGGTATCCATGCCCCCACGGATTTTAAACTTCGCTTGCACCGCTTTTTGAATGACGGGCTCAATGGGATTTCCCTGTCTAAGTGTGGTCAATAAATCGGATTCAGCGGCAGAAAACAAACAATTTTTTAGCTGTCCGTTTGCCGTTAAACGCAATCTGTTACACGAATCGCAAAACGGATTGGTAACGGTACTGATAATCGCAAAACTGCCTTTATAACCCGAAATTTTATAGTTTTTAGACGTATCATTTGGCGCATCTTGTATGCGTTGTATACTCGCTTCAGAAAAAGAAGCGTTAACATAAGTCATCACTTCTGCGTAAGATACCATTTTGCTCATATCCCATTTGTTACCATCAAAAGGCATAAACTCAATAAAACGGACTACGATGGGCAAGTTTTTAGTTAAGTTAATAAAATCGATGATTTCATTTTCATTAAAACCCTTCATCAAAACCACATTCACTTTCACTTTAAAACCTTCCTCTACTAAAAGCAGCATGTTTTTATACACAACTTCAAATTGGTCGCGACGGGTTATATGTTTGAATTTTTCACGGCTTAACGAATCTAAACTGAGATTGATTTTATGTACGCCATTCACTTTCAAAACATCAATAAATTTATCAATAATAACAGCATTTGAAGTGATTGATAATTCAACAGGAAGTGTCGATAATTTTTCTAAAATGACTGGGATATCTTTTCGCACCAATGGCTCACCGCCTGTTAGCCTAATTTTTGTTACACCATGTTTTACAAATGTTTTGGCTATTTCGTATATTTCCTCATAAGTCATCAAATGGCTTTTAGGAGATAACTGCACCCCTTCTTCGGGCATGCAATATGAGCAACGTAAATTGCAACGTTCTATTAACGAAATACGCAAATACCCATGATCTCTGCCGTGTGAATCTTGTAATATGGGAGTTTTATTTTTCATTAATTTTATTTAAATCATTAGATTTTTAGGCTTCTTAGATTTTTAGACCTTTTAGATTCTTTGCAACTCTGCAACTCTGAAACTTTGTAACTTTGAAACTTTGAAACTTTGAAACTAATCATGTCCCGCACCTCTCAATATCCCGAAAACATGCAATACAGATGGAAATATGGCATCCATAGATTCGCTTGCTCCATTAGTTGATCCCGGTAGTGCTAGCACCAAGGTATTCTTAATAGTACCTGCAACACTTCTTGAAAGCATCGCATAAGGCGTTCTATCTTGTCCGTAATTACGAATCGCCTCTTCAATTCCTGGAATGCGTCTATCTAAAAGCGGCTCCAAAGCTTCAGGCGTTACATCACGGGCAGAAAGTCCGGTACCACCCGTATAAATAATTAAATCAACACCATTTTCTTGATGTTGTTTTGCTTTATTCTGAATAATTTCCAGTTCGTCGGGAATGATTTCATAAACTTCTATTTGAACGCCACAGGCCTTGAGTTTTTCAATGATGGCTTTACCTGCTTTATCCTCTTTATGTCCTGCTGAAATCGTATCGGAACACACAATAACGGCTGCTTTTAAATCTTTTCTAAATCGATCTTTAAAATCGGATTTTCCTCCTTTTTTATGCAATAATTTGATGTGGTGGATTTCAATGCCTTTATCAATAGGTTTCAGCATATCGTACATATTTAATGCCACCACACTAGCGCCGTGCATCGCTTCCACCTCTACTCCTGTTTTGTAAATGGTTTTTACGGTGAATAAAACAGTGATTTCCAATCCGTTTATTTCATATTCTACACCTGTAAACTCGATTGGCAACGGATGGCAATCGGGTAAAATGTCCGGGGTGCGTTTCACGCCCAATAACCCCGCAGCTTTACTCATAGCGAACACATTTCCTTTCGGAACCATGTCGTTTTGTATTGCTGTAATGGTTTCGGGTTTACTCACTTTCACAATAGCTTGAGCTACTGCGGTACGTAGTGTGGTGCTTTTATGTGTGATATCTATCATTGTTTGTTGTTTAGATGTTAGTTGTTTAGTTGTGTCGACTTGATAACTTAATGACAACTATATATACGTTTGTTGTTTGGCTGCTTATTGTTAATTGTTTAAGTCTTTGTTGTTTAGCTGTCGACTCAACAACTTAACGACAAACAACTAATCTATTTAGGAGTTTTTCTTCCATTGATGCGAATCGTCTTCAAAAATTTCCTTTCCAAAAACGGGTACGTTGGCTTTTATTTCTTCAACGATATATTCTAAAGCTTCAAAAACCACTTTACGTCTGGGCGAAGACACAAAAACAAACAAACAAATTTCACCTGCTTTCACTACGCCTAAACTGTGATAAATGTGCATACAGGTAAGTTCAAATTTTCCAAAAGCAGCTTCGCGAATCTCATGAAATTTTAAATTTGCCATCTCTTCATAGGCCGTGTATTCAATAGCCGAAACCGTTTTGCCATCAATAACATCGGCACGTACTTGACCCAAAAAAATATTGTGCGCTCCAATACTTGTCTTTGTTTGGTGTTTTGCGATGGATTCTCCAATAAACCCTGAAGAAATAGCCCCCTGCTTAAACACACTTTTTGGTTTTTTATCTGTCATTTTCTTATCTATTTTCTCCTGCAAGGTTTTTACTGTCCTGCAAGGTTTTATTTTCTCCTGCAAGGTTTTTAAAACCTTGTAGGTATTGTACTTGATTATTTATTTCCAAAGCCCCTTCTTTAATACTAAAACAATTATCGATATGTAGTTCTTTCAACATGGAAACTGCTTTTTTACTTCGCATTCCAGATTGGCAAAAAATCATCTTTTGTTTTTCGGTATGGATTTTATCAAGGGAATTTTCCAATTCACTTAAAGGAATTGAAGTGACTTCAATAGCATCTATTTTAGGACGTTCATGTACCTCCCTAACATCTATAAATTGTATGTTTTCCTTTGATAAAACATCTTTTATGGAAACTTCATCAGAGGCAAACTCACAATTAAAATCAAGCTGTTTTTTACTGAAAATATCTTTATCTTTTAAAACCGAATTGATGATGGCTTCCGTTTTATTAATTTTCAAAACAGTTGTTTGGGCTGTTAATGCATTGTAACAAAGTAATTTTCCTGAAAGCACATGACCAATTTCTAAAATAATCTTTAAAACTTCGTTGGCTTGCATACTTCCAATAATACCCGGCAACACCCCCAATACCCCTATTTCAGAACAGTTAGGAACAGTGTTTTTCTCTGGGGGGTTGGGAAATAAGCACCTGTAACTCGGTCCGTTTTGATAATTAAAAACTGAAACCTGACCTTCAAATTTGAAAATCGCTCCAAAAACCAACGGTTTACCTGTAATAATACTTGCATCGTTTATAAGGTAGCGCGTTTCGAAATTATCGGTACCATCGACAACCAAGTCGTATTGATTGAATAATTCCAAAGCATTTTGATAGCTTAGCTTTTCAGCATACGCAATAATGGAAATCTCGTTATTTAAATCTTCTAAACGCTTTTTTGCTGCGGCTGCTTTGTTTTGTCCCAAACAGGAGGTTCCAAACAAAATTTGACGTTGCAAATTAGATGCTTCAACCACATCAAAATCAATAATACCTAAAGTTCCTATTCCTGCTGCTGCTAAATATTGCAACACCGGACACCCAAGTCCGCCTGCACCAACCACCAACACTTTGGCGTTCGTGAGCTTGTCTTGGCCAATTTGACCAATTTCTGAAAGGATGATATGTCTGCTGTATCTACTCATAATAATTATCCACCGGCAAAAGGTGGCAGTAATGCGATTTCTTTTCCTGTTATTTTAGTTTCCAACGATACTAATTCTTGATTTTGAGCCACTTGAAAGTCTCTGTTTTTAAGTGCTGAATATTTAGAATGCAATACATCTAAAAGTTCAGATACCGTACTTTCAGAAAAAAGAATCGTTTCTTCCTCACAATGTGTGACCTCTGCTATAAGTCCGAAATATTTTATACAAATGTTCATTTTATAATAGCCTTTAATTGTTCTGGCGTGTTGATGTTTTTCGTAAATAATTCATCTTCACTAGTTAATAATACATGTTTCACTTTACATTGATTTACAGCAAATTGCAAACGCCTTTCCCCTTGATTCAAAAGTTTTAGAAAAATAGGTTCACATGACTTTTTATAAAGAGCAATGAGTGGCATGTTTTTACCTTGACTTTCTATTTGAATGACTTCGGAATCAGAATCAATAGCATCAATCAGTTTTTCTAATACTTTAGAATTTATTAACGGAATATCGCAACTCAACACCAAACCATATACAGTTGAAGTATGTTTCAACCCCGAATAAATACCAGCTAGTGGCCCCGCATTTTTAATAATATCTTCAATACGCTTTAAACCAAATACGTCATAATCTTCATTATCGGAAACAATAGTGACATTAGAAACCAAGGGCTTTAACGCCTCTATACTGTACTCCACAAACCTTTTGCCTTCATACATCAAAAACCCTTTATCGGTACCCATGCGTGAACTTTTTCCACCAGATAAAATAATGCCTGTTATGTCTTTTTTATCTATCATAATTATGTAAAAAATAGTTTTACACTAGCAATTACAAGGACAAAAGCTAAAATATAGCGTAACGATTGATTGTTTATTTTTTTGCTTCCTAAATAAGCACCAAGCACACCACCTATTAAAGCAACTGCCACTAAAACAAATGTTTCGATTTCTAAATGAACGCCACTACTTAGTTGTCCAATAAGTCCCGCCGCAGAATTTACCCAAATAAACAACGCTGAAACTGCTGCCGCTTCTTTCATATTTCCCCAATGTAACAACAAAATTAACGGTGTTAAAATAATACCGCCTCCAATACCAATTAATCCGGAAAAGAACCCAATAATACCTCCAACGAAAAGTCCTTGCCAAAGCTTAACTTGTTTTACAGACCCATTTTCTTTACCAAAAACGTTGAGCATTTTTAAAATGGCAAATACTAATAAAACCGCCAGTATTTTTTTATAAACAGACGCATCAATTTCTATGGTGCCTCCTAAGAAAGCCAAAGGAATGGAGGTTATTGCAAATGAAAGAAACAGTTTTTTATTAAAATAGCCACCTTTATAATAATAGTAAAATGAGATGCCTGCTACAAAAAGATTAAGTAAAAGCGCTGTTGGTTTCATGATTTCCGGTGAAAACGAAAACAACGCCATTAAAGCCAAATAACCACTTGCACCACCATGACCCACACTAGAATACAAAAAAGATACTATGGGCAGCATTAATAAAAATAGATATATGTTTTCGTTTTGCAACATTTTTAAATAATTAAGTTATAAGTGCCTAAAGTGTCTAAAGTTTAGAGTTTGTTTGAAATGGATGTAAAAATGGCTAAAAGTTCTTTCGATTCTTTCATTATTTCATATAAATGGTTTGGTTCAATCCAATTAAGTTCTAGTATAATTTCTAACCAATAAATTGTTTCGCTTGCTTCACTTTCTGAAATTTTAATTTTGTTTTTAAAATCCTTTTTACTTCTTGAACGATTCGCTTCTCTATAATTAGCCCCAATACTTGTTCCTGATTTTGTAACCTGATTTCTAATAACCAACGATTCTGCTGATTTTGGTAAAGAAGCTGACATTTTAATAATTGATATCGCAAATTGTCGCGTCCTTAACTCCAGTTTCTTTGCAAATTCCTTGTTTTCCATAATTCACACTTTAAATACTTTTAACTCTAGGCACTGATTTCATAAACTCTCAATTTTGACTAATTGTTTGTCCAAAAATTCCCAACAACTTTGGTTGATTTCATCGAAAGCGCTAATTAAAGATTTTCCATACGCTGTTAATTCTGCACCACCGCCTCCTTTTCCTCCGGTAGAATTTATAGTTACTGGTTTTTTTGCCGATTTGTTTACCGAGTCAAGAAGTCCCCAGGCCTTTTTGTATGACAAATTCAAGGTTTTAGCTGCTTTTGATAATGAGCCTGTTTCGTCTATAGCCTTTAATAAATGTACACGTCCTTCGCCTAAAAGCACATGCTCGTTACATTCAATCCATATTCTGCTTTTTATTTTATAACTCATAAGCCTTTATTTAAACGGGTAGTAAAATAACTTCTACCGTATCACCAATTTCAATATTTAAAAGATCTTCACGCATAAATACCAAGGCATTTGATATGGCAAAAGTTTGCTGCATGGCAGAACTTTGTCCTTCTAAAATTTCAACGTCGCCATTATTCCAAACCGCTTTTAAAAACTGGGGGCGGTCTCCAAACTTTTTAAATCTTGAAACAGACCTTGCTTCTACTCGAGGTAATTCAACAGCTTCATGGCCCATCATTTTTTGTAACGCGATATACACATAAACATAAAAACAGGTTAATGCAGCCGCAGGGTTTCCTGGAAGTGCAAAAACCACTGTATTTTTTTTTGTACCAAAGAATAACGGTTTCCCAGGTTTTTGTTTTACTTTATAAAAATGCTCGGCAACACCTAAGGCACTTAATGCTTTTCCAACAAAATCGTAATCGCCTACCGAAATACCGCCGGTTATAATTACTAAATCGTTCTCATCAATAACGGTATCTAATTTAGAAAGTGTTTTGTCATAATCATCTTCAACTTTATGGATGTTAACATCATAAAATTTCAAACTGTAAAGGGCACTTAAAAGCATTCTAGAATTGCTCTCGTATATTTTTCCATAGACTAAATCGGTACCAGCTTCAACCAACTCATTTCCTGTGGTGATTAATGCAATGGATGGCTTTTTAAAAACTTCGACTTCAGAAATCCCCAAAGAACTTAAATA
This sequence comes from Mariniflexile sp. HMF6888, assembly GCF_044335535.1. Taxonomy (NCBI): domain Bacteria; kingdom Pseudomonadati; phylum Bacteroidota; class Flavobacteriia; order Flavobacteriales; family Flavobacteriaceae; genus Mariniflexile; species Mariniflexile sp. HMF6888. Next base: position 85,558 of record NZ_JBIQVZ010000010.1, on the reverse strand, counting down.
ACCAATAGCAGCAGGAGTTAACTTGGTGTTTTTTGCCAGTGCTAGTTCGCCTTTTTTAACCTGCTCTCCTAACGGACGAATGTTAGCATTGACTCCTACTTTGTTTTGAATACTGATGGTATTGCCATTAACAATCACTTTCTCCTGCATGATAACGGCATTGGCAGTATCTGGAACTGGTGCCCCCGTAAAAATACGTACGGCTTCTCCTTGTTTTAAAACAGGCTGATGCGCATCACCCGCCTTTACTTCACCTACAAAGTGATAGGTTAAACTGTCATTCAAGTGTAACGCATAGCCATCCATAGCCGATTGCCTAAAAGGAGGCATATTAATAGGAGCATAAATATTTTCAAAAAGTTTATACCCACCTGCTTTTTCAACAGGCTTATAAGTACTCTTTGAAAGTGGTCTACTATGCTTTTTAACAAGCTGAATGGCTTCTTCAATGGATGTCATAATACTCATCGTTATATCTTTACAAATATAACGAATAACAATTTACAAAGCTTTTATGGCGTAAAATAATTAAGAAAAAATACGTAGTAAATAAAATAAAGAGTTTATAATTTCAAAGTACCTAATAAAGCTATAACTATTTTATCAAACTCACAAAAATACGTATTTATCATAAAATATTAAGTATAAATACGTATATTTGTCACTACAACATACTATTAACTAAGTTTAATAAATCTTTAATTGCAGCCACCTACTCAAAATACAACCCATACCATTATAAGAAAACGTGCCGTACTCAATACATCGTGTGATGCTTGTGTAAACCACGATTGTTTAATTAAGAAAAATCTTTTGACTTTAGAAGATTTTAAAATTACCGAGAACAAAAGCAATCTTAGATGCAAAAAGGGACAACAATTTATAATGGAAGGAGCCCCAGTAAACGGTTTGTTTTTTGTCCTAAAAGGGAAGGCAAAAGTATTTAGAACAGGTATTAATGGTAGAGAACAAATTGTTCGATTTGCTAAAGAAGGTGAAATTATAGGACATCGTGGATTTGGTACTGAAGAATATTATTCCATTGGTGCGATTGCCTTAGAAGATACGACATTGTGTTATTTTTCTAAGAATAGCCTGCAAGAAGCTTTATTAAACAATCCTAAATTTGCTTACGATTTTATGCTTTTTTATGCTAACGAACTCAACAGAAGCGAATCTAAAGTAAAATCCATATCCCAGATGACCGTTCGAGAACGGGTTATTGACACCTTATTATATATTAACAGAAAGTTTGGTGACTTAAGAGGGTTTCTAAATCTGCCATTAAGCAGAAAAGAATATGCAGATTATGCAGGCACCACTGAAGAGCAAGTTATTCGCATATTTTCTGCTTTAAAAAAGGAAAAACTTATTGCTGCCAACGGAAAAAGGATTGGGATTTTAAATGAAAAAATGCTTAAACAAGAAATTGAAGAGCATCATTATTACTTAGGAAGCTAGAATACATCACAATTACCTACCCCCACTCATACATACAAATTAATAGATTAAGACCACCATACAGGTGGTTTTTTTATGGAACTCGTTTAAAATTTTTTGATTGAAGCGAAAATGCAACCCTACGCCAGCTGGCTCGTTCGCTAAAATAACCCAGTCGACTGTTTTAGTGAAATCGAAGATTCGGCGTAGCCAATGGGCTAAAAAGCGCATGGCAAAAAAAACATTTTTAGTCAATTATAAAAAGTTTAAACGAGTTTTCATGGTATAAAAACATCTTTTTATATTAAAAACAGCAGTTTATAAAGTGTTAAAAAAGATAAGTGCTCTTGTATTATAGCATATTATTTAACAATGAGTTCAATTAATTTTGAAAATACTTAATTTCAGAATACTTAGTAAAATAAGTACTTATACAAAAATCTTAAAAAAGACCTAATCATGGAACAAAAAACAATTACACTGGTACAAGAATCTTTTGAAAAAGTAAAACCAATAGCACCAACTGCTGCTAAAATATTTTACACAAAGTTATTTGAATTAGACCCAGCACTCAAACCTCTTTTTCCATCAAGTGACGAGGCTATGGTTGAACAAGGCAATAAATTAATGACGATGTTATCTAGTGCTGTCGCAGGTTTAAGCAATTTAGACATGTTAGTTCCTGTTTTACAAAATCTAGGGAAACGCCATGTAGAGTATCAAGTAAAACCATCTCATTACGATACCGTAGGCGCTGCATTATTAGGTACCCTGGCAATAGGTCTTGGTGACGATTTTACACCTGAAGTTAAAGATGCCTGGACCGATGTGTATGGCACTATGGCTACAGTGATGATAGACGCCTCTTATTAGAGACTGTCTAAGTTCTATCCTTTGGTTCTTTTATGCGTCTTTTTCCGTCATACTTCAGTTATTTTTCGGTCCGTAGCTATGGCTATGAATCTCTCCCTCGCGACAGCCTGGCTCCTTCGCTAAAAAGGTCTCCCCAGACCTTTTTTATACGCTCGGCCCTGTCTGACGAAAAAATACACTATAAAATATTCCAAAAACAAAATTTAGACAGTCTCTTAATTTCAACCAAAAAACCAAACCAATTATGAAAAATTTAATACATACTTTAATTATAAAAACAGCCTTATTCGCAGTTCTATCTTTAACATTAAATGCCTGCGGTGGTGTACCTGATGAGAAAGAAAAAACGGCATCTGCCGAAAAAGTTTTTTCTGTAGACGAGGTTTTGGAAATGGTAGCAAAAGAAAATGACGTTACTAGAACACTCTATACCAAAGCTATTGTTGGAGAAGGGAAAAAGCAAGGAATGAAGTTTGATGAGGATTGGAGAAAAAATGATGTAGAGGCAGGTCCTTTACCAGCATTATTTTTAAGAGGCATCGCTACAAGCATTAGAAAAGGCACTGTACCATTAGGTTTATATCTAGGATCGGACTTTCCAATTAACAATGCAAATAAACTTAAAGGAAAGCAAGCCGATTTATTTGAAAAGATCAAGAAAGACCAAAAACCACAATTTTTTTATGATGAAGAGCAAAAATTACACACCGCTATGTTTGCCGACTTAGCCAGTGCAGATGCCTGTGTTACGTGCCACAACAATCATAAACAAACTTCTAAAACCGATTGGAAGTTAGGAGACGTTATGGGATCTACAACCTGGCAATACCCCGCCGATTCCTTAAGTTATGGCGATGCTATTAAGGTATTAAATGCTTATGCTAAAGGCACGGTAGATACCTATATTGAATACTTAAATGAAGTTGAAAGCTTTAAAAACAGCCCGAAGCCTGAAATTGGGGACAAATGGCCTTCTAAAGGTAATTATTTACCAAAACCAGAGGTGTTTTTAGATAGTGTTCGAAAACTGTCCTCTTTTGGAACCATGAAAAATTTACTATCGTTCAAATAATCTGAATTAAAATAAAAAACCACTTTTTAATAAACCAAAAGATCTTTTTTAAGTGAAAATTAATAAATTAACAAGTATTGGTCTTCTATTACTATTTCTGTACTTGATGCAGTTTATTTTGGGACTCAAATGGGAATGGCTATATAATATGCAACAAGATGAGTTTTACAAAAGGTGGTCTGGGCTTGGCTTAGCACTATTTATTGTCATTCAATGGTTGTTGACTTTTAGCAGAATTGTAAAAAAACTAAAAAAATATTCTTTTAAGGTCACCAGCCTTCATAAATGGTTTGGCGCTTTAAGCCCGTTACTTTTTTACTTTCACAGCATGAGTTTTGGTTATGGATACCTCATGTTATTAACCTATATTTTTCTTGTAAACAACTTTATAGGTTATTTTAATTTAGATGTTATAAAATCCACTAACGAGATCTTATTTAAAGGATGGATGATTACTCATGTAGCATTTTCAATGGTAATTACCATACTCATGGTTTTTCATATAAGCATGGTATTTTACTATAAATAAAAGCTTAAAACTAAAAAAATAAATGAAGTTAGTTGTAAAAGATATAAAAAGAGAAACTAATGATGCCGTTAGTATCTTTTTTAAAAATGGTAATTTTTTTAATAAAGTTAAATACAAACCAGGTCAGTTTTTAACCTTACATGTTCCCATAAATAATAAAATAGAAAAACGATCCTATTCCTTTAGCAGCAACCCTTACACTGATAAGGATTTAAAAATAACCGTTAAGCAAGTTGACAAAGGGTTGGTTTCAAATTTTATATGCCAAAATTTAAAAATTGGTGATGCACTGGAAATTGATAAACCACAAGGAAGCTTTTACGTAGAGCCTAAAAAAAATGAAGAAAAACAATATGTTCTTTTTGCTGGTGGAAGTGGGATAACACCTGTATTTTCTATAATTAAATCGGTTCTCACAAACGAACCTAAATCCAAGGTTTTACTTATCTATGCCAATAGGGATAAAACGTCCATTATTTTTCATCAAGAGATATTAGCTTTAAAAGAAGCTTATCCCAATACATTTAATGTAGAGCATATTTTGGCTGAAAATAAGGAACCACATGAAAACTACCATGAAGGATTGGCTACCAATGACTTATATGTTAAAATCTTAAATAAACACCATATTAATTTTGAGAATAATGTTTACATGATTTGTGGCCCTTTCGGATTCATGGAGAAAACAAAGGAAATACTAATTAATAACCATGTGAAACCCAATGAAATAATCGTTGAAGTATTTAAAAAGCCTAAAGTTAAAGTTTCAGGAAAAGATTTCATGAGTGATGTAGAGATCATTTTTCAGGGCAAAACACATCAAATACAGGTGCCAGGAGACAAATCCATATTAAGAGTAGCCATGGCAAACAATATTGCCTTGCCATACTCTTGTAGGTCTGGGGTTTGTTCAACTTGTAAAGCTGTTTGCGTTTCTGGAGACATTGAAATGACCGCAGGACACTTTTTATCACAAACAGAAGTTGACAAAGGAAATATCCTTACTTGTATCAGCTACCCTAAAAGCGAAAAAATCACTATCAATCTATAATTCAAATTATTATGATTAAAGTAAGTCCATTAAGAAAGAGACAATTTATTGGTGGAATTACAGGTCTAACTCTAGGAGGCCTTCTATTTATATTTCTAAATTTAGAATCTTCTGAAAAATATATTTCATTGGGTCCAATGAATTCTGGTCATGCCGATGTTTCCTGTATAGCATGTCATGCAGATGCGAAAGGAAATCTGATGCAACAAATGCAATCCAATATAGAGCATGCTGTTGGGATCCGTAAAAATAGTGTTGATTTTGGAACCAGTGATGTAACAGTCGACAACTGTTTAAGTTGCCATGATAGACCGAATGACAGACATCCAACACATCGATTCACGGAACCTAGATTTAGTGATGCTATCAAACAAATAAATGCTACAACATGCATCACGTGCCATACCGAACATAAAGGCGAACGCGTAACTGTAGCTTCGGTAAGCATGAACTACTGTATGAACTGTCATAAAGATTTAGAAGTTGAAGACGATCCTTTAGACGTCTCACATAAAACACTTATTGCCAATGAACAATGGTTTACCTGTATTGAATGCCATGATTTTCATGGAAACCATACCCATGAAGTCCCTGTTAAGCTAAAAGACACCATTCCTATGAAGCTTATTAAAGCCTATTTAAAAGGAGGTTTCGATCCTTATGGTAATGACAAAAAATATATTGGATTAACCCAATTGGAGTGGGTTAAAAAGATGAATGACAAATAACTCTCTATATTAATTGTCAATTTGTAGTTGTCAATTTGTAGTTCTTTAAAATTACCAAATAAATACTTCCTTTCATATACTTACAGATCTAATTACTTAACTAATCTAGTAACCAAACAAACGGCTTTACGTATTAATACGTAAAGCCGTTTTTTCTAATCAACAAATCATAACCAACTATTTTTCAATTAATTAAACAACAAAACTGTATTATAGCAGTTTTTTTCATGCTGTTTAAGTTCTTTAAACATGCATAAAAGGTTATTGTTACATGTTGTATGTCATTGAATAAAAATAATACTACTTATATATTTGTCATGTAATTAAGTACTAATACTTATTAAAAATATTAAAACTAGATACTATGAAATCACTATTAACAAAATCAACATGGGTCTTATCACTTGGATTGCTACTATGCGCCTGTGGTGGAAAAGAAAAAAAAGCATCAACTGAAGAAGTTACTGCCGAAGTTTCTAAAACAAAAACATTAGATATTGAAAAACCACAATTAACTTTTGGTTTTATCAAATTAACCGACATGGCACCTTTAGCCATTGCAAAAGAAAAAGGATTTTTTGAAGATGAAGGATTATTTGTATCTGTTGAAGCACAATCAAACTGGAAAAATATTTTAGACCGTGTTATTGACGGGCAATTAGACGGGGCTCACATGTTAGCGGGTCAACCTATTGCAGCTGGTGCAGGCTTTGGTAGACAAGCAGAGTTGGTTACCTCCTATTCTATGGATTTAAACGGAAATGGTATTACAGTATCAAACGATGTTTGGGCTAAAATGAAGCCAAATGTGCCAAAAGATGCCGATGGAAAACCAATTCATCCTATAAAAGCAGATGCTTTAAAGCCTGTAATTACTGAATATAAAAATAAAGGAAATGCCTTTAAAATGGGCATGGTATTCCCTGTGTCTACACACAATTACGAAATCAGATATTGGTTAGCTGCTGCAGGAATTAACCCTGGTATGTACACTGCCGATAATGTACAAGGACAAATTGGTGCCGATGTGTTACTATCTGTTACGCCACCACCACAAATGCCAGCAACCTTGGAAGCAGGTACTATTTATGGATATTGTGTAGGTGAGCCTTGGAACCAACAAGCTGTTTTTAAAGGTATTGGTGTGCCGGTTGTAACCAACTACGACATCTGGAAAAACAACCCAGAGAAAGTGTTTGTAATGACAAAAAAGTTTGTTGACGAAAACCCAAATACTGCCATAGCAGTTACCAAAGCTTTAATTCGTGCAGGTAAATGGTTAGACGAACCAGGAAACAGAGCTGAAGCAGTTAAAATATTATCAATGCCTCAATATGTGGGTGCAGACGAGGTGGTTTTAGCTAATTCCATGACAGGTACTTTTGAATTTGAAAAAGGTGATAAACGTGACATGCCAGACTTTAACGTATTCTACAAGTATAATGCAACCTATCCTTTTTACTCTGATGGTATTTGGTTCTTAACCCAAATGCGCAGATGGGGACAAATTCCTGATGCGAAACCAGAAGGATGGTATTCTGAAACTATTAAAAAGATTTACAGACCTGATATCTGGAAAAAAGCAGCCGATTTATTGGTAGCAGAAGGCAATATTCCTGCAAGCGATGTGCCTAGTACAGATGGTTACAAACCTGCAACAACCGATTTTATTGATGGTACTAAGTACGATGCTAAAGACCCAATAGGATATATCAATAGTTTCTCTATAGGAAATAAAGATAAAAAATAAAATTTTCAAAAAAGTTAGTACTCATGAAGCAAAGCATAACATTAGATAAAATAACCAAGTTTGTAGGATTGGATTTTTTAAAAACTATAAAATCGATATTTACTGGGAACATTGAGAAAGAAGATTTTAAAAACTTCTTGCGAAAAGTAGTCGTGCCTCTTGCTTCCATGCTCTTATTTATAGGATTATGGCACATGGGAGCTAAAGCACTGTATAATACAGAAGCTGAATACAAAATAGAAAAAGCGTTAACCGAACAAGGGCAGGAAGCAGCAGATGCTATGAGAGCTTGTATAGCATCAGGTGCTATCAAATGCCAACCAAACACATTACCATCTCCTGCTCAAGTTTGGGCTTCTTTTAAAACTTTATTAGACGACCATTTCGTTATTAAAGCCGACAAGGAAGCCTTTATTCAAAAAACAGCTGCTTTAAACGCAAAACGATTGGCAGAAGGCAAAGATGCCATAACATATACAGGAAGACCATCGTTTGTTGACCAGATTCTAACTAGTATAAAAACCGTTTTTGCAGGGTTTATTTTAGCACTGCTTATAGCAGTTCCTATCGGGATCGTCATAGGGCTTAGTAAAACCTTGAGAAGTTCGGTAAACTGGTTAATTCAAATTTTTAAACCGGTATCGCCCGTAGTTTGGTTATTACTTGTTTTTATGATTGTAAAAACATTAACTAAAAACTCCGAATCTGATAGCGCCTTTATCATCTCGTTTATTAGTGTTGGTTTATGTTCTATGTGGGCAACTTTAGTAAACACAGCTATGGGGGTTTCATCGGTAGATAAAGATTACATAAACGTCGCTAAAGTATTGAAATTGGGGACATTTCAAAAAGTGTTTAAAGTAATATTGCCATCTGCGCTACCATTAATTTTTACTGGATTAAGAATTACGCTTTCTGTATCTTGGATGGTGCTTATTGCCATTGAATTATTGGCACAAAGTCCTGGTTTGGGATCGTTTGTTTGGGAAGAATTCCAGAATGGAGCGATAGATTCCAATTCAAAAATTATTGTTGCTATGTTTGTTATTGGTGGCATTGGATTTTTGTTGGACAGAATTATGTTAACCATTCAAAATGTGATTTCGTTTAATAAAAATGATGGGATTTAATAAGTTTCTGAGTTTCAAAGTTTCAAAGTTGCAGAGTTGCAGAGTTGCAGAGTAACAAAGTTTCAGAGTTTCAGTTTTTTTTATTAATCGTTGAAGTAAAATGACATAATGAACGTGAAGGAATTTAAATTGGAACCGTACAGTGCGTTAGGGATTACTCATACATTTTACTTTGATAAATTTGAAATCGTGAATGTTTCACATTTGCAGTGGAAAGCCCACAGCGACACAGGAGTGAGGACTTGTAACGGAAAGCCCGCCCCTTGCGGTAACGCCCAAATAATGGAATCAACAAATCAACGAATCAACAAAAAACAACAAAATGGCATACTTAGAATTAAATAATATTTACAAAACCTACGGTAAAGACGATAACGCTACCAAAGTGCTTTCGAACATTAATTTGTCTATTGAAGAAGGTGAATTTGTTGCTATTGTGGGTTTTACTGGCAGCGGAAAAACGACCTTGGTAAACTTAATAAATGGCCTTTTAGAGCCTACAAGCGGCGAAGTATTGTTTAAAGGCGAACCTGTTGTTGGAACAAGCCATGAACGTGGGGTTATTTTTCAGAATTACTCATTACTCCCTTGGTTAACCGTTGGACAGAATGTTTATATGGCGGTCAAGGAGGCATTTCCTAAAAAAAGCAAGACAGAGCTAAACAGTATTGTGGCAGAGTATGTAGACATGGTAAGCTTATCGCACGCCATTAACAAGCGCCCTAAAGAGTTATCGGGTGGTATGCGCCAGCGCGTTGCCGTAGCACGCGCCTTAGCCATGAAACCCGAAATGATTATTATGGACGAACCGCTTGGTGCTTTAGACGCCTTAACACGCGGCAATTTACAAGATGAAATTTTAAATATTTGGGGTAAAGAAAAACGTACTGCACTGCTAATCACTAATGATGTAGATGAGGGAATTTATATGGCAGATCGCATTATTCCATTACGTCCAGGTCCCAATGCTACGTTAGGACCTGAGTTTAAAATTGATATTGAACGTCCACGAGATAAAACGGAAATGAACGATAATCCTAATTTCAAAAAAACAAGAAATGCCATTATTGAATACTTAATGGATATAGGAAACGAACGAAAATCTGTAGCTCAAAAAGAATATATGTTACCAGAATTGAGCCCTAAAAACTTTGCTGGATACTTCTAAATAAAGAACAAATGAACACAAATACCATAGATTACAATAGAGATATAGATACCGAAAACGGTATCATGTTCCCTTCCAGAGTTATGTTGGATTTGAAAAACCTTAAGAAAGTATACCCAACGCCCAAAGGTGATTACATTGTGTTGGAAGATTTGAATCTTCAAATTATGAAAGAGGAGTTTGTCACCATTATTGGGCACTCTGGCTGTGGTAAAACAACCATGCTTTCAATGATTGCAGGACTTAATGCTATTTCAGGCGGTAATATATCTGTTCTGGGGCACCATATTAAAGGTCCAGGACCCGATAGAGGTGTTATTTTTCAATCGCCCAGCTTAATGCCATGGATGACATCTCTTCAAAATGTATTGCTAGGTGTTAACCAAGTATTTCCAGACGCTACCAAAGCACAACGCAACGATATTGCTAAATACTATTTGCAAAAAGTAGGATTGGAAGATGCTTTTAATAAAAGAGCTTCAGAACTCTCTCAAGGCATGCAACAACGTGTTGGTATTGCCAGAGCATTTGCCATCAAACCTAAAGTATTACTTCTTGATGAACCTTTCGGAATGCTAGATTCTTTAACAAGGGGCGAGCTTCAAGACATCCTAATAGAAATTTGGAATAAAGAAAAAATCACTGCAGTTATGATTACCCACGATGTGGATGAAGCTATTTTCTTAGCAGATCGCGTGGTGATGATGACCAGTGGACCCAAGGCTAAAATTGGCGATATTTTAAACATCGATTTTGAACGGCCAAGAACCCGAAAATCGGTGTTGGAACATGATGATTATTACAAATACAGAAAACATCTTATAGATTTTTTAGAACATTAAATACCTTAAACCAAACAATTATAAATTAAAATCAAAAAAAAATGAAAAGACAATACGTAATTTTAGGACTATTATTGGGGTGCTTACAATTTGCACAAGCACAATTTACATTAGATGGTGAATTTAGACCACGAACAGAGTACCGCCATGGTTTTGGAAGTATCATTCCTGATGCTGCCGATGCCGGTTTTGGAATCTCTACACGAGCAAGGTTAAATGCAGGGTTTACTACCGAAGCTTATAAGTTTTATTTAAGTCTTCAAGATGTGATGGTTTGGGGTGAAAACAGACAAATTTTACCGTACGACCAAAACAACTCGTTTGCTGTTTTTGAAGCGTGGGCCGAACTTAATTTAGGTTCAGGTTTTTCTACCAAGTTAGGGCGACAAGTTATTTCTTATGACGACCAACGTATATTTGGAGGTTTAGATTGGGCACAACAAGGGCGTAACCACGATGCAGGCTTAATTAAATATAAAAAAGAAAAGTTTATGATCGATTTAGGCTTGGCGTTTAGTCAAGATTACTCTAACCCAACAGGATTTGTAAATACAGGAACTGCTTATAATACCACAGGGTTCTTTTCATATAAAACTATGCAATACCTATATTTAAAACAAGCATGGGAAAATTTTTCAGGAAGTTTATTATTGTTGAACAATGGATTCCAAAATTTTGATACAACGGTGACTCCAAATGTTGCAGATGGAACTAGTAATCTTCAAACAATTGGTACTCATTTAGAATATAAAAACGGTAGTTTAGGATTAGCTGCAAATGCATTTATTCAAACAGGTAAAGAGCAATTAGCAGCTGGTGAAGTGGACGTAAAAGGAGCTTATCTGTTAGGATTGGATTTAACTTATAAAGCAACTGCTAAGGTTGGTTTAGGAGCTGGAATAGAAATTATAAGCGGAAATGATAAAGCGGCAGGAGAAACAAGCGCTTTCTTCCCATTATATGGTACAAACCACAAATTCAACGGATTCATGGATTATTTCTACGTAGGAAATCATGCAAATTCAATTGGTTTGTTTGATATTCATGCAAGTGCCAACTTTACATTAAGCGAAACATCTAGCTTATTGGTTAAAGCACTTAATTTTAGTGGCGAACAAGAGCTGGCTAGTGGCGAAAAATCTTTAGGAACCGAATTGGATTTAGTATTTACAAAGAAATTTAAAGGTTATAATATGGTCTTGGGTTATTCACACATGTTTGCTGCAGACGGTATGTACGAGTTAAAAGGTGTAACCGAGGCTAATGCATCAGATACTCAAAACTGGGCATGGGCTATGTTGGTAATAAAACCTAAATTTTTAAACTAATAAACAAAACAAACAAGCTATCTGCTATTAATCAATTTGAGTTAGTTAAGTGTTTTAAATCCAAAAGAACTCCATAATATTATGGGGTTCTTTTTTTTTAAAATATTATGAAAAATGAGTTTAAATCGTAACTGTTTGAAATGATAGTAAATAATATTATTATATTTACTCATAATTTATTTCAATTGAATTCAAAATTAATTGCAAACGGTATTTTAAAAGCAGTAGCCATTATTTTAGGTATTGCTTTACTTCTATGGTTTTTATATGAAATTCAATCGGTAATTGGTTACATAGCCATTGCCGTTGTCATTTCGTTAATTGGTAGACCTATAGTGATTTTTTTAGAACGTCGGTTAAAGTTTAAAAACACCTTGGCCGTTATAGTTACTATGGCAATTCTTATAGGGTTATTTATTGGTTTGCTGGCTTTATTTATTCCTTTAATAATAGAACAAGAACATAATTTATCGTTACTAAACATCAATCAACTAAAAAATAATATTGAAGAGTTGTATATTGAAATTATAAATTACTTCAATATGCATCAAATTGATTTAGAGCAATCTATAAAGGAATCAAACCTTCTATCAAAAATAGATTATGCACTTATTCCCAACTTTTTAAATTCGATTATTAGTGGTTTTGGGAATTTTAGTATCGGGTTATTTTCGGTGTTGTTTATTTCCTTTTTCTTTTTAAAAGACAGCCATTTATTTGAAAATGGTGTGCTTACTTTTATACCAGATGACAAAGAATTAGGCTGGAAAAAATCTTCAACAAAAATTAAAGATTTGCTTTCAAGATATTTTGTTGGTCTTATTTTTCAAATCTTAATCTTATTCATTATTTATACGATTGGGTTGCTCATTATTGATGTTGAAAACGCCATCGTTATTGCCTTTTTGTGTGCTTTATTAAATCTTGTTCCTTATGTCGGTCCATTGGTTGGCGCCTTTTTAATGCTGGCACTTACCATGACCAGTAACCTTGGCGAAAGTTTTAGTGACGTTATTTTACCTAAATCATTTTGGGTCTTTATAGTATTCATAATTGGGCAACTAGTCGATAATTTTTTCAGTCAACCTTTCATATTCTCTAAAAGCGTAAAATCGCATCCGCTAGAAATATTTTTGTTAATTTTAATCGCAGGTATCCTGTTTGGCGTTATGGGTTTAATACTTGCAGTGCCTAGCTATACTGCCATTAAGGTTATTTTGAAAGAATTTTTATCTGAAAACAAAATTGTAAAAAAACTGACTAAAGATTTATAACACCTTTTGAATACGGCTATTTTAAGTACTGAAATTCAAGAATTCATAGATAAAAACTTAAATTCTGACATGGCTTCTTTATTGCTAAAAGGAACCAACTTCCCCAATATTGAAACCAAAACCATTGTTGAACAAATTGAAGCCAAAAAACGTAGCGAAAAGAAACTACCCACTTGGTTTGAAAGCAAAAACATTTATTACCCCAACAAATTAAACATTGAGCAAACCTCATCGGAGATAACAGCACAATATAAATTGTGTTTAATAAGTGGAGCATCCATCATCGATTTAACGGGCGGTTTTGGGGTCGATTGTTATTATTTTTCAAAAGCTTTTAAAACGGTCGAACATTGCGAAATCAACAAAGAACTTTCCGAAATAGTAACACACAATTACAAGCAATTAGCCATTCAAAATGTAAAAACACACGCTGTTGATGGGATTACCTATTTAAAAACCAGCGCCAAAACGTTCGATTGGATTTACATAGACCCTTCCCGAAGACACGATAGTAAAGGAAAAGTCTTTTTTTTAAACGATTGCTTACCCAATGTACCTGAAAATATTAATTTACTATTCAAGCACTCAAAAAACATTTTAATTAAAACATCGCCCCTACTCGATTTTTCGGTTGGTATTAATGAGTTAAAGCATGTAAAAACCATTCATGTTGTAGCTGTAAATAATGAAGTTAAAGAATTACTTTGGGTTTTGGAAGACGGATTTGCAGAAAGCATTTCTATAAAAACCATCAATCTTAAAAAAGATAATAACGAAGTTTTTGATTTTTATTTGGAAAATGAAAAAACAACAATTTCAACTTACAGCCAACCACTTACCTATTTATACGAACCCAATAGCGCCGTTTTAAAAGCTGGTGGTTTCGATTCTATCTCTAACCAATTAAACCTTTTTAAACTTCATAAGCACTCACATTTATACACAAGTGATATTTTGATGGATTTCCCCGGAAGGTGTTTTAAAATTGAACACGCCATACCATATAACAAAAAAGCCATAAAAAAATTAGCTGTAAAAAAAGCCAATATCACGACACGTAACTTTCCAGAAACGGTTGAACAACTCCGTAAAAAATTCAATATTAAAGATGGAGGCGATAGGTTTTTGTTTTTTACTACCGATATGGAAGATAATAACATGGTGTTACTAACTCAAAAAGTAACCCCTAACTAATTACCCAATACCATTTAGCCTGCTTATAAAAAATGTTTTATAGCATCCCAAAGAAAAAATGATATGATATATATCATTTTGATTTTAGTATGATTAACGTATTTTGTCAATGTAATTCAAAATTAAACGTGATGTTAGGAGTTTTAAAATACAGCCAGATAGAACATCTTTTGTATAGTCAAGTAATTGGAAGAATTGGTTGTCATGCAGATAATATAACTTACGTTGTACCTATAACTTATGCTTATGATGGCACCTATATTTATGGACATACAAAAGAGGGCATGAAAATAAACATGATGCGGAAAAATCCAAACGTGTGTTTAGAGGTAGATGTTATAGATGATATAAGTAATTGGCGAAGTGTCATAGCTTTGGGCAAATTTGAAGAATTAAAAACTTCAGAAGAAAGAGAAATGGGCATGCAAAAACTAATGGATCGTGTATTACCGATAATGACAAGCGAAACAACAGTGCACCATGCCATGACCGATTCCCATGGGAAATATATTGAGGCTATGCAAGGTGTTGTATATAGAATTAAGCTAACGGAGAAAACAGGGAGGTATGAGAAGAGATAATAGATAATAGATAATAGATAATAGATAAGAGAAAAGAGAATATAGAAAATAGACGATTGTAACTTCGAATTATTTAGATTAATTATTACAAAAAGCTAGACCACAAATCGGTAAACTCTTTAAAAAGCCATCACCACTGTGTTGGCAGGAAATTGTAAAAGTTTTATTGGACAATAATGATTATTTAAAATGAAATTTAAATTATGAACAAACACCATACGATCATTATTGCAGGTGCAGGCGGCATTGCTCAAGCTGTTGCGCTTATACTCGCTGAATGGAGTACAGTCACTCCTACTATTTTTATTGGCAACAGAACACTTTCAAAAGCACAAAATCTTGTGAAATGGATTGAAGAAGGTATTACCAAATCCTGTATTTTAAGACCTTTTCATCTTTCGGAAGATGGCTTTTCTGAAGAAACAAAAGCGCTATTTAGTCAAGGAGATATTCTTCTCGATTGCTTACCCGGAACCCAAGCACCAAAGATGGCAGGCTATGCAAAAGATTATAATTTACATTACGCCAACCTAACCGAATATGTGGCAGAGACCAGTGCAATAAAAACATTGGCAAAAGATGCATCAACAGGTTTTATTTTACAGACTGGTCTCGCTCCTGGCTATATAAATGTATTGGCTAATCATCTATTTAAAGAGTTTTGCAATGATTTTCAGGTAAGCAAAGCAGATACTTTAGAGTTTAAAGTAGGCGCACTTTCTAAGAATGCTGTTGCTCCCCACTACTACGGATTCACGTGGAGTCCCGTAGGTGTTGCTACAGAATATATTAAAGAAACTGAAGTGATTCGTAAATACAAAAAAACAAAACGTCCTTCCCTATCGGAACGCACTTCCATAATAATCAACGGAATAACTTATGAAGCCGACCTCACTTCGGGAGGTGCTGCCGATTTACCCGATGCCTTAGCAGGAAAGGTGGATGCCATGGACTATAAGACCATACGATTTCCTGGTCATTATGCGTGGGCAGAAGAACAAATTAAGAAAGTATCCGATTCGGATCAACCTATTAAAGCTTTACAACTCATTATGGAAAAGCAAATTCCACATATTGAAGAGGATCAAATCATAATATATGCAGCTGTACAAGGTAAAGATACCAATGGTACCTTGCAAAGACGAGAAATAGCAAAGCAAATTCTCCCACAAAGAATAGGCAAATATCAATTACGTGCCATTCAAACAACAACGGCGGCTTCTTTAATTCAATCAGCGCAATTATTACTGGAATCGACATTAAAAGGCGTCATATTGCAAAGTAACATAGACCCGAAATCTTTTTTAAACGGAAATTTTATCATTCCTATTTATGGAAACGTATAAATATGTTCAAAATTAAATGGATATGAATAGTTCAGACAACACAACAGAAGGCGCTCTACTAAAATGTCATCGCGACGTATTGTGGTGGAAATCAATGGTTGAATTTATTGAAATCGAAATCACTTTCATCAACAGATTACTTAATTCCAATGTTTTTGAAACAACCCATGCCAACGTTTTTGAAACCTTAGATACTTTCAAACACCAGATTAAAACAGAAACAAGGGCATTGAAAAACCTCAAGGAAATTATTGATGGTCACGAAATTAAAATGCGGGGTATGTTAGAGTGTGATGACCTATCCTGTGATGCGGTATATTTAAGCAATCATGAGTCATTAAAAGTTCATTTTGAGAAATTCTTAAAGAACTTTTTCGAATACAAAACAAAAGTTTATAATTATATTGGAAGTATTTTATAACACTACTAATCTTAAAGATTATAACTTTGAAAATTATAACACTTACCATAAATCCTGCTTTGGATAAAAGTGCCAAGGTAGATGGTCTTGTGCCTACCCAAAAACTCAAATGCCATTCCATAGTATATCAATCTGGAGGAGGTGGCATTAACGTTTCTAGAATGCTCAATAGACTTGACGAAAAAACACAGTGTATATTTACTTCTGGCGGAGATACAGGAAAAAATATTCACGAATTACTTTTAAAAGAAGGCATAAACCCCGAAAGTATTGCGGTAAAATCATGGACGAGGGAAAACCTGTCCGTGGTCGATACAAAAAGTAATTTACAATATCGTTTTGGAATGCCGAGTAGCGGATTACAAAATGTGGAACTTACTGAAATAAAATCGACGCTAGATAAATGCCTTAAAAATAATGACATTCTTGTATTAAGCGGAAGTCTCCCTGAAAAAATAGCAACAGATTTTTATGCGACATTAATCAAACTGGTGTCTCCGAAACACATAAAAATTGTTATTGATACTTCTGGTCCAGCACTCACAGAAGCTCTTAAAGAGAAAGTCTTTTTAATAAAACCCAATCAAAGAGAATTGGCACAATTGGCAGGCGAGGCATTTTTATCAAGCACAGAACAAGAGGCCTTTGCTTTAGAAATGGTAAAATCTGGTAAAGCCCAATATGTCGCCGTTTCTTTAGGTGCTAGAGGTGCTTTTATGGCATCTAAAGAAGGTATTATATATCAATCCACGCCTTCTGTATCGGTAAAAAGTACCATTGGTGCAGGTGATAGTATGGTTGCAGGATTAATCTATGGGATTAAAAAAGGTTTTTCGATACAGGACATTTTAAAATGGGGCGTTGCCTGCGGAGTGGCCACAACCATGAACGAAGGCACCAATCTTGCCAACAAATCACATGTTGACCATGTCTTGAAAATGATGAAGTAGTATAAACTTGACAAGAATAACTCAAATAGTTTTCAATTCAAACTTTTAATGATAGACTTCTCCTCAAACATGTGTTGTCTTCTTTCAGTCCATTTTAGGATTTCATACCAAATAACGAACAAAAATCCAGTAATAATGCTCAAAAACGTTTGGGTCAAGGAGAGTCTTTCAAATTTTAAAAACCCAATAAAAGGTTCCACGAAAATGAATAATGCCGTTATTACAATCGTGATGCTTATTATAAGTGGTACTAATTTGTTTTTATAACCCAACGTGGTAATAACAGAATAGTAGAAGGAACGATTGACCAATGTGAGTGTGATGTTTGAGACAATAAGTGTTAAAAAAACCATGGTTCTAGTCAGTGATTCTCCATACAGGCTATGAACTGCATATTGATATATTAGTAGAATACCGACCGTAATCATCAATCCTTGAAAAATACTTGTTGTGAGTTCCCTAAAATTGAAAAAAGTACGTGTAAAAGGACGTGGTTTTTGTACCATCATGTTCTGTTCCATGGGTTCATTTTCATAAATGATGGAACATGTGGGTCCCATTATCAATTCCAACAAAATAACATGTACTGGTGAAAAAATATTGGGATACACCCATCCTAATGCTAAAGGAATGAAAACAGTAAGAATAATGGGGATATGAATGGAGATGATGTATTGAATCGCTTTTTTGAGATTTGCATAAATTTTACGCCCCATAGCAACGGCATCAAGCATTTTTGATAAATCATCTTCCAATAAAATAATAGAAGCTGCCTGTTTTGCAATCTCCGTTCCTCTGCTACCCATAGCAATTCCAATATGTGCTGATTTTAAAGCAGGTGCATCATTAATACCATCACCTGTCATAGCTATAATTTCATTTTGGGCTTTTAATGCATTGATGATTCTTAATTTGGCGTCTGGAAACATTCTGGTAAACAAAAAATTATCGACGGATGCAGATTGCAATTCAATGTCTGACAAGTTGATTAATTCTCTTCCTGAAATCCGTTTGTCATCATTCTTAAAATGTATTTGTTTTGCTATGGCAAGCGCAGTAACTTCATTATCACCAGTAATTATTTTTACTTTAATTCCAGCGTTATCAAAAGCTTCAAAAACTGATTGAATATTCGATTTTGGTGGATCATAAAAGGCGATAAGTCCTTTGAACTTAAATTTGAAATCATGTTGATTTAGAGGGAAATCATTTCCGGAAAAATCAGAGGCTCCTACTGCCAGTAACCGATAGCCATGGGACGCTAAATTACTAATGGTTTCGTCGATTTGTTTTTTTTCATTTTCCGAAAGACTGGACACTTTCATAATGGCTTCGGGTGCGCCTTTTGCCGCAATGATACGCTTACCATTTTCGTTCTCAAAAATATGGGTCATCATGGGAGGCGTTCCTCCCAAAGGATATTCATGAACCATTTTATATCTTGGACGTTCATCTTCATGAACTATTTTGGAATAGGCCTTGTGCAAGGAAATTTCCATGGCATCAAATGGTATAGGCTCACTTGCCCACATGGCGAGTGCTATAAGTTCTTTTTCATCTGCTTTAAATGTTGACGAATCAGCATCGGAAACTGTGTTCGATTTTAAGGAATAAATTTTAACAAGGCTCATTTCATTTTTGGTAATGGTCCCTGTTTTATCAACGCAAATTGTGGTAGCACTTCCGAGAGTTTCAACGGTTTTCATCTGTTTGACAATGATGCCCATTTTTAATAATCTCCAAGTACCTAAAGCCATAAATGTGGTAAAAGCAATGGGAATTTCTTCGGGCAAAATGCTCATTGCCAACGTCAAGGATTTCAACAGACTGTCCAAGACATCATAGGTCCGAAAATAATTAAGAAGCCACACGCCTATAAAAACGACCACACCAGCAATAACCATCTTTTTAACAAAATTCTGGATTTGAATTTCGATAGGTGTTTTTTCTTCTTCTATACTTTCAATACTCTTTCCTATTTTACCTAATTGGGTCTTTTCACCTATTGCCGTAACAGTGACTATCCCCAAACCACTAGCCACAGAGGTGCCTTGATACACAAAATGGTCTGCTTTGTCTTTATCCTTATAAACTGCTAATGATTCGCCTGTAAGAAGCGATTCGTTGACCGAAAAGTCATTGGAATGGATGATGGCACCATCTGCCGATATTGAATGGCCTTCTTCCACAATCAAAGCATCTCCAATAACAATATCTTCACTTTTGATATCGATAACTTCACCATTCCTAATGACTTTACTATGTGGTTTTGTAAGGTCTTTTAATTTCTCTAATGCATTACGACTTTTGGAATCCTGATACAAGGAGATTGTGGACACTAAAACAATGGCAACCGATAAAAAAATGCCATCACCTACATTGCCAGTGATAAAATAGATGGTTGCTGTAACCAACAGTAAAATCACCATTGGTTCTTTCAATAAACTTTTTAAAGCCTTTATAAACTCATTTTCCTTCTTAAAATTTGTGCGGTTAATGCCAAATTTTATCCTTGATTGAAGTACTTGACTATCTGAAAGCCCTTTGATATTGAAATTTTCTACTGAAATCATTGGCTTTTTGGTTAAGTATGCTACTAATTTAAGGAATAAAGGTTTTGATAACGTCTATAATCTATTTTGGAGATAATCCATTTGGAAATTATAATAAAAACTCATGAAATTATCAATGGAGTTCACTATATCATAATAGCTATTAAAAACTGTGGTTTTTAGCATTAAGCTTTTTTCACGTAATCAAAAATAATTTTTTTAAACATACGAAAATCCTTATTAAATCTATATATTCTTTCCTTTAAAATACCATGTTCTTCTCTATAGTTTCCATCCGACAGTCCTTTTCCGCCTTTTTCTATTTTAGAAAGTAAACGCTCGTGTTTCATGATTGAATCCTCTATATCACTAAAAAGATCGACATGTATTTTATCCAATTCCTGTAACAGTTTAGTATACTCATTTTGACTTTCCTCTTTTGATTCTTTCATTTTTAAAAGACTCTCAAAAAAACGTGCTTCATCTTTCCAAAAGGCAATCGTCTCAAGCCATTCTTGACTTTCAAAATGCAAAGTATCTAATCCTGTTCCTAATAATAACTTAATTTTTGGATTTGATTTTTTAGTTTTCATCTGTTTATATTTATTATTTTCAACTTGGTTAGATGGAGCGCCCTTAATAATCATCCTCGTATGTGTAAATACCATTCTCATGGGCGTTTCATAATGTTTTACTGGCTCATTTACTTCTTGTTAAATACCTCCTTAAAAATTAGTTCTTGCATTTAAACTTAATTGATTTTACCTCCATTTTTGTTACTCCTAATTATTACAATTTATTACAATCCATCGATAATAAACTTATGGTTAGAGATTGTACATCCTCCTATAAACAGCGGTAAATTCCATGATTGTAGCCACATAATAAAATTCCACAAAAGTTCAGGAAAACAAAATGATATTTATCAGTTGATTTAAATATGGACGTCTAAAAATCAGTGCTTTAAACAAAATAAAAGTAATGATTTACTTTATGAAACTGATATATACCTCTATGTTTAACATGATATATAGTTTATAATTTGTAGTTAAAATTTAAGACAAACGCTGTCTTAATAATGAACTCAAACATTAACCTGAAGATGTTTTATGTGCTTTTTTTAATAGTTGTTTCACCTCATTATCATCTACTTGGTCAAAATCTTGATAAAACTGTCCTACTGACTGAAAATAATCTGGAACTAAAGGACATATTACTTCATCAACAAAAGTTGAAGCCTGTAATTTTTTTATGGCATCATTTGAAGCTACAGGAATGGCCACTACAATTTTATTTGGTTTTTCATCATGAAGCATTTTAATAATGGATAGCATGGTATTTCCTGTGGCAATACCGTCATCCACAATAACTAAAATCTTCCCTTTTAATTGCAATGGCTTTCTATCTTCATAATAATAAGTATAGCGTTTTTTCAACAAACTTCTGATGTTTTTTATTTCTTCATTAATATATAATGGAGATATATCTGCTGCTGCATCACTTAAAACACTGTTTTTTAAGGTTACTGCTCCAATAGCGTATTCTTTGTGCAAAGGATGTCCGATTTTTTTAGACAAAACAGCTTCCAAGGGCAGGTTTAATTTTTCACTTATAATGAAACCCAACGGTATGCCTCCTCTTGGTATTGCCAATATAATAGCATCCGTTTTACTATACTTTTCCAATTTAACAGCCAGTAGTTTACCAGCTTCATTTCTATCAGCATACATTGTTTTACTTTTTTAAGTACTTATTAAACCATTTTGTTGACAGAGCAGCAACCTCCTCCAATTTTCCAGGTTCTCCAAATAAATGAGTAGCACCTTCAATAATTTCAATCTTTTTGATGCCACCAAGTTCAGCGTATGCTTTTTTATTTAGCTGAATCACCACGTCATCGTCACCTCCAACGATTAAAAGCGTAGGCGCTTTGATTTTATGTAATGCAGACATTGCTAGATCAGGCCTACCTCCTCGAGAAACAATCGCCCTAATTTTATCTTCCAATTGTGCTGCAGCATAGAGGGCTGAAGCAGCACCGGTACTGGCTCCAAAATATCCAATGGGCACATCTGTCAACCCTTCATATTCCAACATCCATTGGGTAACCTTTGCCAAGCGTTGTGAAAGTAAATGGATGTCAAATCGGTTTTCATAAATCAAATCCTCTTTTTCGGTTAATAAATCGAAAAGTAAAGAAGAAAATCCTCCAGATTGAAGATGCTCCGCTACGTAATTATTTCTGCTGCTTAATCTGCCACTACCACTGCCATGCGAGAAAATAACCAATCCTTTTTGTTTATCGGCAATCCTTAATCTTCCTTTTAATTGGACATTGAGTACTGGAATATCTATATTTTTAAAAGAAGTTGTTGTTTTCATAAATTTAAATTAAATAGTCTTTGCTTGATTTCTTACTCAATCAATTCTCTTAACTCAGTTTAATTCTTGGAATCATGATAACTTTAGACTTTATGGAATTGGAAATTAAACAAGCAGCTTCCGATTTTTGTAAGATCCGTGATGCTCTTTCTGTGTCTTTAGCATTGACAATTGTAACTGTGGGTTCTAGAATAACCTCGGTAATTGAATACTTTCCTTCAATTTGTTCTAGTTTGCCTTTTGATTTACAGTTGAAACTTGAAAACTCCAATTTTGAATTTTCGGCAATAGCCAAAAATGTAGTCATAAAACAACTGCTTACTGATGCTGTAAACAAATGTTCCGGCGACCATATTCCCGGAATTCCTTTTGAAAACTCAGGAGGTGTTGCTACTTCAATACAATTCTGGGTGTCGATATTTAATTCAGGCGAACACATAATACCTTTATGTTTCTGACTCCAGTTTACATCTACATTGTAATAATGTGCATCCATGTCGCAGTGATTTCAATTAAGGGTTTCATTGCTTTCTTTTTTGTAGAAATCCCAAAAAATCATCAAATCACAATTGTTCATCCTTAATAGTAATTTATTCCTTAACTAATCAAATGTATTATCTTAATGTAAATTCTAAAATGATAAATATCATTTTGCCCATTCCTGAAGTTCAATACATTAGTCTTTTATAAGAAGTGATTTAAATGAAAATCTCATTGGAAAGAAAAAATCTGTACGGCTATATCATAAATAGCATTGTGGTTATAGCACTTGGTATTATCTATTGGACACAGATGGATTTTACTACCAATAGATTGTGGCATTGGATTTCATTAACATTAGCAATTCTCACCTTGGGAATGTTAACCACCGTTTTTTTTATTCTAAAAGCACAGCTCAAAGCAAAAAGACAATCGGAAGAAGAACTTCTTAAAAACCAAAAATTATTACAATCAATAATTAGCAATACGACCAACGCTATTTCGGTAAAAAAAATAAATGGCGAATATATATTGGCAAACGAGAAGTATCAATCGATTATAGAATCTCCAGAGAAAAGTTTAATAGGTAAAACAAACCATGATATCCTTCCAAAAGAAACTGCAGACAGATATTTTAATGCCGATTTAGATGCTGTAAAAGCAGGAAAAGAAATTCAAATAGAAGAAGTTTTTGAGCAGTCTGATGGTCCACATACTTATTTGTCTGTGAAATTCCCTTTGTTTGATGCCTCAAACAGAGTCTATGCAATTGGAAGTATTTCTACAGATATCACCCAAAGAAAGGCTATAATGGAATCGCAAAGGGCTGCAGATACCTTTTTTAATATGTCCATAGATAGTTTGGTTATTGCTTCCAAAGACAGGTTCATAAAAGTAAATCCATCTTTAAGCAAGCTTTTAGGATATAGCAATGAGGAGCTTTTAAATAAACCGTTTGCTACTTATATCTACCCTGAAGACATAACAATAACCGAACAGGCAATCGAAAAACTTGAAAAAGGAACAGATCTAGTAAGTTTCAAGAACCGTTGGATATGTAAAGATGGTACCATTAAATGGCTGTCCTGGAATGCTACCGCTGATATAAGTACGGGAATGCTATATGCTATTGCTAGAGACATTACTGAAAATTTAAAACTTAAAGAAGAAGATGAAAAAATGATGAATGAGTTATATGAAAGTCATCAAAAACTGAATATGATTCTAGAGAATATCAGTGATGGTGTACTAGTCGCAAATACCAGCAAACAGGTTCTATTGGCTAACGATGTAGCCAATGAACTTTTTGGCATAGAAGACGACTCCAAGATTTCCGTCGATTTTTCTAATCATTTTAAAGTTCTTTATCCAAGTGGAGAGAAAACATTTCCAGTTCAAAACCTTCCTGCCGAACTTGCTTTGGCTGGTGAAGTTACCGATGATATCGATGTATTACTACAAAATAAAAAAACCAATGAAATGCGGAGGGTTTTATTAAGCGGAAGACCTATACTTGACAATGAAAATCACATAGCCGCCGTAGTTGTTACCATTAAGGATATAAGCAGATATAAAAAGCTTGAAGAAGAATTGGAAAGAAAAGACCAAGCATCAAGACCCTTGATTGGTTTTAAAACTTCACGATCTAAAAAAAAGAAATAGTGCCATAAATTGCCTAGCCCGCATAAATCATTGAAGTGACATGTACATACAGTATAGGGCTCCACAATTAAATAGCATCATCCGATAGTTCTTTCGGATTTAAAGGCGTCATTAACTGTTGTTCCTCAAGAGCGAAAACAACAAGGTTAACATATTCATTGATAATTTCTTCCACGTTTTTCGGGTCGGTTATATCGATGTACCCTTTCCATATCAACTCCCTTTCTTTGGTAGAGCAAATGCAATACATGCTAGTTTCAGTGTGGTATAATTTGTAATTCTCGTAATAGTCTGGGTTATAGTAAATGTCCTGATACATAAGGTATTCTTCCTTGAATTTTTTATAGGTTGCATCAAAACCATCATAACTTTGTTTATATCTAACCTTATTATCCACACCTATTACTTTTGTAAGTAAAATGGTATCAAACCCCTCTCCCAACAACTTAGTCTCCAAATCGTCCATCTGAGCTTCGTTTATTTTATCGGTCATCATAGATGGCCCAAAGAAAACCATGCTCGTAATTGCTTCTGACCCTCTTAATTCAAATTTCTCTTTTAATTGATTTTCAAAACCTTGTCTTGCATTAGCGTTTGAGGTTACGCCTATTATTAATACTTTGGTAGGATAATAAGTTGATATTTCTGGGTTTTTCCAAGAATCCACAAGTTCTATGGAACAACCAAATAATGATAAAAATGATATAGTAGAAATTAATGATTTCATCTGTTTATTTTTATTTTTTAATTGTCAGATGGAACACCCTTAACAATCATCCTTGTGTGTGTGAATGCCATTCTTATGAGTGTTTCATAGTCTAGATTTTTATCATTTTTCAAGCAAACGCTGTTGTTTTTCATTTTTTAGTATATTTTTAATCGCTGTAAAGAGTTGGGATTTTAATGATTGGTAGTCTTTTGAAAATTCACTAACCAGAACGATAAGATTTTTATGTTCCTTTTTATAGTTCTCCTCCTCTTTTGGCTGATTAACGCCATCTACCATTATTTTAAGTTCATTGCTATGAACCTTAATAGTTTTAATAAGAGAGCTATTTCTTTTTTCAGAATGTTTTATAGCATCTATAATGTGTTGATATTTAGAGAATTTTTTGGTGTTAATTATTTGAAGGGTATATGTTTTTACTAAATCTTCAAAGAATAGATGTTCGTCTTTTATAAATTCCAATTCAGATAGCCAGTCTTGTGTGTGTTTATGCATTTCTTCAGCATTGAACCATTCTACATACTTTGCTTTAAGTGGTGCGTTCATGACATTTTTTTTTGACAAGGCAGAAAGTAATTTTCTCAAATCACTTTCTGCCATAATTAGACTTAAAGAATTTCGATTTTCTTTTTAGGCATGGTTTTGGATTCTTCTTTTTTAAGAAGATTTAATTTTAAGATACCATCATTGTAACTAGCCTTCACTTTTTTATCGGCATTAACGGTTTCAGGTAACTTTAAGGATCTTTTAAAAGAGTTGTAACTAAACTCTTTGCGAGTATAATCATCATCTTTTTCCTCTTTTTCCATACTTTTTTCACCACAAACATGAAGCATATCACCTTCAATGCTTACATCAAAATCTTTTTTTGAAAATCCAGGGGCTGCAAATTCAATTTCAAAATCTTTATCATGTTCCTTAACGTTCATTGCTGGCATGAAACTGTCATCTTCCAATAAATCGTCGTTAATAAAGGGGTCATAATTTAAAAGACTTCTCAATCCGCCATTATTCCATGGGAATAATCTGTTTCTGTTGTTAAATTTTACCAGTGTCATAATTTTATGTTTTTTAATTAAACCTTGTTATAGAACTCTTCTTGACTTTTTTGATTGAAGTGAAAAATACCCTTTGCGTAGACTGGCTCACTCGCTAAAATAACCCGCGGGGTTACTTTATACGCTTCGTCCTATTCCAGATTTTAGCTTTTTAGCACTTCATAGCAGCACTACGGAGTAAAAAACAGGTGAAATCTAGGATAAAAAGATCATTTTACAACCAATTGAAAAAAGTCAAAATGAACTCGTAGCATAAATTTACAATACTAAAATACTGGGGGCAATGATAAATATCAGTTAAGCAATAAGATTTCAATACATGATGACCATGAAATCGTCTTTAATTTTTAAATGATTATTTTTTCCACATCGGATAGTTTGGGTACACTAACATCCCAATGATACACCTCTTTAATTTTCACTCTTAGGGCATCCAAAGCCGGTGGTTCACCATGAATAAGGTATACTTTTTCAGGAATGTTAATGATGTTGCTCATCCAATGAATCAATTCTTCCTGATCGGCATGTGCAGACAGGCTCTCCAGATGTTTTATAGTAGCTTTAACGGGATAGTACTTTCCAAATAGTTTGATTTCGTGAACACCATCCAATAATTGTCTTCCACGAGTGCCTTCTGCCTGATATCCAACCATTAAAACTGTTGTAGATGAATCATCAATCAACTGTTGTAAATAAGTCAATACACGTCCACCTGTAACCATGCCACTTCCAGCTATAATGACTTTAGAACGTTTGTCATCTATGGTTTCCCATGTTTCTTTATAGGATTGCACAATGCTTACATGATGGCTCATGGCATTTATATCGGAACCTGAAAGTTTGTGCCATTTTGGGAAGCGATTGAAAAGCTCCAAAACGTTACTTCCCATGGGGCTATCCATGAAAATGGGTATGTTTGGTATTTTGTTCTTTTTATACAATTTCCAGAGGATGTACATGAGAGTCTGAAGGCGCTCAACTGCAAAACTTGGAATGATTAAATTGCCTTTTTTGTGAACGGTATCAATAATTATTTCCGAAAGTATGCTCTCTACATCTTCAGACGGATGAAGTTTATTGCCATAAGTACTTTCCAAAAAAAGGAAGTCTGCCCATTCGGGTCTTTTTGGGGCATCCAACAAATAATCATTGGCTCTTCCTATATCACCGGAAAACACAAAGCGTTTGGTATGGATATCCATTTCAATAAATGTTGCCCCAAGAATATGTCCATTATATTGAAATCGATACGATATATGTTCTGATAAATTAATCCATTTATCTTCCACTTCAACTTGAAACATTTGAGCTGTTTTTTCGGCCTCCTTTACGGTGTAAAATGGCAATGCAGGATTGTGCTTGGTATAATTTTCTTTATTAGCTTTTTCTGCTTCTTCCTCTTGAATTTTTGCACTGTCTCTTAAAATGATTTCCGCAATGGCCAAGGTAGGTGCTGTTCCTATTATTTTTCCCGTAAAGCCCTGTTTTACCAAACGCGGTAAATACCCCACATGATCCAAATGCCCATGGGTGAGCAAAACCAGATCAATAGTGCTAACATCAACAGGAAGGTCACACCAATTGAGTTCTCGAAGCTCTTTAAGTCCTTGAAACATCCCACAATCAATTAAAATATTTTTTTCAGAGGTTTCAATTAGAAATTTTGATCCGGTGACCACTCCAGATGCCCCCAAAAAATTAACCTTTATATAATTGTCCATAGCATCAATGTTTACATAGCATGTTTATCTCTTTAAGGATTTTTGCTTTTCGGATGTCGGAAACTCCTAAGTGATCCAGAAAAAATACATCATCTATTAAATCCCTACAGAGTACAACATCCCTGCTTAATAAAAACTGCTTTTCGCGACCACTCAATAAGGTGGAAACAGTTATAGGATATAATCCCAATCGGTCTATACGATCTCTTAAACCATCGTTTTTTGGATAATCCCAACTCAACAAATACAACCCTATACATTTACCATATTGCAACGCATCTTCAGTAAACCGTGTGTTTGTGACCAGCCAGCCTTCATTAAGCACTGTATCATGTGGTTTTGAATCCCAATACGACTTGATATCTTTGTAACGTGAAGCAATGTATAGAGGTACTTTAACATTGCAATTTCTTCCTTCTTCACTATGAAATTTACATTCAATTACCGTAGTGGTACCGTTCTTACTAGCTACTACATCGATTTCATGGGTCACGCACTCACCTTGTAATATTTCACCAACAAGGGTTTGATACCCTGAATATTTTAAAATAGTGCTTACAAAGCGTTCAAAAGGATACCCCGTGGGTCCCAACTCATAAATTGCCTTTTTAAGTTTGTACTTTGATGCCAGATAGCTTCCCTTTTTTTTGAGTAATGCAAACGCTCGGTTATAAATTTCTTTTGTAGAGATACCATCATATAATTCTTCCTGAACTTTATCTATAATTTGGTTTACTGTTTGATTGTCTGCACCAGATTTTCTTAATGATGTGTGCAGTTTACCCAGTGAAAACTTTACCTTCTCACCTGAAGATTTAACAACTTCAAAATCAGTTTCCATAGATCCTTGAAATAATGTTATAATAACAGCTCTATCTATTATTTAGATTCAAAGAAATCCCTTACCCATGCTACAACCTGATTATCGGTCATGCTATCAGTTTTTCTAATATCTTTGATTTTCATACTTACATTTTTATGGTTTTCTTCCAGCTCTTTTGCGAATTTTTTATAGGTTTCCGCAGGACCAAAAATGACTAATGCATCCGTATCGTTTATCTCTTGCGTTATATCCTTGAAATATGATTTGAACTGTTGCTTTTCTCGTTCTAGATATTTAATATCCTTAACGATTTCTTTTGCACCTCCAACATGTCTATTTGCCGTAACATTATAATTATCTATATCAGAGTGGATTACTTTCATGGTTTCCTTATCGTTTTCTAGATTAACAATAAGTGCTCTGCTTTTATCTAACCAAATACCTGTATTTTTCATATGTAAATATTTAGCCCCCTAGCCCCCGAATGGGGAAACTCATCCTGGTTCTAAGGGTTGTGTTTAATTGTTTATTCGTTTATTTGTTAATTCTGAATTCATAATTCATAATTCTTCCAATCATATGGACACGAGCAATAGCGAACTGGCGAAGCAATCGCTTTGCTTTCATTGGTGTTTATCTCACAAATTTTATTTTCATTGGTGTTCGATGATTATCAATTGTGTTTCTAAATCATGCCGATTTCATTTTCCTATAATTTTAATTTCTTAAATCATGCATCACTAAAATGGGTACTTTTAAATCAAAACTGATTTCTTTTACCAATGGACGTGTAAGTATGCTTCCGAAAAAGGCATGCTTTCTATTGATAAACGCTACCATACCACTTTCTCTGCTTTCAACAAAACAATTAATAGCAGAGGGAACAGATATATTTCTCAAAGAATGGAATGAATGGTTTACATCTTCAAAATATTCATCTAAAAGTTCTTTTCCATTCAATTGCTCTTCATTCAATTCCTCTTCGCCAGCAACGTGTAATACTTTTATTGAGGCTTTACATCTTTGAGCTATATCGATTAAATAGCTTAATTCCCGTTTTTTAAAATGTGTTTTGTAACTGGTTGGAAATACAATTTCCTTTGGCAATTGTATTTCTGCTAATTCGGGAACCACTATCACAGGACAGTTTCTCACTTTCTCCATAATACTAACGGCGGTGCTTCCAAAAACATTGCCTCTTGCTTTTGTTTCGCCTTTGGTACCCATAACAATGAGTTCAATATCTTTCTCCTCTACGACATTTTTAATGGCCTCCAAAGGATTGTTAAACAGCGATATGGTCTGAAAGTTATGTTTTGGATCTCCTTTCTCCCCAAAAGCAAAAATGTTCAAAAGTTTTGCTAATTCGCTTTCTGAGTTTGTTTTCTCTGTTTCATACATATCACTTCCCGGCACCATGTTAGCAATGCTATAAATATTTTTTGAATCGACAGAAAACACATTGAGGAGATAAAATATACACGCCTCATTCTTATAAAGTTCCAAAGCATAGTGGATAGCCTGCAAAGCATTCGTTGAAAAATCTGTTGGTAATAATATCTTGCGTTTCATCTGTTTGTATTTATTATTTTTTTAATTGTCAGATGACATGCTCAAATATCATATCCCGAAAGCTTTCGGGAGGTTTTTGACATATTTGTTAATGGGCATTTCATGAGTTTATTTTTTTGATTATATAATCATTGTTTCCTATAAAAATTTTTACAATTCACTGCAAACACAGTGATAATGGATTTTTAAAGAGATTACTGATTTGTTGTGACCTAGCTTTTTGTAATAATTAATCTAAATAATCTTCCGAATTTTCTATTGTCTATTCTCTATTCTCTATTTTCTATACCAGCTCACTCTGGTATTACCAATACGGGAACTTTTGGGTGGAAAGCCAGTTTCTTTATCACTGGCTCATTGATTATGGTTTCTAAAAGACTGTGCTTATACTTTACCATAGCAAGCATCTCTATTTTGAGTTCTTCAATAAATGTTGTAATCGCTTCTGCTTTTTTTGTGTAATCGGGCAACCAATGAAAACTGCATTCATAATCGACCAGATAGTTTTCAAGCATCGCCATATTATACTTTTGAATACTTGACAATTCTTTTTCGGTACTAATATGTACGACTCGAATTTTAGAATTGAATAAATCTGCCATATTTTTGAGTGCCCTTAATTCATCATTGTAAAAGCGATTGTAATCCGTTGGAAATGCTATTTGCTTTGGCGCAATGAAATCATGTTCATCTGGAACAATTAAAATTGGGCAGTTTTTAATCTTGTTAACGACTTTTACTGTATTGCTTCCAAACAAATAATCAATTGAACCTGTTGCTCCCTTAGTTCCCATAATAACAATATCAATAGCATTTTGTTTAACTGCTTCATTAACAGCATCCATTAGTTCCTCTTCAAATAAAAGCGTTTTGAAATCATGGTTGGCATTGGCATTGGCAATTTCTGTCTGGTCTTTTAGATCTGCCAATTCCTTTAATGCTTGCTCTTTTAACGTATCGACATAATGCGTGGTAATATAAGTTCTGGATACAGGATTTAAAATATATCTGGAATGCAAAAAATAAAAGGTACAAAATTCGTCTGCATATAATTTTAAAGCATATACAATAGCGTTCCAAGCATTATCGGAAAAATCGGTTGGCAGTAAAATATGTAATGTCTTGGTTTTCATGACTCGCGATGTGATTTAGAAGGAATTACCAAAAATGGAATATTCAAATGAAACCCTATTTGATTGATAGTATTCTTAAAAAATAAATTTTCAAAAAAAGAATGTTTATTGTTTATCATGGCTAACATATTGATTCTATACTTGAGCTGAAATTTAGTAATGGCATCTACTATCTCCATACTTTCAACATCATGGAATAAATAAGCTGTGCTTTTGAACATATTTTCTAATACCAGTTTATGACTCTCTTGTGTTTCTGTTAAATCATAGCCTGTTGAAACATGCATGGCATTTATTCTTGAATGGTGCATTACTGCAATATCTACCAGAAGGTCTAAGGATGTTTTTTGATAATCAACATCAAGATCGGTTGGAAACAGAATCTCTAAAGGTGATTCATATTCAAAATCTGATGGAATGGCTAGAATTGGGCATTTTATATTTTTAAAAACCTGAACGGTATTTGAGCCTAACAATACTTCTTTGGCTCCTGTTGCCCCTTTTGTACCCATAACTATAAGGTCAATATGGCGTTCGTCAATCAATTCTTTAATACCAAGAACCAAAGTATCAAACCTGGCAATCGTCTCAAATCTATGGTTTGTATTATTTTTAAATTCCTTAGAAATTCGGTCCATAAACCTGTCCAAACCCTGCAATGAAGCCTCTCTTATGGCATCTCCCAAACCGAATTGAGCTGGATATGCCAACACATACTCTACATGGTAAATAACGGGGATATACGTGTTAAACAAATGAAATGTACATTCATCATCTTTATAAAGTTTTATTCCATATTTGATGGCATTCCATGAATTATCTGAAAAATCGGTGGGTAAAAGAATATTTTTCATAACCAATAACTTTTTAATGTATTTATATCTACCGTGTTGCGTTTTGCAGCGCCAAAAGTGGTATTTTAAGGTCCACACTTACTATATCTATGTTAGAAGGAAACAGCATATCCTCTAAGAATGAATGTTGGGTATTCACCATAACCAACATATCTATGGCATGAGTCTTTATATAATTTTGAATCGTTTCAGTTATTTTTTTACTGTGCTCTATGTGAAAAACAATCTTGGTTTTACAGATGGTTTCTTTTATAAAAGCTTGGTTATCTTCTTGTCTAAGTGATAATTTATCGCTTTTCGAAATATACAATACATCTATAATGCTTTTATTAGATACGGCCAGATCACATAACAATTTTAGTTCGCGATGTTTGTATGGAATTAGATAATCGGTTGGAAACAAAATATGTTTTGGCTGTGTATTGGTATAATTTGAAGGAATCGCCAAAACTGGACATTTCACGTACTTCAAAACCTGAAAAGTATGGCTTCCAAATATAATATGTCGCTCATCAGACTTTCCTTTCGTACCCATTACAATCAAATCAATCTTTTTAGAATCCGCAATGAGATTAGCTTCGTCTACCAGCGTATTGTAAGCAGATATGGCGTGAAAAGTGAACCTAGAGTTTGACGTCATTTTTTTTACAGTCTCAAGAAGATTTTCAAGACTTTTTTGCGATTGGTTCTTCACTTTTTCCAAAATATCATCAAAAACCTCACGGGACGCCAACTCTTCATGATTATAAAAGTCATTTTGATAGGCATGCATAAAGAAAAAATCAACCTTTTGATGTTTAAAAAATTCCAATGCATATTTGACCGCATTCATTGAATTTTCAGAAAAATCTGTAGGAAGAAGTATAGATAGCATCGCATATACTTTTTAGGATTTCAGATAAATTTAAACTGTTTTTTAGATAGAAACTATGATATATATCAGATAAAATCAATTAGCAATCTGTACTATTATTAAGACTACATTTTTGAAGTATCTGGTGGTCTTTACTGCCATAGCGATAAATCGTGATACCTTTCAGTTTATATTCCCATGCCATCCTATAAATATCAGAAACATCTTTAACACCAGCATCTTTAGATAGATTTATAGTTTTTGAAACGGCATTATCAGTGAATTTCTGAAAAATCTTTTGATGCAACAAATGGTACTGCCAAGATATTTCCAAACTTGTTTTAAATAAAGACTTTATTTGTGGAGGTATGCTTTCTACTCCCTGAATACTACCAGATTGGTAGAGTTGCTTTTTCAAGGCATCGGTCCATAGATTCAGCGCCTTCATTTTTTGTAGAAAAACACTATTTAACTCTGTTTGTTTTTTTCCTCCTAAGATGCCAACTCTTTTATAAGCCAAGGCAAACAAGGGCTCAATCGAATAGGATGTGTTTGCAATAACCGAAATAGTCCCTGTAGGTGCCATACTATTACAGGTAGCATTTCTCATTTTGTAATTTGGAAAAAAAATGCTTCTTTCCCATTCTGGAAATGAACCTTTTTCCATGGCTATTGCTGCTGAAGCCTTATAGCTTTCTTGTTTAATAAATTCCATAAGTTTTTCACCTAAAGTGAGTGCTTTATCGGATTCATAGGGTATTTCCAATAAAATGAGAAGTTCTGCCCATCCCATGACTCCCAGTCCGATTTTTCTATTGGATTTTGTTATCGCCTCCACTTCTGGCATTAAGTAATGATTTACTGTAACAACATTATCCAAAAATCGAATGGCAATTTGAATGATAGAAGCTAATTCCTCCCAATCAACCTCATATTTATTATTGACCATACGTGTCATTTTTGAAAGGTTGATTGACCCTAAATTACAACTTTCATAATTCAACAAAGGCACTTCACCACAGGGATTTGTACAATTTATATTTCCCTGTTTAGGTGTTGGATTTGCGGCGTTTATAGCATCCAAAAAAACCAATCCAGGATCTCCTGTTTTCCAAGCTTCTTCGACAATCAGTTGCCATATTTTTTTTGCTTTGAGCGTTTTCTCTATGTTAAGTGTACGAGGGTTTATAAGTTTCCAGTTAGAATCGTTCTCAACAGCTCGCATAAAATCGTTTGTGATACCTACGGAAATATTAAAATTCTCAATAGCTTTTTTACTGGATTTTGATTGAATAAACTCAATAATGTCAGGATGGTTGACATTTAAGATCCCCATATTGGCTCCACGCCTTTTGCCTCCTTGTTTTACATATTCCGTGGCAGCATCATAAATTTTCATAAAAGCAACTGGACCAGATGATGTACCGCTTGTGGAACTCACCAAATCATTTTTAGGTCGCAGCTTCGAAAAATTAAACCCAGTGCCTCCTCCACTTTGATGTATCAAAGCTGCATGCTTTAAAGTCGTAAAAATACTTTCTAGGCTATCCTCTATTGGTAAAACAAAACACGCACTTAATTGACCGTTTTTGCAACCTGCGTTCATTAAGGTTGGTGAATTTGGCAAGAATTTAAGCTGACTCATAAGGTCGTAAAACATATTTTCCCAATCGACAACACGCTCCTTTTCGCAACTTGCAACAAATTTGGCCACTCTACGAAAAAGCTGTTCGGGATTTTCAATAAGGGCTCCTTTGCTATCTTTTAGTAAATAACGGTCCTCAAGAATTTGTATGGCATTTTTGGTCAATATTTCCATATTAAGAGAGTTTAAAGCATTGTTTTTACCTCCCCCCCTTACAATGACTATTTTATCTTAGAATGGTATTTCTATAGTTATTTATTGTTTTATAATCCATTCTATATTAATAATATCACTATCTATTTTGTCCGTTATATAGCAGGTAAATAGTTAGAGAACTCTACTTTTACCTCCACCATCTTCAAGTAAAAGAGAAGCTCCTTTTTTGTTTTCTTCGAATCATATACAAACTTGTCAAGTCCCGCCCAAACCATAAACCAGCCCGCAGGTTCAAACAAGACCCGCAGCATGTGTGTGACATACTGTTCTGACCCAACGAATGAAATATAGCTCGCAATAATCATACAAATAATGCCGGACACAGTTAATATAAAACCTCTTCTATTTGTTTTCCTGATATCATCACCAAGTTGCCCAGCCATCATTTGAAAATGTTCATGTAGACGCTTTGCAATCGTAGCCTCGTCTTGCTTACTTCTCACCTGTTCTATCAATAGGAGGTTTAATTTGGATAGTTTTTCACCCTTTTTTCTAACCATTTTCTTTACCTGAATAATAAAATCATCTGAAAGTGTTCGTTCTGAATAAGGCATGGGGTCAAAATCAGAAAATAAATCATCGTAGGAATCAATCCATATACTTACTTCACTCGGCTTTGATGGTGATTTTTTGTAAGTTTCAGCTTCCTTACCCTTGTAGATAATTTCCATGATAATAAAATTATGTGAATACTAAAGTCAATTTTTAGCGTTATACTGGCTTAGAAGAGCAGAGTATGCTCTTCGTTACCTTGTTGTCTGCCCAACGCCCTCAATCTCCTTATATGTGAAGTAAATGCATCAATTAATGTTGGTTTAAGATTATATGTTAGTCCAAAATCACGTGCAGTTTGTTCTACAATAGGTGCCATTTTTCTATAATGGATATGGCAAATATTAGTAAACAAATGATGTTCTATCTGGAAATTAAGTCCACCTATATACCAATTTAGAAAAAGGTTATTTCTAGCAAAATCAGATGTAGTCAGTAACTCATGAACGGCCCATGTATTTTTAATAACACCTTCTTCGGGAAGAGGTTGTTCTGTTCCTTCCACCACATGCGCCATCTGAAAAACGGTACTCATAATCATTCCAGCAGTTATGTGTAGGATAGCAAAACCTACCAATATTTGCCACCAGATAAAATCTGTTAATAGCAGTGGCAGACCAATAATAATAGATACATATATTGCCTTTGCTATTATAAGTTTAACGATTTCAAGGGGCGGTTTGCGGCCTTGTTCTTTGGTTAATCCTGCTTTATTAAATTTTACCAATTGCCCAAAATCTGTAACCAGCTTGGATAGTGTCATAAGCCCATAAAAAAAGAAGGCATAAACATGCTGGAACCGATGAAATTTTTTTAATGGTGCATGCCGGCATAAACGTATGACTGCTTTTGTTTCAATATCCTCGTCATATCCATAAATATTTGTAAATGAATGATGAAAAATATTGTGCTGAACTTTCCAATTGAATGTATTGCTTCCAAGAAGATATATGGTAGAAGCAAATAAATTATTTACCCATTGTTTGCTGGAAAAAGCACCATGTGCCGCATCGTGCATCACCGACATGCCTATACCTGCTTCACCAACACCCATTAGTATAACAAGCAATACTACCAACCATATATTCATTGGGGTAGTTAAAATAAATACAAATGGTACAATGTAGATAGACAACATGATGATTGCTTTTACAAACATCATTGCATTTCCTTTCTTGGAAATTCCTTTTTCTCTGAAGTAATTATTAACGTTTTTTCTTACTTCCGTTCCAAATTCTTTTTGATGTGAATCATTGGAAATAAATTTTACTGTTTTCATTGTCTAATATTATTTTATAGTGAACAAAATATGAAAAAACGATTTTTATGAAAAATTAAACATAACTATTGAACTACCCATCCGCCATCAACCACCATGGCATGTCCTGTTACAAATGATGCTTCATCCGAACACATCCATAACACGGCATTCGCAACTTCTTCTGGTTGTCCGAGTCTCCCTATGGGTTCCATTGCTGCAAACTGCTCTTCAGCTTCTTTTTTGTTTCCAGTAATCCTATCAATCATGGGCGTTTTAATTGCACCAGGGCAAACGGCATTCACCCTTATCCCTAACTTTGCATATTCTAAAGCGGCGGTTTTCGTTAGCCCAATAATACCATGCTTTGAAGCTACATAAGCTGGTAAACCAGAAAAGCCCACCAACCCTGCAATAGATGCCGTGTTAATAATGACACCTTTGCCCTGTTTTTGCATTTCGGGAATTTGATTTTTCATGCAAAGCCAGATACTTTTGAGGTTAACACCAATGGTTTTGTCCCAATTTTCTTCGGTACATTCATGCGTCATTGCCATGATTCCTTCAATGCCCGCATTGTTGAATGCATAGTCTAGGCGACCAAAGGCACTAATCGTTTTCTCTATCATTGTTTTTACATCCACTGCTTTTGATACGTCACATTTGATAAATATGGCTTCTCCTCCCGAAGATTTGATGAGATTGAGTGTTTCATTATCCTCTACCCAATCTACAACAGCTACTTTTGCTCCTTTTTTTGCAAATGCAATGGCTGCAGCTCTACCGATTCCGAATGAGCCTCCAGTTACGATGGCTACTTTATTCTTAAATTGTGTTTCCATTATTATTTATTGTTTTACTAATTCACGCTCTGCATCTATAATATTTTCAATTCCCTTGATCAAAGCATCAGGATTAAATGAAATACTATCTATTTCTTCTTCTACTAAAAATTTGGCAAATGCAGGAATATCACTTGGTGCCTGTCCACACAAACCAACCTTAATTCCTTTTCGTTTTGCAGCGCGAATCGCTTCTCTTATCAATCCTTTTACCGCAGGATTTTCTTCACTGAATAAATAACTAATTAATGCTGAATCCCTGTCTAAACCTAATGTAAGTTGAGTCAGATCATTAGAGCCTATGGAAAATCCGTCAAATAGTTTGGCAAATTCATCTGCTAATATGACATTACTGGGAATTTCGACCATCATATAAATCTCCAAACTATTTTCTTTTTGAGTCAATCCGTTGATTGCCATTTCTGCAATTACTTTTCGTCCTTCTTCTAAAGTTCTGCAAAATGGAATCATTAATTTAACATTGGTCATACCCATTTCATTACGTACCTTTTTCATGGCTTCACATTCCAAAGCAAATCCCTTTCTGTAAAAATCACTGTAATAGCGAGACGCCCCACGGAAACCAATCATTGGGTTTTCTTCATGTGGCTCAAAATACATCCCTCCAATTAAATTTGCATATTCATTGCTCTTAAAATCACTCATGCGGACAATCACATCTTTTGGATAGAACGCTGCTGCCACCATGGAAACTGCCTCGGCCAATTTATCAATGAAATAGTTTTTTCCGTCTTCATATTCTTTTGTCAATTCTTTTAGTTCCTTCTTCACCTGTTCATCTTGTATTTTCTCTGGTTCAATGAGTGCCAATGGATGTACTTTTATAGCATTCGAAATGGCAAATTCCAAACGCATGAGTCCAACTCCTTTATTGGGATAATTACTAAGCTCAAAAGCGCGGTCGGGATCGGCAAGAATGAACATGGGAGCAATGTCCGGCATAGCCAATTGACTAAAATCCTGTTCCGATATTTCCATTTTTAAAATTCCTTCGTATACATGTCCTTCTTTTCCTTCTGCACAAGAAACGGTGATTTCTTGACCATTCTTAATGACCTCTGTTGCATTACCACAGCCAACCACAGCCACTGTTCCCATTTCTCTTGCTACAATAGCGGCATGACTGGTTCTACCTCCTTTATTAGTAACAATGCCTTTGGCTTTTTTCAATACTGGATCCCAATCAGGGTTTGTAATATCGGTTACCAAAACCTCTCCTTTTTGCAATTGATTTCCGTCCCGTGGATTCAAAATGATTCGAGCTTTCCCTGTTGCTATTTTATCGCCTAATGCAATTCCTTTGGTCAGTAGTTTTCCCTTTTCTTTAAGCGTAAAAATCTCACGTATTTGCTTTCTCCCTTTTCCATGAATAGTTTCCGGTCTTGCCTGAACGATATATAACTGATTAGTTAATCCATCTTTCGCCCATTCAATATCCATTGCCTTTCCATAATGTTGCTCAATTTTGTAACACCATTGAGCCAATTGAATAACTTCCTGGTGTGTCAATGAAAATTTATCCTGCTTTTCTAAAAGGGTATCCCTATTTATAATTGTTTTTTCTGCTGATACGCTTTTAGTCTTATCCACATACACCATTGTATATTCTTTCTTGCCACAACGACTTTTTAAAACAGGGTTTAAATGATTATTCAAAAGTGTTGGTTTAAATACAATCCACTCATCGGGTGTAATTCTACCCTGAACAATATTTTCTCCCAAGCCCCAACAACTATTAATGATTATGGCGTTTTGAAATCCACTGTCCGGATCAATTGTAAATGCCACACCCGAAGATGCCTTATCGCTTCGCACCATTTGCTGAACGCCAACCGAAATAGCGATGTCCATTCCTGTAAAACCCATGTCGTGGCGATACTTTATGGCCCTATCGGTAAATAAAGATGCATAGCAAAGATGTACCGCTTCAAGTAACTGTTTCTCTCCACTAATATTTAAAAAAGACTCCATGCGTCCTGCAAAACTGGCAGTAGGCAAATCTTCAGCGGTGGCACTACTCCGAACCGCGACATCTAAATTTTTAATACCACAATCGTTAGAAAGTTTTTTATATGCTTCATTGATTTCATCAATAATTTCGGTTGGAAATGTTCCAGATAAAATCAAAGTTCTTGACGTTTCTCCAATGATAGCAAGATTTGAATACTGTTTTGTATCTAACGAAAACAATAAATCATTTAGTTGTTGCTCAATCATATTGTGTTCGAGAAATAAGCGATAGGCATCTGCTGTTAATGAAAAACCATTAGGAGTGTTAATCCCTTTAGGGTTTAACTTATTGTACATTTCGCCAAGCGAAGCATTTTTTCCGCCAACTTTTGCAATATCAGAAATACTGATTTGATCAAAGAATAAGATGCGATTTGTACCTTTCATTATTACTTTAATTGGTGGTGTGATTGGAATTATGTTTATAAAAATTTATATCTTCATAGTTTAATCACAATAT
This sequence comes from Mariniflexile sp. HMF6888, assembly GCF_044335535.1. Classification (NCBI taxonomy): domain Bacteria; kingdom Pseudomonadati; phylum Bacteroidota; class Flavobacteriia; order Flavobacteriales; family Flavobacteriaceae; genus Mariniflexile; species Mariniflexile sp. HMF6888. Next base: position 45,060 of record NZ_JBIQVZ010000010.1, on the reverse strand, counting down.
AATTCTATCCTTGTATGAAGTTAAATGTATTCACATAAATCAATAACATCAATGATATATGTCATTTAAAAATTGAATTTTATTCATCAATTTTAATCCACATAACATATTAATCTCAAAATCAATGATTGTCCATGATTTTTCTAAAAACAATTCTATTTTAAATCAGTTCATGTCTGAATTAAGGGATATTGATATACAAAAAGATGCCATGCGCTTCAGAAAGAATATTGAGCATATTGGTGAAGTATTAGGATATGAATTGAGCAAAACATTACATTATAAAAATAAAGATATTAAAACACCTTTTGGGAGCAAGACGATGGCCGTATATGATGATCAACTTGTTGTATGTTCAGTGTTAAGGGCTGGCCTAACTTTGCATCAGGGATTATTAAATTACTATAACAAAGCTGAGAATGCATTTATATCGGCCTACAGGGACCACAGCAATAACAGTGATTCTTTCGAGATTGTTATTGAATATCTTGCATCACCATCACTTAATAACAAAACCTTGATTTTATGTGACCCTATGGTGGCATCTGGAAAAACCTTGGTAAATGTGCTGAAAGCTTTTAAACAACATGGGGTGCCAAAACAAATACATATAGTCGCAGTTATAGGCTCAAAAACCGGGATAGAATATATCAACAGGATATTTCCTAAACACACCCATTTATGGATTGCCTCCATAGATGACAAGTTAAGTAATAGAGGTTATATTATTCCTGGTCTTGGTGATGCTGGTGATTTATCCTTTGGAATAAAATTATAAGGATTGTTGAATCAAAAACGGAGAAGTTAGATATTTCTCCGTTTTCGTTGTACATTCAATTTTATCTTGTAACCTTTTCTAATCGCTAATATTCCTTCATTGCTAAAGAGAATTTAGCTTTTCAGTTAAAAAACAACTTTGAATGTCTTTTTGTAGATATTTTATATTTATTATGAAATTTAACAGTTAAAAAACAGGAAGTCGAAACTCCCTGTTTTCCCAAAACATTCAATGATGCTATCTAACATGCGGTTTTCAGCAATTGAACATTATCACTAATGATCAAATGGAGGTTTTCCTGTTGTATAACAGCTTCGAACATCTTGTTTCGACCTTGACATCTTGCAATGGCAAGGTCTATGCTTTTTAAAAAACAGGAAGCCAAAGCTTCCTGTTTTCCGAAGAATTTAAGTTTATCAATTAACATTAAAAACAAACAGTATTATAACTCTATTGCTAAAGGGCAACTGATAATGTTATGTTAAGTAATATCTCCAAATTCTTCTTGAAGGCTAAAAAATCATACGATTTATAGACTTCATATATTTTAAATGAGAAAGAACGCTTTTATTTATGATGCTAATTTACTATACCAATATGGGTTTAAAAATGATATATATCAGTTTGCAAAAAAAAAAAAAACGACACTAGTTATCCTATAATAGTATAAAAGAGGCTGTCTAAAAAGTTCTTTAAATTTAATTTGTCAGGTTGAGCTTGTCGAAACCGATATTGATTACCAGTAAGTTAAAATATTTCGATAAAGCCTGTGCTGAGCTTGTCGAAGTGCTCAATATGACATAGAACTAGACTTTTTAGACTGCCTCCTTCTGATTAATAGCTTATTATTTAAGGATTTTCATTCTAAATCTTTAAATAATATTATAAAAATATAGAGGAGATATGTTTAATGAAATGATTATTATCAGTTTAAAACTAATAAAGTACAATACCATATGACTGATTCAAGAGGAAGAGTCCCGTTAGAAATAGCAAAATATAAATAACTTGTACTAACTTAACATTTATAAAATTCAGCCAGATTACTGTTCTTTTAGGTATAATAAAAAGTGCCAAACCTATAAATAAAGATGACCATCCAATAAGTGTAATTATTAAGACCCATGATGGACTCCATATATTATGGAACAATATATTCAACAAACCCACAATGGTTGCCAAAAGTGATGAAAGAATAAGAAATTTTTCGTCCTTTAAATCTTCAAATACTTGTTTAATCCTAATGGGATTGAAAGTCAAAATCACAAAAAATATGATAAGGTACCAACCCCAGAATTTTGCTAAAAAAAGTGATACGTCCATAGATATCGTTTTATGAGGTCAATAGAAGCTCAATTAATAGATGAATCCAGAACAAAGCTATTATTTATGTATTAAAATTATCATGATAATTATCAGCTTAAATGGTATAAACTATTCATGAATTACTAAAAATGGAATATTGGTATGGTAACTTATCTCTTCAACTTTGGAATGGAATAAAATTTGTTGAAAGTAATTTAAATTTTTTGCCACCATGGCAATCATATTAATATCCCTGCTTTGTACAAAACATTCGATAGCATCTTCAACACTTTCATTGGTAAGATTATAAAAACGCACTTCAAAATTACTGAAATAGTCCTGGATTAAATCCTTGTTATCTTGCTGACTTAAATTAAATTTTTCATGTTTATGACCAATATGCACTACTCTTAGGCTTGGATGATGCATCTCTATGATTTCATAAATAGGTTTTAGGAGATTAACGCCATAGGTTAAAAAATAATCTGTGGGAAAGGCTATTTCGTTCAGGTTAGTAAACGTCGCATTTTCTGGCACTATCAAAGTCGTGCACTTTACTTTTTTTATAACATCTGCGGCATTGCTTCCAACAATTAATTTCTTTAGACCGGTAGCTCCTTTGGTTCCCATTATAATCATGTCGATTTTCTTTTCATCCACATGCTTACGAATGGAGTCTATAAAAAACCCATAATCTGTAAGTATAAAAAAATGGTGGTTTTTATTAACAGGAAATTCTTGGGATATCCGCTTCAAAATTTTTCTTAATTGTAATTTAGATGGCTTTATAAAGGTCTTTTCAATTAAATCTTCGGTATCCATATAATATGAATCTTCTGTTATTGCATAACTCAATGTATTGACATGCAATAAATAAAAAGTGCAGGTTGAACCCTCAAAAAATTTAAGTGCATATTTAATGGCATTCCATGAGTTTTCAGAAAAGTCCGTGGGCAGTAAAATGGTTTTCATCTGTTTATTTTTATTGCTTTTTAATTGCCAGATGGAACGCCCTTAATAATCATCCTCGTATCTGTGAATGCTATTCTCATGGGTGTTTCATATCATTTATATTACATCAGTACCTAATTGCTTAGTAGGTGCTTAACAAATATATAGGGTTGGGTAGCGTCCTAAAATGATTTCCATCATGTTTAGGAACAATGACTGATGGTTATTAAATATCCTGAAGTTTTTGAAGGTTCAAAATTTTAATATTTCTTCCTTCAATTTCAATAAGTCCCGCTTTTTTAAAATTAGTCATGGCCCTAATAAACGTTTCGGTTGCAATGCCAGCAACGCTTGCCAAATCACTTCGAGAAATTTTAATGGGATCTTCTGGTTTTCTGTTCATTTTTTCTGCAAACTTCAAAATAGCTGTTGCGGTTTTCCTATTTACAGAACTGTAAGCCATTTGCAACAATTGGTCTTTGACGTCTATAAGGTCGTTAGTAAGTAGCTGAATAAGCTCCAAAGTGACCTTATGGTTATTATCGAGAATGTTTTTGAGTTGGTCTTTTGAAATACCAACCAACTCTGTATTCTTGACAGCCGTTGCAGCTTCCTGATAGGGAATATTTTGAATAAATGATGTATATCCAAACAAATCGTCTGCTTTATATAAGGCAGTTATAAGCTCTTTACCTTGTTCATCTAATTTATGGCATTTTACAACACCCTTAATAACCAAAAAGATATGATTGGAATTTTGTCCTTCTCTATAAATGGCTTCACCTGCCTGAAACTCAAATGCCTCCCCATTATCATCAAAAAAATTTTTAAGATCGTTGAGCGTTCTGATTTCATCATTCTTATCAACTTTTTCCAGAATATCTTTATTCTCCTTTAAAATAGCACCCTTTGCCAAACGACTTTCAATGGCCATTATAAGATCTTCTTCATTAAATGGTTTGGTGATATAATCATCTGCCCCAAGATTCATTCCCAAACGTACATCCTTTCGATCCGTTTTTGCAGACAAAAAAATGAATGGTATAAACTTGGTATTTTCATTTTTTGAAAGCAACTCCAAAACCCCATAACCATCCAATTCTGGCATCATAATATCGCAAACAACAATATCTGGATGCTGTTGGATGGCTTTTTCAACACCTACTTTACCATTGGAAGCCATAATGACTTCATAACCTGATAACTCCAGTATTTCTGCAGTGTTTAGCCTTAATGAGACATCATCTTCTATTAATAATACTTTCGTTGTCATGAGGCATTATTTGGTATGGTTAAAATAAACGTTGATCCTTTATTTTCCTTACTTTTAAAGGTTATTGTGCCACCTAAATTCTCTATATGGGACTTTGCGATATTAAGACCAATTCCCGTTCCTTGGATTATTAAAACATTTTCTGCCCTAAAGTAACGATGGAATATATTCTTTTGGTCTTTCTTTGGAATTCCAATACCAGAATCTATAACTTCAAAAGTTGTCTTGGATTCATCTTGCTTGATATTTAAATGAACAACCGTGTTCTCTGACGAATATTTGATAGCATTATGCACTAGATTGGACAGGGCCAACCCTAAAGCCTTTTCATCTTGTACCAAGGATATATCTTCTATTTTTTCAGGATATTTAATTTGTTGCCCTTCCTTTAGCAACATGTTGGCATTGTAAACAACTTCATCAATTAATTTACTCAATCTAAAGGGCGTAAACTTGTAATTTATTCTTCCGGCTTCCAATTTTTCAATAGACAAAAATTCGTCCAGTATATTATTTAGATAATTCACTTTATCTGTAATCATTTTAATATGTTTTTCCCTTTTGTCTTGATGCTCTTGAAATGAATATTTACTTAAAAGGATGCAAGAGGTTAATATAGTGCTCAATGGTGTTTTAAATTCGTGGGAAACAAGAGATAAAAATTTGGTTTTCAATTCGTTAATATTTTTTTCTTGCTTGAGTGAGGCTTTAAGTTGCTTTGTCCTTAACTTAACCGTTTTTTCTAATTTTTGGGTGTAGTTTCTTTGCTCTGTTATATCTAGAGTAATAGCCACAAAGACTTCTTTCTCTCCTAAAATTGATAATTCCAAATTCACATACACAGGATATGTGGTTCCATCTTTGCGTTTATGGATCGCCTCAAATTCAATTTTGTCTTTACTTTTTTTGACTAAAGGCTCTGTTAGTTTTCTTATTTTTTTCTCATTAAATTCAGGTTTAATATCCATGAGAGTCATTTCTTTTAATTCACCCAACGAATAGCCCAGGTTTTTTTGTGCGCCATAGTTGGCATTGATGAATTTTAGCGAAATCGAATCAAAGACATAAATTTCGTTTAGTGAATCGTCGAATATTTTAGATAGGTAATTGCGTTCTTGTTCGACTTGTTTGCGCTCTGTAATGTCAATGATAAGAACCATTATATAGGTTTTATCGAAAATTGTAAAAGGATTCAAACCGACCTCAACAGGAAATTGATGACCATTTTTATGCAATCCGAATAAATCATGACCATCACCCATTTTACGTTTCTCACTATTTTTATAAAAACCCTCGAAATAAGTATTATGTTTGGAGTGGTAATTTTTTGGGATTAATGTATTTAATCCTTTTCCTTTTAATTCATGTTTGTTATAGCCAAACATAGTATCGGCAGAAATATTTGTGGAAACAATGTTCCGATTTGCATCTACAATAACAATACCCTCTGAAACCGCATCAGATAAAATTTTAAAAATATCCTTATCATCGTTAAACATTTGTTTTTCAGATTAAAAAGAGTTATAGAACTCATCTTGACTTTTTCTATTTCCTAAAACCTGCCTGCCGGCAGGAATGACTAAAATCCGTCCATATTTCGTTTCTTTTTTTATGCTTAGTCTGCTATGCCTTTCAAAAAGTGCCCCATCTGTTCAAATTTTATCTCATTTTCGGTTAAACACAAAAAATCAAGATGAGTTCATAAAGATAAAACTTATTGTACTAATTATCATGGTATTATTTCAATAATAATAACAAATTAACAGGAAATAAGCGTCATGATATATATCATTATAAACGTGACGTTCATTTACTAATTTTAGATGTATTAATTTATAAATTATAAAATCATGGGAGTATTAAAAGTCATTGAAATTTTAGGCAATTCACAAATCAATTTTGAAGATGCTATCAAAAACATTGTTGCTGAAGCCTCAAAAAGCGTCAAAGGAATTAAATCTGTTTATGTTAAGGACATGCAGGTTTGTGTAAAAGAAAATCAAATTACCGAATATAGGGTCAATGCCAAGGTAACATTTAGCGTACAAGATTAAGAGACTATCTAAGAGACTGTTTAAATTTTATCCTTTGGCTCTTTTATGTGCCTTTTTCCGTCATACTTTAGCTATTTTTCGGCCCATAGCTATGGCTATGAATCTCAAAATACCTTCATCTGACAAAAAAATACCCTATAAAACATTCCAAAAATAAAGTTTAAACAGTCTCTGTCAAAAATCCTTTTGTTCAAACCCTTTCTATGTTATACGCTCTGGAAAGGTTTTGTGTTAAAATGAATCGCAAAGTACAGTAGCTTTAAAATGAGTTCATGATATATATCATATAAAAAAATATGCTATTCTTTAATTTTGTATAAAGCAATACCATTAAAATGACATCTAAAAAGCACATGACCTTAAAATTTTATCAGAATTTGGGTAAATTATTTTATGCCATGGCTGCAGCTGACAACAAAGTTCATGAAGCAGAAATAAACAAACTCAAGGAGCTTGTTAAAAAAGAATGGCTGGATGTTGATGACATCGAAGACAAATTTGGAACGGATGCTGCCTACCAGATAGAAATTGTTTTTGATTGGTTATCCCAAACCCAGGATGTCGAACTTAATATTAAAGCCTGTTATGATGATTTTATAGCCTATAAAAAAGAGCAGAAACACCTTTTTACAAAAAATGTAAACCGATTGATTCTTAAAACGGCAAACGCTATTGCAGAAAGTTTTTCTGGAAAAAACAAATCGGAATTAATGCTTTTAGCTAAACTAAATATCGAATTAAATAAAAAATAACCATGAGCTATTATTTTAGTACAGTTATTAAAGGTGATTTTGATAACATCGTAGACAAAACAACAGCATTACTTCAAAAAGAGGGCTTTGGTGTGCTTACACAAATAGACCTCCAACAGACTTTAAAGAAAAAGCTGGATGTCGATTTTAATAGATATAAAATCCTTGGTGCTTGCAATCCGCAGTTCGCTTACAAAGCACTTCAAGTAGAAAATAAAGTTGGTACGATGTTGCCTTGTAATGTCATTGTACAAGAACTCAGCAATGGAACTATTGAGGTGGCGGTGGTCAATCCCATTCAATCCATGCAAGCGATAAAAAACCAAGCATTGAAAGCTATTGCCAATGAAGTTACGGACAAACTAAAGAATGTCATTAAAAACCTAAAAGATGAAAAGTAATTTTAGCAGTATTATCGATTCTAACATTCCAGTCCTTGTCGATTTTTTTGCCGATTGGTGTGGTCCATGCAAAATGTTGTCACCTATTTTAAAAGACGTGAAGACAGAACTTGGTGATAAAGTCAAAATTGTTAAGATTGATGTCGATAAAAATCAGACATTGGCTGCACAATACCAAGTGAGGGGTGTTCCTACCATCCTTTTGTTTAAGAACGGCAAACAATTATGGAGACAATCCGGTGTATTGCAGAAAAATGACATCATCAATATCATAAATAGTCATAGTTAATAACGTTCTTAAATAACCTGAGTTCAATATAAATTTTAACGAAGTTAGATGTTAGAAGGACAAAGTTTTGAGTTCAGAGTTAAGTTAAAAGTTTAGAGCTTGATGTATCGATGAAGTTTGTGATACACGATTCAACGATTACACGGTTAAACAATTAAAAATTATAGGGATGTTTATCAACCTGAATCAAGGATTTTGTAACGATATCGTTTTTTATTTATCAACTATTTAAATACCTGGATATCAGATTTCATTACATCGAACTCACGTTAAATAAGGAAGTAATTTATCATGATCAATATCATTTTATAATAGAAGTACAAATGCTAACTTAGGATTTATTATAAAATATTCAGTCATGAAAAAATTACTAATTATACTTCTTATCATTCCTGTTGTTGCGTATGCACAAATAACAGAGCAGTTAGATTTTATAGCACCTTTTAAAGATGACATAGCAGCTGTTAAAAAAGGTGATTCTTGGGGATTTATAAATGAAAAAGGCGCTATTGTTATAGATTTTCGAGATGATTTAGTTCTAACTGAAGTCGATGGTTATAAATACCCCGTTTTTAAAAATAACCGATGCCTAATTTCTGAAAACAAAAATGGCATTACATACTTTGGATACATTGATGAAACAGGTAAAACAGTAATTGCCCCCAAATTTTTAAATGCTTTGAACTTTAATAACAATAAAGCCATTGTATTAGATGTTATTAAGGAAAAACTAGGAACCAATAATGTCTTGGGTAAAAATGTCGTCAACTATAGATATTATGAAGTTGTTATAGATATTTATGGGAATATTGAACATTATTTAAACCCACAAGGAACCCATATCGTTTTAGACAAAAAATTTCTGAGAACACCACCACCAGAAATAACATCAAAAAGAATATCTGATTACTTGTATGCTGTTATCACTGAAAACAAGAAATGGAAAATAGTAGTAGTAAACAACTAAAAATCTATTTTCAATGAAAGCAAATCTTCATCTAGGCAGTATTTCAGGTATTAAAATAATAGTGCATTGGACATTCTTTTTTTTAATTGCCTGGATAGTTTTAAGCGAATTAAATCGTGGCGGTACTACCGAAAGTATTTCATTTAATGTGGCACTGGTATTGGCTGTTTTTGCATGTGTAGTTTTACATGAGTTTGGACATGCTTTAACCGCCAAACGCTTTGGTATAAATACTAGAAAAATAACATTACTCCCCATTGGTGGCATGGCGAGTTTAGAGCGCCTACCAGAATCACCAAAGCAAGAACTTTTGGTTACGCTGGCTGGACCTTTAGTAAATGTCTTTATTGCTATTTTTCTCTATTTTATTGTTCCTGTTGATATGTTTATGCACTTAAATTTAACAGAAACCTTTGAATCACTTACCAATTATACGTTTCAAAGTTTTTTATTTTATTTATATTTAGTCAATATTGGTTTGGTAGTTTTTAACCTGATTCCAGCATTTCCTATGGATGGAGGTCGCATCCTAAGAGCCCTTTTAGCTATGAAAACGAATCGTGTTAAAGCAACACAGATCGCATCGAGTATAGGGCAATTTATAGCCATACTTTTTTTATTTATAGGTTTATTATTCAATCCATTTTTAATCATTATTGCCTTTTTTATTTTTTTAGGTGCTTATGGTGAAAACCAAATAGTTCAACATCTGGAGTTACTTAAAGGACATAGTGTTGAAGAAGCTATGATCATTAACATGACTACTTTTAATCCAGACGATTCTATAGATTTGGTTGTAAACAAAATCATTTCAGGTACCGAAAATAATTTTGTCGTTATTAAAGACCATGAAATTAAAGGCATTTTATACCATAAAAATATCATTGAAAACTCCAATAAAAATATATTGGTAAAAGATATTATGGAAACAACTTTTAAAACCGTCAAAAATACTGATGATCTCAATGACATTTATCATATTGTTTTTTCTGAAAAAAAATCATTTATACCCGTTCTAAAAAAAGAAAAGCTTGTTGGTGTTATTGATGCCACAAACCTAAACGAATATATTTTATTACAAGCCAAATTATCTAGTTGATATGAACCGCATGCTATTCCTAAGTATTTTTTTTATCATATCGTCTTGTTCTAAAAAAAAGGACAGAATACTTCCTACAAAAAGACCTTTAACCGAGTCGGTATATTCTTCAGTAACCATTCAACCTGATAGCTTATACCAAGCTTATGCTATAGTTTCTGGTATTTTAGATGCTAATCTAGTTGAAGAAGGTGATGTCGTTTTAAAAGATCAAGCTATTATACAAATCATAAATAATACCCCTAAACTTAATGCACAAAATGCCAAATTGGCTTTGGAATTAGCTAAAGAGAATTACTATGGAACAGCGGCTGTTTTAAGCGGTATTCTAGATCAAATAAATGCTGCTAATCTTAAATTCAAGAACGATTCCATTAACTATTTCAGACAAAAAAACCTTTGGGAACAAAAGATTGGATCTAAATTAGAATACGACACCAAAAAACTGAATTACGAACTCTCAAAAAACAATCTGCTAACCCTTCAAAATAATTATGAGAGAACAAAAAACGAATTACAAACCACTGTAAAACAATCAGAAAACAAGTATCAAACAGCATTGATAAGTACTAAGGATTTTACGGTAAAAAGTAAGATTGATGGTAAAGTATATGCACTTTACAAAGAACCTGGTGAAATAGTAAATACCATGGAACCTCTTGCCGCTATTGGTAGCGCTTCTAATTTTATTATTGAAATGTTAGTAGATGAAGTGGATATTGTAAACATTAAACTAAATCAAGACGTTTTAATTCATTTAGACGCCTATAATAGTAACGTTTTTAAAGGAAAAGTCTCAAAGATATATCCCAAAAAAGATGAGCGCAATCAAACCTTTAAAGTTGAAGCAGGATTTGATAAGCAGCCTGAGGTTTTATATCCAGGACTTTCTGGGGAAGCCAGCATCATTATAGCCACAAAAGAACAGGTATTGACCATCCCAAAAGATTATTTGATAGAAGGCGATAAAGTGGAGACAGACAAAGGTATTGTAAAAGTTAAAACAGGTTTACATAGCATGGAATATATAGAGATTACCGATGGGATTACCGAAAACACCCATATCTATAAACCAACACAATAATGAACTGGAAGGTTATTCTAAATATTGCCAAAACCCACTTGATAACCAAGATCAGACAAACTTCCATTGCTGCATTGGGCGTTACTTTTGGTATTGGTTCCTATATTACTTTAGTTTGTTTTATGACTGGTTTGAATAACATGCTAGATGATTTGATATTGAATCAAACACCACATATTCATATTTATAACGAGATTAAGCCTTCCAAGAAACAGCCATTGGATCTTTATGACAAATTCGATAATAGTTTTAATGTGGTGCATTCCATAAAACCTAAGTTAAGTCAAAAAAAGATTCACAATGCATTACCAATCATTCAGTATTTAGAAGACGATCCAAATGTTAGAGGTGCACTTCCACAGATTAAAACCTCCATCTTTTATATGGCAGGTTCCATCGAAATTGGTGGCAACCTCACAGGCATTCATGTCATGGACGAAGCCAATCTATTCAATTTGAAAGATTATATTGTAGAAGGTTCACCCGAAGCCTTGGACATCACCGATAATGGGATTTTACTTGGAATTGGTATAGCTGAAAAGATGTCGCTATCCGTTGGCGATCGCGTTCAGATAAACACTATTAATGGCGATGCATTTCCATTAAAAATAGTTGGATTTTATCAAAGTGGTATTGCTGATATTGATGCCATCCAAAGTTTCGCCAATCTCAAAACTGTTCAACGCATTTTGGGTGAAGCTGAGAATTACATCACAGACATCCATGTTAAATTAAAAGATATAGATTTGGCATTTCCAATGTCAAAAAAAATTGAACAACAATTCAACTTAACAGCAGTGGATATTAAAACGGCAAATGCACAATTTGAAACAGGAACTACCATTAGAAACCTTATTACCTATGCGGTTTCCATAACCTTGCTTATCGTTGCTGGATTTGGTATTTATAATATTTTAAATATGCTTATTTACGAAAAAATGAATGACATTGCCATCTTGAAAGCCACCGGTTTTTCGGGAAAAGATGTACAGTATATCTTTATGAGCCAAGCGATGATTATTGGGTTTTTAGGTGGCATTTTAGGACTGCTTATTGGCTACGGACTGGCAAATTTAATTGACTCCCTTCCTTTTAAAACAGCCGCATTACCAACGGTTACTACCTATCCCGTAAATATCAATCCACTATTCTTTATAATCGGTTTTTCATTTGCAATGGTTTCCACATTTTTGGCTGGTTACCTTCCTTCAAAAAAAGCCAAGAAAATAGATCCAGTAACCATCATAAGAGGGCAGTAAATGCGTGTACGGATTCTATGAAAACAGCTATACTTGGATTGATTTTAGCATAAAAAACAGGCGTTCCAATATTTAAAATTATGATAACATCATTACATATAAAATAACCAAAATCATATAGTAGTCGTTGGTTGTTATTGAACATAAAGAGAATATGGTACTATTAATGTGTTATTCTTTACAGATACATATTGAACTCATCTTGACTTTTTCTATTTCCTAAAACCTGCCTGCCGGCAGACAGGAATGGCTAAAATTTATCCATATTTCGTTACTTTTTTTATGCATAGCGATGCTATGTCTTGCTAAAAGTGCCTTATCTGTACAAATTTTATCTCATTTTCGGTTAAAAATAAAAAGTCAAGATGAGTTCATTGAAAACTGATGGTTATCATTGTACAAATTCTCTTTTGTTAAGATATTTAGAGACTGTCAAAATTTTGTTTTTGGAATATTTTATAGTGTATTTTTTCGTCAGACAGGGCCGAGCGTATAAAAAAGGTCTGGGAGACCTTTTTAGCGAAGGAGCCAGGCTGCCGCGAGGGAGAGGTACATAGCTACGGATCGAAAAATAGCTAAAGTATAACGGAAAAGGCACACAAAAGTACCTGAGGATAAAACTTAGACAGTCTCTAAATAACATCATAAATCTAATAATCATGAAAAACAAGGAGATTCATTTTGTGGATAAAGTCATAGACGCACTTAGAAAATCGGCTAAGGAATTAGAGGAATTTCAAGTGAAAGCTGCTTTAGGAAAGGCTGAAGCTCATGACAAGTATGAAGAGGTTAAAAAGAAATTTAATCAATTTATACATGACAGCGAATTTAAAATCAAAGGAGTAAAAGAAAAAATTGATGAGCTCCATACCAAATTTGATGAACTTCGCGTACAATTGGCTTTAGGAAAGGCAGAGACTAAAGACGTTTTTAAAAAACAAAAAAAGCAATTGCTTTCAACAATACATGACATTGAAGTTAAAATTAAAACCAACGAAACTTTAAATAGAATGTATGCATTAACGCTTATTGAAATAGAACAATTTAAAATTCAGCTAGAGATTTTAGAACAAAAATTTAATAAAGATAAGTCTGAAACTAAAGATTCATTTGAAAAAAGTAAAAAAGACTTTAACTCTTTTATTGATAAATTTAAAGCTAAGTATACTAAGAAAAAAGAAGAAACCAAACTGGAGCATTTTCAGAATGAAATATCTGAAGCTTTCGACCATTTTAAAAGAGCATTTTCTAAACCCTAAGCCGTTATACTTTTAGATAAAAAGAGCAATATTTATTGTTCTTTTTTTTTGTATTAAATGAGGATAACCTACACATAGTTCAATAATCATAATCACCTTTCTTTATATTTGATAGCATGCCAAACCCTAAAATTACTGCTATTATAAAACTAGAAATACCTAACATTGAAATGCCTTTCCAAAGGGGTTGAATTTCAAATATTACAAACAAGGACGCTCCAACTATGAGAGCCACCATAATAAAAGCCGTAATTAATTGCTTTGTAATTCTTTGAAGCGTATGAACCATGGGATCTATACCTTTATGGGTTAAATCTACTTTTATTTGACCAGAGTTTATTTTGCGTATAGCATTCTTTAAATCTAATGGAAACTCTTCCATATAATCTGCTAGCTCTACAATTGAATTAACAATTTTTTTTCCAATTATTAATGGGCTGTATTTTTTTGTAGCACTATCTTTTAAATAGGGTTTAACGATTTCAAATTGCTCTAAATCAGGATCCAACTTTTCAATAACCCCTTCAATGGTAACTAAAGATCTTGCAAAAAGAAAAAAATAAGTAGGGACTTTTAAACCATGGGTAATTATAATATCCTTGATTTCCAATAAAATAGTACTCATTTCATTTTCATGCAAATCTCTTACATAATATTTCTCTACAAATTCATTAATGTCAAACTCTAAATCCCTCCTATTTAAAATCGGCGCATTATTTGAAAGTTGTTGCAAGGCTCTAATTATTTTTTTAACATCTTTATTGGTAATAGCTAAAAACAGCTTTCCAAAAATCGATATATCTCTGGGTAACATACTTCCCATCATACCAAAATCCAGATAACAAATACGATTATTGGGCAATACCAGCAAATTTCCAGGATGAGGATCGGCATGAAAGAAACCATATTCAAAAATTTGTTTAAAATAGCTAATAGCCAATCTTCTAGCAATAACTTTGGTGTCTATTTGTTTTGATTTCAGCTCTTCAATTCTATCGATTTTAATTCCTGAAATAAACTCTAACGCTAAAACTTTTGTTGTAGTAAATTCTTGATATACTCTAGGTGCTTGAGCAAATTGTTCGAAAGAACCATCTTTTTCCAAATTATTATAAAATCGTTGTACATTAATGGATTCATGTATAAAATCTAATTCCTTTAATATAGAAGCCTCAAAATTTTTAACTAACCCAACAGGGTCAAAGCTTTTTAGAGACGGTATTCTTTTTTCTAAAAGGTGGGCAATTCTATACATAACTTTAATATCCTCAATAATAATATCGTAAATTCCAGCACGTTGTATTTTTAAAGCGACCCGTTTTCCAGAATGCAATGTTACTTTATGTACCTGAGCCATAGATGCCGATGCAAAAGGGGTTGGTTCAAACCAAGCAAATAGGTTTTCTACTTTATCTTTTAATTCTATTTCAACGACAGCTTTAGCTGCACTTTCAGACATTGGTGGTACATTATCTTGAAGTTTTTCCAACTCAAAAGTTAATTCTAATGGCACTAAATCCGGTCTGTTGCTTAAAATTTGACCGAATTTCACGAAAGTCGGACCTAGTTCTTCGCAAACCAATCTCATTTTTGCCCATTTGCTATACTTTTCTACACGTTTTTTTGTGGAATTTGGAATTATTTTTTGGATGTATGTATAGTGCTTGTTTTCCTCAAGATATTGCACCAAATCCTCAAAGCCATATTTTATTAAGACTCTTAGAATTTGGTTATATCTTGAGATAGATTTAAACCATTTTATAATATCAATTATAAGCCCCATTTTGTTTTGCTTCCAATTTATTGAGTCTTGCTTCCAACAATGCTACAGAATTCTCCAGCTTTCCTATTTTTTCATTTAAAGCTTTAATTTCGTCCAGATGAGCTACATTTATTTTTTTATAAAACTTAATAACCAACTCTTCTATTTTCTCATCTAGTTCTTCTTTTAGCTCATGGGCTTTTAAAATAATTTTATCCATAAACTCTAATTCGTTTCCATTTTCGTCTAATTGCGATTCGGACATTGCTTTATTGATATTTTCCTTACTTTTTTCTGAAAATTCATTTATTTTTTCCAAAAAGTGAGTGTCTCTTGCTAAAACATAAATGCTAGAACTTAATGTGAGCAACTCCAAAATTGTTTTAGTTTTCATCTGTTTATATTTATTGATTTTTAATTGTCGGATGGAACATCCTTTATAATCATTCTTGTATGTGTGAATACTATTCTCATGATTATTCCATATATTTTTTTAGCGGTAATATGGCAATTTCATAACCTTATAATTTATCCTAAACAGTACTAAAGGTATCAACTAATGGGATTATTTAACATGATTTAAATCATGTTAGATATGGCATTAATACTTTAATTTTAAGTTATTTAGAAACAACAACAATTAATTATAAAACCTATGAAATCCGATTCAATAACAACTGTAATGACCAAGGATGTGGTTTCTGTTTCTCCAGAGCAAAATATTTTAGATGTGAAGCATATTTATGAGAAAAAAAGATGGCATCATCACATTCCTGTTTTAGAAAATGAAAAACTGGTGGGCATGGTCAGTCTAATAGACTTTATGTACAATATCGTTGGAGCTGGGATTAATGACGACCATGAGATTTATAAAAAACTAAAAGTCAGAGACATAATGACCCAAAAACCATTTTATTTAACTACTAGTGCGAAAGTTGAGGATGTCGCAAAAGTTTTGTCTGCTCAATATTATCATGCTGTTCCTATTTTAGAGAATGATAAATTAGTGGGTATTGTTTCTACTGCCGATATTATTAATTATTATTTAAATAAAACATCATAATATCTCAAGAATGACGCTAATAAATTCCTGAAATTTTCAACGATATTCAGTAGGACTGATAATTATCATTTCATTTTTTAAAGAACCATATTTCTAACATAAAGATTATGAAAACCACTCTATATATACAAAATTTGAAATGTAGTGATTGTGTATCAACTATTATAAATAGGCTTTCTGCACTAAAACATATTACTAACATAGCAATCAAACTACAATATGCCACTGTTACATTTGAATATGAAACCAAAGCAGATATTGAAGAAGTAAAACGCCTATTATCTAAAATTGGATATCCGCCATTTGGCGAAAAAAATAGTTTAAATAAAAAAGCAAAATCGTATATGAACTGTGTTACAGGCAGAATTAAAAAATTAAAACCCCAATAATGGCCTTGGGGTCAATAAAAAATACTGCCATAGATTCATATTTCTGAGTTTAAACAAAACAGCAGTATTACCAATGGTTACTATATATCCCGTAAACATCAATCTACTATTTTTTATAATCGGTTTTTCATTTGCAATGATTTCCATATTTTTGGTTGGTTACCTTCCTTCCAAAAAAGCCAAGAAAATAGATCCAGTAACCATCATAAGAGGACAATAAAATGGCACATATATTAGAAGCAAAACATATCAACAAATACTTTAGGAAGCCTGTGGAATTTCAGGTTCTTAATGATATTAGTTTTGAAATTGAAGCTGGCGAATTTGTTTCCATTATGGGCAAATCTGGTTGTGGGAAATCAACATTATTATATATTCTTTCTACAATGGATACAGACTATGAAGGCGAATTATACTTGAACAGTGAATTAATAACCGGTCAAAGTCGTGATAAATTATCATACATACGCAATAAACATATTGGTTTTGTATTTCAGTTTCATTATTTGCTATCAGAATTTTCGGTGTTGGAAAATGTGATGTTGCCTGCAAAGAAATTGGCAGAAAAGACACATCAGGAAATTGAACATGATGCCATGGAAAAATTGGGCATATTAAATATTGAAAAATTAGCACATAAGAAAGCTTCACAGATTTCTGGTGGTGAAAAACAACGGGTCGCTATTGCTAGAGCTTTGATCAACAATCCAACAATTATTATGGGCGATGAACCTACCGGGAATCTAGATAGTCATAATTCAGAAAATGTTTTTAGCATCTTCAAGAAATTGAGTGAAGAAGTAGGCTTATCTCTATTGATTGTTACACATGATGAGGATTTTGCCAAACGCACCAATAGAATCATCACAATGGAGGATGGCAAAATAATTTCTTAAGCTGTTTTTTAAACCTTTAGATGATATTCGTCATTGATAATACATGCGATATAGTCTATCTTAGAAGAAGTTTACAAAAATAAGGTCATGGATAATTTCAGATACAGACCAAAAGATAATTTTATTCAAGAAGCTAGTTTGGATGACCTTTTGGCGCTCACAAAAAACTGGGAAAGTGATTTAATATTTTATAATAATGATTTGAAATTTCTTCAACAGTTGATAGAGGTCCATTTTGTAAAATTGTTATTATATGAAGGAACTAACGAATTTAGGGATTTACAAAATGACATTCAGATATCTATTATACAATGTGAAATTTTACTCAAACAGACGCCAGTTTTTACCAAACACCTGACACATCTAATTGATGAACCTCACAAATATGATACACATATATTAAGGAATAACTATGAACTCTTTGAAGATGATTGCACACAGTATATAGAAACAGTAAAAATAATCAGGTTATTGGCTTTTTCTATGTTAAAAAACATTTTGGAAGAAGAAAAGTCACAATATTTCTGGAAATTCAATTAACATGGAAAAATCAAATCATATCATTGAAGAAATTACAAAATTGACAAATACCATAAAATTTGATTACCCAGAACTCTATGTTTTTTTGGAAGAACTTCCTGTTACCATAACATCACCAAACCATCCACAAATTACAGACACCGTTATGCAAGATTATCTTGACAGTCTAAAACAACTTATTACACATTATAGTAAAACATAAAAAAACAACTAAATGGCTTTCATTGACTATTATAAAATTTTAGGGTTACCAAAAACAGCTTCTGAACAAGATATTAAAAAGGCCTATCGCAAATTAGCGCGCAAATACCATCCTGATTTAAACCCAAATGATAAAGAGGCAGAACGAAAATTTAAGGAAGTTAACGAAGCTAACGAGGTATTAAGTAATGCTGAAAATCGTAAAAAATATGACGATTACGGAGAACATTGGCAACATAGTGAAGCTTACGAACAAACAAGACAACGGCAGCAGCAAAGACCCCAGTATCAAACGAGAGGTGGTTTTTCTGAAAGCGATTTTGGAGGCAGTGATTTTTCGGATTTTTTTGAGAGTATGTTTGGGTCCCAAAGAGGAAATAGAGGACAAATTAAGTTTAAGGGGCAGGATTTTAATGCAGAACTCCATCTCAATTTAAAAGATGTTTATACCTCACATAAACGAACTTTAACCGTTAATAACAAACACATCCGAATAACAATTCCTGCTGGAGTAGAAAATGGTCAGGTTATAAAAATAAAAGGACACGGTGGTCCCGGTGTCAATGGTGGACCCAATGGAGACTTATATATTCAATTTACGATACAAAACAATACGCCTTTTAAAAGAAATAAAGATAATCTTTATACAACCGTCGATTTAGATTTATACAAAGCCATTTTAGGAGGAGAGATGATGGTGAATACTTTTGATGGCAAAGTTAAACTCATTATAAAACCAGAAACAAAAAACGGCACACAAGTAAAACTGACAGGTAAAGGGTTTCCTAAATATAGAAATGAAGGTCAATTTGGAGATTTATACATCACGTTCAATATTACTATACCAACAAAGCTTTCGGTTAGAGAAAAAGAATTATTTTATGAATTGGCTAAATTGAGAGCATAATGGACACTAAAAATTTTATATCGATTAAACAAATTTGTGAGTGCTATAACGTACCTGAATCGTTCATCAATTCATTACATGACTATGAACTAATTGAGATAGTAACCATAAAAGAAATACAACATATAAACACAACACAAATTAACGTTATTGAAAAACTCATAACATTTCATTATGATTTGAATATCAATATTGAAGGTATTCATGTCGTTTCAAATTTACTCAACACCATTGATAGTTTACAAAGTGAACTTAAAGAATTAAAAAATAGACTCAATCTTTATGAACCTCCCTCTAATTAGCGTCTTCGCTGTTCATTAATATGATATTTATCATTTCAATCTTGTTGCAATGCTCTTATTTTTATTGAAAACATTTCCGACGAAACAAAAATCAAACAATTAAATTTCCAATGATGTTTACATTCAAAAATTTCAATATTGCAGATTGGTTTTCCTTTTACAGGATATTGGCAATTCCCTTATTGATTTTGTTGATTATTTTGGATGAGCGTTTAATTTTCACATGGTTTCTTTTGGTAAGTTATCTCACAGATGCCATTGATGGTTATTTGGCAAGAAAGCTTAAAATTACTAGTGCTAGAGGTTCCCAACTTGATTCTTTTGGAGACCAGTTGACTTTAATTATGGGCTTAATCGGTCTTTCTTATTTTGAAACGGAATTTATCAAATCAAATATCATTGCTATAATCATTGTCCTGATACCGTATTTTGCTCAAATGGTACTTGCCTACTATAAATACGGAAAAGCCACTGCATTCCATACCTATTTAGCAAAATCATCTGCTGTGCTACAAAGTATATTTGTTATTTGGGCACTCTTTTTTGAACCTAATTATGTACTATTCTATGTAATGATAGTTTTTGGTCTATTAGAAACTATCGAAGAAATCACATTGATTTTTATGTATGATGAGTGGGTTTCGGATGTTAAAGGGCTTTATTGGGCTTTAAAAGATGAACGTCGACTTCATAAAAAAAGATCCTAAATAATATCAAGATGCGCAGCTATTCCTTATTTACAATTTTCTTGTTGTGCGTAGCAATTCTAATCATTGATATATTAACCTTTTATTGGCTTCAATCCATTACACGATTACTTGAACCATCCCTAAAAACCATTATTCATGCTCTATTTTGGATTTTTACCATTGGTCTTGTCAGTGCTATTTTAATACTGAAAATTAAACTTGATGACATCGATCCAAGACGAAAACAATTACTTATCTCTTCAATGTATGGCCTTACTGTGTCTTCATTCATACCCAAAATAATTTTTATTATTGTTATTTCCCTACTATTTTATATGAATGTTATTTTTTCAGAAAAAGAATCCCTTGTGGTCATTCCTCTTGTAGGTCTTTTTTCTGGATTTTTACCTTTTTTTGTCATTGTTTACGCTATATTTAAAGCCATCTACCGTTTTAAAATCTATCGGCATACCTTAGAATTCGAACAACTTCCTTCATCATTTAACGGATTGAAAATTGTACATATTTCCGATCTGCATTTAGGAAGCTTTAATTATCGTTTCAAAATTATGAACCGAGCCATAAAACTAATCAATGACATAGAACCAGACTTGATTTTTTTTACAGGGGATTTGGTGAATAATTATGCTTGGGAACTACGGGGATGGCAACGGGTTTTTATCAAACTAAAAGCCAATATGGGTAAATATGCCGTATTAGGAAATCATGATTACGGAGATTACAGCAAATGGAAAACTGAAAGCGACAAAAAGGAAAACCATGATGCCATTAAACAATTTTATAAGGACATTGATTTTAAACTACTTCTCAATGAATCGGATATCATTAAAAAGGATCATGGAGACATTGCCATAGTAGGTGTTGAAAATTGGGGACATCCACCATTTAAACAATATGGAGACCTAACTAAAGCCTTAGAAAAAACTACTGAAGTGTCTTTTAAAATCTTGCTGTCCCACGACCCAACGCTTTGGAATGAAGCGGTAATAAACAAAACTGATATCCCATTGACCCTTTCTGGACACACACACGGCATGCAGGCCGCTATAAAAATTAAAGGGCTACAATGGAGTCCCATTAAATATAAATATCGGCATTGGGCTGGTATGTATAGAATTAATGACCAATACTTAAACGTGAACCGTGGGCTGGGATGGTTGGGGTTTCCGGGGCGATTGGGTATGCGACCAGAAATTACTTTTTTAAAATTAATAAGTCATAATAAGAATCACTGATATTTATCATTGCCTTCTTAAATATGACTTTATATTTTTATGCAAACAAAATATCAAACGGTATAACTCTAATTTTCGGACTGACCATCCTATTACTTGCGCAATACCCAAAGAATGGCTAGAATATTTTTTAGTTTACGTCTGGGAAAACTGAAAACCTTAAAGATGATAGAAAACATCTATAAATAGTAACATCATGTTTATAAATTTAGAAGATAAGGAAATCAAGTTCATTTTAGAAAATAATTATATTGGGTATTTAGGCTATATCTATAGAAACAGACCTTATATTGTACCCATCACTTATTATTTTAACAAAGAAAATAACACCATTACTTGTTATTCAGGTGAAGGGCATAAAATAAATGCCATGCGTAAAAATAATGCTGTCTCATTACAAGTAGCATCAATTAACTCTATTACTAACTGGAAATCTGTGTTAGTACGCGGAACTTTCGAACAGCTTTTTGGTAGCAACGCTAAAGCTTATCTCCATAAATTTTCATTAGGGGTAAAAGACGTTATCATGAAGCAAGAACATAGAACTGTTAATTTTATAAGTGAGTTTTCCAGTAAAATCTATAATGATGACATCCCTACTGTATTCATCATAAAAATTGAAGAATTCACTGGAAAAAAAAGACACACCATCCATGCTTAATCTATTGATTTTTAATGATTTGAATTATTTGTAAGAATACTTTGCATGTTGGTATATCTTTTTAAGAGCCTGAACAACCTTTTTAATTTATAATATCATGCGTTTGATATTTGCTATATTGATTACAGCCCACGGACTCATACACTTTATGGGGTTTGCAAAAGCTTTTGAATTTGCAGATAGCAATCAATTAGAACAAAACATTTCTAAAACAATAGGATTGCTTTGGCTTTTTACAGCAATGCTATTGCTCATTGCCGTCATTTTATACCTAAAAAAAGACCAATGGTATTATATTGCTGTTCTGACAATTGTTCTCTCACAAATTCTAATTATCATGTCTTGGAAGGACGCAAAATTTGGTACCGTTGTCAATGTTATTCTTCTTCTAGTAAGCATTTCAGCTTATGGCAAATATGAATTTAACAAAAAAGTTTATAATGAAACCAAATCACTATTAAAAGGCGTTATAATTGAACCCGATGCTATTATCACAAAGAAAGATGTAAAGTACTTACCTGAAATAGTTCAAAAATGGGTAAAAAATTCAGGTACTATTGGTAAACATAAAATTGTTTCCGTACAGTTGAAACAAAAAGGAGAAATGAAAACCAAGCCTGGCGGTAAATGGATGCCTTTTGAAGCAGAACAGCATATTAATGTAATCAATCCCAGTTTTGTTTGGTCAACAGAGGTTCATGTTATGCCAATGATCCAAATGATTGGTAGGGATAAATTCGCAAATGGCGAAGGCGAGATACTAATCAAATTTGCATCCTTTATTCCAGCTGTAAACGTAGGCAAAAATGAAAAAATAAACCAAGCAGCCATGTTAAGATATATGGCAGAGATCGTCTGGTATCCAACAGCAGCATTAAATCCATATATGTCGTGGGAATCCATTGATAGTGCCTCTGTTAAAGCAACATTTACAATAAATAACAAGCATGTTGTTGGGGTTTTTAAATTTTCTTCTAAAGGTGACTTTATGTCTTTTAAAGCCAAACGCTATTATGAAACAGGAGATGATGCGACTTTAGAAACATGGTATGTGGAATCAAAATCTTTCAAGGAATTTAATGGTGTAAGGATACCAAATAAATACCAAGTCATTTGGAAACTAAAAGAAGGGGATTTCAATTGGTTGAACTTTGAAATTACATATTTAAAATACAATGTGAAATATATAAATAATGGGCATGAAAATCAATAAAGAATGGCATCTCACACATAAAATGCCAAAAAACCCAACAATTGAGCAACGCATCCATTGGCACTTAGAGCACTTAAAAAATTGCCAGTGCAGAACTGATATTCCTGAAAAGTTAAAAACTGAAATTAAGAAAAGAGGAATTAAGACATAATGAAATCTGATAGATTGTTATGGCTCGAAAATACTTTAATTCCACAAAAGACAATTTTGATATTTTCTTGCCTAATTGGTTAGCTAAGTATAACAAACTTAATGAACTCATCTTGACTTTTTTTGATCGCTGTGAGCATACATTTACCTGTCGATAAACAGATAACTTAATTACTTTTAGTCTTTCTCTCTTCTCTCTCCAATTTTCTAAAATATCCTCTAGTCAAAAAATTGTGTTTTAAAGCTTCCATATTCTGGTTAAACTTGTCTGTACCCTCATTCACGTTTTTTAGAGTAGATTTTAAACTATTAACCAAGGATGTGTCTTTCATGATGTAATTAAAGGTTCCTTCACTGGTATTGATATTTTCAATAATGGTATTTACCTTTTCCATCGCATTTTCCATTTTAATACTTGACGTTTCGAGGTTGCTCAATGTCATTTTTAACCTATTGCCCGAAATGGTGTCGTTTAGCAATAATCCCAAAAAAGACGTATCATCCCTTTTGACTGATTCAACAAGATCATCTAATTCAACTAATATGTTTGAAGCATCTTGACTCATTACCTTAATATTTCTAACGGCTTGTTTTAAATCATAAGACATGATGGTATCATTGAGAACCGCAGCCAATATACCCTTACCATTGTTGATGGAGTTGGTTATTTTCAACAAATCTTCTGTCAAGACTTCAGTGTTTTTGATGGTAACGCTCAAATTACTCAACAAATCATCGGGTCCTATTTTACTAAATGATTTTATGACATCACCATTTTCAATGATGTCCGCCATCCCATCTCTGGGTAAAATATTAATAATCATATTTCCCACCAAACCATCAGAACCAATAGTGGCCACAGCATTTTTTCTAATATACTTTACGATATTTTCCTCAATGCCCATCTCAACTTTAACAATAGAATCATTGACCATCTCAATAGTTTTTACGGTTCCTATATTGATTCCGGAATAACGTACATTATTACCTTTTTGCAAGCCATTTACGTTTTGGAATTCCGCACTAATGACAAAGGTTTTTTTAAACATATTTTGTTGCTGACCTATCAAATAAATGCCCACAACAAACAATAGCGTGCCAATGATTACAAATAGACCTAATCGTATTTTTTGTGAGTTTGTATTTTTCATGACATGAGATTTAGTGTTTAAAAAATGCTTTTATTTTTGGATC
Source organism: Mariniflexile sp. HMF6888 (assembly GCF_044335535.1). Taxonomy (NCBI): domain Bacteria; kingdom Pseudomonadati; phylum Bacteroidota; class Flavobacteriia; order Flavobacteriales; family Flavobacteriaceae; genus Mariniflexile; species Mariniflexile sp. HMF6888. The sequence goes on along the minus strand of NZ_JBIQVZ010000010.1, from coordinate 20,366 downwards.
TGTTGAAACAGATAAGGCATCAAATGTTCCTTCTGCATAATTGGTGCCATCAATCAATAAAATCATTCGATCCGAAATAGCTCTTGCACAATCCACATCATGTGTTATAATAAGTGACGATGTGTTGTATTTCTTTTGAATATCCTGCATCAGAATAATAATTTCTTTGGCAGTTATGGGATCTAGCCCACTTGTTGGTTCATCATATAAAATAATTTTTGGTTGTAAAATCAAGGTTCTTGCCAATGCAACTCTCCGCTGCATACCTCCAGACAGTTCTGCTGGCATTAAATCTACAGCATGGGCTAATCCCACATTTTCCAATGCTTCCATAACCAGTGCATTTGTATCCATATTCTTTTCAAATCTACTTGAATGCCTACGCATGGGAAATTCCAAATTCTCACGAACCGTCATGGAATCATACAATGCACTGCCTTGAAATAAAAAGCCAATATCCGACCGTAAAATATCTAATGCCGTTTGATTTAATGTTGTAATGTCTTTCTGCATTACCGAAATAATACCACTATCCGCTTGCATTAATCCCACAAGACATTTAATCATCACCGATTTCCCAGAGCCTGATTTCCCCATAATAACCAGATTCTCACCCTTATAAAGTTTCAGGTTAAAATTTTTAAGAACATGATTATCACCAAAACTCTTGTTCAGGTTTTTGATTTCAAGAACAACTTCTTGTGTTTTTGTAATGCTCTCCTGTGGCGATATGGTCTTACTTTCATTCATAAGTCATAAAAAATATCAGCTGCAAATACAGCTATAAAATCAATAATAAATAAGAGCAGAGACGTAAACACCACTGCCGAATTTGCTGCACGTCCTACCCCTGCCGTACCTTTATCGCAATAATAGCCTTTAAAGCAGCCTACAAGGCCAATGGCCAGCCCAAAGAAAAATGATTTTATGGTTGCAGGAATAATATCTCCAAATTCCAACGATTCGAATACCTGATTAAAAAATAACCGAAAAGACACATCGCCTTTAAGGTGTTCAACCAAATAGGAACCATATAATCCAATAGCATCTCCAATAATTACTAATAGTGGAATCATAAAAGTTGTTGCCAGAACCCGTGTAACCACCAAATATTTAAACGGATTTGTGCCAGACACTTCCATGGCATCAATTTGCTCGGTTACTCGCATCGAACCCAGTTCTGCACCGATTCCAGAGCCTATTCTACCAGCACATACCAACGCCGTAATCATGGGCCCAATCTCTCTAATAATGGAGATACCTACCATGGATGGCATCCAAGAAACCGCTCCAAACTCCATAAGCGTCGGCCTAGTCTGTAAGGTTAAAACCAAACCGATGATAAAACCAGTAATTCCGACCAACATTAGTGAACGGTTTCCCATACTATAGCATTGTCGCAAAAACTCTTTGAACTCAAACGGTTTCTTAAAGGATTCTTTAAAAAAGCGTACCGTGAAATAAGAGAGCTCTCCTATTTCTTTCAAAAATGCTTGAATATTAGATTTTATGTTGCTTATACCCGACATGTTCTTCTGTAACATTACTCAAATGTAAAAGAATAGAATTGAGTGTAAAATGATATAAATCATATGCTTATACTGATGGATATCATATAATAAATCAACTTTGAGTACTAATTTTAAACATTCACATATCATACTGATTGGTCATGAAGATTGGTTTAGCTCTTTCCGGAGGAGGCATGAGGGGTATGGCTCATATAGGGGTTATCCACGCATTGGAAAAACACGGCATTATACCTACCCACATAGCAGGCTCTAGCGTAGGCGCTATTGTTGGTGCTTTGTATGCTTATGGATATGATTGGAAAGAAATGTTGAACTTCTTTAAAACCATACAGATTTTCGAATTAAAAAAATATGCAGTGAATAAACCGGGAATTATCGACGCTGAAAAGTTCTATAATGTCTTTAAACTATACCTCAAAGAAGATGATTTTTCGATTCTAAAAAAGCAATTGTCTGTTACAGCTACCAATGTGTTAAACGGGGAACTAGTCATATTTAACACTGGTGAATTAATAAAGCCCATATTGGCATCAGCAGCTTTTCCAGGCATATTCGCTCCTGTTAATATCAAAGATTCATACTATGTGGATGGTGGTGTTTTAAATAATTTCCCTGTAGACCTATTGAAGAATACCTGTGATGTTATTATTGGAGTATATGTTAATGGTTTTGATATCGTAGCAATAAGTGATTTAAAACATTCCCACAATGTAGTTGAAAGGGTTTTTAAATTAAAAACCGTAAGAGAAGACATTAAAAAATTCAAGAAATGTGATTTGGTCATATATCCCAAACAATTAAGTAAATATGGCACTTTTGATAAAAAATATCTCGATGATATTTTTAAAATTGGCTATGATGCTACCAATAAAGAACTCGTCAACCAACAATTATTGAATAAGATCTTTCCTTTAAAAGCGGGTTAAAGGTGACAATTATCATTTTTAAACAGCACTACGGAAATTACCTTTATTAAAGTGGAATGTGATGAATGTAAAGCTAACAGTTCTCCATAAATTTTCTGAAATCAAGAACATAATACAATACAAGAATCATGAAAATACCTTTAAAATTAAAGCAAAGCTTATTGGTTCTTATTCTCGTTATGCTGTCGCTAAACTTATACTGTCCAAAGAATACCGGCTTCCTTTTATTGGAAAAAAATCTTGCTTCGAACTCTATTTTTCAACAAAATTTAAAAACCAGACCAATTTTGGTTGAAAAAAACATTACCGTTAGCAACTATTTTAAATATATAGATTCTCTTGTTATTAAATACGATTCGATTACCCCGTTTAAGTTAACCGAACATCTCTTGGTAAGATCAAATCCTTGGATTATTGATACACTACAAAATACGGACTACTATCGAATGATAGACCGGGATTCTTTTATCTATGATCAAAAAAAAATGATTGTACTTCCCAAAGGAGCTATGATTATAATACCTGATTCTATTAACGCTAAAAAACTTATTACTGCATTTAACCATACCTTGATTGACATTAATATCCCAGAGTTTAAACTTCGTATTTATGAAGATTCAAAACAACTATACGAATTTCCGATTAGGGTTGGGAGAAATGAAAAGAAATACCTGGCAATGGCCGGAAGAACAATGGACTTAAAAACAAAAACAGGAAAAGGATTCATTGTTTCCCATATAAGGAACCCTGATTATTATAACCCTGTAGATGGGCGTCGCTATTATACAACGAAACGAGATGATCAAAAAATTACCAAGTTACCACAGATTCCTTTTTTGGAAACCGAAATTAATGGAATTAGATATGGACAATTGATACATCCAACTACCAATCCTGTAACGCTTGGAAAAGCGTATTCCAACGGATGTATTGGCACTAAAGAAGCTGATGCATGGGTTATCTATTATTATGCCCCTATAGGTACGAAAATAGACATCCGCTATGATTTACAAATTATTGATTCCTTTGGAAAAAATATCCTTTTAAAAAATATTTACGGTTATGCCAGTCCCATAGATCTCCCGTAGATACTCCGTGGATACTTCGTACATAAAGTAACCTAATGTTAAAAATGCAAAAACTACAAATTATACAAAAAACTCCAGAATCTCCAAATACTCCAAAAAGTTGCAAAAACTACAAATACTCCAAAAAATGTAAAAAACAACAACGGCATAAAACTATCCCACATGCGTGTGAAACCTCATTCAGCGTGAAAAACTGGATGGTTAGAAAGATATTTTTAAAGGACCACATGAACTTTTCACCCAAACCTTGAACCCTGAACCCAGAACCTGAACCCATAATCTAGAACTAACAACAAACCAACAACCAACTCTAATATTTTTGCTTAAAAACAATGTTTGGTCATGATCCTTCAAAACCTTTAGAGCTATAAACAAGTCCTTACATGATTAATTATTTTCTTTAGGAATAAGGGATTCTTTTTTTAATGACTTAACAATGGCTTTCACATAATCGTTAACAGTAGAATTGATATTAATTGGGTCTACAACATTATAGGAAGCAACCCATACAAGGGATTTACCATTGCTTGTTTTAATATTATATAATGAAGCTTCTATATGATAAACTTTATAATTATTGTAATAATCAGGTTCAAAATACACATTTTGATATAAATAATAATAACGACCAAAATGGTGCCAATAATACCCCGTTAAGAATTTGTTTCCCGAATAAGATATTTCATTGTCTATTCCTTTTACTGCAGACACCAATATAGAATCATATCCATCGTCCACAAGTCGGTCTACTTCTAGGTCTATTTGTTCTTCGGTTTGCTTTGAGTCTATAAAGCCTTCTTCAAAAACAATGGAACTCTCAACAGCATCAATGCCTTCGTTGAAGAGCTTGTCTTTGAGTTTTTGCTCAAAAATTTTTCGAGCAGTTAAATTGCCTGTAATACCCACAATCAACACTTTTTTGGGCTGGTAGTTAGTATATTCCCTACTCTTCCAACTATCTATCATTCTTGTGGAAGAGCAACTTATAAAAAGGCATATGGCTACTATATAACAAAACAATTTCATGATTTCTTATATTTTTAATAAAAATATTTCTAGAAATTGGTTATTCCAATGATATATATCAGTTGGGTATTATTCTGTGTAATATTCGTAATACGTGAATTATGTAAATCTTCACAGGTTTTGTGTAACATTTTTTGATATTTAATGAACCATATTTATATCCTTATTATTAAGTTACAAATAAAAACACAAAAAGATGTGTAGTACAATTATCTTATTAAAAAAACCAAGTCAAAAGATGCTTCTGCAGAAAATAAAATAATCATGAAAAGTCTTGTTTATAATAGGTCTGGAAAGATATATAGATATACTGAAGACCAAATTTGAAAAACCAATAGATGCTCTTTTGAAACTAATTAAGTACAGCAGTATTTGGCACAATATCTATCCCCCAATTATGTATCAATTAGATTATGTCCAAACAGGTTCAGAGCAGTTTGAACTTCTTGATACGATCAAAGAAACATCCAAAAAAGGATTAGAAGGTTCATTTGTCTGCCGAAAATGGAAAAAAGAAGAACAGCACAACATACTATGTTTATTGGAATCTAGACTAAAAGGAAGAAAACCAATTGTAGTTTCAAAACAGTCAAACACTATTGAACTAACCCTATTAGGAGCCATTGACAAACTAAAATTTTCGTTGGAAACCATATTAGGACGTATACAAAATCATTAAAACAAAAAAAAAAATGAAACTAAATAAAAACTTAGGCATCTGGATGGATCGTTCAATCGCAAATTTAATAGACTTAAATGCCAAGAAAAACAATCATTTTATATCCTCAAAATTTACTTCTAACACAAAAGAAGAAGCGTTGAATAGAAGTAAAAAAGTGATGCATAACAAACGACAACAAATGCATGAAGCCTATTACAAAGAAATAGTAGATGAGATTTTGAAATATGATTATGTGCTATTATTTGGTCCTACAAAGGCAAAACAGAACTTCATAATTACCTAAATAAAGGCCTACATTTTAAAGAAGTAAATCGACATTGAAATAGCAGATAAAATGACAGATAATGAAAAAAATGCATTTGTAACAAGGTATTTTGAAAACATCTAAGAAACCTTAGAATTGATTGTCCACCCAATCAAGAAACTATCACACCTACAAAAAAAGTAAACACCATTAAAACAGGCATTTATTCAGTTGTAACAAATAATAAAATTAACTAAAAACAATAAAATCATGATTAAAAAAATTACACTTCTTTCTGCCTTTTTTATTTTAAGTGCAGTAACTGCGCAAACAAATTTTGGATGGGAAACTGCCGAGGTTTCATTGATTACAGAAACTATTAGCGGAATTACTACCACTGTTACTATGGTGGGATCAGGTGATTCAGGAATTGTAGATATTGGAGAGTCCTCTGGCAATATTGCTACAAGTTCCATCAAACCTCCTGGAACTCCTATTTCAACCGCTATTTTTAATTTTAGTGAACCTATAAATATTAATTCAATAGTTGCTTTAGAAGGAGTTGGTGCTGATATTGACTACACCTTCACGCCTTCAGGAGGAACTAATCCTATTGTTGTGGCTTCTTTAGTTAATGGTGTCGCTTCGGTTAATTTAAATTGGACTGATGTAACGTCTTTTACAGTGACTTCTTCAGGCTCTATTTTTGGGTTTGATGACTTACTAATTAACGGTGTAACAAATTTTGGATGGGAAACAGCCGATGTTTCAGTGATTACAGAAACTATTAATGGAATTACCACCACTGTTACTATGGTGGAGTCTAATGATTCTAGAGTTATAGATGCCTCAGGTTTCGGGGGGGCTTCTAATAATGTTATCGTAAGTTCCAATACCCCACCTAGAACCCTTATTTCAACAGTTATTTTTAATTTTAGTGAAACTGTAATTATCAATTCAATATTAGCTTTAGAAACAACTGGCGCGGATATTGATTACACCTTCACACCTTCAGGAGGAACTAATCCTATTGTTGTGGCTTCTTTAGTTAATGGTGTCGCTTCGGTTAATTTAAATTGGACTGATGTAACGTCTTTTACAGTGACTTCTTCAGGCTCTATTTTTGGGTTTGATAACTTACTAATTAATGATTCTTCTTTATCGGACACAAATTATTTTTCAGAAAATTCAATAATTTATCCAAATCCTGTTCAAGATTTCCTTTATTTAGAGACTATTAAAAATTTAAAATTTACTAAAATTTATAATAATTTAGGGCAGTTAATTATAGAAACAAAAGATAATAAAATTGATTTTAGCAATCTAAATACTGGTGTATACTTTCTACAATTAATCACAGATAAAAGATTAATAAACAAAAGAATAATTAAAAAATAACGTGTTACAATAACTAGAATAACTAGACAACAAGGTTACTGCCATATTGGGAAGCATGCTGATGAAGGTATCAAGCCAACTTTCTAACTTTTGTACTACCGTTTGTACTGGTTCCGCCACTTGCTCTTGTATGTCCTGTATCATTGTCCTTTTATAAATTCGCCTTTTTTAGTAGGCAGCTCGATTATGAATTAAGGTCAAGCCAATCATTCCACTGCTTCCGGTCATAATTACTACTCCAATTTTGCCTTTCACTTTCTCCTCCTAAACCTTACAAAATACAAGATTACTAGTATAATAAGAATGGGTATAAACCACACTCCCCAGCCCATTCCCATTCCCCAATGCCAATTGCTCTCGTGCATCATGTTAGTTGGTTTTAGATGTATTCATTTTCATGACCTTGTTCCACATTTCCGGATTATCTTTCATCATTTGAATCATTGAATTAAACATGAGGGTATCTTTAGCCGCCATATTAACCATATAATCCATTGTAACCTTCATTCTTGTCGGTTCTTTCATCATCATCCCCATCATTTCGGGCATTTCCATCATTTGTTGCCCCATGATGTTCCTGCAACTGTCATTTTGCATCATGGCATTCATCATTTCCATTCTATAAGGTTGGTGATGTACAAATGAGCTAATAATTTCTGAACGCTGCGCATCATTTTTTAGTAATTGATTTACAGGTTGTCTGGTTTCGCAGGCCGTGATTAAGAATATAACACTAGCCATAAGCATTGAAATAATCAGTATTTTTTTCATTTTATTTTGTTTAAGTTTTTAATAGTGGTAGCATGCCATCTAACAATCCTTGTTAATTTTTAATTTATGAGCTATTGCTTTATACAACTGCTTGTTAAAACGGATCATTAAGACCACTTATGCGTATCAGTTTCTTATTCACAAACTCCATAATCCCCAACTCAGATAGTTCACTACCAAAGCCCGAACGCTTTGTTCCACCAAAAGGAAGGTCAGCTTGTGTCCAGGTAGGGTGATTGATAAAGACCATGCCGGTATCAATCTGATCAGCCATTTTTTTACCACGTTCGATGTCTTCTGTAAATATGGATCCACCTAAACCAAAATCAGAATCATTAGCAAGATCTATGGCAGCCTGCTCGTCTTTCACCACATAAAAGGATGCCACTGGGCCAAATAATTCTTCATGATAGGCAGCAATACCAGGTTTCAGATTGGTGAGTATGGTAGGTTCCATAAAGGCTCCTTCACGATCTGCTCGTTTACCACCCAATAGAACTTTTGCTCCTTCGTCAATTGAACGTTTCACCTGATCGGCTAAATGAACGGCTGCAGCTTCACTGCTTAAAGGTCCCAAATCTGTAGCGGGATCCATCGGATCACCCACTTTCATTTTAGATAACTTATCCTTAAATTTTTGAATGAACTCATCGGCAATGGCTTCCACTGCGATAAACCTTTTTGAGGCGACACAACATTGACCATTATTATTCATTCTGCCAACAACGGCCCATTCTACCGTTTTTTCCATATTGGCATCTTCCAGAATAATAAACACATCGTTACCACCTAGCTCGAGCACCACTTTTTTCAAATGTTTCCCAGCTTCGGTAGCAATACTTGCACCTGCTTCATCACTTCCTGTTAAGGAAACACCTTTTATTCTTTTATCAGCAACCAAAGCTGATGCATGTTTGCCAGAAATAAATAGATTGGTATACAATCCTTTTGGCGCTTCTGCTTCTTCAAAGAGTTCTTCAATAGCAGCTGCACATTGTGGCACGATTGAGGCATGTTTAAGTAAAATAGTATTACCAACCATAATGTTAGGCGCAGCAAATCGAGCTACTTGATAGAAAGGGAAGTTCCATGGCATCACACCTAACAATACGCCAATAGGACTGTTTCGAATAATGGCACTTCCATATTCTGGGTCAAGTATTTTATCGGAAAGAAACCATGCTCCATGATTGGCATAGTAATCAAGGATATCGGCACTTAAATCGATTTCTCCTTCTGCCTGGGCAAGGAGTTTACCCATCTCTAATGTAATGGTTTTTGCTAGTGCTGTTTTTTTAACTCGCATAAGGGTAGCTACTTTATGCAGTAAATCAGCTCGATGTTGGTAGCTAGTCTCTTTCCAATCAGTATAGGCTACTTGTGCTTTAGCTACCTTGGCATCAACAGACTTCTCTGTCATTTCTTCAAATGATTTTACTGTTTTATTGGTATTTGGGTTAACTGTTTGAATAGACATTTGTGAAAATTTTGTTTGTATTTTAGTAAAGGACTTTCCTTTACTATTTTGGAAGCTTTGCCAAAAACATACTTGAATTTCATAACCCTAATGGGTAAGACAGAATTTAATGAATGACTTTAAGGTTCCTTGAAGCAAGGTAGGTCCAACATCAATTAATCGTATTACACAAGTATTGGTAATAGTTATATAATTCTCATAATAGAAAAAATGGTAATCAAAAAATAGGTCACTTAAAATTTACGGGGTCTCGGTTGTTACTTCTTGTGCGGGTCTCACTTCATTGGATGCTTTTTCCATATCTTTGTCAAATGAATATAAAGCATCGCTACTCATTTTTTCGCCTCCTGCTATTTTCATTTTATCCAATAAGTTCATCACAAGCGTTTCTTCCTCCACTTGTTCCATAACAAACCATTGCATAAAATTCCATGTTGCCCAATCTTCTTCTGCATGGCTCATTTTTACCAGTTTGTAAACCGCATTTGTATTATCTACTTCGTGCTCTAAGATTTTTTCAAAACAGTTGTTTATACTTACCGGACTCGCGGGGGGAGCTGGAATAGCTGTCACTTCTACTTCCGCACCTCTTTTTAAAATGTATTCTAATATTTTCATCATGTGGTTTCGTTCCTCGTGTGCATGTCTGAAAAGAAAACTTGCTATACCTGCGAATCCTTGTCCGTCAGCCCAAGCAGCATACGACAAATATATTTGCGAAGCATGTGCTTCTTTTGTAATTTGTGCATTCAATGCTGCTGCCATAGTTTTTGAAAGTCTATTCGTGTTCATGTGATTTTTATTTAATGAATTAATCTAAAATGCTTCTTTGACGATTGATTTTTCATCTACATGCAAATCGGCCAATTGCTTTTCGATTGCTTCCATCATTGGCGGAGGACCGCAGAGATAAAACAGTTTATTTGTGCCGCCACAGTTTGCTTGAATGAAATCTTTTGTAATTTGACCATTCGCATAACCATCCACTTTTTCATCCGACAAAATATTGATAAAATTACTGCCTAATAATTTTTGGAATTCATCTTCGAGTATAATGTCATTCTTTGCTTTGTTGGCAAAAATGAGTTTGTTATTTCCTATTTTATTTTCCGATTCGAGATGCCTGAAAATGGAGATGAATGGAGTAACTCCTGCACCACCAGCTATAAACGTACCTTCACCTTTGTAGCTGATTGCGCCAAACACCTCATGTAAAATTAAATCATCGCTTTTTTTTAGATAGAGTAATTCATTTGTCACACCTTTATGCGATGGATATGTTTTTATAGTAAACTCGAGGTAGTTATCAACAGGTAGACAAGTGAAGGTAAACGGCTTTTTTTTATCCCTCCAAGCATATTTATTAATGGAAATCTCTGTGGCTTGACCAGGGGAAAAAGCGTATTTTTTAGGTTTTTCAGTAACAATTTTCAAGACATCATGAGTGACCTTGTCAATTGATTCTATTTTTACAATATGTTTTTCCATCTTATTTTTATTACTTCTTCAATAATACCTTATATTAATTCTCGCAAGTATTTTAGTTCACTCTTGGTCGTATCAACTATTTCTGCAAATTTTCCATTCACCATCAATTTTGCCATGGATTGTGCAAAACCTTTTACTTGGTCAAAATTTAGGGAAGGTGGCATTGCCAGTGCATTGGAATCTGTAAAAATGTTGATAATCGCTGGACCATTATGTTTGAATCCGTTTGAAAGAGCCGTTTCAACTTCATTGGATTTCTTAGCTTCCCATGCTGCAATGTTCATGGATTCAGCCAATTTTACAAAATCAGGATTTACCATATCGGTTTGCCAATCCATATAGCCTTCTACTCGCATTTCAAGTTTTACCATTCCTAAAGAACGATTATTAAAAATGATAATTTTTACAGGAATTTGATATTGGCTAATAGTCATTAAATCGCCTAAAAGCATTGAAATACCACCATCTCCGCAAAAAGCAATTACTTGTCGGTTGGGATGTGATAATCCAGCTCCAATGGCCATCGGCATGGCATTAGCCATAGATCCATGATTGAACGAACCAGTCAGATAGCGATTTCTACCTGCTTTTAGGTAGCGCGCAGCCCATACGGCACTCATCCCTGTATCTACAGTAAATATGGCATCGTCCTCTGCTAATTTATCAACCATATAGGCAACATATTCTGGGTGAATATGTTTTTCAGATGCTTTTTCTTCAACATAACTATTGTATGTAGCTTCAATTTCTTGGTGTAGTGAACGCATTTTGTCAAGGAAATCGGTAGAAGTTTTTGTTTCAACCATGGGCATAAGCTCTTGCAGCGTTGATTTAATATCACCACAGTATCCAAAGTCTACCTTAGCTCTACGCCCTAATTTTTCGGGTTTCGTATCTATTTGAACAATCTTGCATTTTTCGGGAAGGAACTCACTATAAGGAAAATCTGTACCCAACATCAATAGGACATCTGCTTGATGCATAGCTTCAAATCCGGATTTATTGCCTAAAAGCCCATTCAACCCAACGGCATAAGGATTTTCTTTGCGTTCAAAAAATATTTTTCCTCTAAAACTATATCCCAAAGGCGAATTAAGTGTTTGTGCCAATTGCATGACTTCATCTATTGCATAACGACATCCATGCCCGCAAAACAATACCAGCTTTTCGTGGTCATTGATGATACTTGCCAGTTCCTTAAGGTGTTCAGGGCTTGGAATTATTCTAGGTTGTGTATAGAAATTTTTATTGGAAGTATGTACAGATTCCAAATTGGCTGCTGCCACATCACCTGGAAGTCCTAAAATAGCCACCCCTTTTTTACCAATAGCATGTTGAATCGCGGTTTGTAGTCCGTTTATAGCTTGTTTGGGTGTATTCGCTAAAAATACATATTTTGAGCAATCTTGAAATAAGGATTCAGGTCTTGTCTCTTGAAAGTTGTCCAGTCCCATTTTTTCAGTATGAATAGTTGAAGCAATAGCAATGACAGGATTTTCAGCTCTGTTGGCATCGTATAATCCATTGATCAAATGAATATGCCCTGGACCACTACTCCCCATACAACAACCAATACCATTCAGTTCTGCCTCCATAGAAGCCGCATAAGCTCCTGCTTCCTCGTGCCTTACATGTATCCATTGAAGTCTACCATCTCTTCTTACTGCATCATTTACTGGATTTAGACTATCACCGGTTATAGCATAAATTCTCTTAACCCCAGCTTCTACAAGCATTTCTACTATATGATCGGATACATTTTTGGACATAACTCGTTTGTTTTTAAATTAAATTTTCTGACTTAACGCGTACTTTCTTCCTATTGATCTTCTTCTTCTTCTTCTTCTTCTTCTGCGTGATCTGAAAAACAATCCTGCTAAAACAATTACCACAACAATGATGAATATCCATCAGCAAAGTGCATCATGTCCATCTTTAGCTTTTGACTTGTGTTCTAGTGGGGTAATTTATAACTACCATTCCTCTGCTTCAAGTCACAATTACTACTCTGATTTTGTCTTTCATTTTCTTCTTCTAAATCTTACAAAATAGAGGATTGCTGCTATAATGAGTATTGGTATAAACCACATTCCCCAGCCCATTCCCATTCCCCAATGCCATTCGCTATTGTGCATATTAGGTTGTTTTGTCTCACATGCTGTAAACAGTAATATTCCAATAGATATAAGCATTGAAATAATTAGTAATCTTTTCATTTTCAATAGTTTTTAAAGTTATTATCGAACATTCTCTTTTTCCCCTTTAAGTGTCTTTAAAAGTAACTTGGCTACCTCCTCGGAAGAGCCTGGATTTTGACCTGTAATTAGAAAGCCGTCTTGTTTAGTGTAAGATGCCCAATCACTTCCTTTGGAGTAATGAGCCCCATGTTTTGTGAGTTCATCTTCCAGTAAAAAAGGTACTACTTTAGTTAATTTAACAGCCTCTTCTTCCGTATTTGAAAAGCCTGTCAGATGTTTGCCCTTCACCATAGATTCACCGTCAATCGATTTAACATTAACCAATGTCGCGGGCGCATGACACACAAAAGCAATCGGTTTTTGATGATTGTAAAAGGCTTCTATTAATTTGATAGAGGTTTTATCAGTAACCAAATCCCATAATGGGCCATGCCCTCCAGGATAAAAAACAGCGTCATAATCCGTTTCATTTACTTCGCTAAGTTTCAGTGAATGTGCCACTTTATCAATTAAGATATTGTCCTTGTAAAATCTTTTTGTTGAACTTGTTTGAGCATCTTTTACTTCGCTTTTGGGATCAACCGGTGGCTGACCTCCTTTTGGTGAAGCAATGGTGATTGCTGCTCCACCATCTGCCAAAACATAATAAGGGGTTGCAAATTCGTCAATCCAAAAACCGGTTTTTTCTCCCGTATCCCCCAATTCACTGTGAGATGTCAGTACAATTAATATTTTCATTATAGTTATTTTTTTCTTTTATTAAATTTTCACAATCATTTTTCCTTTGTTTTTTCCCTCAAACAAATCAATAAACGCCTGCGGAATATTGTCGAACCCTTCAACAATAGTTTCACTAAACGTTAGTTTATCGGCTTTCAACCAAGCTGTTAGTTGTTTGGTGGCAGCAGGAAATTTATCTACTAAATCACCTATGATGAACCCGCGCATGGCAGCACTTTTAGTGAGGATTATAGGCTGCAATCTAGGACCAACCGGAACCTCCGTTTTATTGTAGAGTGATATGGCGCCACAAACTGGCAATCGTGCATACTTATTGATGTTAGCTAAAACAGCGTCTGAAATCTCCCCACCTACATTGTCAAAATAAATATCTACTCCTTTAGGACAAGCATTTTTAACGGCTTCTTTTAAGTTTGAGGTTGTTTTATAATTTATGGCATAATCAAATTTGAACTTTGATTTCAATAGGTCTACTTTTTCATCTGAACCAGTAAGTCCAACCACTTTACAACCTAGCAATTTGCCAATCTGACCCACGACTGTCCCAACAGCTCCGCCCGCACCGGACACAACTAGTGTTTCGCCTTTTTTCGGCAATCCTATTTCCGTTAAACCTAAATAAGCGGTAAGCCCAGTCATTCCTAAAATCCCTAAATAACTTGATAATTTAGCTTCATTTTGATTTACCTTATGCAAACCTTTTCCGCTAGAGGTTTGATATTCCTTCCATTCTAAATTACCAGAAACAAAATCCCCTTTTTTAAAATCGGCTTGTTTGCTTTCCATCACCTCGGCAATAATACCCGATTGTATGGGTTTATTTAATTCGAACGGAGGAACATAGGATTTAGCGTCATTCATCCTGCCTCGCAAATATGGATCAACTGAGACATAGACTGTTTTTAATAAAATTTCACCGTCTTTTGGAGTAGGCCCTTCTTCGCTGGTAATTTTAAAATCGCTAGGTATCGGTTTTCCTTTTGGGCGTTTATTCAGAATGATTACTTTATTCATGTTTTAAATTTTTTAGACTAGCTTTTTATCTAAGATAAAAAGCTAACCGCAACTTTTATATTAAGTTTAATATTTTTTTAAACGCCCTTCTATGGTTTCTAATGAAGCCTTTAGTTTTTCAAGAGCTTCATTCACTGCTATTTCTACAGTATTAGCATGGCTAGTTACAGCAATAGGTTGTCTGTTTTCAATTCTCGCTTCGAGCATACAACGTTTGTCATTCTCTCCCTTTTTCTGACTATTTTCGTCTGACAGATGAACTTCAATTCTTGTTATATTATCGCTAAAATTCGATAATTCCTCTTTTATTAATGTGCCCAAATAGCTTTCAAGTCTTTCGTCTCCAGCTATATTTTTATCGGTGTTTAATTGAATTATCAATATTTTTTATTTTAAAAGTTAATATATGTTTTATGCTTCCTATTTTTCTTTTCCTTAGGCTGAATTATGGAATTAACACTATTGTGAATTTTGTCCCTTGGTTTAATTCGCTTTTCACACTTATTTTTCCATCTAATTTTTCTACTTGCACTTTTACCATATACAGTCCCATTCCTTTTCCTTCAGCTTTGTCCTTATGAAAGCGTTTGTATAATCCGAATAAACTATCTCCATTTTTTTTTAGGTCAATTCCCAGACCGTTGTCTTGAAATGTAAGAATGATTTTTTTTTCAACTATGTAGCTTTCAATTGCAATCTCCAGTGATTCATTAGGTCTTCTATATTTAATACTGTTTGAAATTAGGTTATAAAAAATGCTATATATGTAACTTTTAATTGTGAGTATTTCGTCTACTCGCTTAAAATCAATTTTAAAATTCACCTGTTCTTTTTCAAGAATGTTTCGGATGCTATCTTGAATATCACTAACAACTTTTGAAAAATGAACCAACTTCTTTTTTTCGTTTAATTGTTTTCCAGTACTTAAAATAACATTCAAATCAACAATCACCTCATTTAATCTTTCAGCAGAAGTAGTAAGTGAATTCATGACATATTCTCTTTCGTCTTCTTTTAAGTCTTTATCATTTGCCAATGATACCAAACTAATAATGTTAGAAACAGGTGATCTTAGGTCATAAGATATAATGCTGTCAAAGTGTTCGTGATCTTTATTTCGCTAAAGTAAATCATCTGTGATTTTTTCTTTATGAGCCTCCTCCTCCTTTTCCTTGGTTATGTCTCTAAACACGAGCACAACTCCCATTATATGCCCTTTTGTGTCGAGAATTGGCGCACAACTGTCGTTAATATAATATTCCTTTTTATCAAGGTGAGAAATCAGTATAGTATCTACGTCTAATTTTAATGATTTTCCCGATTTTAAAACTAATTCAATAGGACTATCGCTTTCTTCCCTCGTATGTTTATTGATAATATGAAATACCTCTGTTATTGGTTTGTTCTCGGCTTCTTCAACCTTCCATCCAGTAAGATGTTCTGCTATCGGATTCATTAGTATGATGTTTCCATCCATATTTGTTGCAATTACCGCATCTCCAATACTCTGAAGTATAGCCGACTGCCGTTCTTTATCAAATTGCAGCACATTTTCAAAGTGTTTTTTCATCTCAATCTTATCCGCAAAAATTGCCATAGGATAGTCATCAACAAATTTGTATTTAAACGCTCTTTACTTCTCATAATAAAAAATTACTTTGTTTTTTTATAAAAATGACGTTTACAGTTATATCAAAACTTAAAGCCTATTTCTAAAATAAAGTCTTTTTAACAAATAATTGCCTAGCTTCCAATACCATCCCTCTTCTTTTCCTGATAGTCCCCCTTATTATTCTGTCTGATAGCATACCGGTTTACTAAATTGCCTAGAGGTGTGCTTTTCTTTAATTTAGGATTTAGATTTTTGTATAGTTTTACAAAAATTAAGATAAATACTATTAATATGAATCCCAATGTTATGTAATTTACCGAAAAATAATAGTTGTTATAGTGCATCATGGTTTTTTCATTTACTTTTGATTAAAATGAGTTTTGCCTTAACATTTTATTTCCAAGTGGTTTTTGGCTTTCAGTTGTCCTGCTGCCTCCAGATTGTTTCCAACAATCATAATACAAATTATTTCGTCTTTTATACTGATACTAAACATGTAGCAAGTACACATCTCTCATTCAATTATACTATTGGTATACACTAAGAAAGCAGACTAGTAAGTCTGCTTTCTATTGCCAAAAGAGACTATTCAATTAGCCTTCCTTAACTAACTAACCAATTAATATCTATTAACAAAAATGGTTAATTAATTAATATTCTAGTTACATCTTAATTTAATATATTTACATAAATCACTGTTTTTTAGCTATTTGAACAAACAAAAAAAAAAAAAAAAAAAAAAAGAGCAGCTTTTTAAAACTGCTCTTTTAATTTTATATGGATTTTATGTAAGAAGCTTGTATTAGAAACAAGTTTTTTGATTAGTTTTTAAAATATAAATAATCTCATTAAGTTTTTTTTTTAGACGACCTCTATGTTACCAAATAAAACCATTTGGCTATGTAATTGATTAATAGCATTACAAATATAATTACCTATAAAGCTATTTACTTAGATATTTTTTAAGCAGATTTATATTAATCACTGATTTTATTCATGGAAAAAAGAACAGTTAGTTAAATAGCTGCTCTTTTTTACATTTTAATCATTAACTTTTAGATTAACAACAAGCTTTTTCATTTGTTTTTAAAATATTAATTACTTCATCACGGCTTTTCCCTAATCTATTTTCTAATCTCTTAAATAAATCCGTTTCTTTTCCATTTTCAAACTTCACATCTTCGCTTGTAAGCATTGGATATTTTGTTCTAAGCGCGCTAGATTGTTTGTTCCAATCACCACTTAATTTAAAAAAAAGACTTGTTGTTTTTCCTTCTAATTTGTTCTTAGACTCCATAATCATATAATTTTAAACAGCACTTAATTGTACTGATACAAAGATGCTTACTTATTTTAATTTAAATATTACATAACTATATTCCTAAGTTACAAATGTTACAGGTTTAAAGTAATTGTTTTAAAATGAACTACGAGGCAGAGCCATCGAGGTATCAAGCGGAAAATTATCTTTTAATTGATGAAAACCTAAGGTTTTCAAACTTTCCACTTAACCCCGACGCAGAGAGTCGAGGAATTCTTTAGATTAAATAAGCAGGATGCATAATATTAATAAGTGATATATATAAACTTTAAAACTGAATGTGTAACGCTTTTTGGAGTTAAATGAACCACTTTTACGTCTAAATATTTAGTTAAAAGATGTCAAATACAATAGCCCCCATTAAAAAAAAACAGTCAAATGGTGCTTCAGCCGAAAGTAAAACAACTATGAAAGGTCTTGTTTATAATGGACCAGGTAAGATAGAATATAAAGATGTGCCAAAGCCAATAATTAAAAAACCAACTGACGCTATTGTGAAAATTGTGAAGACCACAATTTGCGGAACAGATTTAGGTATTTTACATGGTAAAACACCTTCTGTAAAATCAGGTACCACACTTGGTCATGAAGGTATTGCAGTGATTGAAGAAGTCGGTACAGGGGTAAATAATTTCAAGAAAGGTGACCGTGTAATTATTTCATGTATTACTGCATGTGGAACATGTGAGTACTGCAAAAAGCAAATGTATGGTCATTGTAAAGACGGCGGTTGGATACTAGGTAACTTAATTAATGGTACTCAGGCAGAGTATGTGCGTATTCCGTATGCAGATAATAGTCTTTATATGGCTCCAAAAGGAATGGATGATGAAGCTTTGGTAATGCTTAGTGATATTCTGCCAACTGGTCATGAGATGGGTGTGATTAATGGTTGTGTGAAACCGGGGGATACTATTGCCATTATCGGTGCTGGACCAATTGGGATGTCTACCTTACTTACCGCACAATTTTACTCTCCTGCAAAAATCTATATGATTGATTTGGATCAAAATCGTCTTGAACTTGCTAAAAAATGGGGAGCTACAGATATTATAAATTCAGGTACAAATGATGCTATTAAAAAAATAATGTCTGAAACAGGTGATGGAGTCGATGTGGCTATCGAAGCCGTTGGTGCTCCAGCTACTTTTAATATTTGTCAGCAAATTGTACGTCCTGGAGGTCATATCGCCAACATTGGTGTACACGGAAAAAGTGTTGATCTACAAATTCAGGATTTATGGATTCGTAATATAACAATTACCATGGGGCTTGTTAATACCAACACAACCCCAATGCTATTAAAGACTGTAGAATCAGGTAAAATCCAACCAGAGAAATTAATCACACATCACTTTAAGTTGAACGATATTATAAAAGCCTATGAAGTATTTGGTAATGCTGCCAAAGAAAAGGCTATGAAAGTGATATTAACGAATCAATAATTCGCTAAAAATAAATACAGAGGCGTTTTAGGAAAAGAAAAAGCTTATCCACATCAGCTAATTAAGTAATCCTTTTTAAGGTTACCGTAAAATGGAATGGCTGTTGCTTAACAATCTAAAAAAAAAATAATGAAGAAACATTCCTTATTACCTACAGCATTAGGTATTGTAATGTCAATTGCGTTTGTGCAATGCAAAAAACCTGTAACTACTGGAGAAAAAGTAAAAGCTCAAATAGAGAATACCATTTCAGTGGACACCTCAGAATCAAAAAAAAATATAAGTAATTCTGAATCAACAGTTATTGAAAAGTCAATAACTACAACAGGTGATAAGCTTAAGCCAATTGTTATTGACAAACCAAAGCTCACAACAACTAATAACCCTAAGCCAATTGTTGTTAAGCCAATACCAACAACCACCGATAAACCTCAAGCAACAAGTGTAGATAAGCCGGCACCATTGGTGTCTGCTGACTTTTCCCTGAAATCGGTGAAGGCAACAATCGAAGGAACTTCCACATTGCACAGCTGGAAATCGAAGATTACAATAATGGAAGGCAAAGGTTTGTTTCAATTAAAAGACAATATGCTCGCATCAATAAAAAATGCTGAAATTAAAATTGCTGTGGAGGGTATTATAAGTGAAAAAGGAAAAAAAATGGATAATAAAACTTACGAAACCTTTAAGTCCGATGAGTATCCTTATATAACTTATACGTTCAGTAATGCAATGATAAAAATAGATGATTCCAACTTTGTAAGCATGGAAGCAACAGGCACTCTTAGTATGGCCGGTGTGAGTAAGTTGGATTCTATAACGGCAAATGGAAAAAAATTACCTAATGGTGATTTGCAACTAACAGTTTCCAAAATAATAAAAATGACAGATTTTAAAATGAAGCCACCTGTTATGTTTCTTGGAACCATAAAAGTTGGTGACGAAATAACAGTCAACTTTGACTTCGTGCTTTATGAAATTAATAATTAAAAAGCTGAAACTCTTGTTTGATATACCATTATAAATTAAAAAATAGGCGATGAAAATTCAATTTAATACAGACAAAACTATTAGCGGGGGAAGGAAGAAATCAAGATTTTTTTTCTTCTCAAATAGCTAAAGGATTGAATAGATATGAATCTTATATAACGAGAATAGAGGTTCATCTATCAGACGAAAACGGTAAAAAAGAAGGAAGGAATAACATACAATGCTTATTAGAAGCTAGAATTGAAGGCAGGAAACCAATTGCCGTTTCAAATCAGTCAGACACTACTGAGCTAGCAGTATCAGGAGGCATTGATAACTAAAAGCTTCTTTAGAATGATTTCGTCTTTTTGTTAATACATTTTATTACCAGACGAAAGTCAAATCACTTTAAAGATACATTTATTATTCCAACC